>NZ_JBQVRP010000002.1:0-825245 GCF_052439245.1 Natrinema sp. LN54
GATAAGCTCGCCTGCGTTACGGTTAGTACTGGAGTGGGCGACCCTCTGGGAACCCCGTTTCGCCGCCACCACTCATATCGACCAATTCGGTCGAACTCGATCCCGACAGTGGTCTGACGGCGGTTCGATTCCGCCGGTCGGCATTACAGCGGCCACAGTGGCGAGGTGCCTCCCGTACCCATCCCGAACACGGAAGATAAGCTCGCCTACGTTTCGGTCAGTACTGGAGTGGGCGACCCTCTGGGAAATCCGATTCGCCGCTTTCATTCATACTTTCAACCCGCACAGTAGCAACTGTGCGGGTTTTTCGCATTTGTTGCTGTACAGTGCTACCACTACTCGAGTCTGAAAGAGAAAAGCGAAAGCGCCGCAGTTGCTTGACTTAGACGAGCTCGATGATGTTCCCGTTCGAGGTGACGTGGAGGTCGCGCCCGAGTTTGTAGCCCTGGTTGGAGGCCAGATCGACGTAGCCCGAGAACCCGCTCATGTTCTGGTGGGCAGGAACGATGTGCTCAGGTTGCAGCGCATCGAGCATCTCGTAGTGACCTTCCTGACAGAGGTGACCGGAGACGTGGATATCGTCGTAGATACGCGCGCCTTGCATGCGGAGGAGCTTTTCGGCTTGGTAGCGTTGGCCTTCGTTGGTCGGCTCCGGAATGACGCGGGCGGAGAAGACGACCTTGTCACCGTCTTCCAGTTCGTATGGAGTCTCGCCGCGGCCCATTCGAGTGAGCGTCGCACGGGGTTCGCCCTGATGGCCGGTGACGACGGGGAGGAAGTTCTCCTTCCCTTCGTTCATGATGCGCTCGAACGTCTGTTCGATGGACTGGCGGTAGCCGACCATCTCGACGTCGGACGGGAAGTCGATCCCGATCTGTTTCGCGGTTCCGGAGTAGGTCTCCATCGAACGGCCGAGGAGGATCGGCGTCCGATCGATGTCTCGAGCGAATTCGATCAGCGATTTCACGCGGGCGATGTGGCTCGAGAAGGTGGTCGCGACGATGCCGCCGTCGTAGTCTTCCATGCTGTAGAGGACGTCGCGGAGGTGTTCCCGAGCGACGTTCTCGGAAGGTGTGCGGCCCTTCTTGTTCGCGTTGGTACAGTCCTCGATGTAACAGAGGACACCCTCGCCCTCGCGACCGATCTCGCGGAATCGCTCCATATCGATCGGATCGCCGATGACGGGCGTGTGGTCCATCCGCTTGTCCAGTCCGTAGACGACTGCGCCTTCGGGCGTGTGGAGGACCGGATTAATCGCCTGGACGATCGAGTGGGTGACGTTGACGAACTCGAGGTCGACGACGCCGCTGTCGCCGATCGACATGGTTTCGCCGGCCTCCATTTCGACGAGGTCGTTGTCGGTGTTGAACTTCCCTTCCTCCTCGAGTTCGCCTTTGACCAGCTCGAGCGTGAACGGCGTCGCGACGATGGGTGCGTCGTATCGGTGTGCGAGTTTGCTGATCGCACCGATGTGGTCGAGGTGGCCGTGGGTGGGGACGATCGCTTTGACGTCTCCCTCGAGGTCGCTCATGATCCGGTCGTCGGGGATGGCACCCATGTCGATCAGATCGAGACTGTGCATCCCTTCGGTTCGGATATTGTCGTGAATGAGTACCTTCGACAGGTTCAGTCCCATGTCGAAGATCACGATGTCGTCACCGGCGCGGACAGCCGTCATCTGTCGGCCGACTTCCTCGTAACCGCCAATTGTCGCAATTTCTATTTCCATTTGTAGGTCCGATCATAGCTGTCCTTCGGACAGTCTCCTGGCCGGAATGGCCACGGGAGCAGAAACGTCCTGCACGTGAGCGAGTTCTCGGTCACGTCCCTGGCGTCGAACGTTCCGTCCCGACTGCGCCAAGGACAGCGCCTATTTCGGTTAGTAGAACAACGACTCTCCCGACGTAAGTAGTTCTGGGTTTTGGAGAGGGATCGTCCGACTCGAGTGACAGTCACGAACAGAACGGGAGTGCCAGCACATAGTTGAGACGCGGGGTCTCATCTTCGGTGCCATCGAACCGGGATTGCTGTGTGTCGAGACCCGAAACCGCCGGGAAGAGACCACGACGGAGGGGCTACTCGCTCGAGTGGTCGTGACTCGAACGGTTCGTTTCGACGAGTGGGGCCGAGGCTACAGATTGGCCGGGATGGGGAGGGAGCGTCCGAGAGAGTTCGTCGTCACGCCAGAGATTCGGCAGAGGCGAGACTGCTTTCCGGGGTACAGTACAGCCGCTACTGCTGGTCCGTTCCATCGGCGGAATCGGTAGCGTGCGGTCGATTACAGCGAGTCTCGTGGGGCCAGCATTCCTGTCTCCGTCCCTAGAACTGATGTTACGCGATAGTGAGAGTGGATATCGCAGGACAGTCCGGTCCGTTAGTCCTCGATGTACTGTTGTTCCCACTCGCGGCGCTCTTCGATGGTCTGCTGGCCGCGATCGCTGATCTCGTAGTAATTGGTTCGCCGGTCGAGCTGGCCTTTCTCGACGAGGTCCTTGTTGACGAGCGTGTCGAGATTGGGATACAGTCGCCCATGATTGATCTCACTATTGTAATATGTCTCGACTTCGTCTTTTACGTCCTGGCCCGACGGTTGATCGGCTCCTGCGATCACGTACAGAAGGTCGCGTTGAAACCCTGTCAGATCGTCCATTTTGTACTCAGGTGGACGGATGGGAAGCCGACTATTTGTTATCGATTTCGTATCAACTGTTTCCAGTACGTTCAGCGAAGCTAACTGAGTCATTCGTGGTACTGTCTGTCGTTTCGTCTGGTAACCACGGCCTACATTCGGCGGTTCGTCCCGCTTTTCTCCCATCTCACACCGCCGGCGACGAAAGTGACCTATGACTGATGGCATGGATACGCTTTCCTGTCGGATCTGTACTCGAGTACGGGATTCGACAGTCGGTGTCGTCACTACGGGAACCCGATTTCGATTCCGTGCGATCGATGCGAGATAGCTTCCGCTGGGTGTCGTGTAGTGTGCTGAAGAATGATATTCGAAGTGTGAAACCCGTTACCGAACGTGAAAAGCCGTGTTACAGGCGGGTGACGTTGGTGGCGCGGGGGCCCTTGGGGGCCTGTTCGATATCGAATTCGATCTCTGTGCCTTCTTCGAGGTCCGGACCGCCAACGTCTTCCATGTGGAAGAAAACGTCATCGTCTGCGTCGTCCGTCTCAATGAAACCGTAGCCGCCTGTGTCGTTGAAGAAATCAACGTTTCCTTTCGCCATTGCAATTCAATCGAGGCCCGGGATACGTATAACAGTTGTGTTACGCATCGTTTGTCGAAACAAACACAATTTCGTTTCGAACCCAACGATAGACGGCCGAATGGCGGAGAAACCTCGAAACCGGTCTTGCATTTTCTCCGAGAGGTAGTCCCGATAGATCGGCCTGTAGACCGCTCGAGACGGGGCTGCAGTCGTTTCGGCGCCGTTTGTGGGCCGGTCGCTCTCCTCGAGAGTCGACGTGAGCGGGTCCGTATCCCGTTCTCGCAGTGTGGGTCTAATCGACTGTTCGTCCAGAAGCGATCGCGATCGCTTTTCGTAGGGTGTGGTTGCCTCTGACAGGCTTTTCGATCGAGCATACTCGAGCCGGAACACAGACATCGCTCGGTAATCGCTGAATAGTACCGTTTACGTGGATCCGATTGATACGCGGCTGTATGAGTCAGACACAGAGCGCCAATGCGCCGACGATCGCGCAGGTCGCGCTGATCGGCGTCTTCGTGACGGCGCTCGTGACCGCACAGTTGACTGCGTCGAAGGTACTCGCCTTTGAACTGCCGTTCGCGCTTCCGATTACGGGCGCGGAACTCGCCTTACCGGGCGCGGCGCTCGCGTACGCACTGACGTTCCTCGCGAGTGACTGCTATACGGAGCTGTACGGCCGGCGTGCGGCCCAGATCGTCGTCAACGTCGGGTTCGTTCTGAACTTCGTCGTCCTCGCGCTGGTCTGGTCGACGATCGCCGCGCCGGCCGCACCGAACAGCGTCGATCCCGCGGCGTTCGAGACGGCCCTCGGCGCATCGACGAACGTCGTCCTCGGGAGCCTGTTGGCGTACATCGTCAGCCAGAATTGGGACGTGCTCGTCTTCCACCGCATTCGATCGTACACCGGCTCGGAGAAGCTTTGGCTCCGGAATATCGCGTCGACGGCGAGCAGTCAGGCGATCGATACCGTCATCTTCGTCTCGGTCGCGTTCGCCATTGCGCCCGCCGTCCTCGGCGTCGGTGCCGTGCTCCCGACGCACGTCATCCTCTCGCTGATGGTAGGTCAGTACGTGCTGAAACTCGCGATCGCCCTCTTGGACACACCGGTTGTCTACGCGATCGTCTCGTTCGTGCGCTCGCGCGAGGGACTCACCGCCGAGGACACCCACGCCGCCTGATTTCTGCGCTCCGAACGGAGAGCGTTTAGTAGCCCGCTCGAGAGGGTTGGATATGGACGAACGCGTACGCGAACACGCCGACGTGCTGGTCGACTGGAGCGCCCGCGTCGAGGCGGGCGACGACGTCGTACTCTCGGTGGGGCCGGACGCTCACGAGCTGGCGGTCGCCGTCGCCGAGAAACTCGGCGAACGGGGCGCGAACCTGCTCGCGACCTACGGCTCGGGCGAGATCACGCGGGCCTATCTCAGGGCCCATGACGGCGACTTCGACGAGGACCCGGCCCACGAACTCGCCCTGGTCGAGAACGCCGACGTTTACCTCTCGCTCGGCGGCGGGCGGAACACGAGCGCGACGGCCGACGTGCCCGGCAACCGGCGGCGGGCCTACAATAGCGCTCGAAGCGAGATCCGCGAAACTCGGCTGGGGACCCGCTGGGTGTCGACGGTCCACCCGACGCGGTCGCTCGCACAGCAGGCCAACATGGCCTACGAGGAGTACCAGGAGTTCGCCTACAACGCTATCCTACGGGACTGGGAGTCGCTGGCCGACGAGATGGCACAGTTGAAAGACCTGCTCGATGCCGGCTCCGAAGTGCGACTCGTCTCGAGAAACACTGATCTCACGATGCAGATCGAGGACCGGACGGCGGTCAACAGCGCTGCCTCGGTCGCCTACGATTCGCACAACCTGCCGAGCGGTGAGGTCTTCACCGCGCCCTACGCGACCGAGGGCGAGGTGACATTCGACGTGCCGATGACGCTTCGGGGCGAGTCCGTCCGGAACGTCCGCCTCGAGTTCGAGGGCGGCGAGGTCGTCGACTACGGCGCGGAACAGGGCGCGGACGTGATCGGTGAGATCCTCGAGACGGATGCGGGCGCACGTCGACTCGGCGAACTCGGGATCGGCATGAACCGCGGTATCGACCGCTACACGGACAACATCCTCTTCGACGAGAAGATGGGCGATACCGTCCATCTGGCGCTCGGCCGGGCCTACGACGCCTGCCTGCCCAATGGGGAGTCGGGCAACGAGTCGGACGTCCACGTCGATCTGATCACCGACGTCAGCGAGGACTCCAGACTCGAGATCGACGGTGAGGTCGTCCAGCGCGACGGAACATTCCGATTCGAGGACGACGAGATCTGAGTCGTACGGGATCGGACGTTCCGAAGAACTCGCGCAGTGAACTCATCCCAGACCGGCAAACCGTCGATTCGGGATTGTACACAACGCGACAGTTCGATGTCACGGAGACAACAGTCCCTTTCGATCGAGCGCCGGTAAGTGGCGCTTACGGCCCGTCGAAAGCGCCCTCGGAAGGGAGAAGTCGTCGCATACTAATATGTACGCCATCCCTCATATCGAATACCGCCGGACCGGTGGCGGTCAATAACCGGTTGGGACAGCGTCCCGGAATCGACGCAGTCGCAGTTGTCTGCCCGCCCTGCCGGAGGCGGTAGTGTGCCGTCGGCTCTCGTCGATCGGAGTCGCTCGCTCCCGGAGTGTTCCGGTCGCGCTGCCGACGTGATATCCGGCGGTCACCGTTTTCGTCACGTTCTCGAGTCTCGAGCCCCAACCACGGCTATGTGCGATCGGCTTCGGGCGGGCGTCGCCATCTTCAATGACGGCCACTATCACGCCGCCCACGACGCTTGGGAGGACCGCTGGCTCGACCTCGAGTCCGGCAGCGACGACGAGCGCCTGCTCCACGGACTCATCCAGTACAGCGGCGCGGTGTTCCATGCCCGCGAGCGCAACTGGGAGGGGGCCGTCGGACTCGCCGAGAGCGCCGGCGAGTATCTCGCGGCGCTGCCCGCCGACTACCGCGACCTCCGACTCGAGCCCGTGCGGTCGTTTCTCGCCCGGCTCGCGGCCGATCCCGAACTCGTCGAGCGCCGGGGGCCGGTCCGCCTCGAACACGAGGGGACCGTCCCGACGCTGGCGGACCTCGAGTTCGAACCGACGGCGATCGCGGCGGTCGTCCTCGCCGAGGAGTTCGGGTACGACGAGCAGCCGGTCGATCGGGCTCGCACGTACGCCCAGCGGGACCTCGAGGCCGGGGCGGACGACAGCAAGTTCATCACGCTCTTGTTCGACTTCGTCCGCGAGGACGAGCACCGCGGGATCATCTTCCAGCGACTCTCCGACCACGTCGGCAGACGCCGGGCCCGCGAGGAAGACGTAAAGGGACTGTTCTAATCGCGTGCCGCGAGCGCCGTGCTCACTCGTGGCCCGCTACCGGCAGCGGCTCGTAGGGCTCCTCTATGTACTCCATCTCCGAGTCGGAGAGGTCGATCTCGAGTGCCTCGACGGCGTCTTCCAAGTGCTCGACGCTCGTCGTGCCGACGATTGGGGCGTCGACCCAGTTCTTGTGGAGCAGCCACGCGAGGGAAATCTGGCCCATCGAGACGCCCTTCTCGTCGGCGAGTTCCTGTATCCGCTCGTTGATCGCCTCGCCGCCACCCTGGAGATAGGACATCTGCTCGAGGTACTGGTCGGTCTGTCCCCGCGTCGTCGACTCGATCTCCTCGTGGGGGCGAGTCGCGACGCCGCGGGCCAGCGGCGACCACGGGATGACGCCGATGTCTTCGTTCTCGCACAGGGGTAACATCTCGCGTTCCTCCTCGCGGTAGAGGACGTTGTAGTGGTTCTGCATCGTCGCGAACCGCTCGAGGGAGAGCGTGTCGCTGGTGTGTAAGGCCTCTGCGAACTGGTGGGTCCACATCGAGGAGGTTCCGATATAGCGCACCTGTCCGCGGCGGACCGCGTCGTCGAGGGCCCGTAACGTCTCCTCGATCGGCGTGTCGTAATCCCAGCGATGGGTCTGGTAGAGATCGATCGTGTCCATCCCCAGCCGATCGAGGCTCGCCTCGAGTTCCTGTTCGATCGCTTTGCGGGAGAGTCCGCTCGCGTTCGGGTTGTCGGGGTCCATCTCGCCGAAGACCTTCGTCGCGACGACCTGCGAGTCGCGGTCATAGCCCGCGAGAGCGTCGCCGAGAATCTCTTCGGACTCTCCCGTGGAGTAGACGTTGGCCGTATCGAAGAAGTTGATTCCGAGGTCGATCGCGCGCTCGATGAGGTTCGCGCTCTCGTCGGGCTCGAGCATCCACTCCCGGCCGGTCCCGAAGCTCATACAGCCCAGACAGATCCGGCTGACTTTCATGCCCGTCGACCCGAGCGTGGTGTACTCCATGGGGCCAGTTGCGACGGCCGGCGACAAAACGTCGTGGCTCGTCCGAGTCGGTTGCCGGCTCTGCCAAACGCGACCCGCGATCGGTTCTGGTGCCGTCAGTCGTGATCCGCGGAGTTATCCTGTGGCTCGTAGCCTTCATTCATCTCTGACTTCTGTTCCGAATAGTACTATGGACGTGGCAGCGCGAGCACGCGCTTCGATGGCGAATACCTTTTTCACGTGCTACTCTGTTCTCTACGCTGGAAGATGGACGTAGACGAGTTGGTGGAACACGCCAAGGGAGACTCGGTCACGAAAGCAGTCCTCGAGGACTCGGGAACGGTAAAAACGGGTTTGATTGCCAAGTCATCGTACTCTTCTATCGTCAGCCATCTCGACGAGGGGGAGCAACCACACTTCGTTCAGCGGTACGAACACCCAGACCTGCAGTTGAGCTGGAACCCCGACGACAGGCCTCGATACAAGAAGGGGCATATGCGTACCACAGTCGTTACCGACCGACGGATCTTCTACTACTCGACGGACAACAGCTTCAGCGTCCCCTATACGAATATCAGTGAAGTGGAGGACGACGGAACGACGCTCAAGGTAACTCAATCCGGTGGGCGGACGGTAGAGTTCATCTTCCTAGCAGGAACGGAAGGCGAAGATGCCGTCGAGTACGTCCGGAAACGGATGCACGAAATACAGGCGGGAGAGACAAGTCAGGCGGCCGCATCTACCACTGCAGACCGGCTCGAGGAACTGAAGCAGATGCACGATCAGGACCTCATCACTGAGGCGGAGTTTGAAGAAAAGAAAGCAGAGATCTTGGAAGAACTTTAGCTGACACTCGAGAGCAGTCGAACGCGAAGTCAGGTGTCTCCATCGTTTTCTCCCTTCTCGTCCAGCGTTTTGTCTGTAACTTGATCATCTTTCCTCAACGATGTTCAACAAGTGGCTGAAGTCGGACATTGCCACCGTGATTCGGGAAAGACGTAGCGAAAGCGCGTGGGTACGGCGAATTTGACCAGCAGAACGATCCGTGAGAAAACTACCGGGTGGACGCTCAGTCGTGATCCGCGGAGTTGTCCCGTGGCTCGTAGTCCAACACGTCGCGGGCCCGCTCGAGCGAGTAGTACTTCCGGTCGTTGTCGGAGATGCCGTAGACGATCTCGTAGCCGTAGTCGGCCCGAATACAGCGATCGAAGAGGTGTGCACAGTCCCGGTAGGAGAGCCACATCGCCTGCCCGCGCTCGTAGTCGATCGGCGGGTGGCCTTCGGTGAGGTTCCCGATGCGAACGCAGACGACCGAGAGGTCGTGTTCGTCGTGGTAGTAGCGCCCGAGCGATTCGCCGGCGGCCTTCGAGACGCCGTAGAGGTTGCTCGGCCGGGGGAGTTCGGTGCCATCGAGCAGGTACTCGTCGTGCTCGCGGTACATCGCGGGCGTGCGCTCGTCGGTCTCGTAGTTCCCGACGGCGTGGTTCGACGAGGCGAAGGCGACCTTCTCGACGCCCGCGTCGACGGCGGCCTCGAAGACCGTCTGCGCCCCGTCGATGTTGTTAGTCAGCACGCTGTCCCACGGCGCTTCCGGACGCGGGTCGCCCGCGAGGTGGATCACGACGTCGATCCCGTCCATCGCGTCGCGGACGGCCTCGTCGTCGGTGATGTCCGCGACGACGAACTCGCCCGGGTGATCGTCCGTCGGCGGATCGCGATCCAGCAACCGCCACTCGTGGTCGTCCGCGAGGCCGCCGAGGATGGCCTCTCCGACCCGCCCCGCAGCCCCCGTGAGCAGGACTGACTGTGCCATTCGTTCGGTGTGAGGGAAAGCGTCGATAAGTACCATGCGGTTCCGCGTCGGTGCGGTCGGTGGTGGCACGCATCCCCCGGAGAGACGTCTCCTTCTGCTCCGTCTCGTTCCTAAGTGGGGATCCACGCCGAGGTGGCGCGCGCTGGATCGCGGTTCGCCGATAACGGCGAACCGCGAGACGACTATGCGCGAGGGATGAGTGAGCGACTACTGGAAGCGAGCGAATCGGTTGGGGAGGCCGTGGCAATTCTGTGCCGCCAGCGTGAGCAGGACACTCGACTCCGCTGGCGCGAGTGACGAAGCATCCTATCCGCCACATCATAATCTCCTTCCCGACCGCCCGCGAGCACTCGCATATGTCTCCGGACACGACACCCACCGACGCCCAAGCCGCCTGCTTCGAAGCCGGTATCAAGTTCGGCACGCTCTACCACCAGTTCGCCGGCACGCCGATCTCGCCCGACAGCGCCGCCAGCCTCGCGACGGCGATGGAGGAATCGATCGAGAACCAACCCCACTGCACCGCGGTGACCGTCGACGTCCGCCTCGAGGAACTCGAGGCCGAACTCGCCGACTCGACCGCCGACTACACCGAACTCACGGGCCGGTTCCTCGAGGTCGAAATCGTCGTCGACTACGAGGGCTGTGAGGTCGTCACCCGCATGGAAATGGAGGACGGCTATCCGTTGATGCGACTCGAGTCGGTTCGGGACGACTGAGGTCCCGCGACGAGTACCCCATCGGTCGCTCGAGGCCCGGTCTCGAGCCCGCGCACGTTCGAAAACGGGGACGACGGCGCGTCCTTGGGAGTGCTCGCTATCGACTTTTCAGTCGGACTCGCGTAGCCCGCTCGATGGGACCGGAACTCTCGATCGACGACGAGTGGAACAGCCTCTACATCGACGGCGAGTGGACACCCTCGGATGGCGACGGGGAGATCGCAGTCGAGGATCCGTCGACGCGCGAGGAGGTCGCACGCGTGCCCGCGGCCGTCGAGTCGGACGTCGACGCCGCCTACGAGGCCGCCGCGGAGGCACAGGCAGAGTGGGAGAAAGCGCCGCCGGCCGAGCGCGAACGGGTCGCACAGGCGTTCGCACGGGCGGTTCAGGAGTACGACGAGGAGATCATCGAACTGCTGGCTCACGAGGCGGGTGGCTCGCGAATTATGGGCGAGACCTCGATCAGCATCACGACCGATCAGGCCAACGAGGCCGCGACCTTCCCCCGTCGGATGAAAGGCGAGCAGGCCGACTCCAACGTTCCCGGCAAGGAGAACTTCGTCCGCCGGGAGCCACAGGGCGTGGTCACGGTCATCTCGCCGTGGAACTTCCCGCTCAACCTCTCGGGTCGGGCGATCGCGCCGGCCATCGCGACCGGGAACGCGGTCGTCGTCAAGCCGGCCTCGAACACGCCGATCACGGGCGGGCTCCTGATGGCGAAGCTGTACGAGGAGGCGGGCCTGCCCGACGGCCTGCTCAACGTCGTCCCCGGCCACGGTTCGGACATCGGCGATGCGGTCGTCGAACATCCGGAGAGCGACGTGGTCGCCTTTACCGGCTCGACGCCCGTGGGCCGCGGCGTCGCCGCGAAAGCCGGCGAGAACCTCTCCGTGGCGGCGATGGAACTCGGGGGCAACAACGCCCACATCGTCACCGCCGACGCCGACCTCGAGGCGGCGGTCGACTCCGGGACGTTCGGGTCGTTCGTCCATCAGGGGCAGGTCTGTATCTCGATCAATCGCCACCTCGTCCACGAGGACGTCTACGACGAGTACGTCGACTTACTCGCGGACCGCGCGGCGTCGCTCCCGGCCGGGAGCGCCCACGACGAGGACACGGTCGTCGGCCCCATCATCGACGAGGGCCAGCGCGACGAGATGCTCGGCTACGTCGAGGAGACCGTCGACGCCGGCGCGACCCTCGAAACCGGCGGCGAGACGGTCGAACTCGAGGGCGTCGACGACTCGCTGGTCGTCGCGCCGACGGTGCTCTCCGACGTGACGAACGAGATGTCCGCCGCGTGTAACGAGCACTTCGGCCCGATCGCGCCGGTCGTTCCGTTCTCGGACGTCGAGGAAGCGATCGGACTCCACGACGATACCGAGTACGGCCTCTCCGGGTCGGTGCACGCGGGCGACGTCGGGACCGGGATGCAGATCGCGGAACGGCTCGACACCGGCATGGTCCACGTCAACGACCAACCGATCAACGACGAGGCCCACGTCCCCTTCAGCGGCACGAAGGCCTCGGGGTCCGGCGGCTACAACTCCACCGAAATCCTCGACCGGGTCACCGAGAAGAAGTGGATCTCCGTCCAGCACGACCGGCGGGAGTACCCCTTCTGACGGCGTCGGCCGGCAGCACCGTCGGCGACTTTCCTTTCGAAATCCCGCCGTCGTTCGCCCGATATCGATCCGCTTCCGACGGATTTCACTTTCACTTTCGGGCTACCTTTTAACCTCGGTGCCCGCAAAGACGGTGACATGAGCCAAGCCACGCTCGGCGACGACGAGGAACTGTTCGGGGAAGCGGCCAACGAGATGCGCGAGGACGTCGAATCCTCGCTCGCGGACGCGTGGGAAGCACTGCCCGATGCCGACGACGTGTGGGAGACCGACGCCGACAACGTGCTGGGCGCCCTCAACGGACTCAACTCGGCGCTCGAGGCCGGCGACGCCGAGGACGATCTCCGCGACGCCAAGAAGTGGTTCACGATGGGCCAGCGCGCCGACGCCTTCGACGACGCCGACGACCTCGAAGCGGAGATCGAAGACCTCGAGGAAGCCATCGAAGACATCGCCGAGGCGGGCGAACAGGTCGGCGAACTCACGTCGACGATTCCGGCGCTCCGCGGCACGCTCCAGAACGCCGGGCCCGCGGGTGCCGACGACGAGGAGGAGGCCGACGATGCCGATGCCGCGGACGAGGAAGCGGACGCCGATACCGATGCGGACGCAGAGGAAGACGAGGAGTAATTCTCTCCGATCGACCCACTACGTTCGGCAGTCGAACCGGCCCGCGACCTATCGGTGCTCGGGCCGCGAGATGTCGCGCTCGGCGACCGCCTCGAGCAGCCGAGCCAGCGTCTCTGTCGCCAACTCGAGCAGTTCCTCCCCTCGTTCTTGGCCGCCGTCTGCCGGATCGCCGACGACACCGTTTTCCGTAAACTCCGCCGCGTCGTAGGCCAGATTGACGTAACTCGTCCAGTCGCCCCAGCCGTCGGCAGCGCCGGCTCGGGCCTCGTCGATCCGTTCCTCGGCGATTAGCTCCGGCTCGATGTGGCGCAGGAGCGCCGTCTCGAGCGGGCCGCCGTGGCCCATGTCGGCGGTGTGTTCGCCGACCCCCTCGAACCACGTGAAGGGGACGACGTAGGCGTCGCCCGCCCGCGTGAGTCGGCCGCCGACCTCCCGGAGGGCGTCGACGTTTCCGCCGTGGCCGTTGACGAGGACGACGCGGTCGAACCCGTGGTGGGCGAGGCTCGCGACGGCCTCGCCGACGTAGTCCCGGAAGGTGTCCTCCGAGACCCACATCGTCCCGGGAAACTGGCGGTGTTCCTCGGCGACGCCGACCGGAATCGCCGGTGCGCGAACGACCTCGCGGTCGACCCGCTCGATCCCGGCGTCGGCGACCGCCTCGGCGGTCAGCACGTCGGTTCCGAGCGGAGCGTGGGGGCCGTGCTGTTCCGTGCTCCCGACGGGGACGACCGCGAGGTCCGTCTCGAGGTCCCGAATGTCAGTCCACGTCGCCGCTGTGAGATCCATGGCGGAGTGTGTCGCCCGTGCGGACATGAAACCCGCGGTGGCCCGACGCGACTCGAACGCTCGATCGGCGGCGTCCGCCCTGCAGGCTCCTGCCCGGGGGTTATCCCCGGCGTCGTGGAAGTCGGGTCGTATGTACCGCGGCGCGACGGTTCTCGAGGCGATCCGCGACCTCGTTCCGGCGTGGGCCGGCGCCCTCGCTGCGGCGGTGACACAGCTCGGCGACGGCTGGTTTCTCCTCATGCTCGGAATCGGCGCGTCGTGGGCCGTCGCGTGGCGGCGGGCGACGGGAGAGACGACGCCGTTCGAGTGCGATCGACCCGCTCGACGACCGGACGGCCCGTGGGTCGTCGCTGTCATCGTCGGCGGGCTAGCAGTGATGACCGCCCTGAAACACCTCTTCGCGCTCCCGCGGCCGGACCTCGCGACGCTCGATCCGGCCGCGCTTCCGTCGTCGACCCGGTCGCTCTACGCGTCGATCGCGAGCGCCGACGGCTACGGTTTTCCGAGCGGTCACGCGGTCGGCGCGACCGTCACCTACGGCCTGTTCGCGCTGGCCCTCGAGGCCGGGACGCGACGACTCCGGCTCGCGGTCGCCGCAGTAATCGTCGCCGCGGTCTGTCTCACCCGGCTGATCCTCGGCGTTCACTACCCGCTCGACGTCGTCGCGGGGGTCGTCGTCGGCGGCTGCTATCTCGCCGCGGCGTGGCGGCTCCTCGAGCGGTCCCCGTTCGATCGGACGCTCACCGCGTTCGCGCTCGCCCTGGGGCTGGCCGCCGCGGCGATGGTCGCCAGCGGACGCGCGGACAGCGCCGTCGAGTACGCCGCGTTCGCGGCCGGGGCGCTCGCGGGCTGGATCGCCGGTACGTCGGGGACGACGGTCGAGTCGACCTCTCTCGAGCGGTTTCCGACGGAGCCGTCGGCGGGAATGCTGGTGACCGCGTTCGTTCCGCTGGCTGCCGTCGGCAGCGTCGGTGCCCTCAGCGGTCGCCCGAAACTGGTCGCGTCGGCCGCGCTCCTCGGACTCCTGTCGGTGTTGCCGGCCGTGATATTTCCGCGACTGACGGCCGTCGAGACAACGACGCGCTGAGGCCCGCGCCACGGCGAACGCAGGCCCAATCCGTTTGCGACTCCCTCTCGTCAGTTCACGTATGCCAGACGACAGTCGCGAGCTCGGCGTCGAACTCGGCGACCTCCAAGGAAAACTCGAGGCCGAGGAGTACCCGATCGGCCACGACGAACTCCTCGAGGAACACGGCGACGAGACGGTCGAGATGAGCGGCAACACGACGACGCTCGAGGACCTCATCGGCCCGCTCGGCGAGGACGAGTATCGGGACTACGGAGAGGTCGAACAGGCGATCATGAACATGGTCGGCGACGAGGCGATCGGGCGGAAGAACTACAGCGACCGTACCCCGCCCGCCTCTGGCGAAGACCGGCAGGACGAGGGCGCACCGGATCAGGGTGGGCAGGAAGAGCAGGAGTCGTTCTGAAATTCGCGTTACACCGGGAACGTCGGGGGCTCTCCCGTGTGACGACCGGCTCAGAGTCCGTTTAATAGGGTGAGAGTAACCGATCCGATACCGATCAGGGCGGCGGCGCCGGCGGCCGACTCGAGCGAAACGTCGTGGGTTTCGGCAGTGCCACCCGCGAGAACGTAGACGCTCCAGCCGACCGCGACCACCTGTACGAGCAACGGAACCACGGCGAGACCGAGTTCCGCCTGCACCGCCTCGACCTCGGCCGCGAACTGAGACGGATCGGTCGCGTCGATCGACAGCGACTCGATTTTCGATCGGGCGAACAGATACTTGAGGGGGAGACCGAGGAGATCGGGGACGTACGCCCAGCCGGCGACGGCCAGCGCGTCACCGAACGTCCCGGTCGACGAGCCGCTGCCGCCCAGCCAGTGCATGACGGCCGCGACGACGAGCCAGGCGATCACGAGACTGAACGCGGTCATCGGAATCACGATCGAGAAGGCCTGACTCCGAACGCCCTGTGGGAGCCCCGTAACCTGATCGAATACCAGCCGGACGACGGCGTAGATGAACACGAGGTTGGCAGCGCCGAAAAGGGCGAACGCGAGTAGCCCATCCCGACGTGCGTTTTCGCGGGCCGAGAAGTACCCGCCAGGATCGAAAAGCGGTGTGCGTGGGGGCATAATTCAACGTCATAGCCACTCATTAAAAATATGTCTATCGTATCGAGTACTACTCGAATTTCATCGACGGTTCTGAATAGGCACCGTTGAGTGCGTGTAGCGCTCGCTCAGTCGTCGTCCCCGGCGTCGACTTCGGTTCGGGCCTGCCTGCGCTGGGCGCGCTCGATGAACTCCTCCGGAAGCTCGTCGATCTCGCCGGCTTGGACTCCCCAGAGGTGGGAGTAGAGGCCGCCGTTCTCGAGGAGTTCCTCGTGTGTCCCCCGCTCGACGATCTCGCCGCCCTCGAGGACGAGCACCTGATCGGCGTCTTTGATCGTCGAGAGCCGGTGGGCGATGGCGAACGTGGTCCGGTCTTCCGCGAGGTCGTCGATCGAGCGCTGGATGAGCATCTCCGTCTCGGTGTCGACGTCGCTGGTCGCCTCGTCCAAAACGAGGATGTCTGGGTCCTTGAGGATCGCGCGGGCGATGGAGATCCGCTGGCGCTGGCCGCCCGAGAGCTTGACGCCCCGCTCGCCGACCTCGGTGTCGTAGCCCTCGGGGAGGTTTTCGATGAACTCGTGGGCCTCGGCCATCTTCGCGGCCTCGATCACGTCCTCGCGGTCGGCATCGAAGGTGCCGTATTTGATGTTCTCCTCGACGCTGCCGTAGAAGAGGAACGTGTCCTGGCTCACGTAGCCGAGCGACTCGCGCAGACTCCGCAGCGTCACGTCCCGGACGTTCTGTCCGTCGACGCGGATCTCGCCCTCGTCGACGTCGTACATCCGCAAGAGGAGTTTCAGGACGGTCGACTTGCCGGCACCGGTCGGCCCGACCAGTGCCAGCGTCTCGCCGCCGTCGACGGTGAAGTCGATGTCCTCGAGGATCCGCTCGTCGTCATCGTAGCCGAAGGACACGTCGTCGTACTCGACGCGACCCTCGGTCACCTCAAGGTCGGGAGCGTCGGGTTCCTCGCCGACCCGGTTGGGTTCGTCCATCAGCCCGAAGATGCGGGCGCTCGAGGCGCGAGCGCGCTGGTACATGTTGATGATCTGCCCGAACTGTGCCATGGGCCAAATAAAGCGCTGCGTGTAGAGGATGAAGACGACGAACATCCCGTTGCTCAGAGTGCCCGAGAACGGGCCCGGCGGACCCGAGATGACCCAGAGGCCGCCGACGAGGAAGGTGATGACGAAGCCGATTCCCGCGAGGACGCGCAGGCCGGGGAAGAACTTGATCCGCGTGCGGATCGCGCCCCAGTTGGCGTCGAAGTACTGTCGTGAGACGTCCTCGACGCGGTCTGACTCGTAGGACTCGGTCGTACTGGACTTGATGACCTGAATCCCGCCGAGGTTGTTCTCGAGTCGGGAGTTGACTTTCCCGACGGTCGAGCGAACCTGCGCGTACTTGGGCTGGATGGTCTGGATGAAGAGGTAGGTGAAGACGGCGATCAGCGGCACCGGCAGGAGCGCCACGAGCGCCAGTTGCCAGTTGATCGCGATCAGCAGGCCGCCGATGCCGAGGACCATCACGAGCAGCCGAAAGAGGGAGTTCATCCCGTCGTTTAAGAACTTCTCGAGGCGGTTGACGTCGTTCGAGAGGATCGACATCATCTCGCCGGTCTGTTTGTCGGCAAAAAAGCCCATGTCCAGGCGCTGCATCTCGTCGTAGGTGTCGGTCCGGATGTCGTGCTGGACGTTCTGTGCGAACGTGTTAAAGCCCCAGTTGCGGGTCCAGTGGAAGATCGCGGAGAGAAAGAACGCCCCCGCGATGATCCCGATCGTCAGCCAGAACTGGGCCAGTCGCCCCTCGGGGACGTAGGGGGCGACGAGCCCGCCGCCGACCGGGAACGCCTCCGCGTAGGGAATGTCCTGCCGGATCACGGCGTCGAGTGCAACCCCGAGCATGAGCGCCGGCAGCAGATCAAGCACTCGGGCGAAGATGCTCGCGATAACGCCGACGACTGCGGCACCCTTGTAGTTCGATCCGTACTCGAGAAACAGGCGCTTCATGGGGTTCTCGATCTCTTCGCGCTGCTCCTCGAACGGATCGTCCTCGTCCCAGTCGGCGCCACTCATTGTCCGCGTTTCGGGGACCGCCGGCAATAAGGATTACCTACGAATCGAAATAGGCCGTCGTGGCGACCGCCGGTGGCGCGGTCACGTCGCGGTCGGTCGTCGCGGCGACCCGGTCGAGCGACCCGGACTCGGCACTGGTGATGATCGTCTGATTCGACTCGAGGTCGATCTGGACCTCGTCGCCGACCTCGATCCCCGTCTCGTTCGCGTAGCCGCGTGGCACCTCGAGGACGAACTGACCACGGCCGGAGTACTCGAGATCGTTTCCGTCCTCGTTGGGCCCGGGCGCGCGGGCGTGGTGAATCGTCGTGATCTCGCCATCCGCGTCGATGAAGATGATGTCGATATCGAAGTCCATCTCGCGCATCACGTAGGTCAGGTCGTCCTCGTCGCCGTGGATGAACAACATCCCGTTACCCGACTCGAGGGAGTCGTGATTGCTCAGTCCGGTATGCCGTTCTCGACTGGAGTCTGCGATCTCGACATCCACGACGGCTTTGGGTTCGCGGTCGTCGTCGGCGGTTTCGTTGCTCGTTTCATTGTCCGCTTCCGCGGTCGGTTCACCGTCTTCCTCGTCGTCGAAGACGCGGACCTCCCCGCTGTCAGGCCCCCATGGAGCAGAGACCACGCCGGCCTGAACGAGGACGACGCCGACGATAGAGAGGACAGCAATGACGAGTAGCCCTTTCCATACGTACTCGAGTGCCATGAACGATACCTGCACCGCGAGAGAGTAAAGGTTATTCGGACGGACGCACTCGTTGCGGGTGCGGGCTCGTGGTCTAGCTGGTCATGACGCGGCCTTTACAAGGCCGAGGTCGGTGGTTCGAACCCGCCCGAGCCCATTTCTGTGGCGAGCAACACCGCGAGCCACAGAACTGTATACGAGGGCTGTTCGAACCCTATCAGTCGCGCGCAGCGTAGCGAGCACGTCTGATTTCGGTTCGAACCCGCCCGAGCCCACTATTGCTATCGCGAACAATCCGTGAGCGACAGCATCGTGATGGGAGGGCGGTTCGAAGTAGACGAGACGCGCACAACGTAGTGAGCACGGCTTCGCGTTGTTCGAACCCGCCCGAGCCCTTTCGATAGCCGAACACGAGCAGCGACCATCTGCCTCGAGTCCGATCGAATCAGAGACGATTCACCGCGACTGCGGTTCGCACTCGCTCGAGTCGCTCTGGCTCCGTCCAAACTGCTCGCCCGCTTCGACTCTGTGCCCCGTGTCGAGCCAACGCGTACCGGCCGTCCCCCTCGAGCAAGGAATAGCAGCGGGAGACCAACGACCGGAGAAATGCCCTCAAGCCAGACTCAGCGCCCTAATCAGGGACTATCACGACCACCGACGCGTGCTTCGGGGGTAGTCACTGCTTGAGTCGCGCCACGTTCTCCCGGATCTGGCCGAGGAGGCCGTCACCCGACTCGGTCTGGAGGGCGGCGTGTAGCGTCGAGTTCTCCGGTTCGTCTTCGACGACGATCCGGAGGTAGGGCTCGAGTTGCGCGAAGTTGTCCGCGAGGACGACGGTGTGGTTGTCCTCGTCGTGGTCGACGACGCCCGCGTCGTCCAGTTTCGGGACGTGGCACTGGACCGACGAGACGTAGACGCTCTTGTACTCGTTTTTCGCGACTTCGTCCGGGGGAACGTCGTGTTCCCACCCCGCGACCGTTTCGGCCAACGTCGACAGCTCGATGGGGTCTTCTTGCCCGCGCAGTGCGTAGAGAAGATATCGCCGGCGGCGGTTCGCCAGCAACTCGAGGATCGTGTCAGCGGAGAGTTCATTCTGTTCTCGGCTCGAGGTAAGGGCTTCCATAACATGATATTACCCCCCGAGGCGCAAAAGGGTGTCTTGAATATCCGAAATTCCAACAGACGGCGGGTAATCCCGTATAGAGATTCCCGTATTGTCTCCGTTACTCGGTTTTCGATGCCGTACTCGAGCAGTGAGCGAATCTCTTGTTTATCTTGTAATTGAGGTGAGACGACGATCCCGATTCGAAATCCTTTTTTATACCATGGACGGAGGAAGGAGTAGGCCGCCTTAGCTCAGACTGGGAGAGCACTCGACTGAAGATCGAGCTGTCCCCGGTTCAAATCCGGGAGGCGGCACTTCTCGCGGCGAACAACTTCGTGAGCCGCGAGTGTTCGATCCGAGCGGATTTGAACTAGAGAACACGCAGCGCGAGCAACGCGAACGACCGTGTTCGCGTAGTTCACAATTCGGGAGGCGGCATACTTTCTCGGTTCCATACCGTAACCACAAATCCCCTGTTCAGTAGTCTCTGCGCCGGTGTTTGCAAGGTGATGAGCACAGGTGCAACTGATCGAGACCGCGTCTCGAGTTCGCGGCTCGCTACCGCTTCGCCGAGCGCGGTCGCGGTCCGTTGTCCGCGTGCGACTGGTAGATCGAGGACGGCGACGGGAGTCAGTAGGCTGTACTGAACTCGAGCGAGACCGTGGCCGCGCAGATGCTGGTGTGACAATGAATCGTCAGCACACGACGTGATTTGGACGGAAAAGTGGCATATCCACAACCTGTTTGTGCGAGACTCGAGCGTCTCGGCGAAAATTTCGGCTGCACCTGTTACGCTCATATAGATTTATTTATTCTGAATTCTTCGGTCGGGATCATGGTTGATCAATCAACGGTGACGCGTCGCCGGTTCCTGACGACCGGGACCGTCGCCGCAGTGGGGGGAATCGCGGGCTGTTCGGGGGTGCTCGAGTCTGATGCGGAGTCGGAGCCGCCCGGTGATACCGAGACGGCGGCAGGGTCCGACTACAGCGGGCCGTTACAGGTGAGCGGGATCGAACGGGTCGACGACGGTGGCGGACGGACGGTTCGAGTCGCCGTAACGATCGAAAATACCGGCGCAGAGGCCCGTCAGGCCGACCTCGTTGTCACGTTGTCTCACACGGAGGCAGAGGGATCGATCGATCGCGATCGGCCCGTCTTGTTGGCGGCCGGAATCGAGCGAGAGGTTATCCTCTCGTTCCGGCCGCAGTTCTTCGGGGAGGACGGTATCGACCGTCCGGAAAACGGTGAATTCCGCTTCGATGGGACCTTCCGGAACGACGAGGTCCGCGAGGCGTACCCGGGGCTCGTGACGCCGTCCGAACAGGCCGCTATCGACGGCGGGAGCGCGTGGCCCGGTATCGCCTACGATCCGGGCGCGACCGCGTACAACCCGGGGACGGAGGCACCTCGCTCCGAGCCGACGGCGGCGTGGACTGAGTCGGCGGTCGAGTACGCCTTCAGCGAGTCGGGACCGGTCGTCGCGGACGGTACCGTCGTCGCCGGCCGGTCCGTGCGGGCGCTGTCTGTCAGCGACGGCGGCGAGCAGTGGGTTCACGAGGGTCCCGCTCGAACCAGTCCCCTCGCGGTCGGCGACGGTGTCGTCGCGTTCGGGACGCCGGAAGACGTTCGCGCCCTCGAGGCGGAAAGCGGCGAGGTCCGGTGGACCGTCTCGTCCGATGGCGATATCTGGCACGGAGCCCCGACCATCGCTGACGGCCGAGTGTACACGACGAACGGGCAGCTACACGCGATCGATGCGGCCGCGGGCGAGGTTGACTGGACGGCAGACGTCGGGGGACCGCTGGCGGGGCCGCCCCCGGTCTCCGACGGCGTCGTCGTGGCCGGCGGCGACCCGCTCCGTGCGATCGACGCCGAGACGGGGACCGTCCGATGGCGCGTCTCCGGTGGCGAACCGGTCGCCGCTGCGGCGGTCGCTTACGACACCGTCTTCGCTCTCACCTCCTCCCAACTGATCGCGCTCGATCTGGCCGAGGGTCGCATACGCTGGTTCGCACCGGGCCCCTTCCACGGAGAACGGATCGCCGTCGGGAACGGGTCCGTGTACGCACAGCGTGCAAACGACTATCGAACGGTCTCTCTCGACGCCGCGAACGGTACCGTCGAGTGGGTGTCCGGAGCGACCGACGGCGTACTCGGACCGCCGTCGGTCTCGGACGGAGTGTTGGTCGCCACCAGCGAGCAGGGGACCCTCTACGGGCTCGACACGGAGACGGGCGAGACGCTCTGGTCGATGAGCGTCCCGTCGGGCGTTCCGGGATCGCTGTCGGTGGCGGACGGGGTCGTCTACTTCAACGAACCGAACGGACCGTTACGCGCACTGAGCGTCGAGGACTGAATCGCTGCGACGGTCTCTCGTCGATCTACCGGCTCGATATAATCGACTGGGAAACGTGATACGATAATTTATTATTCTCTCGGAATAATTGGCAGTCGTGACCGTACTCGAGATAGTCACGGAGATGATCGAGGGGTACAGTTCCGGTGGAACCGAGGAGGCGGTGGCGGAGGGTGTCGAGGAGACTGCGGAAGAAGCGACCGGTCGGGATCTCTGACGACGGCCACCAAATGACGTATTTCGTCGTCGGTGCTGCCATCGTGTTTATCGGACTGCTCCTCTGTCTCGTTACTCGATAACCGGCATTCCGTTCGGGGTAGCCTACCCCTCAAGAGGTGCGAGGCTGTCAGTACGCCCGTGAGTAGCAACTCGATCACAAACGAGAGCGACACGTTCGAGATCGGCGATTCGACCGTCCACCGGCTGGGATTCGGCGCGATGCGGCTCACCGGCGAGGATATTATCGGCGCGCCCGACGACGAGGACCTCGCGCGCGAGGTCGTTCAACACGCCGTCGACTGTGGCGTCGACCTCATCGACACGGCCGACTCCTACGGCCCCGCCGTGAGCGAGCGACTCATCGGCGAGGCGATCGGCGACCCGGACGACGTGCTGGTCGCGACCAAGGCGGGCCTGTTGCGCAACCGCGACGGCGACTGGATCGCCCACGGCGATCCGGACTACATCCGGAATCAGGCCCTCACGTCGCTCGATCGGCTCCAGACGGACACCATCGACCTCTACCAGTTCCACCGGCCCGACGACGAGGACACCCCCTTCGAGGACTCCGTCGCAGCCTTCGCGGAACTCAAAGACGAGGGCGTCGTCGACGAGGTCGGCGTCAGTAACGTCTCCGCCGAACTCCTCGACCGGGCCCGCGAACAGGTCGAAATCGCGACCGTCCAGAACCGGTACAACCTCAACGACCGCGGGAGCCGAGAGGTCCTCGAGATTTGTGACGACGAGGGCATCGGTTTCATCCCGTGGGCTCCGATCAACGGCGACGATCTGGACGAACACGGCGATCTCGTCGACGAGATCGCCGAGGAACACGACGCGACCCGCCGACAGGTCGGGCTGGCGTGGCTGCTCGAGCGCTCCGAGGTCATCCTCCCGATTCCGGGGACGTCGGATCCGGACCACCTCGAGTCGAACATCGCCGGCTCGCAGCTCTCGCTCAGCGAGGACGAGGTACAGCGACTGACCGAGGCGGCGGACTGAGTCACCCCGTTTTCGATTCCAGCCGAGTCGGCCGGACCGGCTCGAGCGGGGCCGAAGCCGTTAGCCGTCGAGTTGGGCAGCGATACGCTGGGAGAGCGCGGTGAGGTAGAACGAGCCCCAGACCGCGGCGACGACGGCCCCGACGACGTCGTAGACGAGGTCGACGATCGTATCGCTCAGGCCGTGCTGGGCGACGACGGCCCCGATGCCGAGTTGCTGTGCGCTCCAGTCGAGGGTGAACTCCAGCAGCTCCCAGACGACGCCGAAGGCGAGGACGAACACGAGGATGAACGCGAACAGCATCGCCGGCGGGACGTAAATCTCGTCGGTGTGGAGGTCGATCGCCCGGACGACCGCGTAGCCCGCCGCGGCGACGATCGACGCCGAAATCGTGTGCGTCAGGCTATCCCACGGGCTGATGAGCGCATACAGTCCGGCCGAGCCGAGCACGTGGAGGAACACCGCCGCGGTGAGCCAGAACACGAGCCCCGGCTCGAGCGTGAGCCGGTAGTCCCGCTCGAGGAGGGCGGGGAGGAAGGTGATCGCGAGCGCGATGGCGGCGTTCGAGACCGTCGTCAGATCGAGGGTGACGAGCCCGTACAGCAGGAGGATGCCGAGGGCCACCTGCATGATCCGGGAGAGTCGCCTGACCGTCGATTCGGGGGCGTCTAACTGATCGCGGATCAGGGTCGGGACGGGGTCCGGTTCGGAATCGGGCGAGGTCTCCCGCGGCGTCGGCGTCCGCTGGGTCTCAATGTCGTCGCTGTAGGACCCGAAGTACCGACTGAAGACGACGCTCGCGAACAGGCCGGCGATCGCCGCGTACGCGAAGTTGACCATCAGGTCGTGATTGGCCGCGTCCTGTGACCGCCCGTCGAGAATGTAGTTCGTCCCGAACGTCACGTCGGCGAGCCACTGGGCGACGTGCCACGCGCCGGCGACGGCCAGCGTCGTGAGCACGACCAGCACGACCGCGAACGCGTGGTTCATCCGGACGGCCGTGAACCGATCGATCTCGACGGTGGCGACGAGCGCGATCGCGGCGACGGCGACGTAGATGGCGATCGAGGTGAGAAACGTCTCGCCGAGTATCGTCGCGTCGACGACGGGGAGCAACACGAGGACCAGCAGCTCCCAGGGCGGCATCACGAGCGGATCCCGAAACGCGACGGCCGGGAGCAAGACGATCGCGACCGCGAACCCGGTAAAGGCGAACCAGCGGTACGAGTCGCCGAGCCCGTGATTGAGCGCGAGCACGACGAGCGCGAACGTGATCACCCAGGCGAGCGCCGCGTTCTGCTGCGTTTTGCCGAACATCTCGCCGTGCTGGGTATCCGCCATACGACGCGCTACGGGCCGGCGCTCCTAAACGCGGGCGCATGACAAAGCCGCCGAACGGTCCCATCGCAGTGTCTCGAGACGAGTCCCCCTCGAGGAAGGTATCGTAGCCACTGAAACGAATTTAACACTGATCGCAGCGCAGTCCGGCGATCAGGTGTGCAGTGGCTTTCAGTGGCTTCTATAGCCCTGTTCAGTACTGTTCCTGCACCGCGTCGATCTGGCACTGGATACAGTGGTCGTCGGCGACACAGGCGATGTTGTCGTACGGGCAGTCGTACTCCTCGACGTCGACGGAGAGACGACGTTTCGCGTGCTCCCACTCCGTCTCCCAGTCGTCGATATCCATCCCGGCGGAGGTAAAGACGATGTCGCCGTCCCTGTCGACGATCTTCGCGACCGTGACCGAGCGGTGGTGTTCCTTGACGACGGCGATCGCGTCCTCGTACGATGGACAACGAACCCGCTCGGTTCCGCTCTGGTCGTCTAACAGCCGAACGACGATGGAGCCGTCGTACTCCTCCGTGGGCTCCAATCCGCGAGTCATGTCTGCTACTGGCGGAACAATATATAAAAAACTGCGCGTCAGCGAACTGGTTCGTCCTCAGAGTTCGATCTGTCCGGGTGCGAGAATCGAACCACGCCGAGACGTGCTCGCTGCGCTGCGCGCGACTCGTCTGGTTCGATCTCGGTCGGATTTGCGCCGCTCACGGATTTGTTCGCGGCGACAAAGTCCGGGTGCGAGAATCGAACCCGCGTCTCAGCCTCCACAAGGCTGAAGGATAACCACTACCCCAACCCGGACACGTGTACAGGTTATCCTACGGCCGGTTGGACTCAAATACGTTACGACTCTCCGATACGGTGTGGGGAGCCATACCGCGCGATTTCGGCATCCGTGTGTGAGCCGTGATAGCTTGGAACACTCGAGTCCGGTCGCGACCGAGACGTTTTTCGACCCACAGCCCCTAGGACCGCCAACGCGTGGCTATCACCGACAAGATCTACATCAAGAACCACCGGCAGCTCAGCTCCCAGCTCGAGACGAACATCCCCAAGGGAGCGTTCAAGGGCGCGACGCTCGATATGCTCTTTCAGGGCGACGGCCTCGAGAAACTCGACGACGCGACTCGCGATCGGGTGCTTGATTTCACGCAGGACTTCCTCGACTGCGGCTGTGACAACAATCCCTACTGTGGCTGTCCGGAGCGGAAGTTCATCAAGTACCTGCTCGAACTACGCGCACAGGGGCTCGGCCCGGACGCGATCGTCGACGTGATGACTGACGACTACATGGTCTATGCCTACTCCGGCGACGTGCTCTCCTTCCTCGATAACGGCGTCCGAACCCTCGAGGCCGCGGAGGGGCTCGCTCGCGTCGACGGCGCGGACGAGAAGTACGACGAGATCCGGCAGGCGAAACGGGAACTCGAGCGATAACGGGACTGCGGGCTCTCAGCCATGACCGCCGGCAGTGCTCGATACCAGTCGCAGTACTCTATCCGTCGCTGCCGTCCGTCCTCGTTATCGTAACTGATACGATTCGTCTTCGTCTTCTAACTCGTCTAACTCGTCGAGCAGCAGTACCTCGTCTTCCTCGTCCTCGAGTCGGTCCTGCAGGTCGTTGACGTAGCCCTTGTACTCGTCGAGTTGCTCTCGGAGGTGCTCGGCCTCGAGTTCGAGTCGCTCGTGTTCGCGGATGAAGCGCTTCGGGACTTCGACGGTCGGTGGGAACGAAATCTCGTCCCCGTCCTCACTGGTCCGGGCCTCGAGGTCGTCCTCGGGCACGACCTCGACCTGCCCGTCGTGCTCGACGAGTTGGTCGACGTAATCCCGGAAGACCGCGGACAGCGAGATGTCGCGTTCTTCGGCGATCGCCTGCAGGGCCTCGAACGCGTCCTCGTTGACCCGAAACGAGATGGTCTTGTTCTTGTTCCCCATCGATACCCCTAGTCGTCGTTCACGACACTTAACCATTTGTCAGACGCGGGATTCGATCGGCGAAGAGCGGGCCGCAGATCCCGGTCGAACCGATTCGGCGCTCGACCCGGCAGGCTATCCATCTCGAGGCCCAATCGACGGTTAATGCTGTCCGACACGCTGGGACTCCACCACGTGACGGGGATCGTCGGGGACCCACAGGAGGCGATCGACTTCTACAGCGGCGTCCTCGGCGTTCGACTCGTCACGCAGACGGTCAACTTCGAGGATATCTTGCAACATCACCTCTATTTCGGCGACGCCTCCGGGACGCCGGGGACGGTCCTCACGCACTTCCCGGACCCCCACGGCGATCCCGGCCGACCCGGCAAGCCCCAGATCGAATCGGTCTCGTTCGTCGTCCCGGCCGAGTCGCTCGCGTACTGGGAAACCCGACTCGCGGATTACGACGTCGCAGTTGAGGGCCCGCTCGAGCGATTCGACGAGCGGGTCCTGCGGTTCGAGGACCCCGCAGGCACCCGCATCGAACTCGTGGCCGGCCCGCCGGTGCCGACCGATATCGAGCCGTGGACCGCGGGCCCCGTCCCGGCGGACCGCGCACTCTGTAGCCTTCACGGCGTTTCCACGCTGTCGGTCAACCCCTACGCGACCGCGGGGACGCTCGAGACGCTTGGGTTCGAGCACGACGCGGAGGAGGGCGACCGAATCCGGTATCGCGCGTCCGGATCGCGAGCGACCGTCGTAGACGTGCTCGATCGGGAGGCCGGATTCGGCCGCGAAGGGACCGGAACGCTCCACCACGTCGCGGTCCGCGTCGAACGCGAGGACGACCTCCACGAGTGGCGGGAACTCTTCGACGACCGCGGCTACGACGTCTCCCGGGTCAAGGACCGGCACTTCTTCCACTCGCTGTACGTCCGCGAGCCGGGCGGGATTCTCTTCGAACTGGCAACCGAGACCGGCGGCGTCGCAGCGAACGAGGGAACGAACGAACCCGGCGAGTCGCTCTATCTCCCCGACTGGTTCGAACGAGACCGCGACCTGATCGAAAGTCAGTTGCCGGCGCTGACGGTTCCGACGGGCGGCGGTGACGATACGCCATGACGGACTCGACCCGATCGATGAACGCCGTCTCGGGACCCCACGCCGGCCGACCGCTAGTCACCGCCGGCGCGCCCGCACTCGCCGCGGAGGCTGCGCTCGTCTGTTGTCACGGCCGCGGTGCGACCGCACAGGGCGTCATCAACCTCATGAAACCGGTCACGCGCCACGGCGTCACCGTCCTCGCGCCCCACGCGGAGCGAGGCCGCTGGTATCCGAAGCCGTCGACCGCACCGCGAGCCGACAACGAACCGTGGCTCACCTCGAGCGTCGACTGCGTCGCGGCCGCACTCGAGAAAGCGCGCGCGATCGATATCCCGCCCGAGCGGACCGTCATCGCCGGCTTCTCGCAGGGTGCCTGCGTCGCCGCGGAGTTCGTCCGACGCAGTCCGGCCCGCTACGGCGGTCTCGCCGTTCTTTCGGGACTGCTCCCCGGATCGACCGAGGAACTCCGTTCGACCGGGATCGACGGCTCGCTCGAGGGGACGCCGGTCCTCGTCGGCTACGGTGCGGACGATCCGCACGTCGACCGCGAGCGGGTCGCCGAGACGGTCCGCGTCTTCGAGCGAGCGGACGCCGCAGTCGACGAGCGGTGCTATCCCGAGACGGGCCACGAGGTCACCGACGACGAGTTCGACGCGATCGGCGCGATGCTCGAGGCCCTGCTATAGACTCCACGCTCACGGTTCGAAAACAAAGAGAACGGCCGGTGGCTCGCTGCCTCAGACCGTCGCTTCCGGGTCGTCGTTCGCCTCGACGGTCTCGAGGCTCTCGAGCGCCTGAATCACGTCGTTGCGGTAGTTGACGACGGGCGAGTCGTAGCGCTCGCGGGCCATCTCGGCGTACTCGTTCGTCGGTGCGGTCGAGCCGCTTTCGGGCGCTTCCTGTTCCGCTTCCCACTCCTCGAAGGCCTCGATGCGGTCGAGCGTTCGCTCGGCGGTTTCGACGACCCAGCGGTCGCGGGTGGCGTCGTCGACGACCGCGATGGACTCGGGTCGCAGGGAGACGTTGACGGTGCCGTCGTCGGTCTCGTAGGTGCGGGGTTTGCCGACGATGGAGACGTAGGCCGGCGGTTCCGTGTCCCGCAGGACCGAGGCGGCCTCGGGCTGGTACTGGCCGGCGTAGACGAAGAACGTCCCGGTCGGGTCGACGACCCGGCCGCGCCAGTACTCGCTGTCGTCGCCGACGTCTTCGGTTTCGGTGAGGGTGCCGGCGACGAACACGCGGTTCGCGCGGTCGCCCGTCGGGAGCAGCGCGTAGTTGGGCGCGCGCTCGTCGTCGCTCTCTTTGAAGGTGTACGTCGAATCGTTGAATTCGGATGCGAAGACGCGGCGGGCGACTTCGCGGGTGAGTTCTGACTGGCTCATTTCACATCGACCTCGCTTTGATCAGCAGTTCCTCCGGATCCGCCGGCCCGTCGAGTTCTTCGACGTCGTCGGCCAGCACGTAGCGGCCGAACGTCGGCCCCTCGATGCGGTAGTAGGTGCCGATAATGTCCTCGGCGATCTCGTCGGCGACGACGGTCGTATCGAGCGCGTCCATCGCCATGTCCTTTGCTTCCTCGAGGCTCAGCCCGGTCAACTCCTCGGTGGCGTCCTTGTCGAAGATGACCTCGTGGGCGTCGATGCCGTCGTCGACGACGGCCTTGATACGGAGGTCGAATTCCCCCTCGCCCTCGCCGTGTTCGTTACAGCGGCCGTTCTGGAGGACGCGGGTACAGCCCTCCTCCGGACAGCGCTTGATCAGTCCGCTGCCGCTCTGCATGTCGACCAGTGCGCCCTCAATCTCGCTGGTGTCGTTGCCGACTTCGAGGTCCTCGTCGAGTTCCTCGATCACCGTCGTCGAGTTGAGTTTGACCGAGTACCGGCCCTGATACTCGTCGGTGACGACGTTGCGAAGCTCGTAGACGCCGCCTTCCTCGAGCGCGGGGAGATCGGATTTGGCCCACTTGGTGAACTTGATCGTCCCCGTCGGGTCGCCCAGCAGGCCGACCTGTGCGACCGAGTCGCTGCGGGGATCCCAGAGTTCGATGACCTTCGCGGTGAGGTCGATCCACTCCTCGGGTTCGTCGACGTCCTCGACGTTCGCCGCCTCGCTGTCGCCGCTCGAGATGTCCTCTCGTTCGAGGCCGGCCTCCTCAAGGTAGTGGTTGGTGACGCTCCGGCGCGCCTCATCGATCGGTACTTTGTATTCGTCGACGAGCGTGGTCAGGCGCTCCTCGACGTCCTCGACGCTCACGTCGTCGAGGTGGTCCGAAAACTGCTCGTGGATGTCGTCCGCGTGTTGTCGTACGTCGCTCATTGTGTCTCGCCTCCTCTTTGGTTTCACTGGGAGGCATACGTCCGTTCGCGCCCGATAGTATTTAAATTACGGGGACCGGAGTGAAAGTGAACGTCGGCGGAAGAAACCGACGGACGGCGTCGATGGGCCGATTCAGGACGACAGTCTCGCGGCGCAGTCGTGGCGATCCGTTCCTACTGCTCGCCGACCGCCAGCGCGGCCTCGAGCGCCTCGCCGATCGTCTCGGTACCCGCGTCGTCGACGGCGACGAGCGGCGGCCGAACGTCGTCGCTGGGGATGACGCCGCGCTCGGCCAGTGCGGTCTTGGCCGCCGGGGCGAAGCCGTGGGTCGTACACGCCTCGAAGAGGCGCGAGATCGCGTCGCGCTGTAGCTCCCGGCCGCGCTCGTCGTCGGCTCGCTCGAACGCCTCACCCATGATCTCGGGAACGACGTTCGACAGCGCGTTGATTCCGCCGTCGGCACCCATCCGCAGCGCGGGCACCAGCAGGGCGTCGTAGCCCTGCAGACAGAGGAACTCCTCGGGCGTCCCCTCGAGCACCGACAGGAAGTACGCGAGGTCGCCGCTCGAGTCCTTGATCCCGAGCGCCCGCTCGTGGTCCGCGACGGCGGCGACGGTCTCGGGCTCGATTCGCTGGCCCGTACACTGCGGGATGTTGTACAGCAGGAGAGGTAGCGACGCGTCCTCGAGGACGGCCTCGAAGAACCGCCGGTTCCCCTCGGGCGCGTTCGCGGCGATGAAGTAGGGCGCGACGATCGCGGCGGCGTCGGCACCGGCCGCGGCGGCGCGGTCGATCGCCGCGATCGTATCGTCGACGCTCGTCGCTGCGGCCCCCGCGACGACGGGCACCTCGGCGCGCTCGACGGTCGCCTCGAGAACGCGGTGTTGCTCGTCGGCCGTCAGCGACGGGAACTCGCCGGTCGTTCCGCAGGGGAAGACCGCGTCGATACCGCCCTCGTGGAGGTGCTCGAGCAGGTCGGCCAGTGCGTCCTCGTCGATCTCTCCGTCGTCGAACGGCGTCACCAGCGGACAGGTGATCCCTCGAAGCGCATCGCGGATAGCCATATCCGTGGATTCGGCTAGCCGGCCAAAACCGTTGTCATCGTTGTCATCCGCTCGGCGAATCGCACGACCGGCCACGGCCAACAGTATATGTGTCCGGCGGCCGAACGATGGCCCAATGGCGGATCGGCGTCAACTCGAGCGGTTCCTCCGTTCGACGCTGCAGGAGGCGGGCGAGCAGTTCGAAGAGCTCCGCAGATCGACCGACGAGCAACTCGGGGAGGCCCGCGATTCCTACGAAGTCGCGAAGAACGCCCGCGGACTGCCCTCGGACGAGGCAGGTCGGGCCAAGATCGTCTGCCGGCGCTACGCCGAACAGCGGGCGGCGAAACTCGACGAGGAGTACCGGCCGGCCTGTTACGAGGCGGGCCATCCCGACTGCGAAGGCTGTGCGGAGGACGTCCGCGAAGGGCGCATCGAGACCTGGTAAGATGGATCGGCCCGTCATCGCCTGCGTCCTCGCCGGCGGCACCGGGAGCCGACTCTATCCCGCGAGTCGGGGCGACCGCCCGAAACAGTTTCTCGCGCTCGGCGGCGAGCGCTCGCTGCTCTCCCGGACGATGGACCGAACGGCCTTCGCCGACGAGCGCTACGTGCTCACTCGAGACTCCTTCGCCGACGAAATTCACGACCACGCGCCCGAAGCGGGCGTGCTGGTCGAACCCGACGGCAAGGACACCGGGCCGGCGCTGGTCTACGCCGCGTGGCGGCTCCGCGAGCGGTTCGACCGGGAGCCGGTGTTGGTCTGTCTCCCCAGCGACCACCACGTCGAGGACGAGGCGGCGTTCGCGACGCGGCTCGAGCGAGCCGCCGAAATCGCGGTCGAAACGGACGGGCTGATCACGCTGGGCGTCGAGCCGACGCGGCCGTCGACGGGCTACGGCTACGTCGTTCCCTCGAGAAGCGATTTCGACGGCGGCTCCGGCGGCGCCGACTACGCCGCGGTCGATCGCTTCACCGAGAAACCCGACCGCGAGGAGGCGGCGCGACTCGTCGACTCCGGTGCGTACTGGAACGCCGGCGTCTTCGCGTGGACGCCCGGCTCGCTGTTGAACGCGGCCCGGGACTCGCCGCTCGCCCCGCTGGTCGCGGCGCTCGAGGACGGCGACCCGGACCGCGGCTTCGACGCGGTCGACCCCGTCAGCGTGGATTACGCGATCATGGAGCGCGCCGCCGACGTCTTCGTCACCTCGCTGTCGGTCGCGTGGGACGACCTCGGAACGTGGGACGCCGTCGGCCGAACCCTCGAGGCCGCCGCCGATGCCGACGACGCGGGAGCCACGGCCAACGACGCCGTCGCGGGGGATATCCTCCCGATCGACGCCGCGAACAACGTCGTCGCCGCCCCCGACGCTCACGTCTCGCTGCTCGAGGTGGAGGACTTGATCGTGGCCGCGTACGACGACCGAATCCTCGTCGCGCCGCGGGACTCCTCACAGCGGGTCCGCGACGCGGTCGCTCGACTGCGCGAGCGCGATCTGTTTTGATTCGGAGCCGGTCCCGCTACTGAACCGGAACCGCTCGATTCGGTGACGGACGTTGCATCGATCACAGCTTCGATCGCACATATTCGAACCCGCCTCTGTAACTGAGCAGATACGAAACACCGACGGCGAGAAGCAAGAGCGGACCCGTGTACAGCAGTTGCGCGAACGGGTCCGGCGGAGCAACGATCCCCGAGACCGCAACCGCGAGTAACCAGAGCGCAACTGTTGTACGCAAAAATTGGCCGCGGTTTTTGTTGTTCATACGAGAGGAATTCCGTCACCATCCACATGAATTTTGTCTCATACTTTCGGTCAGACGAAAATCCTCGTCTCTCGGTTGGAATAGACGTATTCACCCTCCGGCGCACGATTTTGCCGTCCGCCAGAAAAACGTGAGCGGACGGTCTCGCCCGTTAGTTCGAGTCAGCCGATCCCATTTCGTCGCCCCCGTTCTGGGGCCACATCGCCCAGATCAGGAGCCCGAGGACGAACACACCGGCGAGGGCGACCGACTCGAGGACTGAGAGCTCGACCCCGAACCACGAGAGCGCCGTCCGGAACTCGACGACGAACGGCACGAGGACGGCAATGACGACTAGCAACGCGCCCGGCGAGATGCGCATCTAGGGGATCACCTCCCGAACGGACTCGAGGAGGAGCGCGGGGTCGGTCCCGATGGTCAATTTGAAGCCGTCGATACCGGGGCCGAACACGCCGCCGGAGTCGATGATACTGGCGAGCGGGAGCGTGTAGGCGAAGATCACGAGGACGGTTGCGATGGCGGTCCAGAGTTTGAGGTTGTCGAGGATTTCCGGCGCGTCCTCGGCCCCCGAGAGCGTCCCGGCGTAGGTGTTGTCCGGGATCGCGTCGCTGGTCCCGTTGAACGATGTCAGGACCATGTTCAGGAGGAACAGGGCCAGCGAGACGGTCAGGATCACGGCACCGAGGGCGACCTGCGCGTTGATCTCGCCGACGGTCCCGGCGGCCGGCTCGAACGAGAAGTTCTGGTACTGCGGTTCGGCGGTCCGGCGGGGCATCCCGAACAGTCCCGACCGGTGCATCGCGTTCGACATGAACGTCATGCCAACGAACCAGAGCAGGACCTGGCCCAGCGCGACGGAGCGGTTCCAAAGTTCCTTGCCGGTCACCTGCGGGATGAACCAGTAGGCCGCCGCCATGAACGTCAGCGCGACGGCGGTGCCGACGGTCAGGTGGAAGTGACCGACGACCCACCAGGTGTTGTGGACGAGGTAGTTGATGTTCATGCCCGCGTTGATCATGCCGGAGAAGCCGGCCGCGGCGAACATCAGGCCCGCAAGCGCCATGCCGGTAAAGACCGGATCGCGCCACGGCAGGGCTTTGAGCCAGCCGAGATAGCCCTTCCCGCCGCGCTGGCGCGCGCCGTGTTCCATGCTCGCGACGACGGTAAAGGCGGTCAGCAGGCTCGGCAGCAACAGGAACATCGTGTTCGTCATCGCGATGAACTTGTATCCCTCAGCGATGCCGGGATCCAGATACTGGTGGTGGATGCCGAGCGGCGTCGAGAGCAACAGGAACAGCACGAAGACGACGCGCGCGAGCGGGTCGCTGAACAGTTTCCCGCCGGAGAACTTCGGCAGCATAATGTACCACATGATGTACGTCGGCATCAGCCAGAAGTAGACGACGGCGTGGCCGAAGTACCAGAACAGCGTCCGGGTCAGCAGCGGATTGACGGAGTCGGCGATCCCCAGCGACCACGGCAGCAGGAAGACGAGGATCGACAGGGCGACGCCGAACGTACAGATGTACCAGAACAGCGTCGTCGTCAGCACCATGAACGTCGGGAGCGGGATCCGCTCGTCGGGGTTGTCCTCACGCCAGGCGAACCACGTCCTGAACCAGTCGACGCCGGCCAGCCAGGAGCCGACGACGAACAGCACCAGTCCGACGTAGAAGAAGGGGTGCGCCTGCAGCGGCGCGTAGAACGTAAAGAGGACGTCCGCGTTCAGCGGCGCGCCGAGGATCTCCGGCGCGTCCTCGAGGAAGCCGGCGAAGATCGTGACGCCGACCAGCACCGTGCCGACGACCATCATGGCGTACCACGACCAGGTAAAGCGGGTGTCGACGACGCCCCGCTCGAGGCTGGTCGTCACCGCCCAGGTGAAGATGCCCACGAGGAAGAAGATCGTGAACGTGATCGCCAGCAGGACGCCGTGGGCGGTCAACACGGTGTAGTAGTCCGCCGAATCGATGAATCGGACGACGTCCGTCCGGTGGAGCGCCTGTACGAGCCCGAGCGTGCCGCCGATGGCCAGCGCGAGGAACGAACTCCAGAACGCGGCCGTGATCACCTTCGCTTCCGCGGGGAACTGGTCGATGTAGGCGTTACGCATCGCCGTCACCTCCGTCGGAGCCGCCGTTGCCGTCCACGACGGTGAGCGTGCCGCTCTCCGATTCGTCGTCGACGGTCACCGTCCAGTCATGGTCGCCCGCGCCGAGTTCGTCGGTGTCGACAGCGAACTCGGCGGATTCGCTGCCGGCGCCCTCGATCGTAACGTCTTCCTCGTACTGCTGGTCGCCGATCTCGAGGGTCACCGTCGTCTCGAGGTCGGTCTGCATTCCGTCGCTGACGGTCGCGTTGATCGTCGTCTCGTTGCCCGCCTCGACCTCGTCGGGGGCCTCGACGTCCAGTTCGGTCAGGTCGAACTCGTCTTCCGGAACGACGGTCAGGAGCCCTTCCATCGTGTGGTGGCGTTCCCCGCAGTACTCGTTACAGAGGATGCCGTACTCGCCCGGGTCGTCGAACCGAACGGTCATCTCCGAGACCTGCCCGGGGATGACCATCGTGTTGACGTTCGTCCCGACGACCGAGAAGCTGTGTGTCACGTCCCGACTCGTCACGTAGAAGGTCACTTCGCTGTTCGCCGGCACCTCGATTTGCTCCGGACTGTACGACCACGCCTGCGCGACGACGGCGACTTCGTACTCGTTGCCGCCGACGTGTTCGACGCCGGGCTCGGCGAAGCGTTCGTCGTCGTTGATCTCGCTCGGCGTGATGTCCCCGCCGTCGTCGTCGACCATCGCGATTCCGGGGCCGACCGCGCCGTAAGTGATCGTCGCGATGAAGCCGACGATCAACACCATCGCGGCGCCCAGCCAGATCTTTTCGTAGGTGTGGATGTTCATGCCAGTCCCACCACCGTCAGGACCACCCCGACGACGGTCGGGCCGTTGCCGAGGAACTCGACGAAGTACATGAACAGCCAGAGCAGTACCAGTATGAGGAAGTAGAGCGCGATCAGGATCGCCGTCCCGATCGGATCGAACTCGTCGTGCCCGATCGTGCGGATCGCCCCGGTCTCGCCGGAGTCGCTTTCGGCGGCCTGATCGGCCGTCCGTTGTTCTGTCGCCGAACTCATACGGGTTGGTAGGGAAGGGTGAGCACTTACGACCGCTCGTAATTCCAGAGCGATGGGAACTTCTCGAGGTATTAACCCGTTGACTGCCCCAGAAACGGCTATGGCCCTCGAGACAGTCACACCGCGGTATGCGGCAGCCGTCGGACTACTCGCGGTCGTGCCGGTGCTCGTCTACGGAGTCACGAACTCCGGACTCGCCGGCCTCGTCAGCGCGGTCAACGTCGCGGTGATCATCGGCTCGTTATACCTCGCGATGTCGCCGGTCGAGGGATCACACGGCGATCACTCCGCGACCGAAAACGGAGCCGCCAGGTGATGTCGATGGCCGGACGACAGCCGTAGATGACGCTCATAGCACTCGCAAGCGCCGGGCCGGGGCTCGGACTCGAGCACGCGGACCTGGTCGTCCTCTTCGTCGTCGGTCTGCTCGCCGGTGCCCACTGCCTTGGGATGTGCGGGCCGCTGGTGACGGCCTACGCCGACCGGATCGGCACCGCCAGCGACAAGCGCCGGGACGACACGCTCACCGGCTACGAGGTGCGCCAGCACGCGCTGTTCAACCTCGGACGGACGGCGAGCTACGCGACGATCGGCGGCTGCTTCGGACTCCTCGGCGCGGCGACGGTCGCCTCGAGCGAGGCCGTCGCCGCGGTCGGCGACTCCGTCCGGGGTGCGACGGGAATCCTCGTCGGGATCGCCATCATCGCGAGCGGGCTCTACTACGTCCGCGGGCGCACGGCCGTCCCCGGCCACGACCTCCCCGTCGCGGGCGCGCTGTTCCGTCGACTCTCGGGGCTGCTCTCGAGTCGGATCGACCGACTCGCGACCTCGCCGGGGATCGCCGCCCTCGGCGCGGTCCACGGATTCATGCCGTGCCCGATCATCTACCCGGCGTACCTCTACGCGTTCGCGGTCGGCTCGCCGACCCGCGGGGCCCTCTCGCTGGCCGTCCTCGGGCTCGGGACGATCCCGACGCTGTTCGCCTACGGCACCGTCCTGACCGCCCTCGAGTCGAGGACCCGCGTCCGCCTTCACCGCGGGCTCGGCGTCGGCTTCGTCGTCCTCGGCTACGTCCCGCTCTCGCACGGACTGATGCTGTACGGAATCCACCTGCCTCACCCGCCGCTGCCGTTCGCATCACCGTTCTAACGATGTGTTCAGATTCACGGACCCAAGACTCGGTCGAACGCGCGCAGACGCCCGCCTCGCCGTCGTCGGCCGACGGGAGCGACGGCTGCGACCTCTGTGACCTGCCGACTCCCGCGGAGCCGCTCACCGATCCGGCCGTCGACGGCACCTACTGCTGCCGGGGCTGTCTCGAGGTCGCGCGAACCCTCGAGCGGCGTGATGACGGCCCCGACGAGGCCGCGGTTCGATCGCGCCTAGACGGGGCAGACGCGGCAGCGGGCCGCGACCTCGACGATCTCGACGGCGAGGACGCCTTCCTCGCGGTCGACGGGATGCACTGTTCGACCTGCGAGGCCTTTCTCGAGTCGGTCGCCGAGCGCGAGGCGGGCGTGCTGGGCGCGACGGCGAGTTACGCGACGGACACGATCCGGATCGTCTACGACCCCGACCGGCTCGCGGCCGACGACCTCCCGGAGATCGTCTCGGGCTACGGCTACACCGCAGCCGACAGATCGGCCGCCGACAGCGATCCGGACGACGACGGGCTCGCTCGGCTGCTGCTCGGCGGCTTCTTCGGGATGATGGTCATGGTGTGGTACGTCCTCTTTCTCTACCCGACCTACTTCGACCTCGAGCCGGTCGTCGCCTTCGACGGCTACGAGCTCGCGTTCCTGTCGGCGAACATCTGGGCGTTCACGTCGTTCATCCTCTTCTATACCGGGTATCCGATCCTCCGGGGCGCGTATGTCAGCCTCCGGGCGGGCCGGCCGAACATGGACCTGCTGGTCGCGACGGCCGCGCTCGGCTCGTACGGCTACAGTGCGGTCGCAATCGTCCTCGGAGAGAGTCACCTCTACTTCGACGTCACCGTCGCCGTCGTCCTCGTCGTCACCGCGGGCACTCACTACGAGCGGACGGTCAAGCGTCGTGCGACGGGACTGCTCTCGGAACTGACCGAACGACAGGTCGACGAGGCCCGCCTCGAGAGCGGCGAAACGGTCCCTCTCGAGGCCGTCGAGCCCGGGGATCGGCTGCTCGTCCGCCCCGGCGAGCGGGTCCCCCTCGACGGCGAAGTTCTCGAGGGCTCGGCCGCGGTCGACGAGTCGCTGGTCACCGGCGAGTCCCTCCCCGTCCGGAAGGCCCCCGGCGACGACCTCCGCGGCGGCACCGTCGTCACCGACGCGCCGATCGTCCTCGCGGTCGGCGACGAGGCCGAGAGCACCCTCGACCGGCTCGTCTCGCTGCTCTGGTCGATCCAGAGCTCCCGGCCCGGCGTCCAGCGGCTCGCGGACAAGCTCGCGACGGTGTTCGTCCCGCTGGTCGTCGCCCTCGCCGTCGGGACGGCCGCCGTCCTGCTCGCGACCGGCTCGAGCCCGTCGACCGCCCTCCTGATCGGGCTGACGGTCGTCATCGTCTCCTGTCCCTGTGCGCTCGGGCTGGCGACGCCGCTGGCGATCGCCGCGGGCGTCCAGGCCGCCGCGAAGCGGGGTATCGTCGTCGCCGCGGAGACGATCTTCGAAGACGCACCGGACGTCGACGTCGTCGTGCTGGACAAGACGGGAACGCTGACGTCCGGACGGATGGCCGTCGAAGACGTCCACGCCGTCGACGGGACGGCTTCCGACGAGCTACTCCGGCGGGCCGGGACGGTCGAATCGCTGTCGGAGCACCCGATCGCCGCCGCCATCGTCGAAGCGTCGCCCGTCGCCGCGGCCGACGGCGGTGGTCTCGAGGCCGAAAATGACGATAGTACCGTAGCCGGCGCCGACGGTTCCACAGCCGTCGATTCGTTCGAGCGAGCCGACCGCGGCGTCAGCGGCGTCGTCGACGGCGAGCGCGTCGTCGTCGGCCACCCCGACTTCTGTCGCGAGCGCGGGCTGTCGGTTCCCGACGCCCTCGAGTCCCCGATCGCCGACGCCCGTGCGGTCGGTCGCGTCCCCGTCGCGGTCGGCTGGGACGGCCGGACCCGCGGCGTCATCGCGGTCGGCGATTCGGAACGCGAGGAACTCGACGCGGCGCTCGAGACGCTCTCACCGAATCGCGAGATCGTCGTCCTCACCGGCGACGAGGAGCCGGCGGCGGAGCGGTTCCGCGAACACGACGGCGTCGACGAGGTCTTCGCGGGCGTCCCGCCGGCGGCGAAAGCCGAGACCGTCGACCGTCTCCGAACGCGGGGGACGGTCGCGATGGTCGGCGACGGGAGCAACGACGCGCCCGCACTGGCCGCCGCCGACGTCGGTATCGCGATGGGCGGCGGAACCCAGCTCGCGACCGACGCGGCCGACGCGGTGATCGTCGGCGACGACCTCGAGGCGGTCGGCGAGACGCTCGCGATCGCCGCGAGCACGCACCGGTGCATCCGCCAGAACCTTGGCTGGGCGTTCTGCTACAACGCGGTCGCGATCCCGCTCGCTGTCGCCGGACTGTTGAACCCGCTCTTCGCCGCCGTCGCGATGGCCGCGAGCAGCCTCCTGGTCGTGCTCAACTCCTCGCGCTCGATGCGGTGACTGCAGTCGGGTCGCCTATTCGAGGCCGCCGTCGCCAGTATCGGTGGGTTCGGTATCGCCAGTGCCGTCGCCGCCGCTGTCGGCGACTGACTCGTCCTCGGTCGCGACTCGCTCGACGACCCGCCGCTCGCCGTCCTCGTAGACGTAGGTCGTCTCCGGGTCCTCGTCGCGGGTCCGCCGATGGCTCCCGTCACAGAACGGAAACGAGTCCGAGAGCCCGCACCGACAGACCGCGATATCTCCCTTCTCGTCGTCGAGATCCGACGGCTCGAGTTTACGCGGTCCCGTCTCCTCGAGTTCGACCAATCGTGTCATTTGCCACCGCTCCGATCGCCGACTCCAAAACCCTTCGCTCGCGAGGGCGAACGGGAACCCGGTCACTCTCTACGGAGATGGCTGACACGGTTCACGGTTTCCGGGAACGGCAAGGTTCTTGGTTCGGGTCTTGAATATCCGAATGAGAACAGAGATGTCGTTCTACGCCGCGGTAATGCCGACCGCGATCGCGCTCGCGGTCGTCAAAACGCTCGTGCTCATCGTCGGCGGCGTTATCACGTTCTTCGCGTACAAGGCCTACCGGCGGACACGACAGCCGGCGCTGGGCTATCTCTCGGTCGGATTCGGCCTCGTCACCCTCGGACTGGTGCTCGCTGGCATGCTGTACGAACTCCTCTCCGTGCCGTTGATGACCGGCGTCCTGCTCGAGAGCCTGCTGGTGCTGGCCGGCTTCCTCGTGATCGCGCGCTCGCTGTACGTCACGTGAGTCGTGGCTCCCCGATTTCGATTGCAGTTGCATTTCTCTACCTCCCGCTTCGCCCGACCAGTCAGTGTGCTGTCCGATTCGATCACTGGACCAAATCGTTTTGGGGACAGTCGTATGCATGAGACCGTGGTAGATCAGCGTACGGCAGGAAAGGCGGCACTGAACCATGGAGCTCGTCCCTGCCGTCGTACCCCCCCCCCCTTCCTCCCGTCTCTACTGTGATGCGACGCCTGCGCTCGTCGAATAGCCGGTCGCCCGACTCTTCGTCTCGAGTCGCGGGGTACTTTTCACGCCGTAATCACCCAGAGGTAAGTGGGCCCCGTCCCGAGTTGGGGCTATGCAACCCGATCCCGACGACGCGAGGACGCCCAGCGGTCGCATTTCGAGTCGACTCCACGGAACCGCCCCTGCGAGTGAGCGGCCATGAGCGGGACCGACGAGCCCGAGTTGGCCGTCGGCGCGGACGCCTTCACCGATCGGGGTGCCGGCCTCGAGGTGGCGGTCGTCGGCGCGGGTGCCGTCGGCGCGACCGCGGCCTACGACCTCGCACGCGAGGGCGCGGACGTGACCCTCTACGACCGCGGCACCGTCGCGAACGACGCGTCCGGGCGGGCGGCGGGGATCTGCTACGACGCCTTCGCGGACGGGCTCGACGCCGAAATCGCCGGCGACGCGATCGAGCGGTTCCGCGCGCTCTCGGGCGACGAGACCTTCCCGTTCGTCGAGTGTCCCTACGTCTGGCTCGCCCGCGACGGCGACGCGGACCGGGCCGACGCCATCCGCGAGCAGGTGCGTCGCATGCAGGACAACGAGATCGTCGCCTTCGAGATGGACGCCGACGCGCTCGCCGACCGGTTCCCCGCGTTGCGGACGGACGATGTCGCCGTCGCGGGCATCGCCGGCGGGGCGGGCTACACCGATCCCGCGGCGTATACGGCCTGTCTCGCGGCCGCGGCGACCGGCTCCGGAGCGACCCTCGAGACTGAGACGCCGGTCGAGGTGCGAACCGATCCCGCGCGGGTCGTCCACCCCGACGGCGAGGTCCGCGAGGTGGACGCGGTGCTCGTGGCCGCCGGTGCGCACACGAAGGCGCTGCTCGCGGACGCGGGCATCTCCCTCGCGATGAAACCCTACCGCGTGCAGGCGCTCGTCGCGGACGGCGACCTCGCGGAGCCGATGTGTTACGACGCGAGCGGCAACTTCTACCTGCGACCCCACGCCGACGGCTTCCTCGCCGGCGACGGCACCGAAGAACGCGAGGCCGATCCCGACGCGTACGATCGCGACGCGGACCCGACGTTCGCCGACGACCTCCTCGAGCGGGTCGCACACCGGGTTCCGGGCGTCGCGGAGGGAGACCTCGAGCGGGCGTGGGCCGGTCTCTGTACGGCGACGCCGGATCGAGATCCGCTGGTCGGACAGGTTGACGACCGGCTGTACGTCGCGACCGGATTCCAGGGCCACGGCTTCATGCGTGCGCCGGCGATCGGAGAGCGACTCGCGGAAGAAATACTCGGCGGGGCGGGGATCGACGCCTTCGATCCGACGCGGTTCGACGGCGACGAGGCGTTCGACGTCGTCGAGGGGATGGCGCTCGATCGGGACTGAGGTGTCCGTCCGTTCGAGTCAGTCGTCGATGGAGATCGGTTCCGTTTCCGCGTCCGTCCCCTGCCCGAGATCCGGATCGGTCTCGGCGTCGGCGAGTTCCTCGAGTTCGTCCGCCGCGTCGGCTTCGCGGCTCTCATCTGTGTCGTCGACCGCCGAATCCTTCGGGAGTTCGACGCTCAGCGTGCCCGTTTCGCTGAGTCGAGCCGTTCCGGCGTCCGGATCGACGACGGCGTCGGTCGGGAGTTCGGCTTCGCCGTTCAGCGACATTCCGCGGCCGGGGAACCGCATCTCGTACCCCTCGTGGAACTGCCGGAACCGGTCGATGCGAATCTTGATGTTCCCCTCGAGGTAGCGGACCTGTACGTCGTCCGGTTCGGCACCGGGCGCGTCGAAGACGATGCGATACGAGGTATCGTTCTCGAGGATATCGACGGGGAGCGATCGGTGATTCTGGACGCGACCGTTCGCGCGGCCGACCTGACGATAGAGGGCGCTGCCGACCGATTTGCCGAGATCTTTGAGGGTCACGGGGTGTCACCCCGGACGGTGCGTGCGACGCGGGCGGCGGTCGTGGGAACCGAGAGAAGGGCTTGACAGTGCATGGCAGAGATGGCCGTACAGACGGTTATGACAGCCCGATTCATATCCCTTTCGCCGAGTTCAAAAGAAACGTCTGACGAGGTCGCCCGTTCCCGGGTCGATCCCGCCGGGATGGGAGCGCGGACGGCCACCGGTTAGAGTTCGACTCGCTCGAGACAGTCGGTCCCCCCACAGACCGGACACGACAGCTCCGAGACGCCGAAATCGTCCGGGACATCGTACGTGTAATGGTTCTCGAAGATGTCGAGAAAACAGTCCTCGTCGGTACAGACGATTTCTTCCGTCGGCGGCATATCGGCTCTTGGGGTGCCGAACTAATCAACATTGGCTTCACCCACGACGACTGCAGGAATCGGCCGCGTCCCGCTGTCGCGCATCTGCCGACCGGTCGTTTGGGCGCGTTTATTCCCCTCCATATGACGCGTTCGAGAGAGCGGATCGGTGACCGCTCTCAGTCCGAGGACGGCGGCTCCCGGTGCTCGAGGCTGCGTTCGACGCCGGGTGCGAGCCGCGTGATGACCGCCGATCCGTCGCGGTCTCTGACGACGAGTCCGTCGTCCGACAGCGTCGAGAGGTGGTGAGTCACCGTACTCGGGTCCCGGTTGAGTTCGTCCGCCAGCGTCGTCGTCTGTGCCGGCCCGTGTTCGGCCAGCGTCTCGAGTATCCGACGGGTCGCCGGCTTCTCGAGCGCCGTCCGGAGTGCGATATCGATCTCGTCGGTCGTATCGGCGCGACGGTAACAGCGCTTCCCGCGGACCTTCTCCGACTCGATCAGGCGTTCCTCCTCGAGGATCCGGAGGTGGTGCCGGACCGTCGACAGCGACGCGTCGGTCGCCGCCGCGACCGCGGAGAGGTTGATGCCCGGATCGTCCGCGATGGTTCGATAGATCTCCCGCCGGGAGTCGTGTTCGAGCGGGTCGGAATCGTCGAACCTGCTGTAGCGAAACAGCGTGCCGAGATATCGCCAGCCGCCGTCGGATCCGGCCCGCTCGAGTGTCGCCGTCGCCATGCGAACCGACCCCTGCAGCGACGACGACTGCCCGACGACGACGACGGTCGCGTTCCCGACCGACGACGCGTTGGCGGCCGCCGCGGTGAGCAGGGTCGCGAGCGCGATGCTGGCCCCTTCACCCGGCCCTGACGACTCGTCGGGGGCCGCTTCGGTCTCGGCGTCGGTCGCGTCCCCGCCGTCCGCGGTCACGGCAGCGCCGTTTCTGCCCCCATCGCCCGCCGTCGGCCCCTCGCGGCCGCCGTCGGGGTCGGATTCGGTCCCGTCACTCGAGCCGGCCGAATCGGGGGGCTCGGTGACGTTCGCCGAGTCATCGGCGCCGTCCGGCGTGTCCGAGTCATCGGGATCGTCAGGGTCGTCCGGATCAGCAGGGTCATCCGGGTCGTCTGAGTCATCCGGATCGTCCGCATCGGCCGGGTCGTCTGAGTCATCCGGATCGTCCGAGTCACTGGTATCGCTCGTATCGGCCGGATCGTCAGGGTCATCCGGGTCGTTCGGATCATCGGGATCGTCCTGACTATCGGAACCGCTGGTATCGTTCGTCTCGGTTGTTCCATCGGTATCGTCAGAACTGGTGGTCTCGTTCGTCCCGGTTATCCCATCCGGATCGTCGGGATCATCAGCGTCGTCGGGGTCGTCGGGATCGTCGGGATCGTCAGGGTCGTCCGGGTCATCGGAGTCGTTCTGTACTGTGAGTATCGACTCGGTCGCGCTCGAGTCGACCGTCACCGTCTCGCGTTCGGGGCCAGCGTCGACCGTTGCCGCGGCTCCCGCGGTAACCGCCGTCGCGACGAGTGCGACGACGAGACTCGCACACAGCATCGTGCGCACGATCGTGTTCCGGATCATACCTCTCGAGACGGCCCTCGTGGCGGGGTCGTGACCAGCAGCGCGGCGGGTCGGATTGCGAGGTGGAGCGAGCGGCCGAGAGCTGTGGCTCGGCGCATCCCAGTCGGAGGGCCGGATCGACGACACTCCTCGCAGTTAGTCACGATAATTGAACGCTTCATCCATTAAATTACTGCAGTCGGTGCCCTCGAGTCGGCGGGCCGGCGGCGTCGGGCTCGCAACGATCGATCGACGGCGTGTAGTCACCGTTTTATCGTTCGAGGCGCTATCGGGAGCCATGACTGACCCCGAGACGCTGTCGGTGACGATCGTCGACGGCTACGTCGACGAGCCCGCTCACTTCGGGGTGCCGCCGTACATCTCGACGTACCCGCGGTACGCGGCGGGTGCGCTCGTCGACGCGGGCGTCCCGCGCGAGCAGATCACCTATCACACGATCGATCGGCTCCGCGACGAACCCGACTACTGGCGAGACGTCGACGAGGCCGACCTCCTGCTCTACCTCGGCGGCATGACCGTTCCCGGCAAGTACGTCGGCGGCACGCCCGCCGAACCCGACGAGGTCCGCAAGCTCGCCTGGACCGCCAACGGCACCAGCCTGATGGGCGGCCCCGTCAAGTTCGGCGTCGGCGACGAAAACGCCGGCGCGACCGAGACCGAACGGCAGGATCTGGACTTCGATTTCGTCGCCAAAGGCGATGTCGAGGCCGCCGTCTACGACCTCGTCGAGAGCGGCCTCGAGGGCTTTAACAACCGGATGCGCGACCTCGACGAGGTCTCGCGGTGGGCCCAGGAGGGCGCGTTCATCGTCGAACAGCATCCCAACCACCCGGAGTATCTCATCTGCGAACTCGAGACCTCGCGGGGCTGTGCCTACCGGTGTTCGTTCTGTACGGAACCGCTCTACGGCAACCCCGAGTTCCGGCCGCCGCCGACGGTCGTCGGCGAGGTCGACGCCCTCTCGAACTACGGCGTGAAACACTTCCGGATCGGCCGACAGGCCGACATCCTCGCCTACGGCGGCGACGGCGAAGCGCCCAATCCCGACGCCCTGCGCCAACTCTACAGCGGCATCCGAGAGGTCGCGCCCGACCTCGAGACGCTGCATCTTGACAACATGAACCCCATCACGATCGTGGAGTGGCCCGAGAAGAGCCGCGAGGGGATTCGGATCATCGCCGAGCACAACACGCCCGGCGACACGGCCGCGTTCGGCCTCGAGTCGGCAGATCCGGTCGTCCAGGAGGAGAACAACCTGAACGTCACCGCCGAGGAGTGTTTCGAGGCCGTCCGAATCGTCAACGAGGAGGCAGGGTGGCGACCCGGCGGGGACAGGGAAACAGCGCCGAACTTCGGCGACGACGCGGCGCGTCGTCTTCCGAAGCTCCTCCCCGGCATCAACCTCCTCCACGGGCTCAAGGGCGAGCGCGAGGAGACCTACGAGCGCAACCGCGAGTTCCTCCAGCGGGTCTACGACGAGGGCTACATGCTCCGCCGGATCAACATCCGGCAGGTGATGGCCTTCGACGGCACCGACATGTCCGACACCGGGGCCGAGATCGCCAGAGACCACAAGAACCTGTTCAAACGGTACAAACAGCAGGTCCGGGAGGAGATCGACAACCCGATGCTCGAACGGGTCGCCCCGCCGGGAACCGTCCTCCGAAACGTCCACCTCGAGTACCATCAGGACGGCAAGACCTTCGGTCGCCAGCTCGGCACCTACCCGCTACTGGTCGGCATCCCGGGCGAGCGCGAACTCGGCCGGACGATCGACGTCGCCGTTGTCGATCACGGCTACCGCTCGGTGACCGGCGTCCCGTACCCGCTCGATCTCAACGCGGCCTCGATGGACGAACTCACCGCCGTCCCCGGCATCGGCGACAGCACCGCCGGCGACATCGTCGTCAACCGGCCTTACGAGGCGATCGCCGACGCCGACCTCGGGACCGAGTTCGATCTCTCCCAGTTCATGACGACGCGGCCGCTCGAGCCGGCGGACTGAGTCCGTCGTCTTTCCCCGTCTTCTTCGGTCGCTTGTTTCCGGTCGGACCCGTGAGAGCCGGTTGTTGATCGTGTGGGCTGCTCTGTGACTATCGTTCGCAGCCCGCGCATACCGGAGCCCAAGACGCTTTCCCCGTCAATCGACGGCACGGTGTCGGTAGTTCTATTATGGAGGGGAATCAGAGGTGAAATCGAGGGTCTGCCTGTGGAAATATCTGAAAAACTGCTGTGTCTGTTCAGTACGGACGTTTCGGAAGAGGAGGATCGATACGTCATCGAGGTACCACGTCAAGAGGTCGAGACCGGCGACATCGACCCGGGCGAGGTCTACCGCGTCGCGCTCATCTCGCGAGAGGATGAGGTCGCGAGCAACGACGACGCCTCGGCGACGGCCACACCCCAGAGCGCGCCATCGGAGCCGCAGCCGCCGGTCGACGTCGGCGAGACGCGCTACGTCGAGATCGAAGACATCGGCAAACAGGGCGACGGCATCGCCCGCGTCGAACGCGGCTACGTCATCATCGTTCCCGGTGCCGACGTCGGCGAGCGTGTCAAGATCGAAGTCACCGAGGTCAAGTCGAACTTCGCCGTCGGCGAGATCATCGAAGACACGTTCTAGAAACGACCTTTTTGCCGGGGATATCGGCCGGCATCGAAGACGCCGACCTCAATCCCGGCAAAAAATCTTGACCAAAAAAGGCCGAGCGCTCGCTCCGCTCGCGCTCGGTGAAACGGCGCGCGGAGCGCGCCGTACGGAACCGCTACTGAGAGGGTTTCGGGGCTTGAGCTACAGCGATCGATCCTTTACTCCTCGAGCGGCGTCCCGTCCGCGCGCTTTGCGCCTTCGGAGTCGTGGACGACGACCTCGCCGGGGTCGGGATCGGTGGGCGCGTAGTTGTCCCGGACCGCGATGGCCTCCTCGAGTTCCCGGACCGCCCGTTCTTTCAGCGCTCGAGCCAACTCCTCGGCGTCCTCCCGGGAGATGTCGCGGCCGAGTCCCTCGCACTCGTGGGCCCGGACTACGCCCGCCTCGTCGACTGCTTCGCCCATCGGCTGGCTAGTGCCCGAAAGCGCCACGCTGAACGGATAGGTCCGGCAGATCAGCGGTCGGTCGTCGTGGGCGACGCAGGCCCCGGTCCCGGACTCGTCTTCCTCGTAGAAGGTACAGTCGCCGCAGTCGTCGGTCTGTAGGGCCCACTCGAAGGTCTCGCCCTCGAGGCCGCCCTCCTCCGTTTCCGAGAGCCCGTAGGGCATGGGCCGGGCAACGTCGCGCCAGTCGTAGTCGCCGTCGTAGCTGTCGCTATCTCGCGGCTCCACCGCTTGATCATCCGCGGCGCTACGCGCCGCGCTCTCCTCGAGATTTCGAACTTCGTCCGGAAACACCGTCGCTGTGTGGTCGTCCTCGGCCTCACTTTTGCAACAGGCCCCACAGCGGGTACACTCGAAGCCGATCGACTCGATCGCGTCCGCGAGGTCGTCGATGGCGAGTCGGCGGGCGTCCTCGAGTTCGGCGTCGAGCGATTGCACACCGCAGCAGACGCGGTCGACGCGGAAAAGTCAGTCGTCCGCGCCCGCGGTCGGTCCCGGTGTCGCCCGCTCGCCGTCCCACCCCACGTGCCCCTCGACGGCGAGTTTCTCGAGGTGGGCGACGACCGTCGCCCGCGCGAGGTCGCGCACCCCCGAGAGGTCCTTCTCGTAGGCCGATTCGAGGATTTCGTCGAGGGTCTCGGCTCCGCCGGAGACCGCCTCGAGCACCCGCGCTTCGCGCTCGGCCCGGTGGGAGAGCAGTCGCTCGAGGGTCTCACGGGGCTGGTCGATTTCGGGACCGTGGCCGGGGTAGAGCGCCGGCGGGTCGATCGCCCACAGCCGTCGCAGGGTCGTTACGTACGCGCGCATGTCTCCCTCAGGCGCGCCGACGACGACGCTACCCTCGCGGACGGCGCAGTCGCCACAGACGATCGGGCCGCCGCGGCCGGCCTCGAGCGCGACGTGGTCCGGCGCGTGGCCCGGCGCGTCGAGGATGCGGACGCGTTCGTCCTCGAGCGGAATCGTCGTCCCCGGCGCGAACGTCCGGTCCGGTTCGCAGCCCGTCGCCTCGCGAAACCGGTCGGTTCGACCGTATCGGGCCCAGACCGTCGCGCCGGTCTCAGCGGCGTAGGCGTCGACGGCACCCACGTGGTCGGGGTGGGTGTGGGTAACGAGGATGTGGTCGACGGCGTGCTCGCGGACCAGCCGATCGAGGTCGTCGGTGCGCGCCGCCGGATCGACGAGGACCGCCGGGTCGGCTCCGGAGTCGCGGGGTCGGCACTCGCCGTCCGGGGTCGCCGGCGTCGTCGCTCGGAGCAGATAGGCGTTGGTTTCGCCGCCGGGGGCGCGCGTCGCGACTGGAAGCGACCGGGAAACGAGATCCATACGTCGACATGCGACCGAGCGAAAAAGTGGATATCGGCGGTCCCGGCCCCCGCGACCGTGGTGACCGTGACGACTGCGTCGCGACTGCCGCGAGACGCGACCGACTCGCCGCTGACTCGGTTCGACCGTTCAGACGGATGCTGTAACGGTTTCCCGACACAACGCAGGGCGGTTGCGCCGGAAACGACTTCCAGCAGTCCGTATCAGTGCTTGAGGTAGTAGACCTGCTTGCGAGCGTCCCGGAAACTGTACCGAGAGCCCACGAGGCCGACGTCCTCGAGTCGGTTGAGCGCGTAGCGAACGGTGCGGTCGGGAAGCAGCGACTCCTCGGCGAGTTGGCCCTGCGAGAGCGGCGAGTCGGTCTCGAGCACTTTCGCGACGAGTTTCGCGCTCGGCGGCAGATCGCGGAGCCGGTCGCGGTATTCGTCCTCTGAAAGGGTTTCTTCGACGGCGGCGCCACGGTCCTCGGCTGTACCCATGCTCATACCTACGTGAGCGGAATCGGCGATGGTAAAGCTTCCCTATATGTGGATACGAATAATGCAGTTTGTATAAGGCATATGAATGAGGTATTAACACAGATCGATTACCGCTGTCTTTCGGTGTCAGCCGCCGTGTGAAACCGCCGTGTGGCGATCTGGGACCGCTAGCGGACCGTCGGCGGACTCCAGTATCGTTTTATCCTCTCACAACAGTAGATTCGCCCAGTGTGAAAGGACAGGAGTGGTACCAAGCCGACGATATCGCCGAGGAATACGACGACAAGCGGTTCTCCCAGGGCGGACAGCTGATCGACCGCCGGGAGAAGGAGGCCGTCCTCGAGGCTATCATGCCCGTCGAGGACCGAAAGGTCCTCGAGATCGCCTGTGGTACCGGGCGGTTTACGGTCATGCTGGCCCATCAGGGTGCCGACGTCGTCGGACTGGATATCTCGGCGGCGATGCTACAGCAGGGACGACGGAAGGCCCAGAACGCGGAGCTGGCGGGGACCCTCGAGTTCCTCCGCGGTGACGCGGGGCGACTGCCGTTCCCGGACGATCACTTCGATACCGTCATCGCGATGCGGTTTTTCCATCTCGCGGACGATCCGGAGGCGTTCCTCGAAGAGATGCGGCGCGTCTCCCGCGATCAGATCGTCTTCGATACGTTCAACCGGTTTTCGACGCGGAGCGTCTACAACTGGGCGCTCCCGATGGGGTCGCGACTCTACTCGAAGAGCGAAGTGGCGGTCCTCCTCGCGAAGACGGACCTCACTCTCGTCGACGTCGAGGACGATTTCCTCCTTCCGTACGGGCTGTACCGATCGATCCCGAACGGGCTCGCGTCGCCGCTTCGCGCGCTCGACAAGGCGGTCGGCGAGTTGCCGATCACCGACCACTTCGCGTCGGTGTCGTACTGGAACGCGCAGGTTCGCTGACCGGCCCGATTCGAATCCCATCTATTTACTATCAGGAGCCCCTATCGGGCGGTATGGAGCTCTCGGTAGTCGTGTCGACGCTCAACGACCGGGAGCGATTGCTGTCGTGTCTCGACGCGCTGGCGGAGCGGACGCCGTCGTCGACGGAAGTCATCGTCGTCAACGGTCCCTCCTCCGACGGGACGACCGGCGTAGTCCGCGAGCGGGATGACGTCGAGGTCCTCGTCGAGATTTCGGAACGGAACCCCAGCGTCTCCCGGAACGCCGGCCTCGAACTCGCGACGGGAGACGTCGTCGCCTTCCTCGACGGCGAGTACGCGATCGATCACAGTTGGTACGGCGCGATCGAGGAGGCGATCACCGACGAGACGGCCGTCGTCACCGGTCCCGTGACCGGCGGTCCCGTCACGGCGGACCTGCAGTCGCCGCGGCGGGTCGCCGGCCAGACGGTCACCCTCTTCCACGGCGACAACGTCGCGTTCGAGCGGTCCGTCCTCGAGTCCCTCGACGGGTTCGACGAGTACATCGAGGAGGAGAGCGAGCGCGACTGCGCCCACCGCGTAGCCGGGCTCGGTCACGAGGTGTCGTGGACGGCGACGATGGCCGCCCGCTGCGAGGTCGGGACCGACGGCGGCCGGGCCGACCCCGACTGGGGGGCAACCTACCGGTCGCTGTCCTATCGGCTCGCGAAGAACTACGGCCTGCGGCCGACCGTTCTCGCCCGGACCGCCGGCAGTGCGCTCCGGGACGCCCTCAGCGGCGTTTGCCGGCTAGCGTCCGGCGAGGCGACGCCGACGGGCTGGGTGTCGGACGGCACCGACGTGATCGCGAACGTTACGCACGGGCTCTGGGACGGCGTCCGCGCCCGCTATGCCGATCGCTCGAGCCGGCGAAATCCCAACGGGCTCTCGACGCGACACGACCGGGCGGTCCGAGTCTACGACCGGCGCTGACCGATCCCGAACGCGATTACAGGCGACGATAGCGAGCTTAGGCTTCTTCCCACGGTTTCGTCTCGGCGTCGACGAACTCGAACATGTCCCCGTACTCTCCGGGCAACTGCTCTTCGGCGTGGGCCAGTTCGCCGCCGGGGACCCGTTCGCTGACGAGTTCAACGACGGCCTTGATCCGGTAAACCGCCTCCGAGCGGTCGATGTTCGACGGTCGTCCGTACGACGCGTCGAGGTCCAGATCGTCGTAGTTCAGCCGCTCGAGCACGCGATCGACGAACGCGTCGTAGTCGTAGGTCTGGCCGTGGTCGGCCGCCAAGAGATACCGATCGACCTCCATCGGGAGCGGGCTCGCGATGTCCGTCGCGCCGCCGTCCCCGACGCGCTCGCCCAGCGTCTCGAGGACCGCTCGCGTCGTTCGGACGGCCTCGGCTTGCGTCCCGGCTTCGATTCGGTGCTGTACCTCGCCGATGAAGTCGGTGTAGCTCGTGCTCATGGGTTGCTCCGGTACTCGAGACTGTCGGCAGTGGGGTGGAAAAACGCTGTCCGCGGATTCGCAAGGGTGGCCGCATCGCGGGCGGCGACGACGGTCCGAGCCGGCGCTACGACCGCTCCGGTGCGAGCGCCTCGATGGTCGTCTCGGTCACGTCGCTCGAGGCGGGTTCCGGGATGACGACGATCGGGTGGTCGATCCCCGTTTCGGCGACGAGCGTTCGAAGTCGCTCGCGGGCCTCCTCGGGCGTTCCGGCCACGCCGAGATCGGCGATCATCTCGTCGGTCACCGCGCTCGCGGCGTCGTCGCGGTCGCCGGCGCGCCACGCGTCTGCGATCCGGTCGGCCTCGTCCGGGTACGCCGTCGCGACCGCGCGCCGGTAGCCCTCGCCGCTCCCGACGTAGTAGGCGACGTGTCGCCGCAGCACCTCGCGGGCCTCGCTCGGGTCGTCGCTGACCGCCGACGGAACGTACGGCGCGATCGCGATCTCGTCCGGCTCTCGGTCGCGCTCCCGCGCGGCCGCCGCGACCTCCTCGAAGGCGTCCTCGAGCCGCGAGAACGGGATATTGTGCGGGATCCACCCGTCGCAGAGCCGGCCGACGACGCGCCGGTTGGCTGGCCCGAGGCCGGCGTGATAGATCGGCACCGAGGTCTCGATCGACGGGAAGTTCGCCGCCTCGAGGAGTTCGCCCTCGTAGTCGACCGGGTCGCCGGTCCCGGCCGTGAACTTCCGGATCAGTTCGATCGTCTCGTGGGCGCGTCGCACCGGTCGATCGAACGACATCCCGTGGAGCCCCTCGACCGCTGTGGCCGTGCTCGTCCCGACCCCGAGCGTGAACCGGCCGTCGGCGGCGTCCTCGAGCGAGGCGGCCGTCATCGCGAGCACTGCGGGCGAGCGGGAGTAGACGTTCAAAATCGCGGTCCCGATACCGATCTCGTCGGTTCGACAGGCCATCTCGGTGGCCTGGACGACGCCGCTCGCTCCCCAGAGTTCGCCGACCCAGACGGCGTCGTAGCCCCGTTCCTCGGCGCGGACCGCAACGTCCGCGAGGTCCGCGTCGCCGAACGCCGTGACCATGAGTCCGGTTTCCATGCGCTTGTCGTCGCTCCCCGACGGCAAAAATCGACCCGTTCGTCGCAGCCTCGGAGACGAGTGAGACATCCCGTCAGCCGGCGACTGTCTATTCCTCGCGCCCGTCGAAGACGATCTCACCGTCGACGAGCGTCATCGCGACCTCGATGTCGTCGATCCGGTCCGGTCGGTCCCACGGCGACTCCTCGAGCACCACCAGATCCCCGCGCTTGCCGGGCTCGATCGTCCCGAGTCGGTCCTCGTCGAAGCCGGCGTACGCCGCGCCGGCGGTGTACGCTCGCAGCGCCTCGGTGACCGACAGCCGCTGTGCGTCGGTCGGTGCGTTCACCGCGTGATGGACGCCCAGAAGCGGATCCAGCGGCATGCAGTCCGAGCCGAACGCGAGCGGGACGCCGGCCTCGAGCACCCGCCGGAATCGGTTCGTCCGATCGCGCCGCCGCTCGCCGAGTCGCCGCTCGTAGAGCCCGTCGTCGCCGGCCCAGCGGTGGAAGTTCGGCTGCATCGAGGCGACGATCCCCGCCGCGGCCATGCGTTCGAGCTGGTCGTCGGTCGCCAGCTCCGCGTGTTCGATCCGATGGCGGGAGCCGCCGGGGTCGGCGGTCGCCTCGAGCGCGGACAGCGTCTCCTCGATCGCGTCGTCGCCGATGGCGTGGACGCAGAGCTGGAATCCCTCGGCGTCGGCCCGTTCGACGAGGGCGGCGAGGTCGTCGGGGTCGACGACCCACTGGCCGCGCTCGTCGCCGTCGGATTCGTCCGGGTCGCCGTCGGCTCGTTCGTCGGTAGTATCGCCGCCGGCGTCCGCGTACGGCTCCCGGAGCTTCGCCGTCCGACTCCCGAAACTGCCGTCGGAGAAGGACTTGATCGCGCCCGTCCGAACGCGGCCGGTCCCGTCGTTCGTCCCCAGCCCGACCTCGGCGAGGGCCTCGAGGTGGTCGCTCCAGTAGTCGACCCGCACGCGCAGCGGGAGATCGCCGTCGGCGGCCATGTCGCGGTAGACCCGCGGCGCGACCGAGCCCCGGACCTTGTCGTGGACGCCGGTAACGCCGCGCGCGACCGCGTCGCGCGTCGCCGCCGCGAGCACCTCGCGCATCTCCTCGCGGTCGGCCGCGAGTCGCTTCCTGACGGCCTCGGCAGCGTCCTCGACGGCGACCCCGGTCGGTTCGCCGTCCTCGTATCGCAGATCGGAGTCGGGCAACGCCTCGGCGAGGCGTTCGAGCGCGACCGTGTTCAGCGACGCGGTGTGCAGATCGATCCGCATCGCGACGACCGGCCGGTCCTCGCTGACGCGGTCGAGGGCCGCTCGAGTGAGCGGTGCCGGTTCCGTTTCCGTTCCCGTCCACTCGCTCTCGTCGTAGCCGAATCCGAGGAGCCACTCGCGGCCGGGGTCGTCCGCGGCCAGTTCGCGGAGTCGCTCGACGCAGTCCGTGGCGCTGTCGGCGGCCGAGAGGTCCGCGTGGACCAGGTGCTGCCCCAGTTGCTCCATGTGCGTGTGCGCGTCGATGAACCCCGGCAGGACGACGCGGCCCTCGCAGTCGATCACGTCGGTTTCGACGCCCGCGAGGAACTCGACCTCGAACGTGTCTCCGAGGCGGACGATTTCGCCGTCGCGGATCGCGACCGCCTCGCGGACGGTATCGGGTTCGGTGAGCGTGTGGACCTCCGCGTTGACCAACAGGAGGTCTGCGGCCGCCGTCATGGATCAGTGCCCGCGGCCGAGTGTCAAAACAGTTGGGTCCGCGTCCTCGCCGGCCGGCTTCGCCCCTCGAGTCGCAGCTAGTAGGGAGCGCCAACAGCCGATACCGGAGTGTAACGCGGGCCTACGGACTGGAATCGAGCGCAATCTTGACTTGCCGGCCCGTCGATCGGTTCGTATGCTCGATCGTGAAGACCGCATCATCTTCGGGTCGCTTCTCCTGCTCGTCCTCGCGCTCGCCGGCTCGCTCGTCGTCGATCGCCAGTTCGGACTCGGGATTCAGGACTGGCCGCTCCTGTCGTATCTCCTGTTCGCCGGCGTCGCCGTGGCGCTCCCGCAACTGTACCTCGCGGTCACCGACGGGGAGCGCTCGCGGAACGGGGACCGATCGCGGAGTCGGCTCCGGTTCGCCGCGGTCGCGACGGCGGCGTTCGCGATCGCGTTCGCCGCCGACGCGGAGGGACTCGCCCACCTGCTGATCGGGTTGATCGGGTCCGGCTCGCTCGTCGCACTGGTCTGCTACGAGGTTCTCACCGACTACCGAGCCGAGAGCGACGAGTCCGTAACGCGGGTTACCTGATCACCGACGCGGCGGCCGCCGGTCGGCCTCGAGCGGCGGGGCCGCTCGAGCCGTCACGATCAGCAACTGTTAGGAGCCACCGCCCTCTTGGCTGAGCCATGACAGACCCCGAGGACCTCGCCGAGCGGGTGCGCGAGGGCGACCTTCGCATTCACGAACTCGAGGACCACGCCGACTACGACACCGCGGCCGAGGCGCGCCGGTTGCTCGTCGAGCGCGAGACGGGAACCGAACTCGAGGCGATCGGCGACTACGCGTTCCCCGCCGAGCGAGCGGACCCGAACATCGAGAACATGATCGGCGCGGCGCAGGTGCCGATGGGCGTCGTGGGCCCGGTGCCCGTTTCCGGCGGCGCGGCCGACGGCGAGCACTACCTCCCGCTCGCGACGACGGAGGGCGCGCTGCTGGCGTCGGTCAACCGCGGGCTCTCCGTGATCCGCGCTGCGGGCGGGGCCGACGCGCGCGTGACGAAAAACGGGATGACTCGAGCCCCCGTCTTTCGGGTCGACGGCGTCGCCGAGGCCGCCGAGACCGTCGACTGGGTCGAGGGCAATTTCGAGGCGCTCCGGGAGGCCGCCGAGTCGACGACGAGCCACGGCGAACTCCTCGATATCGAACCCTACGTCGTCGGCGACTCCGTCTACCTGCGCTTCGCCTACGACACCAAGGACGCGATGGGGATGAACATGGCCACGATCGCGACCGGCGAGGCCTGCGAACTCGTCGAGAGCGAGACCCCGGCCTCGCTCGTCGCGCTCTCGGGCAACCTCTGCTCGGACAAGAAACCCGCCGCGGTCAACGCCGTCGAGGGCCGCGGTCGCTCGGTGACGGCGGACGTCCAGATCCCGGGCGAACTCGTCGAGGAGCGACTCCACACGACCGCCGACGCCATCGCGGAGGCCAACACCCGCAAGAACCTGATCGGCAGCGCCAAAGCGGGGAGTCTGGGATTCAACGCCCACGCGGCCAACGTCGTCGGCGCGGCCTTCCTCGCGACCGGACAGGACGAGGCTCAGGTCGTCGAGGCAGCGAACACGATCACGACCATGGACGCTCGCGAGCGCGAGGACGGCACCACCGATCTCTACGCCAGCGTCTCGCTCGCCTCGCTCGAGGTCGGCACCGTCGGCGGCGGGACGAAACTGCCGACGCAGGCCGAAGCCCTCGAGATTCTGGGCCTCAAGGGCGGTGGCGATCCGGCCGGCTCGAACGCCGACGCGCTCGCCGAGATCATCGCCGTCGGCGCGCTCGCGGGGGAACTCTCCCTGCTCGGCGCGCTCTCCTCGCGACACCTCGCGAGCGCACACGAGGATCTCGGCCGGTAATCCGAACGGCGGTATCCGGGTCGAGCGAGAATCAGCAGTGGTCTCGCGGCAAGAATCGGACACCTGCCGATAACTCGCGGCCCTTCGACTGCGAGGGTTAGTTATTCGATGTCGTCCGAGACTGAGTCCCGTTTTCCGTCCGTTTCGGTGTCGTCTTCATCGGTTCCATCGCCGTCGGTTCCACCCCCGTCGGCCCCATCCCCGTCGGTTCCGTCCGATCGGGCTCGCAACGTTCTGATCGCGATGTAACTCCCGGAGAGGACGAGCAGTACCAGTCCGAGGACGGTCTGAAATCCCGACGATCCGAGCAACACGAACAGCCAGCCGGCGGCGGCACCCCCATGTCCGAGCGCGAAATCGTACTGGCCGACGCTCGCGTGGACGCCGGCGAGAGCGATGAACGTCAGCGCGAGGACCCACGTCGCCGCGGCCGCCGCGTCGATCCCGACGATCGTCCCGCTGACGACCGTTCCGTAGACGAGGAATCCGACCGCGAGCAGGAGTCCCGCGCCGATGACGCTCCCCTGCAGATCGACCGTCTCTGTCATACCGGCTCGAGCCGCCGGACGGGGATAGCCGTGGCGATACCGCCGCGGCGAGCGACAGCAGACAACACGCTGCAACGACCTACAGCAGCCGATACCGCCCGCGGCTCTCGCTGACGACCCCGCGGCGCGTCAGCTTCTCGAGGGCGTCCCTGACGTACTCGGCGTCGACTCCGCGCTCGCTCGCGTAATCGACGACCTCGGCTTCGGTCGGCCGCTCGAGGGCCTCGAGCGCGCCTTCGACGATCTCTTTCTTGCTGCCGCTGCGACTCGGCCCGCGCGGATCGCGGTCGCCGGCGGCCTCGACCTCCTCGACATCGAGTCCGGCCTGCTCGAGGTACTCTGCGTCGTCGACGACGCCATCGGCAACGTCGTCCTCGAGGGCGGCGAAGGAGTCGAGTTCGGCGAAGGCCTCGCCCTCGCCCTGTCGGTTCGCGAGCATCGAGGCGCGCACGTCGCGGGCGTGGGCGGCGTCGTCGGTCTCGACGAACTTCTTGCGCTTCTCGTAGGCCTTGCGGGAGCCACAGCGGGGGCACTGGGTCGTCTCGGACCGGCCCTCGATGATCCAGAGGTTCGAGCACTCGCTACAGCCGACGACGGCGTACATGTCTCGCAGTGGCCGCTCGCGGTAGTTCAAGGTTCGGCAAGCGCGGCGGAAGTGATCGCCGCCGTCGGGCCGCGGCGGCGGACCGAACGCGGCGGAACCTGAGCCTTAGTGCGCGGAGACGTCGGAGAGGACGTTGAGACAGTAGACGCCGGCGAGGATGAGCCCGAGTCCGGCGACGGCCGCGCCGTCGAGGTGCTCGTCGAACGCCAGCACGCCGATCGACGCGACGCCGACGATGCCGAGCGCGGCCCACGTCGCGTAGACGACCCCGACCGGTAACTCCTCGAGCGTCAGCGAGAGCAGATAGAAGGCGGCGCCGTAGCCGACGAGGACGCCGAGACTCGGCAGCGGCCGCGAGAACCCCTCGGAGAGTTTGAGCGCCGTCGTTCCGAACAGCTCCGACAGGATCGCACCGGCGAGTATCACGTACGGGTTCATGCGATGGTTTCAGGTTGGAAAATTAATATCTGTTTCGAAGGGCTCCAGACTCGAGTGCTGGGACGAACTTTGCCGATCCCGACGGCTGCACAGCCTGCCAGCGCCGCTATCCACGGAACTATAGTGTCCGTCCCCGTGGAATCGCGTATGGAACGCGTTTCCCTCGACGACCTCGAGCCGTCGGAAGCCGCGGACGGCGTCCGCCTCGCGCTGCTGGCGGGGACCGAGTCGATGAACGTCCAGCACTTCGAGATCGAACCCGGCGCGACGGTCGACGAGCACAGCCACCCCCACGACCAGACGGGTTACATCACGCAGGGCGAACTGACGTTCCTCACTGACAGCGATGAGCGAAGCTCATCGAGCAATCGGAACTCGTCGACTTCCGATGACGGTGAGGAGATCGTCTGCGGCCCCGGCGACTCCTACGCGATTCCGGGCGACCAGCCCCACGCGGCCGAGAACCGCGGCGACGAGACGGTCCGGGGCGTCGACATCTTCAGCCCGCCGCGGGAGAACCCGAGTTGGCAGACTGAGTGAACTCGCTCTCCGATCGCCTTTTCTTCCCGACACCAACGAATACCACCCAGTTATATGTCTCAGTTCGAAAGGGGTGTCCGATGGCAACTGAGCGGACACAGCAATCAGTTGGACTGGGGCGAATCGGGTCGTTTCTCGAGCGGTTGGGGCCGACGTGGCTCGCCGGCGCGATCGCGGCGGGGCCCGCGACGATGGGGAGCCTGCTGGTCGCGGGGGCGAGTTTCGAGTACGCGCTGCTGTGGGTCGTCGTCCTCTCGGCGATCCTCGGCACCGTCGGTCAGTACCTCGCGATGCGGCTGGGGCTGCTCACCGAGGCGGGGATCGTCGCGGTCGTCGAGCGACACCTCGGCTCGTTCTGGGCGTGGGTGCTCGTGATCGACGCCGTGCTCGCCGCGGGGTTGGCCCAGATCGTGATCATGAAGACGCTCGCGTCGGTTAGCGCGACGATGGCCGCCGAAGCGGGCGTCGGCGTCGCCGCGCTGACCGATCCACGCCTCTGGGGGATCGCGTGGGCCGTCGCCCTCGCGCTGGGACTCGCGGGCGGCGGCTACCGCCTCGCGGAACACGGGGCGAAACTCCTCGTCTCGATCGTCGTCGTCGCATTCGTCGCTTCGGCCTTTGTCGTCCCGATCGATCCGGCCGCGGCGGCTGCGGGGCTGACCCCTGAAATCCCGGCCGGCGTGGACGGCGCGCTCATCGCCGCGGGAATTCTCGGCGGTGCGGTCCACATCACGCTGCTGACCATGCAGAGCTACACGATGCGCGCCCGCGGCTGGACGGCGGGCGACGCAGACATCGCGACGTTCGACGTCGTCAGTTCGATGCTCGCCGCCTTCGGCGTCTTCAGCCTCGGCGTCTTCCTCGTCGCGGCGAGCGTGCTCCCGTCGGCCGGCGTCGATCCGGCGACGATCGACGGCGTGGGTGCCGCACAGACTCTCGGGCCGATCGCCGGCGAGTACGCCATGTGGCTGTTCCTCGCCGGTCTGCTGGGCGCAGCGGTGTCGACGCTCGGCGGGAACACGATCGTCCCGCCGTACCTGCTGGCCGACAAACTCGGCTGGGAGCAGTCCGTCAGCGACGGCCGCTACCGGGCCGCGATCGTCGCCGTCGCGCTCGCCTCGGCCGTCGGCGCGTTCCTCGAGGGGGCCTTCTTCCAACTCCTCGTCCTCACGCTCGCGTTCGGGCTGGTCGGGACGCCATTCGCCATCGCGGTGCTCCTCTACTTGCTGAACGATCCCGCGGTCGTCCCCGAGACGAACTCGCTTCCGGCGAACGTCGGCGGGTTCGCACTGTTCGCCGTCGCCGCCGTCCTCGCGGGCGAGTTCGTCCTCGCGGAACTCGAGACGATCACCGAACCGGTCTCGGCGTTCGTCGTCGCCTTCGCGGCGGCGATGACGCTGGCGGTTCTCGGATTGGGTGCCAGATACGTCCGCGATCGGATCACGACGGCGTAGCTGGTTCGGTCGCGCGAGCCGTTACAGAACCGCGGCGACCAACCAGAAGTAGACGAGCAGTCCGACGCCGGTACTCGCGGCCGCGAGACCCAGCGGCAGGAGGATCCGGCCGGCGCGCTGGACGGTCGCTGCCGTGGTCGTTATCGCCTCGAGGGGCGCACGAATCGACTGTTGCATAGCAGTACTACGCACGGACACCTATTTGAAAGTCAGTCAGACATTCACGGCGTGGGGTTGCTCCGGCGACCCGCTGCGCGCTCGAGCGGTCGCACGGGTGCGTATCCCGCCCGCGTGGACGGACATCACTCGAGCGCTTTCCGCATCTCGACGTGGGGAATGCCGGCCTCCTCGAACCCCTCGCCGCGGCGCTCGTAGCCCAGTCGGCGATAGAAGTCGGCGGCTCGGGTCTGCGAGTGGAGTTTCAGTTCCGTAAAGCCGCGCGCGTCGGCTCGCTCCTCGAGGGATGCCATCAGCGCGCGGCCGACGCCCGCCTCGCGTCGCGACTCGAGGACGGCGACCCGTTCGACCTTGCCGACGCCGTCCGCGTACTCCCGGAGTCGGGCCGCGCCGACCGGCTCGTCGCCGTCGTAGGCGACGAAGTGGACGGCCGTCTCGTCGTGCTCGTCGTACTCTACGTCCTCGTCGACCCCTTGCTCGTCGACGAATACCGCCTGTCGGACGGCGAACGCGTCCTCTCGTCCCCGTTCCGTGTCGACGATGCGTACGTCGATATCGTTCATCGAGAGCGCCTAAGCGTCTCAAGCGTGAGAACGGTATCGATCGGGATCCCTGTTGTCACCGATCCTGAACGTCGGCTGATCCCTCCGTCCGATGTGAACGGCGTCTCACACGACATATAATTACTGTCATGTAGTGACGGTATTTCTGCCAGTTTCCGATCGGACGGCGATGGAAGAGCCTCTCTCTTGTGTCTCCCTCGAACTCGATCGAACGGAATCCAATCAAATATGGAATATATGTGGCCGGAGTTCCTTTACGATGGCTCCGTCTTGGTGTAATAGACAGCGATGAGCGTCGACCCACACTCCGGAGCGTCCGATCCCGCAGGCTCCGATTCGGAACTCGGGTCGGACACGCGGTTCCGGTTCGAACCGACGCAGTTCCGGTGGGCGTGGTTCGCCGCGGGAGTGTTCGTCCTCGCGTCGATCGGGTGGATGCACCTATCGATCGGCGGCCCCCGGGGGACCCTCCTCTTTTCGAATCTCGTCCTCACCACCAGTGCGGCTACGGCCGCCGTCGCGCTGGGATTGCTGGCCCGCCAGAGCGAGTCGCCGGACGCGCTCGGCTGGGGGCTCACCGCGGTCGGTATCGGCCTGTTCGCGGCCGGCGAGTTCGCGTGGATGTGCTACGAACTGTGGCTGGGCGGCGTTCCGTTTCCCGGCGTCCCGGATCTCTTCTATCTCAGCGACTATTGCTTCCTCGCGGCCGGACTGTTAGTGATCGCCGCGTCCCAGCACCGTCTGGGATCGCTCCTTCGCATCACCCTCGACGGACTCCTCGTCGCGATCGCGTTGCTCGCGATCAACTGGCAGTTCGTGCTCGAGCCGATGCTGACGGAGAGCGCCGCCGGCGGCGCGACACTCTGGGTGTCCGCGGCGTACCCGACGCTCGATATCGTCCTCGGATCGATCGCGTTCATCGTCGCGGCCCACGCGCGCGGTCCGCGGCGCGTCCCGATCACGCTCCTCGCCGCGGGCAATCTCGTCTGGGCGTTCGGCGACAGCGCGTTCGCGTACCTGTCGATCACGGGCGGATATGTCTACAGCGAACTCGACATGATCTGGCTCGCCGGCAATCTGATCGTCATGCTCGCCGCGTTCCATCCGGCGGCCGCGACGCCCCCGCCCGAAGTCGATCGCCGCCGGTACGCGTTCCGGGAGACGGTCGCCCCCTACGCACCCTTCCTGCTCGCGATGGCTGTCACGGGCTACGCTGCCTCGACCGCCTCCCTCGACCCGGTCGGACTCGCCCTCGGCGTGCTCGTGTTGCTCGCGCTCGTCGCCCGCCAGTCGTACGTCTTCTTCGATGCGGCAGCGTTGAGCCGTCGCCTCGAGCGAAGCGAGGCGGTGCTGTCCCGCCGCAACGAGGAACTGTTGCTCCTGAATCGGATCGTCCGTCACGACATCCGCAACGACATGGCGGTCGTCCTCGGCTGGGGCGAGGAACTGAACGACCGCCTCGACGATGACGAACGCGCGATGCTCGAGCGGATGCTAGATACGACACGGCACACGGTCGAACTCACCGAGACGTTGCAAGCGTTCACCGAGCTCTGGGACACCGACGGCGACCGCGACACGGAACCGACCCCGCTCGAGACGACGCTCACGGAGACGATCGAGCGGCGACGCGAGGCGTACGCCGACGCCGAGTTCGTCGTCGATGGCTCGATTCCGGCGACCGTCCGCGCCGGACCGCTCCTGTCGACCGTGTTCAGAAACCTCCTGAACAACGCGGTCCAGCACAACGACGCCGCCGAGCCGCGCGTCGTCATCGCCGCGGCGAGCGGCCCGGAGACGGTGACCATCCGCGTTTCGGACAACGGGCCGGGAATCCCGCCCGCCCGTCGCGACGCCGCCTTCGGCCGCGGCGAGAAGGGGCTCGAGAGCGAGGGATCGGGCGTCGGCCTCTACCTCGTGGACACGCTCGTCTCGCAGTACGGCGGCGACGTGTGGATCGAATCGAGCGACCTGGGCGGAGCCGCGTTCGTCGTCGAACTGCGGCGCTACCGCGAGTGAATGCGGGACGGCTGACTCGTCGGTCGTTGCGGGCTCGAGTCAGTGAGGACGGTCGCGCGTCGATACTACCGCACTCGATAAAGAAGAGATTCGGACGCGAAAAACGCTCTACGACAGTTTTTCGATGTTCGAGACGACTTCCTCGGCGTACTCGCTCGTCGAGAGCTTCTCGGCGTCCTCGAGGTTGCGCTCGAGGTCGTAGGTGACCTTGCCGGAGGAGATGGTCTCCTCGACGGCGTCGCGGACGAGGTCGGCGGCGTCGTCCCAGCCGAGGTAATCGAGCATCATGCGGCCCGAGAGGATCATCGCGGTCGGGTTGACCTTGTCCTGACCCTCGTACTTGGGTGCGGAGCCGTGGACGGGCTCGGCCAGCAGGAGGCCGTCGCCGAAGTTTGAACCGGGGGCGATGCCGAGGCCGCCGATCTGTGCGCCGGCGGCGTCGGACATGTAGTCACCGTTGAGGTTCATCGTCGCGATGACGTCGTAGTTGTCCGTTCGGGTCAGCAGCTGCTGGAGCATGTTGTCGGCGATGCGGTCGTTGACGACGAGGGTGTCCTCGTCGGCTTCACCGTCTTTCTCCTCCCAGAGGGTGTCCTCGGTGATGACTTCGTCGCCGTACTCCTCTTCGGCGACCTCGTAGCCCCAGTCGCGGAACTGGCCTTCGGTGAACTTCATGATGTTCCCCTTGTGGACCAGCGTGACGGAATCGCGGTCGTGCTCGAGAGCGTAGTCGATGGCGCGGCGGACGAGTCGCTTCGTTCCGAACTCTGTGATCGGCTTGACGCCGATACCGACGGGGCCGTCGTGGATGACGTCGTCGTCGCCCATCTCGTCTTCGACGAACTCCTTGACCTGCTGGACGTCGTCGGTGCCTTCCTCCCACTCGATGCCGGCGTAGACGTCTTCCGTGTTCTCTCGGAAGGTGACCATGTCCATCTCGCCGGGGTTTTTGACCGGCGACGGGACGCCGTCGAGGTGGTAGGTCGGTCGGACGTTCGCGTAGAGGTCGAGCTTCTTTCGCAGCGCGACGTTCAGCGATCGGAAACCGGCACCGACGGGGGTCGTCAGCGGACCCTTGATCGCGACGCGGTGTTCCTTGATCGCCTCGACGGTCTCCTCGGGCAGGTTCTCGTCGTACTTCTCCCGTGCGGACTCGCCGGCGTAGACTCGCATCCAGTTGATGTCGCGGCCGGTCGCCTCCGCGGCAGCCTCCAGAACCGTCTGTGCGGCGGGACCAACGTCGCTCCCGACGCCGTCGCCGTAAATAATCGGAATAATCGGGTTGTCAGGCACCTCGAGTTCGTTCTCGGTACCCGCTTTCAGCGTGATCTGCTCCCCCTCGTCGGGGACCTCGATCTTGTCGTAGCTCATCTCGTCTGTACGGTTCTTCGACGGGGGTAAAAGGTCTACCATTTCCGTCTCGGTCCGGCAAGAATTGACCGATCCCCCATTCGTCCCGAACGGCGATTTAGCGGCGGTATCGGGCTTCTATAGCGGCCACAGGACGAATAAGTAATTTCGCACCCTATATAAAAATGAGTCAAATAAGGGGTCCATCTGCCGTAAAACCGGGATTTCTCGACCGGGGGCTGTTCTCGGGCGCTCTCGAGTAAATCGAACTGACGCGTGTGAAAACCGCCGTGACGCCGCCGGTTCGAGACTGACGAATCCACCCGCCGGGAACACCGCGACGTTCAGTCTCGAGGCCGGCGATCACGGCTCGCGAGCCGGTGTCGGTGTGCCACTGATCCGGCTCGATCTGGCGTCTCTCACGCCAATTGACTCGAGGGGCGCGGCGTGTATAACCAGTGGCGACCGTTTCACGGATTCCGGCCCCGTTACGCGTCGTTTCTTCCGCAAACGGTCGATTCGGAGGGCGGTTCGTGCCTCGGCGACTCGCAGCCGCGCGCCCCTCGATTTCGACGATCGTCGTGGAGTACATTTATTATTGACGTAGGCGTTGGGCGAACCATGTTACGAGCACCGCAGTACGCTGCGCGCCAGTGTCCCCACTGTGCCGCGACGCTGTCGAACGTACAGGGCGTGGACGCCTGTCCGGCGTGTCAGTGGGTCGACGGCAACCCCGAGGGTCGCTGACTGCAAGCCGTTCGCGACGACCGGCGACGAGAGACGGAACCTCTTTTTGTCGACCGGCCGAACCCCGAGACATGGCCGAATCCGAGGTGGACCTCGAGTCCGAGCAGTACGAGAAGCATCGCGAAGCGGGGGCAATCCTCGCGCAGGTACGCGACGAGACCGCCGAGCGCGTCGAGGTCGGCGCGAGCCACCTCGAGGTCGCCGAGTGGGCCGAGGATCGCATTCGGGAACTCGGCGGCCAGCCCGCGTTCCCCGTCAACATCTCCATCGACGAGGAGGCGGCTCACGCGACGCCCTCGATCGGCGACGAGACGACCTTCGGCGAGGAGATGGTCAACTTAGACATCGGCGTCCACGTCGACGGCTGGTTGGCCGACACCGCGATCACCGTCGACCTCTCGGGTAACCCCGAACTGGCGGAGGCCTCCGAACAGGCCCTCGAGGCCGCGGTCGATATCGTCGAGCCCGGGATCGGCACCGGCGAGATCGGCGCGGCAATCGAGGACGTCATCGACGGCTACGGCTACAACCCCGTGGTCAACCTCACCGGGCACGGACTGGGCCACTGGGAGCAACACACCAGCCCGAACATCCCCAACCGCGCCGTCTCGCAGGGGACAACCCTCGAGGTCGGCGACGTCGTCGCGATCGAGCCGTTCGCGACCGACGGCGGCGGCAAGGTCACTGAAGGGGCGAGCGAGGAGATCTTCTCGCTCGAGCGCGAGGGGAGCGTTCGCAACCGGCAGGCCCGCGACGCCTTGGAACAGATCACCGAGGAGTTCCGTACGCTGCCCTTTGCGACGCGCTGGCTCGAGACCGACCGTGCGGAGATGGCGCTGCGCCGACTCAAGCGCAACGACATCGTCCACGGCTATCCCGTGCTCAAGGAAGACGACGGCTTCCTCGTCAGTCAGAAAGAGCACACGATCATCGTCACCGAGGACGGTTGTGAAGTGACGACTGAGCGGTAACCGGCCCGGGGGATTCCACCGGCCATCTGTATCGGTAATAAACTACCGCTCGGGACGTCCGTCGGGAGAAGAAACGAACACGGGAGACCGGGCAACGAGGGCGGTTGTCGGCTGTACTGTCGATTTTGCTATCGGTCGCAGTCGGAAACTCAGGCGTTGTTCATCCGCTGGCTCGAGCGATTCCCACAGCGCTGGCACTCGCTGACGCGGTAGGGTTCGCGGGAGAACTGCGCGTTCTCTTTTTTCAGGCTCTCGGTTCGAATCTGGACGGACACTTCGTGGAGGGTTTCTAGATCGCAGTCCTCGCAGTGCTCGGTCATCCCGTTGAAGGAGTCGTCGGTCGTTGCCATTACTGAATTACTTGCAGTAGCCCTATCTTAAACCCACGCTTCATTTTGACCGCTGAGTCGTCACAATCGCAAGACGGCGTTACCTTTTCCATAATACGCCTTCAGAACGTCCCAGATCGTTTAGAACCCGCTCTTGAGTCGCTATATCGATATTGTGGGTTACTGTCGCACACGTGCACGAAAATATTACCGGAACTTGCGTACCATACTGGCGGACTGAAACGCTTTAGGTCGCCCTCGCGTGGTATCGGATATGGAACAGGTGTTCGCACCGTGGCGCATCGAGTGGATCCGACGCGACGAGGGAAACCCCGACATCGAGGACTGTGTCTTCTGTGAACTGCCCGAGCTGGACGACGACCGGGAGAACCTGATCGTCGCGCGGGGCGAACACGCGTTCGTCATGCTGAACAACTACCCGTATAACCCGGGGCACGTGATGGTGATCCCGCACACCCACACCGGCGACTACACGGCACTCGACGACGACGTCTTACTCGATCACGCCCGGTTGAAACAGCGCACGTTCGACGCGCTCGAGGCCGCCCTCGAGCCGGACGGCTTCAACGCCGGCTTGAACCTCGGTGACGGGGCCGGCGGCTCGATCGACGACCACCTCCACACCCACGTCGTCCCGCGGTGGCAGGGCGACACCAACTTCATGCCCGTCCTCAGTGACACGACCGTGATCGTCGAGGCCCTCGAGGCGACGTACGATCACGTCCACGAGGCCTTCGCCGCCCAAGACGGCGCGACGGTCCCCGACGAGGACAGCGCGGTCGTGTTCGAGTAGCGACCCTGCTCGGCTTCGTCCGGCTGCCGCTGCCGCGATTGCCGGCCCAACCCTTGTGCGAGTCCTCGCCGAACGCCGAACGCGTGTACGTCCTGACTCGTCTCGAGGAACTGATCGCGGCGTACCTCTCCCTGCTCGACAACGTCGCGACCTTTCTGCTGACGTTCGTGCTGGTGTACGCGGTCGGCCGGTTCGCCGTCCGGCCGCTCGTGAGCGCCGCGCTCGACTACCGGGACACCGAACGGACCCTCCAGCAGGGCCTCGAGCGCGTGGTCGCAATCGGCGTGATCACGGCCGCGGTCGTGGTCGGGCTGTCAATCGCCGGCCTCAGTTTCGTCCTCGAGCGCGCGGCGATCCTCGTCGCCGCGCTGACGGTCGCGCTCGGGTTCGCCGCACAGAACGTCGTCGGCAACTTCGTCAGCGGCGCGTTCATCGTCACCGATCCGAGCTTCAACATCGGCGACTGGATCCGCTGGTCGGATCAGGAGGGCGTCATCGAGGACATCAGCTTCCGATCGACGCGGGTCCGCACCTTCGACAACGAGATCATCACGGTGCCGAACTCGGAACTGACCGCGAACGCGGTCACGAACGCCGTCCTCAACGATCGGCTCCGGCTTCGGGTGCCGGTCGCGGTCGGGTACGACGACGATCTCGACGCCGTCGCTCGCATCCTGACCGACGCGGCGGTCGATCACCCGACGGTCCTCGAGCACCCGGAGCCGACCGCCCGGATCGTCGATCTCGAGGACGCGGTCCGGGTCGTCGCCCTCTTCTGGATCGCCGATCCCGACCGCAGCACCTACGGACGCGTCCGCTCGGAGTACGCCCGCGAAATCGTCGATCGCCTCGAGCGCGAGGGGATCGATCTCGGCGCCGCGACGCCGTCGGCGCTCGAGGAATCGATCGGCATCGATCGGGGACCGGCGTCTCGAGCGGGTACGGACGAACCTGGTGACGGGGAGTAGCGGCCACGGAAGCGGACGATGTTCGGGAGTCGACGAGCGTCTGTGTTAGGGCTCACAGTACAGCGGGCGGCCGTTGCACTCGCATTCGATCCGCAGCGGATCGTCGTAGGTCACCGACACGTGATCCATGGCCTGGACGTAATGTGCCGGAGTCCCGGTCCGCGAGCGATCGTTGAGCCGGGAGAGGAGTCCGGCCTCCCGGAGGTTCTCGACTTTTCTGTAGGCCGTCGACTGCGGGAGCTCGACCGCCTCGGCGATCTCGCTGACCGTCGCCGGCTCCTCGGCGTACAGATACACCGCTCGGGCGTCGTCATCGGCGAGCAGATCCACAACGCGGCGGGGATTACACCCCAACTCGCCGTCCTGTCCCAGCCGCGGACACGGGCGCGGGTGATCGGTTCCGTCGCTCATAGACGAAACTACGGGCGGCGTTTACTTTGCTCTCGCCGCCCGTTCCCGCCGACTGGGGATCGGCCCGTACGCCTTCGTTCCGGCCGCTATACCGGCTTCCCGAACGCGTACATCGTCTCGTGGGCCGTCACCTCGAGGTCGACGAAGTCGCCGGGCTCGAGGCCGTAGTCGGTCGCGTTCTGGACGATTATCTGGCGGTAGGCGGAGTCGCGACACTTGACGGAATCCGCGGTGCCCTCCTCGACGACCAGTACGTCCTCGCGAGTTTCGCCGACCATGTCCGCGTAGGCGTCGGCGACGATTTCGCGTTTGACTTCGCTCATCTCCTTCGAGCGCTCCTTCTTGATCGTGCCGCCCAGTCCCTTCATCTCGGCGGCATCGGTACCGGGCCGCTTCGAGAAGCGGGTGACGTTGATCTTCTCCGGGCGGGTCTCGCGGAGCAGCGCCATCGACTGGGCGTGGTCGTGGTCGGTCTCGGTCGGGAAGCCGACGATGAAGTCCGTCGACAGCGTCCAGTAGTCCAGCCGTTCGTCGAAGGTCTCGACGACCTCGAGGTACTCCTCGACCTGATGTTGGCGGCGCATGTCGCCGAGCACGTCGTCGCTTCCCGATTGGACCGGCGCGTGCAGGAAGTCGTAGAGTTCCTCGTGTTCCGCGAAGACGTCGGCCAACTCCTCGCGGATGCCGTGGACGCCCTTCGGGTTGGCCATCCCCACCCGCACGCGAAAGTCGCCCTCGATCTCGCAGATTTCCTCGAGCAGGCGGTGGAGTTTGCGCTCGCCCTCGTCCCAGCCGTAGACGCCGGTGTCCTGGCCGGTGATGCGGATCTCCTTCGCGCCCGCGTGGATCAGCGCGCGGGCCTTCTCGACGTTTTCCTCGATCGACGGCGAGTCGATCTTGCCGGTGGCCTGCTTGGTGATGCAGTACGAGCAGTCGGACATACAGCCCCGCGCGATCGGGAGGATGCCGACGACGCCGTCGAGGATCGGCTCGGCGTCGGGTGTCGTCGTCGGACACTCGCCGTTGGTGACCGCTTCGGGCACCTCGTCCCAGTGGAGGACCTGCCCGTCGACGTCGGCCCGCGCGAACTCCTCGCCCTGGGCCAGCGCCATACAGCCCGTGATGAAGAGATCGGCCGTCTCGTCGGCCAGTTCCTCGGCCCGCCGGAGCATGTTCCGCTCGGTCTTCTCGACGACGGTACAGGTGTTGAGGATGGCGACGTCCGCCTCCTCGGCCCCGTCGACCCGGTAGTGACCCGCATCGCGGAGCCGTCGCTCGATCTCACGGCTCTCCCCGCGATTCGATGTACAGCCGTACGTTTCGATGTGATACCGGGCCATTCGCTTGGACCGTTCTCGGGGCTGGCGAATCAAAAGCGCGACGGATCGCGGGCGGGATGAGCGCGGCCGCGACGGTCCGGTGTCTTCGTCGCCTCGATCACCGCTTGTCGGCGTCGGCCCTGCCCGCAGTCCCGTCTCCGGTCTCAGTTTCAGCGTCGTCGGCCAGTGCCTTGAGCGCCACTTCGCCCACGAAAAGGGAGCGACGGCCGGTCGGCTCCTGTGCGATGAGCACGCCGGCCGAAAAGTCAGGGTTTCCGTCCTCGTCGTAGATCCCGTCGGGACTCGTGCCGATCCGAACCGACTCGCGGACCCGCAACATCGCCTCCCGGACCGCGTCGTCCCGGTCGGCCGCCGCGCTGACGTCCAGCCGGTCGACCGACTCCTTGCGGTCCGATAGCCGCTCGAGGACGGCGTCGACGTGTGCCGGGGCGGTCTCGCCGTCGTAAATGTAGCTTCGAACGCGCATGATTCTACGAATCAGTCGGGTTCGAACGCGACGGGGCTCGAGCGAGTCGGCCGCCCCTCATCAGAGCGGAACCGAGAGCAGCCGTACGAGCACGAGCACCATCGCGATCGCCCCCAAGACGACGAACAGCGCGTTCTCGAGGTCCGGATCGCCGGACTCGATCGGCGTCGAACTGGCTTCGGGCGCGTATTCGTCGTCGTCCGTCGCCGCTTCGTCGTCCGACTCGTCGCTCGAGCCGGAGAGGTCCAGCGGGATCCGATCCCATTCGTCGCCGCTCGAGTCGGTCTCGCTCGTCGGTCCGGCGCCCGGGTCCGTCGCCGACGGCTCGCCCCATCGGTCGGTGTCGTCGTCTCCGGACGGATCGTCTGCCATACGCCATCCTAACGGGTCCGCCGTCAAAAACCCGCGGTCCGATCGCGGGTGCCGTCGGGACTGCTTCAGCGTCGCACGGTGCGGTCGCTGATATCGCCGCCGTAGACGACGCCGCGTTCGGCGTCGACCGTGACGACCTCGCCGGCCGCGATGTCCGTGCCGTCCGCGTCGCTGATCATCGGAATCCCCAACTCGCGTGCGACCAGCGCCGGGTAGCCGGTCATCCCCCGCTCGGCGTTGATGATGCCGCCGATGCGGCTCGTATCGCCGGAAAACTCCTCGTCGAAATCGGCGGGCAGGGCGAGGATCGCCCCCTCAGGGATCTCCGAGAGGTCGCCGTCGGTGACGTGGACGACCGGCCCGGTCGCCCGCCCCTCGACGACGACCTGTCCGGTCGTCAGCGCGTCGGCGGCGACGTGGACCTTCAGCATGTTCGTCGTGTTCGCCCCCTCGAGGTCGGTCATCATCCCGCAGAGGACGACCACGGTGTCCCCGCTCTCGGCGATCCCGGCGTCGAGGGCGGCCTGGACGGCCTTCTCGACGACGGCGTCGGCCCCCTGATCCGAGACGGGTGCGTACAGCGGCGTCACGCCCCACGTCAACGCGAGCTGGCGACGCACCGCCTGACTCGGCGTCGAGCCGACGACCGGCACGCCGGGGCGGTACTTCGCTGTCTTCAGCGCCGTGTAGCCGGATTCGGTCGCGGCGACGACCGCGTCCGCGCCGATGTCCCGCGCGAGGAACCGCGCCGACCGGGCCAGCGCGTCCGTCCGCGCCTCGCCCGACGCCGGGACGCGCTGCTCGAGCAACTCGGCGTACTCCTCGGAGCCCTCGACCTCGCGGATGATGCTGTCCATCGCGTCGACGACGGCGATGGGGTGGTCGCCGACCGCGGTCTCGGCCGACAGCATGACCGCGTCGGTGCCGTCGAGGACGGCGTTTGCCACGTCGGAGGCCTCCGCGCGCGTCGGCCGGCGGGCGTGGACCATCGAGTCGAGCATCTCCGTCGCCGTGATGACCGGCCGCCCGGCCTCGCGGCACTTGCGGATGATCCGCTTTTGGATCATCGGGACGTCTTCCATCGGACACTCCACGCCGAGGTCGCCGCGGGCCACCATCACGCCGTAGGCGGCGTCGATGATCTCGTCTAAGTTCTCCACCGCGCCGGCGCGTTCGATCTTCGCGATGATCGGGATGTCCGCGCCCGCCTCTTCCAAGACCTCGCCGACCTCGTAGACGTCATCCGCGTCCCGGACGAAGCTCGCCGCGACGAAGTCGACTTCCTTCTCGGCGGCCAGCTCGAGGTCCCTGCGATCCTTCTCCGTGACGACGTCGAGATCGAGTTCGACGCCGGGGACGTTGACGCCCTTGCGGCCGCCCAGTTCGCCGCCGGTGTCGACCCGCGCCCGAACCGCGTCGCCGTCGTGTTCGAGGACGGTCGTCTCGATCAGGCCGTCGTCGAGCAGAATTCGGTCCCCGGGTTCGACCGCAGTGATCGCCACCGAGAGGCCGACCGTTTCCGGCGTCGACTCCTCGCCCTCGACGAACCGGATTTCCGAGCCCGTCTCGAGACTCACCGTCTCGCCCTCGGGCAGCGGCGCGGTCCGGATCTCCGGCCCCTTCGTGTCGAGCATGATCGCGACGGGTTCGGCCCGCTCCTCGTCGACCGCGCGGACGCGATCGATCAACGCCGCGCGATCCGACGGACTGCCGTGGCTCGCGTTCAGTCGTGCGACGGACATCCCGGCCGCGGCGAGCTCCCGGATCGTCTCCCGGTCGTTCGTCGCCGGCCCCAGCGTACTGACTATTTTCGCGTTTCTCATGGCGGGAGATAGCGTCAGCACGCCCTAAAAGATGGTCACTTACTCGCCCTCGAGTACGCATTCGACGCCGTCCGCGGCGAGACGGCTGTCCGCGCCTCGGCGCTCGAGTCAGTCCGCCGGGCGGCGATCCGTCGGTCGCTCGAGCAGGCGGGTCACGCGCTCGCCGCTGACGACTTCGGGGATGATCACCTCGTCGGCACCGGCCTCCCGCGCGACCGGTTCGTACATCTCCTCGCCGACGCGGACGATGATTTCGGGCGTCGACGTCGCCGTGCCGCTGACGATCGCGATCTGGATGTTGACGTTCGAGTCGTCGATCGCAGCGACGAGTTTCGTCGCTCGGTCGACCCCGGCCGACCGCAGTACCCGCTCGCGTCTGGCGTCGCCCTCGACGAGCAGATGCCCGTCCTCGCGGGCGCGGGTCGCGTTTTCTTCGTCGATTTCGATGACGACCACCTGCCGGTCCGCCTCGGCGAGCCGGTTGGCGATCGTCCGTCCGAACATCCCGTAGCCACAGACGATGACGTGATCGTCGCTGTTGTCGATTCGTCGTTGCATCGTTGCTCGTGATACCTCCGCGGAGATCCGTCCCCCGAACAGTTCGGTGACGACCGTTTCGCCGATCCACAGCCCCGAGACGACGAGCCCGACCGTCACCAACACGGCGTAGGCCTTGGTCGCCCGTTCCGGACCCGCGCGGTCCTGAAAGTGGAGATCGATGCTCGTCAGATCGACCAGCCAGAACGCCGCCTCCACGGGGCCGACGTTCCCGAGCGCCGCGAGGCCCGCGATCCCCGCGACGACGATCGCGACGAACGTACCGATCGGCGCGACCGCGTGGCGCAAAATCGGCCGATCGTCGACGTGTGAAACGCTATCGGGGAACACAGACGAATAGCATCTCCCTGACTACAAATATCTATTTGGAGTTGTTTTTAATGCACATTCGGGTGTTTGCGATCGGGATTAGTGCCTTTATGGAGTTCAATAGGCGGAAAATCGTTCGAACAATCCGAAAGCTGTTCTCGGCCGCGAGAGACGACCCGTTACTTGATCTTCTCGCCGAGGGACGCGTCGCCGTGGGTCGTCAGCAGGTCCGCCTCCTCGCCGGCCGCGAGGATCATGCCGTTCGACTCGACGCCGAACAGTTCCGCGGGCTCCATGTTCGCCAGCAGCACGCACTTCGTCCCCGGCAGTTCGTCGAGGTCGTGGAGTTGCTTGATTCCCGCGACCACCTGCCGCGTCTCGAAGCCGATATCGACCTCGAGCTTCGCGAGATCGTCCGCGCCCTCGATTCCCTCGGCCGATTCGATCCGGCCGACGCGAATGTCCAGTTCCTGAAAGTCCTCGAATCCGATCCGGTCCTCGAGCAGCGGCTCGAGGTCGTCCGTCTCTGCCATGTTCTCGGATTCGCTCGCGGCGGTGTCGTCGCTTTCGGTTTCCGCGTCGCCGTCGTCGGATTCCTCCCCGTCGTCCGAGGCGGCCGCGACCCGTTCCTCGAGCTTTTCGGTGAGTTCGTCGACCCGGTCGTCCTCGATCTTGCCGAAGAGTTCGCCGGGTTCGTCGAAGTTCCGCGGCGGGGCCTCGAGCGCGTCCTCGAGGTGGGCGTCGGCGATCGCGCCGTCCTCGCCGAGTTGCTCCCACAGGTCCTGGGCCTTGTCGGGGGCGATCGGCTCGAGCAGGACGCCGACGGCCTTCGCGATCTGGACGCAGTCGCGGATGACCTGCGCGGCTTCCTCGGGTTCCTCGTCGGTGAGCTTCCACGGCTCGTTGCGCTGGATGTACTCGTTGCCGAACTGCGCGAGCTGCGTCGCGGCCTGTCCGACCCCGCGCATGGAGTAGTCGTTGACGTTCTCGCGAACGTCGCCGATGGCTCCCTCGATGCGCTCCTCGACTTCCGCGGAGACGTCCGTGTCGGGCGTGCCCTCGTAGTTGCGGTAGGCAAAGAGCAGCGAGCGGTACCAGAAGTTGCCGACGGTACCGACGAGTTCGCCGTTGACCTTCTCCTGGAAGGCGTCCCACGAGAAGTCGACGTCCTGCTGGAGGCCGCCCGTCGTGGTCAGGTAGTACCGCAGCAGATCGGGGTGGAAGCCTTCGTCCAAGTACTCCTTGGCCCAGATCGCGCGGTTGCGGCTGGTCGAGAGTCCCTTGCCGTTGATCGTGATGAACCCGGTCGCGGCGATTCCGCGGGGCTTGTTGTAGCCCGCGCCCTCGAGCATGGCGGGCCAGAAGATCGTGTGGTGCTGGATGATGTCCCGGCCGATGACGTGCATGATCTCGCCGTCGCCTTTCCAGACCTGCTCCCAGTCGTACTCGTCGGTCCCGACGCGCTCGGAGTACTGCTTCGTACTCGCGATGTACTCGATCGGCGCGTCGACCCAGACGTAGAGGACGAGGTCGTCCCCGTCTCCGTCTTCGCCGGGGTAGTCGATCCCCCAGTCCATGTCCCGCGTGATACACCAGTCCTGCAGGCCGTCTTCGATCCACTGACGCGGCTGGTTGCGCGCGTTCGAGGTTCCCTCGAGGCCGTCGAGGAACTCGGTCAGGAAGTCGGCGAACTCCGAGACCTCGAAGAACTTGTGGGTCCGCTCGCGGTACTCCGCGGGGTTGCCCGTGATCGTGCTCGTCGGGTCCTCGACCTCGCCGGGCTCTAAGTGGCGCTGACAGCCCTCGTCGCACTCGTCGCCGCGGGCTTTCTCGCCGCAGTAAGGACAGGTGCCCTCGACGTAGCGGTCCGGAAGATACTGGTCGGCGTCGGGGTCGTAGGCGACCTGAATCTCTTTCTCGTAGATGTAGCCCTCGTCGTCCAGTTTCCGGACGATCTCTTGGGTCAACTCGGTGTTCGTCTCGTCGTGCGTGTGGCCGTAGTTGTCGAAGTCGACGTTGAACTTGGGGAACGTCTCCTCGTACTGCTCGTGCCAGTCCAGGGCGAAGTCCGCGGGATCGACGCCCTGCTGTTCGGCGTTGACGGCGACCGGGGTGCCGTGCATGTCAGACCCGCAGACGTAGGCGGTTTCCTGGCCGAGCGTCTGGAGCGCGCGGTTGAACGCGTCTGCGCCGATATAGCCCCGCAGGTGACCGATGTGGAGGTCCCCGTTCGCGTAGGGAAGCCCGCAGGTCACGACGGCGGGATTGTCCGTCGGAAAGTCGTCGTTGTGCGTGCTCATATACGTGTGCTGTCGGTGGCGGGCGTAAAACCCGCCGGTTTCGATCGCGGGTCGGTTAGTTCGGTATCGACTGATCGGGGTCGAACGATACGCGTGGCTGCTGTATCGGATCGTTCGCGTCCGGGTTTCGACGCCGCGAACAAGACCGTATGACCGGTTGCGTTGCGACGCGTTCCCCCGTGACAGCGCCGCCGCTACATCCATACACGCATACCGCGGGGCATGCGAACGCGAGAATCAACGGAGGCGACAGCGCGCGTCGGCATACTCACATTCGGCTACTCGTTCCGGTGGGATAACTGTTGACGACCGTCGCCGAACGCAACGTCACCCCTTTCGAGCGGTCGAATCGACGCGCCAGACGTCGCGTAGATAGCCGGCCCGGCCACCGATCAAGAGGAAGACGCCGACGAGGCCGAAGACGAGCGTGCCCGCGGCGCCGACCCATGCGAGCCAGCCAAGCGCCTCCCACACGCGCCCGCCGTACAGCCGCCAGATCGACACCGGAGGGCAGGAAGCCGGCGGCCATCGCGGCGACGACGAGTCGTTCGAGATCGAACAGCAGCGCCGATGCCGCTAGCAGCGCGAGCCGACGAGCACGGCCGCGTCGATCCGATCCATCGCCATGCGAAGGGCTCGAGCGGCGAGTGTGAAACGGGTATCGATACGTGGTGATATAGTGATGGCCGGCGAATGGATCGGACTAACCTCGCCACATATATCAACTACTCAAACATTTTTGTACAGTAGTGAGAAACGATGATCGAATTGATCGGAGAGATGTTCCCGCTCGTGGATCTGGTAATCTTCCTCTCTGGCCTCGGTTTTCTCGTCATCGTCAAATCGCATCGTCGTCCAACTAGCAGTTGGAAGTACGTCGTCGCAGCGGTTCTCTGCTGGGTGGGTTTTTACCTCGTTCTAGGTTTGTACGACGGTTTCGTTCCGTCTCGAATCGGACAATCGATCGCGTTTCTTCTCCTGCTTGGCCTTCTGTACTGTTACATCGTCGAATTCATCGCCGTGTACAGGGACTTGGCTGGCTGAGAATCGTCTCGAGTCGCCGCTACGTCCGATCGAACGGGACAGCATCGACCGTCAGTCGTCGCTCGCGACGGGGACGCTCGCGCGCACCTCGAGCCGGTCGAGATCCCCGATGAACGAGGCCAGCATCTCGCGGGTGACGTGGGGCATACAGACCACGCGCAGTTCGTCAGTGGCAGTTCTCGAAATGCGCCATCCCTTGGCCCGCAGCGCGTCGAAGGTCGATCGGGGGACGTCGGCCGCCACCAGCGGCAGCGTCGGGTCGGCGACCTCGTAGCCCCGTTTCTCGAGGGCGTCGGCCAACCACTCAGCGTTGTTCTGCGACCGGGCGTACTGTCGGCGGTAGCCGTCGGGCCACAGCTCTTCCATCGCGGCGACGGCGCTTGCGACGCCAGCCCCCGAACGGGTTCCGGTCAGCGTCGCCTGCGAGGTCGACTCGAGGTAGGGCGTGTCGACGGCGAGTTCATCCAGCAGGGCCGAATCGCGGACGAGCAGCCCGCCAGCGGGCACCGCGGCCTGTCCCATTTTGTGGGGATCGATTGCCATCGTGTCGACCGCGGCGTGGGCGAAGTTCCACTCGTAGTCCGTAAAGGGGAGGACGAAGCCGCCCCACGCGGCGTCGACGTGGCACATCGCGTCGGCCGAGTGGGCGATCTCGGCGAGGTCCGGAATCGGGTCGACCCGGCCGTACTCGGTGGTCCCCGCGACGCCGATCACCAGCGCGGTGTCGTCGTCGACGGCGGCGCGGACGGCCGAGAGATCGGCCCGTTGCCGGTCGTCTGTCGGGACGATCCGAAGGTCGACGCCGAGCAGGTCGGCGGCCTTCTGGAAACTGAAGTGGCCCGATTCGGGCATGACGACGTTCGGCGTCCGACTCTCGGCCCGCTCGCGGGCGATCCGGACGGCCTGAATATTCGCCTCGGTGCCGCCGCTCGTGATGTAGCCCGCCGGATCGTCCAGCCCCGCGATCTCGCTCAGCAGCGCGATCGCGTCGTCCTCGAGGGCTGAAACGTTCGGATAGGTACCGGGATCGCCGGGGTTCGTCGCGAGAAACCGTTCGGCCGCGTCGCGCGCCGCCGGGTGGGGTTCCGTACACATCGAGGAGAGGACCCGGTCGAACGCTTGCGGCTCGATTTGCATATCACGTATGTACTCGGTCGTCGGTTTATTTGTTGCGTTCGGCGACGTTTCCGCGGCCGTTCGCTGCTCTCGCCCGATCTCCCCCAGCTCTCGTCCGATCGATCGGAACCGCCGCTGTCTCCCCGCCCGCATTCGTGACCCCGAGAGCGGGTGCTGTCCGCGCTGGACTCGCCGTCTGTATGGGCAATGTTGATAACACGCCGACCGAAACCACCGGCAATGATTTCGACAGCGTCTCGAGCCGTCGAACACGGGGCCACCGTCGTCGGTGTCCTCTCCCTGCTGCTGTTCGGGTTCACACAGGGACGGGAAATCCAGCAGTACACCCTCGACTTGCTCGTGGTGACCGTGCGGGTGGTGTTCCTCGACGCGCTGTCGTCGATGGCCGTCTTCACGTGCTTCGTCGCGATCACCGGATTGCTGCTGGTCCGCGAGGTGTGGACCTCTCGGGACGTCATCGATCCGGTGACCGACGGCCCGCGGCTGACGGCCGTCGTGCCGGTCTACCGCGACCACGCGGTGATGGACGAAAGCGTCGAGAGCCTCTGTGAAAGCGCCTACGAGAACCTCGAGGTCGTCATCGTCGCCGAGCCGAACGACGACGCGACCCTCGAGCGGGCCCGCGAACTCGCGAGCGCTCACGAGCGGGTCGAGTGTCTGATCAACGGGAACCCCGGCTCGAAGGCGGGCGCGATCAATGACGCCGTTCGCCAGACCGACGCCGAACATATCGCGGTCTTCGACGCCGACGAGCGGGTTTCACCCGAGTTCCTGCCGCGAGCGATGGGCGGGATACTCGACGGCGCAGACGTCTTTCAGGGCCGCCGGATCCCGCGGCCCACCGGTGTCATCGAGACGGTCGCGTACTGTGAGCGGGTGGTCTTTCACGCGAGCTACAAGCTGGTCGAACTCTCCGGGTTCGCGAACTGCCGGAGTTCCTCGACGGTCCTCACCCGCGAGGCGTTCGAGCGCGTCGACGGCTACGACGACATGCTCACCGAGGACCTCGACTTCGCCCACGCCTGCTATCGCGAGAGCCTCGACGTGCGACAGGCCCGCCAGTGTACGAACACGATGGAGGCCCCCCACAGCCTGCGGGACCTCTGGGGCCAGCGAAAGCGCTGGCGCGTCGGCCAGATCGAAGTCCTCCACGCGACGCTGCTCGAGGCCCTGCACGGGCAGGTCGATCGCCGCGGCGTCATCTCGATCGGTCGGATGTGCTCGAGCCTGCTCGGGAGCCTGTTCACGCTCGCGCTCACCTCGAAGCTCCTGCTGTTGCTCGTTCTGGACGTCGAATCGGCGTTCCTGATCCTCGCATCGGTCCTCATCGCGACCGTCGGCCTCGTCGCGTGGCGCGACACCAGCGACGGCCGAATCGACGGCCTCCGCTGGAGCGTCGCCTTCGCGCCGCTGCTCTACCCCGCCTTCGGCGTGCTCACCCTCAAATCGCTGCTCGAGTACGGCCTCTCGTGGGACGGGACGTGGTACCACGTCGAGAAAAGCGGCTCCTGACGGCGGTGTTTTGCGACGAGTCGGCTGTTCGACGAGTCGTGCGTTTGTCTTGGCTCGAGTAACGGCCCGCTCGACGATCCACGGCGGGGTGGGACTGAAAGGGGCTGCTTCGCTGAGCGGACCACAGCGTCCGCGATGCTCGGGAGAGTCGTGCTCTCCCGTTGCTCGATCCCGCCCGGGCGACGCAAGGACCGCAGTGAGTGACCGACGGGAACGATCGAGGACCGCAGCGAGCCCCGGCGCGGTCGAGCGAAGCAGGGGCTTTCGAGTTGTTGTCGAACACGCATTCACGCGATTGAACAGAATTCTGTTCTCAGTTAGAGCGAAAGCGTGCCTTCAAGTCCGACGCCGCGCAACGCCAACGCATGAACCCAGGCGACCGCGTCCGCGTCGATCGCGCGGACCGCACCTACGAAGGCGTGTTGCTCCCTTCGAGCACGGACGACCACCTCGTGGTGAAACTCGAGGGCGGCTACAACGTCGGCGTCGATCGGGAGGGAGCCGACGTGGAGGTCCTCGCGGAGGACGTCTACCGGATCGACGGCACCGATGCGACGGGAGAGGACGCCGGCTCGGAGATCGAGTTCGACGACGATCTGCCGACGATTTCGCTGATCTCGACCGGCGGGACGATCGCCTCGACGGTCGACTACCGCACCGGCGCGGTGACGGCCCAGTTCGACGCCGAGGACGTGCTCCGCGCCGTGCCCGACCTCGCGGGGCGGGCGAACTACCGCGGCCGCGTCGTCGCCAACATCCTCTCCGAGAACATGGAGCCGCCGCTCTGGCGGGACCTCGCCGACGCGGTGGCCGAGGAGATCGAGGCCGGTGCCGACGGCGTCGTCGTCATGCACGGCACCGACACGATGCAGTACTCCGCCTCCGCGCTCTCCTTCATGCTCGAGACGCCGGTACCGATCGTCTTCACCGGCTCGCAGCGCTCGGCGGACCGGCCGTCGTCGGACAACGTGATGAACGCCGTCTCGGCCGTCGAGGCCGCCAAGAGCGACTGCGCGGAGGTACTGGTCTGTATGCACGCCTCCGAATCCGACGACGACTGTGCGCTCCACCGCGGGACCCGTGTGCGGAAGAACCACACCTCCCGCCGGGACGCGTTCGAGACCGTCGGCGCGGAGCCGCTGGGCGAGGTCGACTACGAGACCGAGGAAGTCAGCTTCCGCCGCGACTACCAGCAGCGAGACGAAACCGACCTCGAGCTCACCGTCGACCTCGAGAGCGACGTCGAACTCCTCAAATTCACGCCCGGGATGGACCCCGCGTTCCTCGACGTCGCCGAGGGGAGCGAGGGGCTGATCCTCGAGGGCACCGGACTCGGCCACGTCCACACCGATCTGATCCCCCGCATCGAGGAACTGATCGAGGACGGGACGACGGTCGTCATGACCAGCCAGTGTCTCGAGGGCCGTGTCTGTGATCGGGTCTACGACACCGGTCGGGACCTGCTCGAGGCCGGCGTGCTCGAGGGCGGCGACACGCTGCCGGGAACGGCGAAGGTGAAGCTGATGTGGGCGCTCGCAAACAGCGAAGATGTCGAAGAGGCGATGGGGACCTCGCTGGCCGGCGAGATTCAAGAACGGTCGGTTCCGTGGGAGTGACGGCGGACTCGAGACGGACCTGGTAGAGAGTTACAGACCGACTTTTCTGCGTCAATCTCAAGCATATCATAGAACGGTTTACATACCACTCTGTGGCTACCGACGAACGGTAAGTACAGGCGAAGGCGTTACCGGAGCAGCTACCCACATCTCGGCTGAATATCAGAAAGGACCTACTGAATAAGGCCCAGAGAATCTATTCAGCAAAAGATAGAATTCCTGTCAAATACACCTCTAAGCAGAAGCAGAACGATCTGGCTATTATCTTCTCAATCCACAAGTTTATACCGGAACTCAATGTAGAGTGTCAGACTCATCTCTGCAGAAAACAATCAAATAGTCAGAAATATTGGTTAGGTGTTTATATACTCAGGGAGGGTCCTGTACCTTGGTCAATATGACCCGAATAGACGTTGGAGAAGGAGTAGAACTGTTCGTTCAGGACTGGGGATCAGGTAATCCGCTCGTGTTTATTCATGGGTGGCCACTGAGCCACAGGATGTTCGAATATCAGTACATCCAACTCCCGAGGGAGGGCGTACGGTGTATCGGTATCGATCTCCGTGGCTACGGACAGTCCAGTAAACCCTGGAGTGAATACGATTTCGACACGTTCGCTGACGATCTCAAGACGGTTCTCGACGAACTTGATGTCGATGACGTAACACTTGCGGGCTTTTCGATGGGTGGAGGAGTCGTCACCCGGTATATGAGTCGGCATAACGAAGAACACGTGTCAAAACTGGCGCTGCTTGGTGCTGCGAGCCCCGTTCTGACCAAGAAATCCGACTTTCCGGAAGGCGTCGATGAAGCCGCGTTCATGGACCTTGCCGAGGGATGCTATGAGGACCGGGCGAAAGTAAGCAGTGACTTCGGTGATTCGTTGTTTCACTCCGCCCCGAGTCCCGAGCTAAAAGATTGGCTCTGGAACATGAGCATGGAATCGTCGCCGCAGGCCATGGCCGACTCGATCGAAGCGGTCGCGAAGATGGATCTTCGTTCCGACCTCGCAGACATCTCTGTTCCGACGCTCATCTGTCACGGTGTCCACGATCAGGCCTGTCCGTTCGAGCTGACGGCGGAGAAGCTCCACGACGGAATTGAAAACACGGAGCTCGTTCCCTTCGAGGAGAGTAGTCATGCACTCTTCTACGAGGAAAAAGAGAAACTCAACCAAGAACTGACTGAATTCTGCAAATAGCTCTAAATAAACGATGGAGCTGACAGAATCAGCCTCGTCATATTTCATCACCAACGTAAACCTACCAATCCACCGGAAACAGGGTTGTGAGAGATACGTGCCCTGCATTCAATACGATTCTTATAATATACTCGTATCTGATAGAAGTTACAGCGGTAAGTATGCATGTGTAGTGAACGGACAGTCCAGATAAAATGAAAAGAATACCATGCGAATTGGTCTCTGATACCATCGTATCGATTTCGGTTACAGAGAGAAACGTTCTGCTCACGCTGGCGGCAGGGAATCGCCGCCCCTCCTCGCTCATTCGTTTCCTCACTCACTCGTCCAGCGGAAGACGCTTTGCGACTTCCGAGCCGTTCGCTCACAGGTTCGCGAAGGCCTCGCACGACTCCCTCGAGCGGTTCGCCATCGGCTCCCCGCTCTCCAGTGCGCGCCACCGCCCGTTCTGCGAAGCACTTTCCCGAAAGACCGCATGAGGTACCATCGTTCACCGACCGATGTCAGCTAACGCCGATCCCTCCGTCGAGATCCGTCGCGCGACCCACGACGATTACGAAGCCGTCGTCGACTTCACGAGAGACATCTGGCCCGAGCGCGGCGGCGACTACATCCCGCGGATCTACCACGACTGGCTCGAGGACGAGCCCGGACAGGGCAAGAAGACCTTCCTCGCGGAGGTCGACGGCGAGGCCGCGGGGATCGTCCAAGGCGTGATGCTCACCGACGACGAGGCCTGGTTCCAGAGCATGCGCGTCGCGGCCGACTACCGCCGACAGGGGGTGAGCCACCGGCTGAACGAGGCGACCTTCGAGTGGGCCCGCGAGCGGGGCGCGACGGTCGGCCGCGTAATGATCTTCTCGTGGAACGCGGCCTCCTTCGGCGCGGCGCGGGCAAGCGGCTACGAGCCGATCACCGAGTTTCGCTTCGCCCACCCCGACCCCGATCCGGACGCCGACGGGCCGGCGTCGCACGCGGTCTCGAGCGATCCCGCGGCGGCGTGGCGGTACTGGACCCACAGCGACGCGCGCGAGTACCTGTCGGGGCTCGGTCTGGCACCCGAGGAGTCGTGGGCCGTCAGGGAACTCGCTCGAGACGATTTCGAGCGGCTGGCCGACGAGACGGCCGTCTTCGCGGTCGAAGACGAAAACGGACTCGCGGGGACTGCCTACCGATCGCGAACGTACGAGCGGCCGGTCGAGGATGATGATTCGAGCGACGACAAATCGGACGCGGACCCGCAAACCGAGACGTGGGCCGAGTACGGCCTCGGCGCGTGGGCGGACGTCGACGCCGCCCGCTCGCTGTTCGCCGCGATCGCTCGAGACGCGGCCGACTGCGGGGCCGACGAGACGCGGGTGCTGATCCCTGAAACGCCCCGGCACGTCACCGACGCGCCCTACGCCGGCGTCGGGATCGCCGACGAACCCGATTTCGTATTAGGGATCGATCTCAGCGGGAAGTGACGGGGCGGTGTCGAAGGGGCCGGTGCCGCGATTCAATTCGAATCAGGCGCTACCCGCCGCTGACCGGCGGAAACAGCGCCAATTCGTCTCCCTCCTCGAGTTCCGTCTCGAGGCCCTCCTCCTCGACCAGCACGTTCGTCCCGTTGCGCAACACGTTGATCTGCGATCGCAGGTCGCCGTCCTCGAGCACGCGCCCCTCGAGTTCGGGGGCCGCCTCGAGCAGCGCCTCGAGGGCATCGCCGACGGTGTCGCCGGCCGCGGTATCGACGGTCACGTGTTTGTCGCCAGCGCGTTCGGCGAGATCGGCGAACAGTTTCCACTCCGTGGGCATACGTGGCGCTATCGGTGCCGGCGGCAAGTAGCTACCGCTCCTGTGGTTGTTCCTGTTCGCGATCGTCCCGTTCGTCGACGACAGTCTCCCGCGCTCGCTCCTGCTCGCCGCTCCGGTCGCCCGCCTCGACCAGCGTCCGTTCAGTCACCCGTCGGAGCGCGTCGGGACGACCGAGCACGTAGGCGACGTCGCCGGCCGCGAGTCGCTCGTCGCCGGCCGGCAGCGGCAGGTACTCGTCGCCGCCGTCGCCGTCACTGCCGTCGGGATCTCGCTCGAGCCCCAGCACCAAGACGGGCAGCGAATCGATTGCCAGCCCGGCGAGCGGGTCGGCGGTCCCGACAGCGACGGTCGTGACCGTCTCGTCGGCCGTCCGGAGCAGGGAGACGAGGTCCCGCTCGGCGTCGGGGCTGCCCGGCAGGGTCACGAGCCGGTACTCTCGACCGGGCTCGAGGTCGCGGGCGTCCTCGGCGTCGAGGGCGACGGTCGCAGTGTCGTCGGCGGTCGCCCGCAGTTCGCCGCCGGCGACCCGCCGAGCGGTGCCGCCCTCGTCGTCGCGCGCCCAGATACGGACCGCGTCGCCCGGGCTGGCGTCCGCCGCGGGGTCGCCGGAGAGGGCGACGGCGACGGTCCCCGGCGCGAGCGTCGCCCCGATCCCCGCCGGTCGGCTCCCCACCGCGAGGTACTCGACGGTTCCGTCCGCGGCGAGGTCCGCGTCGACGTGGCCGATTCCGTGATCCCGCTCGAGGCGGACGATCAGTCGCTCGCGGAGTTGGTCGACGGAGAGCCGGCGCGGGAAGCGGAACGTCTGGCCCGCGAGTTCGGCTTTCACCGACTCCTCGACGGCGTCGTAGCCGTCGATGTCGCCGATCTCCTCGGGCAGTTCGACGCTGACGACGCGGCCGGCCGAGCGGACGAGCTGGGTGACCTCTGTGATCGTCCGCGGCGTGGCGACCATGAACACGTCTCGAGCGAGGTAGTCACCCAGCCGCCGGCCGACGTCGGCGGCGACCGCGCTGGCGGTGAACGCAGCGACGGTGTAGACCGCGGTACTGGGATCGGTCAGCGGCGTATCGCCGATGATCGCCTGTTGCAGGGCGGATTGGGTGTTCAACCAGAGCGCGACTATCGCGACGCCGAAGAGGACCGCGACGCCCTCGGGGACCGCCTCGGTGCTGTACCAGCGGAAGACAAACGCCACGGCGACACTCGCACCGGCCGCGAGCAGTGCGAACCCGATGATCCCGACGAGCGCTTCCAGCAGCGTCTCGGACGAGAGCAGTTCGGTCGAGACCAGTTGTACAACCCGAAGGGCTACCACGGGCGCTCACCCCCAGTCGTCCCCCCGGCGCGGGCGTCGATCGCGGCGTGGCTCATCGGGCGATCGCCTCCGCGAACGCTTCGGTGGCGTCCTCCGGCCCCGCGACGAACGCCTCGTCGCCGGCCTCGAGTCGTCGTTCGATGCCGGGGCCGAACACCCAGCCGTGGCGGCGACCGCTCGTCTCGCTGCCCTGCCGTCGCACCGCGAGGATCGTCACGGCCGCCGCCGACGCGGTCTCGTCGTCCGCACCGGCCGCGCCGACAGTGAACCGACGGATGGCGTACCCCTCGCGCTTGACCAGCGCGAGCGCCTCGAACTCGCGGCTCGTGCCGCGAGACCGCACGACGAGTCGCGGCGAGTCGGCCTCGAGGACCGGCTTGATGTCCCGCCGCGCGACGGCGAGGGTGACGCGTCCCGGCCCGCCGGCCGTCGCCGCGTTCGCCCTCGAGGAAGGGGCGACCACCTCGTCGTCTTCGCCGCCGTCGGTCGCGACCTCGTCCGCCACGGGCTCCGCTGGGACGGCGGCCGCGGCGCGTTCGTCGTCGACTTCGGTCCGGGCGCTCAGCACCCGTCCGGTGATCGAGCGATCGCCGGTCCGGACGGTCACCTCGTCCCCGCGGGCGAGCCCCGTCGGGACCAGCGTCGCGATCGAGACGGCGCGCTGACCCGCCGACACCCGCCGGGAGAGGCTTCCGGACGGCGGTGCCGCCACGATAGTCGCCCGCCCCTGTTCGTCGATCGTGACGTCGATGTCCGCGAGGTCGTGTTCCGTTCGGAGTCGCTCCTCGAGGCGGGACGCGAGTTCCGAGAGGGGGAGGTCGGCGGGGAGTCGCCACGAGCCGGCCTTGAGTGTCCGCCGGAAATCGGGCGATAGCGGCGGGTATCCCTCCATGTCGTGGATCTCGCCGGTCGGGCGCACCGTGACTTGACCGACCGAGCCGACGAGTTCGACGACGTCGGCCGAGAGGGTCCGCTGCCGGAGGCGGGTAAAGGAGAGCCGGCGCGGCAGTTCGGCCCCGAGTTTGTCGCCCTGATTGTGGGCGTAGAGCGCGAGCATCAGGACGACCAGCACGGCGATCAGCAGCTGCGGCGACTTGGCGATCGTGGGTTCGACGAGGCCGAGCAGGCCGCCCTGGACGCTGGCGATCGACAGCGCGAGGACGACGACACCGAACCCGGGCAGCGTGACGCCGGTGAAGTACCGCACGAGAAAGCCCAGCGAACCGGCGACGAACGCGGGGACGATGCCGGTCAGGAGCCCGAGATAGAGCCCGAGCAGCACTTCGATCAGCAACTCGACCGGAAGCGATTGCATTGTGTGTCGGTGGGACGGAACCGTTAAATCAGCACCGACAGCGAACCGAGCGGGGCTGGAGCGCCGGTCGAACCGCGACGGAGCCGTCGCCGGCACCGGGACGTTCCGGCCGCAGAGCGGCCGGTCGATACCGAAGACGTTTATCCCGTACCGACGCTCATCGGTGTGTATGGTCGACGACGGGTCGCCTCGAGCGCGACTACCGGAGAACTGGCCGCGAGTCCTCACGACGCGAGCGGCCGTGATTCTCGTCTTGCTCGTCGCGCTGCTCTCGGTCGCAACCGCGGTCTTCAACATCGGGACGAACAACGTCGGCGGGCCGCTTGCCGAATACGTTCCCGAGGCCGTCCAGAGCGCCGCCGCCTTCACGGGTGCGCTGACCGGGTTCCTGATGGTCGGCAGCGCGCTCGCACTCCGGCGCGGCCTGCGGACGGGCTGGTGGGCGACGCTGCTCTTGCTCCCGTTGACCGCGGCACAGGGACTCCTCCAGTCGAGCCCGTACTCGCTGCCGCTGGTCGCCCTGTCGGTCGTTTCGATCCCGATACTGCTGTTCACCCGCAAGCGCTTTACTAAACCCCTCTCGCTGTCGACGACCCAGATCGCGGCCGGCGCGTCGCTCGTCGGCGTCCAACTGTACGGCACGATCGGCGGCTACGCGCTCCGGGAGAATTTCGACGGTATCACCAGCATCCTCGACGCCTTCTACTTCACGCTGATCACCTCGAGTACGGTCGGCTACGGCGACGTGACGCCGAACCCCGGCTCGACCGAGGCGATGCTGTTTACGATGTCGGTGCTCGTCCTGGGCGTCGCCAGTTTCGGTATCGCCATCGGGGCGCTCGTGGGCCCGGCGATTCAGGCCAGAATCTCGAAAACACTCGGAAAGATGAGCGACTCACAACTCCAACTCCTCGACGACCACATCCTCGTGCTCGGCTACGGCGAACTGACCGAACCGATCGTCGACGAACTCGCGGACGCCGGCCGGCAGTTCGTCGTCGTCACCAGCGACCGCGAGGCCGCGACGACCCTCACCGACCGCGGCCTCGCCGTCGTCAGCGGCGACCCCAGCGACGAGGAGCCGCTTCGCCGCGCGAAAATCGACCGCTCGGCCGCGATCCTCGTCGCCACGAACCACGACGCCGAGGACGCCCTGACCGTCCTCACCGCGCGCGAACTCGCGCCGGACACCCGCATCGTCGCCGCCGCGACCGACCGCGAGAACACGAAGAAACTCGAGCGGGCCGGCGCCGACGCCGTGATCAGCCCCGCGATGCTCGGCGGCCACCTGCTCGTGCGGTCGGCGCTGGGCAGCGACGAGAGCGGGCTGATCGATCGCATCCTCGAGCGGGAGTAGCCCGCACAGGAGGAGGTCGGACGAGCCGTTCGGTCGAACTTACGGACACATTCGGGACAGTTGATCGGCGTCTCACTCCCAATTGACCAACCGGCGTGCGGTGGCGCGCGCTGGCCGCGGCGAACCGACGGGTGAGCCGCGAGCCAAAGATGTGCGAGGGATGAGTGAACGAAGTGAGCGAATCGGTTGGGGAGGGCGTGGCGATTCCCTGTTGCCACGATAGCAGGACGCTTCGTTGCACGCGGACGGTTCGCCGCACGTGATTCCAGCAGCAATTCCTCGATTCCATCAGCAGATAGGTGGATAGACGCAAACGTCCGCTACCGGTGCCGACCGCGGTGGACGATCGCCACGTCGGCCTCGAGGTCGCTGAGCTTCCGGAACGTCGGCGGGGAGACGAACCGCGAGGCGGCCGACCGGTCGGTGCTCGAGCCGACGAAGCAGACGTCGTACCGGGGCGCGGTCCGGCCCAGATAGGACTCGACCGACGCGGTGGCGACGTGGGTCTCGAAGGGGCCCGGAAACGCGTCGACGAGATCCGCGAGGGTCGCCTCCGCCGTGCGGCGGCGCGACTCGGCGTCGATACAGGTACAGACGCTGACCGGCTGGCCGGACTGGGACACGCGGATCGCGAAATCGAGCATTGCTCGAGCGGTGTCGCCGGCACCCCGGACCGCGACGAGGCTGTTCTGCCACCGCCGTCGTCGGGTTCCGTTCGACCGGAACGCGATCACGTCGATCTCGCTGTCGAACAGCCCCGTGATGAACGCCGAGAGTCCGCCGTCCTCGCGTTCGGCGTACGGCGCGACGATGAGATCGCAGTTCTGTTCGCGGGCCGTCTGCAGGACGAGCCCCGCCGAGAGCCCGCCGTCGGCCGCGACGACGACCTCGCAGGGAACGTCGTACGCGCGCTCGAGGTCGGCGGCGATCGACTCGAGGCGACGAGCGGCGTCGCCGGCCGCGCGTTCGGTGGGGCTCGCGCCCGTTCGACCATCGCTCGCGCCGGCGGCGTCGCGTTGCCGCTCGGCGTCTTCGTCGTCGATCACGTCGAACAGCACCACTTTCCCGGCGTCGTGTGCGCCGGCGATCGACGCGGCGAAACGGGCGACCGTCTCCGAACAGTCGTGCATCGGGACGAGCACGTGATCGTCCCCGCTGGTCGTCTGGTAGAGGTAGCGAGCGCGCTGCTCGTAGAAGTGGCGCCGCCAGACGACGAAGGCCGCCGCGACGAACGAACTCGAGACGACGATCCCGAGGACGTAGGCGAGTTGCGTGTTGCCGGTCACGAGGACGAGCAAAGCGGTCGAGAACGCCGTCGGCTCCTCGAGGTCGAGCGCCCACGTACAGACGCCGGTAAAGAAGATGCCGAGGGCGGCCCCGGCCGCGTTGACCCCGCCGGCGTGCAGCCCGACGGCCGCCGCGAGCGACAGTGCGAACCAGCCACAGAGCGCGCCGACGGTCATCCCGCCGACGAACTTCGACGGCGTGGCGTACTTCCCCTCCGGATCGGCGAAGAGCGTGTAGGTTCCGGAGGCGAGCGGCGGGAACAGCAGGAACGAGATCGCCGCCGTCATGTTCGCCAGCCACGTCACCGCGGCGATCAGCAACGGAACGAACACCAGCACCGAGAGGTGGACGAGATTGCCCGTGTGCTCGAGCCACCGCAGGACGGCGTCGAGTTCGCGTCGCTCCAGCCGACGGAGTCGTCTCGCGAGCGCGTACAGCCGCGCTCGCACACCCTCGAGCATAGCTTTCCGTTGTTCGGGCAGCGACCAAAACCGTTCGGCTTCGCTCGAGGTCGGCGGGCCGTTCCCGTCCGGCTTCTACTCCGGTGCGCCCTCGAGAATGGCGACCCCGCTCGAGGCCCCGATCCGTTCGGCTCCGGCCTCGAGCATCGCGATCGCGTCGTCGTAGCTGCCGACGCCGCCGCTGGCCTTGACGGGGAGGGACTCGCTCATGAGTTCGACGTCGTCGACCGTGGCACCGCCGCCGGCGAAGCCGGTCGAGGTTTTGACCATCGCCGCGTCGGCCGCGGCGGCGGCCTCGCAGGCCCGCCGTTTCTCGGCGTCGGTCAGGAGCGCGGTTTCGATGATCACCTTGACCGGAATCGGCACCGCGGCGACCAGTTCCGCGAGCTCCGCCTCGACCGCGTCGTCCTCGCCCGCTCGCAGTCGGCCGACGTTGATCACGACGTCGAGTTCGTCCGCGCCGTCTTGCCACGCCGTAACTCCCTCCTTGCGTTTCACCGCGGGCGCGTGCTGGCCGTGCGGGAAGCCGATCACCGTCGCGAGAGTCACGTCGGGTGCGTACTCGGCGGCCGTCTCCACCGCGTAGGGCGGGATGCAGGCGTTCATGCCGTGCTCGGCGGCCGCATCAAGGACGTCTCGAACGTCCTCGAGCGTCGTCTCGGGGCCGAGGACGGTGTGGTCGATCAGGGGGGCGAGTTCGCTGCGGTCCATACACGGGCCGACTCGCCGGACGAAGAAAAAGCCGCCCACTCGAGTCTGCGAGGTCGTGCGGAGCCGGACGATCAGCCTGCAACGGTCTGGCTATCAGTCACCGTGAGATACCGTCGGACTGTCGTGACGAAGACGACGCCGAGCGCGGTCCGTTCTCGCCGGGTCCCATTGTGTCACTCGTCCGGGAACGCTTCGGCGGGACCACCGATGACCCGTGGACCGCCCGAGACCGGCTCTTTTCCGCCGCACGTACCGTCTGCGCTGTCGCGAGCGTCAGATGTGTTCGATTACACGAATATCCGATAATCGGAAAGTGTTAGTCGCTGGTGTGAGCTATTCCACCCTATGGTATTACCCGAGGGGTTCGTCGTCCCGCCGTGGTACCTGCTGGGGCCGGTCATCGTCGTTCTCGGCGGTGTCATCGCGCTGTTGTGGGCGCTCGAGCCGCCGGTGACCGATCGGACGGTCATCGCGTTCGCGCCGTGGATGATGTTCGGCGCGTGTCTCCACGTCCTCTACAAGTTGGGTGCGTTCCCGGCGACGATCGAGCCGCTGTTTACCGCGCCGATGGTCTACGCGGTGACCGCGACCGTCGCGGGAATCGTCTGGATTATCGCGATCTTCCTCCACGTCGGCGGGTTACAGCCGACGATCCCCCGGTTCGTCGGCATCGCCGGGACGGCGTTTTTCACCGTCTTCACGATGTTCGCGCTCTCGCTCGGTCTCGAGGCGGGGACGCTTGAGCCGTTCTGGCCGGTCATCGCCGTCGTCGTCGCCGGCATCGTCACCGCGGTCGCGTGGATCGCGCTGAGTCTCTGGTTCACCGATATCGCGACGACAACGAGCGCGACGGGCGCGCTCGTCGTCTTCGGACACACCTTGGACGGCGTCACGACCGCGATCGGCTACGACGTCCTCGGGGCCGGCGAGGACGTGCCGCTCTCCTTGCTGATTCTCGAGGCCGGCGAGGCGCTGCCGACCGCGGAGTACGTCGGTGCGAGCTGGCTGTTCGTCCTCGTCAAAGTCGTCCTCGCGATGGTCATCCTCGGCCTCTTCCGGGAGTACGTCGAGGAGGCCCCACAGCAGGCTCGGACGCTCCTCGCGCTGGTCGCCGCGGTCGGGCTCGGACCGGCCGTCCACAACACGCTGTTGTTCGCCGTCGCCTGAGCGTTCGATTTCCACCGCAACCGCGTGACTCCGCCGCGTTGTCCCTAGATTTTTGCCGGGCGGAGCCGTCCTCCCAGTAGTCTCGAATGGATCCGATCACGGTACTCGCCGCCGGTCACGTCAACTGGGACGTGACCCTTCGCGTCGACAGGTTTCCCGAACCCGACGGCGAGGCGGCGATCCGCTCGCAGCGCCAGTCGGGCGGCGGGAGCGCCGCGAATGTCGCCGCCGCACTCGCCGGACTCGAGGTCGACTCCGAACTGATCGGGAGCGTCGGCGACGACGACCACGGCCTGCTCGCCCGCCGGGAACTCGAGGCCGCGGGCGTCTCCCTCGAGGGCGTCCGCGTAATCGAGGGGGCCGAAACGGCCGTCAAGTACCTGCTGGTCGACGAGACCGGCGAGGTCGCGATACTCGGCAACGACGGCGTCAACGAGGCGGTGACGCCCGCGGACCTCGAGCCGGCACGGATTCGGGCGGCCGACCACGTCCACCTCACGGGCCAATGGCCGGAGACCGCCGCTGCGATCGCACGGATCGCGAGCGAGGCGGGCGTCTCCGTCAGTTTCGATCCCGGCCGCCGGATCGGCGATCGGGACTACGGCGAGGCGCTCGCGCTCGCGGACCTCGTCTTCGTCAGCGACCGGGAGGCCGCGGTGCTGCTCGAGGCCGACGCGATCGATGCGGCGACCGACGAGCGGATCGTCGTGGTGACCTGCGGGGCCGACGGGGCGGAAGCGTACACGCCGAAGGGCACGGTCGTTCATCCCGGGTTCGACATCGATCCCGTCGACACGGCCGGCGCGGGCGACGCCTTCGCGGCGGGATTCCTCGCGACGTGGCTCGCGGAGCGCGAGATCGACCGCGCGCTCGCGGTCGGAAACGCCTGTGGTGCGCTGACCGCGAGCCACAACGGAGCGCGGAACGCACCGACGAAAGGGGCGGTCGAGGACGTTCTCACGCGCCGATCCTGACCGGTGTCTTCTTACGTGCTCTCCGGACCGCGCGAAAGCGCTGCAGTCGTGTGGTTCTCACCGGGTGTTGTCTGACGGTAGTTATATGGACGACGCCGTTGCCCACTCGAGTAACAGTCACGATCCCGTGACTGAGAGACATGACGGAAGGAAGGGTAAACCAGTCCCACGGATGTGACCTTCAACGGCGCATCCAGTACGACCGACGAGACGACGAACCGCCGAGTATTGCCGCTGCAACGGCACTGGCCCGGTATTACGGTGACGATGTCACCGCGGCCAGTACGCAGCTCTACGACTACATCGATCCGGACGCACTCGACAGCCTCTTCGCCGAGACGAATCGGGGCGATAGCCGGTCGGCGGGGACCGTCGAGTTCGAAATCGACGACGCGCTGGTCACGATCCGACCCGAGCGCGTCGACGTGTGCCCGATCGACTGACGGCGACGGGCGGGTCGCCGGGCGAGTGCGGGAAACGGGGGTGATGTCGAGGATCGCCGGGCGAGTCGGTCTGCCTCGGCCCTTCCTCGAACCTTTTTTTGCACCGCCCGCGGAATCCGACGGTATGGCGACCCAACCACACCTGCTGGTCGACGACGGAGATCTGACGGACATCGCGCTCATTCCGGGCGACCCCGGGCGAGTCGATCGGATCGCCGATCACTGCGACGAGTCGGAAACGATCGCACAGAACCGGGAGTACAAGATCGTCAACGCCACCTACGAGGGGCGTGAGCTGACGATCTGCTCGACGGGGATCGGCTGTCCCTCCGCCGCGATCGCGATCGAGGAGATGGCCAACGTCGGCGTCGAGACGTTCCTCCGGGTCGGGACGACCGGCGCGCTCCAGTCCGGCATCGAGATCGGCGACATGATCGTCGCGACGGGCGCCGCGAAACACGAGGGGACGAGCAAGCGCTACGAGGCCACCGAGTACCCCGCGGTCCCGGACTACGACGTGCTCTCGGCGCTGGTCGACTCCGCCGAGGCGAACGACGAGGATGTCCACGTCGGCCCCATCGTCTCCGACGACGCCTTCTACGCCGAGACCGACGAACACGTCACCGACTGGGAGGACGCCGGCATGTTAGCCGTCGAGATGGAGGCCGCCGCCGTCTTCTCGCTGGCCCGCCGCAAGGGACTGCGCGCCGGCGCGATCTGTACCGTCGACGGCAACCTCGTCGAAGGCACCCAGAAGGGCACCGACACCGAGGACGACGAACTCCCGGACAAGGCGAAAAACAACGTCGGGCGCGCGATCGATCTCTCGCTCGAGGCCGCGACCGAACTGTAAGCGGCTCCGAATCCGACCGCCCGTTTCTACTCCTTCGAGCGACCGAACAGCCGCTCGCGGAGCGACCGCGTCGTCGGCCGCTCGGCGAGCAACACGGAACACTCGAGGTCGTCGACGACGTCGAAGACGAGCGAGCCGCGGACGAGCCGGGAGAGCAGGCCGCGCTCGGTCGCGCCGATGATCACGAGCGTCTCCCCGGCGGCCTCGCGGGCGATCGCACCTTCGACGTCGCCCGAGGTGTCGACCGTCAGCACGGCGTCCCCGATATCGTGGTCGGCGGCCCACTCGGTGAGGAACGCCTCGCCGGCCTCGCGCTCGCTCTCGTCGTCGACGACGTGGAGCAGGTCGATCGAGGCACCGGTGGCCGAACGCAGGGTTCTCGCGATCTCGGCGCTGAGATCGGAGTCCGGCCCGCCGGCGGTCGGCAGCAGAATCCGGCTGGGATCGTAGCCCCGGTCTTTCAACACGAGGAAGTCACACGGGAGGTCGCGGGCGAGTTCGTCGAGCGGCTGTTCGGCGCGGCCCACGGACCACGGCCGGTCCCCGCCCCAGCCCATCACGACTTGATCGGCGTCGTACTCGCGGGCGGCGTCGAACACCTCCTCGACGGAGCGATGCGAGGCGATCGTCGTCGTCTCGATCTCCACGTCGCGGGCCGCGGCGTGCTCGCGGGCCCGCTCGAGCAGTCTCTCGGATTCGGTGTCGATCCGTTCGACACCGCGCTCGAGCGGCGTCTGGTCGGGGACCTGTACGACGTGGACCGCGTGGACGATGCCGTCCCGTTCGGCGGCGAGCGTGCCGGCGAACTCGATCAGGTGTCGCTCGGTCCGAGGGTTTGCCAGCGGGACCAGCACGCGATACTCGCCCGAACCATCGGGTCTGGCCGCGTTCGCCGCCGAAACCGCGACGTCCGGCATCGCCTCGGACCGGTCGAGGATGTACTGGCCGAGGACGCCCTGCCGTGGCGTCTTCGAGCGCGCGTACAGCGCGTACCACAGCACCGCGACGGCGACGAAGGCGAGGCTCAGGCCGATCTCGATCGGGTCCATGAACCCGATGAGGCCGAAGGAAAGCACCGCGCCGACGATCGGCGTCACCGGGTAAAACGGCACCCGGAAGTCCGGGTCGTAGTCGGGCACGTCGGCCTGCCGGAACGCGATCAGCGCGAGGTTCATCAGGCCGTAGACGATCAGGTGGAGCACGCTCGCCGCCTTGGCGAGGATCTCGAGGTCCTGTCCCAGCGCGGCGATGAACACGACGATGACGCTACCGGTCAGCAGGATCGACCGGTACGGCGTCGCGTACGTGGGGTGGATCTCGTTGAGTCTGTCCGTGACGATCTTGTCCCGGCCCATCGCGAAGTTGATCCGGGCCGACGAGAGGATCGACGCGTTCGCGCTCGAGGCGGTCGCGAGCATCGCGGCCAGCGAGATCAGGGTGACGCCGACGGCGTCGAGCACGGGGATCCCCGCGAACGTGATCTCGGCGACCTGTGAGACGGGCACGCTGTCGTCGAGTGCGTGCCACGGGACGATGCCGACCATCGTGCCGACGAGGACGGCGTAGATGGCCGTCACGACGGCGACGCTGCCGATGACCGCGATCGGGAGGTTCCGACCGGGGTTTTTCAGTTCCTCCGCGACGGTCGCGATCTTCGCGTAGCCGAGAAAGGAGACGAAGACGAGGGCGGTCCCCGGGAGGATCGCGCCGTAGCCCGCGTCGGTCGGCGCGAGCCCGTCGGTCGTCAGCGTCCCCCAGTTGAAATGCAGAAAGCCGGTTGCGGCGAAGATCGTAAGGATGCCCAACAGGACCGTGACGATCACCGTCTGGACGCCCCCGGTCTCCTTCGCGCCCACGTAGTTGACGCCGACGAACAGGAGCCCGGCGATCAGGGCTCCCAACTGGATGTCCGTCAGCGCGAACAGCCCGAACTCGAGGGTCGGCAACGCGAGCACCGTGCCGGCGAGCAGGTCGGTGAGATAGCCCCCGAAGCCGATGCAGTAAAACGCCGAGGCGAAGGCCAGCCCCATCCAGTCACCCATGCCGGAGATCGACCCGAACAGCGGGCCGAGACCGCGGTTAACGTAGTAGTAGCCGCCGCCGGCTTTCGGCATCGCCGTCCCGAGTTCGCTCACCGCTAACGCGTTGACCATCGCGATCGCGCCGCCGATCACGAACGAGATGACCACGATCGGACCGGCTTCCTGTGCGGCGGCCCCGGGGAGGACGAAGATACCCGCGCCGATCATCGTCCCCATACCGATCGCGAGGGCGGACAGGAGCCCCAGGTCCTTGGCGAGTTCGTCGTCACTCATCGGTCTGGCATCGCCGCAGTGTGATTCGCGGCCGATCCGCGCTCGAGCGGGGTCGATGGTTCCGCATACCAGTGCCGTCCCGCCGGCTCGCGGCGGGCCTCGCGGGGTCGTCCTCGATCATTTGTGTGGTCCTTTCCGCGACACCGGTATAAATAATCCGATATGATTGGGGATACCTGAGTGCAGATCCAATAAATTACTGATACAGCAAAAATAATATGTTGGTGACACCACCGGCGACGATCAACGGAGAATATAGTACCCGCCGGCGTACAGCGCGGATATGGACTATCGGCTCGACGAGATCGATCGTCGGATCATTCACGCGCTGATGGGTGACGCTCGGAACACCTCGGCTCCGGCGATCGCGGACGACCTGAACGTCTCTCCGGGGACGATTCGGAACCGGATCTCGCAACTCGAGGAGCAGGGCGTTATCACCGGCTATCACGCGAGCATCGATTTCGAACGGGCGGACGGTCATCTGCCGAACCTCTTTATGTGCAACGCGCCGGTCTCCGAGCGGGAATCGATCGCGCGACAGGCCCAGATCATTCCGGGAGTCGTCAACGTCCGCGAACTGATGACCGGACGGCGGAACCTGCACGTGCTCGCGGTCGGGAGCGACACCGAGGACTTACGCCGGATCGCCCGATCGCTCTCGGACCTCGGCGTCGAGATCGAAGACGAGGTTCTCGTTCAGACGGAAACGACTCGCGCGTACTCGCCGTACGGTCCCACCGACGAGACCCAGAACGCCGTGCTGACGGACTTCATCAGCCTCTCCGGCGACGCGGAAGTCGCGGAGGTGACCGTCGATCGGGACGCCCCGGCCGCGGGAATGCGGATTCAGGAAGCGGCCCGCTGTGACGCGCTCACCGACGACACGCTCGTGATCGCTATCGAGCGAGACGATACCGTGCTGACACCACACGGCGACACGGAAATCCGTTCCGACGACATCGTCACGCTGTTCTCGCGAGGCGGTGTGACCGACGAAACGATCGCGAACTTCGACTCGAGCGTGGTCGCCGACACCTGAGCGGCTCGCGAGTCGTTCGACGTTCTCCCCGACTACGCCGCCGTAAGCCGTCGCGCGAGCGTCGTCGTTCGATCGGTCAGCGTCTCGGTCGTCTCCGATGCCCCCTGTAGCCGGTCGTTGATCGTCGCGAACAGCCGCTCGAACGCGAGGGTCCCGTCGTCGCCCTCCCACTCCGCGGTCTCGCGCGCCTCGAGCCCGCACGTCTCACACGTCTCTCCCTCGAGCGCGCCGAAACAGCCGTGGCAGCGCTCGAGGCCGACCGCGACCGTTTCGCTCAGTGCGACGACCTCGCGGAGCGTCGACTGCAGGTCGGCCGCGGCGTCGGAAAAGTCCTCGAGTGCGGTCCGGATCTCGGGGTCGTACGCGTCGTCGTCGAGGGCGGCGAGTCGCTCGAGTCGGGCGTCGACGACCGCGAGCGCGAGCAACACGTCGCGGCGACTGCGGCGATACTCCGAGATCGAGTCGTCGAGTTCGGCGTCCGTTCCGTCGTCGACGGCGGACTCGAGGGTGGCGGGCAGCGACGTCGCGATCGACGCGAACGACGCGATGTCCGAAATCGTCTCGCCCTGCACGCCGGTCGTTGCGCGGACGCGGCGAAACAGCTCGTCGCTGGCGATCGGGTCCGCCGACGGCGAGGACTCGAGCGTCGCGAAACACTCGTCGCAGACGGTGACGAGCGCGCTCTCGTGGACATCTCCCTCGAGGGGAACGTCGCCGACGGGGACGAGTCGGAGCGTGGCCGGGTCGTCGCCGCCGTCGGTGCCGCAGTGTCGACACGAGAACCCGTCGCGGTCGAGGACGGCATCGCGGTCGGCGCGCCAGTCGCGTGAAGTCATGACCGAGCGAAGACAGCGCGACGACAAAAGCGCACCGACAGCCCGGACGACCGTCGGCGTTCGGTGGGAACGCACGAAATACTAACCGGACGCCGCTCGTAATCCCCGTATGGTCGACTCACCCGACGATTCGGACGGATCGAACGACTCGGAGACGGACGGCGAAACCGAGTTCGAACTCGAGCGCGGGTACGACCGCGCGGAACTGGCCGCCGTCTTCCGCGAGTTCGCGACCGCCTTCGAGGACGGCCGCCCCGTCCGATTGGACGGCGACGATCAAACTGTTAGGATCGCCGTTCCGGAGCGCGTCGTCGCCGAATTCGAAGCCGAGTACGATGCCGACGACGAGCCGCCGGTCGGCGAACTGGAACTCGAACTCGAGTGGGACGATCCCGACGGCTCGAGCGTTCGAGTCACGGACCGCGACTCGATCGCCGACGTCGACACCGCCGGGTCGGCCGAGACGGCTGCGGCCGCCGAAACCGAGACTGCCGACCGCGGTGCGGATGCGGACTCGGCGGACGTCGATCCCGCGGCGGCGGTGATGCCCCTCGAAGGGGTGGCGGACCGCGACGGTGGCGACGACGCCACAGCGCCGACGGACGCCGACCGGGCGACCGACTCCGGCCGGACCAGTCGCTTCGAGGTCTACGAGGACAAGGGCGGCCAGTGGCGCTGGCGGCTCGTCCACTGGAACGGGAACATTGTCGCCGACAGCGGCGAGGGGTACGCCTCGCGATCCAACGCCGAACGGGCGGCCCGGAGCGTCATGCGGAGCGCGCCGGCGGCGAGGATCGACCGACTCGAGTAGGAGACCAGCGAGCTACGATCGGATATCCTCGGCGTCTAAATCCACGTCGAGTTCCGCGGAGTGATCGATCTGCTCGTACTCGAGCGACGGCGAGGCCTCCGCCGGAACGGCGTTGTACTCCCGGAGGAAGTCGACGACGCCTCGCTTGCCGCCGAAGTCACCGCGGTACTGCCGGAACAGTCGCGGGACCGTCGCCGTGTCGTCCGCGGAATCGTAGCTGACGTTCTCCTCTAAGAACCACTCGATCGCGATGTCCAGTTCCTCGTCGACGTCCCGCGGCGAGTAGACCGCGATCGGCGGGCAGTGCTCGGCCCCGTGGCCCAGCGCGAAGTGCACCCGCGGATCGCACTCCTCGAGGCGGAACTGCCGCTCGAACGAGGAGGGAAACAGCCGGGGAACGTATCCGAAGCCCCACGACTGCTTCGAACTCCGGAGCAGGCCGTGTTCGATATCGTTGAGACTCAGCCAGACCCCGCTGACGGGAATCTGATCGCGCGCGAAGAACTTCCAGCGGTCGAGGAGCCCGCCCTCGAGCAGATCGGGTTCTTCCTCCTCTATCAGCAGTTGCGCGTAGGCGTTGTAACAGTTGAGCCAGAAGGCGAGTTTTCCCTCTCGACCGGAGAGCGCTCGCTCTAGCTGCGTTCGCTCGAGCGCCGCCAGATGCTCTCGTAACTGATCGGCGTCTCCCTCGGTCTTGACCGTATACAGGAGATCGGCCGAGAGCGAGAGGGGATCGAGCTGAGTCGACATTCGGTCCGAAATTCGCGAACCAGCCCCTTGAAGCCGTGTGACGGGTACGCACGACAGTCTGGACTGAATACAGGTTCAGGCCGTGGTTTTATGCCGCCGACGGTAGAAATAATGGTGTGAATCTCAGCAAGGGATTTCTCCTCGTCCTCGTCGCCCTCTTCGCGTATCTCTCCCTGTTGCTCGTGCTTCCGTTTTCCCAGTACATCCTCGGTGCCATCCTCATCGCCTACGTCCTCTACCCGGTCCAGCAGCGCCTCGAGACACACGTCGCGGCGCCGATCGCCGCCTTCGGACTCGTCGCCCTCGCGATCGCCGGCTTCGTCGTCCCGCTGATCGGCATCGTCGCGGCGGTCGCCAGCGACGCTCGCCGACTCCTCGAGCAGGTCAACACCGACTCGTTGCAGGTGGCCGACCTCGAGCGGGCGATCGAGGAACAGACCGGCCAGACTGTCGATCTGCCGTCGGCGCTCGCCGACGCCGCACAGAGCGCCGGGACGGTGGCGCTCGAGCGCTCGACGGAGTGGTTCAGCGCGCTTACGCACGTGTTGATCGGACTGGGGCTCGCGCTGTTCCTGCTCTACTACCTGCTCAAAGACGGCGGGGACCTGTTGGCGTGGCTGCGGGACCTGACGCCGCTGCCGGACGACGCACAGGACGATTTCTACCAGCGACTGGACGAAGTCATGTGGGCCGTCCTCGCCGGGCACGTCCTGATCGCGATCATTCAGGGGACTCTCGCCGGGTTGGGGCTGTTGGCGACCGGCGTCCCGAACGCCGCGTTCTGGACGTTCGTCATGATCATTCTCTCGCTGATCCCGCTGATCGGCTCGTTTCTGGTCTGGGGGCCGGCCGTCGTCTATCTCTTCCTGATCGACCAGCCACTGTTCGCAGTGGGGCTGTTCGTCTACAGCGTGATCATCGTCGGCCTCTCCGACGACTACCTCCGGCCGGTCCTCGTCGATCGCTACGCCGAACTCAACCCCGCCGTCATCATCCTCGGCGTCCTCGGCGGCGTCTACGCCTTCGGCGTCATGGGTCTGTTCTACGGCCCCGTCGTCCTCGGCGCGCTGATCGCGACGCTCGACGTGATGAACGACCACTACGATCGACTCGAGGAAACGCCCGGGATGTCGTAACGCTGCCCTGCGGTCGGCTGGCGGCGACCGCAACTGACCGCCGACCGTGACCGCGACCGCAGTACCCGACCGCGACCGCTACCGCGATTCCTGCCCGCCCGCGAGCAACTCGTCGACGAGCCGCGTGAACCGGTCGACGAGCCGATCGGGAACCGTCGGCGTCACCGTCGCCAGCAGCCGGCCCGTCGCTTCGGGCTCGGCGAGTCCCAGAACGACCCGATTGCGCTCGTCGTAGCGCTTCGTGACGATGTCGTGATCGACCAGCCGGTTCAGGTGATACTCGAGCGTGCTCCGGGCGATCTCGAGGGCGTCGGCGATGTCACCGGGCGCTGCCGGTTCGTGATCGATCAGGTAGACGACGATCTCGCGGGCGGTCTCCCGACGGAACAGTGCCAGTGCGGCACGTTCCCACTCGTCATACGCCGGCGGGTAGTAGTGGGTCCGGCCGTAGAACTCCTCGCGGACGAGGCGGTCGTCCTCGCGCAGCCGCCGGACGTGGTACTGGACCTGTCCCGGTGCGAAATCGGACTCTCTGACGAGTTCGTTGAAGTGCACGCCGGCGTTGTCGCCGATGTGGGCCTGAATCTGCTGTCGAGTGTCGGTCATCGATATCTCGTAGTGTCCGAAACGCGGACGTATCGTCGGCTACTGCTGGGGGACGTATAACGGGTTTCCCACGTTCCCAACCCTCGAGAACCGTCTCTCGGTCGCGGGTTCGCTCGTACACGGTCCTCTCACGTCAAAACAGTTTACTATATACCTCGATTATCAGTAGCTATGAGTCGTGGAATTGGAGAGTTCGAACCCGTTCAGGCGGTGATCCCAGAGTGGGCGGCGGTACTCGTCGCGCTCGTCACCCAGTTGGGTGACGTCTGGTTTCTCAGTCTCTTCGTCGGCCTCATCTACTGGTTTCACGCGGAGAAACGGGAAGACGCCGCCGTCATCGTCGGTTTTACGCTCGCCGGACTCGCGCTCATCAGCGCGCTCAAACACGTCTTCTCGTTACCGCGTCCGGGCGAACCGTTAGTCGCGATCGAGACGCTGCCGTGGATACTCCAACCGCTCTACGAAGCGACCGCGATGGCCGGCGGGTACGGCTTTCCGAGCGGCCACGCGCTGATGACGACTATCGTGTATCTCGGTCTCGCACACCGGCTCTCGATCAGCACTCGTCGCCGACGGTTCGCCGGTGCGGGAATCGGTATCGCTGCGGTGTGTTTCTCGCGCATCGCGCTCGGCGTCCACTACCTCGTCGACGTGGTCGCCGGGGTCGCCGTCGGAATCGCGTTCCTGTTGTGTGCGGAACGGCTCCTCGCCCGCTATTCGATCGATCACGGAACGGGGGCGTTCGCGCTCGCGATCGTCGCCGGAACCGTGAACCTCGTCGTCAGTGGTGTCGACGCCAATAGCGTCTCGCTCCTCGGAGCGGCACTCGGCGCGTTCGGGGGCTGGCAACTCGTAGTGCTCGGACGGCACGTGTTCGCGGCCGACCGGCCATCGGACGCGGTTCGACCGCTCGTCGTTCGCGGCGTGTTCGCGGCCGGCGCACTCGCGCCGTTGGCCGTCGCGATCGACGAGTTTCACCTCTTCTCGCTGCCCGCTCGCGGCGCTGTGCGGGGCGTCGTTCTCGCCGCGTTCGTCACGGTCCCGGTGATGAAACACTCCGAGCGCGCCCAGCGGTTCTGGACGGCGCTCGTCTTCTGGACGACGATGGCGGCCCTCGGGCTTCGGTTCCTGCTCTCGCCGACGACGTGGCGACGCGGGCTGACCCTCGGTCGGCAGTACGGCGTCCGACTTCGGCGCTGGATTCGTCCGGAGACGTAGGGTCGCCATTATCGCCCTCCAGCGTGATCGAGCGGCCGGAACTCGGTCGTCGTCGCTATTCCCGTCGCGTCTCAACCGCGGTTCCCGAGAGGTTGACCCACAGCATGCCCTCGCCCATCTCCTCGTAGTCGAACGTCGCGCCGACGACCGCGTCGGCCCCGAGGTCCCGTGCCTCGGCCTCGAGGTCGGCGATCGCTTCCGTTCGCCCTTGCTCGATCTTCTTCTCGTAGGAACCGCTCCGTCCGCCGACGACGTCCCGAATGCCGGCGGCGATGTCGCTGACGACGTTCGCGCCGATGACCGCTTCCCCCGAAATGACGCCGCGGTAGTCCGTGATCTCCCGTCCCTCGAGGCCGTCCGTCGTCGTGATGGTTATTTCAGACATTCACAGGCGGATACGTTGCGATCAGATATAAATCGAGAGTCGGATGTACAGTTCCGGAACATCCGCTCGGGGGTATCCGTGTCCTCCCGCCCACCGCGAGCGGTTCCGGTCGAAAAGAATCGGCGACGCAACGAATCGTCGTCGGAATCAGGCTCGAGCGCGGGTCTGTTCGGGCGTGTCGGCCTTGTTGTTCGCGTAGGCGTTGTACGCCGAGATGAGCGCGACGGCCGCGCCGGAGATCGCGGTCCCGGTCGCGAGCTCGCTGCTCCCCATCTCGATGAACGAGGGGGAGATGAGCGCCCAGAGGCCGAGCAGGACGGCCAGCGACGCGATGCCGACGCTCGCCAGTCGATCTCTCGACAGCCGGACGAAGTTGTAGCCGGCGGTCAGGAAGATCGCCGTCCCGACGAGCGTGTCGTTCCAGATCGCCGCCTCCGTCGACTCGAGGATGAACGGCGACGCGACGATGTAGAGCCCGATCAGCGCGACGAGGGCGCTCAGCCACTGCATCGCGTCCGTGTTCAGCGAGTTGTAGTCGGCTCGGGTCTCGCGGTCGGTGTCGGTATTCGGTGTGTCACTCATAGTTTCCTCACGTGTCGGTAGCTGCCATTCGCGCAAAACGACAGTGCCTGCACCTGTCGGGAAAAACTCGTGGGCCCGCATGGTGTCCCCGCCGTTTGTCGTTCCGCACGCACGCGAGAAGATCTTAGCTCGGCCGGAAACACCGAAGGGAATACGTGGGTGTCCGCCCGATTACAGCTATCGATCGCATGGCGCTCCCAACGTCGGTCGCCGGCGAGTGGTTAAACCCGCAACTCGCCCCCGTCCTCGTCTGCGTGATCGCGCTCGCGGTGCTGGGAACGGCGGTGCTGTTCGTCGCCGGACTCGTCGCGTACTCTCGGCGTCGGACGCTCCGATACCTGCTGATAACGGTCGCACTCGGCGTGCTCGTCGTCCGGTCGGTGACCGGGCTGGGGACCGTCCTCGGCCTCGTTCCGATGACGATTCACCACCTCGTCGAGCACGGCTCCGACTTCCTGATCGCGGTACTGGTCCTCGCTGCGGTCTATCGGAGCGGCTCGAGGACCGACGCCGTCTCGGTCGACCCGGACGACTAGTCCGCGCGACCGGGCCCCGTCGTTCGTGTCGGTCGTCGTGAGATATAAGTTCGCGTAGGGACGGGTATCGGTATGTCAGTCCCCGACACCGCGGCGACGGCGGCAGCCGTCGTCGACGAGATCCTCTCCGCAGTCGTCGCCGATCGAACCGTTCTCGAGGAGGTCATCGCCGGGGTGCTCGCCCGCGGCCACGTGTTACTCGAGGACGTGCCCGGAACGGGCAAGACGCTCACCGCGCGGTCGTTCGCGACCGCGCTCGGGCTGGAGTTCTCCCGGATCCAGTTCACCCCGGACCTGATGCCCGCCGATATCACCGGGTCGTACGTCTTCGAGGAGGAGACCGGCGAGTTCCACTTCACGCCCGGGCCGGTGTTCGCGAACGTGGTCCTCGCGGACGAGATCAACCGCGCGCCGCCGAAGACCCAGTCCGCGCTGCTCGAGGCGATGGGCGAGGGACAGGTGACCGTCGACGGCGAGACCCACGACCTCCCCGACCCGTTCGTCGTCATCGCGACGCAGAACCCCGTCGAGCAGGAGGGAACCTTCGAACTGCCCGAGGCCCAGCGCGACCGCTTCATGATCAAGACCTCGCTGGGGTATCCCGACGCCGACGGAACGCGGGAACTGATCGACCGCCGGGCCGACCGCGACCGCCCGGACCCGACCGTCGACCCGGTCGTCGACCGCGAGCGGGTGCTCGAACTCCAGCGCGTTCCCGAGGGAATCGCCGTCGAGGGCCCGGTCCGCGACTACATCGGCGACGTCTGCCGAGCGACCCGAACCGACGGCCGCGTCGACGTCGGCGTCTCGCCCCGCGGCGTCCAGCGACTGTTCGAGGTGAGCCGGGCTCGAGCCGTCCTCGAGGGCCGCGAGTACGTCGTTCCGGAGGACATCAAACGAATCGCCGGGCCCGCGCTCGCCCATCGCCTCGTGTTGACGCCCGAGGCGAGCGTCGACGGCGTCTCCCGGCGCGCGGTCATCGACGACGTGCTCGAGGAGTGTGCGGTGCCGGCGATGGAACCGCCCTCAGCGGACCAGTAACCACGTCCCGCCGAGGATCGCGACCACGGCGCCGATCACGCCCGCCGTCGCCGGAACCGACAGCGTCGGCGCGAGGACCGCCGCTCCGGCCAGCCCGAGAGCCGCGACGAGGACGCCGACGGCCGCCATCGTCCCGCTCCAGCCGAGTCGCACGAGTTGTGGCCGGCGGGACGCGTGGGGGCCGATCTCGCGTGCCAGCGTCCGTCCGTAGCGGCCGACATCGTAGGTAAACAGCGCGGCTGCGATCGGAACGATCGTCGCCACACCGACCCGGACCGTCTCGAGGTCGAGGAGCACGGCGTCGGCGGTAGAACCGGCGACGATCCCGCCCGCCGCGAGCGCCCCGGCGAGGGCGGTAACGGGGTCGGGGGCATCGTCTCGCAGCACCGCGCCCTCGTAGAGCCACGCCACCAACCAGCCGACGCCGAGGACGATTGCCGTCGCGCCGAAACCAGCGGCCACGAGAGTCGTCTCGACACCGCCGAGACTCCCGACGCCGGCGACCGCGAGCCCCACGCCGGAGACCGCGCCGACGACGATCGCGACGGTCGCGTTCCGACGCCCGTCCGTCTGGACCCACGCGCCGCGGACGACCGCCGCCGAGACGGCGACGACGGCGGCCACACCCGTCACGGCCGCGAGCGGTCCGCGAACGACCACGCTGCCGGCGACCGCGTCGACGAGCGACTCGAGCGGCGGGACGAACGGGGAGAGCATCGTCAATACCGCCAGCACGGCGATCGCGAGCGCGGTCGCGACCCCGACCGCCCTCGTGAGCGCGTTTCGAGTCCCGTCGTAGGCGTCGCGTCTCGAGGGGACGGTGAACACCGCCGGCGGGACGAGAAAGAGGGCGGACGCGACCGCGACGGCGGCGGCGACGAGCGCGAGGAACAGTCCGGACGGCCCGTCGCCGGTGAGCCACGGGACCGCGGCGAGCGCCGGTCCAGCGCCGCCCAGCGTGTCGATCCCTGCGATGAGCAGTGCCACGCCGCCGGCGACGACCGCCGAACAGAGCGCCGACGCGCCCGCTCGCAGGAGCGCAACCGGCGTCGGCTTACCGCCGAGGACGCCACCTGCGGCGAGCCCGAGGAGCGCGCCGACGAGCGCCGTGAGAGCCGGGACCGTCGTTCCCGCGAGACCGACCACGGCGATTCCGCCGAGGACGACGATCGGCAGCAGCGCCGACGCGACCGCGACGCGGCGGTACGAACTCGCGGACAACCCCACCGCCGCCGCGAGACCGATCCCGACGAGGACGCCGGCGGCGACGAGCGGTTCCGCGAGGGCGAGCGCCAGCGCACCGATACCGGCGGCCAACGCGACCCCTCGCCTCGTCGTCGGCGGGAGTCGACCGTCGGTACTCATCGTGTCCCTCCCGTCCTGATCGCGTTGCGAAGTAAGACCCCGAGCGATCGCTCGCGTTCCCAGTCGATGACGCGAGCGCCCGTCGCGCGGGCTCGAGCCAGTCGCGTCTCCCGATCGAGCGATTCCAGCCGCGTCGCGATATCGTCGGAGCCGGCCGTGACGTCGGGCGAGATCACGCGGACCGCGTACCCCCGCGCCCGGAGCCGCTCGACGAGGTCGACGGGCTCGTCGTCCACGAACGAGGAGAACAGGTACACCTGCGCCTCGCCCGGTAGCGTCCGGGGAAGGTCCGCGACGGGATCGTCGGTTCGCGTCCGAGCGTTCGACCGGTAGCCGAGGTAATTGGCCTCCCGGACGCCCTCGAGTAGCTGCGACGCTTTCCGTCTCGTCGCGGGGTCAGTTCCCGGAGCGACGGTCGTCAACCGCTGCTCGTGGAGCCCGACGACGCCGGTCGGATGGCCCGCGGCCATCAGCGCCTCGAGCGCTCGCTCGGCGGCATCGGCCGAGCGCTCGATCGCGGGAGGCCGTGCGGTCGTCGCCGCGCTGAACTGGCTCGGTCGAGCGTCGACGACGCAGACGATCCGCGTCGCCCGCTCGGCGCGGTACTCGACGGTCGCCAGCTCCCGGCTCCCGGCGTATCGCCGCCAGTCGATCGACCGGACCGGATCGCCCGGCTCGTACTCGCGGACGGCGTAGAACTCGAGGCCGCTGCCGCCCTCGTCGGTCGGCACCTCGCCCGCGTAGTCGTTCGCCCCGTCGCCGAGCGACACCGACTCGACGGTCGGCGAACGGCGAATTGCGTCGTCGCCGCTCACGCCCGCCCGCCACGTCTCGGCTACCGTTCCCGTGAGATCGCGCGTTCGAACCGTCGCGTCGTCGAACGCGTGCTCGCCGCGCCGGGGTTCGACCTCGTACTCGAGGGTCGTCTCCTCGAGCGGCTCAAGGGTCTCGCACGCACGTGGGGAGCCGGAAACGACCGGCAACGCCTCCGGGACGCCGTCGACGACGCGCAGGTCGACTATCGTCTCCGAGCCGGCGTTTTGGACGGTCGTCCGCACGATGACGGTCTCACCGGGGTCGGCGGACACCGCCGCGGAACCGGAGTCCGTGCTCTCGTCGGCGTCGTCGATGGCCTCGCCGCTCGCGCCGTCGCGAACCGAAATCCGACGGGTGACACGCACCATCGCCGGCTGGTTCGTCCCGAACGCGGCCGCGGCGACGTACCACAGCGGGAGCGTCGCGGCGGCGACGAGGAGTTGGCTGCCGGCGGCGATGCCGAGCCCCGCGAGCGCGAGCGTCGCGGTGATGGCCCACTCGTCGCCCTCGAGTCGCTCGACGGTCCGATCGCTCATCGGTCCACCTCCGCGTCGGTCCGGGCGTCCCCGCCGATGGTTTCGATCGCCGCGAGGGTGCGACGGACGCGGCGCTGGTAGGCCGCCCCGGGATCGACCGCGGCCCGGAGCCGTTCGCTGAGCGGTTGTCGCCGGCCGTCGGCGAGGAACGCGGCGGCGACGGGGTCGTCGGTCCACGTCCCCGAGCGGACGGCCTCGCGAGCCGCGTCGGCCGCGTGCCCGCGTTTCGTGACGATGACGCGAACCGCACCCTCCGTGAGCCGTCGCCGAACGTCCGTCGCCGACTCGTTCGCTCGACAGCGGTACCGGCCCTGTGCGGCGTGGGTGATGGCCCGTTCCGTCTCGCCGCCAACTGCCGTCTCGGTGCCACTGACGACCGATTCCGGCGGCACGCCCTCGACCAGCGGCGACTCGCTCGAGCGGCCGCGGGTCCACAGCCACCAGCCCGTGGCCGCCGCGATCACGATCCCGAGCGCCGGAAACAGCACTGCGAGCGGGTACAACAGGACGGTGAGGGCCCGCACGGACGGGACGAAGCCGCCGAGTAGCACCGCCCCGATCGCGAGGACGACACCGGCACCGACCACGGCCGTCACGACTCGCTCGAGATCGATGGCAGGGAGCCGGGCCAGCGGATCTCGCCCCGGTCCGGAAGACGAGCGCGAACTCATTCCGATCCCTCCTCGTCCGGCTCGTGGTCGAGCAGCTCACGCACCGCGGCCCGCGCCGCCGCCGCCCGCTCCGCAGACGGCTCGCGGCCGCCGTACTCGATATCGCGAACGATCGCGACGAGGCGGCTCACGCGGTCGGCGGGGAACCCGGCGGCGAGCGCGTCGCGAGCCACCGCTCCGGGGGTCGCCGTCTCGCGGTCCGCGATCTCGAGGCGGTCGAGGAACGTGTGCCACGCCGCCCGGACCTCCGCGCGCGGCCCGCGAGGGGCCAGCGGCTCGGCCGCGAGACCGGGACTCCCCGCTTCGTGAGCTTCGGAATCGCCCGGCTCGTCGGCGTCCTCGTCGTCCGCAGTCGGTCCGAGAATCCCCTCGAGCAGCGACCGATCCCTGTCGGCCGACGATCGACCGAGCGAGCCCAACGACCCGAGCGACGGAAGGGAGCCGAACGCCCGGCCGATCGACGAGAGGGCCGAACCGAGGGCGGGGGACCCGCGGCCGGTGCCGCCGAACTCGAGACTGGGCATCGAGATAGTCGGGAGCGATATCGACGGCAGGCTGTATCCGCCGATAGCGCCGAAGAGACGGCTGAGCGCGGTCCCGAGGCCCCCGACGAGATCCGCGAGCGCGACGAACAGCTCGGCCGCCGCGTTTCCGCGCCGTCGCTCGCTGGTGGCGATCAGTCGGACGTAGGTCACGACACCGCCGATGCAGAACCCCGGGACGAGCACGACGACCGCCGCCAGCCGCAGGTAGAGGTCCCCGACGGTCGCCGTCGCGGTCTCCGCACCGACCTCGGCCGTCACGGTCGCCTCGTCGCCGATCGGCAGCCAGAGCCGCGTCCGCCCGTTCTCGCCGGTCGTCGCCGTCCCGCCGCTCTCGAGGGAGACCGTCGCGTTCGGAACCCCGCCCCCGTCGGCCGACACCTGGACCGGAGCGGGCGAGCCCGGGAACAGGACCGGCGAGACGAACTCGACCGTCGGTTCGGCCACCTCGACGGTCCGCTCGCCGGCGACCGGTTCGCGTTCGACGCGGAGGTCGACCGGACCGGTCGTCTCCGGGAGCGTCACGGTGGCCTCCCCGTCCGCATCGGTCGTCGCGACGACTGTCCCGTCGCGGGAGACCGTCGCGTTGGGCACCGGCGTCGAGCCGACCTCGGCCGTGATCTCGAGGTCGCGAGCCGGAGCCGCCACGCCGTGGGTCTCGAGCGTCGCAGCCGTCTGGACATCGAACGTTCGCGATTGATTCTGCTCGGGTATCGAGACGGTCATCTCCTCGGCGTAGGGAACGATGATCGTGGCCCTGCCGACCTCGTCTATCTCCGTGACGTTCTCGCCGTTCACTGCGATGGTTTTCGTGGTGAAATGGCTGGTATAGTCGGTCTGGACCGTCACGTTGCCTCCCGGTTCGATTTCCTCGTCGATCTCGATGGTTGCACCCGACTCGTCGTCCCGATCGTCGTCCGGCCCGTTCGTGTCGTCGGGCGATTCCGTGACGAACTCGGGGGTGTCCTCCATCGAGTCCCAGTCACCGGCGATCGGCTCGCCGTCGCCCCCACCGGGCCCGTCGAGTCGCGGATCCGCCGCGGGCAGCGCGCTCGCGACGACGAACAGACAGCACAGACAGCCGACGACGAGCAAGAGCCGGCGCGCCCCCGTCACGCTGTCCCCTCCAGTTCGGCCGCCATCTCGGACAGCCGTCGCACGCGGACGTCGACCGGCGGGTGAGTATCGGACGAGTCGGCATGGACGGGTCCCGAGGGCGTAGTGGCCTCGAGCCACGACGTCACGTTCGCGCGCCGAGTCGTCTCATCAGTCGGTTGCCGGATCTCGGGCAGCGATGTCGTCTCGTCGCCCGTCACGGGATCGGTCGGGACGATACACAGCGCTCGCGTTCTGGTTGTCCGGAGGTCCGTCTCCGGCGTCCCGGCCGTCTCGGCGAGGGTCACCAGCGCGCTCGCGAGCGCCATCGGCGTCCCGGTGATCCGGGCGGCCGCGGCGTCAGCGGCGAACTCTCGCGTCTGTGACAGCGTTCGGGTCGCCCAGTCGGCGATCGTCGGAAACACCCAGAGGATCGGCGCGACGAAGACGGAGGTGAGCACGACCAAGGGGAGAAACCAGTACAACGCGATCCGCCCGCCGTCCGATAGCTCGCCGGGATCGGAAAGCGCGCGGCGCGCGAGCAGCGCCGCGTGGTAGGCTCGATCGGCGATCTCGAGGAACAGCGTCGTGATCGTCATCAGCGTCACGTCCCGGTTTGCGACGTGGGCGATTTCGTGGGCGAGGACCGCCTCGAGTTCGTCGGCGTCGAGGGCTTCGACCAGTCCCGTCGTGACGACGATCGTCGCGTCGGTGAGCCGACCGACGGTGTAACAACTCGCCGTCTCGTCGGCGACGACGCGAACGTCCGGTTCCGGAACGTCGGCGGTCATCGCCAGTTGCCGGACCGTTCGGGCGACGGCGTGGTCCTCGTCACCGGCGACGCCGTGCGTTCCCGAGAGCACGCGCCGATAGCCGTAATACGTCTGTGCCGCGAGGAAGCCGCCGACCAGTATCAGCGCCGTTGTCCACGAGACCGGCAACCGGAGGGGGTCGAACTCGACGGTGCCGTACTGGAGGAAGACGATCGTCCCGCCGACGACGCCCGGGAGCAAGACGCCGTACGTCCACAGCAGCGTGAGCACGAACACGGTAGTAACCGCGACGAACACACCGAGGACCGCACAGATCCGCAAGCGGAGATTCATGGAGGGCGCTTGATCGAATTCTCGACTCCGAGACCAAAAATTTTCCCCGAACGTTTCGGGCGAGTATCGTCTCCGGTCACCGACCGCTCCGGTCGGACGACCGATGTACCGTCGCCGAATCCGGAGAGCCGCGATAGTGCTCTCGCGAGTCCGTAACGGCGACGCCTCACCCTGGTCAGCCCCACGTTGAACTCCTGCGTGGCACTTGACAAACATTTAATTCTCACGGGATGCTAGCGCTAAGTATGGTCGAATCTCTCGTGGGGAACGTGCCGCTCTTGCTCCTGGTGGTGGGTCTCGTACTGATGGTGCTCGAGGCCATCTCACCGGGTGCCCACCTCATCGTCATCGGGATCGCGCTGGTCGGCGCGGGGTTGATCGGCGTGCTCTTCCCGGCCCCGCTTAGCCCGATAATTCTGGCGGGACTGACCCTCGTGATCGGGCTTGCAGCGGCCTACGTCTACAACCGCTTCGACTTCTACGGCGGCAAAGGGACGGCCCGAACCACGGACTCGGACTCGCTGTCCGGGGCGACCGGCTACGTCACCGAGACGGTCACGAACCGCAGCGGCGAGGTCAAACTCGAGGAGGGCGGGTTCGCCCCCTACTACAGCGCGCGAACGACAAGCGGGACGATCGAGGAAGGCGAGGAGGTCATCGTCATCGATCCCGGCGGCGGAAACGTGCTCACGGTCGAATCCCTCGACGCGATCGGCGAGGACGAGATCGATCGCGCGCTGGCACGAGACGCTCAACAGGACGACCGAGAACCCACGGACGGCGGCGACGAATCGACGACCGACGCCGAACCGGAGACCGAAACGGAGCGCTCGAGCTGATCCGTGGGATCATCACTCACATGTTGACGAAATAAGGGAACGCTTTTCTCCCCACCGCCGTAAGGCCGAAATATGGTGTTACAACTGTTCCCGATGCAAACGACCGGCGCAGCCGTGTTGCTCGTCGGTGCCATCGTCCTCGTCCTCGTGATCGCCGCGCTGCTGAGCGCGATCGAGATCGTCGACGCCTACGAGAAACGCGCCCTGACCGTCTTCGGCGAGTACCGCAAACTGCTCGAGCCGGGGATCAACTTCGTCCCGCCGTTCGTCTCGAACACGTACGCGTTCGATATGCGTACCCAGACCCTGGACGTGCCTCGGCAGGAAGCGATCACCCGCGACAACTCGCCGGTGACCGCCGACGCCGTCGTCTACATCAAGGTGATGGACGCCAAGAAGGCGTTCCTGCAGGTCGACGACTACAAGAAAGCCGTCTCGAACCTCGCCCAGACCACCCTGCGCGCCGTGCTGGGCGACATGGAACTGGACGACACGCTGAACAAGCGCCAAGAGATCAACGCCCGCATCCGCGAGGAACTCGACGAACCCACCGACGAGTGGGGCATTCGAGTGGAGTCGGTCGAGGTCCGCGAGGTCAACCCCTCGAAGGACGTCCAGCGCGCGATGGAGCAACAGACCTCCGCCGAGCGGAAACGCCGCGCGATGATCCTCGAGGCACAGGGTGAACGCCGCAGTGCCGTCGAGAAAGCGGAAGGTGACAAACAGAGCGAAATCATCCGCGCACAGGGTGAGAAACAGAGCCAGATCCTCGAGGCCCAGGGTGACTCGATCTCGACCGTGCTGCGTGCACGATCCGCCGAATCGATGGGCGAGCGCGCCATCATCGACAAGGGGATGGAGACGCTCGGCGACATCGGGCAGGGCGAGTCGACGACGTTCGTCATGCCCCAGGAACTCACCTCGCTGGTCGGCCGCTACGGCAAGCACCTCTCGGGCAGCGATGTCGAGGGGAACGGTACCGACCTCGAGAGCCGCGAATTCGACGACGAGACCCGCGAACTGATCGGGCTAGACGACATCGCCGAGATCATCGGCGAGATCGATCAGGAAGCGGACATGGACGTCGAAGCGATGGAACAGGAGGCCCAAGCGATCAAGGAAGGCAAGGATCCGGCGGATATCTCGGATCCGGACGAGGTCATCGAGGAGATGGACCAAGACTTCCAAGGCCAGACCGACGGCGGCACTGAGATGGCAGCCGACGAGGACGACGAGCCCTCCTCGAGCGACTGACTGTCTCCGTTCAGTCGCCGTCGATTCGTCTCGGTGCCATCGGTTTACGTCTTATTTCTCGCCCTATAATCGTCTGTACGTCGATTGTGCTCACTCTCGTCTCCATCGCCGCTCGAGGACACGTATTGGATCCCTAACCAGTAATAATCGGTGAACAAAGCGGAGCGAAACCTGTTTTACGTATCGCGCCCTTGGAGACAGTAGTAGGTATGACAGCACCCGATGGGGTCGACGACGAAAAACGAGCGACCCTGCGCCGATTTGCCGCCCTCGGTGCCGCCTCCCCGCTGGTTGGACGCTCCGATTCAGCGGCGGCTGACACGGGTGAAAGCGACGCGCGCGACGCCATCGCGGGCTATCTCTCCACGACGCCCGGCGCGCACTTCTCGAAGATCCGCGACGACTTACAACTCGGGACCGGCGAAACCCAACATCACCTGCGCCGGCTCGAGGAACTCGAGGCCATCGAGCGCTACCGCGACGGCGACTACAAGCGGTTCGTCACGGCCGGCCGGTTCGACGAGTTCGAGAAACGCGCACTCGGCTACCTCCGCCGGGAGACTCCACGCGGCATGCTGATCGAACTCCTCCTGAACTCGGACGCCACCGCGGGCGACCTCGCGACGGCCCTCGAGGTCTCCCCGCCGACGGTCAGTAAGTACGCCGGCGAACTCGAGGAGGCCGGACTGCTTTCCCGGGACGACGGCTACGCCGTCGAACGACCCGAGACGGTGCTCGTACTGGTCGTCCGCCACGCGGACTCCTTCGGCGACCGCGCGCGGACGCTCGCTCGAGACGCGGATCAGTTCCTCACGTACGAGGGCTAAGAGACTATTACTCGACGGTAAGACCGTATTACTCCGTCACGACGAGTCAGTCGACGAGACGAGCGACAGCAGTTCGGTCAGCGACTCGAGTTCGTGCGTCGCGTTCGCCGGTCGCTCTCGGTCGCGGTTGTGCGGCCGACGGAGGAACGCGGTCTCGAGGCCGGCCGCGCGCCCGGCGGTCACGTCTTTTTTCGAATCGCCGACGTAGATGCCGCTCGCGATGCCGAGGGCCTCGAGTGCCTCCTCGATGTAGGAGGGGTCGGGCTTGCGTCGCTCGTAGCCCTCGACCGTCGGGTCACGGCCGCGGACGACGTCGAAATCGAACCCGTAGTAGTCGACGACGAATTCGGCGGTCTCGTGGCGATTGTTGGTGACGAGTCCGGTCGTCGTCCGTTCGCCGAGGTCGCGAATCGCGTCGATATCGTCGTAGGTGCCGCGCTCGCCCGACCGAAGCCGCTCGTGGGTTCCGCTCGAGGCGTGTGCTTCCTTTCGGTCCCAGAACTCCGCGAGGTCGATCCCGAGGTCCTGACAGTGTCTCCGAATCCGTTCGTGGTCGTGATCCCTGAAATCGCGCCGCTGCGACGCCGTCGGGTCGACCTCCAGTTCGGCAAGCGCCGCGTCGGCGGCGTCGGCGTAGACCTGCGGGTGCGTTTGCGGTCCCTCGAGGATGACGCCGTCCATATCGAACAGTACTGCCGTCATGTCCCGATATTGAGGGCTCGCGATAGAAGAGCGTTCGCGTCGCTATCGGCTGCCGTTCGTCACTCGTTACGATCGGTAAACCGAGAGCAGAAACGGACCGCGCGACCGCAGTCGACTGTTACGCGTCGACTTTCCAGGTGGTACTCGACGAATACCCCCACTTCTCGATCTCGACGTCGTAGTCGCCCTCTTGAAGTGCGGTGATGTTCGAGCCGACCTCTTTTGCCGTCATGCCGAGCTCCTTGCCGATGAGGCGGGATTTGAAGTACGTCTTCGTCGCCGCGTTGTTCCGGAGGTACTCCAGAATCCGCTGTTGTTTGCTCGTGAGGTCGGGGGCCATTGCAGTGCTCATACACGGTCGGATGACAGGAACACCCTTAGGGGGTTTGGTACGTGCGGTTAACCCGCCCCCGTCGTGCGGTTTTCCCGGGGCGTAATGAGATACTAACCGGGTGGAAAGGTTTCGTTGGTACGTGCGGTTAATATATACCGGGCTCGGACTGTCGTTTGTTCGTGACGGTTTCCGGCCGACGGGATCGGAGCGGCGATTTCGACAGCCGTGACGGAAGCGGGACCCGTCACAGCGGCCGAGAGTCACGCGCCGGTGTCGTAATATCCTGTTACGAACGGTCCGAACGAAGACGCAACCGCCTCGCCTAACGCTCGCGTCCGGTTCGTCAGCCCGTCGGTGAGCGCACCCGCGGCCCCCTCCGCCTCGGCGACGTTCTCCGTTCCGAGCACGTCGTCCATGACTGGCCCCAGTTCCGCGCCGTCCGAGACCCGCTCGGCGACCCGGTCGGGAAGCCGAAGCGTCGGCCCGCCACCTCGCTCGAGTCGGTCGCCGTCGGTGACGGCTCCCCACATGATCAGGGACAGGCCCGGTGTCGCTCCAAGCCGAGCGACCCCGCCCTCGAGGCCGACACCGTAGTCGGCGTCGGTCGCCGCGAGCGCGCGCCGGGCGCGGTTCTCGGCACCGGACACGGTCTCCTCGAGCGATCGCGGCTGTTCGCTCACCCCGGAGTCGACGTCGACGGCGGTCACGGTCGGCTCGTACCGCTCGAGCGTGCGTTCGACCGCATCGATCTTGACCGGGTTCGTGCTGCCGACTGCGAGTTTCATACCGGGGCCTTCGCACGGAACGAAGTTGGGGCCTCCGTTTCCGGCTGTGGCGGTCGTCCTTCTCTGCTTTAATGTTTCCATTTATCATGCTCGTTCGCCTGAATTACCCGTTTTCGAGGGATCTGGGGCCGAGATTTCGAAACCATTAAACCTCGAGTCTCTGAACGTGAGAGGTAACGGATCCGTCCGGGCTTTTGCAATCGGTTCGGCCGGGCAGCAATCGCCATCGTATGACTAACGCACCATCGAACACGAGAGTACGACGTAGCGAACCCGAAACGAACGAACAGGAGACCGAGAGCGAGGAAGAGCAGGATCTGGTCTGTCCCGAGTGTGCCGGCAACCTCGTCGTCGACGACGAGCACGGCGAGACCGTCTGTGAGGACTGCGGACTGGTCGTCGAGGAGGACTCCGTCGACCGCGGCCCCGAGTGGCGAGCCTTCGACGCCGCCGAGAAGAACGAGAAGTCCCGCGTGGGCGCACCCACGACGAACACGATGCACGACAAGGGGCTCTCGACGAACATCGACTGGCGAAATAAGGACGCCTACGGCAACTCGCTCGGCTCCCGCCAGCGCGAGAAGATGCAGCGCCTGCGCAAGTGGAACGAGCGCTTCCGCACCCGCGACTCCAAGGAGCGCAACCTGAAACAGGCACTGGGTGAGATCGACCGGATGGCCTCCGCGCTGGGCCTCCCGACGAACGTCCGCGAGACCGCGTCGGTCATCTACCGCCGCGCGCTCGACGAGGACCTGCTGCCGGGCCGCTCCATCGAGGGCGTCTCGACGGCCTGTGTCTACGCCGCCGCCCGACAGGCCGGCGTCCCCCGGAGCCTCGACGAGATCGCCGACGTCTCCCGCGTCGAGAAAAACGAGATCGCGCGCACCTACCGCTACGTGGTCCGCGAACTGGGCCTCGAGGTCCAGCCGGCCGACCCCGAGAGCTACGTCCCCCGCTTCGCCTCGGGACTCGAGCTCTCCGACGAGGCCGAACACCGTGCGCGGAGCCTGCTCCAGAACGCCAAGGAGAAGGGCGTCCACAGCGGCAAGTCGCCGGTCGGCCTCGCGGCCGCCGCGGTCTACGCTGCCGCGCTCCTGACCAACGAGAAGACCACGCAGGCCGCCGTCAGCGACGTCGCCGACATCTCCGAAGTGACGATTCGGAACCGCTATCACGAGCTCCTTGAGGCCGAGGAGACCATCGGGATGGCATAACGCGGTTCTCGACGGACTACAGCTGCCGAAACGATACCGTTTTTGTCGCTCTCGCTCCCACTGGTAGCCAATGGGCTTGACTTTCGACTCGTTCGTGCTCACGGCCGCGACGGCGACGCTCGCCGACGAACCCGCGGCCCGCGAGCACGCGGACGCGATCGAATTCCGAATGGACCTGGCCGACGAGCCGCTGGCCGCGCTCGAGGCCTACGAGGGCGAGTTGCCGATCATCGCGACGAATCGCGCCGACTGGGAAGGCGGAGACGCAACCGACGACGGCCGACTCGAGGCGCTGGCGGGGGCGACCGCGTTCGATGCCGTCGCGGCCATCGACGTCGAACTCGAGTCGATCCTCGAGGGGGACGCCGAGGACGTCCTCGAGACGGCTCGCGATCGCGACGTGTCGATCATCGCGTCGGCCCACGACTTCGACGGAACACCGGCTCGCAAAGAGATGGTTCGAACGCTGACCGAGGCGGGCAAGTACGCCGACGTGGCGAAACTGGCGGTGACCGCCCAGTCGACGGCGGACGCGCTCGCGCTCCTGTCCGCGACCGAGCAGCTGACCACCCACGGCGACGCGGTCGCCACGATGGCGATGGGCGAAGTCGGCAGCCACACGCGCGCGGTGGCTCCGGTCTACGGCTCGAAGATCGGCTACGCGCCCGTGGACCCGTCGGAGGCGACCGCGCCGGGCCAGTACGACCTCGAGACGCTCGCCGAACTGGTCGCACGACTCGACTGAGCTGAAAAACAACGAGAATCGGAATGTTAAGGGCAGGGGGTCCCTACATCCTCACGTACAATGACATGGCTCCGTGCGCTTCTCGCCGCCGGTCTCTCCGTGATCATGCCCGGCGCGGGTCACGTTCTCATCCGGGACTGGCTCCGCGCCGCCGCGTTCGCGGGTCTTTTCGTGTCGGCGAGCGCCCTCTTTCTTCCGATCGACCAGCTGACGGCCGCCGGACCGGTAACGAGCGTCGATGATATCACCGCGTACGCGGATATCATGGCCGCGGAGACCGACGCGATAGCGCAGTTCCTCCTCTCGTTTATCGCCCTGTTCGCCGCGATCGACGCGACGTTCCGCGCGCTCGGCCACCCGGCCGTCGGGGCCGACGCCGCGGAGGGGCCGACCTGTCCCGAGTGTGGCAAAGAAATCGACGCGGACCTCGAGTTCTGTCACTGGTGTACGACGCGCCTCGAGCCCGTCGACCCCGAGGCGGAGACGAACGATCTCTGAAGCGAGCGACTGATTCGCACGTCGACGTTCGGATTCGGTGCCGGTCTCGGGTGCCGTTCCGTACCGATTCCGCGACGCTACTTCTCGATGATGCTCTCTTCGACGGGTTCGCCGAAGTGGCGGGCCGTGTTCTCGGCGTACAGCAGGATCTCGTCGCCGGCCTCGAGGTCCGTCACGGCCTTGCGGCCCTCTTCTGCGGCGACCTTGATCGTCTCGGCGTTCTGGAGCAGCGTCTCGACGCGGTCGCCGTCCTCGGTCTCGAGGGCGATCCGGAACATCGGCCGCTGCTCGATCTTGACCCGGCCGACGATGGCCTCGCGGGTGTTGCCGTCGGTGTCGACGACTTGTACTTCGTCGCCGCTCTGGAGTTCCGAGAGGTACTTCGTGCCGCCGTCGGGGGTCCGGACGTAGGCGTGGACCGCGCCCGCGTTGACTCTAAAGGGCCGCGAGGCGACGTAGGGCGACTCGGCGGTCTCGGCGTGGACGAAGACCAGTCCGCGGGACATCGACCCGACGAGCATTCCCTCGTCGTGCTCGAGGAGGCTACCGGTGTCGACACAGACCCGGTCGGCGCTGCCGGCGCGCTCGATGTCGAGCACTTCGGCGTACTCCAGCTCGAGGCGCTCGCGTGCGGCCTGGTCGCGCATCTCGACGGTCTTGCGGATCTCGTCGGGATCGCCGGAGTCGAGCAGGACGGCGTCGGACCCGATCTCGAGGGTTTCGAAGGCCGTCTTGGCTTCCTCGGCGCTGGTGACGCCCGCGACGAGGTCGGTCTCGTCGCCGATGCGGGCGATCAGGTTCTCGAGGGGGATGATCGTCCAGTCCTCGCCGACGACGATCGTGTGGTCGGCTTCCTCGGCGGCGGTCTCGGCGAAGCGCTCGTACTCCTTGCCGAGGATGCGGACGTACGCGCCGCGCTCGAAGTCGCCGTTCCGGCGCAGCGTCGAGAGGTCCGCCGACCCCGAGAAGTCCTCGGGCAGGTCGATCGTGGCGTCGCCCTCGCCCGCTTTCCCGACGACGATCGCGTCCGCCTGCGCGTCCGACTCCGCGTCGTCGCTCGCGCCGCCGGCCTCGGCGTCGTCGATGTCGTCGACGAGCGTTACGTCCCCGTCGGTCCGGAACGCGGCGACGTTGATATCGCCGAGTTCCCGAACGCGGGACACGTCGTCCTCGTCGACCAGTACCCAGTCTGCACCCGCCTCGAGTGCGGCGGTGATCCGCGCCCGGCGGTCGTCCCAGTCACCGACTGTATCGTCGGCTTTTACCCAGACAGCTCGCGTCATAAATCGACCCTCGGAGGGAACCGGCTTGAACGTGGCGAATCGGGCAGGAACGTCAGACAGACCGATCGATATCGGAACAGCGGCCGTTGTTCCGATCCCGTCTTCGAGTCCAGTACCGTCGTAACTGCTAGTACTGTTCGAATAGTTATGATAGTATTGTGGGTAACGATAGTAACGATAGTTAGAATACTTTCTCGGAAGTTGATAATAACCGTCCGAACGAATGTTCTGGTATGGGTCAGCGCCACCTCGACGACGCCGAACTGACGATCGACTGCGCCGCCCACCGGCTCGAGGTGGAACCCGCGGCCGAGATCGCCCGCGCGGCGTTCGAGCACGCGGGCGAGTTGGCGGTCCTCGAGTACGGCCGACCGGCGACCGTACTGGGTGCCGTCCGGCTCGCGTGTCGGCGCACGGACGTCACCGAACCCGCCCTCGAGCGGCTCGAGGACGCGTTCGACATCGCTCCGGATCGAGTCGTCGCGGCCGACGAACTGCTAACGCAGTACCTGACGCCGCCCGCCGACGACGCCGAGATCCGCTCGCTGCGCCGAACGCTCATCGCGGCACAGGAAGTACTGGCCGCGGTCGAGCGCGGCCGCGGCGCTGGCCCCGAGCTCCCGGGCTCGCACCTCGCTGACGCCGCGCCCTTCCTGCTCGCGCGGGCGAGCAGCCACCTCGATTCCCGCACCGACCGCGAGTTCCCGGGACTCGAGGCGGCGGCGCTTCGCGACCACATCGAGCGCCTCGAGGCCGACCTCGAGCTGGCTCGACTGGGAACGGAACTGTACGCGCGGGTCTACGACGAGCACTGAACCGCCGTCGGCCCACGTCTGCTGACGGCACCCCTCCGTTGATTGCTCCCCGACTGACGCCGTCCCCTCCGCTGACGTCGCCCCTCCGACCGCCCCACCGCTGACGTTCACCCCTCCGTTGACGCCGTTCCACCACCGATACCGCCGTCCGCGACACCGCTATCGTGTCTCGCCGGCCTCGTCCATGAGCTTGTGTCGGAACGCCCGGTAGGCGTTTTCGCCCCGTTCGGTCAACTCGACGACGCGCCGGCGGCCGACCGACTCGATCGTCACGTAGCCGTCCTCGGCGAGCGGCTCGAGGACGTGGGTGTCGAGGACCCGAAACGCGCCCTTGTCCTCGCCGGAGCGCTCGTCCGGCGACCGTCGATCGGCCATGAAGGCGAGTTCCTGCTCTCGAGCGTACTCGATGAGGTCCTTCTTTTTCGGCGGTGCCGTCCGGTCGTCGTGAAAGCCGTCCCACGCGGCCGGATCGGCGAGGAACTCCATGATCGCGACCTGCTCGCGCGTCGGCGACTCGATGGGATAGGTCGGCACCTCTTCCATCTCGTCGAGGCCGAACGAGCCGGGTTCGGCCGTCCCGTCGTGGGCGTACTCCGACGGCTCGACGTAGTAGGCGTGGGCGTCCGTCGAGACGTCCATACACGCGATCGTCGCCCCGATCGCCGGAATCGTGCCGGCCCCGGAGACGTTGACGTACACCTGATCCTCGGCGTGGATATCGGCGATCGTCGTCACGTCGCCGAGGACGGCGTACACGTCCGTCAGATCGCACGCTCTGGTCCGCACCTCGGGGACGATCGACTCGAGTTCCTCGCGTAACTCGTCGTGATAGTCGGCGGCCGCGGTCGCGTTTCGCTCCCCGCGTCCGTCCTCCCCGTCCTGTTCGCCGTCGGTCTCCCCATCGCCTGCGCTGTCGTCCTCGAGCAGGTAGACCAGATCCGCCCGCTGGGTCCGGATCGGCTCGAGGATCCGATCGAACTCGTAGCCCAACGGCACGACGTGAACTCGCTTGACGACCTCCATACGCCGAGAGGCGTGTCAGCAAAAATAACTGCTGCGGAATCGGGAGTGGCCGCTCGAGCCGAAACCGCCCCCGGTCAACTGCCGAGTGTCGGCCATCCGGCCAAACCACCGCCGGGCGGGACTGAAAGGGGCGACGGGGCTCGGGGACGGCGGACGACGCAAGCACTGGAGCGAGCGAACGACGTGAGCGAGTGAAGCGCGCAGCGAGTCCTCCGACTCGAGCCACGTCGGGGCTTTCGGGCTGTTCTCAGCAGCGACACCGAAACTAGTTCGAATGGATCCACCACATCGGCGAAACGTTGAGAACGCCCGCGCTCGTACAACGATGCAGATGGCCGCCTACGACGCGATCTGTTTCGATCTCGATAGCACACTCTGCGAGCCGACCCAGGACGCCGCGACCCTGCTCGAGTCCGCCTTCGAACGCGCCGGCTGCGAGCAGTTCTGTACGCCCGCGGAACTGCGGGCCGCCGTGCCTCATCTGCCGACCGCCGAGACCGATCGCGAGTTCTACGAGCACCTCTTTACCGAAGTCGCACAGCGAGCCGGCGTCGCTCCCGATATCGCGCCGACGCTCGCAGCCGAATACCTCGCGGTGCAGGACCCGACCGCCGTCAGATTTCGACCCGGCGCGAAAGCGGCGCTCGAGCACGCTCGCGACCGAAGTCGGGTCGGGCTCATCACCAACGGCGGTCGGAAAACACAGACACAGAAACTCCGGGCGTTGGGAATCGAGGACGCCTTCGACGTGCGGGTGTTCACGGAGCCGAGCGCGGGGATCCTGCCGAAACCGAACGCGGCACCCTTCGAACGCGCGCTCGGTGAGCTCGAGGTCGCGCCGGACGCGGCGATTCACGTCGGGGACTCGCTCCACGCCGACATCGCGGGCGCCAACGCGATGGGGATCGATTCGGCGTGGCTCGATACCGGGCGCGACGACGGGCCCAGCGAGCACGTGCCGACCTACGAACTCGCGTCGCTCGAGGCGTTCGAGACGATCGTCTAAGTCCGCCAAGCGAACCGATTGCCGGGCTGTCCGCCCTACTCATCGGGCAGCAGATCGGTGTGCACCACGGCGCGATACTGGGTATCGGTCCCCTCCTCGAGTCGCTTGAGCAGGGCCGCCGCGTTCGGAAAGCTCTCGGGGAGGTCGAACGCGTCGGCCTCGTCCTCGTCGCGTTGCTTGCAGAGTTTGACGAACGCCACCAGCGCGTCGTAGGTGTTCGGCCGGGCGTAGACCACGCCGATATCGCGCTCGAGGGAGTCGCGCCACGACTCGATCACCGGTTCCGCCGCGTTCCGGGGCCGTCGCATCCGCTCGGCGAGTTCGTCCGTGTCGATATCGGGTCCGCCCTCGCCGGTCAGTCCCTCGAAGGCCGCCTCCAGATCGTCGGCCTCCGCCTCGAGGGCCGGCGCTTCGGCTTCGGCCTCGAGCAACTCGGCGAACGCCTCGACCTCCTCGCGACGGACCGCGACGGGGTAGACGAAGTCGTGCGTGTCCTTCGGCAGGGTGTACGACGTCGCCTCGACGCCCTGCTCGCCGGGTCCGGACTTGCCCAGCATCAGATCGAGTATTCCCATACCCGAAACAGGTATGGTGAGGCGAATAAGTGTTCCGCGCTCGACTCGAGTGGGTCGCGATCGACGCGTCCTACCAGTCCTCTCCGAGCGCCGCCTTCGCGCCGCCGTAGCCGCTCGCGGTCGTCCACGTTCGGCCGCTTTCCGTATGCTCGACCTCGTAGGAACCGCCACAGCCCCCACACCGGTACTGGTCCGGCGACTTCACCGGTTTCGACGCGCGGTGGCGCTTCGCCCGCCAGTCGCAGTCGGCCGCGAGACACCGAAGGACGTACCGCGGCCGCGCGAACGCCTCGCAGTAACGCGGGGCCTCGAGCGCCGCGGCCCGCTCGCGAAACCGGTCGCCGTGGCCGGACTCGCCGAACTGCTGGAACTCCCACGCGTGGACGAGCTCGTGGCGGACGATCCCCGCGAAGTCGGGCCAGTCGTACCGTTCGTAGGCCCGCCGCGCGAGCACGATCGTCGCCACTTCGCGGTCGGCGTGCCAGCGACAGAGGCCCGCGCGACGGCGCGCTCGCGCCGAGACGTCCCACTCGAGGGATGCGAGATCGATCGCCAGTTCGTGCTCATCGACGACCTCGCGGGCGTGAATCCGCGCCCGGGCGACGATTTCGTCCGCGAGCGTTAGTTCCTCGCCGTCGGTCACGGCCTCGAGGAGGGAGCGTGCCGCCGAAATTCTTCCGATCGACCCGCTCCGAGACGTGGGGCAAACTACGACGAATCACCGCGTCATTATTAACATATCTGCAAATACTTGCTAAGATTAGCATAGAAATCATCGCCTTATAGCAGCCGATTTAATAAGTCGGGTCCACTGAGTTCGACCTACGATGAGTCGCAACGAGTCGGCACACCCCCACGACGACTCACACGCCCGCGATGGCCACGGCCACAGCCACGATCACGGACACGGCCACGGCGGGGAGTCGACGAGCAGTCGCAAGCTCGCCGCCGTCTCGCTGATCAACGTCGTCGGCTTCCTCGTCGAACTCGCGGGCGGGCTGGCGTTCGGGTCCGTCGCGCTCATCAGCGACGCAGTCCACATGCTGTTCGATGCGCTCGCGTACGTGATGGCCTTCTCCGCCGCCCACGTCGCCGAACGCTACGGCGAGGACGACCGCTGGTCCTATGGTCTCCACCGCCTCGAGCCCTTCGCCGCCTTCCTCAACGGCCTGTTGCTCCTGCCGATGGTCGGGTTCATCCTCTGGGAATCCTATCAGCGATTCCTCGAGCCGGTCGCCATCGGTGCCGGGCCGACGATCGCAATCGCGCTGGGCGGCCTGCTGGTCAACCTCGGCTCAGTGTACGTGCTCCACGGCGACGCGATGAGTCTCAACGAGAAGGGAGCGTTCTATCACCTGCTCGGCGACGCCGGCGGCTCGGTCGCCGTCATCGTCTCCGTGGTCGCCATCGAACTGACCGGCATCCGCGTGATCGACCCGATCGCCGCGGCGCTCATCGCTGCCGTCGTCACGTGGTCCGCGATCACGGTCTTGCGCGGCAGCGGCGAGATCTTCTTCCTCAAGACGCCGCTCGAGACCGACGACATTCGATCGCATCTCACCGAAATCGACGGCGTCGACCGGGTGGACGACTTCCACGCGTGGCAGATCTGCAGCCAGATCACGGTCGCGACGGTCCACGTCGAAACGGGCGTCGAGACGATGGCCGAAGCCGACGCGGTCGTCGGCCGCGTCCACGATGAACTCGCCGGCCACGGCGTCGATCACGCCACCGTCGAGCTCTCCCCGCGCTACGCCGATCGCGACGTGCATCTCGACACGCACTGTCACTGAGCGTCGGCCGCCGACGGGATGAATGGTGCCTGCTCGGTACAGAACGCAGCCGACGCTGTGGCAGTCCAAGCTAAACGCGACGAGAGAGAATCCGAGAATTAGGCCTCGAGCGCCAGTCCCGCTTCGGCCAGCGCCTCGTCGGTCGAAAGGTCGTCGTGGACGACGCCGGCAACCGCTCGCGCGATGGCCTCTGGGTTCTCGTGCTGGAAGATCGAGCGACCCATGGAGATCCCGGCACCGCCGGCGTCCATCACGCCGCGGACCATATCGATCGTCTCGCGGTCGGTGCCCCGCGAGCCGCCGGCGATGACGACCGGGAGCCGGGTCGACTCGACGACGTGCCGGAAGCTCTCGGCGTCGCCGCTGTAGCCGGTCTTGACGATGTCAGCGCCGAGTTCCTCGGCGAGTCGAACCGCGTGGCCGAGCGCTTCGGGGTCCTCGGGATCGACGCCGGGGCCGCGGGCGTAGGCCATCGCGAGCACCGGAATGCCGAAGCGCTCGGCGGTCTCGGTGACCTCCGAGAGCTGACTGATCTGGTCCGGTTCGTGGTTCGAGCCGACGTTGATGTGGAAGGAGACGGCGTCGGCACCGACCCGGATGGCTTCCTCGACGGTGCCCGTCATCCGCTTGTCCTCTTCGTCGGGTCCGATCGTGGTCGAACCGTTGAGGTGGACGATGTAGCCCTTGTCGTTCTTGTTCTCGTGGACGCGGGGCGCGATCCCCTTCTGCGTGAGGACCGCGTCCGCACCGCCGCTGGTCACGCCGTCGATCGTCGATTCGATATCTTTCAGTCCCTGAACGGCACCCATCGTGACGCCGTGGTCCATGGGGACGATCACGTACGATCCGTCTGTCCCGATTCGTTCGAGTCGTGCGTCGATTCCTGTAGTCATTGCGGGAGTGTAGCAAGCTTGCCGTTATGGCTGTTCTGGTTCCGGTGTATCTTCGGGGTCGACCGTGATAGAGTCCGCGCCGCGGCGTGCACCTCGCTTGAGTTCGCGGGCTTTGGCCTCGAGGCGGTCGACCGCCGCCTCGGGCGTGTCGGCGTCGGCGATTATCTCGACGAGCGCGCTGCCGACGATGACGCCGTCGGCGCCCGCCTCGATGATTTCGGCGGCGTGGTCGCCCTCGCTGACGCCGAAGCCGACGGCCTTGGGCACGTCGTACTCGGACAGCCGCGCGAGGCTGTCGTGGGTCGCACCCGAGACGTTCGCACGCGCGCCCGTCGTCCCGAGACGGGCCTGCACGTAGGCAAAGCCCGAGACGTGGGACATGATGGTCTCGAGGCGCTCGCCCTCGGTCGTCGGCGCGATGATGAAGACGAGATCGAGCCCGTGGTCGTCACAGGCCGCCCGCAGCGGCTCGGCCTCCTCGGCGGGGAGGTCGGGGACGATGATACCCGAGAGGCCGGCCTCCGCAGCCCGTTCGACGAACGGTCGAACATCGGGCTCGTCGCCGTATTGCAAGATCATGTTATAATAGGTCATCACCAGCAGCGGTGCCTCGGTCTCGAGGTCGTCGACCAACTCGAAGAAGCCCTCGGGGGTCGTCCCGGCCGCGAGCGCGCGGTTGATCGCGGCCTGAATCGTCTGGCCTTCGGCGATCGGTTCCGAGAAGGGAAGCCCGAGTTCGATCAGGTCCGAGCCGCCGCGATCGAGGGCCTCGACGTACGCCTTGGTGTCCTCGAGCGAGGGATCGCCCGCCGTGATGTAGGTGATCAGCGCGGGGTGGTCCTCCCGAATCGCGGCCTCGATGTCGCTGTCGTACTCGCTCACTGGTCGAACACCTCCACGTCGGGTGCGGCCTCGAGATCGCGTTTCTCGGTCTCCTCGAGTACCGTTTCGAGGTCCTTGTCGCCGCGGCCGGAGACGTTGACGACGACGAGGTCGCCCAACTCGTCTGTGTGTTTCTCTAAATAGCCTAGCGCGTGACTCGACTCGAGGGCGGGGATGATCCCCTCGAGTCGCGAGAGCCGGTGGAAGCCGTTGAGCGCGTCCTCGTCGTCGACGCTCGCGGGCGTGACCCGTCCCGTCTCGACGAGATGCGAGAGTTCGGGCCCGACGCCGGCGTAGTCAAGTCCCGCGCTGACGCTGTGGGACTCCATGATCTGGCCGTCGGTGCTCTGGAGGAGCTTCGTCATCGCGCCGTGGAGGACGCCGTCGGTGCCCGTCGAGAGCGTCGCGGAGTTGGGTGCGACGCCCTCAGTTTCGTTGATCTCGAGGCTCGAGCCGCCGGCCTCGACCGCGTACAGATCGACGTGCTCTCGCGGCTCGTCGCCGCTCGAGCCGTCCGCGAACCGTGGGTTCGCGCAGTCGGGGACGAACGCGTGGAAGGTGCCCATCGTGTTCGAGCCGCCGCCGGCGCAGGCGACGACGCTATCGGGCAGTCGCCCCGCCTTCTCCTGGATCTGGTCACGGATCTCGTCGCCGATGACCGCCTGAAAGTCCCGGACCATCTGCGGGAAGGGGTGCGGGCCGACGACGGAGCCGATGACGTAGTGGGTCCGCTCGACCGTGGTCGCCCAGTCGCGCATCGTCTCGTTGATCGCCTCCTTGAGGGTTCCGCTGCCGGCTTCGACCGGGTTCACCTCGGCCCCGTTCATGCGCATGCGGTAGACGTTGGGCCGCTGGCGGTTGACATCGGTCCGTCCCATGTAGATCTCGCAGGGCATGTCGAGGTGGGCCGCCGCCATCGCCGTCGCGGTGCCGTGTTGGCCCGCGCCGGTCTCGGCGATGATCCGCTCTTTGCCCATATATTTCGCGAGCAGGACCTGTCCGAGCGCGTTGTTCAGCTTGTGGGCCCCGCCGTGGACGAGATCCTCGCGCTTGAGATAGATCTCGCGGTCGTAGCGCTCGCTCAGCCGATCCGCGCGCTGGAGCGGCGTCGGCCGCCCGCCGAAATCGCGCATCCGCTCGCGGAACTCGTCCATGAAGCCGTCCTCGTTCTCCAAGACGTACCGCTGGTAGGCGTCCTCGAGTTCCTGTAGCGCCGGCATCAGGGCCTCGGGGACGTACTGGCCGCCGTAGTCCCCGAACGTGCCCGCCCGGTCGGATCGCCGCTCGTCGTCTCGTTCGCGTTCCGTGCTCATGTCTGTGTGTCTCCGTCGTACTCGCTTGTCGGCTCCGGTTCCGTTGACGCCGTCGCGTCCGCTCGGGTGAGCCGACGCGTGTTCTCGGTCACGTCACTGTCGCCCGCGCCGTGGTCCATGATGGCGCTACCGACCAGCAGGGCGTCGGCACCCGCCGCGCGCATCCGTCGGACGTCCGCCGGCGACGACACGCCGCTCTCGGCGATCAGCGTCACGTCGTCCGGCACCTCGGGCGCGACCGACTCGAAGGTTTCGAGGTCGACCTCGAGCCGCCCCAGATCGCGGTTGTTCACGCCGATGATGTCGGCCCCCGCCTCGAGCGCGGTCTCGAGTTCCTCGCGGTCGTGGACCTCCACGAGGGGCTGAAAGCCGCGCTCGCGGGCGGCCGTGACGAGCGCCTCGAGATCGTCGACGAACCTGACGATCAGCAAGAGGAGGTCCGCTTCGACGACGTCCATCCCCGATTCGTCGAGGACGAAGTCCTTGCGCAACACGGGCACGTCGACGGCCTCGCGGATGCGAGTCAGCGCCTCGGGCGAGCCGCCGAAGTGGGTCGGCTCCGTGAGGACCGAAATCGCCGCCGCGCCGCCCGCGACCATCGCCTCGGCGAGTTCGACGGGATCGTCCTCTCGAGCCCCGTCGGCCGTCGGACTCGTCGGTTTCACCTCCGCGATCACTGGGACTCGCCCGTCGGCCTCGGCGGCGGCCAGCGCGTCGGCCAGCGAGCGCGCGTCGACATCAACGACGCCCTCCCCGCCCGACCGCTCCCGTGCCGCCTCGAGTATCGACTGCACCGCGGGAGCGAGCTCCGTATCGGAGTTCATTATTGTACATCGACGTACTCATATGTACATAAGGCTTGCGTCATTGCCAGTCGGTAGCGCACGCTGGGCAGCGACGGGCGATGCGAGCCCGACCGCACCGAGGCCCGAAACTCGAGTCCGCGGCGGGAACCGCGACTCGAGCGGAGGACCGGCGGCTATTCAAGCCCGGATCGCCTACGGACGGCTATGGAGGACGTTACGGACGCTGGAATCTACGCACGGAACTCGCCGTATCTCGATCGGTACGTCCAGCTCGGAGCCGCCAGCGGGCGGGTCCTGAGCGTTTCGTTTCCCGAGATCCCCGACGACGACGCCGGGGACGACCACGACGTGCTCGATCAGCTATTCGAGTACCTCGACGGGCTCGAGCCGGTCACCTTCGACGACGTCACGGTCGCGATGACCATGCCGACCGATCAGCGGGCGGTCCTCGAGGGAGTCCGAGAGATTCCCTACGGCGATCAAGTGACCGTCGAGACGCTCGCCCGGATGACCTCGGGGCTCGATCACGAGGACGAAGACGACATCATCCTCGTCCGGACCGCGCTCGCCGAGAATCCGGCCCCGATCCTCATTCCGGACCATCGCGTGCGCGACGGTCCGAGCGCCGCGCCGCCGGACGTCGAGCAGAAGTTGCGCTCGCTCGAGGGGTTGTAACCGACCCAGTAGCGAGTAGCACGGTTTCTTATTCAGAAGAGGGCGCGAAAACCCGATAAATATAGGTGAAGGAGTTATCGGAGCGACTATCGACCCCGATCAGGTGACGCATGTCCTCGAAGACGATCTGCTCACCGACGAACATTGAGATAACCCGAGACGTCGACACTCGAGCGGACTCGACCCCCGTAATAACCTGTGTTATTCGATTTCGAGTGTCCATGTATCGGTCGCTTGTACGGTAATCCACCCAGTACCCTCGGTACTCACCGTGGTTTCGCCTTCGAACTCGCCGGATTCGAAGAACAGTGAGTCAGGATAGTCTGCCTCGCTTGGTAAAATGTCGACCGCAAAGCTTCCCTCGCCGTCGTGAGTAACAGCGGCTGTTTCGGTCCCTTCACATTCGATTGGCCCGAGGACCGTACTCCCATCGCCGTCGGTCTCAAGTGGTGGAGTTGCCACGTCGTCTTCGTCGTTGACTTCGGGTTGCGTGATTGCCAAGCGCCATTCAATATCTGACTCATCGAGATCGATGTCCACGAATAGCGGTTCGATTTCAAACAGATACGACCCCTCAGATGCCAATATTCCACCAACACCGGCTTCCCCTTCGTCTGTCATTACGATTGGCCGTTCGTAGTCGTCGTCGCTCTGTGGAATTGCTGAGACGGTCATTGACGCGCCACCGCTGTACTCGAACTGGCCAATCGTCACGCCGTCGTTCAGTTCAATCTCGTCGGTGACTCCCTGACCCGTCCCCTCAAACTCGTAATCTGGGTCAAACCCGTCATCTCCGTCCTCACCATTAGTCCTTTCACTGTCGTCTTGTGCTACGACTGGGCTTAGGACGCTGCCGCTGATGAGAACTACTGTACCACCCGTGAGGATTGCCCGGCGGGTTGGATCACTCATGGCTACAGCGAGTCACTCCACCGATATGACTGATAAATCTTTGTGGTGAGTTAGCACATGAGAACTGTCTCATCGCATTACTGTACCTCCGCACATCCAGAACTGGTAACGTGGCGGCCGACCTGCTAGACCCGCTCGGTTCTCGATGGCTCGACGCCGATTTGCGAGAATTAGAACTCCGATCGATCGACTTTCTCGGGCGCTTCGAAATCGGTCGCCAACTCGAGTAACTGCACCAGAATCCGACCGGTCGCGCCCCAGACGGTGTAGCCGTTCACGCGGAAGTAGTGGATGACGATCTCGCCGTAGTAGGGATGCGATCGTCGTTCGTACTCGTAGTTGTCCGGATCGAGCAGTCCCGAGAGCGGCAGCACGACGATTTCGGCGACCTCGCTGTCGTCGCGGACGTACTCTCGATCGGGGACGTGCGCGACGAAGGGCGTGACCGCGTACTCCGTGACCGTCCGGATGTCGTCGAGCTGGCCGACGACTTCGGCCTCGTTGCGCTCGAGGCCGATCTCCTCGTTTGCCTCCCGGAGCGCCGTCTCGAGGATGGTGTCGTCCTCCGGTTCGGCCCCGCCGCCGGGGAAGCTCATCTGCCCGGGGTGTTCGCCGAGGTGGTCGGCCCGTCGGGTAAAGAGCAGGTGGTCCTCGCCGTCGCGATCGACGATCGGCGCGAGGACCGCCGCGTCGAACTCCTGATCGCCGATCTCGGTGGGCTCGTAGTTCGCGACCGGCTCGAGAGTCAGTCTCCGCGCCGTCATTCCTCGAGCGCGTCCTCCAGCCGCGTCCGTTCGTCCGCGAGATCGACCGGGGCCCATGCCTCGATGTCGTAACTGATGTCGATCAGGGTCCGGAGCCGCTCCGTGTCGGCCGCCGCGATGGCTTCGTCGGCGGCGTCGATCAGGCGCGTGCGGGTCGCCGCTCCCAGCGCGTCGCGGTCGAGTCGTCGGCGCTCGATATCGAGAATGTGCGGGACGTCCTCCGCGTGCTCCGGCACCGTCGGAAAGGCCGTCGGGCCGGCGACCAGCAGCGCCTCGCCGTCCGCGGTCGACGCCGCCGCGGCGTCCTCGCCGGGCTCGTACCGAACGAGCGCGAACGACTCGATCGCCTCGTCGATCGCCGCCCCGAGGGCGTCGTCGTCGACGGACTGCCCGTCGGCGCGGTAGGCGGCCTCGGCGAGCGCCCGCTCTAACTCCGCGCGGGTCACCCCACCGAAGAGGTCGACCACGCCGGCCAGTTCGTCGGCGGTCGCGTCCATACGCGGTCCAACGGCGGGTGACGGGATTAGTCTTTAGTCTTGCGAGCGCGATCCGAGCCGCCGTTCGCGCCACGGCCGGGCCGCCGCGAGGACGTCCGCCGGCGCGAACGGGGCGTCTATCCACCGGGGGAGACGCGCGTCGGGACCCGGCGGCGCGATCGACTCGGCGTAGCGGGCCAGTTGGTCCCGTTCACCCGCGGGGTCGTACTCGAGCCCGTTGAACGCCGCGTCCGCGCGGTACTGGTCGATCAGGTCGTCGCCGACGGCCCGATATCGCTCGGGTAAGGTCCCGTACTCGGGGGCGACCCCGTGTTCCTCGAGCACCCGCAGGAGTTCGGCGGCGACCTCGCGGCTCATCCCCTCGAGGCCGGCGTCGCCGGCGACGGCGCGGTGGTCGTGCTCGTGGCGGCCGAGGTCGACCTGTGCGGTCCCGCCGAAGCCGGCGACCTCGTAGGCGTCGCCGAGCGTCCCGACCTCGAGGCCCCACGCTCGGGGCGCGCGGAGCCGTCGGGCGAGGCCGGCGGTCGCGGCGAACTCGCCGGCCAGCGCGTACCGGAACGCGCCGAGGTAGTCGACGATCGGCGCGTCGTGGGCGTCCGCGAGGGTCCGCAACAGCGGTTCGTAGAACAGTCGGAAGAGGCGTCCGTAGAGTCGCCCGCGCTCGACGCGGGCGTAGTATCCCTTCGCGAAGTCGAAGTCCATCGTCAGGGGCGCGAGCAGCCGGCGGACGTGGTCGGCCTCGTAGCTCCGCGCGTCGGCGTCGTGGACGACGACGGCGTCGGCGGCGTCGGCGGCGGGACCGAGCGCGAGCCAGACGTCCCGGCCCTTGCCGAACTCGCCGCCCAGCCCCGCGTCGGCGAGCAGCGCGTCGACGGCCGGCGCGTTACACCAGAGCACGCGCGTCGGCAGCGCGAACGCGTCGAGCCATTCGCGAAACGGGCCGATCCGGTCGGGCTCGGCGCGGACGGGAACGAAGACCGCGGCCGGCCCCGGCTCGAGGGACGCGAGTTCGCGAAGCACGCGTTCGGCGGCGGGGCTCTCGTACTCGCGACCGGTCATCGGGACGACGACGGCCGTGTCGGCGACCGCAGCGGCGGCGTCGCGGGCGAGGTCGCTCCCCGTGCCCCCGTCTCCCTCGCCGAACTCGTGGAGCGTGGCGATCCGCTCCTGGACGTACTCCATCGGTGGGGTGTTCGAGCGGACCGGTAAAACGGCCACGAATGCGGCCAGATAGGCCAACCGGCAGCGGCGAAATCGTCGCCAACGGGAGCCGACCGCGGTCGGAACGCGGGAACCGACTCGAGACTCGATAAAGCACCGGTCTTTTTCTTCCCCTCCTGCCTACAGGGCGAACATGAAATCAGTCCGGAAGGCACTCCGCGCCGGCGACCTCGAGAAGGATACCTACGATCGACTCGTCTGTGGCGAGTGCGAGAAGCCGCTGAAGACCGAAAACGACCCGGACGAGATCAAGACGGTCCGCATCTGTCCGGAATGCGGCTCCGAGTGGAAGGAGATCCGATAGGCGAACCGACCGTCCGGCGGCGAGACGACCCGCCGTGACTCGAGCGGTCGTGCCGGCCGTTCCTTTTTGCCGACGAACGGCTCACTCCGGACCGTGTGCTACGACGAACTCCGCGACCGGCTCGACGACCTCGAGACCGGTACTGACCGGGGCGTCGTCTCGCTGCCCGACGGCAGCATCGACCGCTGGTATACGCTCTCGGGAACGGGCGGTGACCGCCTCGAGGCGGCCGACGCGTTCGCCGACCAGCTCGCGGACGGCGGTCGCGCGTTTTCGCTCGAGCCGACCGCGGTCCGGCCCGGCGGGCAGGCGGTCAACGCGGCGACGCAGGTCCACGCGCTCGGCGAGGAAGCGGCGCTCGTCGGCCACCTCGACCATCCGGTGCTCTCCGAACTCCCGTTCGAGACGCACTCGATGGGGACGCCGGCGACGATCCGAGTCGTCGAATTCGACGCGGACGAACTCCTCTTCTCGGAACCCGGGCCGGCCGAAAACTGGGGACTCGAGGACCTGCTCGCGGTCGTCGACTGGGACCGGCTCGTCGGCGCGGACGCGCTCTGCTGTGCGAACTGGGTCTCGATCCGCGGCCTCACCGCGGTGTTCGACCGACTGGCGTCGGAGCCGCCGGCCGAACCGCTTCCGGTGATAGTCGATCCCGGTCCGATCGAGACCGTCGAGCCCGCGGCGCTCGCGGATTTGTTGCACGCGCTCTCGCGGGCCGATTCGGCCGCCGACTCCCTCGAGTTCGTCCTGAGCGTGAACCCGACTGAACTCGAGGCCGCCGCGTCGGCCGCCGACATCTCGGAACGGGTCGGAGCCGCGGAATCCGACCGGCACAGTACTCGAGATCGAGTTGCGGGGCTCCGATCGGCCACCGGACTCACCGCGGTCGTCTCCCACGGCGCGGACGCCGCTACCGGAGCGACGCGGGACGACACCGTCGCCGTCGACATGATCGATCTCGGCGAGCCCCGGCGCACGACCGGTGCCGGCGACCGGTTCTCAGCGGGGCTTGCCTGCGGGCTGGCCCGCGACTGGGGCCTCGAGACGGCGCTCGCGCTCGGCAACGCCTGTGCGGCACACTTCGTCGGAACCGGCGAGACGGCCGATCCGGCGGCGCTGCGATCGCTGCTCGAGTCCGGTGACTGAGCGTTACCGTTCGCCGGACATCGCGGAGAAGAGCCGCTGTTCGAACTCCTCGCGGCTGATCCCGTCGGAGGGGCCGATCCCGTTCATGTGATCGACCGAGAGTTGGCCGCCGCCCATCCGCGCGTGACCGCCGGCGCTCGCCATCGGGATGTCGCTGATGGCGTGGCGTAGCGTCTCGCCCATGTGAACCCGATCGTCACGCGAGCGCCCGGAGAGGTGGAGCGTGCCGTCGTGTTCGCCGTAGACGACGACCGCCGTGACCCCCTCGAGGTGCATGAGTTCGTCCGCGGCTTGGGGGATCGCGTCGACGTTGCCGACCTCGCCGACGTCACAGACCGCGAAGGGCCCTTCGACCCGCTTTTCGGTGATCGCCGTCGCCTTGACCTGTAACACGTCGTCGCTGACCTGCGGGTTGGCGATCCGATCGAGCAGGTCCTCGTCGATGCCGGAAAACAGCGCGGCGCAGGCGTCGAATTCGGCCCGCGAACAGCCGTTGGTCAGGTGGTTCGTGTCCGACTGGATGCCGTAGAGCAGTCCCGTCGCTAACTCCTGTGATACCTGAAACCCGCTCGAGCCGTCCTCGTCGGCCATCGTCGCGCCGATATCGTTCAGGTATTCGACGATGATCGTCGAGGCCGCGCCGTAGTCGGTTCGCACGTCCGTGAACTTCGTCCCGGCCCCGTTGCCGGGGTGGTGGTCGACGACCGCGATCGGTTCGACGGTCTGGGCTCCGGTGAACCCCCGCGGCGTGTTGTGATCGACCAACACCACGGGGTCGGCGGCCAGCTGTGAACTCGCCTCGATCGACTCGAGGTCCAGATCGAGGACGGTCCGGAACGCGCGATTCTCCTGATGGCGAATTTCGCCGGAGAACTGCAGCGCCGCGTCGGTCTCGACCGACGCCGCGATCCGCGCGACGCCCATCGCACACGACATGGCGTCCGGATCCGGGTTCGGGTGCATCAACACCGTCACCGCGTCGTGCCCGGCGAGGACGCGCTGGAGCCGAGCGCCCGGCGGCCGACGGAACCAGCGAATTACCCACCAGCCGCCGAGGACGAGGCCGACGACGACGAGAACGAGAAGCGAGAGAACGAGCGGCTCGAGGGACCGGACCGAGTCGCCGAGCGACTCGGCCACCAACGGGTTCGCCCCGACGAATGCACCGCCCGCCGAGGCGCGCCGATAGCTCATATCGGCAAATCAAATCCAACCACCATGAAATTTGCCCCGATTTCGCCCCGATAGGTGGGAATCCTCAGTCAGCGGACGCGTCGCGGTACGTTTCGATCGCATCGCGATAGCCCTCGCGAAAGGTGGGGTAGGCGAACTCGTAGCCGAGGCTCCGAAGTTTCTCGTTCGAGCACCGCTTGCTCGTCAGGATGCGCCGTCGCCCCGCCTCGGAGAGATCGCCGTCCTCGAGCCGCTCGGCTTTCGTCTGCTTCGGCGGCTGTTCGACGCCGTCGTCAGAACGCTCGCGTTCTGACTGCCTGTCAGACGCAGTCTGACTACGGCACTCGTCGGCCAGCCAGTCCGCGAAGTCCCACTTCGAGGCCGGTTCGTCGTCGACCACCTGGACGACCTCGCCGCGCGCGAGGTCTTCGGCGAGCAGGTACCGGACCGCACCGGCGGCGTCGTCCCGGTGAACCATGTTCAGGTAGCCCTCCGTGACGGGCCCCTCGAGGTAGCGCTCGAGGCGGTACCGGCCGGGGCCGTAGAGCCCGGCGTAGCGCGCCACGGTGCCGTCGAAGCCGTACTCCGCGGGGAGTTCGAGCGCGATCCGCTCGGCCTCGGCGAGCACCTCGGTCTTTTCGGTGGTCGGCTCGAGCGGTGTCTCCTCGTCGACCCAGTCGCCGTCGTGGTCGCCGTGGACGCCCGTCGAGGAGGTGTAGACGAGCCTGTCGGGGGCGTTCTCTCGCTCGCCGAATGCCTCGATCGCTGTCCGTAACCCCTCCACGTAGACCTCTCGTGCGGCGTCGGCCCCGCGGCCACCGCTGCTGGCGGCGAAGACGATCGCGTCGACGGCCGGGACCGCCGCGAGCGCCTCGCGGTCGGTGACGTCCGCTCGGACCGCCTCGAAGCCGGCGTCCCTGATCCGCTCGAGGCCGTCGTCCGACCGGCGCACGCCGATCGGGTCGTGGTCCCGTGCCGCGAGCTGTCGGCCCAGTTCGATGCCGACGTGTCCGCAGCCGAGAATTGCAACCTTCATACCCGTTCTCGTTGTCGACCGCACATAATTTCACCGCTCGAGGGCGGGTTCTCGAATGATACCGCGCTGTTTCTCGAGAATCCAAACTCGCTCGAGACCGCCTCGTCGGTGAGAGCCACGCCCACAATCACTCGACGATGACCTCGACCGCGTGGGGGAGAAACGCATTCTCCGCGTAGCCGCCCTCGTTCCACGGGTAGTCCTCGCTGCCGTCGGCGTCGGCAGCGTCGTCAGGTTGCGAGATCCGTGCGGGCTGTCGACGGCCACGCTCGTCCGTCGCGCGGGAGACCAGCGTGTACGAGCCCTCCTCGGGCTCCCACGGGTAGCGAAACAGCCGCCACGCGCAGTCGTAGTCAGGGCCGAAGAACGACCCCTCCGCCCAGTTATCGCCGCCGTCGGTCGAAACCTCGATTACCGTCACGTCGTCGTCGCCGGCCCACGCGACGCCGACGACCTCGATCACGCCGTCCGCACGCGGAGAGACGGTCGCGCCGTCCTCGGGGAAGCCGATCGTGGACTTGACGTTTTCGTCGAAGGTGTAGGGATGGTCGATCTCGTCGGACTCCCACTGGTCCCACGTGTCGAACGTCGAGACGGTCGCGTTGGACTCCGGCTCGACCCCCTCGGGGTGGATGCGGTAGGACGACTGCTGCCAGCGAGTGTAATCGTCCCCGTCGCGGTCCGTCCAGTCCGGGCCGTGGACCATCTGATCCATCACGCGGAGTTCGGTGACCCACTTGACGCTGTTGACGCCGTACCAGCCGGGGACGAGCAACCGGACCGGCCGCCCGTGTTCGGGGGGCAGCGGCCGCCCGTTGATCTCGTAGGCGAGGATGCAGTCCTCGAGGATCTTGGCCATCGGAATCGAGCGAGCGAACAGGTCGTTCTCGCCGTCGACCTCGGGGCGGTCGCCGCCGACCGCGGTGAGCCACGTGCCGTCGTCGGTCGCCGCGCCGTGATCGGACAGGATCGATCGCAGCGGCGTTCCCGTCCAGAACGCGGTGCTCGCGGCTCCGTACTCCCACTGGACGCTTCCCGTTTCGGGGTCGAAGTAGCCGCGTCCGTTGCCGGCACACTCCATCGTGTGCGCGACCGCGACCGTGGGGTACTCGTCCCGAATCGCGTCCATCTCGAGGTCGCTTTCCCGATCGACCGCACCGGTCAGCGAAACCGTCCACGAGTCGACCTCGGGATCGAGCGTCTCGTTGCGGTGGCAGACGTAGTGATCTTCGACGGGCGTGAGCCAGTTCGCGTAGGTGCTCCGGTCGGCGGCCCCGACGACACGGTACCGATCCGCGAGGTCGGTGACGGCCTCGGTGCCGGCTTTGTGATCCAGCATCGCGTCGATCTCGCGGCGCCGGTTCTCGCTCCGCTCCGAATTCGACATGCCGTTCGGACATCGCCGACCGCGATAAATCCCGGGTGACGGTACCACCCATCACGCGTCTCAGTGGCGCTCTCCGCTACGGGCGAGTGCCTACGGCGCGCCGTCCGCGATCACGTACTGGACGTGGACGAACTCCCCGAACGACATCGGCGCTCGGCCCTCGATCTTCTGGTGGATCTCCTTGGCGTCCAGATCGATCTCGAGTTCGCTCTCGACCGCGTCGACGTCGAGCACCGCCGTCGACATCCCCAGCAGCAGGTGCTCGAGCGCCATCGTCACGATCGTGTCCGGATCGGGCGTGTCCGCCGCGAGCGCCTGCACCTGCGCCGCTTCCTCGAGCGTGAGGTCGGGCGAGTCGCCCGCCGAGAGCGCCTCGAGGACGGTCGGCTCGAGATCGGTTTCGGCGGCCGCGTCCGCGGCCCCGCGCTGCTCGACGACCGCTGCGAGATCGTCCTCGTACTCGGCCCGGAGATCGGCGGGCGAGTCGGGGACGGTCATCCGCTGTTCGTAGAACATACCGGACACGACGGGAATACGGCAGAAAGGTATTGTGACCTTCGCCGATCGTCGGTCGGGAACGCGTTGGTCCTCCCGGAGACCGGGGTCGGACGCCCGCTCGAGCGTAAAAACGGCGTATCAGATCACCGGAACGTTAAACAGGTGCCGCTCACATGAGAGTGATATGAAAGTCTCCCTGATCGGAGTCGGTCAGGCCGGCGGAAACGTCACCGAACGGCTCGCCCGGTTCGACGCGGACATGGGTTTCGGAGCCGTCCAAGGTGCGCTGGCCGTCAACTCCGCGGAAGCCGACCTCCAGTCCCTCCAGTTCGTCGACACGCAACTGATCGGCGCCGACCGCGTCAACGGCCACGGCGTCGGTGCCGACAACGAACTCGGCACGGAAGTGATGCAGTCGGACATCCAGCAGGTCCTGAACTCGCTGGACGGCCGCGTGAGCTCGAAATCCGAGGCGATTTTCGTGGTCGCCGGCCTCGGCGGCGGCACCGGCAGCGGCGGCGCGCCCGTGCTCGTCCACCACCTCAAACAGATCTACGACGTTCCCGTCTACGCGCTCGGCGTGTTGCCGGGCCGCAACGAGGGGGCGCTCTATCAGGCCAACGCCGGCCGCTCGCTGAAGACGCTGCTGCGGGAGGCCGACTCGACGCTGCTGATCGACAACGACTCGTGGCACGAACAAGGCGAGAGCGTCGAAGGTGCGTTTGACACGATCAACGAGAAGATCGCGAAGCGAGTCGGCCTGCTCTTCGCCTCCGGCGAGGCCGTCGAGGGCGTCGGCGAGAGCGTCGTCGACTCGAGCGAAGTCATCAATACCCTCCGCGCGGGCGGCGTCGCAGCGCTCGGCTATGCCACCGAAATCGCGAGCGAGGATAGCAGCGAGAACATCACCACGACCATGACCGTCTCGCGGCAGGCGCTGCTGACGGGGACGAGCCTGCCGGACGCGACGGAGGCCGATTCGGCGCTGCTGGTCATCGCCGGCGATCCCGACGCGATCCCGCGCAAGGGCGTCGAGAAGGCCCGCCACTGGCTCGAAGACGAGACCGGCAGCATGCAGGTCCGCGGCGGCGATTTCCCGCTCGATAGCGACCGTCTCGGCGCGCTGGTCCTGCTCGGCGGCGCGGAGCGCTCGGATCGCATCCAGCGGTTCATGGACCGCGCCCGGGAGGCCAAGCAAGAACAGGAGACGGAATCGACCGATCACGCCGACCAGTTCGCCGATGACCGGCTCGAGAACCTCTTTTAGACCGTTCTGAACCGTCGGAAGGGCTTTTTACCTCGGGTTCGCTGACGGTCGTAATGACTGACGAGTGGACTGCCGGGATCGTCACGGATCGCGGCGGTGATGACCCCCCGACCGTCGCGGAGTGGCGACCGGTTTCGGTCCCCGGTCGACCGGCGGCGGTCGCCGGCGAGGGACCGATCGCGTACCGAACGACGGTCGCGGACCCCCGAACTGACGCCACCGAGCGCGCGCTCCTCGACGTTCGCGGCGCCTACGACCGCGCGACGATCTGGATGAACGGCACGCGGCTTGCCGTACACGAGCCACACTTCGTCCCGGCCTGCCTCGAGTTCGATCCCGAACCCGAGAACGAACTGCTCGTCGTCTGCGAGCGCCCGGAGACCTTCGCCGGCGTCTACGGTACCGACGCGGTTCCCGACCGGCTCGGAACGCCCGGGATCTGGTGGGGGCTCGAGGTCGAGTCGCGACCGCGAACCTTCCTCCGGGAGTTCGAGGCTCGCCCCCGATTGGGGACGGATTCGACGTCGGCGACGGACGCCGACGCGACCGCGGCCACAGCGCCGAACGCGATCACCGACGGCGCGGGTGCCGCGATCGACGTGACCCTCGAGGTCGACGCCGGTGCGTCGATCGACGACGCGGTGACGCTGTCGCTGCGTCCGGAGGGGTTCCGCGGCGGCGCGTCGATGGAGCGCGTCCCGGTCGCGGCCGACGCGGGCGAGCGAACGACGGTATCGAAGACGATTCCGATCCGGGAGCCGTCGCTGTGGTGGCCCCGCGAGTACGGCCCGCAGAATCGGTACACCGTCCGCGCGAAACTCGGCGGTGACACCGTCGAACGGACCGTCGGCCTCCGTCACGTCGAGCGCGACGATGACGGCCTCCTGGTCAACGGTCGAGGCGTCCGGGCCCGCGGCTTTACGCGCCTGCCCGGCGGCGACCCGCGCGAGGATGTCCGCCGCGCCGTCGACGCGAACGCGACGCTGCTTCGGCCGCGTGCACACGTCCCGCCGCGATCGTTCTACGAGGCCTGCGACGAGGCCGGGGTCCTCGTCTGGCAGGACCTGCCCGCGAGCGGGTCCGATCTTCCGGCCGACCGGGGAACGGAACTGGCGGCTACACTGGCCCGCGAGTACGGAACCCACCCCAGCCTCGCGATGTACGGCGTTCGGGACCTCCCGACGGACCCGTACGCCGACCCCCTCGGGAGCGGCCTGCTCGCCAAACTCGCCGTGAGATACCGGGCGTGGCAGACCGCGGTCGATCGCGACCCCGCCGCCGCGATCACCGAGGGGCTCCCCGACGAGTTCCCGATCGTTCCGGTAACGGGTCCGCCGGGGACCGATCCGGACGCCGCCCGGCTTTTTCCGGGCTGGCAGTACCTCGAGGCCGGAGACATCGACTGGCTGCTCGAGACCTACCCGTCGCTCGGCGATCTCGTCGGCGGCTTCGGGGCCGGCTCGCTCGCCGCGGACGACGCCGACCCCGCGGCGATTCCGGGTCTCGAGTCGGCCCTGCTCGAGCGAGGGGCCGCCGACGTGGCGGGGTCACAGCGCGAGCAGGCGCGAACGCTGAAGACGGTCGCGGAGGGGCTCCGGCGGCGGGGCTGTGGCGTCTTCGCGGCGTCGACGCTCCGGGACGGCGCGCCGGGCGGCGGGATGGGCGTCCACACAGCTGACGGCGAGCCGAAGCCGGCCGCCGAGGCGATCGCGCAGTCGTACGAACCGATTCAGGCCGTCCTCGATGGGCCGGCTGCCCCCGGAACGGTCGGCATTACGCTCTGTAACGATACCCACGAAGAACTCGAGGCCGTCGTCGGCTGGCGGGCCGGCGAGACGACGGAGACGGAACGGGTCGGCGTCGGGCCGCTCGAGACGGCAGCCGCCGGAACGGCCCGGATTCCGCGGGACGCAGACCGGGTCGACCTCGAGGTCTCGGTCGGCGACGAGACGGTTCGTAACCGGTATCGTTTATAAGCCATCTACATATCATGACAGTGGCCAACATAGGCGAACGAGGCCCCTGCTAACCGGTTTCAGGGGTCTGGCGACCGGTACATTTAAATTATAGGGGCCAATAGTATCTGTCACCAGAACGCCACCGGGGCGCGTATCGCTCGACGATCGATGACAGGAAATCTTATTCACCGAGGTTTCGCAGATCGTGAGCAGTCGCTCCGAACAGTTGATCGGTCTCTCCCGAGTCAGTCGCCGAGCCGTCGGCGACCGACTCGAGCGGCCGTCGGACTGTTTCCCCGGTGCGGGTATGGCACAGAGGTTTGACTAACATGGTAGACGAATCGAAGAACATCGAACTGACAGAGGACGACTTAGAAAACAAATCGAAGGGACAGCTCATCAAGATGGCCGGTCAACTGCGAGACCGGCGAAACGAGCTGAACCAGATGGCCTCCGACCGGGCCTCCAAACGCGACGATCTCAACGCGAAGACCCGCGAGAAAGTCGACGAGGCCCAAGAGCACCGCGAGAAACGCGACGAGCTCAACGAGCAGGTCCAAGAACACAAGGAGAGCCGCAACGAGCTCAACGCCGAGGCCAACGAGCTGTTCGACAAGGTCGAGGAGCTCAAATCGGACATGGAGCTCGACGAGGGCAAGGACCTCGAGGAGCTCGAAGAAGAGATCGAGGAACTCGAGTTCAAACAGCAGACCGAGGTTCTCTCGAGCGAGGACGAGAAGGAACTCATCGAGAAGATCGAGAACAAGCGCGAGGAGTACGAGGAGCGCAAGCAGAAACTCGATCAGAACGAGGACCTCGAGGAGCTCGTCGAGGAAGCCGAGCAAGTCCGATCGGACGCCTCCCAGCACCACCAGAAGGTCACGGAGCTCGCGGACAAGGCCCAGGAACACCACAACCAGATGATCGAGGCCTATCGGGAGGCCGACGACATCCGTGACGAAGCCGACGAGATGCACGAGAAGTTCGTCGAGGCCCAGGAGGCCGCCGACCGCCACCACGAGGACTTCGTCCGCGTCCAGAAGCGCCTGCGCGAACTGGACAAGAAGGAAGAGGAAGAGCGCAAGTCCGAGCGCGACAAGAAGAAAGAAGAGGCCAAAGAGGAGGCCGAGGAGATCTATCAGAAGTTCAAGGAAGGCGAGACCCTCGACACCGAGGACCTGATGAAGCTCCAGAAGACAGGACTGCTCTAAGTCGATTCCGTCTACCGCGATTTCTCTTCCCGAGTTTTCGGGTTTCTCGAGCCTTCGTATAGTGACGGCTCTGCGACCCGTTCTGACACGGCCGAGCGCGTCGCTCCTGCGGCCGGTCGCTCCGTCGTGACAGTTCCGGTGACGTTCTCATTTCGTGTGATCGAATCGTGCTCTTTTCTCCGCACGCGTCTTCGATCCGATCGAGCACAGACATGACAGCCAACGAACAGCGCTCGGCCGAACAGACGACTCCTCGAGAGCGACTCACCGAGTTCTACGCTGCCTTCAATCACGTCGTCACGGATCGGGGCGGTACGGACGAACTGGCATCGCTACTGACGGACGATATCACGTGGGTCGACGCCACGACCGGCGAACGGGGCGAACGGACCAGTTCGGGGATCGAGAGCGTCCTCGAGAACGCGGTGCGGGCTCCGGGCCGGCGAGCCGATCACCTCCAGGCGCTCCCGGAGCGGTTCATCGACGCGGGTGACACGATGATCGTAGCGGGAGCCTACGTCGGCACGGTCGGCGAGAATTCCTTCGATATCGCGTTCGCCCACGTGTTCGACCTGCGAGACGGACGGATACGGCGGTGTACGGCCTACAGGGATACCGCGCTCGAAGAGCGGGTATTCGATGCCTAACGCCGTGTATTCGGGGCGAAACGGGAGCGCGGTTCGACACCGTCAGTTATCCGATCTATAACAATGCAACAAGACCCCCACCTATCGGTCATGCAACGACACAGGGACGACGCGAGCGTGCTCGTGCCCGGGATCGACGCACCGAGCACCGTTGCCTGTCTCCGCTCACTCAACCCGCGCGGCGTCCGGACTATCGTGGGCTCCGAGTCACGGTCGACCCCGGCGGCCAGCTCGGCCTATCGCGACGAGTTCGTTCGCCTCCCGGATCCGGAAACGGACCTCACTGAATACGGGGACGCGCTGCTCTCGCTTGCCGAGCGCCCGGACGTGCAGACGATTATTCCGGTCCGCGAGGAAGACGTCTACGTCCTCGCACAACGCAAAGAGGAGTTCGCCGACGAGATCGCGACGCCGTGGCCGGAGTTCGAGACCCTCCGACGGGTTCAAGACCGAGTCGACCTCTTCGCGGCCGCCGACGCGGCCGGGGTCGGTTCCCCCGAGACCGAACTCCTCGATCAGTGGGACGACTGGAGTCGGGAGACGATCGTGAAACCGCGTTACACCGTGGCCTCGCCCGCCTACCTCGGCTCGCGGTTCGACGACGCCGAGATCGGCTCGACGGAGTACCAGCGCCCGGACACCCGGCCGGATCCGCAGGCGGCCCTCGAGAAGCGCGGTCACGTCCCGATCGTCCAGGAGCGGGTCCCCGACTCGCGGGAGTTCGGGTTCTTCGCGCTCTACGACCACGGAACGCCGGTCGCGACCTTCCAGCACTGCCAGCGCAGGGGCTGGAAGTACTGCGGCGGCCCCAGCGCCTACCGGGAATCGGTCCACATTCCCGAACTCGAGACCGCCGGCCGCGCCCTGCTCAGCGAACTCGACTGGCACGGGCTCGCGATGGTCGAGTTCCTGCGCGACCCCAGCGACGGCGAGTTCAAACTGATGGAGATCAACCCGCGGTTCTGGTCGTCGCTCCCGTTTTCGGTGCGCGCGGGCGCGGACTTCCCGTACTACTACTGGCAGTTGGCGATGGACGAGCCGATCGCTACGGACCCGACGTACGAGGTTGAGATGGGCGGCCACCTCCTCCGGGGCGAACTCAGCTACTTACACAGCGTCGCGACCGAGGAGTACCCGCTCGTCGACCGGCCGTCGCTCGGGACGGCCGTACGCGAGGTGGCCACGTCGCTCGTCGACCACCCGCGATTCGATTACGCGGTCACCGACGATCCGGTGCCGTTCTTCCAGGACGGCGTGAACCTCGTCCGGGCGTGGCTGGATAGCCGGTCCGACGAGGATCACGCGACCGAGACCGAGCGGGACGCCGAAACCCGGGCCGAGATCGAGACGGAACTCGGGGACGGCGGCGCGGACCCGACCGAGGCGGGGCCGTCAGCGGACGGCGACCCGACGCGGTCGGCCCAGACCGACGGCGGATCCCGATCCGACTCGAGGCGGCGCTAACTGGACGAATCTACACTTTTTCACGTTCGACCGCCGGGCGGACGGGTTACCGAGCGGGAGCGGACTCCGGACGCGAGTCCGAGAGCCACGACTCGAGTACGTCCCAGCCGACCGTTCCGAGGAACCCGCCGGCAAACAGCGCAACGAGGAGTTCGACCCACGTTTCGTCGGTGCCAAGCGCGCCGATGAAACCGCCGATCACGGCTCCCACGACTATCGTCGGTATCGTCCGATCCCACGCGTGCTCGATGACAGCGCCTCCCGTTCCGAGACCGGCCGCGACGAGGAGAACGCCCGCATTCGTCTCGATTTCCCCGGCTCGACCGGTGATGACGGCATACGTTCCGAGGACGAGCATCCCGCCGCCTGCGACGAGTAGGTCCCTCCTGCGCTGGTCCATCGATTGGTAATACTGTTCACCGTTAATTAAAACCATCTGATGGGTTTCTCCTCAGAACGTCAACGCTTAACGGGACCCGCTCCGAGGTATCGATATGACTCGAGGTGCTATCCGTGGTCAGTAGCGACGGTCTCGATCGACTCCTGACGGTCGTCCTCGGCGGACTCGCGTCCGCGGCGGTCGCCATCGCCCTCTTTATCATCTACCCGGAGACGCTGACGGATCTGTTGGGCGTGCTGGTCGCGCTCGCGGTCGTCCTCCTCGGCCTGCGGCTCACGAGCAACGCTGCCGAGTCGCTGTTTCCGACCTACGACGTCGCCGAGGTCGCCGTCGAGGGGCCGATCAGTCGCGACGGCGGCGGCGGGCCGCTCCCGACCAGTCCCGGCTCGACGCCGGCAGACGACGTCGTCGACCAGATCGACCGCGCGAACGAGGACGAGAGCGTGCGAGCACTCCTCCTGAAGCTGAACACGCCCGGCGGCGAGGTCGTTCCCAGCGACGACATCCGTCTCGCGGCCGAGCGCTTCGACGGCCCGACCGTCGCCTACGCGACCGACGTCTGTGCCAGCGGCGGCTACTGGATCGCCAGCGGCTGTGACGAACTCTGGGCCCGCGAGGGCTCGATCGTCGGCTCGATCGGGGTCATCGGCTCCCGGGTCAACGCCAGCGACCTCGCCGAGAAGGTCGGCCTCTCCTACGAGCGCTTCGCCGCCGGCGACTACAAGGACGCCGGCACCCCGCTGAAGGAACTCGAAGAGGAGGAACGCGCGTACTTGCAGGGACTGATCGACGACTACTACGACACCTTCGTCGAGCGGGTTAGCGACGGCCGCGATCTCGAGCCCGAGTTCGTCCGCGACACCGAGGCGCGGATCTACCTCGGCGAGGAGGCCTACGAGATGGAACTGGTCGACCACCTCGGCACGCGCCGGGAGATCGAGACCGAACTGGCCGACCGCCTCGAGACGGACGAGGTGACAGTCGAGGAGTTCGAACCCGAGCGGCCGCTGATGGCCCGCGTCGGCGCGGGTGCCCAGCAGGTCGCCTACGCCTTCGGGGCCGGTATCGCGGGTCTCGGTGACGGGCGCGGCTTCCGACTGCGGAGCTAATCCCGAGGTCGGCCGCTCGAGCGGTCGTCATCGCGGTCGAGACGGACGGGACCGTTCGAACGAGTAAGTGGTTTTATCGTTGCACAGAATGGATCGGCTACCGTGACAACGCTGGTCGTCTGTCTCGACCGGACCGACGACGTGGGCCGCAAGACCGGCCTCCGCTCGCCCATCGTCGGCTGGGAGGCAGTTCGTGCGCTCGTGACCGATGTCGGCCTCGCGGATCCGGAGGACTCGGGAGTCAATACCTTGCTCGAGTCGCTGCGGGTCGCCCAGAACCTGCGCGACGAGAACGAGGAGGTGGTCGTCGCGGTCGTCTCCGGGGATCACGAATCGATGGTGTCGGCGGATCGGGCGGTCGCCGAGCAACTCGACGACCTCATCGCCGACTACGAGCCGGACTCGGCGGTCGTGGTGACCGACAGCGCCGAAGACGAGCGGTTGATTCCGATCGTCGAGAGCCGGGTTCGAGTCGACTCCGTCGATCGCGTGGTCGTCCGGCAGGCCCGCGACATCGAGTCGACCTACTACCTGCTCAAGCAGTTCCTCGCGGACGAGGAACTCCGCCAGACCGTCCTCGTTCCGATCGGGTTGACGCTCCTGGTCTTTCCGCTGCTCGCGACCACCGTCGGCCCCGCGACGGGCGCGGCCGCGATCACCACCGTCATCGGTCTGTTTCTGCTCTACAAGGGCTTCAACGTCGACGAATTCCTGACCAGATTCGCCCACCAGACGCGGGAATCGCTGTACTCCGGGCAGGTCTCGGTCGTCACCTACGTGGTCGCTGCCGGGCTCACGTTCGTCGGCCTGTTCGTCGGCGCGCTCGGCGTCTCGAACCTCGGCGACACGCCGGGGGTCGTGATCCCGGCGACCCGGTTCGCCTTCGACAGCGTCCCGTGGCTCGCGATGGCCGCGCTGACCGCCAGCGCCGGCCGACTGCTCGACGAGGCGATCGGCGACGATCCGATCCGGACGTCCTTTCTCAACCTGCCGTTTATCGTCGTCGCCGTGGGGCTCGTCGTCCGCGGGTTCGCCGCGTACTTCCTCGAGCAACAGGACGTGATCGAGCCGTTCGTGGTCTCGGCGTACGAACTCGGCATTCTCTCGAACGAGCGGTTCGTGATGGGCGCCGGCGAACGACTCGCGCTGTTCGTCGTCACCGCCATCGTCGTGAGCCTCGTCGGGGCCAGAATCGCGTCGTCGGTCAGCGGCTCGAGCGACGCCGCCGAACGCAGCGACGGCGGCTCGGACACGACGCTCGCAAACGGCGGCGCGACCGATGCGAGCGGCGACCGCGAACCGGACTCCGGTGCCGACGCGGGCGCGAACCCCGAGGTCGAACCGGTTCCAGACGTGACTGATCCCGAGCGCACCGACGGCGGCGCAGACGCGAACGCGAATCCGGAGTCGTCCGGGGAGCGAGACCGCTAACTCGTCTCGGACTCGGTATTCATTTATCAGTTCCCGCCGACCATCGACTATGAGCGACGCAGACGGCGCGTGGGTGAGCCTCTTTTCGGGCGGCAAGGACTCGTCGTGGGCGCTGTACCGCGCCCTCGAGGCGGGGCTGTCGGTCGAGCGGCTGGTCACGGTCCACCCCGCGGGCGACTCCTACATGTATCACGTCCCCGCGACCGAGTTGGCGGCGCTGGCCGCCGAGAGCATCGGTATCGAACTGATCGACATCGAACCCGACGACTTCGCGGCCGACGCGGCCACCGATTCGAGCGCCCAGGGCGACGACGAACTCGAGCCCCTGGAGGCCGCACTCGCAGACCTCGACCGCGAACTCGCGGGGGGCATCGCGGGCGTCACGGCGGGGGCCGTCGAGAGCGAGTACCAGACGAGCCGTATTCAGGGCATGTGCGACCGGCTCGGCTGCGACCTCTTCGCCCCGCTCTGGCAGGAGGAGCCCCGAGAACTGGCCGACGCGATGCTCGAGGCCGGCTTCGAGATCGAGATCATTCAGGTCGCGGCCCGCGGACTCGACGAGTCGTGGCTGGGCCGGACCCTCGACCGCGAGGCGATCGAAGAACTCGAGGTGCTCAACGAGGAGTACGGCGTCCACATCTTGGGTGAGGGCGGCGAGTTCGAGACGTTCGTAGTGGACGGATCGCACATGGATCGGCGGATCGACCTCGAATACGAGACGGAATGGGAGGGAACACGGGGACAGGTGCGGATTACGGACGCGCAGTTGGAGTAGGGTACTGTACCGCGAGCGAACGACGTGAGCGAGCGGCTTTTTGGTCCAGATTTTTGCGCGAGCGGTGAGGGAGCGACGCGACCGAATCCGAGCGGAAAAAGGTGGTTCTGAGACGTTCGTGGGGACGGCCGCACATGGATCGGCGGATCGACCTCGAGCACGAGACGGAGTGGGAGGGAACCCGAGGGCGGGTGCGGATTACCGACGCGCGACTAGAGTGACGGTTCGAAGGGAATCGCGTCGAACCCGCCTCGCGAAAGCTGTCATGCTCCGAACGTGTTTTATAAGACGACTAGCCTAGTAGCAACTCATGATCTCGAGACGGAATCTCCTTCGGCAAGGAGTCGGACTCGGAGCGGCCGGCGGCGTCGCGAGCCTCGCCGGCTGTAACGATACTACGGCGGGCGACACCGAGTCCGAAACCGAGACCGACGGTGGGCCCACGAGCTACACCGAGTGGCTGTCCGACCCGACCGACCGCGATGTCGGCGAGGTCCAGTTCGGGTACACGGACGTCGCCGGGCTCCTCGAGGACGACGCGTTCGTGAAAGCCGACACGATGCGGGAGTCCTATCGAGACGTGTTCGGCGAGCGGTTCGACATCGAGTCCGTAGCCTACTCGCTCACCGTCGACCGGCTGTTCGTTCTGTCGGGCGAGTTCGACGGGAGTACGATCGCGGCCGACCGCGGCCTCGAGGACGACGGGCGGTATGGGGAGTTCGACATCTATACCGGCGCTCCCGGCGGGTTCGCGTTCGCGGCGACCGACGAGTATCTCGTCGCCGCCACCGATCCGACCGGCCGGGAGCGCGGTCCCCGAGCGGCCCTCGAGTCGGCGATCGACGCCGCCAACGGCGACGGCGATCGGTTCGTCGACGAGAGCGACGAATTCTCGCGGCTGGTCGCGGAGTTACCGGCCGGCGCGGTCGTGAGCGGGACCGTCTCGACCGAACCCGACGCGGGGACCGGTGGGAACGACCGTCGCGTCGGCGTCGGCACGTCACAGCGACTCTCCGACGATCGGTTGATCACCGGTGGAGTGATCCGATACGCGGACGAGGACGCGGCCGACGCCGCCGACCTCGAGACGGCGGCCGATGACTTCACTGTGGAGACCGCCGCTGTCACCGAAATCGCACAGGAGGGTCGAACGGTGACCGTCACCGTCGAAACAGCGCCCGAGGACATGACGTTGAATCTCCCCTGAGACTCGTTGCGACGATTGGTGACGGCGACTCCGGCGACTGCTCGCTGCCGCGCTCGAGGGCGACGTTTCGAGTGACGGGCCAACCGCTATGCGCTCGTGCGTCGACGCCTCCGCTATGATCGAAAGCGATCGAGACCTGTTCGTCCGAGAACTGCGGGAACTCTACCACATCGAGCGCGAACTCGAGGAACTCCAGTCGGGGCTGGCCGAGGCCGCGACCGACGAGGACCTCGAGGAGTTCTTCATGGCCCACAGCGAGGCGACGACCGAACAGATCGCCCGTCTCGAGCCCATCTTCGAGGGGATCGAGGCCGAACCCGCACCGGTCGAGAACCCGGCGCTCGAGGGGCTGCGGACCGACCGCGAGGAGATCGTCGACGACCTGACCGATCCGGTGCTCGGTGACCTCGTCGAGACCGAACTGGGTCGGGGCATCGAACGCCTCGAGATCACGAAACTCGAGACGCTGTTGACGCTGGCCGATCGGATGAACCTGCCCGCGGAAATCGTCGAACCGCTCGAGACGACGAAGGCGGAGGCGGAGACCGGCCTCGCCGAAGTGCGGGAGCTAACCGCGTGAGTCCGCAGAGTCCGAACGGGCCGCCGCGTCGATCGGTGTTCCGTGCCTCCGGACCACCGCCTCGCGTTCGTCCGGGTCCGTCGCCGCCCACCACGCGAGGCGATCGATCTCGAGGGCCGTATACGGCGACGTGATCGACAGCCACTCGCCGGACGCGATCGTCCGCAAGTCGGTCGCCGTGTCGAGCGGCGACGACGCGAGTTCGGCGTCGACGGCGTCGATCAGGGCCGCGACCGCCGGTCCGGGTCTGATCGTCTCGACGCCGGCGAGCTGGCGCAGGTACTGGAAACTCGAGGGGCCGACACCGGCGATCGAGCCGACGGGATCCTCGGCGTATCGGTAGTGATCCGCCGCGCTCGCCCACGCGAACAGCGCGTCTAAATCGGCGGTTTCCGGCCGCGCTGCGAGGACGCGAGCGGCCTCGAGCAGGACGCGTCGGTTTCGCTCGGCACCGAAGGCGGCCGCGAGCGCCTCGTCCTCGCGGTCGAGCGCGGCGAGGTCCGCAAACGAGTCGACGGAACCGGTCGCGACGACGGTCTCGTGAAACCGGGTCACGGCCGGGACGATGCCGTCGAGAAAGTCCCGTCCGGTCGTCGAGGCCGCGGCCTCGGCGAGGAGCAACACGGGATCGTCACCGGTCCAGCGCCGGTACTCGCGGCAGTCGGCCGCGAGTTCCCCAGCGGGTACCCCGTCGGCGTACGGCTCGAGGACCGCCCGGACCGTCTGGTCGGAACTCATCGCGTTGTCCGCACACGTCACACGGGAGACGTATAGCTGTACGGGTAGAAACGCGCTCGAGCCCGTTACTGGTCCGCGCCGTTCGTAATCGTCGTGTGGGCCCCGATGAGCGCACCGGCGAGGTCCAACTCCTCGATGTGGGTCCCCTGATCGATGATCGAGCGGCGGATGTCGCCGTTCTGGACCGTCGCCTCCGGGAAGATGACCGTGTGCTCGAGGTCGGTGCCCTCGAGCGTGACGCCGTCCATGACGTGGACGTTCTCGCCGATCGTAGTGTCCTCGAGCGTCGCCGAGTCGGCGACCAACGATTCGCCGTCTAGGTGCCACGCGACGGCGTCGAGGTAGCTCTCGGGGGTCCCGATGTCGAACCACGCGCCCTCGAACGTGTAGGCGTAGGTGGTCTCGCGGTTTTGTAGCCACTGAACGAACCAGCCCGGCTCGTCGGGATTGTTCCCGTCCTCGAGGTAGGTCGGGAGGAGGTCGAGCGACTCGCGGGGGAACGCGTAGCAGGCGATGGAGACGAGCGTGCTCTTGGGATCGTCCGGCTTCTCCTGAAAATCGACGATGCGGTCGCCCTCGAGTTCGACCAGCCCGTAGGACTTGGCCTTCTCGCGGGAGCCGACGTCGTAGGCGGCGAGGGTGGGCGCGTCTCGCTCCTGAAAGTAGTCGAGGAAGTCGGCGACGTCGAAGCTCATCAGGTTGTCGCCGGCGATGATCAACAGGTCGTCGTCGACGTCCTCGCGGTCGATCAGCTGTGCGAGCGCGCCGACGACGCCGAACTTGTCGTCTTCTTCGGTCGTCTCCTCGATCGAGAGCTGTGGCTTGTCGAAGTCGCTGTCGGCGAGGTGGGCCTCGAAGTCGGGGGCGAACCGCTCGTTCGTGCTGACGTAGACCTCCTCGATCCGATCGTCAGCCTCGAGTTCGGCGAAGATGCGATCGACGACGGTCGACTCGCCGATCGGGAGGAACATCTTGGGCCGGTGTTTGGTAATCGGCCACATTCGCGTCGCGTACCCGCCTGCAAGGACGACGGCCTTCATGACCCGATGTTCACCTGCACCGGGTAAGTTACTTGCCCTTTCACCGGTTTGCTGTGACGCTCGAGTCGCCGACGCGAGACTCCACAGAGTGATTCTCGCCGCGCTGGCTGACGGCCGACAGTATAAATGCACGACCCTCGTGAGCCAACGTATGCGAGAGGCCGACGAAACGACGCGACAGCGACTCGCCGACTCCCTCCGCACCGAACCCGCGACGCCGAGCGAACTGGCCACCCGGCTCGATCTCACGCCACACGCGGTGATCCGCCACGTCGAACACGTCTCCCAGTCGGTCGACGGGACCGACGAACAGCTGCTCGTCGCACCGCCGACCTGTCGTGACTGCGGGTTCGACGACTACGACGACCTGCTGAACCTCCCCTCGCGGTGTCCCGACTGCAAGAGCGAGTCGATCGACGAGCCGACGTTCACGATCGAGTGAGCGCGACTGACAGTCGCCACTCCCGGACTGTAATCAACTGCTGATAATTCCGGGACCAATCCGATACTAATATTTAGGGCGCAGGCGAGAACCCGACACGAACACTCGAGCGAACGGCGGCCGCCGAACCGCCGCGATGTCGTTCCGTTCTCCGCTGCGGCCGTTCGACTCGAGACCACCGAACACATGACTTCCAAATCCCACTCGGAGCGCGACTGCGTCGAGTTCGTCCGAACGGTACTCGACTGGCTCGACGAGCACGACGAGTCCGACGCGTCGGCCGAGTCGCTCGACGACGCGTTCGCACTCCTCGCGGACCAGCGCCGTCGGCTGTTGCTCGCGGTCATGCAGACCTACGGCGAGGAACTGACGCTTCCGGACGCGGCCGAGGAAGTCGCCGTTCGCGAGACGGGCCACAGCGTGACGAACATCTCGGCCGAACGGGTCCAGGAGGTCTATCTCTCCCTGTACCACGACCACCTCCCGCGGCTCGTCGACGCCGGACTGCTCGAGTACGATCAGGAGCGAGACCTCGTCGCGCCCGACGCGGTCTAGAACTCCACGTTCGAGGTCGAGGTCCGATCGAGGTCGTCGCCCTCGAGCGGGCCGGTCCCGACGAACTCGTAGGCCTCGTCGGTCAGGTAGACGTCGCCGTCGGACACGGCGACCTCGAGATCGGTGAGGTACGCGCCCTCACAGGGGCCGAACGTACAGCGCCCGGAGTCGGCCTCGAAGTACGCGCCGTGGTTCGCACAGACGAGTTCGCCGTCTCGCATCGGCGCGCCCGACCCCTTGTCGAGTTTGATGTGCGTGAGATGCTGGCAGTAGTTCAGCCAGCAGGCGATTCCCTCGTCCGTGTCAGTGTCGGGCGACGACTCGCCGCCGTCTGCGTCCGTCGCCGCGTCCGCGACGAGGATCGCTTCCAGCTCCTCGCCGGCCTCGTCGGCGACGCGAAATAGAAACGTCGAGTCGTCGGGAACGTCCGAAAGCGCCGTGATCCGTCCTGTCTGCATCACCCTCCGGTTACGGGTCGGTCGCCCTGAACGTTACGACAACGAGCGAGCAAATGTCTGACGGAGTTTTAACCCACTCTCCGCCAAACGCCGCCTATGGACTCCCTTCTCATCTACGGCTCCTACGGCTACACGGGGCGGCTGATCGCACGCGAGGCCGTCGCTCGCGGCGGCTCGCCCGCTCTCGCCGGCCGGAACGGCCGCGCCGTCGCCGCCCGAGCCGACGAACTCGGCGTCGAGGGCCGAACCTTCGACCTCGAGTCGGCCGACATCGCCTCCCATCTCGCGACGTTCGATGCCGTTCTCAATTGCGCCGGGCCGTTCGTCGAGACGGCCGAGCCGCTGGTCGAGGCCTGTCTCGAGACGGACACGGACTATCTGGATATCACGGGCGAGTTTCCGGTGTTCGAGTGTCTGCGCCAGCGCGACCCCGCGGCTCGAGCGGCGGGGATCACGCTGCTTCCCGGCGTCGGCTTCGACGTCGTTCCCTCGGACTGTCTGGCGGCCTTTCTCGCCGAACAGCTCCCCGACGCCGACCGGTTGGCGCTCGGGATCAAAGGCGGCGAGGGGATCTCGCGGGGCACCGCCCGGACGCTCGTCGAGCACCTCGGCGGCGGCGTCGTCCGGCGGAACGGCCGACTCATTCAGGTCCCGACCGCGTTCCGAACGCGCGAGGTCGACTTCGGCGACGGTCCCGAGCACGCCGTCACGGTCCCGTGGGGCGACGTCGTCACCGCCGCCCACAGCACCGGTATCGAGTCGGTCGAGGTCTACGCAGCCGCCCCGCCGTGGGCGACCAGCGTCCTGTCGGCCGTCGACTCCCTCGAGTGGCTCCTCGAGAGCCGGCCCGTCGAGGGGCTGTTGAAGCGGCTGATCGATGCCCGCCTCAACGGGCCGGACGAACAGCAGTTGGCGACCGGCAGCGCCGTCGTCTGGGGCGAGGTCCGCGACGAGACCGGCGACCGGTGCGCCCGCGCCCGACTCCGAACGCCGAATCCCTACGCGCTCACGGTCGAGTCCGCGGTGACGGCCGCCGAGCGAGTGCTCGAGAGCGACGGGATGCCGGCCGGCTTCCAGACGCCCGCGAGCGCGTTCGGGAGCGAGTTCGCGCTCGAGCTCACGGGAACCGAGCGCGAACTACTAGAGTCACCGCTCGAATCGGGCGAGGCGAGTCCCTCGGTCGCCGAGTCCGACGACTGAGTCGCCCGTCGCTATCGCGTCGAACCACACGGCGCGGAATCGGAATCGAAACCGTTCAATCGCTGAATAGGTTTTTATCCTCTCGGTCATCTCACTCGATATAGATGTCCTCAACTCAGCCCTCCCTTCGCGACCGGTTCCGCGACGATCTCCGCTCCGGATCCCTGCCGGTCCTTCTCACGGCGGTCCCGATCGCGATGGCGGTCGGCACGGGCAGCGCGTGGTACTGGGACGAGTTCGCGGGCGGCTTTCTGCTGCTCGTCACGATCGGCGTGCTCGTTCCCTCCGCACACGAAGAGTACGGGCCTCGAGGTCAGTCGTGGTCGCGAGACGTCCTGTGGACGATCGCCGCATCGGCCGTCGCCACCGGCCTGTTCACGTGTGGCTATCTGATCGCCGGAACCCTGCTCACACAGTCGATCTACCGCGCGACGATCGCGTTCCTGTTGACGTACCTTGGCGGCGGCAGCACCCTATTCTGGCTGCGCTGACGCAGTCAGTGATCGTTCTCAGCTCTACCGGTAACACGACTCCTCGACGCGTTCGTCGTACAGGCGCGACAGCCGGTCAGTCACGGGCCCGCCGCCAATGGCGTGCCCGTCGAGCGTCTCGATCGGCCGGAGTTCCCACGTCCGATTCGTGAGAAACGCTTCATCGGCCTCGAGCACGGCCGCCGGCTCGTACCGCCCTTCGCGGACCGAGATCCCGGCGTCACGAGCCATCTCGAGGACGATTCCCCGCGTGATTCCCGGCAGCACGGGGCCGTCGGTCGACGGCGCGTGTACCGTCCCGTTGCGGACGAAAAACAGGTTGCTCGTGGCCCCTTCCGCAATTGCGCCGTCGAGATCGCACATGAGCGCCTCGTCCGCGTCGCCCTCGAGGTCTCCGCGAGCGAGGATTCCGTTCAGGTAGTTGTGCGTCTTGGCCCCGGCCGGGATCGCCTCGTCGGGGACCCGTCGCGTTTCGACCGTCTGGACCGTCGCCGGGCCGTCCCAGACGGACTTGCCCTCGAGACCACCGCGCGGAAGCGGCTTGACGTAGACGACGACCGTCGGATCGACCACGGGCTGGGGCGTGAGTTTGCCCGGCTGCACCCCGCGCGTGATCGAGAGGCGGACGTAGGCGTCCGCGAGGTCGTTGGCCGCGAGCGTCTCGTCGATCCGCGAGCGCAGGTCCGCGGCCGACAGCCCGTGCTCGAGCGAGAGGGACTCGCAGGTCCGCTCGAGTCGCTCGGCGTGGTCGTCCCACGCGAAGACGGTCCCGCCGTAGGCCCGGAGCGTCTCGAAGGCGGCGTCGCCGTACCGGAAGCCGCGGTCGTCGACGCTGACGGTGGCGTCGCTCGCGGGGACGAGGTCACCGTCGACGTGGTAGTGCAGTTCGTCGCTCATGCTCGGTTTTCACCCCGATCGGCCGCCGCGGCGAACCGACAGAAGTTCTCGATCAGCCGCTTGCCGAGCTCGAGCGAGATGTCGTCGCCGGAGCCGTCGTCCGTACCGTTCGTACCATCTGTACCGTCCGCCCCATCCGATCCGGTCGCCGCGTCGGGCTGGGCCCGCGTAAGTATGCTCTCGGGGTGGAACTGCACGCCGAGATGGGGCTTCTCGCGGTGGCGGACCGCCATCAGGACGCCGCGTTCGTCCGTCGTTCGGGCGGTCTCCGCGAGCGATTCCGGCAGGTCCGCGCGCTGGACCGACAGCGAGTGGTAGCGACCGACCTGAAACGTCTCGGGGAGCCCGGCGAACAGGCCCTCGCCGCCGTGGGTGATCGCCGACGGTTTCCCGTGGACGACGTCGGGTGCGTGGACGACCGGCGCGCCGTTGGCCGCACACAGCGCCTGATGACCGAGGCAAACGCCGAGGATCGGGATCTCGGTCTCGGCGAACAGCGGCATCGAGATGCCCGCCTCCTGTGGCGTTCCGGGACCCGGCGAGACGACGATCCCGGTCGGCTCGAGGTCGCGAACGCCCGCGACGTCGATGTCGTCGTTCCGCCGGACGATCACGTCGTCCGCGATCTCGCCCACGTACTGGACGAGATTGTACGCGAACGAGTCGTAGTTGTCCACGACGAGGATTCGGGTTTCGGGTGCGGACTCAGTCACCGGTCTCACCTCCGTCGGCTCGCTTTGAGTCCGCTTCGCCGTCCGCCTCGAGTCCCATATCGGCCCGCTGACCGAGCGCGTCGTCGACGGCCGCGATGAGCGCGCGGGCCTTGTCGAGGGTTTCGTCGTACTCGCGATCGGGATCGGAGTCGTGGACGATGCCCGCGCCGACCCGCAGGTGGTACTCGTCGGCGTGGCGGACCAGCGTCCGAATGACGATATTGAGGGTGGCTCGGCCGTCGAAGCCGAAGATACCGACGCTACCCGTGTAGGGGCCGCGACGGGTCGCCTCGAGTTCGTCGATGATCGCCATCGTCCGCGGCTTCGGCGCGCCGGTGATCGTGCCGCCGGGGAACGTCGCCGCGACGGCGTCGGCGAGGGTCGCGTCTGGTCGCAGTCGGCCGGTGACGTTCGACACGAGGTGCATCACCTCGGCGTAGCGGTCGATCCGGCGGTACTCCTCGACGTCGACGGAGCCGTAGGTACAGACCTTCCCGAGGTCGTTGCGCTCGAGATCGACCAACATCGCGTGCTCGGCGCGTTCCTTTTCGTCCGTCAGCAGATCCGCCTCGAGCGCGTCGTCTTCTTCGGGCGTGTCTCCGCGCGGGCGCGTGCCGGCGATGGGTTCGGTTCGGACGGACTCCCCCTCGCGCTCGAGCAGCAGTTCGGGGCTCGCGCTCACCAGATCGGCCGCCCGGAACTCGAGCAGACAGGAGTAGGGGGCCGGATTGACCCGCCGCAGGGCGTCGTAGGCGGCGACGGGATGGACCGCGGCGGGCGCGACCAGCCGCTGCGAGACGTTCGCCTGAAAGGTGTCGCCGTCGCGGACGTACTCCTTGACTCGGCGCACGCGGTCGGCGAATGCCTCGCGACCGCAGTCGCTCTCGAAGGTCGCTTCCGGGCTCGAGACCGGCGGTTCGCCGATCCCCTTGTCGCCCTCGCGGACGGCCCGCGCGAGGTCCAGCGCCCGCTCGCGGCCGCGCTCGTAGGCCGCCTCGAGGTCGCCGTCGGTACCACCGACGGGAATCCGCGGACAGGACGTAATCCGCAGCGTCACGTCGCCTTCAGTCGGTTCCTCCCACGCGACGAGCCGGTCGTAGACCGCGACCTCGAGCCGGGGCAATCCCCGATCGTCGACGGCCGAGTCGGGCAGCGACTCGAGTTCGCGGGCGATATCGTAGGCGAGCCAGCCGACGGCGCCGCAGGGATAGGGCACGTCGCAGTCGCCGCGTGCGAGCCGATCACCCGCGAGCAGCCCCTGGAGCGCGGCGAGGCTCGGCGACCGGTCGCCGTCTCGAGCCCGCGGGACTGCGTCGGCACCGACGGTGAGCCGGTCGACGGGGTCGACGCCGAAGTAGCCCCAGCCGGGCTGGCCGCCGGTCGTCTCGAGGAAGGCACCCCCGTCGCCGTCGCGTGCTCGCCGATAGGCGAGAAACGGATCGTCGACGGTCACGCGGGCTTCGACGGGAACGCGGAGTCCGGCCTGTGTCGCCGACGTGCACTCCTCCTCGTCCGCGGCCGACGCACCGTCGCCGTCGCGAGCGGCGGCGCGAAACGAGTCGAGCGTCGTCACGACGCGCGGATCGCTCATGTGCCTCGAGACGGACCGGGCCAGTAATTCGCTTGCGGTTCCGGGCCCCGACGACGGGAGAGCTAGCCAACGGGTGAAAACAGCGCGGACGAACGAGCGAAAATCGCGTCGAAGAGAGAGAACGGAGATGAGAGAACGCGGGTTCGACGATCGGATCGATTATCGGACTTCGGCGCGGTCGATCCAGCCTTGAATGCGCTTCTCGGAGATGTCGGTCTGTTCGGCCAGTTCGGCGGCGTCCGCGGCGGCGAGTTCGCCGACGGTGTCGACGCCCGCCCCGGCGAGCCGGTCGGCGTAGGCCGGGCCGATTCCCTTGATCACGTCGACGGACTCCCCGTTGGATTCCTCGGTCTCGGCGTCGGCTTCGGTCTCGGCCGACTCGGTTTCCGCGGGTTCCTCGGATTCGGTCTCGGCCGCTTCGGCCGCCCCAGTGCCGGCGTCCGATTCCTCGTCGGGTTCGTCGACAGTCGCGTCGATGTCAGCGTCGGCGCCGGCATCGCTCGAGGCCACGTCTCCGTCGGTGTCGGCTGTGGCGTCCGGCTCGCTCTCGGCGACCGTCTCAGTCTCGTCCGCCTCGGCGTCCGCGGCCGGTTCGACGTCGGGTTCGGCCTCCTCGACCGGAGACGATTCTGCGGGTTGGTCCGGCGTCTCCTCTGCCGTCGGAGTTTCGGCTGCGCTTGAGCCGATCGATTCCGCCGGTTCGGCGGTTTCGGCCGAACCGTCCGCCGATTCCGTCTCCGGCTCCGGCTCGGTCGATTTCGACGCACTCGAGTCCGTTGCGGCCGACTGCGGCGGCTCTGTGGTTCCGGTCGTTCGTCCGCCGGTCGCCGATTCGTTTCGATCCGCGTCGACGCCGCTCCCGTCGTCCGTCGACCCTTCCCGTTCGACCGTTACCCCGACCTCTCGAGCGCCTCCCCGCTCCGAGTCCGACTCGTCGAACCCCAACAGGGACTTCAGCTTTTGGAGGATTGCCATTATCTCGATGTAGTCGGCTCCGACACTTAAATTCGCCTGATACTGACAGGGAGGACAGCTATCGTGTCCGCTCGCTTACAGCCGCGAGCGCAGCGCCTCGTTCATCACCGCGACCGGCGCGTCCCGACCGGTCCAGATCTCGAAGGCCTCGACGCCCTGATAGAGCAGCATCCACGCGCCGTCGACGGTCGTCGCCCCGGCCTCGGCCGCGTCGGCCAGGAGCCGCGTCTCGAGGGGCCGGTAGACCGCGTCCAGAACCGCCAGCTCCTCGTGGAGCGCGTCGGCGGGGACCGGCGTCGCGTCCTCTTCCATCCCCACGCTCGTGGCGTTGATCAGGATGTCGGCGTTTCCGACAAGTTTCTCGAGGTCCCCGAGCCCGTGGCCGGTCGCGCGGGGCACCTCGTCGGCCAGTTCGTGGGCCGTCGGCTCGGTTCGATTGGCGATCGCGACCGTCGCGCCGGCGTCCGCGAGGCCGAAGGCGACCGCCCGGCCGGCGCCGCCAGCACCGACGACGACCGCCCGGGCATCTTCGACTGCCACGTCGTGATCGCGCAACGCGCGCAACGCGCCGACGGCGTCGGTGTTGTACCCCGTCGGCGGCCCCGACCCCGAGAAGTCGATCGTGTTGACCGCGCCGATCCGTGTCGCCAGATCCTCGGGCGCGACGATCTCGAGGGCGTCCTGCTTGAACGGGATCGTCACGTTCAGCCCCGCGACGCCGAGCGCATCGGCTCCGTGAACGGCGTCTTCGATGTCGTCCACGTCGGGCTCGAAGGTCACGTAGCGCGCCTCGAGCCCGAGTTCGTCGTAGGCTGCCTCGTGCATCGGCGGCGACAGCGAGTGGCCGACCGGGTTGCCGAGCAGACCGTATACGTCCATAGCCATCTCGCTCGACACTCGAGGCGGCGGGACTATAATCCGTCTGGCTTCGGGCGGACCCGCCGTTCGCCGAGTACTCTCTCGATCGGCTCGACGGGTGGTCGCGCGGACCGGTTCCGTTTCGGGTCGCTTTTCACCGCGTCCTGAGTAGCCGGCCGCATGCTCTCCGGAACCCCGTTGTTTCTCCTCTTGCTGGCCGGCGGGATCGTCGCGCTGTACGGCGGTGCCGAGTTGCTGGTCGCGGGCGCGGGTCGGCTGGCGCTCGGGATCGGGCTTCGGGCGACGACCGTCGGCGTGACGGTGATCGCGTTCGCGACGACCGCGCCGGAACTGTTCGTCTCGACGATCGGCGCGTTGAACGTCTCGACCGATATCGGTCTGGGTGCGGTCGTCGGCTCGAACATCGCGAACATCGGGCTGGTGCTCGGGGCCGCCGCGCTGATCAAACCGCTCCCGATCGCCGACCGGGTCATGCGCCGACACGTCCCCACGATGGTACTCGCCGCGATCCTCCTCGTCGGACTCGGTGCGAACGGCCGGATCGGCCGCCTCGAGGGAGCGATCTTCCTGCTCGTCCTCGGGGGATTCACGGCCTTCCTCCTCTATTACGTCAACGCGGATCCCGCACCGATGGCCGACGACCCCGATGCCGGTGCCGGGGTCTCGATCCGAGATATCGCGCTCGTCGTCGGCGGGTTGGTCACGCTCGTCGTCGGCTCGCGGTGGCTCGTCGCCGGCGGGACGGGGCTGCTGTCGGCGCTCGGCGTCTCGGACCTCGTTATCGGCCTGACGGTGCTCGCGCTCGGAACGTCGCTTCCGGAACTGGCCGCCTCGGTCGTCGGGGCCGTCCGCGGCGAGACCGAGTTCGCGGTCGGCAACGTCGTCGGCTCGAACATCTACAACATCCTCGCCGTGTTGGGAATCGTGGCCCTGATCACCCCGATCGAGATCCAACCCGCGACGCTCCGGTTCGAACTCCCGATCATGGTCGCCTTTACCGTCCTCCTGGTCGGACTGATGGGATACGGCCGGCGGCTCACCCGGATCGACGGCGCGGTCCTCATCGCCGGCTATCTCGGATTCATCTACCTGCTGATACCCTGAGGTCGACTCGGACGGGTCCACCGACCGAATCGACGCGTCGCTTCGGCTGGAGTCACATCGGCAGCGGCCTTCCGTCGCGCGCGTCGCCGGTCGGCGTCAGCCGATCGAGGCGCGGTCCCAGTTGTTCGCACACGACCGAGACCAGCGCGTTCGCCCGCCCGTCGCCGGTGATCGCGCCGATCCACGGCTCCCCGTCGGGCCTCGAGTCGTCGATCGTCACGAGCATGGCCGACTCGCGATCGGCGAAGACCACGTACCCGTGGTACGTCGCCTCCATCGGGAAGTTGAGCCAGTCGAACTGGGGCTTGCAGACGGTCGCGGTCGGCACCGCCGACCGGACGGTGTCGCGGACCCGCGGCGACCGCGATCCGACGTAGACGTCGACGCCCCGGTCGGCCGCCGCCCGCCAGCGCTCGAGACACGCCGGTCGGATCATCTCGGCGTTCGGGACCATGACGAACAGTTCCTCGTCGGCACCGTCGGCGATTTCGTGCCCCCTGTCGAAGACGTTCGTCCGCCCCTCGAGCGTCCAGCAGGTATCGGTGCGGACGCCCGTTCCGTCGCCGCTCTCGCCCGCTTCCGGCGCGGTCGACGGCGTCGCCGTCGCCTCGATCGCGGCCCCCGTTTCGCCCGCGCTGGCCCGCCGTTCCGATGCCGCCCGGACGAGATCGGCGGCCTCCCCGAGCAGCCCCTCGGCGATCCAGTCGACCCGCCACTGCGGCGCGTCGGTCGCCAGTTCGACACCGTTCGCGATATCGTCGTACGCCACGAGGCCGGCATCCGAAAGCGCGGGAAGGTGCTCGTGGGCGAGCGCCGCGGTGACCGTCCGACACTCCGCCTCGCTGATGTCGACCAGTCGGGTTCCGTCACTCGCCTCCCGTGCGACGACCGCCGCGGCGAGGTCGGCGACAGGGACGGCTCCGCGACGCCTCGCGAGCGCGGCGCAGACGGCACGGCTGCGCGGGTTCCGAAGTGCCGCGAGCGTCCGGTTCAGCGTCGCCTCGCTGACGGCGAACGCGTCGCCGGTCGGGTCGTCGAGGAGCGTCCGGACCCACTCGGTTTCCAGAATCGGATGGTCGGTGAGCGCGACCGTCGTCGCGTCCTCACCGGCGATCTCGCACAGCACGCCGGTGTCGACCAGCCGCGGGACGTGTTTGTGAACCAGCGAGACGTGAACCCGTTCGCACTGGTCGTCGGTGACGATGGGACAGTCGTGTTCGACGGTCGCGACCTCGGTCGCGAGCGCGGCGATCGACATCGGTTCCGACGCCGTCGACCCGACGACGGCGGACGAGCCCTCGCGGTCGAGCAGCGTCGCGAGCAGGTATCGTCGCTGCGGCTCCGCGAGGATGTCCAACGCAGTTGTCGTCGTCTCGGTGTCCGGGGGTGAACTCATTGCTTGCTAGAGACGGTTGCCGGGGGAAAGAACTGTACCAGCATGCTCTGGTATCGCCGAGTGGTGGTTACTCGTCCCCGCCGAAATACGCCGAGAGAAGCTTCGCCTGGGCCACTCGCAGATGCTGGTGGAACGTCTGGCGAGCGATACCGAGCCGATCCGCGATCTCGCTCGCGTCGCTGTTTCGAGTCGGCCACTCGAAGTAGCCGCCGTGGTAGGCCGCCTCGAGCGCCAGTCGCTGTTTCTCGGTCAGCAGCGACTCGACGGTCCGCCGGAAGTCGCCGCGCGTCTCGACCGGGCGGTCGACGGTTCGCTTCGAGACGAGCCGGGTGTCGGGGTAGGCCGACGTGACCGCGCCGACGAGTTCGCGCAGGTTCACGTCGGGGCTCACCTGTACCGTGAACTCCGCGACGCCGTCGCGGACGACCTTCGACTGCAGCCGCGCGCCGTACTCCCCGAGCAGGTCGGTGATCGTCGAACTGCGGACGACGACCTCCCAGTAGCTTTCGTCTTCGGTCTCATCGATGCGGCGCAGTTCCGTGATCGCGGGGTCATCCCGCGCGACGTTTCGAACCTCCTCCGGATCGATGTCGGTGACGGTGAGGTAGTAGACGAACACCTCGTCGGTCAGCGGCAGGACGTGATCGATCGAGAGGGTACAGGAGCCTCGCTGCGAGAGGTCGATACAGACGTCCCCGCGGTCGGTCGACTCGAACTCGAGTTCGACGACGGTGTCCGTGTAGAGGAGGCGACGGACCGCCATCGCGTTGATCGCGTGGCCGATCGTGCCGCCGAACTCCTGGAGCACCTCCCGCTCCCGGTCGGCGAAGGCCGACGGTTCGTCGGCACCGATCACGAGCGCGCCGAAGGACCGATCGCTCGCAGTGATCGGCACGACGGCGACCGAGCCGTAGCCCCGGTCGTCGGCGCCGGCTCGCCACTCGTCGATCGGGCTCTCGTGGAGGTGCCGGTAGCACTGGACGGTCCGCGTCTCGAACGGCGACGTACCGGACCCGTCGGCCGGCGGGTCGACGAACGACGGAAGCACCTCCTCGACCGTCGCCGCGTCGATTCCCGCCCGGGCCGCGGGCTCCCACGAGTAGCCGTCGCTCGTCGTCGCGGGGTCGGCCCGCCCGATGACCGCGAACCGATACACGTCCGCGGCCGCGAACTCCTCGACGATCGCCGTTTCGATCTCCTCGCGGGTCTCCGCCGCGACCATCGTCTCGTCGATCGTCCGAACGATCGCGTTGAGCCGCTCGAGGCGCTCGAGTTCCCGCTCGCGGGCCTTGCGGTCGGTGATGTCCCGACCGACGCCGGTAAACCCCAGCACGCTCCCGTCGTCGTCGGTGATCCGGGCGCTGTTGAACTCGTAGGGGATTCGACGCCCGTCTTCGGTGAGGATCTGCCCTTCGGCCGTGATGCGCTCGCCTTCCTCGAGGATTCGGTCGATGGCATCGCCGATCCCATCCCGATCCTCCGGCGCGATGAATTTGAGCGGATGCATCCCGGTGAGGTCGTCCGGTTCGTAGCCGGTGACGCGCTGGAACTGCTCGTTCCACTCGATCAGGTTCCCCTCCGGGTCGTACGCGTAGAGGATGTCCGGCTGGGCCTCGAGGACGCTCTCCGTGAACGCCTTCTCCTCGCGGAGTTCCCGCTCGCGGGCCTTGCGGTCGGTGATGTCGCGGGCGGTCCCGGTAAATCCCAGCACGCTCCCGTCGATGCCGGTAATCCGGGCGCTGTTGAACTCGTGGGGGATTCGACGCCCGTCTTTCGTGAGGAGGTCCGCTTCGACGGCGACGTACTCGTCTTCCTCGAGGACCCGCTGGACCGCCTCGTCGATCCGCTCGCGGTGTTCCGGGACGACGAACTCGAGCGGGCGCATCTCGGCTAGCTCGGACTCGGTGTACCCCGTCACCTCCGGCGCCCGATCGTTCCACTCGAGGTAGTTCTCGTCCGCATCGAACGCGTAGACGATGTCCGGTTGTGCCTCGAAGACGCTCTCCGTGAACGCCTTCTCCTCGCGGAGCTGTCGGTTTCGCTCGCGCTCCTCGGTGCGGTCGTGGACGAACCAGACGTACCCCTGCAGGTCGGTTTCGTCGGCCGCGTCGCCTCCGACCGCGCCGCCCTCGCGGATCGGTGCAATTTCCTCGTGGGCCCAGAACCGGCTGCCGTCGCTCCGGACTCGCCAGCCGTCGTCCTCGGCTTTCCCGTCCGCGCGCGCTCGCTCGAGTATCCGCTCCGGCCGACCGGACTCGCGGGCGTCCGCCGGAAAGCACGTCCGGTAGTGCGAGCCGCCGATCGTCGCTTCGTCGTATCCCATGAGTTGATACGCACCGTCGTTCCACGCGGTGACGCGTCCACCGGCGTCCAGCAGCGCGATGGCGGCGTCGCTGATGACGCCGCTCAGCTCGCTGACATCGATGCAATCGATCTGTCGGTCGCTTCGTTCTGCGGCGCGACTCGTCTCGTCCGGCGACGCCGCGTGGTCACACGGATTATCCCTCATTGCGGCCACCAACCACCATGGCATGTTCACTCTTCCCACGGCCGAAAAACCACTGGTAGCTTGCGCCGCGGCTTTTTAGCGTCGACTGCGTCGACGCGTCGCGAACCGGCGACGTTAACGGTCTCAACCCTCGAGCAAGGAGTATGACCCTCGCCATCGTCGAGAGCCGCGCCGACCGCGCCTCGACGCATATCTGCGACCGCCTCCGCGAGTGCGCCGACTGGACGGAACGGACCGACGACTCCAGGCCCGACGCCGACGGCGGCGGGACCTACTACCGACTCGAGGACGCCGAACTCCGGTCGTTCGACGACCTCCACATCGACCTCGAGCGCCCCGCCGACGCCTTCGACTGCGATCCCGACCTGCTCGTCTTCGCCTCGCGCCACTCCGGCGACACCGGCGCGCTGCTGACGGGCCACTTCACGGGGAACTTCGGCCCGGCCGAGTTCGGCGGCGAGCCCGACGCCGTCGCCGACGCGGCCCCGAATGCGCTCGCCCGCCTGCTGGCCGCGTTCGACGAGTACGCTCCCGAGGAGTACGAGGTCGGCATGGAGGCCACCCACCACGGCCCCACCGACGTCGGCTGTCCGTCGCTGTTCGCGGAGCTGGGTAGCGGCGACGAGCAGTGGGACGACCCCGGCGGTGCCGACGCCGTCGCTCGCGCAATCCTCGAGCTTCGAGACGCTGACCCCCACCGATCGAGACAGGTCGTCGGCTTCGGCGGCAACCACTACGCCCCGCGATTCGAGCGAATCGTTCGGAAGACGTCGTGGGCGGTCGGCCACGTCGCGGCCGACTGGGCCCTCGAGGCGATGGACCACCCGACGGCCCACCGCGGCGTCCTCGAGCGCGCCTTCGACGCCAGCGAGGCGGAGATCGCGCTGCTCGACGGCGAGTGGCCGGTTCTCGAGGAGACCCTCGAGTCGATGGACTGCCGGATCGTCAGCGAGACGTGGCTGCGCGAGGTCGACGACCGGCCGCTCGAGTTGGTCGATGCGGTCGAGTCCGATCTGGGAGCCGTCGACGACGGCGTCCGCTTCGGCGACCGACTCGCGGACCCGTTCGCCGTCGTCGATCTCCCGGTCGACCTCGTCAGTACCGCACAGGGGATCGATCCCGACCGCGTCCGAGCGATCGTCGAGGCCGAGACCATCGCCTTCACGACCGACAACGGCGGGAGTCGCGTCGGATCGCGGGCGGCGGTTCCCGAGAGCGAATCCGAAACTGCCGAGACTGATTCCGAAGGTAAATCCGAGCGCGAGGACCCCTCGAGCGATCCGCTCGAGTCGATGATCGAAGAACTGGCCGGCGTGCTCGAGGAAAAGTACGACGCGGTGACGGTCGAAGACGACGCTGTCGTCGCCGAAGAGACGGCGTTCGACCCCAGATTGGCGCGGCAGGTCGGCGTGCCGGAGGGGCCGAAGTTCGGCGCGCTCGCCGACGGCGAATCGGTCACCGTCGACGGGGAAACGGTCAATCCCGAGAGGGTTCGGACCGAGCGAACGCGTCGGTTTCCGATCTGATCGGCTCGCGGATCGACAGTAAGTACCGCTTACGCCTCCGCGTCCGGAGGATCCGATATATTTCTGTCCAGACACATAAGAGTCTATTAACGTGTCAGACAGACGGCTGACGTGTAGGGGAAAGGTAATTATGCTCCATCTTTTAGACAGGGCCAAGAATGGACTCTCTAATCGACGACGCAATCGACGAGGCCGAGGACGGGGAGGCCGCGGACCCCGCCGACGCGCCACAGGGCGGGCAGTCGGCCGGCACGAACGGATCAGACGGCCGACAGACCGGGACGATGACCGACGACGAACTGGAAGACGTTCTACAGGATCTCCAGACCGATATCACGGTCGTCGGCTGCGGCGGTGCCGGCGGGAACACGATCAACCGAATGCACGAGGAGGGCATCCACGGCGCGAAACTCGTCGCCGCCAACACCGATGTCCAGCACCTCGTGGAGATCGACGCCGACACCAAGATCCTCATGGGCGAGGAGAAGACCGGCGGCCGCGGGGCCGGCTCCCTGCCCCAAGTCGGCGAGGAAGCCGCCCTCGAGAGTCAACAGGACATCTACGACGCCATCGACGGCTCCGACATGGTCTTCGTCACGGCCGGCCTCGGCGGCGGCACCGGGACCGGGTCCGCACCGGTCGTCGCGAAGGCCGCCCGCGAGGCCGGCGCGCTCACGATTTCGATCGTCACGACGCCCTTTACCGCGGAGGGCGAGGTTCGGCGGACCAACGCCGAGGCCGGTCTCGAGCGCCTGCGCGACGTCTCTGATACCGTGATCGTCGTCCCCAACGACCGACTGCTCGACTCGGTCGGCAAACTCCCCGTCCGGCAGGCGTTCAAGGTCAGCGACGAGGTGTTGATGCGCTCGGTCAAGGGCATCACGGAACTCATCACGAAACCCGGCCTCGTCAATCTGGACTTCGCCGACGTTCGCACCGTCATGGAACGGGGCGGTGTCGCCATGATCGGCCTCGGCGAGTCCGACTCCGAGGCGAAAGCCGAAGATTCGGTCAAGACCGCGCTGCGCTCGCCGCTGCTCGACGTCGACATCTCCGGCGCGAGTTCCGCGCTGGTCAACGTCACCGGCGGCAACGACATGGCCATCGAGGAGGCCGAAGGCGTCGTCGAGGAGATCTACGACCGGATCGACCCCGACGCCCGCATCATCTGGGGGACCTCGATCGACGAGAGCCTCGAGGGCAGCATGCGGACGATGATCGTCGTCACCGGCGTCGAATCGCCACAGATCTACGGCCGGCCCGACGGCGAAGACGCCGTCCAGCCCGAAGCGCCCGCTCAAGGCGAAGACATCGACTTCGTCGAGTAATCGAACTACCGGCCGACCTGCGTCGCGATTCGAGTCCACGCAGTTGTTTCTCTCCGCGAACCGACGGCAGCGCCCGGCCTTCCGGATTCGTTCCGATTCCGAGTCGACGATTTCGAACCGCTCTCCGCGCTCAGTGCTCACCGCTCAACAGATCGGCTTCGGATCGAGACCGAGGTCGTCCAACGAATCGGCGTAGGCCTCGTAGGCCGCGGTGATCGCGTCCGCGGCCGCCGTCCGCGCTCGCTCCCAGTCGTCGTCCTCGGTACAGACCTCCTCGAGCAACGTGGCCGCCCGGTCACCCTGCGCGGCCGTTTCGGTCCGCAACTCTCGGAACCGGTCGGCGCGTTTCTCGTCGCCCTCGTTGACGAAGAAGTTCACGAGCTGCAGGTGGATTCGATCGCCGATCAGCGCTCGTCCGACCAGCCCGCCGAGCCGAGCCGCCGTCGTCTCCAGCGATCGGAGGTGTTCGTGCATCGGTCCGATGTCGCCGGCGTCGACCGCCGATTCGTCCTCGAGGTCGGCCGCGATCCGATCGTAGTGATCCCGTTCCTGCTCGTGATAGTCATCGAAGAGCTGCCGCGCGTCTTCGTGGCCCTCGTCGTCGGCCCACGCCTCGAACGTCTCCATCGCCGCCCGTTCGCTCTCTGCGGCGATTCGGAGGACGGTCGCTTCGGCGAGGTCCGCGTCGGTGAGCGCGACGAGCAGTTTCGACGACCCGAGCCGCTCGAGTTCGACGGCCATCGATCCCGCGACCGAATCCTGGAATTCGGCGGCGTCCATACCGAGTCGACACCGCGGAGCGTGTTGAACGTTGGTGGCGGTTCGCCCGCCCGCGACCGTTACCCGCCTCGAGCGCGTACCGACGGACATGACCGACCGGAGCGACCCCGCCGATCCGGCCGACGACCCGTCCTCGATCGCTCCCGAGACGCTGGCCGAATTGCTGCGGTCCCGCGATCGCGCGACCGTCCTCGACGTTCGCAACCGCGACGAGTTCGAGCGCTGGCACCTCGAGGGCGAGGGGATCGACGCCGTCCAAATCCCCCACATGAAGTTCGTTCAAGCCGAGGCCACCGGCGACGTGACCGACCTCGTCGCCGACCTCGAGGAACCGATCGTCGCGGTCTGCGGCCGCGGCGAAGCGAGCGGCCACGCCGTCGGACTCCTTCGAGATGCGGGTGTCGAGGCGCGGAACCTCGCCGGCGGCATGGACGCGTGGGCCGACCTGTACACGGCCCGCGAACTCGAGGTCGACGCGCCCGCGACGGTCCTGCAGTACGACCGTCCCTCGAGCGGCTGTCTCGCCTATCTCGTCGTCAGCGGCGGCGAGGCGGCCGTGATCGACCCGCTGCGGGCGTTTGCGGACCGGTACGAGGCTGACGCTGCCGACCGCGACGCGACGATCGAGTACGCCGTCGACACCCACGTCCACGCCGACCACGTCAGCGGCGTCCGCGACCTCGTGTCGCGGGCCGACGCGGAGGCAATCGTCCCCGACGGCGCTCGCGACCGCGGGCTCGCGTTCGACGCCACGACCGTCGCCAACGGGGACGAGATCCGAATCGGCGACGCGACGCTGACCGCCGTGGCGACGCCGGGTCACACGACCGAATCCGTCTCGCTTCGCCTCGAGGGCGGCGACGACCCGCTCCTGTTCACCGGCGACACGCTGTTTCTCGAGGGTGTCGGCCGGCCGGACCTCGAGCCCGGTACCGAGGACGCGGCCGCGGCTGCGCGGCGATTGTACGAGACGCTCCAACATCGGATCTGCGAGCAGCCGGGCGACACGACGATCGCACCGGGCCATTACGGCGACGCCGCCGAGCCGCGGGAAGACGGGACCTATATCGCACGGCTCGAGACCCTGCGCGACCAACTCGCAGCGCTCTCGATGGACGAAAACGAGTTCGTCGAGCACACCACGAGCGACCTCCCGCCGCGGCCGGCAAACGACGAACGGATCGTGGCCGTCAACCTCGGGCTCGAAGCTATCGACGAGGAGACGGCCTTCGAACTCGAACTGGGGCCGAACAACTGCGCAGTTGCCGACTGACGGGTCAGTCGTCCGCCACTGCGCCGTCGTTCGCGCCGTCTGCGAGGTCGCCCTCGATGCTCGGCGGGTACTTGCCGCGATCGAGTTTCAGATCGGATTGGGGTCGCGCCATGCAGGTCAGCGCGTAGTTTTCGGCCTCCTGCTCGGTGAGCCCCCGCGCAGCGGGCTGGGTGACCTCGCCCTCGACGATCTCGGCGGAACACGCCAGACACATCCCGACTCGGCAGGAGTACTCCTGCGCGATTCCCTCCTCGAGACACCGGCTCAGGATCGTCTCCTTGTCGGTACAGGTGATGGTCTCACCCGTCCCGACGAACTCGATGGTGTACTCAGTCATACGGCCCGGTACGGAAGACCTCACTAAAACTCTTTATCTACCCGCGGGAAATCAGTGCGCCGGTTCCGCGAGACGGCGTCGCGGTCCGTCGGGCGACTCCTCGGCCGGCCCCGGCATCTGATTTCGCCCTTGACAGTCCGACGAATCGACTATAAAACGTTTTCTTACCGCGGTGTCCACACTGTTGGTATGAGTACGCAGGAGCAGTCGGCCGCCGCCACGACGACGGGAACGCAGTCGCCGGACGCGGTCGTCGTCGGAGCGGGCACCGCAGGGTGCTACGCCGCAGCGACCATCGCGCAGGAGGGGTACGACGTCGTCATCCTCGAGCGGAAAGACGAGGACGAGGCGGGCCACATCGCCTGTGGCGACGCGCTGAAGGGTGCCGACGCCTTCCCCGAGGCGATTCCGAAGTCGAAACTCGAGCCGGCCTTTACCAACACGGGCGTCGACCACGGCCGCTTCGAAATCCCCCAAGAGGACACCGTCCTCGAGATTCCGGTCCCCGGCGAACTCGCCGTCATCGACCGCTGGGAGTACGGCCGGCGGATCATCGACGGCGCGGGCGACGCCGGCGTCGACTTCCACTACGATACCGTCGTGAAAAACGTCGTCCAGAACGACGACGGCCGCGTCACGGGCGTCGAAGCCATCCGGAAGGGCGACCCCCTCGAGTACGAGGCCGATATCGTCATCGACGCGGCGGGTTCGCTCTCGGTTCTGCAGGACAACGTCGACTTCTCGGAGTCGACGTTCGACACCAACGTCGACTACAGCCACTTCTGTTCGGCCTACCGCGAGATCGTTCGCGTCGACGAACCCGTCGAGTGGGACGACGCGCTCGTCTTCAAGCCGACCGAGCGCGCCGCGGGCTATCTGTGGTACTTCCCGCGGACCGACACCGAGATCAACGCCGGGCTGGGCTTCCAGATGACCGAGGAACCCATGCAACTGGTCGACGACCTCAAACGCGACCTCGAGAACCGACCCGAGTTCGACGGTGCCGAGGTCGAGGACAAACTCGGCGCGGCGCTGCCCACCCGGCGGCCCTACGACTCCGCCGTGCATCCGGGCTACATGGCCATCGGCGACGCCGCGGGCCACGTCAACCCCACGACCGGCGGCGGCATCGCCGGCGCTGCCTACGGCGGCAAGTACGCCGCCGAGCGAGCCATCGAGGCCCTCGAGACCGGCGACTTCAGCGAGGACACCCTCTGGGAGTACAACGAGAAGGTGATGGACCACTTCGGCGCGCGCTACGCCGCGCTGGACGTCTACAACATCCTCTCGACGGCCGTCGACGTCGACGACCTGATGGGCCTGCTCGCCGCGATGCCCGGCGACAAGCTCGCCGAAGCCCTCTACTCCGGCAGTACGGATATCGGGCTCAAACTCAAACTCGAGTCCCTGATCAAGAGCCGCGGCCACTGGGGCACCATCTGGAACCTCTACCAGACCAAGCGCCGCGCCGACGAACTCCTCGCCCACTACGAGAACTACCCGACCAGCCCCGAGGGACTCGCCGGCTGGCAGGCCCGCCGCGACGACCTCATGGAGAAGGTCTACGAGACGACTGGAGCGGACCCCAAGTACTAACAACGAAATTTTGCTCTGCGCTCTGGCGAGACGACGCCAGCATCGCTGGCGCACGTCTCGCCGACGCTCGGCAAAATTTCGATCAAAAGCACTCCTCCTTCCCCGCCAGCCGCGCGTCGCGCGGCTTCTGGGTCAGTCGTCGGCCCGCTCGCTCACCCTTCGGGTTCGCTCGCGGTCGGTACCGGGTGACGGCCTGCCCTCCCCCGAGTCGCGGACTTCTCGCAGTGCTCGAAGCCCGCTCCCGGCCAGAGCATCGCGAAGGTGTCGGTTCTCTCACGATCGTGCGCGAAGTCGTTCGATCCGCTTTTCGGTCGGCGGGTGGGTGCCGAACAGCGTCCGAGTGATAACCCGTCGCGTGCGGTCGAAAAAGCGGTGTTCCTCCCACGGCGGGGGCACGATCGAGAACGCGGCCGCGGTGCGGTGCTGACGCAGGTCGCTCGCGGGTCGGCGCTCGACCGATCGATCGAGCGTCTCGAGGGCGCTCGCGAGGGCGGCGGGGTCGCCAGTGATCGCGACGGCACCGTCGTCGGCGACGTACTCGCGGTAGCGCGCGACGAGGGCGATCGACCATCGCGAGAGCGCCTGCAACACGGTCACGACCGATCCGAGGAGGCTGCCACCGGCGTAGCGCTCGCAGAACTCTACGGCCATCGACGCCGGAACCATCAGAGCCGACATGACGGCGGCGTCGCGGTTCGCGACGTGGGCGAGTTCGTGTGCCAGGACGGCCTCGAGTTCGCGATCGAGCACGTCATCGAGCAGCCCGCGAGAGAGGACGATCGTCGACTCAGCAGGGCGGTATCCGACCGTCATCGCCGCCGGCGTTCGGGTCGCGGCGATTTCGACGGTCGGCGCGGGGATTCCGACCTGCTGTGCTAGGCGCGCAACGCGGCGGCGGATCTCCTCGAGTTCCGGATTGCGGTCGGCGTCGTCCGAGAGGGGTATCGAGTCGTCCAGCGTTCGAAGCGCTGCGACGTCGCCGGACAGTTCGGTCCCCACGGTGTGAACGAGGTGCCGCCCGACAACGAACAGTGTCACGGCGACCGGAACGACGAGAACGGCCCCGCCGGCGGTCGTCTGCCCGGCGAGCCAGACGCTGCCGACGACGAGTGCGAGCGACCCGAAGAGCGCGAGGATACCGACTCGGGAACCAGCCCGTTGACGGATCGGCCCGACGATCTTTCGACGTCTCGAGGCAGGTGTGGAGTTCGTCACGTGATACCAGCCGACCAGCAGTCCGACGTAACACCCGAGGCCGACGAGGAATGCGATCGACGGGAACCCCAAGAGTAGGAAGCTCCCGCTCAGCACGACGACGTACGGCAGACCCGTCAGGACGAACACGAGCAGGAACTCGGCAGCGAGGAGGAGAAGCAACGCTCCGGTCAGGACGACGCCGGCGACGAGCGTTCGGATCCAGAGTCCGAGGTAAGTACGGAGAGTAGTCATCGGTCGCACGAGGGGTCGTTCGTCGGCTCTCGTCGACGGTTCGATCGGATTTCCCGATCGAGCCGTCTGTCTGTACTGTTCCCAGCTATCGAGTATGGAATAAGGTTCCGACTCACTGTCACGGTACTTGCCCCGTCCGATTCCACCGTTTCGAGTCGACGGAGCCCAGCGAGTACCGTTCCGGCGATTCGGGTCCACTCAGACGCTCTCGTCCCCGAGACGCTCGATCGCGCCCGCGAGCACGTCGATTCCGTGTCCGATACTGTCTTCGTCGACGTCGAACGTCGCGGTGTGGTGGCCGCCGGGGTGGTCGGTGCCGACGCCGACGTAGCAGGCCGTGCCGCCGTGTTCCTGTACCGCTCGCATCAAGAACGTCGCGTCCTCGCTGCCGCCGAGTTCGTCGCGCTCGAGGACCCGATCGACGCCCGTCGTGTCGCCTGCAACGTCGGCGACGATCGACACGAGTTCGCCGTCGCTGGTCGCGCTCGGTGCCTCCGCGCCGGTCTCGATGTCGACCTCGCAGTCGTGCATCCGGGCGGCGCTCCGGAGGACCTGCCGGGTTCGGCCCTTCATGTACTCCATGAGGTCGGTCGTCTCGCCGCGGACTTCGGCGACGATTCTGGCCTCGTCCGGGATGACGTTCGCGGCGCTGCCGCCCTCGACGACCCCCGCGTTGACCCGAGTTTTGCCGTCGTTGTGCCGGGGAATGCCGTAGAGGTTCTGCACCGCCGTCGCCATCGCTTGGACGGCGTTGCGCCCCTGTTCGGGGTGACCACCCGCGTGTGCCGACTCGCCGGTAAACTCCGCCTCGAGGTGTGAGACTGCGAGAAAGCCGTCGATGCCGGCGACGATTTCGCCGGTCGGGTGATCGAGCCCGATGTGGACCGCGAGCAGAGCATCGATATCCTGTATGTGCTCGCTTTCGGCCATCGACTTCCCGCCGCCGACGACCTCCTCGGCGGGCTGGAAGAATACTTTCAGCGTCCCAGAAAAGTCGTCGCTAGCGGCGATCCGCTCCGCGACGCCGACGCCGATCGTCGCGTGGGCGTCGTGGCCGCAGGCGTGCATCGCCCCCTCGTGTTCGGAGCGAAAGCCCGCCGCGGTAGGCGCGTGGGTCGGGTCGTCGGACTCCCGCCGGGGGAGCGCGTCGATGTCGACGCGCAGGCCGACCGTCGGCCCATCGCCGCGCTCGAGGACGGCGACCGCGCCCGTGTACCCGCCCTCGAGTCGCTCGAGCACGTCCGGGTCGACGCCGGCGTCCCGCGCCCGTTCGTACCAGTGGGTGAGCTCTGGGTCGTCGGGGACCGCCATCCGGTGATCGCCCGCGATGGCCTCGGGCCCGACGTGGAGTCCGTCGAGGTCGTCGCCCAGTCGGGACTCGAGTTCGTCGACGATGCGCGCAGTGGTGTAGAACTCCCGCCACGCGGGCTCGGGTTTTCGGTGGAGGTCTCGACGCAGTGAAACGAGGTCGTCCGCGGTCATATGTCGACCTCATCGGGAACGGTAAAAAGTGCTCCCGACGGTCACACGTCGAGACGGAGCAGGCCCGTCTGTGTCGGACGACGCTCGCTCAGTTCCCGCGGCCCGCGCCGTGGATCTGTTCGACCTCGGCCTCGATGTGGACCGAGTCCGGAAAACTCTGCGAGGCGATGTTGCGCGCGAGGCTGTCGTGGCCGTGAATCTCGAGTTCGCGGGTGAAGACGGTGTACTCCCACGAGGAGAACTGCCGGTCGTCGTCGGCGTGGAGCCGACAGCGCTGGGGGACCGAGTGCTTCTCGGGCGGATGGGAGTGGGGGCCTTTCAGCGCTGCGCCCTTTCGTTCCGCGTTGGCTTTGATGTCCTCGACGATACCATCGAGCGCGGCGCGATCGCCGCTCTGGAGGGTGAGACGGGTGACGAAGGTCATGGCTGGTACTGTCGCATACGTCGTCGGGCGGCGCGTAAAAACTTGCTGAGACGCACCGATCACCGGCGCGAGCGGTGACCGACTGCAGTCGATCGGCCGTCGTCGTCGTGAAAATCGGGTCCGGAATCAGTGTCCGTTGGACGAACAGTCCGATATTCTCTTAACGTCGCACCTGTTAGCCCAGTTAATGGCAGTCGAAGCTACGAGCGCAGGCGCGATCCTCTTCCGCGATACGCGGGGCCGGCGCGAGTATCTTCTACTCAAGAGCCGCCCAGGCGATTGGGAGTTCCCCAAGGGCGGTGTCGAAGGAGATGAAGAGCTACAACAGACGGCGATCCGCGAAGTAACGGAAGAGGCAGGTATCGAACAGTTCCGACTACTCGACGGCTTTCGGAAGGACTACGACTACGTCTTCGAGGCAAACGGCAAGACGATCCACAAGACCGTCCACCTGTTCGTCGCGAAGTCCTTCGAGGCGAGCGCGGAACTATCGAACGAACATCGCGACCTCCAGTGGCGCGATTACGAACAGGCGGTCAACACCGTCACGCAGGACGGCCCTCGAGAGATCCTCGAGGACGCCCACGAATTTCTCGACGAACTCGAGGAGGAGGACGAAGAGTAAGCGACGCACGTCGGCCGTCGCCGTCGGATAACTCCCACTGCGTGGAGTGACGACGTTACAATCGGATGGGATCACGGTTCGGCCCCGATAGCGGGTTGGGAGCGGTGCTGCCGTCGATCACGAGCCGCGGCCGTCGATCGATCGAGTAGCGCTTTTGCGCTCGTGGCTCAAATCCCCTGTGTGCCCTCTCATACCGCCGAGTTCGGATTCGAGCTCCGGACCTGCCGCTGGGCCGAGCTCGCGTGGCCGCCGGGAGCGGAATCCGAAAGCGACGGCACCGCGATCGTCGTCGCCCGCCAACTCGGCACCAAGCGCCGCCGCTGGGACACCATCGTCCTCGAGTGCGACCCCGAGGCCTTCCGGCAGCGGGCGAACTTCGGTGCCGAGCGCCTCGATAGCGATCTGCTCCACGTCGTCCGGAACGCCCCGGCGGAGTGGACCTACTACCGCGACACACTGCCCCATCCCGGCTACCCGTGGCGCTACGTCCGCGAGGCGATCCACCGCGCCGCCGACCGCGGAATCCTCGAGATCAGAAAGAACGGCAATCGCATCGAGATCCGTCGCAAGTGGGTCTATCCCGACTGGGTCGAGCGGATCGTCGCCATCGAGAACAAACCGGACCTCGACGCCAGCGCCGCCCGCGCGCTCGCCTCGCAACTCGAGTACGACGTCGCGATGGGGCTGGCCGACGAGGTCTGGGTCGCGACCGAGGAGACGGGCACACGCGTCGACCCCGCGCTCTTCGAGGACCTGCCGGTCGCGGCGGGCATCCTCGCGCTCGAGCCGGAGACGCTGACGGCCGACGTCTCGTGGTACCCGCGCTCGCTCACGGTCGACGAGCCCGGCACCCGCATCCTCGAGCGGCCCGACGGCGGGAAACGGGACGGCTCCGCCGCCCGGGTCGAATATGTCGATCCGGAAACGAAGGCCGAGAAACGGCTCGCGATCGCCGAACGGGCCTACGAGCGCGGCTGGCGTTCGTTCGTCGACACGATGCGCCCCGACTGCCGGCACTTCCAACTGCGCGCTCGAGACCCGCAGCAGGCGCTGCCGTACTGCGCCGCCAAGGGCCGCTGCCAGACGGCCGCCGAGTGTTCGGGTTCCTGTGCCGACTTCGAACCCGAGCCACCGGTCTGGCGTACCCGCGGCTGGCCGATCGAGGGCGGGCCCGGAAAACGATCGCAGCGGATTCTCGAGGAGCGCCGCCGGCGACGGCGACCGGGGCTGTAGCCCGGTCGTCGCGCTCCACGGTCAGTTTCAGTCGGAGTCGGAAACGGAGACCTCGAGGTCGTCGCGCTCCACGGTCAGTCGGAACGTCGGCACGGTCCGGTACTCGACCTCGACGACGCCCTTGCGGCGCAGGCTCTGCAGTCCCGACCGGACGTCCTCGGCCTCCGGGTCGATATCGTACTCCTCCCGGAGGCTGTGGAGCACCGACACCACGCTCTCGGAACGCTCCTCGGGTCCGGCGAGCACCGCGACGATCCGGGCCTGTAACTCGGGAACCCGGATCTTCGAGGGAACGCCGTCGTCCTCGGGGTCGCTCTCGATTCCCGGCTCGACGTCGACCAGATCGGCCGCCTCCGCGGTCGCCCGGATCAGGCTGTTGTCGTCCCGAAAGTAGTAGTCCCCGAGTTCGTTCTCGAGGTACTGGTGGACCTCGCTGCCGCTTTCCATCCCCCACCGGTCCTGTAACTCGGAATTTTTCGTCGGCTGTAGCTCCACTACGTCCGCCAACCGGTCCGTGGCCTCCTCCGAGAGCGTCATCGTAGAACCGTATGCGTATCCGGTACTTTTGCGTTGCGTCCCGCTAGTTCCGCGGAACGTCTCGTCGAGCGATTCGAACCCCGACTGACGGTCCGTCTGCCGAGGGCCGACCGGCGAGCGAGAGTCGAATAGACCCGCTCGAGCAATCGTTTCGGCGTCAATCGCTCCCGACGACCGGCACCGGGGCCGTCGCCTCGAGCGTCTCCTCGACCTGCGTATACACCAGAATCAGTCCGAGCGTCGCGAGCGCGGTCCCGAAGACGAAGGGGGCTCCGAAGCCGAACCTGATCAGCGCGCCCGAGGACAGCGGCCCGGCGGCGATCCCGTAGCCGAAGGCCATCGTGAGCACCGACAGTTTCGAGCCGGATTCGCCCTCGCCGGCGAGGTCGCCCGCGAGCGCCAGCGACGGCGCGAACACCATCGCGGCGGCGACGCCCTGGAACAGTCGAGCGACGAACATCAGCACGGAGGAGAACAGAAATCCCTGCGCGAGCGTCGTCGGGATCAGCAACACCATTCCGGTGACGATGAACGGTCGCCGGCCGTACCGGTCGCAGGCCCGCCCGATCGGCGTCTGGAGCACGACCTGCGCGATGATGAAGGCCGCGAACTGCAGGCCGAACCACGTCGCGCCCTGCTCGAGGCGGGCGTTGACCTGCGGCTGGATGGTCGAAAAGAGCGCGATCGCGGTCGCCATGAAAAACGACGCGACGCCGAGCGTGAAGATCGGATCGAGCAGGTTGGGCCCCGACCGATCGAGGATCGGAATCGAGAGGTCAGCGCCGGCGTTTGCGGCCGCCGAGTCGGAATCGGAGACCAGGATGGTCACGAGCACGTAGCTGATCGTGGCAGTGATCGCCGCGGTGTAGAAGGCGGCGTCGAACCCGGAAATCGTCACTCCGACCGGGAGCGTGTACGGGCCGAGGCTGACGACCGCGCCGGCCATCGCCGGGCCGGCACCGAAGCCGACCAGTCGGAACGTGTTGTAGACGCCCATGTTCCCGCCGCGATTGCCGGTCGTCGCGAGTTCGTTCACCAGCGCGATCGAGGCCGGGATTATGAAGGACACGCTGACACCCTGCAACCCGCGGATGGCGAGCAGTGAGACGTACGTCTCCGCGAAGACGTAGGCGAGGTTCGTCAGCGCGAGGCCGGCGAGACCGACCAGAATGAACGGCTTTCGCCGACCCATTCGGTCGGACAGGCGGCCGGTAAACGGCTGAAAACTGCTGTTGAGAAAGCCAAAGAGCGAGAGTATCAGTCCGATGATCATCGACTCCCCGAGGCCGAACGCCGTTCCGCTCACCACGCCGCTGCTCACGTACAACGGGATCACGATGATCAGAAACGAGTTCCCGATCCCGTCCGCCATCCGGGCACCCGCCAGCGCGAGCACCCGCCGATCCACGGCGAAGGGCGCGATAATCCGATCCACGAGTCTCCGCATCGACTTTCCCTGCGTGACCGCGTCCGATTATAGTTTCGAATCGAAATGTTAACACACCTGAGAGTCCGCCCCAGCGGGGCGGAGCTACAAGCCCGTCGCCCGCGTTCGTTCGGCCATGACCGATGTCAAACTCAGCCGCGTCGAAAGCGTCCTCGCGGACCTCGAGTACCCCGTCACGAACGAGCGGGCGGCGACCGAACTCGGAGCCACCACGCTCCTCCTCGCCGACGGCGAGCGAAATCTGGGGGCGCTCATCGAACAGAGCGGGAGCGACCGCTTCGAGTCGGTCGAGGACCTCGAGTCGGAACTGCACAACGTCCTCCCGCGGGAAGCCGTCGGCGAGCCGTACCAGTCGGAGGGCGAGGGATAAGCGCCCCGCGACGGTCGGAGCGCGACCGGTCAACGATCCTAAACGGGTCCCTTAAGTCGCTCGACCCCCGTAGCCCGGACAACGATGGAATTCTGCGACGAATGCGGTTCGATGATGAAAGCCGAGGACGGGATCTGGGAGTGCGGTAGCTGCGGGTACACGGAACCGAAAGGTGACGCCGACCAGTACGTCATCACCGACGACCAAGAGATCGGCGAGGTCATCGAGTCCTCCGGCGAGACCTCGCTGCCCGAAACCGACGCCCGCTGTCCCAAGTGTGGCAACGACCGCGCCCACTGGTACATGCAACAGATTCGCGCGGCCGACGAGTCCGAGACGCGCTTCTTCATCTGTACCGAGTGCGAGCACAAGTGGCGCGAGGACGACAACTAGCGAAATTTTGCGCTGCGGTCTATCGCGAGCGAGGCGCTCAGCGCCTCGCTCGCGATGTCCCTCGGCAAAATCTTCAAAAGAGCGCTTCGCGCTCTTTTGGACCTCGCGGGATCGAAGATCCCGCTCAGTTTCGATCAAAAGCACTCTTCCTTCCCCGCCAGCCGCGCAACGCGCGGCTTCTGGGTCAGTCGTCGGCCCGCTCGCTCGGCCTCTGGCCTCGCTCGCGGTGAGTCTCGGTGAACCGCCTGCCCTCCCCCGAGTCGCGGGCTCCTCGCGATGCTCGGAGCCCGCTCCCGGCCACGGCTCACTCGAGGGATTACTGAATCGGCACGACTGGGTCGAGGTGCGTCTCCGTGAGCGCAACAACGCCTCGATCGAAGAGAGTCGTCCTATTCGTTGCGCGCGATCGTCAGATAGCCGGTGTGACCGACGGGCGCAGTCGTCGGCCGCGAGCCGCGCTCGTCGAACTGCATCTCGCGTTGGATCGTCTCTCGAGTCGTCACGTCCGACAAGCCCACCTCGCGGGCCGTCTCCGCGACTTCTCGAGTCGACTCGATGAACGGGCTGTAGACTGCGACGAAGCCGCCGTCGACGAGCAGGTCGGGTGCGTGCTCGACCATCGCGGGCGCGTCGGCCGTATCGAGGGTGAGCACGTCGAACGACGAGGACTCGAGGGCGTCGATTTCCTCGGTCACGTCACCGGTTCGAACGTCGACATCGTCCTCGACGCCGCCGAGTGCCATGTTCTCGCGGGCGACGTCGGCGAAGTCGGCGTCCTGTTCGTAGGTCACGACCGACGCGCCGGCCCGTGCCATCATCGCCGCGAGCACGCCCGTTCCGGTGCCGGCGTCGAGGACGCGGTCGCCGCGAGCGATTCCCGTCTCGCCGATTACGAGGCCGATGTCGCGGGGCACCATCGGTGCGCCCGTCCGTTCGAAGTGATGAAAGAGATCCGGGCCGCGCAGTCGGCGTACCTGAAACTCGTCGCCCAGATGCGTCTCGAGGGTGTCGCCCGACTCGACATCCTCGGGGACCTCGAGGACGCCGAGGTCGGTCCCCTGTTCGCCGCCGGGTTGGACGAGGTACTCGCGGTCGCCGCGGACGAGCAGGACCGGCACGCCGTCGCTGTCGGCATCGGACGCGTCTTCGTCCGTACCGTCTGAGCCGCTCACGCGGGTCACTCGAGGGTCTCGATCGCCGCGGCGAGGTCGCCGTCGTTGTCCTCGAGTGCCTCGCGGGCCTCGTCCTCGCTGACGCCGGCTCGCGTGGCGACGAGTTCGACGTCGTCGTCGGGGATCGACGGGCCGGCATCGCTACCGGCGTCGGCACCACCAGCGCTTCCGCCGGCGGAGCCGGCCTCGACCTCTTCGGGCGAGCCGATGACCTGATAGGTCTCCTGCCCGCGGGCGTCCATCTTGGTGACCTCGGCGTCGTCGAACACGAGGTCGAACTCGTCGGTCCGAATGATGACTTCCTCGGCGTCGATGTCCTCGACGTCGATGCCCATCTGCTCCATCATCTGTTCCATCTTGCGCGGATTGAGTCCGCCGCCGCCTCCTCCAAACATACTCGCCACGTCGCCACGGGCGACCTTTTACTTTGTTGTTCAGCGGGAGCGGCGCGGTCTCCGACACCCGAATCCGACGGGGTACCCGACGATCGACGTTTTCAATCGGCGCTGGCCCGTGATGGGACGTAATGACCGACGAGATCGACGCTCTGCTCGAGGCACTGGAGCTAAAAGACGAACGCCGGACGGGGTGGGTGCTCCGCGGGATCGAGTCGCCGGAATCGGTCGCGGCCCACACGTGGGGGACGGCGACGCTGTGTCTGCTGTACGCCGATCGGGTCGAGGAGAACGTCGACCGCGACCGAGCGGTGTCGATGGCGCTCGTCCACGACCTCGGTGAAGCGCGCACGGGCGACATCGCGACTCGAGCGGACGACGGCGACCAACGGATGTCCGGCGAGGAAAAGGCGGCCCTCGAGCGGGCGGCCGTCACCGACCTCTTCGCTCCGTTCGAAGGCGGGAACGGAGATCGGGACCGCGATCTCGACCTCGAATCCCTCTGGGAGGAGTACGAGGCTCGCGAGACGCCAACCGCGCGGTTCGTCAAGGACATGGACCTGCTCGATAACTGCCTGCAGGCGCTCAAATACGAGCGCGGGGACCGCTACGACGAAACGGAGCCGAACGACGCCTTCTCGCAGTACGAGAACCTCGACGAGTTCTTCGCGACGGCCGCGCTGCGGTTCCGAACGGCGATCGGCGAACGGCTGTTCGAGGAGATCAAGGCGCGCTACGAACGGGAACTCGGTCGCGAATGTCAGTTGTAGCCGACGAACCGACCGCTTGCTGACCGCCTTTCGACCGTTCTGTCAGTCGCCCGCGGGCGCGCCCTCGCGAACGCTCACTGCCATCCCCGTCTCGAAGTCCCGAATCGCGCCGGCGTCGAGTCGCGCCGTTCCGACCGCGAGCAACTCGCCGCGTTCGTGGACGACCAGCACCTCGTCGCCCGGCCGGATCTCCTCGCCCACCTCGAGGACGAACTTCGTGAAGACGTTCTTCTCGTCGCGGACGAACGGTTCGCTCTCGTCGTCGACCACGACGCGGTAGGCGGGCTCGGCGAGGGCCGCCTCGAGTCGGCGACCGCCCTCGAGGCCGAGGGTGAACCGGCCGTCGATACCGAAGGAGACGATACGGCTCCCGTCGGCGTGGACCTGTTGGGGGCGTCCCGAGGAGGTGCGTTTGACCGTCAGCGACTCGTCGGACGGGAACAGCGCCGCGCCCGCGCCCGCACCGAACTGGTAGTCCGCGATCGTCCGGAGCTGGGGCAGGCCCGCGCTCCCGTCTGCTGGCTCGCTCATTGGCCGGGATTCGACGGGGCGGGTCGAAAGCCCTTCGACCTGTCCGCGTGCCGGCCACGTGCCGTGGGCCCTTGCAGTCGAGAATCCGACCTGAACGAAATGGTGAATATTATAATAGTCGATTCGGTACTACCGCCAGCATGGACGTCACGCAAATCGGCCTCGGGGTCGCCCTGCTCGTTATCGGCACCCTGACGCTCGCCGGTCCGGCCACGCTCGTCACGGGGCCGTTCGTCTATCTCTTGACCGGCGCAATCTTGCTCGTCTCGGGGTACGCGCTGTTGGTCGGTCTCTGGCAGTGCCGACAGCCGAACTGACCCCGCATTTGTCGTCCCGTTCTCGAGACCAGTCCGGCCGAGAGTCGTCCGACTCGACGCCGCGGCGAGTTCAGAGCAGGAACGTCTCGTGTCGGTCGCCGAGGTCGAGGAACGAATCGGACGCGGCGATCAACTCTTCGGCCGTCGAGGACTCGAAGGCCATCACTTCGACGCGGACGCCCTCGTGGCGCAGGTGCGAGCAGAGCCGCGAGAAGTCGCCGTCGCCCGTACAGAGGACGACCGTGTCGACGTGGTTCGCCAGGGTCACCGCGTCGAGGCTCATCCCGACGTCCCAGTCGGCCTTCTTCGTGCCGTCGGAGAAGGTCTTGATGTCCTTGATCTTCGGCTCGAAGCCGATGTCGGTCAACGCCTCGAAGAAACTCTCCTCCTCGGGCGAATCCGCGCGGATGACGTACGCGATGGCGCGCGTGAGCTGGCGGTCTTGGACCGCCTTCTCGAGCAGCGCGGAATAGTCGATATTCCGACTGTGGAGGCTCTGTGCCGTATGATACAGGTTCTGGGCGTCGACGAGAACGGCGACGCGCTGACCGGGATGAATCTCAGTCACGTGTTAGGCTGTCGCGGGCCAGCATAAAAATCGCGGCGTTCGGCCGTCGCGTCGACCGTCGGTCGCTCTCAGCTTCGGAGCTTCTGAATGCGCTTTTCCGTCGGCGGGTGGGTCGCGAACAGCTTCGAGAGCAGACTCTTGTCGGAGTTGAAGATACACAGCGCGTTCACGCTGTCTTGGACCTGCGGCTCGCGTCCCTGCGAGCCCTGCGAAATCTTCTCGAGTGCGCGGGCGAGCGGGTCGCCGCTGCCGATGTACTGGCGGGCGTCCTCGTCGGCGACGTACTCGCGGTACCGCGAGATGGCCAGTACGAAGATCATGACGAGCATCTGTGCGATGTTCGAGATGATCATGCCGACGAAGATGCTGCCGATGTTGCGCTCGCCGCCCATCATGTAGACCATATAGGCGACCCATCCGACCATCATCGAGATGGAACTCCCGAAGACCATCGCGAGGACGTCCCGGTTCTTGATGTGTGCGAGTTCGTGGGCGATCACGCCCTCGAGTTCGTCCCGCTGGAGGAGTCGGATGAGTTCCGTCGAGACGACGACGACGCCCTTGCCCTTTCGACCGGTCGCGAAGGCGTTGGGGACGCCCATATCCATGACCATCAGTTTGGGCTTTTTGATGCCCATATCTCGGCACAGCGAGTCGGTCATCTGATGGATCTCCTGATACTGTCCGTCTTCGGGCATCGGTTCGGCCTTTCTGGTCGCCGACCACGTCCCGATCTTGTACTGGATGGCCGGCAAGATGAGAAGGCCGACCAGAACGAGCGGCCACGCACCGGAGCCGAGCCAGAGCAGCCCGAACCCGCCGACGAGCATGTAGAACGCGAACAGGATCGAGCCGACGATCGCCATTCGCACTTTCAGTCCGAAATCTGTCATAGCTGTTGGTAAGTAACGCTCGGGGATAAATTACGCGGAATTGTATGTGAGATATCGAATAACACGGCGATCGGTCCGGTCAAAGACACAACGAATAAGTCGGATCAACACCGTTGAGCGTATATGCGCCACGTCGCTCCCTCAACCGGCGGTCCCGTCGCGAGCGGCGTCTGCCCTCGTTTTATCAAACGTAAACGCGCGTGAGTGTGCTCGCGGCGGGTTGGCACCCCGTCCCGGGGACGTTTCGACCGCGCACGGACACCACCGACCACCACTGACACCCCGCCGATCGGAACCGATACACCCTCCCGATCGGCGGCCGAGACACGACCCACCGACACCACACAACACATGAGTTCAGCAATCGACCTTTCGGGCGTCTTCCCGGCGATGTGTACGCCCTTCGACGAGGACGAGCGGATCGATTTCGAAACACTGCAGGCCGATGCCCAGCGCCTCGAGGCCGCGGGCGTCGACGGGCTCGTTCCCGTCGGCTCGACCGGCGAATCGGCAACCTTGACCCACGACGAACACGTGCGCGTCGTCGAGGCCGTCATCGAGGCCGTCGACGACGTGCCGGTCATCGCGGGCACCGGATCGAACAACACGCGCGAGGCGCTCGAGCTCTCCGAACGCGCCGCCGAAGCGGGCGCCGACGGCCTGTTGCTCATCTCGCCGTACTACAACAAGCCCGAACAGCGCGGACTGATCGAACACTACCGGACGATCGCGGACGCGGTCGACCTGCCCCAGATCGTCTACAACGTCCCCTCGCGGACGGGCCGCAACATCGAACCCGACACCGTTGTCGAACTCGCGAGCCACGACAATATTGCTGGCTTCAAGGCCGCGAGCGGCGACCTCGGCCAGATCGGCGAGATCGCCGAGTGCACGACCGACGAGGACTTCGCGGTCCTCTCGGGCGACGACGCGCTCACCCTGCCGACCATCTCCGTCGGCGGCACCGGGACGATCAGCGTCGCCGCGAACATCGAACCCGAGCGAACCTGCGCGATGGTCGGCGCGGCGCTCGACGGCGACTACGAGCGCGCGCGGAGCCTCCACCACGAACTCGGGCCGCTGTTCCGCGGGCTCTTCGTCGAGACCAACCCGATTCCGGTCAAGGAGGCCATGCAGATCCGCGGCTACGGCCCCGCTCGCATGCGCCCGCCGCTCTCCCGGCTGGCCGAGGAGTACCGCGACGACCTCGAGGCGGTACTCGCCGACCTCGAGCGCGACACGACCGAGGTCGCCGACGCGGCGGAGGGCGACCGATGACGGTCCGGCTCGGCGTCACCGGCGCGACCGGTCGCATGGGTCGCGAGGTTCTGAGCGCCGCGACGGGCCGCGAGGACTGCGAGGTCGTCTTCGCCGTCAACCGCGACCCGGACGGCGAGACCGTCGAGGGCGTCGACATCGAGCCCGCGGCCGAGTTCGAGTCGCTGGTCGCCGACCGCGAGCCGACCGCCGTGATCGACTTCACCGGCCCCGAGTCGGCCGACGACTACGCGCGGGTCTGTGCCGCCGCCGGCGTCGCGTTCGTCACCGGGACGACCGGGTTCGACGACGACCAGTACGAGGCGCTCGAGGACGCCAGCGAGGACGTCGCCGTGCTCCACGCACCGAACTTCGCGCGCGGCGTGCAGGCGCTGGTCAACGTCGTCGGCGACGCGGTCCGGAACTTACCCGGCTACGACGTGGAACTCGTCGAGACCCACCACAACGGCAAACGCGACGCCCCGAGCGGCACCGCGAATCGCCTGCTCGAGGAGATCGAAGCCAACGGGGAGTTCTCCGAGCGCACGCACGGCCGCGAGGGCGAGGCCCCCCGCGAGGCGGGCGAGATCGGCGTCCACGCGCTGCGAGCGGGCGACGTCACTGGCGAACACGAGATCGTCATCGCGGGCAACCACGAGGAGGTTCGGCTCACCCACCGCGCGGAGGACCGCGGCGTCTTCGCCGCGGGGGCGGTCGACGCGGCGGTCTGGATCGCTGGACAAAAGGCAGGGTGGTACGACTTCGCGGACGTGATCAGCGAATGAGCGCACTCGAAACCGAAATCGGCGAGCTGTGGGACCGCAAACAGAACGGCGACATCAGCGCCGAGACCGCCGGCGAAGACGAATACGCGACGCTCGAGGCCTTCCTCGACGCGCTCGAGGCGGGCGAGGTCCGCGCCGCCGAGAAACAGGGCGGCGAGTGGGAGGCAAACGAGTGGGTCAAGCAGGGCATCCTGCTGAACTTCGGGCTCCGCGACATCCAGCAGTACGACCACGGCGGCACGACGTACAACGACGTGCTCCCGCTCGCGGACTCGAGCGCGTACGGCGACCGCGGGAGCCGCAATACGCCGGACGGTACGGTCGTCCGCCGCGGCGCGAACATCGGCTCGGACTGCATCCTGATGAGTCCCGCGTTCGTCAACATCGGCGCTCGGGTCGGCGACGGTACCCTCGTCGACTCCTGCGATACGGTGGGCTCCTGTGCACAGATCGGCGACAACGTCAAACTCGGCGCGAACACGCTCATCGGCGGCGTCTTAGAGCCCGTCGAGAACGCGCCGGTCATCGTCGAGGACAACGTCTCGCTGGGCGCGGGCTGTCGCGTGACGAGCGGCTTCGTCGTCGGCGAGAACAGCGTCGTTGGCGAGAATACCCTACTCACCCCCCGAATTCCGGTCTACGACCTCGTCGAGGAGGAAGTCCTCTACGGCGAACTGCCGGCCGATCGCCGCGCGTTCACGCGGTTCGTCGAGTCCTCGATCAGCGACCACGACCTCTTCGACGGCGGGGCCTACAAGCCCGCCGTCGTCGCGACGGATCTGGAGACGGAGACGCTCGAGGCGACCGAACGCGAAGACGCGCTGCGCGAATAGCTGCCCTTTCGAACGGCTTTCTCACGACGACAGTGTGACACACCGCTCGATAGTGGCCGACGTAGCCGCGGGTCCGTATACGATCGAAGATTGGTGGGGAAGGGGATACGGACAGTGGGAGGATTTTTCACTGTTCCCCCGATAGAGAACGGTAATGAGCAAACGGGCAGAGGCCGACGACAGGGGTCGAATCGTTATTCCCCACGAGATCCGTGAGCGACACGGCGACCGGTACCGCGTCGTCGAACTCGACGATCGTGTCGAACTGATCCCGCTGCAAGACGATCCGATCGAGGGGCTTCGAGACGCCGTCGGTGACGCTTTCGACGGCAGGTCGATCGACGAGATCAAACGAGAGGCGCGTGAGGCCGCTCGAGAAGACGCGACGGACGACACGAGCGAGTAGGATCCGATGATCTACGCCGACACCGACTTCTTCATCGCACTGGTGAAAAACGACGACTGGCTGCAGGATCGGGCGGTTGAGATCGCACTCGAGAACGAGGGAGAGATCTACACGTCACGCGCGACGCTACTCGAACTGCTCGTGATCTCCGATCGGTTCGAGTTCGATCGAATGGAAGCACTCACGTACGCGCTCGAGATCGCGTCGGTCCCCGAAGACGAAGCCGTCCTGTTTCAGGCGGCGGACTACATGGAACAGTCGGGACTCACTGCGTTCGATGCGTACCACGTCGCCTACGCGGACGAGGACCCGATCGCTTCGTCGGACAAATCGATCGGCGAGGTGGCGGCCGATCGGATCGCGATCGAAGAAACGGAATCGACGTAGCGGAGAAGCCAAACGCTCGAATTCTCCTGGTACTTGCATACGCTACTGGCTGACGCCGCGGCTTTGTCGACCGTTCACCGCCTCTTCGACTGGGACGTGGCCGAACTACTGGCGCTCGTCCCCGACGTAGGTCACCTCGACGCGCCGAGAGAGATAGCCGAGCAGCGAAATCCCGAGCAGCGGCGCGAAATACGTCAACAGGAAGTCGAGATTGCGTGCCGACAGAGGCGGTTCGCTCTCCTCGGTCAGCGTAACGTACTGAAACGTCCCGTCCTCGAGTCGGAGCAGCGTATCGGCACTCTCGACCTCACGGTGGGACCGGGCGTCGCCGCTCCGTGCGGCTTCGGCGACGGTCGGCGACACCTCTGCGGCCGTCACGGGGCGACTCACGTCCTGTAGCACCTGCTCGAGGGTCGTCCGCTCGAGGGCCAGATCGATGCGGTAGTCGCCGTGCCGCTGGACCGACTCGTTCGCGATGTAGGTCGTCTCGTAGACGCTCCCGTTGAGGAGGACGTACTGGTAGCGGTCGTCGACCGGCGGCCGTACGCGACCGACACTGCCGTATTGGATATCCGTCGGGACGGTCCGATTCTCGAGCAGTAATCGCTCGAACGCACACGGTCGGACCTCCCAGGGTAACCCGTCCGTACAGGCGATCTCGTCGCGAAGCGGCGTTTCGTGCGAGACCATGTCGCTGTCGGCATAGTCGATGCTGCCGTTGCCGGCTGTCACCGCCGTCCCCTCGTACCGATAGGTCGGATCGTCCAAGTGCAACGGGAGCGCCCACAGCGGCGCAGCGAGCAACCCGAGCGCGAGGAGGGCGAGACCGACATCGCGACGGAACGAGGAGGGCATCGAGCGAATGTCCCGAGAGCAGCGAGATAATATTTATTATCCAACCATGGGTCGGCGTATGATATCCGGTTGGACCGTCGGACCGCGGAGTGAGACGGTAGCCCGGAATCCAAACCTTGAATTCTCACGGTCGCGTGGACATGACAATGACTGACGCTGCGGATTCGTTGCCCGTTCGCCGCCTCTCCGACTGGGACGCGGCCGAACTACTGGCGCTCACTGAGGAGTACGGCTCGCCGCTATACGTCCTCGACCTCGAGCGCGTCCGACAGAATTACCGGCGGCTCGAGGCCGCGTTCCCCGACGCCGACATCCTCTACGCAGTGAAGGCGAACGCGCTGGGCGACGTGCTCTCGACGCTTCGCGAGGCAGGTGCGGGCCTCGAGTGTGCCTCAGCCGGGGAAGTACAGCGGGCGCTCGAGGCGGGCGCGTCCGGGGCCGAAATTCACTACACGGCGGTCAACCCGCCCGCTCGCGACCTCGATTGGATCGTCGATACGTGGGACGAGCACCCGGACCTGACGGTCACCGCTGGCTCCGAGGATACGATCGACCGCCTCGAGGACCGCGGCTACGACGGTCGGCTCTGTCTGCGGGTGAATCCGGGGATCGGCGCCGGCCACCACGAGAAAGTGCGGACGGGCGCTGCCGCGAAGTTCGGCGTCCCGGCCGAGCGCGCCGTCGACGTGCTTACCGACGCCGCCGACCGCGGCTTCGACGTCGTCGGGATCCACGCCCACGTCGGCTCCGGCGTCTCGAGCGACCAACTCGACGCCCACCGGGAGTTCGTCGCGCGGATGGGGGATCTCGCTCGGGAGGTGAACGAGGCGCTACGCGCCTCGGATGGCCGAACGGGGAGCGAAACGACCCGTGAGGCGAGCGAGGCTGTCGACGGCCTCGAGTTCGTCGACGTCGGCGGCGGCTTCGGCGTTCCGTACCGCGAGGACGAGGACCCGCTGGACCTCGAGTCGGTCGCCGATGCGACGCGCGACGCGCTCGGCGAGATCGACGCCGAACTGACGATCGAGCCGGGTCGCTACTTCGTCGCGGACGCGGGCGTGCTGCTGACCGAAGTCAACACCGTCAAGGACGCCCGCGAGACGACCGTCGCCGGCGTCGACGCGGGGATGACGACGCTGATCCGGCCCGCGATGTACGACGCCTATCACCCGATTCGGAACCTGACCGCCGACGCGCCCGCCTCGAGCGATCGCACCGAGCGCGCTGCCGACGGCCGCGAGACGGCTCCCCAGACCGTCGCCGGCCCGATCTGCGAGAGCGGCGACGTTTTCTGTACGGACCGCGAACTACCGGTAAGCAAACGCGGGGATCACCTCGCGATCGGCAACGCGGGGGCCTACGGCTACGAGATGGCGAACCAGTACAACTCCCGACCCCGGCCCGCGTCCGTCGTCCTCGCGGACGGCGACGCTCGACTCGCTCGCCACCGCGAGACGGTCGACGACGTGACGCGGCCGGAACGCGAGGCGCGGCGGGCCTCGAACGCAGACCGAAAGAACGACCACGGCCGAGCGAGCGACACCGACAACGACGAACGATAGCACGATGACTGTCCCATTCCAGAAGTACCACGGCACCGGCAACGACTTTCTCATCATCCACGCGGACGAACACGTCCCCGACCGGGGGGCACTCGCCGAACGCGAGTGCGACCGGACCGACGGCGTCGGTGCCGACGGGGTCCTCTTTCTCGCCCTCGAGGACAAATTCGATCCGCCACGCGTCGTGATGACGCTGTTCCAGCCCGACGGCGCGACGGCACCCATGTGCGGCAACGGCGCCCGCTGTGCCGCCGAGTGGGCGATGGACCGCACCGGCACCGACAGCGTGATGATCGATACGCAGGCGGGCACCCTGCGCGCCGAATGCGACGGCGAGGACGTCGTCATCGAAATGACCGACCTCACGTTCGACCCCGACGAGATCCCCGTCGACGCCGCCGAACCCGTCCTGAACGAGGAGATCGAAGGGCTCGAGGTCTCGATGGTCAACACCGGTGTCCCCCACGCGGTGAGCTTCGTCGACGACGTCGACGCCGTCGACCTCGAGGAGATAGCCCCGCCGGTACGCTACGCCGACGTCTTCCCGAAGGGAACGAACGTCTGCGTGGCCAGCCCCGACGGGAACGGCGGCTTCCGCCAGCGCACCTACGAGCGCGGCGTCGAGGGCGAAACCGACTCCTGTGGCACCGGCGCGGTCGCCATCGCCGTCGCGGCCCGCCGCCTCGGCCTCACCGACGCCGACCCGGTCGACGTCCATCCGCCGGGCGGCGATCTCCGGATCAGCTTCAACGAGCGCGGCCGCCCCACCCTCGCCGGCCCCGTCGAACACGAGTTCGACGGCGAGGTAGCCGTCGAGTCACCGGTCGAGCCGTGACGGACACCGATTCCGCCGGCGGAGCCGGAGGCGACGGCACGTTCGACCCCATCGCGTTCCTCGAGACTGCCGTCCAGCGGCCGTCCCACGAGGATGTCGGTCCGATGCGGGAGTTCCTCTGCGAGACGCTCGAGGCCCGCGGCGTCGAGCCCCGCGTCGACGACGCCGGGAACGTGCTGGCGAGCCGGGGGGTTCCGGCGAGCGACGCCGAGACCCACGTCGTGTTGAACACGCACATCGACACCGTCTCGCCGCACGTCCCCTACGAGCGCGACGACGCTGGTAACGATGCAACTGCTGTCGACGACGCCGGTGCCGACGGCGGCGTCATCCGCGGCCGCGGCTCCTGTGATGCCAAGGGTCCGCTCACGGCTCTGCTCTCGGCCTTTTTCGCGGTCGAACCGACCGACAGCCGGGTCACGATCGCGATCACCCCCGACGAAGAGGTGCTCTCGACGGGTGCCTACGCGCTGGTCTCCGGCGACGACTCGCCCACGCGCGACGCGGACGCGGTGATCGTCGGCGAACCCACCGATCTGGACGTCTGTACGGCCGCAAAGGGGCGGTTTCAGGGAACGATTCACCTCTCCGGTGCCAACGCCCACGCCGCCGAACCCGAAACCGGAACGAACGCCGTCGCCGCCCTCGAGCCCGTCCTCGGGGCGATCCGGACCTTCGGCGAGCGCGCGGACGCGCCGCCGACCCACCCGCAACTCGGCGCGGCGACGCTCACCCCGACCGTCGTCGAGGGCGGCGAGGCGACCAATCAGGTGCCGGCCGACTGCGCGCTGACGGTCGACCGCCGCAGTGTCCCACCGGAAACGGCAGACGAGTTCCACGAGGCACTGACCGCACACCTGCGAGCCGCACTCCCCGAGGACGTAGGCCTCGAGTTCCGCTTTACCGACCGGCCGACGCCGTTCCTCGAGGCGTGGGACACCGATCCCGACGCGCGAGTCGCCCAGACGCTCGCGGCCGCCAGTGGCGGCGAGATCCGTCCCTTTATGGCGGCGACCGAGGCCTCCTACTTCGCGGCCGACGCTCCGACGGTCGTCTTCGGGCCCGGCGTGCTCGCCGACGACGAAGGGGCCGTCGCGCACGCGCCGCGGGAGTACGTGCGGGTCGACGCCGTCCACGACGCCGCTCGGGCGCTCGAGGCGACGCTCGCGGAACTGGTCGGGTAACGCCGTTCGGAACAATTGGTCGACGCTCGAGCGAGCGATCGTTCGAGCCTGTCGACAGGCTGGCCGCTACGTCACGAGAGAGATGACTCCGCCGAGGAGCGCGAGGACTGCGCCGAGTGTCATGAGATGGATCACTCGGCCATCGGGAACGGCCGGATCGTCCGAAACGTACCGCTCGTAGATCGCGCTGAGGACCATCCCGATTCCGCCGATCGACAACCCGGCGGCTGGAATGGTCACGTTTCCCGAGACGAGGGTGGAGAGGCCCGTGAGCCCGAGAACGCTGCCGGTGACGGCCATCGACGCGTGATAGCGGAGAGCGGGTCGCACGACTCGACATCGGCTCGGTCGGACAATATCCTTTCGGTTCGCTAACCAGTTCGGGGACTGAGAGCGACGAACGACGGCCGATCAAATCGACATGAGGACGATCGCCAGCACGCTCAACAGGATCGCGGCGATCTTGCGGGGGGTTACGGTTTCGTCGAAGGCCACGATGCCGGCCAGCGAACTGATGACGATGAAGAGGCCGTAGATCGGCACGACGATGCTCACCGGACCGAGCTCGAGCGCCCGGTAGTAGGTCAGCAGGCCGATGGTCAACAGCACGCCCATCGCGCCGATGTAGGGCGTGCGGGGATGGCTGAGATACGGCCGCACCGAGAGGCCGCGATAGGCGATCACGAGGCCGATCGTCACGAACATGACGGCGTTCGAGAGGAAGACCGCCAGCGTGCTGGGGAGATCGGTCATCGCGACCGAGATCAGCGGCGCGACCAGACTGTAGGTCAGACAGGCGACCAGCGACAGGCCCAGATAGCGCCGCATCACTGCTCACCCCCGGCGGCGAGGTAGATCGCGATCGCTGCGACGACGATGCCGGCACCGCGAGTCGCGGTCAATTCCTCGCCGAGAAAGAGGATTCCCATGATCGAACTCCCGACGATAAAGAGGCCGTAGATCGGCACGACGACGCTCACCGGTCCTCGCTCGAGTGCCTGATAGTAGGCGAGAATGCCCGAGGAGAGGAACAGGCCGGCGACGTAGACGATGCCAGCAGACGGGGTCGTCACGTCGGCGAGGCTGCCGGTCTCCGTCGCGACGAGCACGACCGTCGTCAGCCCGAGGAAGATCGTGGTCGAGAGGAAGAGCGCGACCGCGGGCGGCACGTCCGATGTCACGACGCTCGTCAGTGGTGCCATCAGTCCGTAGGCCACGAGGGCGACGAGCACCCACACGAGATACTCCATACCGACTCTCGGCGCAGGCCGATTAATACAGTCACGGTCTCGGAATCGAGAGCCGGGAGCAGGGTCCCGGAAATCGGACGTGGATTGGCGAGACCAGTTGCGTAGGCGACAACCGGAACGGTCGGCCGTGACTTACTCGAGGTCGTCGACCAGCTCGCTCGCGACGCCGGTGTAGCCCGCTGGCGTCAATGCGTGGAGTTCCTCGCGGACATCCTCGTCGATGTCGAGATCGTCGAACATCTCGCGGAAGTCCGCGAGGGTGACGTCCTTCCCGCGGGTGACGGCCTTGACGCGCTCGTAGGCGTCCGCCTGTCCCTCGCGGCGGAGGATCGTCTGGACGGCCTCGCCGATGATCTCGGGGGTGTCCTCGAGGTCGTCGCGCATGACTTGTTCGTTGGGGACGACCTTCGAGAGTCCCGCAGCGGTCTTGCCGTAGGCGATCAGGCAGTGGGCGAAGGCGCCGCCGATGTTGCGCTTGACCGTCGAGTCCGAGAGGTCCCGCTGGAGCCGGGAGGTGGTGACGTAGTCCGCGAGGAAGGTCAGGTCCGAGTTCGCCTTCGAGAGGTTGCCCTCGCTGTTCTCGAAGTCGATCGGGTTGACCTTGTGGGGCATCGTCGAGGAGCCGGTCTCGCCCTCGACGGCCTCCTGTCCGAGGTAGCGGTCGGAGACGTAGAGCCACACGTCCAGATCGAGATCGAGCAGGACGGTGTTGGCCCCGCGGAACGCGTCGAACAGCGCCGCGAGGTCGTCACAGGGGTTGACCTGCGTCGTGAGCTGTTCGAACTCGAGGCCCAGATCCGTGACGAAGTCCCGCGCGAACGTCTGCCAGTCGACATCGGGGTAGGCGGCGACGTGGGCCGCGTAGGTGCCCGACGCGCCGCCGAGCTTGCCGCTGAGTTCGTCGGTCGCCTGCCGAATGCGACCGGTGGCCCGGCCCAGCCGCGCGGCGTAGACGGCCATCTCCTTGCCGAAGGTCGTTGGGGTTGCGGGTTGGCCGTGGGTGCGGGCGAGCATCGGGAGGTCGCGGTAGTCGCGCGCCATGTCGGCGAGGGTGTCCCGTACGCCGTACAGTTCGGGCAGCAGGACCTCGTCGACCGCGTCGCGGACGAGCAGCCGGTGGGCGAGGTTGTTCACGTCCTCGCTCGTCAGCCCGAAGTGGATCCACGGCGAGGCGTCGCTGTCCTCGTCCAGCCGGTGGCGGACGAAGTACTCGACCGCTTTGACGTCGTGGTTCGTCGCCTCGAAGTCGGCGTGGCCCTCCGTCTCGAGTTTCTTGATCAGCCGGGCGTCCTCCTCGGCGAAGTGTTCGTACAGCCCGCGGAGGTGGGTGCGCTCCTCGAGGTCCATCTCGAGCGGCGTCGCCTCGCAATCGGCGAGCGCGATCAGGTATTCGACTTCGACGCGAACGCGGGCGCGCATGAGCGCGGCCTCGCTCGCGTACGGCGACAGCGGCGCGGTCCGGCCGTCGTACCGGCCGTCCAGCGGCGAGACGGCGTACAGAGCGTCGGTCTCGGTCATGGTGCGAGTCTGTCCAGCGCGGTGCAAAAGCGTATCGAAACCCGGAGCGCTCGAGGCCACGTGCGTGCATACCTCTCTCGACAGACGAGAGAATACTGTCGGAATGATACACGAACGTGCATACATACCCTTCCGAGACCGCAACCACTTTGCCGCTCGCGGGCGGGCGTCCAACCATGACGCGAATCGCCGGGATGGCCGGCAACCGAGGGCGCAACCTGTTGAACATCGCCGACCGCGAACCGGGCGGAGCCGAGTTCGCCGTCGTCCTGACGACCGACGCGGACGCGCCGGTGCTCGAGGCCGCGGCCGAGCGCGGGATTCCGACCGAAGTCGTCCCGCTCGAGGACGGGATGAGCCGCAGCGAGCACGAGGAGGCGGTCCTCGAGGCCCTCTCAGACTACGAGTTCGACCTCGTCTGTCTGGACGGCTACATGCGGATCCTCTCCGACACGTTCCTCGACGAGGCACCCATCACGCTGAACGTCCACCCCGCCCTGCTGCCGTCGTTCCCCGGCATGGACGCGTGGGGCGACGCGCTCGAGGCGGGCGTCTCGGTCACCGGCTGTACGGTCCACGTCGTCACGGACGCGACCGACGAGAACGGCGACGTCGTCGACGCGGACGTCGACGCCGGGCCGATCGTCACGCAGGAGCCGATTCCGGTCTACGAGGGCGACGACGAGGACGCCCTCAAAGAGCGGGTCCTCTACGAGTGCGAGTTCCGCGCGTACCCGCGCGCCGTGAAGTGGTTCGCCGAGGGCGCGGTCGATATCGACCTCGAGGCGAGCGAGGCGCGAAGCGCCTCGGATAGTCGCGCGGGGAGCGAAGCGACCCGCAAGACCGGTGAGGTCACCGTCGAAAGCGACGTGGCGACGGTCGGCGACGAGGACCACGACGGCCTGCCGGCGCGCAGACTCGTTTCGGACGACCGCGCGGACACCCTCCGGTACGGCGAAAATCCCCATCAGGACGCCGCGGTCTACACCGACTACACGACGGACGAGGCGAGCGTCGTCCACGCCGACCAACTCAACGAGGGCGCGAAGGCGCTGTCCTACAACAACTACAACGACGCCGACGGCGCGCTCAACCTGATCAAGGAGTTCGACGAGCCCGCGGCGGCGGTCATCAAACACACCAACCCGGCGGGCTGTGCGACCGCCGACTCGCTGGCCGAGGCCTACGAGAAGGCCCTCTCGACGGACGCGATGAGCGCCTTCGGCGGCATCGTCGCGCTCAACCGCGAGTGCGACGCCGAGACCGCCGAGCAGATCATCGACTCGTTCAAGGAAGTCGTCGTCGCGCCCGGCTACACCGACGACGCCCTCGAGGTGCTCTTCGAGAAGGACAACCTGCGCGTGCTCGACGTGGGTGAACTGGGCGAACGCACCGAGCGCTTCACCGAGAAACCGCTGGTCGGTGGTCGACTCGTCCAAGAGCGCGACCTGCAGTCGATTTCGGCTGACGACCTCGAGGTCGTCACCGAGCGCGAGCCCACGGAGGACGAACTCGAGACGATGGTCTTCGCGTGGCAGACGCTCAAACACGTCAAATCGAACGGCATCCTCTTCGCGGACGGCACGGAGACGGTCGGCATCGGCATGGGACAGGTCTCCCGCGTCGACGCGGTCCGACTGGCCGCGATGAAGGCCGACGAGCACGCCGAGGGGAAAGACGCCGAGGGCGCGGTCATGGCCTCGGACGCCTTCTTCCCGTTCCCGGACGGCATCGAGGAGGCCGCCGAGGCGGGCATCGAGGCGGTGATCCAGCCCGGCGGCTCGGTCAACGACGAAGACGTGATCGAGGCCGCCGACGAGCACGGCATGGCGATGGCGTTCACGGGGCAGCGGAGTTTCCGACACGACTGAACGCTGGTACTCCGTCGTACCGAACCGCGTTCCAAATCCCCTAGTTTTAGCCGGTCGCGACGGACCGGTCGTGCATGAAGGAGTCGACGATGATCGAGGACCGCGACCGACTCGCCTCGAGCGAGGCCCGCGAGGTCGCGCTCGCGTGTATCGAAGCCGGGATCGAAGCGGGCCATCCCCGAACCGTCGTCCGCGACGCCGTCGCGCTCGAGGGCGACACCCTTCGGATCGCCGACGCGATGTACGACCTCGGCGAGTACGACGAGATCGTCGTCCTCGGCGGCGGAAACGCTGCGGCACACGTCGCCGTCGCGCTCGAGACCGTTCTGGGCGACCGGATCGACGGCGGCGTCGTCGTCACGGACGACCCCGTCGAAACGGAGCGCGTGACGGTCCGCGAGGGCGACCATCCGGTGCCGAGCGAGCGCGGCGTCGAGGGGACGCGAGCGGTGCTCGAGGCGGCGGACGCGGCCGGCGAGGAGACGCTCGTGCTGGCGGCGATCACCGGCGGCGGCAGCGCCGTCATGCCCGCCCCCGCGGGAGACGTGTCGCTCGCCGCCCTCCAGTCGACGACCGACGCGCTGCTCGCGAGCGGGGCCGATATCAGTGAGATCAACGCAGTCCGGAAGCACCTCTCGGAACTGAAGGGCGGTCGACTGGCCGGCCGCGCCGCCCCCGCAACCGTCGTCTCGCTGATTTTGAGCGACGTCGTCGGCAACGACCTGAGCGTGATCGCGAGCGGCCCCGTCGCGCCCGACGCGTCGACGTTCGCGGAGGCGCTCGCGGTCCTCGAGCGGTACGAGATCGACGCGCCTGCCGCCGTCACGGCACACCTCGAGCGCGGCGCGGCCGGCGAGGTCGGCGAGACGCCGGGGCCCGACGATCCGGCGTTCGAGCGCGTCTCGAATCACGTCGTCGCCGACGGGATGACCGTGCTCGAGGCAGCCAGCGATGCGGCGGCCGAGCGGGGCTACGAACCGCTCGTGCTCTCCTCGCGCGTCCGCGGCGAGGCCCGCGACGCGGCCACGATGCAGGTCGCCATCGCGGAGGAAATTCGGGCGACGGGGACGCCGATCGAGCCGCCGGCCGTGGTCCTCTCCGGCGGCGAGACGACGGTGACGGTCCGGGGCGACGGGACCGGCGGGCCGAATCAGGAGTTCGCGACGAGCGCGGCGCTCGAACTCGAGGCCGGCGGCGAGGCCGCTACGGGAGACGGCGGCGACATCGCCGTCGCTGCGGTCGACACGGACGGCATCGACGGGGCGACCGACGCGGCCGGCGCGTTGGTCGACGGGGCGACCGTCGAGGATCCCGAAACGGCGCGTGCGGCGCTCGAGGAAAACGACGTGTACCCGTATCTCGAGGCTCGTGACGCCCTCGTCCTGACGGGGCCGACCGGAACGAACCTGAACGATCTGCGGGTGCTGGTCGTCCGGTCGTAGCGGCCGCTCCATCAGAGACGAGACGGGGGTCGAGAACGGGTGTCCGACTCCCGAATCAGCCGCGAACGGGAGCCGTTCTCAGAAGACCAGTCCCGCGACGTTTCGGAGGACGACGATCCAGAGGATGCTCGAGACGCCGAGCACCAGCGTCGCGAGCGTCCAGGCCTGATAGGCCGTCTGGGTCTCCATGTCGGAGAACTCCGTGATGATCCAGAAGTAGGAGTCGTTGGCGTGGCTGACGGTCATGCTCCCGGCACCGATCGCGAGGACGGTGAACACCTGCCCGATTTCGGTGTTCAGTCCGAGCGAGCCCAGCAGCGGCGCGACGAGGCTCGCCGTGGTCAGGATCGCGACCGTCGAGGAACCGAGCGCAGTCTTCATCGCCGCGGCGACGACGAAGGCGGCGAAGAGGCCGATGCCGAGGCCGCCCAGCGTGTCGGTGATGAAGCCCTCGAGGGGCAGCGCGGAGAGGACTTCACCGAACGCGCCGCCGGCACCGGTCACCGCGAGGATGACGGCGGCGTTCGTGATCCCGTCGGAGACCCAGTCGTCGGTCACGTCGCTGGTGAAGTCGGGCACGATCGCGAAGGCGATGAACGCGCCGATGATCAGCGCGACGGCGGGATCGCCGATAAAGAGCAGCCAGCGCTGGAGCGTGCCGGTGATGAGTTCCGGATTCTCGGCCTCGGGGTAGGCGGCGATCGAGCCGAGTGCGATGAGCGCGATGGGGACGAGCAGCGGCGCGAACGACGCCGCCCGCGAGGGCATCGTCCCGTACTCGGCTTTGATCTCGTCGATCGTCATCTCCGGGTCCGGATCGATGTGGTAGTTCGAGGCGACTCTGTCGGCCCACGTCGCGGCGACGAAGACGATCGGCGCGCTGACGACGAGGCCGGCGAGCATGACGAGGCCGATGTCGGCGCCGATGATTCCCGCGGCCGCGATCGGGCCGGGCGTCGGCGGAACGAAGACGTGGGTGACGTAGAGCCCGCCCGCGAGCGCCACACCGAGCGTCGACAGCGAGAGCCCGGACCGCTGGGCGAGCGATCGGTTCAGTCCGGAGAGGATGACGAACCCGGAGTCACAGAACACCGGAATGGAGACGACGCTCCCCGTGATCGCCATCACTTGGGTCGTGTACTCCTCGCCGACGTAGTCGAGGATCGTCTCCGCGATGACGATCGCGGCACCCGACCGCTCGAGGCAGGTGCCGATGATCGTCCCGGCGATGATGACGATCCCGATGTAGCCGAGGATGCCGCCGAACCCGTCGGTTACGAGCGAGGCAACCTCCGCGGGATCGATCCCCGCCGCGAGACCGGTCAGGTAGGCGGCGAGCAACAGTGCGAGAAACGCGTGCAGATCCAACTTCGCCGTGGCGATGATGATAAAGGCCACCGCCGCGGCGAGCAACAGTATCAGTGCGAATCCATCGAGCATGTGGTCGGTTCCCGTTCATGAAATATGATGAATGTACCGATCCGCCAGCTCGTCGTGGTATTCAAAGTAGGTGTAGAGCCTAGATATAGCCTGATATCGGACGTATAGAATATGCCGGTCGAAATTCCACACGGTCTGTCTGTCGATTCAATTGCGAGCCGTAGCGGATCACCGGTCGTCGTGAGAGGAACAGCAACACGAGCGCGTCGCGGGCGAGCGGATCGATGACCGCGCGGCCTCGATCGAACCCTAACCCCGGCGTTTCGCGGCCGGTGCGAGTTCTTCGATCACGCGACAGGCGTTCTTCGAAAACGCGCGCCGGAGCAGGTCCTCCGAGACGTCGAGGGTCAGAATCTCCATGACGGCGACGTTGGGGTGGCAGGCGGGCGCGCCGCTGCCGAAGAAGACGCGGTCGGGGTGTTCTAACAGCGCTCGCTCGAGTTGCTCGCGATACCGGACGAAACTCGTCTCGAGGTAGCAGTCGTCGTACTCGTCGAGCAGATCGATCATCTCGTCCATCAGCTCGCGGTTCAGCGGGTGGCCGCCGAACCGGCCGACGACGACCGGAAAGGAGCGCTCGAGTAAGACGTCGGCGAGCGTCTCGGGCGGCGCGTCGACGCCGCCGCGGACGATCACCGGAAGGTCGACGTCCTCGAGGGCTGCGAGGACCTCGTCGTCGGGGTAGTCGTCGACGGTTGGATCGAGGACGAAGCCGTGAAAGCGGTCGTCGTAGGCGTACTTCTCGATGTCGCTGGGGGAGGTGTGGTGCTCGTCGCGGCTGGCGACGGCGTTTCGCAACCGACTCGTGGCCTTTCGGCCCGGCGTTTGGGTGCCGTTGATCCGGGCGAAGGCGACGAAGGGCCGATCGACGCTCCGTCTGGCGACGCCGTTGTTCGGCGCGAGATAGCTCGTGTCCGGCTGTGACGGCGGGTAGACGGCCGATTTGGTGATTCCCGCCTGATGCATCTCCCGCTCGAGCCGATCGGGCCCGATCGCTCGGCTGGTCGGGTCCCCACCCCCGTCGGTCGGCGGCAGCCGCGTCGCGATATCAACGACGCGAAACTCGTGTTCCAACTCCAGCATCTACCGATCCGTTTCGGGCCGACCCATATTTTGCTACCGGCTCTCCGACCGGTTCGCCTGTGTCCGGTTCACACGCGCAATCGCAAGACGGAGCGGTGGTTGGAGGGAAAGAATTATATAGAAGTGCTAACGACATGGTTAGTGAGGAACAACGATGGCACAACAGCGACGCATGGGTGGGCAGCCCATGTTCATTATGAGCGAGGATAGTCAGCGAACGCAGGGTCGCGACGCCCAGTCGTCGAACATCATGGCCGGCAAGGCCGTGGCCGAGTCGGTACGGACCACGCTCGGACCCCGCGGCATGGACAAGATGCTCGTCGACTCCGGCGGGGACGTCGTCATCACGAACGACGGCGCGACCATCCTCAACGAGATGGACATCGAGCACCCCGCGGCCCAGATGATCGTCGAAGTCTCCGACTCGCAGGAGGAGGAAGTCGGCGACGGGACGACCACAGCAGCGGTACTCGCCGGCAACCTGCTGGGCGAGGCCGAGGACCTCATCGAGCAGGACGTCCACGCGACGACGATCGTCGAGGGCTACCACGAGGCCGCCGACATCGCCCTCGAGGCGATCGCCGAGCAGGTCAACGAGGCCGACGTCGACGACGAAATCCTGCGACAGGTCGCCGAGTCGAGCATGACCGGCAAGGGCACCGGCGGACTCACCGCCGCGTCGCTGGCCGAGACCGTCGTCGAAGCGATCCGCCACGTCGATACCGACGCGGGCGTCGCACGCGACAACGTCACCGTTCACACGCAGATCGGTGCCTCCTCGAACGCGACCGAACTCGTCCCCGGGATCATCGTCGACGAGGAGCCCGCCCACGACGGCATGCCGAGCGAGGTCGAGGACGCGTCGATCGCCATTCTGGACGTCGAACTCGGCGTCCGAACCGGCGACGTCGACGCCGAGTACGCCATCGACTCGATCGACCAGCTCAACGCCGCCATCGACGCCGAGGAAGGCGAACTCGAGGGCTACGCCGAAACCGTCGCCGAGAGCGGTGCGGATGTCGTCTTCACGACCGAGGATGTCAACGACCGCGTCGCCAACGCGCTCGCCAACGAGGGCGTCCTCGTCTTCGAGGGCCTCGGCGACAGCGACGCCCGACAGGTCGCCTCCGCGACCGGCGCACGCCGCGTCGGCGACCTCGACGACCTCGAGGAATCCGACTTCGGCTCGGCCGACCGCATCCACACCGAGACCTACGGCGACGACGACCTCGCCTTCGTCGAAGGCGGCGCGGCCGCTGAGACGGTCACCGTCTTCGTCCGCGGCGGCACCGAACACATCGTCGACGAACTCGAGCGCGCCATCGGTGACGCCCTCGACGTCGTCGCGACGGCGCTGGAATCCGGCGAAGTCGTCCCCGGCGCGGGCGCGACCGAGATCGCGATCGCCGACAAGATCCGCGAGGAAGCCGCCGGTATCGAGGGCCGCAAACAGCTCGCCGTGACGGCCTTCGCCGACGCGGTCGACATCATCCCCCGAACGCTCGCGGCCAACACCGGCCGAGACCCCATCGACGTGCTCGTGGATCTCCGCGCTGCCCACGAGTCCGAGGGCCGAGCGGGACTGATCACCAGCGGCGACGAGGTCACGATCGACGATCCCTTCGAACACGGCGTCGTCGACCCCGCCGACGTCAAACGCGAAGCCGTCGAGAGCGCGACCGAAGCCGCCACGATGATCGCCCGCATCGACGACGTCATCGCCGCCGAATAACGTCGCTGTTCGCGGCAGCGGTTTCAGATACCCGTCTTTTGTTTGAAATCAAGCGACACAGCGGCGACCGTATCCGTTGGCCATTATTGTTAAGTGTTAACACACAATAGTCAGATATGTGATGTCCGGACCCGCTCCGCGAGAAACCCTGATACCGATCGGTTCCACTGACGGCCGCACGGTCTACTACGATGAGGGGACGGGGACATACCACACGTGGTGCGACGACGACGCGTATGAGCCGGTGAGCACCGCCCTACTCATGACCGTCTCGTCGGTGCTCGGGGTCGAACCCGACGACCTCGAGGCGCTCTCGGAGTGCGTCGAACCGGACGCGCTGAACGCCCTGTTCGTCCACTGGCGGGGCGACGAGCCGCGAGTCGGCGACGGCTCGATCTCGTTTACGTTCTCACGGTGTCACGTCACGGTCCACGCCGACGGCGAGATCGTCATCGATCCGACGCGACGGAACATCGTGCTGGCCGACGGCTGACCGACCCGTGGCCACGACCCGCGTTCGCCCGCTCGAGTCAGTCGGTCCCTTCTGAGACCGGCGCGAGGATGACCCGATCACCGGGCTCGAGACCGAAGGCGTCGTCGCCGCGACCCTGATTCACGTCGAGTTCGACGTAGCCGTGGCTGCCGACGGTCGCGAGTCGATCCCCGACGGAGACGGCCGCGAACGTCTCGCCGACCGGGACGGGGTCGCCGTTCGCCGCCACCCGTTCCCGCCCATCGAGGTACGAGCCGGGCACGTTCGTGATCGCGTTCCCGAAATCGTCGACGACCAGCACTTCGCCCGTCGCTCGTTCGTCCGCGAGGACGGGATCCGGAAACTCGAGGTCGACGGCGACTGGGGCCGGCTCGAGCCACTCGAGCGAGTCGAGCGCGCCGCTATCGCTGTCGTGGACCGCAGCGGCGGCGGGGGCGAAGACGTCTCGTCCGTGGAACGTATTGCTTCGGCCCCGTGGCGACCGACGGGCGCTCGCACTCGAGTCGTCCATCGGTTCTTTCGGCGTCGTCGGTTCCACGGGCTCGAGGGCGTCTTCGTCGATCACGGCGGACTCGAGTCGGTCCTCGCTTCCGGCGAGTCGCCGCGCCGCGGGGAGCAAGACGCCGTTATCGGGGCCGACGAGGGTATGCTCGCCCGCGCGGAGAACGATCGCGTTCCGGTCGGTTCCGACGCCGGGATCGACGACGACGAGATGAGTCGCGGGCGGGTAGTACGGCAACACCTCTCGGAGCCAGAAGGCGGCCGTTCGAACGTCCTGCCGGGGGAAGTCGTGTGCGATATCGACCAGTCTGGCGTCCGTTCGTTGCAACAGCACTCCCTTCATCGCCGCCGGATACGGCGTGCGGAAATCGGACGCGAGCGTGATCATGGTCGGTCGTAGGTCACGAACGGTGAAAATCGATACGTCTCCGCACCGGCGATGCGGTCGCAGCTATCGGGGGTTCGCGACTCGTCACTCCCCGTTCGAGTCCGAGTCGCTGACCATCTGGATCCGCTCGATGCCGCCGATCTCGTTGACGGTGTTGACGACGGGTTCGGGGACCAGTGACTCCCAGTCGCCGCCCGTTATCATCCGCTCGCGGACCTCCGAGCCCTCGAGGACCTCGCGGTTGAACATCGGCGACTGGCGGATGTCGATGTCGGCTTCTCGAAAGAGTTGGATGACGAGCGGGTTGTTCGAGTAGGCGACATCGAAGTCGGGGCTCATGCTCTGGACGTGGCTCACCCAGACCGAGTTCCGCTCTAAGTCCTCGATCGGGACGGCGTAGGTGACGAGGTCGTAATCGACGAGCGACTTCGTGATCATCATGATCCGTTCGCCCGCGGTAAACGGGTTGCGGACGGTGTGAGAGTCGTCGGCGCTCCCGATTCCGAGGACGAGTTCGTCGACGTCCTCGGCGATCTGTTCGACCATGCTCTGGTGGCCGTTGTGGAAGGGCTGAAAGCGACCGATGTAGAACCCCCGAGTCATGCCGGACACTGCTCGGGCGCGGCGCTTAAGCGTGGCGAGTTCCCCACGAGCCGAGTCACCGGCATGCTGGCCGAAGTCCGTGACGACGGGTTCCGGCTCTGGCTCGGTGGCGTCGATCGCGACCGATCAGCGAACCGTATATTCCGGAAATACCGAACCCTCATTAAAGGAACGGCCGCTGTGACCTGATTCCGACCGTCGACCGCTGTTCTCTCCGGTATCAGCGACTGACACCATCCTCCGCATGGAGAAAGTATATCAGTCGCAATCCCTTCGAATCAGGTACCGAACAGAGTTCTATGAGTAACGATACGAACGTTGACGACCCTCCCGAAGACGCCTCGGAGACCGCTCCGGACGGGGACACCCCCGCGGAGCAGTCCGAGCGTCAGGGAGACCGGTCGCCGCCTGAGGAGGACGGTGACCGTCGCACCGACGTCGACGATCCGATCGACGAGTTCGAGCCGTCGCCCGACGAGGAGGACGGCGACGATATCGAGACCGTCGAAGACCTCGGCAGTACAGTCGAGGTCGACCCGGGCGTCGAGGTCGACGAGGATATCGCCGAGGACGACCTTCTCGGCGGCCTCAAGATCGACTCCACGGCGGACATCGAAGTCCCCGATCGGCTCGTCGATCAGGTCATCGGCCAAGACGAAGCACGAGATATCATCATCAAGGCAGCGAAGCAGCGCCGGCACGTCATGATGATCGGCTCGCCGGGGACCGGCAAGTCGATGCTGGCGAAGGCGATGAGCCAACTGCTTCCGAAGGAAGATCTCCAAGATGTCTTAGTCTACCACAACCCGGACGACGGCAACGAGCCGAAGGTCCGAACCGTTCCTGCCGGGAAGGGCGAACAGATCATCGACGCCCACAAGGAGGAAGCCCGAAAGCGCAACCAGATGCGCTCGATCCTGATGTGGATCATCATCGCGGTCGTCATCGGCTACGCGATCCTCAGCCCCGCCAGCATTCTGCTCGGCGTCCTCGCGGCGGGGATCATCTGGCTGATCTTCCGCTACACCTCTCGTGGCACCGACGCGATGGTGCCCAACATGATCGTCAACAACGGCGATCAGCGCGTCGCGCCCTTCGAGGACGCGACGGGTGCCCACGCCGGCGCACTGCTGGGCGACGTCCGCCACGACCCGTTCCAGTCCGGCGGCATGGAGACCCCCAGCCACGACCGCGTCGAACCGGGCTCGATTCACAAGTCCAACAAGGGAGTGCTGTTCGTCGACGAGATCAACACGCTCGACATCCGCACCCAGCAGAAGCTGATGACTGCGATTCAGGAGGGCGAGTTCGCCATTACGGGCCAGTCCGAGCGCTCCTCGGGCGCGATGGTCCAGACCGAACCCGTCCCCTGTGACTTCATCATGGTCGCCGCCGGGAACCTCGACGCCATGGAGAACATGCACCCCGCCCTCCGCAACCGGATCAAGGGGTACGGGTACGAGGTCTACATGGACGACACCATCGAGGACACCCCCGAAATGCGGCGCAAGTACGCCCGCTTCATCGCACAGGAGGTCGAACGCGACGGCCGCCTGCCCCACTTCACCGACGAAGCGGTCGAAGAGGTCATCCTCGAGGCCAAGCGCCGCTCGGGCCGCAAAAACCACCTCACGCTGCTGTTCCGCAGCCTCGGTGGACTGGTCCGCGTCGCGGGCGACATCGCCCGCGCCGAGGACCGCGAGAACACCACTCGCGACGACGTGCTGCAGGCCAAGCGCCGCTCGCGCTCGATCGAGCAACAGCTCGCCGACGACTACATCGAACGGCGCAAGGACTACGAACTGCAGGTCAACGAAGGCGGCGTCGAAGGCCGCGTCAACGGGCTCGCCGTCATGGGCGAGGACTCGGGGATCATGCTCCCCGTCATGGCCGAGATCGCCCCCGCACAGGGCGGCGGTCAGGTCATCGCCACCGGGAAGCTTCAGGAGATGGCCGAGGAGTCGGTCCAGAACGTCTCCGCGATCATCAAGAAGTTCTCCGACGTGGACCTCTCGGAGAAGGACATCCACATCCAGTTCGTCCAGGCCGGCCAGCAGGGCGTCGACGGCGACTCCGCCTCCATCACGGTGGCGACCGCCGTCATCAGCGCGCTCGAGAACATCCCGGTCGACCAGTCGGTCGCCATGACCGGTTCGCTGTCGGTCCGCGGCGACGTGCTCCCGGTCGGTGGGGTCACCCACAAGATCGAGGCCGCCGCCAAGGCCGGCTGTAGCAAGATCATCATCCCCAAAGCCAACGAGCAGGACGTGATGATCGAAGAGGAATACGAGGAGATGGTCGAGATCATCCCCTGTTCGAACATCAGCGAAGTCCTCGACGTCGCCCTGATGGGCGAACCGAAGAAGGACTCGCTGGTCGACCGCCTCAAGTCGATCACGGGCACGGCGTTCGACCAAGGCTCCGTCAGTTCCGCTGGCGGCTCGAATCCCAGCCCGCAGTAAATGCCCCAGTGGGCGGCGTTCGTCGGCATAACGGGCGTCGTCCTCGTCTTGCTGCTCGTTTTATCGCATCTCACCCAATCCTCGTTTAGTGACGGCGATTCCGGCTCCGACGAAGAGTCCGACCGCCCACCTGAACCGCCGGTCGACACCGACGCCGACCGCGCCGATATCGCGGTCGACATTCCGACTGAAAACTCCGAGTTCGACCAGTCCAAACGCGGCGAGACGAACCCGGATTCGGCCAGTTCCTCAGCGCACAATCCGGCCGAGGGCACTCGAGCCGTCGACGAGTCGTCGAACCCGGGACCGTCCTCGAGGCCCGCCGATACCGTCGACGACCGACCGGACCGGACCGCCGCCGATCCGACCGGACCGCACTGGGACTCGAGGACGGGTCGCGACGCGGCCGCCGCCGACCGCGGCGTCGATCCGGACTCGCTGTCGACCGGGATGGTCCTCGCGAACGTGGCCTTCTCACAGGGGCTGTTCGCGGTCGTATTGCTCGGTGCGGCGGTCTACACGGCGATTCCGGCCTCGGCACTCGGCATCGAGTTCTCCGTCGCGTACCTCGAGACGGGACTGCTCTGGGGGGCGGCCGCCGGGGTCGTCTTCTACCTCGCGAACGAACTCGCCGCAGCGGCCGCGACCCGTTTCGGGTTCGACCACGAGGAGGACCTTCGAGAACTGCTCTCGCCCGAGTCGGTCGGCGGCTGGCTGCTCCTCTTGGGCGGGGTCTTGCCGATCATCGCCGTCTTCGAGGAGTTCCTCTTCCGGGCGGCGATGATCGGCGTTCCCGCCGCCGGCTTCGGTCTCTCGCCGTGGCTGCTCGCGGTCGTCTCCTCGGTCGCGTTCGCGCTCGGCCACGGCATGCAGGGCTCGATCGGGGTCGTCGTCACCGGCCTCCTCGGGTTCGTCCTCGCGGCCGTTTTCATCGTCACCGGGAGCCTGCTGGTCGTCGTCGTCGCTCACTACCTCGTCAACGCCCTCGAGTTCGTCGTCCACGAGGGACTGGGCCTCGAGTGGGCCGAGACCCTCGAAGGCTAAGGGCCGGGACCCGATTGAGAACGGTATGAACGCGACTGCCGGGTCGACGGCTCGGTCTCGAGCGATCGTCGCCCTGATTCTCGGGTACTTCGCCCTGCTAGCCTACGCGACGGTGACGAACGATCCGCTGGCGCTTACCGTCGCGGCGTTCGGGTTCGGTATCATCGCGATCGCCGTGGGCGCGTTGCTGTACCAGCAAGTGACGGATCCGGGACCGGCGCTGCTCGCGGCCGCGGGCTCGCTCGTCGCCGGCGGCCTGTTGCAGTTCGTCGCCGTCCTCGCCGCATCCGCGGTCGCCGACGGGCTCTCCTCGCTGCTCGTCTTTCTCGGCGTCGGCTGCTACGTCTACGCGGTCTGGTCTCGAGCCACGTAGCACCGTCACGGACTCGTCCGGAGGACCTTCGCCGTCGGGACCGTCCAGCCGCGGGAGACCGCCACCATGCGCGTCCCGACCGTCACCGCCGCACAGACCGCCGCGGCGACGCTCCCGGAGCCGCCGAGCACGACGACGAGCCAGTAGGTGCTCCCGCCGAGTACCGTGCAACTGGCGTAGAAGTCCTCGAGCAGAATAAACGGGGAGCGGTCGAGCAGGATGTCCGCGAACGCGCCGCCGCCGACGGCGTTGATCGTCGCGATCGCGACGACGCCGAAGCCCGAGACGCCGGCCTCGGTCGCGACGATGGCCCCGGCCGTGGTGAACGCGGCGAGTCCCACGGCGTCGGAACAGAGCGTGATCGGGTGGTCGTCCGCCCCCTCGAGAACGGCGCTCACCCCGATCGCCAGCGCCACGCCGAACAGGCCGAGCGCGATCTCGCTCGGCGACTGGAGCGCCAGCGGAATCCGATTGACGAGAACGTCTCGCGTCGCGCCGCCGGCGAACGCCGTGACGAGCCCGACGACGGCGACGCCGAACAGATCGAACTCCTCGCGGATCGCCTTGCTCGAGCCGACCAGCGCGAACGCCACGAGCCCGATCGCGTTCATCGCGGCGAACGGATCGACGACCGAGACCGCAGCCAACGCTTCTGTCACTGGTTTCCTCGAGGCCGGCGAGCGTCTTGAGCGCTACGCATCGTCTCGAATCGGCCGCTAAAACTGCTCGAGGCCGGTCTGTTCGGCCTCGGCGAGGGCGTCCTCGCAGGTCGACCACGATTCCCGCGCGAACGGCGGGAGTTCGCGGTGCTCGGCGACGTAGGACCCGAGGAACTCGCGGGTGGTCGAATCGCCCGGATAGCCGCTGCCGACCGGGCCGTACTCGTCCGCGAAGGCGGCCATGTGCGAATCGCGTTCGACTTTGGCGATAATGCTCGCCGCCCCGACGAGGGGCGAGTCGTCGTCGGCACCGTGGCGGGCGTCGACGGCGAGATCCGCGAGCGAGCAGGCGTCGGCGACCCGGCGGGCGAAGCGGTCGGCGTCGGTGTCGCAGGCGTCACAGAGTCCCGAAACCGGCTCGTTTGCGGTACCGTCTCGGTCGAGATCGTCGACCACGCCCTCGATCGCTTCGGCGTGGGCCGCGACCGCGAGCGAGTTCATGTCCGTTTCGGGGTCGTCGATCCGCGCCGGCGTGATCTCGGCGACACCGACCGCGATCTGATCGTCGGCTCGCAGGGTCGCGGCCAGTTCTTCGCGTCGCTCGGGGCTGAGTCGTTTCGAGTCCCTGATGCCGTCGGGGAGGACCGCTGTGTCCTCGCAGTGGACGGCCGCGGCGAACATCGACCCCAGCGCGGGGCCCTTGCCGGCCTCGTCGACGCCGAATGGCATACCGTGGGAGTCAGTTGCGGTAAGGAAAGTCGTTGCGACTCGTCGCGGTCGTCAGTCGGCGGTCTCCGCGACCTCGTCGTCGGACTCCGATCGCGGCTCGTCGAGGAAGTACTCCTCGCGCTCGAACGGCTCGCTCTCTCCCTCGACGCCGGTCACGTCCAGCGCGGTCACCTCGGCGTCGGTCTCGAGCAGGCCGGCCAGACTGGGCTCGGTTCGGCCGCCGTCGCTGCTGATGAGTTCCTTCACGTAGAGGCCGCCCTCGCCGTGGAGTCGCACTTCGGCCTCGGCCGACGATCGCAGGTCGCCGTCGATGCCGTAAACCGTCCGCTCGCGGGTCAGGCCCGCCCGCCGATGGTCGACCCGCTCGGGGGTGTACTGGTCGACGGTCGTTCCCTCGAGGTCCGCGAGCGCCGCCTCGAAGTCGGCCTCGTCGACCGGCTCGGCGAACTCGACGTCGGCGCGGTAGTGTTTGCTCGCGTCGTGTTCCTTGACGCGCTCGACCATCTCGTAGGTCGCCAGCCGCAGCCCGTCGACCTCGACGGAGCCGTCGGCCGCCGCGTTGATCTCCCGCTCGAGTGCCGCCGGATCGGGGTCTCGCACGCGGGGTCGTTTCACCTCGAGGACGAACGGCCGCCCGCCCTCGAGCATGCGGGCGTCGACGTCCTCCCGGCCCGCGCCGTGGAAGGTGCCCTCGTCGCCGTCCATGGCGTCGACGACGTGGGGGCGGACGACTTGTTCGACACTCGTGTCGTACATATAGCCCGAGCCGCCGCAGTAGTCACAGGGCTCTTCGCCGTCGTCGCCCAACTGAATCCCGCTGCCGCCACACTCCCGACAGGGCCACTCCGTCTGGGGAATGTCTCGCTCGAGTTTGCGGTAGCGGCCGTAGACGAACGCGGGGTTGATCTGGACGTCGACCGCGTGGCCCGTGACGCTGCCCGACTCGAGGGTCTCGAGCGGGTCGAATCCCTCGAGGTCGACGACGGCGAGCACATCGGGCCGGTCGAAGTCGACCTCGGTCTCGGTCAGCGCGCCGACGCGCCGGCCGACCTCGCGGTTCATCTCGCGTTTCATCGACTCGCCGGCGTCGGGCTCGAGGTCAGCGTCCTCCCGGAGCAGGCGTTCGTTCTCCTCGACTAACGGCGGGACGCGAGTACCGACCTGATAGGTGGCGAACTCGACCCCCTCGAGGGCGTCGACGATCGTCTCGGCGACGGCGTCGAAGGTTCCGCAGTAGCCCTCGCAGACCCAGCAGTCCGCGGGGTCGGTGGATTCGAAGTCCTCGTCGTCGGCCAGCGCGACCGTCGTCCGCAGCGCCCGGCCGCGCTCGGCGTTGGTCAGCCCGAAACTCCGCTCGGCGAAGGGCCGTCCGAGACAGGAGTCACAGACGGCTCCGGTCGCCAGCAACGCGCGGGCGTCTTCCGTGATCATGTCTCGAGAACGGGGAGCCGCGGGTAACACGTTTTCCCTTCGGGAGAGCGGCGACGACCGGTCCGGCCGCGACTGTCGCCCCTGCTTGAAAGCGCCGGCTGTGAGTCCGGAGGTTCAAATGGGACCGGTCCAATCCCTCGATAATGAACGATTCCCGACTGGGTCGGCGCTCGTTTCTCGCCGCCGCGAGCGCCGGTCTCGCCGGTGCCGTCGCGGGCTGTGCCGAGCCCCAAGCCGACAACTCGATCGAGGGCGACTCCGCATCCACTATCGACAAGGAAAACCTCGCGGCGGGGTCGGCCTTTACCGACCTCTACGATTCGGTCATCGAATCGGTCACCCAGGTCCGCGTGTTCGGGATCACGAACCCGGATTCCGGTGCCAAAGGTCGCGGTCAGGGGTCGGGATTTGTCTACGACGACCGCCACGTCGTCACCAACGACCACGTCATCAGCAACGGCGAGGCGGCCGACCTCCAGTACATCACCGGCGACTGGACCGACACCAGACTCGTCGGTCGCGACTACTACAGCGATCTGGCCGTCCTCGAGGTCAATCACGTCCCCGAATCGGCGACGCCGCTGTCCCTGACCGAACAGCGGCCCGTCGTCGGCCAGCAGGTGGCCGCGATGGGAAACCCCTTCGGCCTCGAGGGGTCGATGACGACGGGAATCGTCAGCGGCGTCGACCGCACGCTCTCCGTCGACGATCGGCCGTTCCCGTTCCCCAACGTCGTCCAGACCGACGCGGCCGTCAACCCCGGCAACAGCGGCGGCCCGCTCGTCGACCTCGACGGGAACGTCGTCGGAGTGGTCAACTCCGGCGGCGGCGACAACGTCGCCTTCGCGATCTCGGCGGCGCTGGCCGAGCGCGTCATCCCGTCGCTCATCGAGACCGGCTCGTACGACCACTCCTACGTGGGAATCCAGCAGCGGACCGTCGACCGACTCGTCGCCGAGGCGAACGACCTCGAGACGGCGACCGGCGTCCTCGTCGTCAGCGTCGCGAACGGCTCGGCCGCGGACGGCGTCCTCCGGCCGTCGACGCGAACCGTCCAGCGACGCGGCGAGCGACTCCCCGTCGGCGGCGACGTTATCCTCGAGCTAAACGGCGAGCCGATCCCCGATCGCCACGCCCTCTCGACGTATCTGGCCCTCGAGACAAGCCCCGGTGAGACGCTCTCGGTGGGGCTCCGACGGGACGGTCGGGAGATCACCAGAACCCTCACGCTCGGAACCCGGCCGTCGATCTAGGCGATCGCCCGGGATTCGACCGGTCGTTTGCGGTCGGAATGACGCGCCGGAACCGTTCGAAACGAGTCGTTACGGCCTCGAGCGAACCGCCGTTTTCGCGGCTGCGTTCCATAGCTTCCTCGTACACGTCAGGACTCGTCGAGTTCTTTTTCGGGCGATTGAATCGTCTGAATCGGAACGGAATCGGACGCTATCGTCCGTCTCCGGCGGATTAGCAACTCGATAACAATAGTATCGAATCCGGTAGCATCGGTCGGCGCGAGTACCCGTCGCCCGATACCCCATGACCGACGCCGACTTTCACGCCCCAGACAGCGAGGAACCGACGACCGAACTCGATCACGTCACGGTCGAAAACGACGACGCTCCCGACGAGTGTGCGATCTTCCCCCACGAGGCCAGCGAGGACGAACTGCGGACCGCCTGGATCTCGGCCTACGACGATTCGTTCGTCTCCCTCGAATCGATGCGATAGCCCCGAGAATGCACCTGAGCAGTTCAGTCACCGCTGCCGGCTTCTGGCTCGGCACCCTGCTGCCCATTGTGTATCTCCCGGTCATCGTCGCCGGGATCGACTCGATGAGCCGCCTCTCGCTGTTCGTCGCACTGCTCGCGGTCCACGCGCTCGCCCTCGTCGTCGGCCACGACTACTCGGGGTCGCGGTCGCAGTGAGAGCCGGCTCCCCGTTTCCCGCTGCGAGACGTAGCTCTCCCTGACTCGAGTCGGCCACGCGTCTCGAGCGAGAACGGGTCGGGTTGCACACGAATAAAATCTGGACGGCGGACCGCTTTTGCGTCGGGTCCGAACTCGAGACGTCGGAAAATCAGTCGAGCGGGGACGACCAGACCTGTACTCGCGGCGTGCCGCAACTGTCGCAGACGATCGCTCTGTTGTCCTTGTACGTGTCCCGGACGAGTTCGCCGTCGGCACAGTGTTGGCAGGAGCGTCCCTCGAGGGTCGCGAGCAACTGCTGTTTGCCGCCGGACTGCGAGGACTCTGATTTCGCCATATAGTCACTGGATACGGGAGACGGAGGAAACGGTTGGCCATGCCTATGCAGTGTGTCCGGGATGCCGAGTCGAAGCGACTATGCCCGTCTCCGGTGTACGGCCGCAGGAATGTGGCCCTGGGGACACCTCGCCGTCGCCTACCTGTTGTACACCGCCGTTACGCACCGCCGGTTCAGTCGGCCGCCGCGCGCGATCCCCGCGATTGCGCTCGCGATCGGCTCGCAGACGCCGGACCTGATCGATAAACCTCTCGCGTGGAATTTCGGGATCCTTCCCGGCGGGCGAACGCTCGCCCACTCGCTGTTCGTCGTCGCCCTCCTCGTCCCGACCGTCGTCCTCGTCGCGGACCGCCTCGAGCACCGCGCGGTCGGCGTCGCCTTCCTCATCGGCTACTGCTCGCACCTCCTCACGGACATCCCGCCGGCAGCCCTCTCGGGGGAGTTCGCACACGCCGCCTACCTCCTCTGGCCGGTCCTCGAGCAGCCGCCCGAAGAGCCCGTCGCCGGCATCCTCGACGCGTTCCTCCACTACTACGCGCTGGGCCCCTACGAGTGGGTCCAGTTCGGCCTCTTCGCGGTCGCCGTCATCGTCTGGTACCGCGACGGCATGCCGGGTCTCGAACTCGTGTCCGACCCGCTCGCGCGGCGATTCGAGACGCGATCCTGATCGCCCGTCGCGATGACGCCGGGACCGCCGAACCGTGGCGGCTATCCCGCCGGCCCGCCACCCACCGATATGCGCCAGTTCGTACTCATCGGCCACGACGTTCCCACGGAGCCCGATTTCTCGCTCGACGACCTCGCGGGCGGCGCCGGTCGCCTCGACGCCCTCTGCCGGTCGATCACCGCCGCCTTCGTCACCTCCCACGGCATCCGCGAGGACGTCCGCGTCCACCTGATCGCCCAGGACGAACTCACGATCACCTTCGACGGGCGCGACCTCCAGCGGCTCAACCCCGACGAGCGAAGCACCGCCGCGCTGGTCCGCAAGGCCCTCGAGCACCGCGACGAAGCCATCGGCGCGCTGCCCGCCGAACCCAGCCCCGGCATCGAACTCTACCGGCGCGGCTTCGAGGGCACGCTCGAGGAAATCGCCGACGACGGCCCGATCGTCCAGCTTCACGAGGACGGCGAGGCGGTCGTCGACGTGGGCGCGGACGCGCTCGCGGACTCGATTTTCGTGCTCTCCGACCATCACGACTTCACCGACGCGGAGGCAGCGTTGCTCGAGGACTACGCGGACCGTCGGCTCCGGCTCGGGCCCGAACTGCTGCACGCGGATCAGGCGATCACCGTCGCACACCACTTTCTGGACACGGACGGCTACGACCGGTTTTGAGGTCGGTTCCCGGGCGCTCGCTCGAGAAATCGACTCCCGTCCGGCGGTCAAATGATCCCTTTCGCAAGCGTTAAACCGCCGGACGCGCACCTTCCGAATGCGGGCCGGTGGGGTAGCTTGGTATCCTTCGGCCTTCGGGTGGCCGTAACCGCGATTCGAATTCGCGCCGGCCCACTACCTTTCCCGCACTCTCCGAACCCCGAGCGACAGCGAGGCTTTTCGGATGCACCTGAGCTGTTATCGCGCGAGAGTCAAATACAGGGTGCGCGTTAAATGAGGGCGCTGTCCTCTCCCTGCGGAACGAGGTTGATTACCCGTAGATCTCAGTGTGGACCTTCCGGAGGTCTTCCATCAGCTCTGGAATCTGGTCTTCGGATGCCGAAAATTCGTAGAGTGCTTCATCGCCCTCGGAGTACTCGAGTCGACCTGCGACAGCTTCCAGAATTGCCTCGCGCTCCTCGTCAGGGAGATCGATTCGGATTTCACCCCACTGTGGTGTGACGCCGTCTTCAGAGAGGTTGATGTCGAACTCGGCAGTAAACGTCTCGCCGTGGAAATCGATCGGATGGTGAATCATAACCCAACAGATGTCGCCGATGTACGGGTCAGGGAGCGGTTCTTCTCCGGTCTCTTCCTCGACGAGCCGGCAGAACTGATTGAGCTGTTCGTCGGTGTCTGCTTCGGGCATACACCGCGATTCCGACGGCTGGTCTATCAATGTATTTGTGAAAGTCAAGCAGCAGCAGCGATGCCAGTCTCAACCGGAGTATCATCGAGCGAGATCGCGTGGTCGATTACGACGTGACCCACTCTCGAGTCTCGCCGTCGATGTCGACCTCGGTCCCGACGTTATCGAAGGTGACGCCCCCGTAGGCGACGCTGCTGCCGGGGCCCGCGTAGATGCCGACGGTGCCGCAGTTCGCCGCTCGAGCGGTGGTGAGCGTCGCGTCGACGTTTTCGCGGAACCGGAATCCCTGATGTTTCGGCCCGGTCGCCCTGATCTGGCTCAGTTTCAGGTCGGCCATGTCGTCGAAGAGGATCGCGTTCGTGAACTCGCCGTCGACGACGACGTTCGAGATCGCGGCCTCGTCGAACCCGCTCGCGTACAGTCCCGATCCGGCGGCCAGATCGTCGTCATCGGTCCTGATCGTGACGTTATCGATCGTCAGATGCCGCCGGCCGCTCTCGACGTGGCCCAGCGAGATCCCCCGCGCGTTTTCGCGACACGAGACGCCGTCGATGGTCAGGTCCTCGAGTTGTCCACCGGTGTCGGCCCTGATCGCTGAGTGTCCGCAGCCGGTGATGTAGCCGTCCGAAATCGTGAGCGACTCGTTTCCGTCGCGGTGGAGGTGGACGCCGTAGTCGGGGTCGTTTTCGGGATCGATTTCGAAGTTCGTGAGGGTGCAGTTCCGGGTCGGGGTATCGTCGGCCGCGACGAGCGTATCCTCCGACCCGTCCCACACGCTGTTCGCGCCCGTTCCCGCGTTCTGGTTGTCGAACTGCACCGGCGCGTCCGAATCCCCGTCGCCGCCGCGGGTCGCCCAGTAGCCGTCGACGACGACGTTCTTCGACGAGACGACGTCGATGTGATGGTAGTAGATGGCGTCGCCGTAGATGTTCTCCAATCGGACGGTGTCCGCGTGTGCGGGCATGATCCCGGTCGCGTCCGGGGCGTCGATCCGGACGTTGCAAACGCCCCAGTTCGACGCGCCGCCGTACCCCGGTTCGTCGTAGCCCCTGTTGGACAGGAGCGCCCGCCCCTCCTCGCCCTCGGGGCGCGGCCCGTCGAAGACGGTCGAGCGCCCCGCGCCCAGCAGGATCGTATCGTCGCCCACCAGCGGCGTCCGCTCGAGGCGGTATCGCCCGGGCGGGAAGTACACGATACCACCGCCGGCTTGGGCGACCGTCTCGAGGAGGTCGTGGACCGCGTCGCCGACATCGGTTTTCCCGTCGCCCTCGATGCCGTGTGCCTCGACGTTCCAGACGGGCGACTCCGCGGTTCGGAGGGAGCCGATCGTCGCCGCTTCGAAGTGGCTCGTTCCCGGCACCGGCCGGTCGGCGCTTCCCTGACCGCCGAAATACTCCCAGTCGCCGCTCGCCGCGTCCCAGCGCCACGTGATCCCCTGATCGGTCGCGTGGTAGAGTTCGTCGTCGTACTCGCCCGCCGCGGGCCGCTCGGCGATCGGTCCGTGGACGATCGCGTGCTCGTCGACCGCCTCGACCGTGTCGGTGTGGTCCCAGTCGTCGCCCTGCTCGAAGATCCCCAGCCCGAGGCGCGGTGTTTCCCCGGCCATGCTCACTCGCCGCCGTAGCCGCGTCCGTACGACGCGCCGTAGCCGGTTCGAGCATCCGCCGCGTCGTCGCCACACCCCGCGAGCGAAACGCAACCCGACACCGCCAGCAGCACGTCCCGCCGCCGCGTTCCTGAACTGGTCATACCTCCTGACGAGCCCGATACCGTATAAAAATAGCCATGCGGCGATCATCTCGGCGGCGTCTCCGGCGGACACCAGCGACGAGCGGGCCACCGCGCCGACGCCGGCCGTCTGTTCGGTCCGAGTCAGTTCTCCCCGAATTCGTGCCGGACCCGCGCCCGCTCGTCGTCCGACAGCCCGTAGAGATCGAACACCCGATCGGCGATCCGCCGATCGAGGGCCGCGATCCGATCGTCCAACGCCTCGGCGCGGGCGCGGTCGCCGAGATGCGCCCGCAGGTCGTCCGCGACGTCCTCGAGTCGCGGCAGCGTCAGTCCCTCCAGCCGCTCGAGCGGCGAGATCGTCTTGGTCGCCGCCGCTCTGAAATCCGCGACCCCGCGCCCGCGGTCGACGGCGGCGGGGACGACGGTTTCGACGAGGGCCGCGCGATCCGGGCCGAGATCGGGCCACTCGAGCGCCGGGATCGGCTCCGTCTCCGCGTAGCCCCACCGATCGGTCGCGAGTGTCGCCGCCTCGCCGTTCGGTTTGTACCGAACGGTCGCCGACAGCACGACCGGCGACCGGTCCGCCGCGACGTCGACGCTCCCGAGTTGTAGGTTCGGCCACGACTCGGTTGTCATCGTGAGTTTCGTCGCGTCGACTCCCGCGGCGCGACGGCAGTCGGCGAGTGCACCCAGCGACGGGCCGTCCTCGTATCCGCCCAGCGCATCGAGGCAGTCGAGCGAAAGCCGCGATCGCTCGGCGGTAAGCGCGAGCCGTTCGTCGACCGCACCGACGAGCGTCGGGTCCGGTCCGCCGTCCATCGCGATGGGAAACGACTCGAAGGTCGACTGATTGATCTGGGGGAAGACGGACCGGTACGCGGCGCGGGTATAGTGGTGATAGAAGTTCAGCAGCGGCGAGTTCAACACCCCGAGCAGGTGTTTGAGTTCGTCGCTCGAGCCGGCGCGGATGGTGTAGGCCGACTTGATCGTCGCCAGATCGGTGTCGTCGTACGTGCCGACGAGGGAGTCGCTGGTCTGTCTGAAGACGAGTTTCGGCCCTCGATAGATCGCCTCGTCTTTCGCCACGTCGTCCGGGTCGATATAGCGTATTTCCGCGTCCTCGAGCCCGTAGCGTCGCACTGCCCCACCGGGCGCGATCGGCCGGCTGTCCGGCCCCTCGCTCGACGCGAGGAAGTCGGCCCGTTTGCTGATCTCCTCGCCGCGCGAAACGGTGGCCAACGCCTCGAGCGGCGGGTGGCGATCGACCGTCGCAAGGATCGACCGCGCGTCGTCGTCGAGGTGGATCAGGAACCGCTTCGCGTCCCGCGCTTCGAACACCCGCTGAGGGATCACAGTGTACGACAGCGACGCGAGCGTCGTCCGATCGGTCGCGTCGGCACAGCACACCTCGTCCGCGCCGTCGCCGCTGATGCAGATTACGGCTCCCGTTTCGACGCCCGGAAACGCCGTGCCGACCCGGACGATCCGGGACAGCGAGGTGTTGTCGAGCACGAACGCCCGGATCGGCTCGTTCTGCTCGCGAGCGAGGAGTGAATCGGGGACGACGAACCCGACGCGGCCGTCGCGGGACTGCCGAACGGCGCGTTCGTAGAGCGCGACGGCGAGGTCGAACTGGCCCTCGGTCGCCTCGAACGCGTCCGCGAGATACGCGCGGAGATCGGCGTCGATGGTCGCGCTGATGTCGGCGCGGCCCGCCGTGGCGACCCACGGCGGGTTCCCGACGACCGCATCGAACCCCGGGTTCTCCCGCCGGGTGCCGTCCTCGTCGCGGAAGATTTCGGGGAACGCCAACGGCCAGTGGACGTACCCCTCGGCGTCGGCCTGCGCCTGTGCGGTTTCGAACCAGTCCGCTCGAGCGAGCCGCTCCCACGCGTCGTCGTCGCCCAGCGCGGCCGACAGTCGTTCGCACGCGTCGTCCGGGACGGTCTCCAGTCCGAACTCCCGCGCGGTACGGACGTTCGCGGCCGCCTCGAGCCGATCCCGGTGTCGGAGCCGGTTCCACGGTGACCCGTCGGCCCGAGCGCCGCCATCGCTCGCCCCTGACAGTTCGTCGATCGACTCGAGATCCGCCCCGACGAGCGCGTTCCCGGCTTGGAGGTGGGACTCGAGGGGGACACTCGGCCGGTCAGCGCCGCGGGTTCGCAGCCACAGCGACACCCTCGCGAGTTCGACGGCGAACGGGTCGCAGTCGACGCCGTAGAGACACCGCTGGGCGACTCGCCGGCGCGCCCGATGGTAATCGAGATCGCCGGTAACGGTCTCCGGGCCCGCCCGTGCCGCCTGCATCGCCTGCGCGTCGACGATTTCCCGCGCGAGGTAGTCGGCGGCGTACGTGAGGAAGTGTCCACAGCCCATCGCAGGATCGAGGACGGTCAACTCGAGCACTCGATCGGCGAACGCGTCGGCGAAACCGGGCGTTCCCGGCTCGTTCCGCGTCAGAACCTCTTCGCGAACCTCGTCGACGAGGGGCTCGAGCGTGTGTTCGACGACGTACTCGACGACGTACTCGGGCGTGTAGTACGAGCCCGTGGCCTTCCGCTCGCCGCCGTCGGCTCGCAGGTACACCTCGCCCGGTTCGACGGCGACCACGTCGGAGTCGGTCGCTCGCACGTACTCGCCGTCCTCGAGTGCGAGCGGCGCGTCGGCGACCGCGAGGTCGTACTCGAGCAGCCGTTCGTAGCAGCTCCCGAGGTGGCGAACGTCGAGCGAGGCGTAGTCGATGAACGAGGGCTCGTCACTGCTACCCGACGATTTCGTCTGCCGGGTCAGCAGTTCGATGACCCTCGACAGGGTCGCGTCGTCGATCGAATTGGCGGCGAGGAACCGTACCTCCGGTCGGTCGTCGCCGTCGGGTTCGGGTCGGAACAGCCAGCCGGGGGCCGCCGGAATCGGGCGCTCCGCTTCGGGACCGGGGGAGGGCGTACATCCCGTGCGGCCCTCGTCGACGCGCGCGAAGAGATCGTTCAGGCGCGACTGCAGCGTATTCCGGCAGCCGTCCGTCGACCGTGTCGGGTCGGCTTCCGCACCGATCGCTCGCTCGAGCGGATGTGCGTCCCCGCCACCAGCTCGATCGTCCCGTTCGTCGGCCGTCTCGAGCAGTTCCCAACCTCTCCCCTCGGCGGAGAGCACGACCAGCAGCCGATACAGGAAGACGAGCGAACCGTCGAAGACCGATTCGAGGTCGTCCTCGTCGAGGTCGTTGTCGGGGTGGTGCAGGAACCCCTCGGCGAGGGCCGCCAGCGCCTCGCGAGCGTTCGCCTCGAGCGCGGCGGCCATCTCCCGTTCGATGGCGTCGCTCTCGTTCGATACCGTCTCGAGGAAGCAGCCGCCGTCCGCGTCGTCCGGAAACGCCTCGCGACGGAAGAAACAGTAGAAGTATTTGAACGCCTCGAGATCGTCGGTTTCCAGCAGTTCGGGGAGGTCGATCTCGTAGTAGGTGTCCAGTCGGCAGTTCCCCGACGCGCGATAGAGTCGCCACCGTCGCCCGTTCGTGAGCACGGCCCACGGGGCGGATACGTCCCGCAGGAACGCGTGGAGCCGGTAGTCGGGAACGCCGAATCCGTGCTCGCGGTCGTCGCGCTCGCGACTGTCGCCGCGATCCCATCGCCTCACGTCGGCGACCGCGACGGCGTCCGAATCGGGACGTTCGTGCCCGTCCGGGTGTCCGTCCGCAGCCCACCGATCGAACGGGAGCCCGACCGTTTCCACCACCGATCGGACGAACGACGCGTCCGACTCGGTCTCTTTTCGGTTCGGATCCGCTTCCCGCTCGCGGTCCCAGTGCTCGACGATTTCGGCGTAGCTCTCTCGGAGTTCCTCCGCGGCCACCGCGTTCCACGCATCCGTCTCGGGGAGGCGGTCCTCGAGAGCGGCGGTGGCGAACAGTTCGCGGGTGGTGCGGTACGCTGGTGATCGCTGCATGCGTGGCCGAAGTAACGGCGTAAGCCGCCGGTCGGTTCGCTCCTTTCTATCGCTCGGAACGGCTCTAAACTATATGTCCGGATGCATAGTCTTTACTCAGGTCCGGTCCCGAGTCGCTCGCGCTCGGCGGTCCGCGGTCGTCCGTCTGTGGATCCGGCCGAACGCCGCGCGAGGCCGATCACGAGTCGGCACTCAGACACGTGAACTCGCTCGACAGTCCGGATTTCTCTCCGATCCGAAGACACTTCCAGTACCGCGTGATGGCGTGCGTATGGGTCGACGGATTCGTCCGAACGGCGCGAGAGAGCGCCGGCGGCTACACAGGCGGCTCCGCGCCCTCGAGGCGGACCTCGAGGAGCAGTCCCAGCGGCTCGTCCGACTGGAGAACGCGCTCCGGCACATCGTTCGACGCACGGACGACGTGTCCGTCGGCGGCCCCTGCCAGTGCGGCGAGAGCCTGTTGATCGTCACCCGGCGGTCGCTGTACTGTCCACAGTGTTCCTACCGGCGGACGATCTGAGCCATGGCCGCGGACGACTCGCACCGTCACTCGAGGGGGATCTCGATCAGCGCCAACTCGTCGGCGGGGACGGCCTCCGCGAACGCCGCCTCGATCTCGGTCCACGTCTCGGGCCGATAGGCCTCGATCCCGAAGCTCTCGGCGAACGTCACGAGGTCCGGGTTCGTCAGTTCGGTTCCGGTGTGCTCGCCGCGGTGTTCGTCCTGTTTCTCGGAGATCAGGCCGTAGTCCTCGTCGTTGAAGACGACGGTCGTGAACCCGCAGTCCAACCGGCTCGCGGTCTCGAGTTCCGCCGCGTTCATCATGAACCCGCCGTCGCCGGTGCCCGCGACGACGTTCGACTCGACGGCCAGATCCGCCGCGAGCGCGCCCGGCACCGCGATGCCCATGCTCGCCAGCCCGTTCGAGATGACGCAGGTGTTCGGCTCGTAGGTCGGGAACGACTGGGCGATCGCCATCTTGTGGCTGCCCACGTCCGAGACGAGCACGTCCGAGTCGGCCATCGCCTCGCGCAACAGGGGCAAGGCGTTTCGCACCGTCACCGGATCGTCCTCGGCCGGCGGCTCCGTCGCCGCCTCGAGCAGTCGATCGTGCAGATCGCCACACCACAGCGAACACGCCTCGTCGGGCAGGCGCTCGTCGATGGCCTCGAGCGCCGCGCCCACGTCGGCGACGATCTCCACGTCGGGGTTGTAGTGGCGGTAGACCTCCGCGGGCTCGTAATCGACGTGGACGATCGTCTTCTCGAGGTCCGGATTCCAGCCCGCCGGGTCGTGCTCGGCGATGTCGTAGCCGACCGCGACGACGCAGTCCGCTCGTTCGATCGCCCTCGCGGCCTCGCCCTCGGGCCCCGAATCGAGAGTCATCAGCGAGGCCGGGTCGCGGTCGGAGATCGCGCCTTTGCCCATGTACGTCTCGACGACCGGGAGCCCGACGCGGTCGACGATAGCGCGAATGTGCTCCGAGGCGCGGGTCCGCACCGCGCCGTTGCCCGCGAGGACGATCGGCCGCTCGGCGTCCGCGATCAACTGCGCCGCGTGCTCGGCCGATTCGTCGTCCGGATCCGGCCGGCGAACCGGGTCGCGGGTCGGGATCGCCTCGGCGTCGACCTCCGCCGCGGCGACGTCCTCGGGGAACTCGAGGTGGGTCGCGCCCGGCTTCTCGTACTCGGCCAGTTTGAACGCCTTGCGCACCGATTCGGGGACGATCTCGGGCTCGGCGATCTGGGAGTTCCACGCGACGATCGGCTCGAAGATGTCGACCACGTCCAGCGCCTGATGGCTCTCCTTGTGCAGTCGCTCGCGGCCGCCCTGCCCGGTGATCGCGACGACCGGGCTCTTGTCGAGTTGGGCGTCGGCCACGCCGGTCATCAGGTTCGTCGCGCCGGGGCCGAGCGTCGAGCAACAGACGCCAGCCTCGCCGGTCAGGCGGCCGTGTACGTCGGCCATGAACGCCGCACCCTGTTCGTGGCGCGTCGGGACGAACCGGATCGAGGAATCCCGCAACGAGAACAACAGGTCCTCGATCTCCTCGCCCGGAACGCCGAAGACGCGGTCGACGCCTTCGGCCTCGAGACAGGTCACGAGCAGGTCGGATGCCGTTTGCATGGTCGTCCCGTCCACGTCGCCGTCCATTAATCGCACACCACTTCAGAAATATGATTGGTTAGTGTATTCTATATCGCGTCTATTGGTTTACCACTGCTGTACGCCGTCGTCCGCGGTCGGAACGCCTCGAGCCGGGGGAGACGTATTGCCGATCAGAATCCGGTTACAGGACTTGATCCGCCCGAATCCGCAGAATCACGCGTTCGGTTTCGATCGGCGTCTGATACTCGTCGTCGTCCGTGTATCGCCGCGCCAGTTCGTCGATATGTTCTCGAGCGCCCTCGGTCGTGGTCTCCTCGACTTCGCCGATCACCGAGAGGTGCTGATACGGGTTGTCGGGGTCGACCATGCTGATGCCGACGGCGGGGTTGTTCCGGACGTTGCGTTCTTTCTGCCGGCCCCGTTCGGTGTTGATCAGCAGCCGGTCGTCGTCGGCGTCGTAGTCGATCCACACGGGCGTGACGTGTGGGAGCCCCTCCTCGGTCAGCGTCGCGACGTGGGCGAACGTTTTCTTTTCGAACAGGTCGTCGAACTCGTCGGGTATCGAGGCCATGGACTCCGTTCACCGCCCTCGTTCTTGTGTATACTGCCTACACCCACCGGGAACGAACGGTCACCGAAACCGACGGATTAGCCGTCTCGAAGCGGCGGACACGAACGCTGCCGAACCACGCAAGTGTCGGCTGGCGGCTTATGAACCTCCGCAGCGATGCTCACGTATGACCGATCGGCAGCCGCCGACTCGCCGTCGAGTACTGACACTTACAGGAGCAGCGGCCTCGACCGCCCTCGTCGCCGGCTGTGGCGGTCCGGGCGGCGGCGGTGGGAACGAGACCGAAGACGAACCCGAAGCCGAGGAGGGGACGGGCAACGGACAGGACCTGGAAGACGACCCCGAGGCGGGGAACGAAACCGCCGCGGGCAACGAGACGGAAACCGACGAGACCAACGAGAGCGAAAACGAGACCGAGGAACTCAACGAAAGCACGGACGAAAGCGGCGCGAACGAAAGCGACAACGAAACAGGAAACGAGAGCGGCAACGAAAGCGAGTAGACCGGTCTCTCTCGGCGGCCGTCGTCTCTTTTCGAGTCGGATCCGCCCGCCCGCGAGGCACGAGACGTAACCGTTACCGGCACCCGACACCTATCTCGAGTAATGACCGAGGGACTCGAGACCGATGTCGAGGGGACGGACGAGATCGCCGAGCGGCGCAACGAGCTGGCGGCTCGCGTTCGGACCCACGCCGGCGAGATCGCGCGGGAACTCGCCGTCTTGCAGGGCGGGGACTACGGCCAAGAGACGTTCAACACCGACGGCGGGAGCTGGACGCTCAAGTACGAGGCCGGCGACGTGCAGTACCTGCGCTTCGATCCGCAATCGGGCTCGGAGACCTACGTCGTCTCGAGCAAGCAGCCGCCCGAACCGGAGCCCCTCGAGCGGGCGATGGCCGACTACGGGGCGTTCGTCAGCGCCTACAACGAGTACGTCCGCTCGTTCGAGGGCCTGTTCGCGGACGTGTCCGACGAGTTCCCCGAGGTGGAGTCGACGGCGGAACTCGTCGCCGAACGGGACCGGATCGTCGACCGGATTCGCGACGTGTGCAACGCGATGGCGAGCCAGCTCCACCGGTACGACGGCGACTACGGGAGCTACGCGGCGACGATTTCCGGCACCCGCTGGGAGCTGAAGTGGGAGGCCGACACTGCCTCTTACCTACGAGTCGGCGGCTCCGACGGGGTCTATCTGCTCTCCCAGTACGGCCCGCCGGCGGCCCCCGAAGTCCGCCGGCTTGCCGACGACGTTCCGGCCTTCGTCGACGCGTTCAACGACCACGTCGAGGACCTCGAGGCGGACCTCGAGACGATCCGGTTCGAGGACGTCTAGACGGACCCGGAGGGCAGGCGGCAGTCGTCTTCGCTCTCGAGGCGGCGGTATGCAGTCGTTTCCGCCGTTCATCGACCCGTACTGCAGGGGTGACGGTTCGCCTCGAGCACGGATCATTCGATCACGGGGTCTGGCTCGGACCGCGCCCGCAGTCACGCGGTCGTTCGTCGCGGTCGTCGCATCGATCCTCGAGACGACTGTGGAGCGATATACAGCGGTCCCGAACGCTCTATACCCGAACTAGTAGCCGTTTTGTACCGTCTGTGCCTATCGGACGGTGGCGACGACGGTCGCCTGACCTACCATGGATGGCTCTGCTGACGGGGACGAGGGCATCGCCCACGAGTACGCGGCCGAGACCGACGAGATCGATCCCGCCGGATCGGTTCTGTTCGACGCCATCGTCGTCCGCTACCAGTCCGGGAGCGACCGCTGTACGCTCGTCCCCCGCGACGGGACCACCGAGGAGAAACTGAACGCGTGGCTGACCGCCGATATGGAGACGGTCGTCGACCTCGACGACGCTCGGTGAGCGCGGCCGCGGGTCCGTCGACGCGAACTCGGCGCGGAGCGAGCGCTCTTCGGCGGTTGTCCTCGAGAGAGAACACGGCCAGAAGTTCAGACGTCGACGTACTGGTCGACCCACTCCTGGCGGCGCTGCAGCGCGCGTCGGCCCTTCGGCGTCAGCGCGTAGTAGTTCGTCCGTCGGTCGAGTTCGCCTTTCTCGACGAGTTCTTTCTCGACGAGCGTGTCGAGATTCGGATACAGACGGCCGTGCGTGACCGGCTGATCGATGTAGCTATTGATGTCGTCGAGAATCTCCTGCCCTGACGGCCGGTCTTTCCCTGCGATCACGTACAACAGGTCTCGCTGGAAGCCAGTTAGCTGGTCCATGGATCACCCTCTGAGTGACGACGTTCACGGTGTTGTGGCTTTGTTATAGAGCTGGTACGTCTCCGGTGAGACCGAGAACGCACCGCGTAGGACCGCTGACGGGCGACACACTCGGCGGAACGCGGGGGCTTATCACCGAGACGTGAGGGCGCCGCGTGACGCGGCGTTTTTGACGCGCACCGCCGTACCGGCCGCTATGCCAACCGATCCACTCGCTTGGGAGACGCGCGAGCGCCGGGTAGCCTACTCCTGTCCGGGTTTCGATGTCGTTAACGAGTCCGTTCGACTGCCCGACGGGACCGAAACCGAGTTCGACTACCTCTCGGAACCGGCGAGCGTCTGCGTCCTGCCGTTTACGCCCGACGGCGACGTCGTCTGCATCGACGAGTGGCGACAGGCCGTCTCGCGGATCAGCCACGGCCTCCCCGTCGGCGGTGTCGAACCCGAGGACGACGACCTCGAGGCGGCGGCGCGCCGGGAACTCGCCGAGGAGACCGGCCACGAGGCCGAGCGCCTCGAGCCGCTGACGACCGTCGAACCGGCCAACGGCATCGCGGACGCCGTCTTGCACTTCTTCGTCGCCGAGGGCTGCCGGCCGACGGCCGAACAGCGACTCGATCACAACGAGAGCATTCGCGTGACCGAGCGCTCGCTCGAGGCGTTGACCGACGCGGTGGCCGACGGCGAGATCCGCGACGGCCGGACGGTACTCGCCCTCTCGTACTACCGGCTGTTCGCCGAGGGCAGCGGCCTGGACGGAAAGTGAGGTCGACTCTCCCCAACCGCGACGCGATCCGCGTGCCGGTTCCCGCCACCGATACCGATCGCTGACGGGGACTCGGGCGGCGTGAAAAACGGACCCGATGTTCGACACCGCCGTCGAACACCGGCGTGTCTCGCGGGTCGCCTCGGTTCGATCAGCCGAGTGCGCGACTCGACATTCAGCCGTCGCTCTCGTTTCCGGTTTCGTTCTCGGTTTCGTTCGCGCTCTCGTTTGTCGACTCGTTGCCGTCGGTCTGCTGTTGCTCGAGCGATTCCGTGAGTCCCTCGGTTTCGCCGAGAGTAACGGTGTCCGCGTTGCCGTTTTCGACGGTCATCGTCCCGCCGGAGAGCGACGAGATCGTCTCGCCCTCGGTGTCAGCGGCAGTTTCGTTCATCGCACCGTCCGCGGCGGTCTCGTTGTCGCCGTCGGTTTCGTTCTCGTCGGTCGCGTTCTCGTCGGTCGCGTTCTCGTCGGTCGCGTTGGCGTCTTCGCCGGCCTCGTTATCGGCGGTTTCGTTGTCGGCCGTCGCGTTCTCGTCACCCGTCTCGGTACCACCCTCTTGGCTCTCGAGGGTGCCGACGGTCATCGATTCGAACGTGAGCTCGTCGAGGGTAAACTCCTCGACGGTCAGGGACTCGATCGCTTCGGAGCTGGCGTTGTCGGAGTCGCTCTCGTTCGTTTGACCGTCGCCGCCGTCGCCGTCACCACCGAACAGTCCGCCGATGAAGTCGGAGATACCCGAGAGGATACCCCCTTCGTCTTCGTCGACGGTGAGGTCCTCGATCGTCAGCTGATCGGTGTTCAACGACTCGATGGTCATGTTCTGGACCGTCGCGTTGTCGGCGTCCTCGCCGATCAGTTGCTCGATGCCGGACGACGATTCGTTTCCGTCGGCGTCGCTCTCGTTATCGCCGTTCTCGCTCTCGTTTGCTCCGTCCGTCCCGAGGTCGTCGATCGAGACGTTCTCGAGCGCGAGCGACTCGAGGCCGACGTTCGAAATCGTGACCTGCATGTCCGCGGATTCGTTGTCCTCCGACTCGTTGCCCATGGACTCGTTATCGGCGGATTCGTTGTCCTCCGACTCGTTGTCACCCGTCTGGTTCAGTTCGCCCTCGAGTTCCTGGCTGTCCTGAACATTCAACTGTCCGGCGTTGAGTTCCTCGATCGTGACGTTCTGAATCGTGAGGTTCTCGAGTTCGAGCGTCTCGACCTGTACGTTCTCCAGCGTTGCGCTCGCGTCGCTCATGTCTCCGGTGTCGTCGGTCGCGGCCGTGGTCGCTCCGCCGACGAGGGCGGGACCCCCCGAAAGCGCGACCAGCACCGCGACGAATGCGACACCGATAGTTCGCGGTCGTGAAACCATACGCCCCGAGGTACGGCCGTCGCGCGGCTAAAACGGGCAGACTGTTACGGAATTATTGCGGAGAAAACCACCGTTGTGGACTCGAGGAAAACCGTTCGCGGCCGATCCGGTATCGGGATGCTGCGCTGCATCGGTGTACGACCGCCGCGATCCCGCTCTGTGGCCAACACCGGTATCGGCGCGTACGACCTTGTCTCACAGTAACTGAGTCACCATCGACTCGAAGCGCTCGTCTCAGCGGCCCGTTACCGCTCTCGAGCGGCGAAAAGCATCTATTTCCGCCCCGAAAGAGAACGCGAGGCCTCGACGGTGACCCCGCTCCGCTGTGATGGCCTGTCTGGCCGTCATCTGGGTTCCCGGAAGGGGTCGAACACGCCCTCTTCTGGGGATACCGTATGCAATCACCAGTAGCTTCCAACACAAATCCTCTATTCAGGGTGCGGCGTGAAATCGCGAGCAGTACAGGCGGACCATGGAGTACGGGAGTTTACCAACCGTGTCGCGTTTCACACGCCCACTGTTCGACGGACAGATATCGTCGCTATCACCGACACCACGATCGCCTCGCCGACAGAACGTGGGGACGGAACGAACGTTTATCCACGGCATTGTGGACGTGAGCGTATGCGGCTCGTGGAGGTTCTGATTCCGAAGGAAAAGCGCGAAGCCGTCGAGGAGACGCTCGAGGACGAAGGGATTGACTTCACCCTCGTCGCGGAGGAAAGCCGCGATGAGCCCTCGGTTGTCATCACGTTCCCACTGCCGGCACCCGCAGTCGAGTCCGTCCTCGATGAACTCCGAGAGACCGGGATCGATGAGGATTCCTATACCGTGATTCTGGAGGCGGAAACCGTCGTCTCCGAACAGTTCGACGACCTCGAACAGCGGTACGCCCAGAACAGCCCGCGCATCTCTCGCGAGGAGATGCAGGCTCAAGCGAAGGATCTCACTCCCCGGTTCAGCACGTATCTCGTCATGACCATCATGAGCGTGATCGTCGCGACTGCCGGTCTCTTGCTCGATTCGCCGGCGGTCGTCGTCGGATCGATGGTGATCGCACCGTTGATCGGTCCGGCACTCGGTGCGAGCGTCGGTACGGTCATCAACGATCGCACACTGTTTCGGCGCGGGATCAAACTCCAGGCGATCGGACTCGGCGTCGGCGTCATTACCGCCGCCATCTTCGCGTTCGCCATCCGGACGACCGGGCTCGTCTCGCCGATGATCGACATCGTCGAAATCTCGGAGATCGAAGGCCGGCTCAGCCCCGATATGCTCTCGCTCGTCATCGCGATCGGTGCCGGCGTCGCGGGGGCGTGGACGCTCACCGCGGGCACCTCCGCCGCCCTCGTCGGCGTCATGATCGCCGCGGCGCTCGTTCCGCCGCTGGGCGTCGTTGGCATCGGTATCGCGTGGGGACTCCCGGACGTCACCCTCGCCGCGGGCGTCCTCGTTCTGGTCAACATCCTCACGATCAACATCACCAGTCTCGCCGTCCTCTGGTACAAGGGCTATCGGCCGGACAGCTGGACCCAGCAGGGCGACGCCCGCGTCGCGACGGAAAAACGCGCCCTCGCACTCGTCGTCACGATCCTCGTCCTCTCGGCGTTTCTCGGGGTCGTGACCTACGACACCTACCGAACCGGGGCCTACGAGGAAGAGGTCAACGCCGACATCGCAGCCGTTCTCGATTCACCGGAGTACGCCGCGCTCACGCTCATCGACGTGACGGTCGAATACACTGATCCGGTCCCGCCCCGTCAACCGGACCGCGTCGTCATCAGGGTCGGCTACCCGGTCGGGACCGACCCGCCGCCGCTCGTCGACGAGATCCAGGGACGCGAGAGCGTCTACGCCGAGTCGGCGATCGCTCTGCCGACCGGGCCGCTCATCGAGTCCCACCGTGCCGAAGTGGTGGTCCACTACACCGAGAGAGGATGAGAAACTGAACCCTCTTCGAGAGACGCGCTATCTACCGAGCACGACTTGCTTCTCGGATCTATTTTCGACCGTGGTTCTGCATACCGAAACCGCGCGGCGATCTACTGTTCCGGCAGTACGGTCAGCGCTCGAACGAAGGATGCGACGACGATCGGTGCCGAACACGTCGGGTACGTCGGCTCGTCGGTCTGCGAGGCGACGCGGTCGCTCGAGGCTGCGTCGGAGCACCCACGGGCTATTCGAGTCGGAGTTCCCGCGTCTCGACGGCGTCACAGGTCGGGCAGACGAACTGGTAGCGAACCCGGCCGCCCGACGTAGTGACGCGCCAGCCGCCGTCGGTGTCGACGTAGCCACACGCGGGACACCGTAGTTCCGACTCGTCGAACTTCTCCCGCAGTCGCTCGAACGGCGATCGATGTACTGACATATGTGTACATACACCGTGGTACTATATAACAACCTAGCTTGCCGAACCGGGGGTCGTCCGGTCTTCCGATCACAACGGTTCTTAGGGAGCCGTCCGTAGTACGAACTATGGACGATGCCGACACGGAGCGCGGCGACAACGCCGTCGACGACCCCGCGGCGGCCGTCCGCGCACTCGAGTACGTCGTCGATCCGGTCGTGGCGGTCGTCGAGGGGACGATCACGTACGCGAACGAGGCCGCCCGCGACGCGTTCGACCTCGGCGACGCCGACCGCGACGCGGCGACGGCACTCGGCGCGCGCTGGGATCGGCTCGCGGCGGCCATCGACGAAACGACCGTCGGCACCGCCCGACGCGTCGACTTCGACGGTGATCGGGGGAGCGTGCGTCTCCACCGCGGCGCGAACGGCGCGACGATCACGTTCGACCGCGACGGCTCCGAGACCCACGCCGACGGCGCGACCGGCTCGCCGTCGGGCTCGAGCGACCGGCTGCTGAAAGACCGCGCGCTCGAGGAAGCGCCCGTCGGGGTCACCATCTCCGATCCCGACCGCGAGGACAATCCGCTGGTGTACATCAACGAGGCCTACGAGGAGATCACCGGCTACGCGTACGACGACGTCGTCGGTCGAAACTGTCGGTTCCTCCAGGGACCCGACTCGAACGAGGACGCGATCGCGGAGATGGCGGCGGCGATCGACGAGAACAGGCCCACCACCGTCGAACTCGAGAACTACCGCGAGGACGGCACCGAGTTCTGGAACGAGGTGACGATCGCCCCCGTCCGGGACGAGGACGGCCGGGTGACCAACTACGTCGGCTTCCAGAACGACGTGACCTCGCGCAAGGAAGCCGAACTCGCGCTCGAGCGCCGAACCGAGGAACTCGAGTACATCCTCGATCGCGTCGAGGGACTGATCCAAGACGTCACCGCCGTCGTCGCCGGCTCGACCGACCGCTCGGACCTCGAGCGCGAGGTCTGCGAGCGGATCGCCGCGGAAGACGCCTACGACGGGGCGTGGATCGGCGAGCGAAACCCCGCGACCGGTACGATCGAGATCCGCTCGCAGGCCGGGGACGGTCCGGAGCGCGAGCGACTCGAGGCCGGAACCGACCATCCCGCCGCCGAGGCGGTCGCGACGAACGAGCCCGCCGTCGACACCGTCGGCGGAACGACCCGCGTCGCGTTACCGCTGTCGTACAACGGCATCGAGTACGGCGTCGTGACGGTTCGGGCAGATCGGGACCGCGCCGCCGACGACCGCGAAACGGTGATCCTCTCCGCGCTCGCCCGCGCGGTCGCGAGCGGCATCAACGCCCGCGAGACGAGCCGCGTGCTCGCGACCGACGCCGTCGTCGCCGTCGAACTCGAGTTGACCGATCGCGACCTCACACCCGTGGCGCTCTCCGCCGCGGCGGACTGCCGGCTCGAGTACCGCCGCTCGGTCCACCGATCCGACGACGAGACGGCGTCGCTGTTTACCGTCACCGGCGCGAGCGCGGACGATGTCGCCGCCGCTGCCGCTGACCTTCCCGACGTGGACTGCCGGGTCATCGTCGAACGCGACGAGGGCTGTCTCATCGAACTGACGAGCGCGGACGACCTCGTCGGCTGGCTCTCCGGGCGCGGCGCCCGCACGCGGACGATCGAGAGCGAAGCCGGACGCGCCCGCGTCACCCTCGAGATCCCCCGCTCGGCGAACGTCCGCTCGGTCGTCGAGGCCGTCGAGGACCGCTACGACGGAACCGACGTCGTCTCCTTCCAACAGCGCGAACGCGAGGGCGAAACCCGACAGGAGTTCGCCGCCCGCCTCGAGGAGTCGCTGACCGACCGGCAGTTCGGCGCGCTCCAGCGGGCCTACCTCGGCGGCTACTTCGAGTGGCCTCGACCGACGACCGGCGAGGAACTCGCCCAGTCGATGGGCGTCTCGCGGCCGACCTTCCACGAGCACCTGCGGACGGCCGAGGCGAAACTGTGTCGAGCCTTCTTCGGGGACGCGTAGTCGCCGTTTTCAATGACAATCACGGCTCGAGACCTGTAGCCGCGGCTTAGCCCTGCGGACGGTCGCCGATATTTATGTGGGTCGTCGTGGGAGCAGTTCCTATGCTTCCGTTCACAGCTCCGCTCCAAGCCGGCGGTGGGTTCCTGTACTGGGCGCTCATCTTCTTCGTCCTCGCGATCGTCGCCGCCGCCGTCGGCGCTCGCGGCGTCGCCGGCATCTCGATGGAGATCGCGCGGATCTTCGTGCTGATCTTCATCATTCTCGCGGTGGTCGCACTGCTGTTATAATCCGGCGAGTCCCCCGCCGGCGTCGCGCCGTTCGAGTCGGACCCTCCGGATGGCACAGCGGCCGGTTCGCCTCGGTTTTCGCCGCCCCGTCGAACGGCGTGATCTCTGACGGTTACGTTTCCGCAGTTCTTGCCAGCACTCCCGATTGTCCGTCTCGAGTCACCGTCGCCTCCCTCGAGCGATACACAGAGCGATTGCGTCCCCGTCCGCGTAATCGGTTCCGGTTACGATAGGTAGAGAACGACTAACACGCTGGAGGTCGTATACAAGAACGAACGGTTACCATGACTGAACTCGGCGGATTTCAAGACAGGGTCGCCCGCATCGATCTCTCGGACGGGGAGGTCGCGTACGAGTCGATCGACGACGAGGACGCGAAGCAGTATATCGGTGCGCGGGGACTCGGGGTAAAGTACGTCTTCGAACAGGGACCGGACGTCGATCCGCTCGGACCCGATAACCTGCTCGCGTTCATGAACGGGCCGCTGTCGGGCACGCAGGTAACGATGAGCGGTCGGATCGCCATCTGTACGAAGTCGCCGCTGACCGGCACCGTCACGGACAGTCACCACGGCGGCTGGTCGGGCGCTCGGCTCAAGTGGTCCGGCTTCGACGGGCTGCTGTTCGAGGGGGAGGCCGACGAGCCGGTCTACGCGGTCGTCGAGGACGGCGAGGTCGAACTCCGGGACGCGTCCCACCTCTGGGGCGAGGGGTTCCACGACACGCGCGACGCGATCGAGGAGGAAGTCGAGGGCTCCTACGGCAAGAACCTCAGCATCATGGGGATCGGTCCCGGCGGCGAGAACGAGGTCAAGTTCGCCTCGATCATGAACGAGGACGACCGGGCCTCCGGCCGCGGCGGCACGGGCTGTGTGATGGGCTCGAAGAACCTCAAGGCAGTCGTCGTCAAGTCCACGACGAAGATGCCCAAGCCGGCGGATCCGGAGACCTTCAAGGAGGGCCACCAGCAGGCGATGCAGGCGATTCAGGAGTCGGAGGTCACCGCGCCCAACGAGGGCGGCCTCTCGATGTACGGCACCAACGTCCTGATGAACATCGGCGAGGAGATGGACGGTCTCCCGACCAAGAACGGCCGATACACCTCGACCGAAAGCATGCGCGACGCGGAGGGCGTCGACATCGACGCCGAGCGCGTCTCCGGCGAGAACGTCCGCGAGAACATCCTCGTCGACGAGCCGACGTGTCACTCCTGTCCGGTCGCCTGCAAGAAGGAAGTCGAAGTGACGAAGATGCACAAGGGCGAGGAGATGAACGTCCGGACCGAGTCCTACGAGTACGAATCAGCGTACGCGCTCGGCCCGAACTCCGGCCACACCGACCGCGACGCCGTCGCCCTCATGATCGACCGCTGTAACGACATGGGCGTCGACACCATCGACGCGGGCAACATGATGGCGATGGCCATGGAGATGACCGAGGAGGGCAAACTCGAGGGCGTCGGCGAGTTGGAGTGGGGCGACGCCGAGACGATGGTCGACATGATCGAGCGGATGGCCTACCGCGAGGACGACCTCGCGGATCTGCTGGCCGAGGGGCCGCGCCGAGTCGCCGACCGCAAGGAGGCCCACGAGAACTCGCTCGCGGTCAAGGGCCAGACGATCGCGGCCTACGACCCGCGCTGTCTGAAGGGGATGGGCATCGGCTACGCCACCTCGAACCGCGGGGCCTGCCACCTGCGGGGGTACACCCCCGCGGCCGAAATTCTGGGCATCCCCGAGAAGGTCGATCCCTACGAGCACGAAGGGAAAGGCGAACTCACCGCCCAGTTCCAGGACCTCCACGCGATCTCGGACTCCTTCGACATCTGCAAGTTCAACGCCTTCGCCGAAGGCATCGAGGAGTACGTCCTGCAGTACAACGGCATGACCGGCCGCGACGTCACCGAGGACGAACTCCTCGAGGCCGGCGAGCGGATCTACAACTTGGAGCGCTACTACAACAACCTCAACGGCTTCGACGGCAGCGACGACTCGCTGCCCGAGCGCTTCCTCGAGGACGGCATCCGCGGACAGGGCGCAAGCGAGGGCGAGTACTGCGAACTCGAGGAGATGAAGGCAGAGTACTACGATCACCGCGGCTGGGTCGACGGCGTCGTCCCCGACGAGAAACTCGACGAACTCGGGATCGACCTCGGGCCCGGCACCGGCGTCAGCAGCGGCGGCGGCGCGGCGGTCTCGAGCGACGACTAGCGCAGTCTTCCGACCCTGTCGACCGTTCCCTTTTCGGCGGCGCAACGGCTCTCGGGGAGCGATTCGTCACCGAGGACTCTGACGACCCACGATGTCCAGTCCCCATCTTGATATGTATGGGTAATTGCCAGTCCCAATCAGCCATATCAAATATCTCGGCTCGTAACTCGGATGAAGCCGTTAAACGAGTTATATCTATTTCCGATATATTCTTATAATCCTACTCGTATCTGGTTGTATGAGTATACTGAAACAATGGAAAGGTGTCAACGGCTACATGATTCGAGATCCGGGAACGTTCTTCTCGGAGTACGACGAGACCCACGGCGCGGGGTATCCGCTCGCGTTTATGCTGCTCTCGTTTCTCGCCACGATGCTGCCGTTCGCGGCGCTCATGATAATCTTCAATCTGGCGTCGCCGGCGGACGCGGCGATCGGAATCGTCGTGGCGCTGGTTTTCGGCATCGTCGCTTGGATTTTCGGTGTTATCGAGGCGCTGGTCGCCCACGTTATCGCCTCTCTGTTCGGCGGCCGCGGCGCGTCCCTGACACTGGAGGCGTACGCGTTTCCCACCCTCATCCGTAGCGGGCTCTGGTGGCTCCCAGTCATCGGCTGGGCCACTGGCTTCTACGGCTGGTACCTGCAGATCAAGGGACTGGCTGCATTTCACGACATCTCGACGGGGAAAGCTGCCGTGGCCGCGGTGATCGCCGTCATTCTGTACATCCCGGCTGTCATCGTCATCGCCGCCGTCATCGCCGCGTTCGTCCTCGACCTCGGTAACCCGCCCGAGACGCAGCCGGCGATGCTCCTGCTCGAGACCCTCGCATAGCTGAGACGGAGACGCGACTATCTCTCGAACCGCCGTGCGATATCGAATCCGATGGTAGCCGTCGCTCTCGAGAGACGGTGATCGATCTCTCGTCGTCCGGTCCGCTATCGGTCCAATCGAACGGTGTCGGTAGCGCGACTCGCAGACACACTGAGAAAATCAGTCGTCAGCAACGGCGTAGGCGGCTCCGGAGTCGGTCTCGGCGTCGGGTTTGGTCATCTCGATTTCGATCCCCTCGCCGGCGACAGAGACGAGCACGTCGTCGAAGCTCTTGCGGTACTCGGTCGCGTGCTTGCCCGAGGTGTTGATCCGGACCTGTTCGTCGACCAGATCGGCTTCGGTCAGCATTTCGACCTTTCGGTAGGCCGTCGACATCGGAATGTCGCACTCCTCGGAGACCTCCGTCGCCGTCAGCGACTTCTCGGTCGTCGCCTCAAGGATGGCTCGGCACGCGCCGTCGTCGAGCGCGGCGAGGACGGCCTGCGGGTCGATCTGATCGTCGTTCTGCCAGCCTCGGTTTCGGGCGTCAGGGTTCGTAGCGGACATCTGTTACACCTTCTAGTACCGACCGATCCCCCTCCAAATGAGTCCCAATAAATACAGGGCTCTTTATATGGGGTAGGAAGATACTCGAGGCGAATCGGCCTCGAGTCGGTTCGGTCGAGGTGGACGCCCCGGGCCCGCCGCGATGGATCGTCGGACGGCCCCACGCCCCGCGGGTCGGCAGCCGACGTGCTTCCGGCCCGTAGACACAGGATTTAGGGTGGACGGCTCCACAGAAGTGGGTATGGCTTCGGGGATTCGCGCGGAGGTGAAGATCGACGACCCGCCCGACTGCGTCGTCGCGCAGGCCTCGGCGGAGGCCGACGGCCGGGTCCTCTCGGTCTCGAAGAGCACCAGCCCGTCCGCGCCCGAGCGCGTGACCGAGGAGTTCATGCTCGACGCCGAGCGCTACCCCGACGAGTTCGACGTCGACGCGGACCTCTCGCCGATCTTCTCCTACGGCTCGAGTTCGGTCTATCGGTTCGAGCGCGAACTCGGGTGTGGCTGTCCCTGCGAGTGCATCGAGGAACACGACTGTCCCGTCGTCGACGTCCGCACGCAGGGTGCGGCGCTGTACCTGACCTTTCACGCGCCGGATATGCACGGGCTGCAGGCGGTCATCGGCGAGTTACGCGACCGCTACGCGAACCTCGACGTCCAGCGGCTGCTCCAGTCCCAACAGGACCACGACGAACGCAACCTCGTCTTCGTCGATCGGAGCACGCTGACCGATCGCCAGACGGAGGTCTTGGAGACGGCCCACCGAATGGGCTATTTCGAACACCCCAAGCGAGCCAACGCCGGCGAGGTCGCCGACGAACTCGACATCACCGGGACGACGTTCACCGAACACCTCGCGGCGGCCCAGACGAAGCTGCTGGACGCCATCTTGGACCACGAGTGATCGGCCGCTCGAGGCGAGCGTAGTTTCGAGGCACATGAACGTATCGGGACCTACAGACCGACGGCACCGAACCGCAACCCTATATATACTGGACGTACAGCTAGACGGTAGACAACCGGCGTTTCACACGACTGACCCCTGATATGAGTAGATACGAGTTCACGTGCCCGGAGTGCGGGCAGGAGATCGAGGTCAACGAATCGATGCGCGAGGCCACGCTCACGCACGGCTGTCCGGTCTGTGGAGCGTCGGTCACCTCCTCGGCGTTCGTCACGGAACAGCAGACGAGCTAGCGCCGGTCGCCGTCGATTCCGACCGTCCTCGAGAACTCACTCCTCGCGATCGACTTCGGTCCGCCGCCCGTTGAGCGTCGACGGCACGAGACGGTAGAGTTCGATATTCAGCGCGTCTTTCCCCTCGGCCCAGATCTCGAACAGCGGCCGCTTCGCGTCCCCGTACTGGGCGATTTCGTCCGGCGTCAGTGCCGACGGCTCGATGCTCTCGAGGTCTCCCGTGGCGATGATGCTCCGGTAGGTCGAGTCGGCTTCGTCGTAGACGACGAGTCGCGCCTCCGGTTCCGACTCGAGGAACTGGCGCTTCTCGCTCTCGGGCGTCGATACCATCCGCATGTAGAACTCACGGGAATCGTCGTCGTAGCCGTACGAAATCGGGATCGCGTAGGGTTCGTCCGTGCGTGCGAGCGACAACACCCCCGTCTCGTGACGGCTGAGGAAGTCGTCGATCTCCGCATCTGTCATCTCGGTTTCCTGGTCGATGGCCATCGTCTCAGTGGTTTGCCAAAGGTGAAACGTGACCATTATAGTTGCTATCGACCGCGAGACCCATCGTCGCGTCGTCGGCGTGCTGCTGACGGGCCGTCGATGCGAGCGGAGCGGAAGACCGGTCGCCCGGCTCACTCCGCTGACTCGAGGTCGTCCCCGTCGCCGCTACTGGCGGATTCGTCGCCGTCGCCACCGGCGGACTCCACATCGCTCGTTCCGATGACGACCGGCTCCCGGATCTCGAGTGCCGTCTCGAACTCGTCTTCGCGGTCCGTTCGCCGACCGATTTTGACCAGTTGTTCCTCGTGTGCGCGGCGGATCGCCGACAGTTCTCGCTCTGTCACGTCGATCTCCTCGCCGATCTCTTCCCAGTGGCCCCAGTCGACGAGGAACGCCTCGAGGTCGTCGTCCGCGTAGAGCCGTTCGTACTCGCGGCGGTATCGCTCGCGGGCCGGTCCCAGCACCGCCTGTGCGCGCTCGATGAGATCGGGTAGTCTGGTCGGCGGCACGCTCGCCTTGGCGGCGGTGAGCACGAGCACCTGCCCCTCGATCGGGTCGCCCGCCATCAGCCACCCGCGCGCATCGCCTTCTGTGCGAACCGCTCGACCAGCGGCTCGAGGGTGTCATCGTCGCCCTCGAAGGCGATCGTCACCTCGGTCAGTTTCAACGAGGGGCCGACGCCGACCTGCTCCGAGGAAAGCGTCGCCGTCCAGTCCGCGCCCTCGACGGTATCGTCCGCGACCTGCTCGCCGCCCAGATTCGTCAGGTAGCGGATCGCGAGCCGCTCGGAGATGCCGCGAAAGGAGCGCTCGACACGCGTTGCCATATCCGTGATTCGACGCCCGAACGGATAAATTCGCGTTCGGCGGTAACGAGGACCGACCGCCCTCGCTAGACGAGCGCCCGGAACAGGACCACGGCCCCGACGCCGCCACAGAGCGACAGCAGGATGCTCTCGGTTCGCCACATGACCAGCAAGACGACGCCGGCCGCGCCCCACTCCGCCGGCCCGCCGGCGGCCAGCTCCGGCCCGAGGATCGCGATCACGATCGCGCCCGGCAGGACCGAGAGCCCGGCCTCGAGTCGCTCGCTCACTTCGATCCGGCGCAGGACCCAGAGTCCGCCGACCTTCGTGAGCGCGGTCACGAGCGCCATGGCGAGGATGACGCCGACCACGAGCGGATCGAGCGCGAGGGCCCCCTCAGCGATCATGGCGGATCACCTCGACGGCGGCGGCCGCGAGCCCGCCGAGCAGGATGTACCACCGGCCCGGAACGAGTTCCGCGGCCGCGACCGCGGTCGCGAGCGCGACGAGCCACGGAACGAGCGTCGAGCGCCCCTCCCAGAGTTCGGCCGCGAGCGCGACGAACACCGCCGCGAGGACGAAATCGATGCCGTAGCGGGCCGGATCGCCGATCACGCCGCCGGCGGCCGCGCCGAGGATCGTCGACGCGACCCAGAAACACCACATCGCGATACCGGTTCCGAGGAGGAACGCGCCGCGTCCGCTGCCGGACTTGAGGTCGCGCATCGTCAGCGCCCAGTTCTCGTCTGCCATCAGGAGCAGACTGCCGTAGCTCCGGCCCGGCGAGAGCCGCTCGAGCCACGGGCCCAGCGCGGCCCCCATCAGCGAGTAGCGCAGGTTGATCGCGAGCGTCGTGAGGACGATCGTCGCGACCGGGAGCGGCTCCGCCCAGAGCTCGACGGCGACGATCTGGGCGGCACCGGCGAGCACGGTCGCGCTCATCAGCGCCGCCTCGGCGACGCTCAGCCCGGCCCGGCGGGCGAGCATGCCGAAGGCGACGCCGTAGCCGCCGACGCCGACGGCGACCGGGAGACAGGTGAGGAGGCCGGCGCGGATCCCCTCCCGGCTGAACGTGACCGGCTGGCGTTCGTCGGCTGGGGCTCGGCTCTCCGCGACCGGTTCGTCCGTCGCCCGGCCGGCGGGGTCGCCGGGGTCGTGATCGGCGTCGCTGCCGTCGAATCCCGTCACGTTCGGCTACAGTCCAAGGACGCGTAAATCGTTCTCGAAACCGCCCGCGGACGAGGGGGATCAAGCCGATTCACTCGCATTTCGGCTCCGATCATGCGCCGTAATACAGCAGTGCGACCGCGATGACGCCCGCGGCGAGTCCGTACAACGGGCCGCTAACAACCGCCAATACGACCGCGAGCAACGCGAAGACGATGCCGAAGAACAGACACAGCTGCTGGATCACCGTCTGGTCTTCCGTCCGACCGACGGCCCATTCGACCGCGGCTTCGAACGGGAGGAGAAGGAGATCGTCGAGCATAGATCAGCAATTGTTCTTGTCTGTAAAAAACATAGTGGTCGCGTCTCTCGTCAAACCGAATCCGCCACTCCGCTATCCACCCGCGACCGGTGGGAACACCGACACCACGTCGCCCTCCGCCAGCGTCGTGTCGACGCCTTCCATGTGTACCACGTTGCGGCCGTTCTTCAACACGCTCAGTTGGGGGCGGATCGTTCCGTCCTCGAGCAACTGTCCCTCGAGCCCGTCGTATTCGGCCTCGAGCGCGGTGAGCACGTCGCCGACGGTCGCGTCGTCGTCGACCGTTCGCGTCCGCTCTTTCTCCCCGACGGCCTCCCGAAAGGTGGCGAAGAACCGGAGGTCGATGTCCATACGTCACACTCGTGTCCGGACGACATAAGTCCGGGCGGTGAACCGTCGGCTCCGTAGCCGGGTTCCGAGCGCGGGCGGTTCTCAGTCCGCCGACGCCGTCGGCGGCGACGCGTACGACACTGACTCGACGCCCGCGTCCTCGAGCGCCTCGTCGATCGCGCTCGCGCCGCGTTCGGTCGCCTCGTCGGCGTCGTCGGCCTCGACGACCACCGTCACGGAAAACTCGAGTACGATGGTGTACGGATCGAACGGGCCGGTCGGGTGTTCGTACACGTCCGCATCGGCGATATCCCAGTCCGTGATCGGCCCCTCCGCTGTGAGGGACTCGAAGGTCGCCGCGAGTTCCGTCGTCGCCTCGTCGCAAGCGGTCGTGTCGGACCCGCCGTGGAGGGTGACGAGCGTCGTCCCCGCACGAGAGACAGCGAACTCCATGCGCTCCCTACTCAGTCCCGGCAGTTGAACGCTTGGGATGGGTACATCGGGTGCAATCGCTCACTCGATCCAGAACGGGACACCGTGTGCCGACAGCAGCGACCGCATCCGCTCGACGCCGCCGGCGATATCCCACCCCGCCTGCGTGTAGTGTTTGTAGGGATGGCGAAGCCACGAATACTCCCGGTGGGCGAACACCTCGACGGCTCCATCGCCCGTCTGAAACAGCGTGACGTGGAGTTGCCACCTCGCCAGCGGCGACTCGCGTCGGACCCAGCTACCCGCCGAGAGCCGCCCGTCGTCGTGGACCTTCAGCGACGCGATGGGTTCGGACTCGAACGCCAACGTCTCGAGCGTCGAGCGGACCGCGTCGAGTTCGCGCTTGACGGTCCCGACGTACTCCGCCGGGTGTTGGCGACAGATCGCGTAGCCGCCGAGCGGTTCCTTGATCCGATGGAGCGCCGGGAGGACGCGACGGCGGATGCGTGTCGTCAGATCGACCGCGCCGGCCTCGCCCGAACTACTCCCGTCGATCGTCGTTGCCACACCTCTTTCTCTCGAGCGCGACCACAAAATTGTTTCTGTACTATACATTTCACCTCGACATCCACGATTCGAAAAGCAACCAATAGAGTCGTCAGTACGGGATGTTAGAAGTATTTAGAAATACATAGCTACCTGATACCAGTCCGGAAGTCGAGCGAAGCCAGTCGACGGCCGCTACAGATCCTGCAATCGGATCCCGTCCTCGACCAGCCGCGCGTTCCGCTCCCGGTCGAGGTGCTCGCCCAACTCGTCGTGTTCGTGGAGCTGTGCGATCACGTCGGCGTACAGCGTTCGCCACGCGATCGCGTAGATCGGTGATTGGCCCCACGCCCGTAGTTCGGGGACGAACGCGTCGTAGGTCTCGTAGCGCTCCTCGAACCGGTCGATCGCCTCGAGCACCTGCCCCGCGGCCTCGCGTTCGTCCGCTGCCTCCTCGAGGATCCGATTGAACTGCGTCTCCCAGCCCGCGACGGCCTTCTGCATGTCCGCCGCCACGGTCTCATCGTCTGCCGGCAGTCGATCGAGAATCGGTTCCGGAACGCCGAGGGAAAGTTCCTCCATACGGTCCGGTATGCGATAGAGTGGCAAGAAAATTCCCGTTCGGTCGTCGCTCCGCTGACGTGAATCGCTCTGGTCCTCGAGATCCGGGCTCAGGGCCACGTCGCGAGCATGATCTCGTCGACGAACTCCCCCTCGAGACAGTACTGCCCCTCGTGTTCGCCCTCGCGCTGCCAGCCGTTGTCCTCGAGGAACTCGATCGCGGCCTCGTTCGTCCCGGGGAGGTTCTGGTAGACCTTCTGGTATCCCGCGCTAGCGGCCCACTCGAGGCCGTACTCGAGCAGCGACGAGCCCACGCCCTGCCGCCGGAACTCGGGATCGACGCCGACGGTCACCTCGGCGGTGTGACGGAGCGACGACAGTTCGGGCGCGTCGAGATGGAGCCAGCCGATGATTTCACCTCTCCCGTGCCCGCCCGTTCCGCTCGAGTCGACCCCCATGTCGCTTCCGGTGCCAGCTTCGTCTGCATCGCTTTCGTCCCTCTCTTCGTCCGTCCCCTCCTCGAACTCCGCGACGAAGCAGACCCGCGAGCGCTCCTCGTTGGCCCGGACGATGGCCGGTTCGCGCTCGAGTTCCGTCGCGACGCTCTCGGCGACGACGTACGTGCCGTCCGCGGCGACCGTTCGCATCGTCTCGACGACGCCCTCCCGGTCTTCCTCGCGCGCCGGCCGGATAGTGACGACCCCGTCCCCGCACTCGAGGTCCGTCGTCGTTGCCTCGAGTGCCACCCTGAACTTCCCGTCGACTTCGGTCAGGTAGCCCTCGGCCTGCAGCGCCTCGAGACAGGATCGGAGCTCGTCCGGGTCCGGCGCGACCGTTTCCGTGTAGGTACCCGATCGGGCGGGTTTCGAGTGGGCGCGGCCGTCGTCGATCTCGATCGATCGCGCCAACTCGGCCGGCGTGACTGCACCGTTACGCTCGACGTACTCGTAGACGCGGCGCTGCACGTCGTCCTCGAGCGATCCCGTCGGATACATGCTCATATCGAGACCCCACCGACTGCCGCCATTAGTATGCGATCCGTATCGGTCGCCGCAACCGTCCGGCCGCGCCGAAGCGACCGATTGCCCGCGGTCCCGAATCGTTTCGAATCGCGCCGAGGGCCGTCGCGTCCGGCCAATAGGCGATTAGCGCTCGCGGTCCGGCTAATCGAAACGATGTCAGCACGAGAGGGAAATTGATATAGCGAATTTCGATTTATCGACGCCGCGGAGTGTCGAGTTCTTCGGATTTTCGAGTCAGACCCTCGGAGCTGACGCTGAGACTCTGGCTTAGAGCATAGCAGATCCTGATCAACCGGACGGCGGTCGCTCCGCTTTTTGAGGCATCTCTCCGCCGATCACCACTCGTCGGCGTGGGTGTAACTCGAGTCGATACTCGAGCGGTATCGACGGGCGTGATTTGTAATCTCAACCGCAGCCGAGATCGGTCTATCGAGATGGTCGACTGGCCGGAATTCGAACTGATTGCGACCGGACCTCGAGAGCGCGCGATTTCGACTGCTGGTTTCGGTCGCTCTTCTGCAGCTGTTTGTCCGCTGGCTGGCGATATTCCGATCCGGCTCGAGTCTCCTACTCGAGGTGGTAACCCCCTGTTTCTCGCCCGCAACCCCGGGAGTGAGACGTCGAGATCCGGGCTCCGCTCGAGTCGACTCGAGTCCTGCGTACGGAAGCGATCGAAGAGGTCCGATCAGTGACGGAAAGCGGTAATCTCGTAGCTACCAGCGATCACGATTCGGGCTCGTTCGAAGCCGGCTGCCGCGGCACCGACAGTGAACGGTCGGGGTTCGGTGGGTGTCGAGTCCGGAATCGCGTCCAGTCGGAGATACTGTCCCGACTCGACTTGCCGATTCGCACTTCGTGTGAGCCGGACCCGACGACAGTCGGTTCGGTCGCAAGCTGATGGCGGTATCACTGCCGTCGCGAAATCGCCGGTTCGCTCGAGCGGGATCAGGCGGCTTTCGAATCGGTTGGCTGCAGGGCGGTGGTCCGAATCGGCTGGACACACTCGAGAGAACGTTTCGGCTCCGGTTTCCGAAAATCCGATAGCGCGCTACTGTTGAGCGCTGTTCGCCCCGTTCGAGATTGCTGTCGTTGTCCGCCGAAACGGCCTCGAATACACTCAATAAATCACATACTGCGATATCGAATACGCTCGGTTTCGGAAGTATCGGAACCGGCCCGGCGTCGTTTATTAGCATCGAGGACGAATCGGTCCGGTGTGATCGCCGACGACCGCGTCCTGCGCGAGGATTTCGTGCCCAGCGAGGTGGTCCACCGCCACGACGAGGTGTCCCACCTCTCGGAGACCCTCGAGCCGCTGCTGTCCGGCGGACGGCCGGACCCCGCGTTCCTGTTCGGGCCGACGGGCGTCGGCAAGACCTGTATCGCTCGCTACGTCCTCGCCCAGTTGTGCGAACAGGAGCCGCGGGTGCGGGTCGCCTACGTCAACTGCTGGCAGAAGTACACGCGGTTTCGCGTGCTCTACAGCATCCTCGAGGCGGTCGGGCGGGCGGCCGATGTCCATCGCTCGACGCCGAAAGACGAACTGTTCGAGCGACTCTCCCGAACGGATGACGGGCCGATCGTCGTCGTGTTAGACGAGGTCGACCAGTTAGAGGAAACGGCCGCGTTGTACGATCTCCACCGGCTTCCCCACGTCTCGCCCGTCTTGATCGCCAACCGCGAGGTGGAACTGTTCGCGAGCTTCGACGACCGGGTGCGCTCGAGGCTGCACGCCGGCACTCGAGTGCGGTTCGACCGCTACGGCACCGACGAACTCGCGGCGATCCTCGCCGAACGGGCTGCGAAGGCCCTCGAGCCGGCGTCGGTGAGCGACTCGCAACTGCGAGCGATCGCCGACGCCGCGTCGGGGGATGCCCGCGTCGGAATCGGCATCCTCCGGTCGGCCGCCCGCCGGGCGGAGCGACAAGGGTCGGCGTCGATTACGGATGACGTGCTCGAGGCGGCGATTCCGGACGCACGGACGGCGATCCGCCGGAAGACCGTCGAGGGGCTGATCGAACACCAGCGGGTGCTGTACGACGTGATCGACGAGGCGGGCGAGATCGAACCCGGCGACCTCTACGCGGAGTACGAGCGCCGCGTCGAGGAGCCGAAGACGAACCGGACGCTGCGCAACTACCTGACGAAGATGGTCCACTACGACCTGATCGAGGCCGTCGGCGAGCGCCGGGGCCGGACCTACCGACTGGTCGACGATCCCGGCGGGGCCGAGGGCGAGTCGTGACGACCGCGGGTTCAGTCACCGACCGGCCGTAAGAGCCACTTCGCGGGTGTCCGATACGAGAGTATGAGCCGATCTTCCGCGCTTCCGGACGACACCCGCCTCGGCCGGACCGCGCTTCGCGTCGCCGATCTCACTGTGACGATCGAGTTCTATCGCGATATCGTCGGCCTCCGTGTGCTGGACCGCGACGAGTCGAGGGCGACACTCGGCATCGACGACACGCCGCTGCTCGAGCTACTCGCGGAGCCGAGTGTCGAGTCACGCGACGAGCGGGGCGCGGGGCTCTATCACAACGCGTTCCGTGTCCCGTCGCGTGCGGCCCTCGGGGCGGCGCTCGGGCGAATTCGAGATCGCTGGACGCTCGACGGAGCCTCCGACCACGGAGTCAGCGAGGCGCTTTACTGCACCGACCCGGAGGGAAACGGCGTCGAAATCTACCGCGATCGGCCGCGAGAGGCGTGGCCGCGGACCGAGGACGGAACCGTCCGGGCGGCCGGTGGCCCGCTGGCCCTCTCGGAGGTCGCAGCGGCGGCGGACGACGCGGGCTCGACCGGCTCGCAACCGGCACCCGACGAAACGGTCCTCGGCCACGTCCACCTCGAGGTATCATCGCTCGAGGCGACGGAGACGTTCTACGTCGAGAGGCTGGGGCTCGACGTCTCGATGTCGTTCGCGCCCGGCGCGCGCTTTTTCTCGGCGGGCGGCTATCACCACCACGTCGGCGCGAACACCTGGAACCAGCGGTCGCGGACGGCGGACGGGCTGGGACTGGCGTGGTTCGAACTCCTCGTTCCGGACGCCGACGCGCTCGAGGCGGTTCGAGAGCGACTCGCGGACGGCGGCGTCTCGATCACGGAGACCGACGGCGGCATCGAGGTGGCGGATCCGGACGGAATCGCGATCCGCGTTCGGTCCGCCGCGTAACGAGACGGTCGCCGCTCGGAACCGACGAATCCACGGCGTCCGTCTCTCGATCCGACCCGCGACTCGTTCACGTCGCTGTGACCGTTATTCCGTCACGAGAGTTTCTCTCGCGTGTAATTTGAACGCTAGGTTTACACTGCTTGCCGGCCTTCGACTGGATAATATGGCTGCCGCTGATTCGTCAGCAGATGCTCTTCGCTCGCGGCTCCGTCACCGGGACGCCGTCGCGGACCTCGGCCAGCGAGCCCTCGAGTCGTCCGATCTCGACGGGACGCTCGCCGACGCGGCCGCGGTCGTCACGGAGACGCTCGAGATCGACGCCTGTTCGGTCCTCGAACTGTATCCGGACGGCGATGCGGCGGTGTTGCGAGCGGGCGTCGGCTGGGAGCGGGGGGCCGTCGGCTCGACGACGGTCGCGACCGATCCCGACTCCTGGGCCGGCGCGCCCCTCGAGTCGCCGGAGCCGATCGTCACGGCCGGCGGAGGCCGTGATGGGGGCGCCGAAATCGCCCCGCTCGCGGACGCCGAATGCCCCCGGCGACTCGGTGTCGCGATCGGCGACCCGGCGGAGCCGTGGGGCGTCCTGGTCGGCCACGCGACGGCGGCCCGCGAGTTCGGCGACCACGAGATCGACTTCCTCGCGGATACCGCGGCCCTCCTCGAGTCGGCGGTCGAGAACGAACGGGAACTGGCGGAGTCGAACCGCACCCTGCAGCGCCTCTACGCGATCACCGCCGACGACGAGCGGACGTTCGACGAGACGGTCGACGACCTGCTCGCGCTCGGCCGCGAGCGGCTCGGGCTCGAGGGCGGCTTTCTGGCGCGGATCGACGAGGCCGCCGACCGCTTCGAGGTGACCCACGCCAGCGGCGGGACCGACGGGCTCCGGCCGGGGACGGTCTCGTCGCTGTCGAACGCTTACTGCGAGCGGACCATCGAATCGGACGGCCTGCTCGCGTTCACCGACTCGCCGCTCGAGCACGGGATCGGCGAGGACGCCTACGAGGAGTGGGAGCTCGAGTCGTATCTCGGTGGCCGGGTGATCGTCGACGGCGACACCTACGGCACGCTCTGCTTCGAAGACGAGTCGGCTCGCTCGAGGCCGTTCACCCCGGCGGAGCGCTCGTTCGTCGAACTCGCGACCCAGTGGGTCAGCGACGAACTCGAGCGCCGGGCCTATCGGCGCGACTTGGCGGAGAGCGAACACCGGTACCGGACCCTCGTCGAGCACTTCCCGAACGGGATGGTCGCGCTGTTCGACGGGGAGCTGGAGTACACGCTCGCCGGGGGCGAGATTCTCGAGGAGATCGATCTCTCGGTCTCGGAGTTCGTCGGCCAGACGGTTCGTGAACGGTACGAAGGCGAAACGCGCGAGACGTTCGAAACGAACTTTCGGGCCGCGCTCGAGGGCGACCACCGGTCGTTCGAGTTCAGCCTCCACGGCCGCGAGTGGACGGCCCACGCGGTGCCGATCGAGGACGAGGGAGGCGAGGTGTTCGCCGGGATGGTCATGGTCCAAGACGTCACCGAGGCCAAGGCGAAACAACGCCAACTCCGCGAGCGCGAGTCCCGCCTCGAGCGCTTCAAGGAGTACACCGACGACGTGATCGACGCGATCGACGACGTGTTCTACGTCCTCGACGAGACGGGGGACCTCACGCGGTGGAACGAGACGCTCACCGAGGTGACGGGCTATACGGACGCGGAGGTCGCGTCGATGCACTCCCTCGAGTTCTTCGGGGACGAGGACGCGACCGACATCGCGGCCGCGATCGAGGAGGCCTTCGAAACGGGCCGCACGCGCGCCGAAGCGACGGTGCGGACGAAAGACGGCACGGAGATCCCCTACGAGTTCGTCGCCTCGGCGCTCGAGAACCCGGACGGCGAGCCGGTCGTCACCGGGATCGGGCGGGACGTGACCGACCAGCGGGAGTACCAGCGCACGCTCGAGGGGCTGGTCGACGACCTCGAGGAGTCGAACCGGCGGCTCGAGCAGTTCGCCTACGCGGCCTCTCACGACCTCCAAGAGCCCCTGCGGATGGTCTCGAGCTACCTCACGCTGGTCGAGCGACGGTACGGCGACGAACTCGACGCGGACGGCGAGGAGTTCATCGAGTTTGCGGTCGACGGGGCCGAACGGATGCAGGAGATGATCGACGGGCTCCTCCGGTACTCCCGGGTCGACACGCAGGGCGATCCGTTCCGCACCGTCGACGTCGACGCCGTCGTCGCGGACGTGCTGGCCGACCTCGAGGTGCGGATCGACGAGACCGACGCCGAGATCGCCGTCGAGTCGCTGCCCCGGGTCGACGGCGATCCCGGCCAACTCCGTCAGTTGTTCCAGAACCTGCTCGACAATGCGATTACCTATTCCGGCGACGGAACCCCACGTATATCCGTATTCGCGGAGAAAGATGAGACAAGATGGATGGTTTCAGTTCGCGATCGGGGGATCGGGATCGAACCGGGCGACACGGACCGTATCTTTCAGGTGTTCGATCGCCTCCACAGCCACGAGGAGTACGACGGCACCGGAATCGGACTCGCGCTCTGCCAGCGGATCGTCGAGCGCCACGACGGCGAGATCACCGTCGAGTCGGAGCCCGGCGAGGGGACGACGTTCTCGGTCGCGCTCCCGACCGCACCCGAGACGGACGCGGAATCGGCGACGGAACCGGAGACCGATGCGGACGCGAACGGGCCAACCGATGAGTGAGACCGACGGCTTTCAGGCCGAGCCGGCACAGATCCTGCTGGTCGAGGACAACCCCGGCGACGTGCGCCTGACCAAGGAGGCGTTCAAACAGGGTCGGATCGAGAACGACCTGCACGTCGTCTCCGACGGCACCGAGGCGCTCGATTTCCTCTCCCAGCGCAGCGGGTACGCCGACGCACCGCGGCCGGACCTCATCCTCCTGGATCTCAATCTGCCCGGCAAGGACGGCGAGGAAGTGCTCGAGGAACTCAAGGACGATTCGGCGCTGCGATCGATTCCGGTGATCGTGCTGACGAGTTCGCGAGCGGAGGAAGACGTCGTCAAGTCCTACGAACTACACGCTAACGCCTACCTCACGAAACCGGTCGACCCCGACGAGTTCATCGAGACCGTCCGCGCCTTCGAGAAGTTCTGGTTTTCGGTCGTGCGGCTTCCCCCCGAGGTCGATGGCCAATGAGCGAGACGGACACCCAAGCCGAGAGCGAGCAGGACGCGGAGGCGGCCGACATGCTCCGCATCCTCCTCATCGAGGACAATCCCGGCGACGCCCGGCTCATCCAGGAGATGCTCCGGGACACCGAGGAACTCGCCCAGCGAGTAAGCCCCGGCGAGGCGACCGGGAAGACGCCCGAGATCTCCCGCGAAAACCGCCTCGAGGACGGGCTCGAGACGGCCCACTCCGAGCCCACGGACATCGTCTTGCTCGATCTGAACCTCCCCGACAGCGAGGGGCTCTCGACCCTCGAGACGGTCCACGAGGAGACCGGCGAGACGCCGATCGTCGTCCTGACCGGCGTCCGCGACCAGCAGGTCGGCGTCGAGGCGATCCAGCGCGGCGCACAGGACTTCCTCGTCAAAGACGAGGTGACCAGCGAACTGCTGGTGCGGACGATCCACCACGCGATCGAGCGCGCCAGACAGGAGCGCGAACGCCGCCAGCAACGCGAACAACTCGAGGCGCTCAACCGGCTCAACCGGATCGGCCACGACATCACCCACGCGGTGATCACGTCCGAGACGCGGGCGGAACTCGAACAGCAGGTCTGCGATCGGCTCGCCGACTCCGACGCCTACCGGTTCGCGTGGATCGGCGGAGTCAATCCGGGCAGCGACCGCGTCGTCCCGAAGGCGGCGGCCGGCGTCGAGGACGGCTATCTCGACGAGATCGACATCTCCGTCGCCGAAAGCGACGAGAGCGGGCAGGGGCCCGCGGGAACGGCGATCCGGACCGGGAAGGTACAGGTCATGAACGATGTCCAGACCGCCTCCGAGTTCGAGCCGTGGCGAGAGCAGGCACGCGCCCGCGACTACCGGTCCTCCGCGGCGATCCCGATCGTCCACGAGGACCTCGTTTACGGCGTGTTGAACGTCTATTCGTCGTCGCCGCGGGCGTTCGAGGGACCGGAGACCGCCGTCCTCGCCCGGATCGGCGACGTCATCGCCCACGCGATCACGGCGATCGAACGCAAAGACGCATTGGTCAGCGACGCCGTCGTCGAACTCGAGTTCCGCGTCGAGGACATGGCGGAGGAACTGGTCGCCCTCTCGGCGACCGAGTCGTGTACGATCGAGTTCGAACAGTTGGTCAGCGGCGACGAGGCGCTGCTCGCCTACGGCTCGGCACGCGGTATCTCACAGGAGGCGTTCACCGACACCCTCGACGAAACCGAGGGGATCGGCGACGTTCGGTTCTTCTCGGTCAGGCGCGACGAACTCGAGTTCGAACTCGTCGCGCCCGCGGCCGTCTCGCTGTTCGAGACGATCGCGACCCACGGCGGCCGCGTCGCGTCGGCGACGATCGCCGACGGGGAGTTCCGGTTCGTCGTCGAACTCCCGCGCGGCCGGGACACCCGCCAGATGATCGAACTCATCAGGACCCAGCGCGACGACGTGACCTACCTCGCCCAGCGCACCACCGAACGCAGCGAGCGCAGCGATTCCGGCTCCTCCTCGGTCCTCGAGGAGGAATTGACAGACAAACAGCGGGCCGCCCTCGAGACGGCCTTCTTCGCGGGCTACTTCGACTGGCCCCGCGGGAGCACGGGCGAGGAGATCGCCGACCGCCTCGGAATCGCGCCGGCGACGTTCAACCAGCATCTGCGGACGGCAGAGCGGAAGTTCTTCACTTCCGTCTTCGGCGAGTAGCGACCCGAATTCGTCAGAGTCCGACGGCGTCGGCGAGGAGTTCGTGAGAGCGCACCACGTCGTCGTGGTCGGCGATCAGATTCTGGACGATGACGTCCTCGACGCCGACCCGATCGGTCAGTTGTCCGAGCAGGTCGGCCACCGTTTCCGGACCCCCGGAAATCGCACGCGGCCGGTCGCCGTCCGGCAGGGGGTTCGGCGTCGGCTCCGGGACGCCACCGAGTTCGTCGATGGCTTCCTCGACCGGCGGCAGCGACCCGACGACGCCGCGTCGCATTCGCTGATAGGACGCCTCGGCGGTCGACCGGAGTCTGGCCGCTTCCTCGTCCGTTTCGGCACAGGCCACGTTCAGCGCGAGCATTCCCGTCGGGTCGTCCGGCCCCGCCTCGAGCGGCGAGGGTTCGAAGGTGGCTCGATAGGTCTCGAACGCTCGTTCGGCGAGGTTCGGTCGGATGAACCCGGCGAAGCAGTATCGGAGGCCGAGTTCCCCGGCGATTTCGGCGCTCGAGGGACTCGAGCCGAGCACCCACGTCTCCGGAGTGTCGTCGGCCGATCGCGGGAGCGTTAATTCGGCGTAGGGATGGTCGTCGCCAAAGCCGTCGTAGAGGTGGTTGACTGTCGCTTCGATCTTCTCGGCGTGGTCTTTGTCGGGGTTCCGTTTCTTCCGTTCGGTCCCCAGCGCGCGGTCAGCGGCCGGAATCCCGGTCGCTCGGCCGAGGCCGAGGTCGACGCGGCCCGGTGCCAGCGCGTCGAGAGAGCCGAACGTCTCTGCCACCTTGAACGGCTGGTAGTGGTTGAGCAGGACCGTCCCAGAACCGACCCGGATCTCGTCGGTTTCGGCCGCGAGGTACGCGATGAGCGTCTCCGGGGTCGTGCTCGCGATCGAGTCGGCCATCCCGTGGTGCTCGGCCACCCAGAACCGCGAGTACCCGAGTTCCTCGGCCGTCTGGGCGAGGTCGACCGTGTTGGCGTACGCATCGGTCGCACTGTCTCCGTCGCGAACCGGCGCGAGATCGACGATCGAGAGGTTCACATCTGCGTTCGGGGGTCCGCGCCCAATAACCGTTCGTTCCGTTCGTTGCGCCCGTTCGACTCGCCTCGTTCGGTTTTCCCGCTCGAGGACGGGACGACAGTGAAACGGAAATACCTAGTCGGATACGATAACTGGGGTGTCGAGCGACAGTTCAAAAAATAATCACGCCCCGCGAGGTTCGGTCGCGGGCGGAGTCACGTCCTCGAGCGGGCGGGCGGCCATCGCGACGGCCACCATCGAGAGCCCGGTCACGAGGAGGTTGATGCCGACGAGCAGGCCGATCGCCCACGCCGCGGTGGCCGGGAACCCGACCCAGAGGAGCGCGGCGAGGACGACCGAGGCCGCGCCGCTGACGGCGATCGAGGTCCGGCCGGGAGCGCCGGTCATTCGCGTCGCCGCCGCGAGTTCCGCGACGCCGTCGACGACTAAGTACGCGACGAGCGCCAGCGTCAGCGTGACGAGTGCGACCGCGGGTGCCGCGAGTACGGCGACCCCGGCGATCACCGAGACGACCGCGAGCGCGGTCTGCCAGATCGCGCCGCGCCAGCCCCGGGCGGCGAACGCGTGAACGCCGTGGACGATCCCGCCCGCAACGAGGAGCACGCCGAGCGCGATCGTCATCGACAGGCCGGTGACCATCGGGACGGCCATCGCGAGGAGTCCGATCAGACCGATTGCCACACCCGCGATCGCGAGCGTTCGCCATTCGTTCTCGAGGGAGTAGCCCCCGTCGTGTCCGGTGGATGCTGTGATACTGTTCATCGGAGTCACCGATACTATCTACGTCGTCTCAGTATATAATACAGATACACAATTTGATAGATTGTCTCGGTTTCGGACCGGTCCGAAACCGGGACGGATGGGGCGTCTCGAGCGGGCTCGAGGGAGAGCTGGGAAACGAGAGATGCAGTTCGACGCCGAAGCGCGACCGTTATTTCGATGGCCGTGTCTGATCGAGCCGTGACGGACGATCGAAGCAGTGAGTACCGCGAATGCGATCTCTGTGGCGACACGGTTCCCGCGGCGGTCTATCGCGAGCACCTGCTCAAGGAGTGTTCGGGCGACTGAGACGCGCGCTGTCGTGCTCGCGTCTCGTGATCAGTGTCGTGCCGCGAGCGGAGTCGTTCGGCCCGCCGTTCTCTCTGGTACTGAAATACGGAGAAAACCCTATACGAGTCGGCGAAATCACAGCGAAACAGTGACGGGAGCTTCGACCTCGAGACTCTGGGAGTGTCCGATGTGTGGACGGTCCGTCAACGGCTTCGTGAACGGCTGCCGGTGTCCGTCCTGTGGGGAAACCGTCTCCGATCGCGGGGAGTCCGACGGCTGGTCCGATTCGGACCCGGACCCGTAGTCACGCGCTCGCCCCGGTGCGGGCTACTTCTCTTCGACGTGGCGGATCTCGCAGGCGACGCCGCGCGTACTTTCGGCCATCTCGCGGCCGAACATCTCGGCGCGGCCGACGGCGAACGCCTGCGGCCCCTCGACGACCACCTCGTCGCCGACGCGGATGTCCTCGTCGGCGTCGACGACCCCCGGCGCGAGCACGCTGCCGTGGGGGACGAAGCCGTCGATCTCGACGCGCTTCGTCGGCGCGTCGCTCTCGAGCCACTGCCGCGCGCCGGCGAGCGTAAAGGAGAGGGTGCCGTACTGGGGAACCATCGTCGCGAGCTGGGTATCCTCGGGGTCGCGGACCTGAATCTTCGGGTAGCGGCTGGTCGTCTGGATGTCCTCGAAGAGGTCGTCGCCGGCCCCGTCGCCGAGCAGGTAGTCCGCGATGGCGCGGACGGTGTTGTGCTCGCGCTCGCGCTTGGAGTATTTGAGTTCGCCCGAGAGGGCACTCGAGAGGTTCGCGATCGACTCGTCGTCGGTCGGATGCTCGGCGACGGTGTAGGTGATATCGAGGTCGAGTCGCTCCTCGACGCGCTCGACGATGTCGCGGTAGCCCTCGTCGGGGACGTGGGCGATGATCTCGGGATACTCGTTGCGCTCGAGGTACCGCTGCAGGACCTCGCTGACGAACTGCTTCTCGTCTTCGGACCAGCGGCCCGTGACCACGGTATCGTAGTGTTGGGCCGGATAGGTCGTCTCGAGTTCCTGTGGGACGACGCCGATGGGACTGGTCATCGACACGAGGTGGGCGCGCCACTGAATGGCGTCGTGGAACTGGCGGTGGCTCTGGGACTCGCTGTAGGGCTTGGCGGCCGAACAGGGAACGAGCACCAGCGGGTTGCTGAAGCGGTTCCGGTAGCGCGTCGTCACCCGGTCGGCGAAGCGCTGGATCTCCACGCGTCGCAGGGTGTCGCTGGTCGCGGCACTAATCTGGGCGTCCCGCAGAATCGGCGTCCGCTCCTCGAGGTAGCCCCATTGGGAGTCGAGTTCGCGCACGGCGGCGGTGAGCCACTGATCGTGGCGGGCCTGCCCCTCGACGTAGTCCCGGAGCCGACCGTCTCGGATCCGGCGGCGGACGATCGCCAGCTCGGACTCGAGGGCGTTGACGTTGTGCTCGGCGCAGTCCTCGCGAGTGAACTCCTCGCGCGGTTTCTGACAGGCCGGACACGAGCAGGGGAGTTCCTCGAGGTCCTCGAGGAAGTAGGCCTCGTCTGTCGTGAGATACCGGCCTTCGGTCCCCTTCACGACGGCTGCGGTCTCGTCGAACAGATCGACCCCGGCGTAGGCCAACACGGCGACGTTCCGGGGCGTGGCGACGCCGGAGAACAGCAAGGCGGTGTCGGCCGGAATCGCCTCGCGGGCGTCGACGACGGCCTCGACCAGCGCCGCGCCGTGGCCGGTCACCGATTGGACGTTCGAGACCGCGTACGCGTCGGTGCCGTGGTCTTCGGGGCTCTCGCTCGAGACGACCGCGACGCTGGGGTAGTCGACGTCGGGGTAGTCCACGCCGAACGACTCCCGGACTTCGTCGGCGGTGCCGCCGGGGAACGCCCGGTGTGGCAGCACGGTGAGTCGGGAGTCGTCGCCGTCGGGGAGTTCGCGGTCGGCGCTCCAGAGCGAGCCCGCGTCCTCGAGGACGTCGTCGACGAGTGCGGGCGTCGAAATCGGCGAGGAGAGGCGGAGTTCGCCCACGCGCGCGGCCCCGTCGCGCTCGTGTACTTCGAAATAGTCGGTCATACCCGATATGGCCGGGGCGGGCGAAAGAGGTTGTCGATAGCGAGCGACCCGCTGAGCGGTTCCACTCCCGTTGCCCCTCTTTATCGTATTCAGTCACCCATGTATTTCTTGAGACAGTGACTGAACCCATCCCATGAAATAATGGAAAATTAACCTTTATGCGTTAGTAGTCGAAGTTACAACTATGCCATCGGATTCAACAGACTCGAGACGACAATCGACCGACGCCAGCAGAGCCTTCCTCGCCCTCCTGCTGGTCGCAGCCGTCGGCATCGCGTCGATGGGGCTGCCGGTCGTCTACGGCGGCATGACGACGACCGCCGAAGCGACGGACACTGCCGATGTCGAATCGTACGAGACGATCTCGCAGGCGGAATCGGAACTCGACCCGGCCGACGAAGTGTACCTCCGTGACGACGGGAGCGCCGTCCTCCGATACGACGACGAGGACTCGGATGTCAACCAGTTCAAGCTGGGTATGAACGCCAGCGAAGGGCTGGTCCACATGTTGGTCGTCGACGACATCGAGGACGACGACAGCGTCGAGGATATCGAGGAGGCGAACTTCTCGGCGATCCTCGACCAACAAGGGTTCTCCGGTGACGGCTCCCTCGTCATGCAGCAACCGGAGGACATCGAAGATCTCTCCGTCGATGTCTCCGGTGAGGTCTCCGACGAGACGAACGAGTTCGATGCGACCGCCACCGGTACGTTCGAGAGCGACGCCACGTCCACCGGCGCGGTCAGCACGAGCGGCTACGTGACCGCTACGACGGACCGACTCGAGACGGCGGGCAGCGTTTCCGTCGACGACCCAATGGCGTCCAGCGACACTGGAACGTACATGGACGTCTCCCTGCAGGACACGAGCGACGGCTACACCGTGGACGTCTCCCGGGAGCGCAATCTCGCCGACTTCCAGTCCGGTGACTGGGAGACTCGAGAGCAGGCCAAACAGACCCTCCAGCGCCAGTACGGCGACCTCGCAACTGGCCTGGGCGGAACGAGCACTATCGAGATCACGAACTACAACTACGAGGAGCGATCGACCGGAGAGGATCGCCTCGAGATCGACTTCACGGTCGAGTACACCGGAATCGATGACGGAATCGAAGAGCAACTCACGGACACGCTGGCAAACGACCAATCGATGGACCTGAGTCGGTCGGAGGCCGAAGAGATCGCGACCAGCGTCACCGACCTCGAGATCGAGACCGCCGAGTTCACGATGAGCGAGAGCGACGGCTCGATCGACATCGAGTGGGAGTTCGCGCTCGCGAACTACGACGAACTCTCCCTCGCCATGCTCGATCTGGCCGAATCGGCCGAGATGAACGACGCGCTGAACCAGTCCGACATCGAGGACGCCCGAACCTCCCTCGAGGCACAGCAGGCGGCGGACCTCACGTGGGAACTCGAGTGGGACGCCACAGTCGAGCAGACGTCGAACGACGAACTCCAGCTCGATGCCGAACTCACGAGCGACACCGAAAACTGGGTCGCCTACATCGACGAACTCGAGTCCAGAGGCGTCGAGACCCCGAACGATGTCACGTTCAGTCTGACGGCCGAAACCGACGGTGACGAGCTCGCGGTCGACGGACAGTTCGACGTCGAGGCACAGGATCTGGCCAGTCAGGCGATCGAATCGATGGCCCAGTCCGCTCAGTCCGGGCCGACGACATCGTCGTCCTCCGAGGCGGACCAGTTCGTCTCGACGCTCGCCGACTCCGAACTCGAGGTCGCCCGCGTCGATGCCAGCCTCACCGACGACACGGTTCGCGTCGAAGGCGGCGCGAAGTTCGATAACATGAGCAAGGTCGCGGACAGCCTCAGTAGTACCGTCGGCATCGGCGGAATCGCAACCGAAACGACCGATGGGAACACGTCCATGTACGTCCACGTCGACGATATGGGCGATGTCGACACCGAGTCGGCGACCAAATCGGACATCGAGCACCTCGGCGTGGTCGATTCCGAGACGACCGTCCGGCAGGCCGGCGACTGGGACGAGGAGTTCCCCGAACCCGACACCACCGAAATGCGCAACTACCTCGGGCTCTCTGCCGAGAGCGGCGAAACGACTGAAGAGGAAGAGTCCGAAAGCATTCCCGGCTTCGGTGCCGGCGTCGGACTCGCCGCGATCGCCGGACTGCTGACGGCGCTCGTCCTCCGACAGCGAACGTAGTCCCGATCCGACCGTCCGCAGCGTAACCGGATTTCATCCTTTTTGCCAGCGATTGAACGGCACCGGTAGCGTCCGCTCTCGGCGTCGAAACACCGCTGAGAAACCGCAGTCGCAGCCGATTATACGGTCTCGAGGTGTGTCGCCGTCGCCGACGTGTGGCCGCGGTTGAACGAGAGGATCTTGATCCGGATCACGTCCGTCGGGTCGCAGTCGTCGGGCACGTCCTCGACGAAGACGACGAACCCTTCGATCTTACAGACCGCTCGCCGCTCGCCGGAGTGGTGGTCGCTGAACTCGCGGATCGCCGTTTCCTCGACATCTCCGATATCGACCGGGGGGTCGCGCTCCTGTGCATCCGTGTGTCGTTCCCACGATCGGCGTTCGCCCGCGGACCGACCGCGGAACCGTTTGAACAGCCACGATCCGATCACGAGGGCGACGATGGCGCTCCCGCCGAGTACTGCCGGGCCGAGCATACCGGAACCGGACGTCGCCTCGGTCTTCGATGTTCCGGTCTCGACGGGCGGTTGGCTCACCGACCGCCCAACCAGCAAGCGCTTGTCGCTGGGGGCGCAGTAGTCGCTATGGGGCTCGAGCTCGACGCGGTCGACAGGCGGATCCTCCATCTCCTCCAGCAGGACGCGCGACACAACACGGCGACGGATATCGCCGAGAGCGTCGACGTAACGGCCAACACCGTCAGAAACCGTATTCGGCGGCTCGAGGATGCAGGGATCATCAAGGGGTACGTACCGGTGATCGACTACGAGCAGACGGACAAGTCGATGCATATGGTCGTCCAGTGTACGGTGCCGATCCACGAGCGAGGAGCGATCGCCCAGACGGCGCTCGGCATCGACGGTGTCGTCGGTGTTCGGGAAGTGATGACCGGTCATCGGAACCTCCGAATCGACCTCGTCGCCGGCGATACCGACGAAATCACGGCGGCAGTAAGCCGGCTGCAACAGCAGGGGATCGAGGTCGAGGAACAGGAGTTACTGAAGGCGGAGTACCTCCAGCCCTTCGATCACTTCGGACTCAGTCCCGCCGACGACTGAGCGGGTATCGGCTGCCGTCAACCGAGCGCCACTGGCTGCAACGGCCGCTGTCAACCGGCCATCGAGGGTCGCTGTCACCTGCCTGACCGGGGCATCTGTCGATTCGATTCTCACACAGGCCCGGTGAGTAAACACTCCTGTTTTGGGTCATACTTTCGGAAATCTAAATTCACAATCCGTTAATTGCGGTAACAGAGGTATCGCCGGTAGCCTTTTACGTACCCGTCCGTTGAAGTACGTCGTGAGTACTTCCTTCAACAAGTCGTCCGGTGACGACGTCTACGAGTCTGTGAGCATCGCCGTCGTTACCGCAGTCGCGACCCACCGGGGGGCGGACCCGGCCGAACTCCCGCCGCTGTACGAGTGGATCGACCCGGACGCGCTCGATTCCATCTTCGCACCCACCCGGCGCGGTGGGTCTCGCGGCGGCCGACTCGAGTTCACCTACGACGGGCACGCGATCACCGTCGACTGCACCGACGGCGTGGCGATCGAGATCGACGACTCGCCGGTCGCCAGACCGGTCGTCGTCGATTCCGAACCCGGTTCGCTGACGAACGCGTAATTCCGCCCCACCGCGACCCCGCCGTATCGAAGCAGGCGTTTTCGAAATCACGCAGACGGAGAGTGACAGGTCCGCTCAGTCCGACGTGAGGTCGACGAGCGCGACGCCCTCGGGGACGCGCTCGAGGACGCCCGCGGGCCACCCTCGATGTGCGAGCGTGATCGCAGTGTCCGGATTCACGTCGACGAGCCGAGCGACGCCGTCGGCCGCGGCCTCGAGGGCGGCCCGGTCGGTCCGGTCCGGGACTTCGGCGGTGAGCGGGTAGCTCCGCGAGAGCGCCCGCGGGAAGGGGCCGAAGGGCGGTTCGACCCGCCACGAGTCGTCGAACTCGTCGCCCCGCGGCGCGTCGCCTTCGGTGAGCAGCAGGGAATCGGGGACGGACAGCCGCTCGAGGCGCTGGTGATGGCGGACGACCTCGGGTCGGCGGGCGCTCTCGTGGGAGGTGTAGAAGAACGCGCCCTTCGAGACGGGGTCCGAGCGCTCGAGCTGTTCGGCGTGATCGAGCAGCGTGCGATAGCCGTCGAGCATCGTCGGGTGGGCACGGGCGCGCTGTTCGACGAGTTCCATGAGGGTGCCGGCGCGGATCGCCTGCTTGATCCGGCGGATCTCGGCGAAGGTGACGTGGAGGTTGTGGGCGGCCAGTTCGGTCTCGCGCTCGGCGTCTGGCAGGGCGCGCAACTCGTCGGGCGAGTGCTCGGTACAGACGGCACACGAACAGGGGAGGTAGTCGAGGTCGTCGAGGGCGCGGGTGCCCCGAACCGTGAGATAGCGGTCGTCGCGGGCGTACAGCGCGTAGGCCGCGGAATCGAACAGGTCACAGCCCATCGCGACGGCGAGCGCGAACATCATGGGGTGGCCGGCACCGAAGAGGTGGACGGGCGCGTCGGCACCCAGCCCGCGTTTTGCGGCGGCGACGACGTCGATCATGTCGTCGTACCGGTAGTCGTTCATCAGCGGCACGACCGCGCCGACCGGGAAGACGTCGAGAGCGGTCCCCTCGGCGTGGCTGCCGGCCCGCTCGCGGAGGGCCGGGTAGGTCGATCCCTGCACCGGCGCGCTGACGAGCATCTCGCCCGTATCGGCGGTCTCGGCGATCTCGAGTCGCTCTTGTGTGGTCTCGAGGTCGGCTTCGGCGCGATCGCGGGAGACGTCCGGCGGCGTCGGGATGTCGACGGGCGTGGCGATGTCGGAGCCGATCTCGCGCTGGAATTCGAGGATTTCCTCGGTCGTGACATCGATCTCGCCGTACTCCGAGAGCTGGAACGACCCCGAATCGGTCATGATCGCGCCCGGGAAATCGAGCAGATCGTGCAGGCCCTCCTCGAGCGCGCGTTCGCGGAGGGTATCGTCCCCGTGGATGATATAGGAGTTCGTGATGAGAATCTCCGCGCCGAACTCGTCGGCGAGCCGGCGAGGGCTGATCGTGTCCAAATTCGGGTTGATCACTGGCAGCAGGGCCGGGGTTTCGACGGTGGCGTCGGCTCGGGGAACGGTGAGTTCGCCGATGCGGCCGCCGGCGTCGGTGTCCCGGACTTCGAAGCACTCGCGCATTGACCGCGTGTTGGATTGTCCGACGTAAGTCATGACGGATTTCGACCGACCGGCCGGCCGAGACGCGGCGATCGGACAGGCGTCAGTGGCTGATAGAACCGATAAACGCCCCGTTCTGTCCCGTTCGCGATGCGATCCCGGCAGCCACAAGCACGGCATTCGTCCGTCGTGATGAGCGCCATATCGCGGCACGGAAATGCGTTCTTCCTGACGGCTGTGATCGTCATCGATCGCGACAGATGAACCGGAGATTAGAGACCGTTGCACGGTTCCAACACTGGTTTTCTCCGAGATAATCCTGTAACAGTCGCCTCGTTTTAGCCCGGATCCGGGGGTAGGGGAGAGCGCATGGTTTCACGACCGCAGAAAGTTGGCGTTGTGTTCGTCGCGCTGCTGATCGCACTCTCGGGGGGTCCTGCCCTCGCCGGTGCGACAGCGGGCGCTGGCGACGACGCCGGAGACATGGGCGAATCGGAATCGAGCGCGACGCTCGAGAACGTACAGGTCGAGACACTCGAACTCGAGAACGTCACGGTCGAGAACGCGACGATCGAGGAGCTGAACGTCGAGGAGTTCGACGCTGACGTCGCGGAACTCCAGGACGAACTCGAGAGCAACGACACCGAGTCGGACGACACCGAGTCGAACGAGACCGAGACCGCTGACGACAACGAGTCCAACGCGAGCAGCGAGAACGTAACCCTCTCCGACATCCAGTTCGAGCAACTCGAGCTCGAGGGCGTCTCGCTCGAGGAGTTCGAAGAGGGCGGTGAGGCCAACGCGTCGACGGACGAGGAGATGAACGCGTCCGACGACGATGAAATGAACGCGTCCGACGACGAGGACGGCCTCGAAACCGATGATACCGACACGGATGCCGACGCTGAAGCCGACGATACGGTCGAGAACGACACCGAGTCCGAGACCGAAAGCTCCAGCAACGAGTCCGTGATCGACGAGAACGCGAGCGAGGTCACGGTTCAGAACCTGACCATCGAGACGATGGACGTCGAGACGCTGACCGTCGAGGAGCTGACCGCCGGTGAGGACGCCGACAACGAGTCCGCGATGGCAGACAACGAGTCCGCGGACAACGAGAGCGAAGACCTCGAGATCTCCGAGGACGACAACGAGTCGAACGACTCCGCGATGGCCGACAACGAGACGGAGAACGAGAGCGACGATCTCGAAATCTCCGAAGACGAGGACAACGCAAGCGACGACCTCGAAATCTCCGAGGACGACAACGCGACCGACAACGAGTCGACCGAAAGCGAGAACGAGTCCCAGGAGATCGAGGAACTCACGATCGAGCAGTTCGACGCCGAGGAGATCACGATCGAATCGATGACCGTCGATTCGGTCGAGGAAGCGGACGACAGCGCTAGTACGGACGATAACGAGACGGAGAACGAGAGCGACGACCTCGAGATCTCCGAAGACGAGGACAACGAGTCCGCGGACAACGAAAGCGACGATCTCGAGATCTCCGAGGACGACAACGAGACCGACGAGATGGACACCGAGAGTAACGAGAGCTCCGGCGAGACCATCTCGAACCTCTCCGCGTCCTCGATCACGATCGAGAACGCGACCAGTGACACCCTCACGCTCGGCGACGCGAGCGAACTCGAGGACATCGAGAGCGACGATTCGATGGCGTCTGACGACGAGATGAACGAGACGGACACTGACGACAACGAAACCGACGACAACGACACGGACATCGAAATCACCGAGGACGACTCCGCGAACGAGAGCGAAGCCTAACCTGCGTTCGGCGGTTCCGAATACTCCGTTTTTCTGCGAGCCTCGTTGCGAACCCCGGCTGCGCCTGCTGTGTGCTGCCCTGCGATGATACCGCGCTGTACGGCGGCCGCGACCGGTCACAGACGAAGGCGCTTTAGGCGCTGGACCGCTTGCGTTTCCTAATGAGTAAACCCACGCCCGAGGTATACGAGCAGGGCAAGGGCATGGACGCCCACAATCAGGCGATGCGGGAGATCCGCTCCCGAAAGGAGGCCAGTTACGACCCCCACGAGCCCACCCGCGTCTGGCTCGACGAGGACAACACGCCCGACGGCGTCAAGACGAGTCTGACGATCATTCTCAACACCGGCGGCTGCCGGTGGGCCCGCGCCGGCGGCTGTACGATGTGTGGCTACGTCGCCGAGAGCGTCGACGGCGGCTCGGTCTCCCACGAGGCCCTGATGGACCAGATCGACATCTGTCTGGCCCACGAGTCCGAGAATTCGGACGAGCCGGCCGACCTCATCAAGATCTACACCTCCGGTTCGTTCCTCGACGAGCGCGAGGTCGGCGCGGAGAGTCGCCGAGCGATCGCCGACACCTTCGCCGACCGCGAGCGGATCGTCGTCGAATCGCTGCCGGACTTCGTCGACCGCGAGAAGATCGGCGATTTCACTCAGCACGGGCTCGACACCGACATCGCGATCGGCCTCGAGACGGCGACGGACCGCGTGCGCCACGACTGCGTGAACAAGTACTTCGACTTCGCCGACTTCGAGGACGCCTGCGCGGAAGCCGCCGCCGGGGACGAGGCCGCGGGCGACGACGTCGCAGCCGGCATCAAGGCCTACCTCCTGATGAAGCCACCGTTCCTCACCGAGTCCGAGGCCGTCGCGGACATGATCTCCTCGATCGAGCGCTGTGCCGACGTCGCTGGCTGTCACACCGTCTCGATGAACCCCTGTAACGTCCAGCGCTACACCATGGTCGACGACCTCTACTTCGAGGACGGCTACCGCCCGCCGTGGCTCTGGTCGGTCGCCCACGTGCTCGAGGAGACCGCGGACGTCGATGCCATCGTCGTCTCGGACCCCGTCGGACACGGCTCCGATCGCGGCCCGCACAACTGTCAGGAGTGCGACGACAACGTCCAGAAGGCGATCAAGGACTTCGACCTCCGGCAGGACCCCTCGGTCTTCGAGCAGGTCTCCTGCGAGTGTGAACTAACGTGGGAGACCGTCATGGAGCGCGAACGGAGCTTCAACCAGCCGCTGACGCGGTAACGCCGCGCGGCGGGAGTCGGGGCTACTTACTTTACCGTCGGCCGACAACTCCTCGTATGGCACTCCCATCGTTCTCGGACTACTGGAACGAACTCGAGCCCGCGGTGTTGATCGTCGTCGGCTTTTTGCTGTTCGTCTTTCCCGAGCCCGCGACCTCCGCGCTGGGCGCGGGACTCATGTTACTCGGCGGGAGCTGGTGGTTCTACGAGTGGGGCCGCTAGGGGAGACGGGCCTAGTCGCCGGTCGCCGTGCCGTCCGACGCGGACTGGATCGACGCCGTGTCGGCCCGGGGAACCTCGAGTGTGACGACGGTCCCCCGCGGCTCGTTGTCGGTAAACGAGAGCTGGCCGCCGGCCTGTGCGACGACCCAGTTGACCAGCCAGAGCCCGATCCCGCTGGCGTGGCGGAGTTGCGTGATCTCCCGGTCGCCCTCGAGCAGTTCCCGCTCTTCCTCGGGCATCCCGGGGCCGTCGTCGGCGATCGACAGCGTCAGTAACTCGCCGTCCGGCGGGTCACGCAGCGTCACATCGATGGTCGGTCGCGACCGGTCGGTGTGTTCGACGGCGTTCTCGAGCACCTGAAAGACGGCCGTCCGGAGGTACTCGTCGGCCCGGGCGAAGGCTCGATCCGGTAGCGAACAGGAGATATCGACGTCGTAGGCACTCTCGAGGCGGCTCACCGCCTGTTCGACGGCTTCGGAGAGATCGACGGGCCCGGCCGCGACTTCGTCGCGGTCGAGGACCCGTTCGACGGCGCGGGTCTTCTCCGCGAGGCCGATGAGTTCGTTCGTCCGACATTGGATGGTCTCGACGTACTCCCGATCCGCGTCGTCGACGGCGTCCGCGAGCATTTCCGTACACCCGTTGATGATGTTCATGCCGTTGCGCAGATCGTGGCGCAAGACGCGATTGAGGATCTCGAGTCGCTTCTGTCGCTGTTTCTGGGCGGTGATGTCGGTGTAGAGGGCGAACGCACGATCCGACGACCGGTCCATCTCCATCGGGACGACTCGAAGCCTGAAATCGCGCAGTCCGTCCACGGTCCGCCGCTTGACCGCTGTCTCGCTCACCTCGCCGCGGCTGCCCAGTTGGTTGAGCCTCTCGGCGTCCGTCATTCTGTCGGGCGGAACGATGACCTGATCGATCGGCGTCCCGACGAGTTCCGACTCGTCGTAGCCGAAGCACCGTTCGAACGCCGGGTTGACGTCCTCGACGATCGGCCCGTCCGCGAGCCGGCTGACGCTGACGACGGCGTCGGGGACGTTCTCGAACAGCGCCGCGAACCGGTCGCGTTCGGCTCGCAGCCGCTTCTCGTAGGCGATTCGATCGAGGGCGTCGGTGACGTGGGACAGCAACAGCTCCGCTAACTCCTCGTCGGACGCGGTAAACGAGTCCGGCTCCGCCGAGATCGCCTGAAACACGCCGCGATCCCCGATCGGGACGCTCAAGACCGACCGGCAGTCGTCGATCTCCGGGACCGCGTCGCTCGCCGCGCTCCCGTCGACGCGGATCGATCGTTGCGTGCGGTAGGTCTGCCCGGCGACGCCCTCGCCGATCGGCCGCCGTCCCTCGAGGTCGGTCTCGAGGCCGGCGGACGCGGCTTCCGTGACGAAGGAGTCGTCGCGGATGCTGTTGACGAGACAGACGTCGAAGTCGAGGACGTCTTCGGCGGCTTCGACGGCCACGTCGTAGATCGCCGCGCGGCTCTCGCAGTCGTCGAGCCGGGAGGCGACGCTGTGGAGCCCCTCGATCTTCGACTTCCGATCGACCAGTTTCCGTTCCATGCGCTTGCGGTCGCTGATGTCGCGAGCGATGCCGACCGTGCCGTCGATCTCGCCGTCGGAGTACAACAGAGACATGTTGACCTCGGCCGGCGTCCGCTCCCCGTCGGGACCCGTGAGCGTGATTTCGTAGGTCGCGACGCGCCGATCGTCGTCGGCCACGAGGTCCCGAACCTGTCGGCGTCCCCGTTCGACGCTCTCGTCAGTGAGGATCGTCGAGACGTGTTCGCCGAGGAGGTCGTCGCGGTCGTAGCCGGTCGTTCCCATCATCGTCTCGTTGACCGTGACGAACCGACCGTCGGGGTCGAGCTGGTAGACGCAGTCGCCGACCGTCTCGACGACGGTCTCCGTCCGCTCGAGTTCGCGTTCGCGCGCTGCTCGATCGAGCGCCGCTTCGGCAGTCGCGGCGAGGGCGTTGAGTAAGTGGATCTCGGCGTCGTCGAGTTCGTCGGCTCCCGCCGCGCCGACCGACAGCAAGCCGTGGTCGCCGAGCGGATGGAGGAGTGCGTTCTCGACGTCGAGGTCGATGTCGTACGAGATTCGCGAGACGTCCTCGAGGAGAGTCGGCTCGTCGTCGGTGTAGGCGTCCCAGAGGACGCCGTCCGCCGAACTAATCGACGAGATGTCGTCGGTGTGTTCGTCGAGCGCCGACGTGACGCCGGCCAACTCGAGCGTCTCGCTGTCCTCGTCGTAGATCCTGATCGCGCCGAGCGCCCGATCGATTACGTCCTCGGTGGCCGCCATCACGACGTCGGCGATCTCGTCGGTCGACTCGGCCCGCAGTAGCTCCTGGGTCGTCGCTTGGAGCGCCTCGAGGGCGTTCGCTCGCTTGCGGTCGGCCGTGATGTCCTGTCCGAACGAGAGGACGCTGACGACCTCGCCGTCTTCGACGAGCGGCGTGTTGAACCACTCGCAGGTCATCGGCGTGCCGTCCGCGCGGACGTTGCGGTTTACCTGCCGGGACGGCTGTCCGTCGGTCGACCCGCTGACGAGGTCGTTCCAGTACTCGTGGACGGCCGCTCGCTCCGACTCCGGGACGATCAGGTCGACCGCGGATTCGCCAGCGGCCTCCTCGGCGGTGTAGCCGAACAGTTCGGTCGCCGCCGGGTTCCAGTTTCGTACCTCGAACGCGAGGTTCCACTCGATGATCGCGAGCGGCGACTGCTCGACCAGCAACTCGAGGCGGTCCGAGGGGTCGTCGGCCGGCTCCGGCGACCCGGACTCGGCCGCGCCGGCGGCCGTTCCCGTGTCGGTGGTCGTCTCCGCGTCGACCCGTCGCTCTTCGAGCAGTGCATCTAGTCGCGTCGCGAGCGTTTCGTGTCCCTGCGAGCGAGGGACGTAACCGTCTGCTCCCGCGGCGACGACTGCGCCCGCGAGGGCTTCGCTGCCGTCGTCTGGAAAAGCGATGATCGGAATATCGGACCGGCGGTCTCGAACCGCCCGGCAGCAGTCGACGGGGTCGGCGTCGGGGAGCGTGTCCCCGATCACGACGCAGTCGACAGCCGAGAGGGACTCGAGACACGCGTCGGTCGTCCGAACGGTCTCGGTCGTCACGCCGCGCTCCGCGAGGGGGCGTTCGAGGACGGCTCCGGCGTCGGAACCGACGATGACGGCTCGGGTGTCCGGTCCGCTATTCGTGCCCATCCCCTGTATTCAGTTCGATCCAACGAACGCCGGCACTATTACTCTTTGACTCGACTCACGAATTGAGTTGTCTTCGTCGACCGCTCGCGTATTCCGCGGAAAACAGCCGGTTACGGTCCTATACACCGCTTGCTTCCGATTCGAATCCGCGGAGGACCCCCTGTCCGTCGGTGGGTCCGACGTCGGGCAGCGTCGCGCGCTCCGGGTGTGGCATCAACACCGCGACGGACTCGCGGTCGCCGAGGACGCCGGCGACGTTGTGCTTGGACCCGTTCGGATTCACGTCCGGTCCCGTCTCGCCGTTCTCGTCGCAGTAGCGAAAGAGGACTCGGCCCTCGTCCTCGAGGTCGGCCAATCGGTCATCGTCGATCTCGTAGCGGCCCTCGCCGTGGGCGATGGGGATCTCGATGACCTCGCCCTCGTCGTAGGCGGCGGTCCACGGCGTGTCCGCACGCTCGACGCGCAGATAGACGTGTTCACACTGGAAGCGAGCGCTCTCGTTCGTCGTGAACGCGCCCTCGGTCAGGCCGGACTCGCAGCCGATCTGTGCGCCGTTACAGACGCCCAGCACCGGCACGCCGTCGGCCGCGGCCTCTCGAACTTCGGCCATGATCGGCGAACGAGCCGCCATCGCCCCCGCGCGGAGATAGTCGCCGTAGGAGAACCCGCCGGGGAGGACGACGCCCGTCGTGTCCTCGGGGAGTCCGTCCTCGTGCCAGACGATCTCGGCGTCGATGTCGAGGTGTGCCAGCGCGCGCTCGGCGTCGCGGTCACAGTTCGAGCCGCCGAATCGGATGATCGAAACCGTCATCTACCGTTCGGCGACCTCCACGTCGTAGTCGTGGATGGTCGGGTTCGCCAGCAGCCGTTCGGCCATCTCGTCTGCGCGCTCGCGCGCACCGTCCGCGGAGTCGGCCTCGAGGTCGATCTCGAAGCGGTCGGCCGATCGCAGCTCTTCGAGTTCGAAGCCCAGCCGCTCGAGGGCCTGCGTCGTCGTCTCGGCCTCGGGGTCCAAGACGCCCCGTTTGAGTCGAACCGTCACCGTCGCGGTGTAGGCGGTCATTACCTGATACCCCGTAACCGTGCTCAAAAACGCTTTCGCCTTGGCTGCGTAATACACGTTCGTGGACACCGACGCGTGACTCGGCGGCGGACCCCCGTTCCCGTCTCGAGCCGCAGTCGCCCGACGGCCGATTACGCCGCTCGCGCGACGACGATGTCGCCCGTCGCGTGAACGGTGACTGTGTACGCGTCCAACTGGAATGATACCTGCCCGGTGCTTCGGCTCGCGGCGCTGTTCGCCGGCGCGAAGAGCGCCTCGAGGCTCTCGGGATCGATCCGGTCGTAGAGTCGTTCGACGTCGGTCGGGTCGTTCCCGGAGAGTTCCGCAACCGTCGAGACGATCGTGGTCGTCAACGACTCCGTCCCCTCCCAGTCGTGCGAGACGAACGCCGTCTTCCGTTCGCGATCGATTCGTGATCGGCCGTGGTCGTCCGGTGTTACTGTCATTGTATTCACCTACCTATTAGCGACTGTCACGCCGCGTGACTAAACAGTCGTACCACAGACCACCGTATAAATCCCTGTCAGACATATTTCATTCTCCTGTACGACAAAATAAACGCGTTCACGTGACGGGGGCGGGGTCGATTCGGGGCGTCTGTCATACGTCTTCCAACAAGTATCTCGTACTCACGTCGTCGCTCGGCGTGATCTCCCGGTGTGCTCCGTCTCTCGAACGGAATGCGTGCGATTCGCACGGCCCTCTACGGAAAGCAGGACTTTTAGCCGCCCGCGGACTGCACTCCGTCGTGATGAATCGCGATTCGCTCGAGCGGAGGTGGAAGCGTTGACGACCGACGTAACCGAAATCACGGTGATCGGAGACGACGACACCGGGCTGGTCGCCAACGTGACCAGCCTCCTGTTCGAGCGCGGGATCAATATCGAGGACCTCGATCAGGCGGTCCGCGACGGCGTCTTCCGGATGTATCTCGCCGTCGATACCTCCGAGATGGTCTGTACGGAAGCGACGCTCCGGGAGGACCTCCGCGACCTCGGCGACGACCTCGACCTCGACGTCCAGGTCCGGTTCCCCGCCGACCGGGAGACCCAACAGATCGCCGTCCTCGTGACGAAGGAGAGTCACTGCCTCGAGGCGCTGTTCGAGGCGTGGGCCAACGACGACCTCGGCGCGGATATCGGCGTCGTGATCGGCAACCACGACGATCTCCAGCCGCTGGCCGAGCACTACGACGTGCCGTTTCACGACATCGGCGACGAGGGCGGCCAGCAAAACGAGGATCGACTGCTCGAACTCCTCGCGGAATACGACGTCGACCTGATCGTCCTCGCGCGGTACATGCGCATTCTGAGCCCGAACGTCGTCTTCCGCTACGAGGACCGGATCATCAACGTCCACCCCTCCCTGCTGCCGGCGTTTCCCGGCGCGGAGGCCTACCGACAGGCCGTCGAAGAAGGGGTTCGCGTGGCCGGGGTCACCGCCCACTACGTCACGACCGACCTCGATCAGGGTCCGATCATCACCCAGCGCGCGTTCGACGTCCCCGACGACGCCGACTTGGACGTGATGAAACGCCGCGGCCAGCCCCTCGAGGCCGACGCCCTGCTCGAGGCCGTCCAACTCCACTTAAACGGCGACGTGTCGGTCCACCGCGGCCGAACGTCGGTCCGGGAGAACGGCACCCAGTACCAGCTCGGCCTGCCCGAGGAACTCGACGAGTTCACGCCGGACCGGCCGGTCGACGGCATCGGCAGTGCGGTCGCCGAAGACAACTGAACGCGCGGCTTTTGCGGTCGGTTTCGGTGACTACAGCGAAGAACTAGTCCGGCGCTCAGGCGGACGTCGACGACTCCCACTGCTCGAGACAGTCGTCGGTACAGAAGTGCCGGTAGACGGTCGTTCCGTCCTCGACGGTCGTCACGACGCGCTGTTCGGAGGACGGTCCTACGGGATTGCCACACTGTCGACAGTCGGGTGAGTCGTCGTCCGTCGAATCGGTCATCGGTTGACAGGTGGACCGAGGCCCACTTGAACGAATCCATTGCGGCGTATTCGGCCACGGTCGGCGAATCCGTTCGCCCGGCCGGCAACCCCGAAACGGCACCGGTTGGCGGCTCGATGACGACGACTCGGTATTGACCGTCGCTTTCGGCCCGCTCGAGTCGTTCAGACCGTTCAGACGTTCTCGCGGTCGACCGTCACGCCCTCGAACAGCGGATCGAGGTCGTCGTCGAGTTGGGCCTTCAGGTCCTGCAGTTCGCCGTCGGTCAGCGCGACCGCGAGGGCGTCGGTCACCGCGTCGGCGTACTGTTCCGCGTCGTCGGGCTCGACGTCCGTCCCGCGGAGTTGTTCGCTCACCCGTTCGACGAAATCGTCCCGGTCGTAGCCGGCGGCGTCGTGATCGGCGTCCTCGACGATCCCGGCCAGTTCGTCGGGGAGCTGTGCGGCGACGTTCTCGGCCTCGCCGCCGGTCAGCGTCTCGGCGAGCGTCGCCATGACGGCCTCGGTCGCGGCCTGCGCGCGATCCGTCGTGTCGAGGTGGCCCGCTTCCTGTACCAGTCCGTAGAACTCGCTTTCTTGCATGGACGGCGCTTCGCCGGTCAACGCCATCGGGATTGGGCACTCAGTTGCAAGCCGTCATCGCATCTCCATCGTCGGCGGACAGCGACTCGAGAGGACGAGCTCGCGGGCAACGGCTATACGTAAATCAAAAAACATATCGTGTGCTACGTGAGAGATATCGTAATGGACGAGTCAGGGATCAAACTCCGCCTGAATCTCATTATCGCCCTTCTGAGTGCCGTCCTTCTCGTACTGCTTCTCCCGATTCTTTCCCCCCAGATCGTCTTTATCGGGATCCTATTGGTCGGCATCGGGTTTCCCGTCCTCTTTCTACTCGTGATGCTCCTGCGGTAGGATCGGACAAGCGCCTAGCCACTCGTGTTGCGGAGACGAACGACGAGCAAAGAAAACGGGGGACTCAGTCGTCGTTCGGTTCGGCGTTGGCCGCGGCCGACGACACGTCCTGCTGGCCGATCCACGACGAGGAGAACAGCGGTGCGACGGCGAAGCCGACCATCACGAGCATGAACAGGGCGAGCACGGCGCTCGAGACGGCTGCGATCCCGCTGGTGAGACTGAACAGGACGATACTCGTTGCGGCGCCACTGGCGATAGCAGGGGTCATTTGCGTTCGTTCGACCGTGGTTCGGCCCTCAATATGAGGGTTACTTTCTTCGCTACGGATTGTGGAACGATAGCACAGTTCACGGTGTGCGATCCCGTCGAGTTCGGGACTGCGGTCGGCAAGCGCCGGTCGAGCCGTCTCAGAGCCGCCGAACCGCACCGATCGCGCTCGAGAGCGGCGGCGCGTCGAAGAACTCCTGGCCGGTGTAGGCGTTGGCACCCGCACAGTACAGGTCGCGAGCGGTCTCGAGGACACCGTCCTCGAGGGATTCCGGTTCTTCGTCGCAGAGCGACTTCCAGTCGGCGACGTTCTCTCGTTTGGCCTCGGCCTTGGCGGCGTCGACGGCTTGGACCCACTCGGGTTGGGTGCGCTTGTGGTACTGGCGGAGCACCTCCTTGGAGAGCTGGGTGCCCTCGTAGCTGAAGCGGTTCTCGTCGAACGTGCCGACGACGTCGCCGACGCGAATTTCGCCGCCGTAGTAGAGACACTCGATCTTGCCGTCCTCGTGGACCAGCCCGGCCGAGTCGGCCTGTTCGGTGACGATCCGGTTGACCTCGCGGGCGAGGGACTCGAGGTCCTCGATCGCTGCCTTGCCGGCGATCGAATCGGCCTCGTCGCGGTCGAGGTGGCGGTCGCTCTCCTCGTACTTCGTGGTGAACTCGACGATCGGGTCCTCGAGGTCGACGGCCTCGTCGGGCCAACTCTCGAACGCGAGGCCGTGGTCGGCGGGGTCGGTCCGATCCCGCAGGCTCGAGCCGACGGGGACTCGATTGCGGAAGACGATCTCGAGGGGGATCAGGTAGTTCTCGCCGGCTGCGTCGTGGTAGCTGTCGTAGTCGTACTCGCGGCCCTCGTGGGGAAGCTCGGGCACCTGCGTGAGATCGATGGCCATCTCCCACGGCGGGTGGGACGCGTCCTCGAGCGGGATGACGTCGCCGTTCTCGACGACCCCGCGGTAGTGGGTGGGGACGCCTTCGGCCTCGAGCAGTTCGAAGTTGAACGCACCCATCGTACAGAGGCTCGCGCCCTTCTGTGGGATCTGGTCGGGCATCTTCCCCCAGTCGAACACCGAGTAGTCGTCGGTGAAGACGAACGAGCCGCGACCGAGGTCGTCGGCGGTCGCCGCCTCCTCGATGCGGAACTCTTTGACGCTCGTCATTCGAGACACCCCAGACCGTGTCCGCTCCCGCAGTTCATATCCCAGTTGCCGTGGCCGGACCGTAAGAAGGTTTCAGTATCGCGCGGGAGACCGCTGATCGGCGGCGCGAGCGCATGACTCGTGTGCGAACCGACGGATTCGTCCACACTCTCAGTCGTCCTCGACGGTCGCGAGCAATTCTTCGGCGTCCTGCTGTAACGATCCCTCGAGCCCGTCTTCGACGAGGGTTCGAAGCGTCGAATCGCACTGGGGCGTCGCGAGTGCCTCGAGGGCCTGCCGGCGATACTGATCGGCCAAGTTCTCCCGGCGGACGAGCGCCGCGAGTTCGTCGCACTCGTTTGCCGTCTTCAGTTCGCGAATCGCATCGGTTCGCCGCCCGTCGGCGGCTTCGTCGTCGAGGGCGAGGTCGATACATTCCTCCGGCGTCCGTGAGCTCATATGCTTGCCTTCGCTCGCCTCGCGGATAGCTTCGGGACCTGCGAACTCCGAGTTGTCTCGAGCGAGCCGCGGCCGGAGACGCCGGGGCGGACGGCGGTTCCTGATCCATCATGCTTTTCTCGCTGTACGGGTATCGTTACGTCGATGGAGCGACCGGTGACCGAGGCCGACCTCACGTTCGATCACGTTCCCGAGACCGACCAGTCCTTCGAGAACGCACTGGCAAAGGCGCGCGACGGCGAGCGACTCGCGGTCGACGACGCGATCGAGTTACTCACCACGGGGACCGAGAGCGAGGGGATCGACCGGAAACGCAAGGAGCGCGTGCTCGAGGCGGCCGACCGCCGCCGGGCCGAGCAGGTCGGCGAGGAGGTCACCTTCATCGCGAACCTGAACAACAACGTGACGACGGCCTGTAACGTGGGCTGTCTGTTCTGTAACTTCAAGGACGCCGCCCACACCTTCGAGAGCGAGACGGAGATCGAGACGGCCGGCTTCACGAAGACGCCCGCGGAGTCCCGCGAGATCGTCTCCGATGCGGTCGACCGGGGGATCTACGAGGTCACGTCGGTCTCCGGGCTCCACCCCGCGTTCGCGCTCGACGAGGAACACCGAGCGATCCTCGACGATCACCCGAACCCGAAGGAAGTCAACTACAAGCCCCCCGAACGGTACGACACCAGCCCGGGCACCTACACGGACCAGATCGCGGCGATGAGCGTCGACGGCGTCCACGTCCACTCGATGACGCCCGAAGAGGCCTACCACGCCCGCCGGGGCACCGACTGGTCCTACGAGGAGGTCTACCGGCGGCTGAAAGACGCCGGCCTCGACACCGTTCCCGGAACCGCGGCCGAGATCCTCGTCGAGGAAGTCCGCGACGTGATCTGCCCGGGCAAGATCGGCACCGAGGACTGGCTCGAGGCCATGGAGGCCGCCGCGAACGTCGGACTCGGGATGACGGCGACGATCATGTACGGCCACGTCGAGAACGAGGCCCACCGCGCGCTGCACCTGAAACGAATTCGGGACTTGCAGGACCGGACCGGCAACATTACGGAGTTCGTCCCGCTCTCTTTCGTCCACCAGAACACGCCGCTGTTCGAACACGACGTGGTCTCGAGCGGCCCGAGCATCGACGAGGACGAACTGCTGATCGCCGTCTCGCGGCTGTTCCTCGACAATATCGACCACATCCAGTCCTCGTGGGTCAAGTACGGTGACGAGCAAGGGTTGAAGATGCTCAACTGCGGGGCCGACGACTACATGGGAACGATCCTCTCCGAGGAGATCACCAAACGAGCGGGCGGCGGCTTCGGCGAGTTCCGCTCGTTCGAGGACTACGTCGAGATGATCGCCTCGATCGGTCGCGTCCCCGTCGAACGCTCGACCGACTACGAGCAGCGGCGCGTCATCGATCCCGACGACCCGCCCTTCGGCCCTCGACTCGGGCCGAAGGCCGACGGCACGCCGCTGCTGACTCGAGCGGAGCGCGAGGAGCGAGCGGTTCCGGCCGACGACTGAGCGGCTGCCGGTCGGCGACGGCCGATACCCGAACGAACCGGAGAGACGGGTGCCTCGAGCCGGCGCCGGAAGGAGGCAGTTCTATTCCATGCTTTCGACACCGACGGCCCGCACCGGCGCGCCGTCGCTCGAGAGCGCCAGCGGATACGCCCGGAGTTCGAAGCGATCCCCGACTGACTCGAGGTTCGTCAGGTTCTCGAGGATCAACCGCTCGTCGCCGAGCAGCGCGTGGTGTGCCTGAAACCCCGCTGGCTCGTCCTCACCGGCGTTTTCCGTCGGAGTTGGATCGGGGTTGAGCGCGTCCACGGCCACGTCGAACTCACGCTCGACGCACGCCTCGGCCGCTGCCGGCGAGAGGTACGGATGCTCGAGGTAGCGATCGGTGTCCCAGTGGGCGTCCCAGCCCGTCCAGAACGCGGCGAGATCGGCGTCGACGGCCGGAACCCGGTCCGCCGGGATCGGCTCGCGGGCCCCGAGATCGCGGCAGTCGATCCGGACCGCGTCGACGGCGAACCGCTCGAGCGGGAACGCCTCGAGAGTTTTTCCGTCGGGTTCGGTGTGGGCGGGCGCGTCGACGTGGGTTCCGGTGTGGCTGCCACACTCGAGGGCGTCGACGCGGACGCCGTGGTCCTCGTGGGTCGTGTGCCGCCGGACGGCGACGGCCGGGTCGTCCGGGTACGTCTGCATCCCGGTCTCGATCGGGTGGCTCAGATCGACGTGCATACGCGGTATCCGTGGGTGGAGGGGGATAACGCTGTGTGCTCTCGAGTCGCCGCCCGCGCTCGGGCTCCGATTACGGGGCGATGATTTATGATGATACTTAATAACATGTGAATATGCGACTCGAAGGTAAGTCAGCATTTATCACGGGTGCGGGCTCCGGTCTCGGCCGGGAGACCGCCGAACTGTTCGCCGAAGAGGGCGCGACGATCGTCGCGGCCGATGTCGATCTCGAGGGGGCCCAGGAGACGATCGACCGCGTGGAGAGCATGGGGCGGGACGGGACCGCACTCGAGTTAGACGTCCGCGACGCCGACGCGGTCCACGCGGCGGTCGACGAGGCGGTCTCGGAGTTCGGCCTCGATATCATGGTGAACAACGCGGGCGTGAGCCACGAGCGCGCGAAGATCGAGGAGATCGCCGAGGGCGAGCGCGACCGAGTCATGGACGTGAACGTCAAGGGCGTCTGGAACGGCTGTCACGCCGTGCTGCCCCACTTCAAGGAGCAGGGGTCGGGCGCGATCGTCAACACGGCGTCGCTGGCGGGCGTCATCGGCGCGCCGGAACTCGGCGCGTACTCGCTGTCGAAGGGCGCGGTCGTCAACTTCACGCGGACCGTCGCGGCGGAGGTCGGCCCGGCCGGCGTCCGGGCGAACGCGGTCTGTCCGGGCGTGACCGACACCGCGATGCCCCGGAAGAACTACACCGAGGAGGAGTGGGCGGCGAGGAAGGAAGAGCTATCGAGGTATTATCCGCTCAAGCGCCTCGGCGAGCCCGAGGACATCGCGAACGCGATGCTATTTCTGGCCAGCGACGAGGCCGACTGGATCACCGGGCAGGCGCTGGTCGTCGACGGCGGCTTCTCCTGTACGTAACGCCTCGCTCGAGTGCCCCTCGAGGGGAAGCGTTTCGGAATCGGCGGTCGAACGGCCGCTATGGCCACCGACGAATCGTACGTACGGCAGGCGATCGATCTCGCGGAATCGGCGGTCGACCACGGCAACACGCCCTTCGGATCCCTGCTCGTCGTCGACGACGAAGTCGTCCGGACTGCGGAGAACACCACCCTCACCGACGACGATATTGCCGCCCATCCGGAGTTCGAACTAGCCCGATGGGCCGCGAGCGAACTCGAGCCCGACGAGCGCGCATCCTGTACGATGTACACCAGCACAGAGCCGTGTCCGATGTGTGCGAGCGCGATCGTCTACGCGGGGCTGGATCGGGTGGTTTACAGCGTCTCCGTCGACTCGCTCGCAGCTGTCCGCGACGACGGCGTGATCGAAATTCCCTGCGAGGAGGTGGTCGACCGGGCAAATGGGTCGACGAATGTGGAGGGACCGGTGCTCGAGGACGAGGGACTCGCCGTCCACGAGGACTACTTTTAGTCGTTCGACGACCATCCCGGGTCGCCAGCGGACCGCGCTGCCGTTCGGTTAGTCGGCAGTCGCTGCCGTCTCGTCCCGGAGCACGGACCGGTAGCGCCGGCCGGCCGAACCGTCGCCGCCGAGCGCGTCCCGAATCGTCGGCGAAATCCACTCCCGGTCGCCGTCCGCGCCGTCGGCGAGGGTGCCGTCGAACCCTGTCGTCCGCAGATCTGCGGGCAGGAACCGCTCGTAGACCGGGAGCCGTTCGCCGAGTGGCACGCCCGCGTGGTCGGCGATCTCCTCGAGTTCGCGCAGCGCGGGCCACTTGTACTCGGGGTTGATGTGGTCGTCGGTGACCGGCGAGACGCCGCCCAGATCGTCGACGCCGCAGTCGATCAGGTCCTTCGCGGGGGCGAGGTTCGGCGGGACCTGCACGGAGACCGCCTCGGGGAGGGCGACGCGGGCCATCGCCGTCACCTGCCGCATCGTCGCGAGATCGGGCGAGCCGTCAGACCAGCGCTCGTTGTCCACGACCGGTTGGACGATCACCTCCTGGATGTGGTCGTAGCGCTCGTGTAACTCGCGGATCGCCAGCAGGCTCTCCGCGCGGTCGCGCCAGTCCTCGCCGATCCCCACCAGAATCCCGGTCGTGAAGGCGACGTCCAGTTCGCCCGCGTTTTTCAGAGTCCGGAGCCGCTGGCCGGGCACCTTGCGCCGCGGTCCCGCGTGTGCGCCCACCTCGGCGGTCGTCTCGAGCATCACGCCCATGCTGGCGTTGACGTCCGCGACGGCCGCCAGCTGCTCGCGGGTCTGATCGCCCGGATTCGCGTGGGGGAGCAGTCCCTCCTCTAAGGCCACCTCGCACGCCTCCCGCAGGTAGGTGTGGATCGAGTCGTGGCCCCACTCCTCGAGTTGCGCGTGAATCTCGGTGTAGCGCTCGTCGGGGTCGTCGCCGAAGGTAAACAGCGCCTCCGTACAGCCGGCGTCGGCCCCGCGCCGGCAGATTTCGCGGACCTCCTCGAGCGAGAGCAGGGAGGCCTGTCCCGGCGGGTCGAAGTAGGTGCAGTAGGTACAGGTGTAGCGACAGGCCGTGGTCAGCGGGATGAAGACGTTTCGGGAAAAGGTCAGTGACGGCGGTGCCTCGACGTCGCTCGGGCTGGTCTGTAACAGCTCGTCGACGGCTCCGTCGTCGACCGCGATATCGACGCCGTACTCGCTCGCCCCGGGAAACATTACCTCTGGATGTCGTCGCTCGGCACATAAGGCCTTCCCTCGACGTGATCGCCTCGAGCGCGACCGATCACTTCCTCGCGCGATCCTCGCTCCGGGCGATGTCGACTCGGCCGGCTCGATCGTCGAGTTCGAACCCCAGCTCGCGGAGCCGAGCGGGTGCGCGGTCGCCCTCGCGTCCGTGGACGAGCACCTCGACGAGATCGGCCGGCTCATCGATATCGGTCGCCAGCCGGAACGAGTCGATCGTCTCGAGGGTGGCCCCGCTCTCGCGGGCGATCTCGCAGTGGTCGAGATACGAAGTGCCGTGGTAGTCCACGCGGAACTCGGGATGACCGACAACGAGCGCGTTCGTTCCGCCGCCACGCCCCGGTGCGATCGCGATGTCGGCAGCAGTCGTCAGGAGTCGCTCGAGCGCATCGGGGGTCGCCAGCGCGAGGTCGGCCATGACGACGGCGACGGGTTCGCGGTCGGGAGCAGTGGCCGCGTCGTCGCTCTCGCTCTCGCCATCCTCGTTCCCGTCAGTCCCCGGCAGCCGCGCGTTGACCGCGTCCGTCAGCGACCGGTCGTCGACCGTGATCGATGTCGACGCGGCGACCTCGCTCGAGAGTTCGAGATCCTCGAGCGCGAGCGGCGCGGTCGAGACGATCGTCGGCTCGTGGCCGGCGTCGACGATCGCGCGCAGGACGTCTGCGAGCATGGCGCGGGCGACGGCCGACCGCTCGGCCGGCGTGAGTACTGACTCGAGGCGAGTTTTCGGCGTCTCGGCGGCGAACGGGACGACGACGCGCATCTGAATCTAGTTGCGGTAGTCCGGGCGCGCTCAAAAACACGTCGGAATGCGACCGGTTCCCCCCGGAGACACGTGTGCTCCGATCTCGTGCCCCCCGACACGAGTGCGACCGCTCGCGGCGTCGAAAACCGAAAGAACGAGGGCCTAGAACAGCGGCTCGAGTTCGTCCTCGTCGTCTTCGACGAGTTCCTCGAGGTTCTCTTCGCTCTCCTGCTGGATGTCGTCGATGTTGTCCTGTGCCTCGATGGCCACCTGCTGCAGGCGCTTGATCCGGGGAACGTTCGTCACGCCGGAGAGCAAGATCGCCGCGGCCACTTCGGGCTCCTCTCGCGGGAAGTCGCCACCGCGAACTTCCATGCTTCCCGTTTCCTCCTCGAGCCACTTGCGGCCGCGTTCGATGCCTTTCCGGTTCAGGTACTCCGAGGGACCGGAGAGCACGAGCAGGGCGCGCTCGGTGCCTTCGATCTCGCAGGGGAGCGTGAGCCGGCCGAGCGCGGCCTTGCGGACGAGGCTCGTGATGCGGTTCGTCGTGTTCGCGGCGTCGAGGTCGTCGTCCGCGCCGCCACCGTCGTCGCCGGTGAACCGCGAGAGGAGGCCGCCGCCGGAGTTCAGTTCGACCTCCTCGCTCGCGAAGCCGACGGTCGAGACACCACCACCGGAAAGCGTGTTGATGATCTCCGAAGAGTCGACGACGCTCTCGGCGACTTCCTGTCCGTCGCCGACTTCACCGGCACCGAAGAGGATGCCGAAGCGACGGACGATTTCCTCGTTGATCTGCTCGTAACCGCCCTCGACGGACTCGCCGGTCTGTCGCCAGGAGTCGTTGTCGAAGACGAGCAGGTTGTCGACCTCGCGGACGAACGTCTGGAAGGATCGCGCCGCGTTGAGCGTGTAGATCCCGCCTTCGTCCGTACCCGGCAGGACGCCGAGCCCGTAGACGGGGATCGTGTAGATTCGCTTGAGGTGTTTCGCGAGGACGGGCGCGCCGCCCGAGCCGGTGCCGCCGCCCATCCCCGAAACGATCAGGAAGGCGTCGACCTCGTGGGTCGGGATCGAGTCGATGGCGTTTTGGACCTCGTCGATGTCCTCCTCGGCGACTTCCGCGCCGAGTTCGTTGTCAGCACCCACGCCGTGGCCCTTTACCCGGGCCTGGCCGATGAGTACGCGGTTCTCCTGTGGAATATTGTCGAGACCGATGAGGTCCGCTTTCGCGGAGTTGACGGCGATTGCCGCCCGGACGATTCCGCTGTTCGTCCGATCGTCGTAATCGAGGAATCGATCGACGATTTTGCCACCAGCCTGTCCGAATCCGATCATCGCCAGCTTCATTATTTGTCAGGGGGCTCCGTTGAATTGGTAACAGTGCGATGGAGGATATAAGTCTTGTGCTAAACTGACTTTCTCTAGTCGCATACTATTCGGGCTAATCGCAGGACTGAGGCGGTATTCGAGCGGGTATTCCGCTCCGGAAATCACTGCTTACTCGGCCTACAGATGTTTTTTATGTTACGTATATCCGGCGAGTGCAATCGCGCGCGATACCTGTGATCGCGGCCGCAATCAGGCCGTTTCTGCCGGTTTCGCCCGGTGGCGGGTCCCCTCGAGACCGAGATACGAACCGAGCGTTCGCAACGCCGTCGGGTCGCGGCCGAACGCGGTCACGTCGTTGTCGGCGACGGTGTTGTCGAACTCGAGCGACCGGCCCTGATCGGGGCCGAAGGGAACGAACGGCAGCGAGTCGATCGCCGAGAGGCCGAGTTTCGCCAGTTCCATCGGGATCGGGACGATCGTGACGTCTTTCCCCTCGGCCGCGTACACCAGTTCCGTCACGTCCGCGAGCGTGGCGATCTGCGGCCCGCCGAGTTCGTAGATTTCGCCGACGTGGGCGTCATCTGCTCGCGAGCCCTGCTCGCTCGCTTCCGAGGCGCTTCGCGCCTCGCTACCTTCAAGCGCGTCGGCCAGCATCGGGACGAGGTCGCCGACCCAGATTGGCTGGAACCGGGTCTTCCCACCGCCCGGCAGCCCCGTCACGTACGGCGTCGTCAGCGTCTTCGTGAACTCGACGAACTCGCCGCCGTCGCCGAAGACGACCGACGGGCGAACGATCGTCCACTCGAGCGCCGACTCTCTGACCACCGCCTCGGCCTTCCCCTTGGCACGGATGTAGGCGGTCTCGCCGTCGGGATCGGCACCGAGCGCGCTCAGTTGGAGGAAGCGATCGACGCCGGCGGCCTCGGCGGCGCGGACGAGGTTCGCCGTGCCCTCGAGGTGAACTTCCTCGTGGCTCGTTCCCTCGGGCGGTTTGTAGAGCGGCGAGAGCGAGACGAGGTTCACGACGGCGTCGTGGCCGACGACGGTGTCGGCGATCGAGTCGTAGGCGCTGACGTTTCCCAGAGCCGACTCGACGCCGTCGGGGAGGCCGGCGTCACCCGGAGACCGCGATAGCGCCGTCACCTCGTGGCCGCGCTTGGCCAGTTCTTCGCAGAGATTCGTTCCGATGAATCCGGTGCCGCCGGCGACGAGGACCTTCATACCCGAGAGATGCAGGTACAGCGATAAATAGGTGTGCGGCGACACTGTTCGGTGTGGCCGGCGTTCGACGGATTGTAATAGGAACCGCCACGAGGTGGGACCATGCTCGTCACGCTCGAGGGACTGGACGGCAGCGGCAAGACGACGGTCTGGGAGGCCTTACACGAGCGCTATCCCGAGGCCACGTTCACGCGGGAACCGACGGACGATTCGTGGTACGGCGAGGTCGTCTACCGCTCGATCGAGGACGACGACGCCGACCCGCTGGCGGAGCTGTTCCTCTACACCGCCGACCACGCCGACCACCTCTCGCGCGTGATCGAACCCGCCCTCGAGCAGGACAATCTCGTGATCTCCGATCGCTACTCCGACTCCCGATTCGCCTATCAGGGCGCGACGCTCGCGGCGGCCGAGGGCCACGATCTCCCGGACCCGCTCGAGTACGTCATCGACATCCACGAGCCGTTCTCGATCACCCCGGATCTGACGATCTACCTCGACCTCGACCCCGAAACCGCCGCGATCCGCGCGGGGACGACGAACAAGTTCGAGCGAGCCGAGTACCTCGAGTCGGTCCGGGACAACTACGAACGGCTGATCGAGCGCGACCCCGACCGGTTCGTCCGCGTCGACGCGACGCAGTCGCCGGCGGTAGTACTCGAGTCGGTGACGGACGCGCTCGCGTCGGCGGTATCCGACTCGAGCTAACCGCGTCCTACCGGTTTTCCCTGTTCGTGACGCCACCTCCCGACCATCGGTTCGGGCAAAGGCTTTAGTCGTGATAGACTGTACCACACTTCCGATGGTCCACGCGTTCATCATGGTGAAGACGGCCGCCGGAAAATCCGAGGGGCTGCTCGCGGAGATCGACGGCCTCGAGTCGGTCGCCGACGCCCACATCGTCGCGGGCAACTACGACATCATCGCCGAGGTCGACGCACCGGAGGTCTACGACGTGCTTCAGACCGTCTCCTCGAGCATGCAGGGACTCAGCGGCGTCACGGAGACGAAGACGTACATCGCGATGGGGTAGGAGACCGAGACCGGCGCGGCGGGCGTCTCGATCACGGGCTCTCCACCGCCGCTTTCGGTGCTCGAGCGACGGCGTTGCATTCGATACCATGGTAATCGGGCGCAAACTTATTCACCGGGGCGAGCGTACCCCAGTACATGCGGTTCGTGATTATCGGGGCTGGACGGGTCGGCCTGCGCACAGCACGCGTCTTGCGTGACGAGGACCACGAGGTGACGATGGTCGAACGCGACGAACCGACGCGCAGACGGGCCCGCGATCAGGGCTTTACCGTCGTCGACGGCGACGGCTCCCGCGAAGACATTCTCGAGGAGGCCGGCGTCACCACGGCCGACGCCGTCGGCGCACTGACCGGCGACCTCAACGTCAACTTCACCGCCTGCATGATCGCCAACCACTACGGCTGTCGGACGGTCATGCGGATCGACGAGGCCTACCGCGAGGGCATCTACCGCAAGTACGCCGATCAGGTCGACGAGATCATCTACCCCGAGCGACTCGGCGCGATCGGCGCGAAAAACGCCCTGCTGGGCGGGACGATACGGGCCATCGCCGACATCGCCCCGCACCTGCAGGTCGTCGAACTCACGCTCACCGACGCGGCCCCCGTCAACGGCTACACGATCAGCGAACTGCAACTGCCCGCCGACGCGACCGTCCTCGCGTTCGGCAAGCGCGACCAACCCCTCGGCATCCCGACCGAAGACCTCTCGCTCGAGGACGGCGACCGACTCGTCGTCCTCGCGGACTTCGACGTCCTGAGCGAGGTGCGCCAACTGTTGGTCGGCGAAACGGCAACCAAAGCGGCCGCGAACGCGGGCACGGGCTCGAGTTCGGCGGCGACGGAACTGTTGGAGGGAGAGGCGGATTCGGAGACCGACTCCGACACCGGAGGTGTCAACTGATGGTTACCGCGTTTATCATGATCAAGGCGAACACGGGCGAGGCGGATCGGCTCAAAGACAGCATTGAATCCATCGACGGGGTCCAGTCGGCCCACATCGTCGCTGGCGACGTCGACCTCATCGCAAAAACGCAGGTCGAGACGCCGGCCGCAGTCAAGGAGATCGCGGCCACCCACATTCAGGCCATCGAGGGCGTCGAAAACACGCAGACGTACATCGCGATGGATTAAGAACGAAATTTTCCTCTGCGGTCTATCGCGAGCGAAGCGCTGAGCGCTTCGCTCGCGATGTCCCTCGGCAAAATTTCGATCAAAAGCACTCCTCCTTCCGTTCCGAGCGCACAGCGCTCTCCACATCAGTCGTCGGCCCGCTCGCTCGTTTCACTCGCTCGCGGTCGGCGACTTGCAACGGCCTGCCCTCCCCCGGGGTGCACGGCTCTCGCGTCTGCTCGAGCCGCGCTCCTGGCCACAGCGGTCGTTTGATAGTCCAACACTAGAACTTATCAACCAAGTAGACTACCTTCCAAATATGGTACAGAGACAACACAAAGCAATTCTTGGAGTCGCGATGGTTCTGTTGGGGCTCGTTCAGGCAGGTTCGTATTTCGTAGATAGCGAATGGCAGTTCGCCGTGTTCGGTCTCTTATACGCTTGCATCGGAATAGGGTATCTCTGGGCTGAGGTCTATACTGCTGGTGGGTAGTTGCAACCGGCGCAACGAATGATGGACTCCCACTAATGTTGCATCAGAAATCGAACAGTTCGGAGAACCTGAGCGCCGCTGTTCACCGAGCGCTTCGCGTTCGGGCCGACGAGTGACCACTGGGAGCGAGGAAGGCTTTTAATCGAATTTTTGTCGAGGTGCGCCGCAGGCGTACCCGTGGTTCGAAAGACGCCTCTGGTGTCTTTCGTCATCACGAGAGAGCGAAGCTCTCTCGAACGACAGCGCAAAACTTCGTTTTAGAGCGGCATGCCGCCGCTGCTGCCGTCGCCGTCCGCGGCCTGCTGACCTCTGTCCTGGGCGTTCTCGAGCAGCGTCGCCGCTTCCCCCTGATAGTCGTAGCCGGGGATGATTCCCTGTGCGAAGGTGCCTTCGACGAATTCGATCAGGGCCTTGGCGTCTGTGACGCCCTCGCCGGCGTCCCACGCAGTGTATTCGAGACGGACGCGGACTTCGTTGGCGTCGCGTTCGACGACCGGTTCGTCGTGGGTGCTCGTCTGTGCAACGGTGAAGACGTCCTCGAGTCGGCGCTCGAGAGTTTCGAACCAGCCGTTTTCGACGGGGTCGGCGACGACCTCGTCGGCGACGGCGGCGTCGAGCGTCGGGAGGAAGACGGTGACGCGGAATCGGCCGTCTCGTTTCCCCTCGGCGTCGTCGGCCGTGATCGTGGTGTCGAAGACGGTCGTCGCGAGGGCGTAGCCGTCGTCGGTCCGGTCGAACGCGTCGTGCGACTCGAGTTCGCGCGCGATGGAATCTGGAAGGTCGCTCATTGTCGGACGAACGGGCGTGGCGGAAAAGGGTGTTACGTTGTCCCGACTACGGACGGATCGATTCGTAGGAAACCGCTACAGCGGGGCCATCGGGTGTGGCTCTCGGGGTCGCAGCGGCACTGTTTCACAGGGAAGTAACGTGTTTCTACCGAAAATGGCCCCCATTACTACAAGGGAAACCGTCCTCTATCGACGGCATGAGTCTGGACAGACACGCCGCGGAACGTCGTCGCTTCGCTCGCCTCCTCGGAACGGACGGCGACCACGGCTCCGGCCTGCCGATCGGCGGGCGGGACGCCGACAGCGAGGAGGACGACCGAGACGCGGCCGACCGCGACGACGACCGCTCGAGCGACGACGCTGCTACGCCGTCTGCCGATCGGTAAGGAACGAATCGAGTGCCGTCGCGACTTCTTCGAAGTCTTTGACCGTCAGCCCGTCAGTCGTGGCGAAGACGCCCTCGCTGTCGTTGGTCACGCGAATGAGGAAGCCGTTCTCGAAGACCCGGATCGTGTAGTCGTATCCACCGAGTTCCGACCCTTCGTAGGCCGTCTGCGTGGTCTTGAAGCCGCGCCACTCGTGGCCGATGAACGTCGAGAGGTCGGCGTCGCGCTCGAGGTCGTCGCGGAGGTAGAGCTGCTCGAAGTCGTCGCGCGTAAAGTAGGTGACCGAACGGAGGCTGTCGCCGATGGCCGTTCGACAGGTCGCGACGATCTGCTCTGCTGCCTCTGACGTGAGTATCCCAGTCGGCATACGTGGGACCAGTCGGTCTCAGCGAACTTAACCGCGAGGGCTACTCACAGCGCGCTGAAACGGTCGCCAGCAGTCGCGGCGGCGCCTGCGAGTTACACCTGCTCGATCGCCCGATCGAGATCCGCGATCACGTCGTCGACGTCCTCGATCCCCACCGAGAGTCGCACGAGGTCGTCGGTGACGCCGCCGGCCAGTTTCTCCTCCTCGGTGAGTTGCTGGTGGGTCGTGCTCGCGGGATGGATGATCAGCGTCTTCGCGTCGCCGACGTTCGCGAGCAGGCTCGTGAGGTCGACCTCGTTGCAGACCGTCTCGGCGGCGTCGTAGCCACCTTCGAGGCCGAAGGTGATCATGCCGCCGTAGCCGCCCCCGAGGTACTTCTTGGCGTTCTCGTGGGTCTCGTGGCTCTCGAGGCCGGGGTAGTTCACCCAGGAGACTTTCGAGTGGTCCTCGAGGTACTCCGCGACGGCCATCGCGTTCTCGCAGTGTTTCTCCATGCGCAGGGGCAGGGACTCGAGTTTCTGCAGGGTGACCCACGCGTCGAAGGGTGCCTGCTGGTTGCCCAGGTCGCGCAGGCCGCGGGTGCGGGCGACAACCGAGAAGGCCGCGTCGCCGAAGGTCTCGTAGAAGTTCACGCCGTGGTAGGCCGGGTTCGGCTCGGTGATCTCGGGGTAGTCGCCCTCCGGCCACGGGAACGAGCCGCCGTCGACGAGCACGCCGCCGACGGTCGACCCCGCGCCGTGGATCCACTTGGTCGTCGAGTTCCAGACGAGGTCCGCGCCGTGCTCGAGCGGGCGGCACAGGTACGGCGTGGCGAACGTGTTGTCGACGAACAGCGGCACGTCGTGGTCGTGGGCGATGTCGGCGATCCGTTCGATGTCCGGCGTCACCAGCGCGGGGTTGCCGATCGTCTCGAGGTGGACGAACGCGGTGTCGTCGTCGATGGCCTCGGCGTAGGCCTCGTAGTCGAGCGTATCGACGAACTTCGTCTCGATCCCCCGCTTTTCGACGGTGTGGGTGAGGTAGGTGTAGGTCCCGCCGTACAGCGACGACGAGGAGACGATGTTGTCGCCGACTTCGGCGAGGATGAACGTCGCGAGGTCGAACGCGGCCATCCCCGACGAGGTGGCAAGCGCCCCGACGCCCCCCTCCAGCGTCGCGATGCGCTCCTCTAACATCGCGTTCGTCGGGTTCATGATCCGCGAGTAGATGTTGCCGGCCTCCTCTAACCCGAAGAGGGCGGCGGCGTGGTCGGTGTCCTCGAACTGGTAGGAGGTGGTCTGGTACAGCGGCGGTGCCCGGGCACCCGTCGTCGGATCGGGCTCCTGTCCGGCGTGGACGCTGTTCGTGGCGAACTGACGCTCGTCGGAATCGGGATCGTCGCTCATACCGGTCTATCAAACGGGAACTGGTAAAGCTATTAGGCGAATTCGTTCGGTTCCCTTGGGTTATCGATCGAACTGTCTCCGGGGCGGATTCCAGTAGCCTCCCTCAGAGTCCGAGCACGCTGACGACCCGCAGACTCTCGAGGACGAGCCACACGACGAACAGTCCGTAGGTCACCAGTAGTGCCCACGCTTCCCGACGGGAGAGGTACATCCCGGTCCGCGAAATCGCGAAGAACGTAATCGTCGCGAAGACCAGAAACCCCATCATCGGGACGATGTACGCGAAGTTGATCGTCAGCGATCCCTTCACGAGGACGCCGATGGGGACGGCGACGAGCAGGTCGAACGTGTTGCTCCCGAGGACGTTCGCCAGCGTGACCGTCGGTCGATCGGCCCGCGCCGCCGCGAGACTGACGAACGCGTCGGGCAGGCTCGAGCCGGCCGCCACGACGGTCATCCCCCAGAGGAACGACGGCGTGCCGAACGCGTCCCCGAGCCCGATCGCGGCGCGGACGAGCGCCTCGACGCCGACGACGATGAGCACCAGCCCAAGCACGAACCGGAGCCACGTCCGGACGAGAGCGATCGACTCGTCGTTCGGCTCGTCGCTCGCCGCGGCGTCGAGGTACTGGGTGAACAGGTAGAGCCCGTACAGCGCGAGGGGAAACAGCGCGAGCGGCCTCGAGACGGCCCCTCTGATGAGGCCGTCGGCGCTGTCGACGGGGTTGTAGATGACCGCGAGCGAGAACGTCAGCAGCAACGCGGCGACCGCGAGCATGTAGAACAGCGACTCCTTGTAGACCAGTTCGCGCGTCGTGTCGATCCCGCCGCCGACGAGGATCGCGAGCCCCGGGATTACGAGAAGGTTGAACACCGCCGAGCCGACGATGGAGCCGACGCCCAGTTCGAGCTCCCCGTGGAGCACCGTCGCGAGCAACACGCTCGCCAGTTCGGGGGTGCTCGAGCCCACGGCGGCGACGATCGCCCCTTGGACGACCAGCGGGAGCCCGTACGCGGCGGCGAGTGCGTTCGCCGACTCCTCGAGCCAGTCGCTGCCTTTCCAGACGACCGCCGTTCCGACGGCGGCGAGCGCGAGCAAGGTGAGGATATCGATCATCGCTGACCGCCGGCGGCTCGCCGGCGAAACCGGTTCGGAGCGGTCGTCCGCGCTCTGTCGTCCGTCGGATCGTCGCTGTCCCCGTTCATACTGTCCCCGTCATCGTCCGGACGTGTAAACGTCCCTGACTATCGCCGGGACGTGCGTTCCGAAAATAAAATCGGCCGACGCGACAGGTCCATCGTCGTCGTCCGTTCCGCCTCGCCGGCACTCGAGCGACCGGCGCGACCGAGTCGGCCGAAAAAACGCTCGACCAGCGTCAGCGCGACCGCGCGAGCAGGGCGACCGCGAGGGCGGCGATCACAGCGACCGCGGCGCCGCCCGTGAAGCCGGGGACCGAGTCCAAGCCGTCGGATCCCGTCCCGTCGTCCGAGTCGCCGGTCTCGTTCTGTGACGCCGACCCGCCGTCGACCGTGAGCGTCCCCGCCTCGAGCGACGGTTCGATGCGGTCGCCGCCGTCCGCGTCGATCTGTAGCTCCGTCACCTCGAGCGCGGTCGACCCGGCGTCGGTGCCGTTCACCTCGATCGTCGCGAGCGTCACGTCGCTCGCGCCGGGGGTCACTTCGTCGGTGAGGTCGGCGGCCTCGACGGTGATCGACTGGCCGTCGGCGCTCACTGCCGGGTCGGTCGTCGGAGTGTACCGGTCGGGGTAGCTGGCGTTCGCGACGGTCGCGGTTCCGTCGTCGCCCGACAGCTCGACGGTGAGTTCGAACCCGGCGAGGCCGTCCGGTGCGTCGGTGAGCGCGAGCCGGTGGGTCGCCGTCTCGCCCGATTCGACGGCCGCGTCGTCGACGACGAGGTCGGGTCCGGCGGCCGTCGGCGTCGCGGTCGCAGTCGCGGCTCCCGCGTCGGCGGCCGCCATCGAAGCGATCGGGACGACCGCCACGCCGATCGCAAGTGTGACGAGGAGCGCCGCGACGGGCCGTTTCCACCGTCGCGAAGGGGTCGCGTCCCGGTCCGATTCGTCCGTCGGTGTGCGTCCCCGGCCCGTCTCGTTGACTGCCGGGTCAGCGTCGTGCCGTGCCATCGACTCAGATCTCGTCGTAGAGTTCGGTGATGTCGTTGTAGTCGATGCGGCCGTTCTCGTTGAAGTCGTAGGCGTCGGCGTTGAGGGTGACCGACTCGTCCTCGATGTGATCGAACAGCAAGACCACGTCGTCGTAGTCCAGTCGGCCGTTGCCGTTGACGTCCTCGAATTTCCCGTCGCCGTCGGGGTCCGTCGGGTTCCGGCCACTGCCGGGTCCGCCGACTGCCGGCGGTCCGGTGACCACGACACCGGTGTGCGATCGGGAGTCGATCGCGTTCCCGTCGTCGTCGTCCAGCGCGTGGATATCGACCGTGATATCCGTCGTCCCAGTGCCGGTCCCTTCGAGTTCGAGCGACGCCAGCGTGACGTCCATCGAGCCCGACTCGATCGCGTTTTCGAGGTCGGCGAACTGGAACTCGACGCTCGAGCCGTCGTCGCTGATCGTCGGACCGGCGGTGAGTTCGATCGCGTCGTGGTAGCTCGCGCCCGTGATTTCGGCGACCTCGGCGTGCTCGAGCGAGACGGTGACGCGACCGCCCGCGAGCCCGTCGGGCACCGACGAGAGCGTCAGGTCGGCGGTGCCGGTGCCGCCGTGGCTGACCGCGACGGAGTCGACGGACAGCGACGTCGGGGGCTCGTAGACCCACAGCGCGTCGTTTCTGTACGTCCGTTCCCGTCCGAAGGGGCTCTTGTCCTCACAGAGGAGGACTCGACCGTCGTCCATGACCATCACGTTGTCGACGTTGATGAGCGACTGGTTGAGCACCGACTTGGAGTCGCTCCCGTTCGGACCGACGACGACCGGCTCGAGTCGAGAGACGTCGTAGTCGTCCTGCAGTTCGGCTCGGTAGAGGACGCCGGACTGGACCTCGTCGAATCGGATGTCGCCGTGCTCGTCGGCCATGGAGCCGCCGAGCGAGGAGATGCCGAAGTAGATGAAGTCGCCGGGTTCGGCCTCGTCGTGGGAGTCGATCCCCTCGGCCTTGTTGAACTCGACGCTGGCACCGATCTCCTTGGCGGCCGCGCGAGTCTCGAGGAAGGGGACGCGGCGAAGTTCCTCGTCGACGCCGTCGGGGCCGCGTTCCTCGTACTGTGCGGCCCACTCGACGATCTCCTCGTCGGTGATGTAGTCCCGATTGCCGTTGATCGCGACTTCCTCGTCGGCCTCTGCGAGCGCGGTCTCGAGGTCGTCCTCCCAGTCGGTCTCGGCGTGGGTCTCGAGGTAGTCGACCTGCGTGACGTCGTCGTAGTCGGCGATCCAGGACTCGATCTCGGCGTTGCTCGCCGTCCCGAGTTCCAGCCACTCGATCTCGAGGTCGGTTTCCGCGACCGGTCCCTCGCCGATCTCGGTGGCCTTCATGGCGTACAGCGTGCCGCGGACGTCCATCCGGGTGTCGTACTCCGGAATCGGCTCCTCGGCGACGAACTTGTAGATCCCCTTCGCGCCGCCGTCGGAGGCCAGATAGACCGTCCGCTCGTCGGGCAGCACTTCGGGACACTCCCACGCGGCGCGACCGAAGACGTGGTGCTTGACGGGCGTCGGGACCTCGGCCGTCGGCTCGGTGACCTCGACGATCTTCCCGTAGCGGTAGCGGTTCGGGAATTTCTCGTCGCCGATGGGTCGGGGCGTATCCTCGCCGTCGTCGATGTCGACCGGGTCGACGCCGAGGTGATAGGCCAACTTCTCGGTGTTGCGGTTGTTGTGCAGCCCCATCGGGTATGCGGTCTCGTCGCCGAAGATCTCCTGGAGCGAGGCCTCGACCTCGAGGATGTTGGGTCGGTTCCAGAACTCGCTGCCGCCGCGGAGGCCGACGCCGCTGCCCTGGTCGACGATGTCGCTGACCGTCGCGAGCCCGTTGACTCGCGGGTGACCGTATTCCTCTTCGGCCGACAGCGGCGTCTCCCACGGACTCAGATCGCCGTAACAGTTGGTCTTCGTCCCGCCGATATCGCGGAACGGCTCGGTGTTCTCAAGTTCCATCGCGTTCTCGAGATCGGCCTGCCAGTAGCCGTCCTCGTCGCGGTAGAGGGGCGTTCGCGTGATCCCGCCCGGCCGGATCTCGTTGTTGGTAAAGAGGTACCCCTCCGTCCCTTCCTCGTTCGTCGAGACGAAGAAGTTCATGTCGGCCTGTTCGCCGATCCCCTCGTACTCGTCTTCGCAGATCTCGACGAGTTCCGTCCCGTCGGGCGTCTGGGGGTGGCCGAACCGCTCGGTCCCGCCGTTGATCTCGTCGCCCGTCTGCACGAGCAACCGGTACTCGCCGGCCGCCGAGAGGACCTGCTTCTCCTCGCGGTCGGTCCGCGGTGCCTCGAGCTCGTCGAACTCGTCGTTCGCCCCGTTGAACGTGAACTGGAAATCGTCGAAGACGCCGACTCCGCCCGTGTCGAACGGCTCGATGTTGTCGTTACGGGGTCCCTGAAGACTGTAGAGGAGTTCCCCGGTCTCGAAGACGAACGGTCCCGTTACTTCGGCGCCGAGCGCCGTCGTCGAGAACCGATCGATGTTCCCCTTGACGTGAGGTGCCTCGAGCGTGTCGTGTTCCTCCGGGTACTCCTCTGCCCCCGCGAGGCCGACTGCCCCCGTGCCGATTGCCGCTGCCGCTGACGATGCTATCAGCTTTCGCCTCGTAAATTCGACCATGCAACCGGATCAACCCCCTATTAACTGATTAGATTTTATAATATTGGAACTTATTATAATGTATATTGATAAGGCGAACGTTCCGGAACATAGCGAACAGAGCGCTCTGATGACTATTGAGTGGTATACAATCGCCAATATGGACCGGGAGTCGGTTCCGGCGCGGACCGACGGTACTCGGCCCATCGGAGCACGAACCGAACGACTCGAGACCCGCCGTGTCGGTCAGGCGGTACCGCGTCGGGCGCGACGGTATCGCGGTTCCGAGCGGTACAGAGCGGTGGCGGCGACGAAAATGAGACGAGGGCGGGGAACGACGGGATCGACCGTCGCGCCCGTCAGTCGAGACCCTGTTCCCGCACGTCGGTCCGGATCGTTTCGGCGCGGTCGCGGACCCACGTGAGGTAGCGATCGAGTTCGGTCGGCGTCGACCCGTAGAAGGAGGCGACCCAGTCGCGGTCGGCCCACGGCATCGTCATGAGGTAGGCGGCGAGGGTGTCCTTGCCCGCCTGGACGACCTCCGGCGGGATGCCGCGCTCGCCGGTTCCCTCCTCGACGAAGCCGTTGACGTCGAAGTAGACGTCGGCGTAGAGCCGTGCGTCCTCGAGATTGTCGAACGCGATTGCGGTGTGTTCGGGTGCCTCGAATCGGTAGCGCGGGTCCTCGTCGTCGGCCGCGTCGGTTTCGACGATGCGAACGTCGAGAACGTACGCGTCGACGACTGACTCCTCGGTGTCGGGGACGGATGTGGTCTGGGACATATCGGAACGGTTCCAGCCGAAGCCAGTCCTATCGCCCTATTGAAGCTTCGTATGAACCGTATATATCTCTCGAGAGCCGTCCGTTCCGATACCGAGGCCGATGACCGCGGGGACTGCGAGGACGATAGTGACGGCGACCGGGATTCGAGTCCCGGTCCCGTGGTGCCGGTCACGCCGCCGAATCCGACTCGACGACATCGGAGAGCCGAACGGTCGACGCCATCAGTTGATCTCGAGTCGCGGAGTCGGCGTCGTCCGGCGCAGCCGCACTCACTCGAGCAGCGACTCGCCGGTCATCTCGGGCGGCTGATCGAGGTCGATGACCTCGAGTATCGTCGGCGCAATATCGGCGAGCGTCCCGCCCTCGCGGACCGTCCGATTGCCGTCCGTTCCGTCGGGCGAAACGTAGACGAGCGGGACCTCGTTGTACGTGTGCGCGGTGTGGGGGTTCTCTTCGGTTCCCATGTCGTCGGCGTTGCCGTGGTCCGCGGTGACGAGGACGTGCGCGCCGGCGGCCTCGAGCGTCTCGACGAGCCGCCCCAGTTGCGTGTCGACGGCTTCGACGGCCTCGATCGCGGCCTCGTAGTCGCCCGTGTGACCGACCATGTCCGGATTGGCGTAGTTGAGCACGAGCACGTCGGGATCGTCCGACTCGATGGTGTCGATCGCCGTGTCAGTCACCTCGGGCGCGCTCATCTCGGGTTGCAGGTCGTAGGTCGGTACGTCGGGGCTCTCGACGATCTTCCGGATCTCGCCGTCGAACTCGACCTCGCGGCCGCCGTTTAAGAAGTAGGTCACGTGGGCGTACTTCTCGGATTCGGCGATCCGCAGTTGGGTTCGGCCCGCGTCGGCGAGCACCTCGCCGAGCACCTGCTCGGGCTGGTTCGGCGGGTAGGCCACGGGGAGGTCGAACGTCTTGTCGTACTGGGTCAGCATCACGACCTCGGCCTCGGGCGGGTTCGTCTGGACCTCGTCCGCCCAGTCCTCCGGGCGGATATCGGCGAGCATCCGCGTCAACTGCCGGGCGCGGTCGGATCGGAAGTTGAACCAGACGACCGAGTCACCGTCCTCGAGCGCCGGTTGCCCGTCCACGACCGTGGGCTCGACGAACTCGTCCGTCTCCCCGCGGTCGTAGGACGCCTCGACGGCGTCGACGGCCGAGTCGGCGGTCCACTCGGCCTCGCGGTTTACGATCGCGTCGTAGGCCCGCTTCGTCCGCTCCCAGTTCTGATCGCGGTCCATCGCGTAGTACCGGCCCGACACCGTCGCCACGTCGCCGGTCCCGTGCTCGTCGATTACGTCCTCGAGCCGGCCGAGGTAGTCCCGGCCGCCGGTCGGCGAGGTGTCCCGGCCGTCGGTGATGGCGTGGGTGACGGCCTCGACGTCGCGGTCGGCCGCCAGTTCGATCAGCGCGTGCAGGTGCTCCTGATCGGCGTGAACCCCGCCGTCGCTGACGAGTCCGAGGAAGTGGACGCGCCCGTCGTCCTCGCGAGCGTCAGCGAGTGAGGGCTCGTCGGACTTCTGTCCGACGGCGTTTTCCCGCGCCTGATCGAAGGCCGCGTTGATCGCGTCGTTCTCCCGGAAGGAGCCGTCCGCGATCGAGTCCGAAATCCGCGTGTACTCTTGATAGACGACCCGTCCCGCGCCGATGTTGAGGTGGCCCACCTCGCTGTTTCCCATCTGGCCGTCGGGCAGGCCGACGCGCCGGCCCGCGACCTCGAGCCGGCCGTACGACCCCGTGTCCGCTATCCGGTCGAAAACTGGTGTCTCGGCCGCTTGGACTGCATCTCTACCGCCGTTTCCGAGCCCCCAGCCGTCGAGAACGATCAGCGCAGCTTCCATGTGTCCTCGGTTTCCAGCCGGGGTTACTTAGCTATCGTTGTCCGCCGCGAGTTGGAACGCCCGGGTTCGATTCCGACCGCGCGGCTCGAACGGTTGGATCGACGCACCGCTGGGATCACTCGTTCTGGATGAACTCGCCCGAACAGTCGTACTCGAGCAGCTTGTACTCGGCAATGTCCGGCTCGTCGTCGTACGGAGCGGCCCGGTCGGTCAGCCCGTAGACGGTGACCCGTTCGACGCCGGTTTCGTGGGTCTCGTTCCAGCGACCACACAGGTGGTTGGCGAAGTACGACTGGTGGTTCTCGTTGCCGGCGTATCGCATGTTCGAGACGTACTTTCGCCACCGCGCCGTCTCGTAGGTCTCGTCGACTGACGGCGGTCTGTCCCAGTTGACGGCCGAGCCGTGGAAGACGTCGGCCTCGGACTCGTTCTCGAGTTCGCCCGGCACCACGAGCCACTTCGCGTCGGAAGTCGGCTCTGGCGCGAACATCCGCCAGCTCTGCTCGGCCTGTGCCGTCTCGAGGACGTCCTCGGCGGGGTCCGGAACGTCGGTGTAGGCGACCGCTTCGGCGTTCGAGAGGATGACGAGGGCGAGGAAGAGCCACGGCACGACCGTCGAGAACAGGACCCGACCGCGGCTCGTGATGGCGGCGGCCGACGGCACGGTCTCCAGGGCCGTCGGGAGCAAGGGAACGGCGAGTCGCGGCGCGCCCCGTTGGAGCCGCGCCAGCCCGTCGCGGAGGTCGGGCGCGATGCCGGCTCGAGTCGCCAGCGCGGTCAGCCGGTCCCAGATGACCGTCGGATAGAACAGGAGCAGTCCGGCGACGGCGATGAGCGGAAACAAGCCGATCCTGAGCATGACCAGCATCCCGAGGTGCATGCCGACGAAACAGGACGCGAATATCGCCCGCCGGTAGCCGGTCAGGACGAGGAGTAGGGGCGACAGGAGGATGAGCGCCATCCAGGCGTAGGCGGCGATGTCCAAGAGGAGGAACTGGTCGGCGAGGACGTTCCCGAGCAGGATCGTGAGGTGGTCGGCCTGGAAGATCTCGACGAGCGCGTCGCCGTTCATCCACACGTCGCTTCTGGTCTTGTGGATGGCGTTCGTCGCGTACATCAGCAACACCTGCAATAGAACGGCCATCGTCCCGATGGAGGCCACCGTCGACCGGTCCCGATCGATCCGGCGCGCGTCGATCGACCAGCGTTCCCCGAGCGGGAGGAAGACGCCCCAGAAGAGCAGCATTCGCAACAGCACGTCGCCGCTGTTGAGCACCATCGGGTTCCGGATGTGCAACGAGACCAGGAGGAACCACGAGACGGCCGTCGCGACTCGAGTTCGGTAGCCGACGACCAGGGCGAGCCCGAAGCAACCGGCGACGGCGAACAGGACCGCCTGAACCCACGGTTCGCCGGAGATCGCGTGGAGGGAGTACACGGACGAGTAGTCCGAAAACAGCGCCTCGAGCGGGAGGACGCCGGCGTCCGTATAGAAGGTCCTGAGGTTGCGGGCCCGGAGAACCAGATCGGTGATGATCAACAGCCCGGCCGCGATGCGGAAGGCGGCCAGCGCTCGCAGATCGATCTCGAACCGTCGGTGGACGGCTCTCGAGAGACTATCCAGAGCGGTCGCCGCTCGATTCCGCGCCTCGCTGGGAAGGGCCTGAGCCATCGTTTCCGTGTTCGCTCTCGGCTCTCGTATCGACCGGCATAAGTTTAGTGTATACTGAAACGTCTCTTTCACGGCCGTCTCCCCGTCGATGCGGGCCAGAACAGATCCTCGAGCGACTCCGATTCTCTCAGTGCGACGGTCGAGTCGCGTCCCCGTCGTGTTCGAAGGTCGTCCCGCAGTCGCCACAGGTCGTCCCCTTCCCGGGCTTGACTCGCTGTGCGAACACGGCACCACATTCGTCACAGATCATGAACAGGCGGTGTTCCGGTGCGACGCCGGCCTCGAAGTCGGCGCGGATCCAGGCGTCGCGGTTCCCGTCCTCGTAGAGGGTGACGCCGGAACTGTCCTGTCGCCAGTTGATCGCACGATCGTCGCGGGTGACGGCAGCCGGTTCTCGCTCGGACATCGAGATAGTACCAGCCTCGACGTGCCCACATATACGTTTTCTGATAGTTTTTTACCCGGCCTCGAGTTAACGTCCGGAGCCGACGACCACTGGATTTTTGCGAGTCGGGTGGGTGCCCCCTGTCATGACGCTCGATCCGGTCCACTTCGACGGTATCGCGCGGCTCGCGAGGCGGATCGACCACGGGACCGACGAGCGCGACCGACGCGCCTTCGCCGAGACCGTCTGGGAGGAGTTTCTGGACCCGCTGGTTCACGACGGACGGACGATCCTCGAGCCGATCGACGAGCGATCCCGCCGGGTGGTCGACTGCGAGGCCGTCGCGTTGCGCGACCGCGAGTTCCCGACCGAACACGGCCTCGACGCGGGGACGATCAACCCGACGACGTTCAAGAACGGACTGGTCATCGACATCGCGCAGGCGGCCATGAGCGCGACTCCGAGCGACCTCGACCTCCACCGGTCGCGGACGACCGTGATGACGGTCCACTCGAACGACGAGACGATGATGGTCGACGAGACGTGGGGGAAATTCGACGAGGGCTACAGCCGGAGTCGCGCGGTCAAGATTCCGCCGCTGCCGCGCTTCGCTGAGGGCGTCGTCCACGCGCTGGCGCTGTACCTCGCCGAGAGCACGCACGCCCGCGACCACGCCGACACGGTCTCGGACCTGCTCGTCCTCGACGGGCCGCTGTACCCGCGGGGCCTGCTGCGCTGGGCCGACCAGCACCCCGACCTCGCCGACTTCCTGCTCGACGACCCCCGGCCCACGACGGTCCTCGAGAACTACGTCCGGCTGGTCGAGGAGTTCGTCGAACGGGACGTTCCCCTCGTCGGCTTCGTCAAAAACCCCGCGACGCGGGTCCTCACGCGGACGCTGAAGTCGAAGCGGGAGGTCGACGTCAGCGTGCCGTGGAGCGACGACTCGGCGCTGTTCACCCGCCTGCTCGAGCGCGGCGAGTACGTCGACGACGTCGACGGCGACCGCTGGGAGCGGGACACGTCGGCGCTGACCTACACGAACTGGTTCCGGTCGCGGGGCGGGGTCGATCGACCGCTGTCGGCCGAGGGCGACGCGCTCGGCGTCGACCGCCGCCTCGAGCGCGAGGCCTACGAGGTGACGTTCTTCGTGATCTACGACCCGCGCGACGACCTGCTGTATCGGATCGAGGCCCCCTACGCGTTCACGAAGGACCCGGACACGCGCGAGCGACTGACGATGCAGCTGTTACAGGACGTCGCCATCGCCCACGGCCCGCCGACGATCGTCGAGAAAGCCGACGAACTCGCCCGGATCAGCAACGCGGAGAAGGCCTCGCTCCGCGAGACCCTCGAGGAGCGATTCGACGCGGCCCAGGACCGAACCTACGACGACCACCGGTGGGACGAACAGCCGTATTAGCCAGACAGGAGGTGTCGCTGCTATTCTCGATCCGCGGGAAGAGAGCGCGAACGGGAGCGCGAGCACGGAACCAGTGGTTCCGCGAACCATCTCCAGAGTGCGAGACCGGCGGTCTCATGTACCGTGTCCGTACTAGCCGTCGTTTTTCTCGACCTCGAGTTCGACATCGTCCGGGTCGACGCCGATCCGGGCGAACTGCGTCCGGACGTGTTCCTTGGCTCCCTCGAGGGCCTGTTCGCGGGTGTCGAAGCCCCGCGGCATGGGCGACTCGAAGGCGAGGTTGACCTCTCGGCCGTCGACGAGCTGTGTCGAGCCGCCGCTGTCGACTTCGTAGAACTCGTCACAGACCCAGACGTACGCGGCGTCTTCGTCGGGTGCACCGCGGAACGTGGGGGCTCGTTCACCCCGTTCGTACAGCGTCCCGGTGAGCTCCGTCCCGCCCGCGCGACCGCGTACCATAAGCATACGCTCTCGTAGGGTTCGCGGACGCAAAAACGTCGTGGCATCGGTCGATCCGTGCGACGCGGTGGCTGCACGGTTCACCGGGTCCGACTGGGAGCGGTCGGAAATCCGCTCCGTTCATCTCGGCACGCGGACGGCTCGCCGCCCGCCCGACCGGCCGATTAGCGGTGATGGGGAAGCCGAATCACCATCGAACGGTGATTACAGCGGTAGTAATCCCGGAGTACGAGACGGCAGTGCTGACGATCAGTACACGTGATCACTCGAGACGAGAGGGCAGTCACGGCTCCTGATAGACGTATTTCCGGACGGAATCACCGCTATACACCGACATCGGGGACTTCACTGGGTTACGATGAGGTTACGGGAGTAATGACAGAATTTTCGGCCCAAATCGTTTTGGAAACGACCTTATCCCCATTGCAGGGGTTGGAATGAGTAATGAGTTCGGACGCTCACCTCGGCGGCGACATGCCCGACCCACTCGCGACCGTTCCGACAGAGTGTTACGAGATCCTGCGCCATCCGCGCCGACTTCGGCTGCTCGAAGTCCTCGGCTGTCGGCAGACGCGACTCTCGCTGTCGGAGCTAACGACGGAACTGATCGACCGGATGTCGACGACCGCCTCGAACGGACGGGCGCGTCACGAAGTTCGGATCACTCTCGTCCACAACCACCTCCCGCGACTCGAGGAGTACGACATCGTCGACTGGGACGACGACGGCGTCGCGCTCGTCGACGAACCGCCGGTACACCCCGCGGATCTCTCCGTCCTCCTCGACCTCTGTGACAGCGAGAACGCCGAGACCCTGCTCGAGACGCTCGTCGATCCGGTTCGGATGCGTCTCCTCTCGCTGCTCGAAGCGGGCGACAGTCCGGTCTCGCTCGAGCGCCTCGCCGCCGAGCTCAGCGCCCGCGACGGCGGCCCCTTCGACGACACCGAGCGTGCGAAGATCGCGCTCCACCACTCCCACCTGCCCGCGATGGCGGACCTCGGCGTCGTCAGCTACGACGCCGAGTCCCAGCGGGTCACGCGATACGAGCAGGTCGTCTCGATCGTCCAGTAGTCGCCACCTCGGGTCCGGCCGACCGCCCGTTCGACCGAGTTTCGTTTGTCCGACCCACTGATTCGTCCGATCGCCCGCGTCCGCATCGGTTTCGTCTTTTCACCCGGATCGCCAAACGGTAAGTTCGTTCCCGTCCCTACGGGCAGACGTGTCGCGAACTGACGCCGCGCGTGACGGCGACCGTCGGACCGACGGCATAGGACCCGATAGCGACCGCGTCGTCGCCTGCCTGCTCGCCGTCGTCCTCGCCCTCTCGCTGACGATCCCGATCGTCGCGGGACCGGCCGCCGCGATCGATCAGGTCGCGATCCTCTCGCCCGAGCAGACACAGGTCGAGGCCGCGCCCGGCGAGACGATCGAGATCGATGTCTCCCTCCGGAGTCAGGGCGGTCACGGCGGCGAGGGCGTCGCCGCCGTGGCACTGATCGCCCAGTATCACCCCGACTACCTCGAGATCACCGATATCGAGCGCGGGCCGTGGCTCGAGGGCGACGGGACCGAAATCCGCGCGACGGAAACCGACGCTCGCGAGCGGGGAACGACGATCCTCGAGCAGCGCCGCGAGCCCGCCGCCGGCGGAACGACCGGAACGGGAACGATCGCGACACTGACCGTCCGCGTCGCCGAGGACGCACCGGCCGGGACGACGCCGATCTCGTTCGACGAGAGCGACATCGAACTCACCGGCGACTACCCGTCCGCCGTCGTCGACGAGCCCGTGACGGTCGCGATCGACGGCGGCGACGAGTCGCTCGAGACGTTCGACCACCCCGATCCTGACGAGATCGACCGCGAGTCCACGGCCTCGAGCGGGGACGACGCGGCCGAAACCGACGGTGGCGAGCCGGTCTCCGGATTTACGCTCGAGATCGCGCTCGTGGCCGTCGCGCTCGCGGTCTACCGCCTTTCGGCCGGTCGTGATGGCCGCCGCTAATAAACAGTCCCGACAGGTGGAGGGAAACGTGTTTGAGGAACGGGCCGGATTGAGGTGATATGACCGATCTGGGAGACTTCGGCGAATTCGACGCCGACGCCGATACCGGAGACGGCGCTGACGCCGACACAGCGGGCTCGTCGCCGTCGTCTTCGGCCACCGAACAGGCGGCGAGCGCGAGTTCGACGACGAGTGAGCAAAACGACGAGTTCGAACCGACGCCCGTCGAGCCCAGCGGCGATGACGTCGGTATCGGGACGATCTGCGTCTCGCAGGGCCTGCGCGTCGCCGAAGACGGGGACGACACCGCGCTCCGGGCCTACGTCACCCGCGGCAACCGCTCCTCGATCCGCATCGGGAGCTACCTGCTCGCGCCCTACCCCGACGGCGAGACGCTCTTTTGTCGCATTACGGGACTCGAGTACGCCCAGCAGTACCACGCCGACGACGCGACGGAGATCCACGCGCGGCGGGCGATGCGGACCGACGAGATCGACGAGTCCGATTACAAGTTCGTCGCCGAACTCGAGCCGGTTGCTATTCTCTATGAGGACAGCGCGGAGCCACGCTCCGCGGACGACTCGAGCGGGCAGAGCCCGCGAGACGACGGCGAACTGAAACGGCGGATGACCGACCGCGTGCCGAAACCCCAGACGGTGATCCGGCAGGCCGACGACACCGAGGAGATCAAGACCGGGTTGAAGATGCCGGAAGACGGCGTCTTCCTCGGCCACCTCTCGGTCGGCGGCGAGAAGGTGCGGACGGCGGCCACCCCGCCGACGATCGATTACCGGCTGAAAGACGACTACGACGCGGGCGATCCGCTCGTCTTCCGCCACTCCCTGATCGCCGGCGGGACGGGGTCGGGGAAGACCCACGGCGCGAAGAACATCCTGCGGCAATACCTCGACGAGGAGCGGACGTATCCGATGGACGACGGCCGCGAGGTCCGCCCCGCCGTCATCCAGTTCGACCCCCAAGACGAGTATTCCCAGATGCACGACGACAACCCTGATCTGGACGACGAGTTCGCGCGCCGCCTCGAGCGCGAGGGGATCGCCTACGGCGGTCACGAGGACACGACCGCGTTCGTTCCGAAAGTGGGATCGGCGTCGTACGCCGCGGGCCACCACCGGGCGGAGCAGGTCGAGTTCACGATCCCGTTCTCGATGGTCTACGACAACCCGTGGCTGGTCGCGGGTAGCGGGCTGAACGACAACCAGTACGGCGCGCTGGTCAGCGTGCTCCTGCCGCGGTTCCGCAAGCAGTACGGCGACGGCGGCACCTACGAGGAGTTCACGACGTTCCTCGACGACCCCGCGTTGCGCGAGGAACTCGACGAATCCGGGCGGGTCCACGAGGCGACGTTCGACGCGGTCCGGCGGCGCGTGCTCGGCTTCGGCCACGTCTTCGATCAGGACGCGCGCCCGATCACCGACCTCGTCCACGAGTTCGTCCGCCCCGGCGGGCTGACCGTGGTCCCGACCTACCACATCAACGATAGCCGGGCGACCGAGGCCATCGTCCTCGCGGTCTCCTCGCTCGTCATCGACCAGAAACTCTCGAACGACCCGGCCTACGACCGGATCAAGGAGACCCCGCTCGTCCTCGGGATGGACGAGGCCCACAACTTCCTGACCGACGCCGACTCCGTGCAGGCGGGGAAGGTCATCAACAAGTTCACCGAAGCCGCCAAACAGGGCCGGAAAGAGCGTCTCGGCCTCTTCCTGATCACGCAGGACCCACAGGACATCCACGACGCCGTCTTCAAGCAGATCAACACCACCGTCGTGCTCAACCTCGGCGATGAGGACGCGATCAAGAGCGTGAACATCCCGAGCAACCTCGAGTCCAAGGTCCCCTACATGGAGAAGGGCCAGATGGTGGTCTACTCGCCCGATAACTCGGAGCCGGTCGAACTGATCGGGCTGCCGAAGTGTCTCACCCGGCACGGCCGGGACTGAAAAAACGGACCGGCTGACGGGAAGTCGCGCCCGCCGGCGGTACTCAACAGAAGTTCTGCGTGACGTACACCCGGCCGTCGTCAGTGACGGAGACGCCGATACCCTCGTTCTCCCACTGGGACGCGAGGATGTTTTCGCGGTGGTCCGGCGAGTTCATCCACTGGGTGACGATTCCGTCGGCGAGTTCGCGCTCGTTCTCGTACCGGACGATCTCGCCGTCGCCCGTCGCGACTCGCGTGTCGTACCACGTCTGGGCGATGTTCTCACCCCCGGTGTACCCGTTCGCGCTGCACTCGTAGCCCGCCGCGTCGTACCTGTCGGCGAAATCGTTCCCCTCGGGGTCGACGTGCGAGAAGTAGCCGCGCTCGGCCATGTCCTCGCTGTGGCCGCGAGCGATGTCGCGGAGTTCGGTGTCGAACGAGAGCGGCTCGAGGCCGCGGGCCGTCCGTTCCTCGTTTACCGCTTCGTGAACGTCTCGTTCGACCTGACTCCTGTCGAGGTTATCATCGGTCGTTTCGCCGTCGGCGCTCTCGTCGGATTCGCCATCACCGGTTTCGGTCGTTTCGTCAGGCGTCTCCGCGTCGTCCGTTCCAGTATCGTCGTCCGCGCCGGTATCGTCGGCAGACTCGTCACCGTCGGAATCGTCACTGTCACTGACGGAATCGCCGCTCTCTCCGAGGTCGTCGAACAGGTCCTCGAGGAACGTCGAACCGGGCAGGTCCGCGTCCGGACCCGACCGGAGATCGGTCGGCACCGACTCGAGGGCGTCGTCTCCGGACGCGCCCGTATCGACGCTCTCGGTGTCAATCTCGGTATCCGTACTTACCGTCGTCACGCTCTCCGATTGCGTGACGGTCTCTGGCCCTGAAGCCACGGTCTCAGTGACCGTCGTATCGGTCACGGACGGACCGTGGCCGGGTGCTGCGGCCCCGACGCCGATCATGCTCAGTGCGAGAATCGCTGCGACTGTCGCGGTTACGACTGCGTTCGAACGTCGTTTCATCGCGACCGGTCGTTCGGAGGAGAATACGGTAGTAATACGGACTGTAAAACTGTTGCAACTATTGGAAATAACCGAATAGAGTAGTCGTACCGAGAATGCAGTCGGCGATCAGTCGGAAAGCGGAACGTATCGTCTCGGTTGCGGTCGGGAGAACGGTCGTACTGTCGACAGACGGCATCGACGGGGACGTCGTTCGGGGGAGTCGATCGAAACCGCCCGTCACTCCCCGGACTGGGGCTGATAGTACTGCTTCAACCACGTCGCCAGCCCCTCGAGGTCGGGGAACAGCGTCCGGTGATTGACGTTCATCTGATCCAGTTTATCGCGGAACTCGAGTTTGCGCTCGCCCGGGATGACGATCTTCCGGTAGCAATCGGGGTGGTCCGCGAGCCACTGATCGAGGAGCAGCCGCGGATCGGACTGGAACGAGAAGACGGCCGACTGGTTGGCGATGCGGTCGTCGATCGCCGGCGGTCGGAAGAACATGACGTACTCCTCTTCGGAGCCCTCGTCGGGTGCCCACAACTCCTGCCAGAGTTCGTCGATGCGGGTGACGTCGTCGAGGGTTCGAGTCAGGCCGGATCCGGCGTCGTCGGGGCCGGACTCGCGCGGTTCGTCGTCCAGCGTCACGTTCGAGAGGAGATGCGTGTCGAGCATGTGGGTCTCCGTCATCTCGAGGACCGACTGGTAGGAGTCGGGCAGGTCGGCGTGTAGCTGCCGGTAGTCGACGGCCCAGATCGCTCCGTCGTGGTCGGTGTCACCGGTTCGCGTCGCGAAGTAGGCCGCGACGAGCGGCGAGAACGACCAGTCGAGCAGCCGCGTCGGCAGCCCGTAGTGTTGGGCGATCGAGAGCAGGTGCCAGATCGACTGCGACTCGTCGATCTCGTCGGCCGCGTACTGGGCGAAATTCCGGAGCAAGAGCGGCTCGAGGTTCCACTTTCCGGACTCGCCGACGAAGCGGTTGATCGATGTCTCGAGGGTGTGATCGACGTGAGGGACTCCCCGGAAGACGTACGGCGAGCGGTGCCGGGAGATGTCGGGCATCCACATCTCCGCGGTGACCAGGTCCTGTAGCTCCGTCCACGATTCGGCGCGGACGGTCGACTGGGCATCCGTGTCGTCGGTCATCGGTCGCTGTGAGCGGTCCGATGGGATTCCTCGAGAGACCGGTTCAGCATACTCGACCCTAGCGCCGCCGCGGAAATAACGGCGCTGCAAGAATATCGAACGCCCGGCGCGCAGCGCGCCCCCGTTGTCGATCGATTCGCAGCGACCCTCCGTTCCGCTTCGAGTTGTTCGGCCGTCTCGAGCTACTGTGACCCCGACTCGAGCAGTTCGCCCTCGAAGAACCCCGCGGCCGCCTCGGCGATGGCCTCGCGTTTCCCGAGGAAGAAGTGGTCTGCCGGCAGCGCGGTGACCTCGTCGCCGCGCTCGCGAGCGCGTTCGACCACCGGCTCCCAGTCGACGGTCGTGTCCCGTTCCCCGTAGAGAACGCGGACGGGCGTCTCACTCGAGAGAGGCCCGAGCGCCGCGGCCGCGTCGAGGTCGTCCGCGAGCCGCGCTGCGGGGGCGAGAACGGCGACGGCGTCGGGAGCGGGATCGACGTCGGCAGCCGCGAGCAGGGCCAGCGACGCGCCGAAACTGTAGCCGAAGACGCCGACGGGGAGGTCGTCCTCGTCGCGGGCCCATCGAACGGCGTTGCGAACGTCCGCTCGCTCGCCGTCACCCTCGTCCCACGGGCCGTAATCGAAGCGGAGGCAGGCGATACCTGCCTCGCAAAGTGCTTTCGAGACCGCGACGAGGCGGGGATCGCTTCGCGAGCCGCCCTGCTGGGGATGGGGCGGACACGCGACGACGATCGCCTCGGTCTCGCCGGCCGGTTCCTCGAGCGTCCCGCGAACGTCGCGGCTCCCGGGGATCAGGACATCGCTCATGGGGCCCTGTTACGAAGCGGTGGTAATCAATCCCCGTCGCCCTCGAGCGCTAGTCGCGGCTCGGCCGACGCCGGCCGGGGGACTCCACAGAACGTCGTCTCACAGTGGATATTTCTGAGGTGACATTTTTAAGGCCGGGGAGCAATACGTTGCGAGTATGGGCATCCTCTCTCGGACTTCCTACGTCATCCGGTCGAAGCTCAACTCGGTGCTCAACCGGGCCGAGGATCCGACCGAGACGCTGGACTACTCCTACGAGCAGATGCGGGACCAGCTCCAGCAGGTCAAACGCGGCATCGCCGACCTCACGACGCAGAAAAAGCGCCTCGAGATGCAGAAACGCCGCCTCGAGGACAACGTCGAGAAACACAACGATCAGGCCCGAACCGCGGTTCAGCAGGGCCGCGAGGATCTGGCGCGACGCGCCCTCGAGAAGAAGAAGACGAAGATGAACCAGATCGAGGACCTCGAGCGCCAGATCTCGGACCTGCAGGGCCAGCAGGATCGGCTGATCGAACAGAAGAACGAACTCCAAAGCCGCATCGAGGAGTTCCGCACCAAGAAGGAGACGATGAAGGCCCGCCACGAGGCCGCCAAAGCCAGTTCCACGGTTTCGGAGGCCATGACGGCCACCGGCGAGGAGTTCGAGGATGTCGGCCGCGCCATCGAGCGCGCCGAGGAACAGACCGAGGACATGGAGGCTCGCGCCGCCGCGATGGACGAACTCCACGAGTCGGGCGCGTTCGACGACGTTCTTTCGGATAAGGACAACATCGACCGCGAACTCGAGCAGTTAGAGACCGACAGCGGCGTCGAGGCCGAACTCGAGACGCTCAAGTCCGATGTCGGCGGGGCCGAGACGGAGACGGAATCCGAGGCCGGGGCGGACGCCGCGAGCGAGGTCGATGAGGAGGAACTCACGGAACTCGAGGGCGACGATCAGGAGGACGTCGAGGCCGAACTCGCGGAGCTCCAGGACGAAGAGAACGCCTAGAGAGCGGCTGCCGACGGGGTCGCGGCGGAGACACGTTTTTTGTGTCCGTGTTGATTGCGTGGACGTGTTTACTGCCGATCTGGGCTGAGCTGTCTCTCCCTGCTGCTCCCAGTCAGTCGGCGTGTACCCGTCTCCCGTGCTGTGAGGCGGAGAAACGGTTACGATCGTTCACGACTACTCTGCACTATGAGCGACGAGTCACCGTTCGAATCCATCTCGTTGACCAATCAGGTCGTCTTGCTCGGCGTCACCGAACTCGCCCGCGAGGACGAGACGCCGGTCCAGACCCACGACCTCCGACGGCACTGCCGGCGACAGCTTTCCGAGGTCGACACGGAGGTCGTCGGCACGATCACCGAAGCGGACGTCATTCGATCGCTCTACCGGCTCGAGGACGAGGGGCTCGTCGACGAGGTCGAGCCGACCGAGACGTCGCCGACGGGGAAGGGACGGCCCGCCTATACGCTCGCCGTGACCGCCGGCAGGGTCTACGACGGCGTCGACGACGAACTTCTGAACGGGGCCGGCGACTGACCTCGCCGCGGCGGACGGCGGTCGCGTCGAGCGCGGCAGCAGACGGGCGCGGACTCACGACGGCGTTCCGAGCACGGTGATCTCGTAGTCAGCGACGTCAGAGGGTGCCTCGAGGACGACGACCTGAAACTCCCACGTCGAGTTCCCGTCGAGGTCGCCGGTGCTGGCGAGATACCGGCCGAGGAGGTTGCCGGCGTCGTTGTAGATCCGGGTCCGGACCTCGACGATCTGGATCCGGTCGGCTCCCGTGTTGGTCACGACCCCCTGGACCGTCGAGCCGAGGTAGCCGTCCTCGACGACGAACTCGTGTTCGACCAACTCGAGGGGATCGAGTGGCGTCACCGAGTTGGTCGGCTGTTGTTGGGCCAGCGACGAGGCCGTGGACATCTCCGTGGCGTTCCTGCTCGAGGCGTTGCTGGCGTTTATCTGGCCCATATTGCCGCTCTCGTAGTTCGGCTCGCCGCCGAGTCCGTTGCTGCCGGTACAGCCGGCGGCCGCGGTCGCCATCCCGACGCCGAGCGATGCGAGCAGTCGCCGTCGGCTCGTCGCGTCCGAGCGCGTCATCGCGACCTGCCTCTCGTCTGCGAATCGATTCCGGTACCGACCATGTCTTCGGGGACACCGCCGACGCATTTCAGTGTAAGCCCTGAAGCGACAGCGCTCGGACCGCTCGGTGTCTCGCCGCGGCCCGAACCGCCGTCTCGAGGGCGGCCGCGGCGGTGGGACGGCGATCGGCGGTGTGTGCAACGCAGGCCCTTATTGTCGGGTCGATTGAACGTGTCTCCATGTCCTCCGAGACCGACGAGACGCTCGAGTCCTTCGGGGCCGACGTGGGCGGGCCGGGGGGACCGCTGACGCGGTTCCACGAGTGGGTGCTGATTCAGGGGAACCGGTTGGCCGTCGCGGCGTTGCTCTCGGCCGTCATCTTCGCGCTTATCGTCGGCCTGTACGAACTCGGCGTGATCAACTTCGTCAACCAGAACTCCGTCACCCGCGTCGCCAGCGGCATGATCGCGGGGACGTTCTCGCTGGTGACGCTCGTGGTCTCGGTCAACCAGCTGATCCTCTCCCAGGAGTTCGGCGCGGCGGGGAAGGCCCGCGACCGGTTCGAGGGGGTCGTCTCGTTCCGTGAGGACGTCGCCGAGGAGGCCGCCGTTCCCGCCACGCCGGCCGCGCCCACGAGGGTCCTCGAGCTGATCATCGAAGCGATCCGAGGCGACGCCGCCGAACTCGCCGACATGGTCGCCGATCACGACGACGAGGTCCGGGAGACGGTCGTCCGGTACACCAACAGCGTCAAGGAGCGGGCCGACCGGGTCGACGACACGCTCGAGCAGTCCGAGTTCGGCACCTTCTCGGCCGTTTCGGCGGCGATCAACTACGACGAGGCCTGGCAGCTGTACGTCGCGACCCATCTCCGCAACGACTACGACGAGTCGCTGTCGCCGGTCGCGAAAGAGCAACTCGACGAACTGATCGGCTCCCTGAAACTGTTCAGCGTGGCCCGCGAGCAGTTCAAGACGACCTACCTGCAACGGGAACTGACCCGGTTCTCGCAGCTGACGATCTACTGCGGCGTCCCGTCGATCCTGTCGGCGATCCTCGTCGGCCTCCTGTACGCCGACTTCACCGGCCCGAGCGTCAGCGTCGCCGCGCTGCCCTACGTCGTCTCCGTCCTGATCGTCATCGTTCTCTCGCCGCTGGCGCTGCTGGTCTCCTATATCCTCCGGACCGCGACCGTTACCCGCCGGACCGCGTCGGTCGGTCCGTTCATCCCGCAGAAGGACCCCGATGAAGGACCGTTCGACGTGACCGCCGGCGAGGACCGGTGATCACTCCCAGTCCACGTCGGCCCCGCGGTCGGTCTCCCGGAGGATGAAGGGACCGATCGCCAGCGTCCACTTGGCGACGGTGACGACCCGGAGGATGTACGACAGGAAGATCGCGAACGGCGTCACGCCGAGGGCGAAGGCGAACCCGACGAACAGCAGTCCGTGGTCGATCCCCGCGGTCGTCCCGGCCACGTCGCCGACCTCGAAGACGAGAATCATGTACGCCGACACCGACAGCGCCGGCAGGGCGAGCGTCGCCAGCGATCGCGAGAGGGTGATGATCTCCCAGCGGAAGTACAGCGTCTTGAAGTGCTCCCGAGCGGGGCCGAAAAAGCCCAGCACCTCGAGTAACCCCTCGAGTTCCTCGTCGACGGCGTCCGGCAGTACGTCCTCGTGTCGGTTGCGCACCCGGTTGCCGGTGTAGATCTTCCAGGAGTAGTTGTACTCCAGGGCGGCCTTGACGACCTCGAACCGGCCGAACTGCGCGCCCTCGAGATTATCGGCGACCCGATCGGCGTCGGCCGCGATCCCCTCGGCGTACTCGCGGACGTCCCGACGGACTGCGTCGTCGAGGTCGGGATGGGACTCGAGCGCGGCGACGAGGTCGTCGGCTCGGGCCCCGGTCGCCTCGACGAGGCCGCGGAGGAACGCGGAGGGCTCGGGCGGGCTGGTGGTGCGGTCGACGGCGTCTTCGGTGTCCCGGCGAAACGCCATCGCGCCCGCCATTCGCTCGCGCTGGTCGGCGACGGGCCCGAGTTCCTCGGCGAGGACGAACTGGTTGAACGTCAACACGAGAGTGACGCCCATGATGATCCCGATGATAGTCGGGGTGAACACCGAGGCGATCGGCGCGGGATCGAACAGCTTCGAGATGGAACCGGGACCGAACGTCCCGAGCACGATCAACAGGGCGAACGAAACGGCGAGCATCGCGCCGGCGACGAGGACGCGGTTGCCTTCCACGAGAAACCACAGCGCCGAGCGACCGCCGCGGACGCGGTCGACCATCGTGTTCGAGGTCTCGTCGCTCGCGCTCCGACCGGACTCGCTCATGTGCGCCGGTCGTACCACGGCCGGGCTGACAAGTGTTTTCGTCGTTCGCACGACGCTTGATGCGGTGGGTTTCGATCGCGAGCGGGCGCCGTCGACTACCCGCGGGGTTGCTCACTCCCGGGCGAGTATTTTATCCCGCGCCGTTGTTCCCCTTTCCACAGTCAATGAGCGATTCGGACTCGAGCGGCGTCCTCGGTCAGCGGGCCGGCGTCGGTGGGCTGCGGTTGTGGGTGTTGCTTCGGATGGGACGCTGGCTCTTCGCGGCGGTCGCGTTGGCGGTCGTCTTCGTCGTGATGGTCGCCTGCAGCAAACTCGGGCTGACACCGCTCCGTCTCATCATCGGCCAGCACAACGGCACCTTCTGGATCTTCTCGGCGTTCATCGGCGCGATCATCACGGGGACGTCGATCGTCGTCACGATCAACCAGCTGGTGCTGTCCCAGGAACTGGGGGCGGTCGGCGACCAGCGCGACCGGATGCAGGACGCCATGGAGTTTCGCGGCGATATCGAGGCCGTCCTCGACGAGGAGGACGTGACGCCCCCCGAACCCGCGGCGTTCCTCTACGAACTCGTCGACGGTATCGAGCGGGAAGCCAACGAGTTCGAATCGACGGTGGCGGCCGATCACGGCGACGAAATCCAGGGGAAAGTGTCCGACTACGTCGACGACATCACCGAGAACGCGGCGGTCGTCAAGGACGACCTCGAGGACGCCCAGTTCGGGACGTTCGACGTGATCTGGAACGCCCTGAACTTCAACTACTCCCGAAAGATCCACGACGCGCGCAAGATTCGCGCCGATCACAGCGACGACCTCTCGGACGAGGCCGACAGCGAGATCGACGAGATGATCGAGGTGCTGAAGTTCTTCGGCCCCGCTCGCGAGCACTTCAAGACGCTGTACTTCCAGTGGGAGTTGATCAACCTCTCGCGGGCGCTGTTGTACATTTCGGTGCCCGCGCTGGTGGTGATGGGACTACTGATGATGTACGTCGACGCGGGTACGCTCCCCGGGACGACGCTGACCGTCGACAATCTCGTCTGGCTGACCAGCGCGGGGTTCGTCATCGGTATCTCGCCCTTCGTCGTCTTCATCGTCTACATCCTCCGGATCGCGACGGTCGCGAAGCGGACCCTCGCGATGGGACCGTTCATCCTGCGGGAGTCCGAGCGCGACGAGGACCTCGGGTAACTTCGCCGACACCGCCGCGTTCGGTCCGCCGGCGCTTGCCGTAGCTATTTCCGGGGCCGTCTGGTATCGTCCGGATCGAACGATGAGCGGCGACGGGTCCCAGCCCAGCGACACGATGGCCGAGCGCAGCACGGACCCGACGTGGAAACACCACCTGCTGTTGAACGCGAACCGGTGGGTCGTCACCGCCGGGCTCATGCTGTTCGTCTTCGTCGGTCTCCTCGCCGTCGCCCGCTTCAGTCCCGTCTCGTTCAGGGCGCTCGTGGGGAGTCAGGATCCGATCGGGACGCTCTTTCAGGCACTGACGACCGCGCTGATCACCGGGGTCACGCTCGTGGTCACCATCAACTCGCTGGTGCTGTCCCAGGAACTCGGGGCCGTCGAGGATCAGCGCACGCGCCTCGAGGGTGCGCTCGACTTCCGGCGGAACGTCGAGGGGTCGATCGACGCGCCGATCAGCCCGCCGGAACCGTCCTCGTTCCTGCAGGCGGTCGTCGCCGCCTCCGAAGACCGGGCACACGACTTCCGCGAGGCCGTCTCCGAGAGTCAGGACGAGGAGCTCAAAGACCGCGTCGACGACTTCGTCGACAACGTCACGACCCACGCCGACTCGATCCGCGACGGCCTCGAGGACGCCCAGTTCGGCACGTACGCGGTCCTCAAGGCGGCGCTTGACTACAACTACTCGTGGAAGATTTTCCGCGCCCGACGGATTCGGAACGTCCACGCCGACTCCTTTACCGACGAGGCCCACGAGGCCTACGACGACCTGCTCGAGTCGCTGAAGCTGTTCGGCCTCGCCCGGGAGCACTTCAAGACGCTGTACTTCCAGTGGGAACTGATCAACCTCTCGCGGGCGATGATGTACGTCGCCGTCCCGGCGTTGGTGGTCACGATGTCGATGCTGCTCTTCTTCGACGCGAACGCCGTGTCGGGCGTGTTCATCGGCGTCGATCTCCTCGTCTGGATCGTCGTGGCGGCGGCGACGATCGCCGTCGCGCCGTTCCTGCTGTTGATCGCGTTCATCCTGCGGGTCGCGACGATGGCCAAGCGGACGCTGGCGATCGGCCCGTTCATCCTCCGAGAGTCGAGTCGCGGCGAGGAGATCGACTGGGAGTGAGCGCGCCGTCTCGGGTCGAGCGTCGCGGATGCTTGCAGACGTGAGCCCCGCGGCTTTTGGCTCTCGGCCCGAACCGACGGCCATGTCGACGGTATCCGACACGACGACCACGCAGAAATGCCGCGTCTGCCGGACCGAAAACGACGGTTTCTACACCTACTGTCGACAGTGTCTCGCGGAACTCCCCTCGAGACCGACGGGGTCGGAGTCCGCGGTGCTCTGAGCCGTCCGGACCGACCTCGACTGCCGATTCGCGATCCGCGCCATTGGTATGGCCCCGGCCGCTACCGTCGGCCGTGATCGTCGTCATCTGCGGGCCGCCGGGTGCCGGCAAGTCCACCGTCACGGCCCGCGTTCGCGACCGACTCGAGGCCCGAGCCGTTCCGGTCCGGTCGTTTCACTCCGATTCCTTCTCGAGTCGGACCTACGAGCAACTGGCCGAGCGAGTCATGGACGCGCCCGAAGCGGGAGTCACGCTGGTCGACGGCACGTTCTATCGCCGGAAGTGGCAGCGGCGATTTCGGGCGTTCGACGACGTTCGGTTCGTCCACGTGACCGCGAGCCTCGAGACCTGCCTCGAGCGCAATCGAACGCGTGCGGACTCGATCGAGGAGCAGGGAGTCCACGTGGTCTATCGGGAGTTCGACGCGCCCGACGCCGACCGCGAGATCGATACCGACCGGTGCGGGCCCGGCGAGGCGGCCGCTCGGATCGCGGCCGCGATCGGGGACTGGCTCGAGCGGTAACGACCCGCTATGGCGGCGCTTACGTCCCGGTATTCGGAATATAACTTTTTCATATGCATCCGATAGTCAGGATGCGGTCAGTGCGACGGTGGTGTAGCGTAACACACGCCCGTGCCACGGGTGTGCCGAGGGTGCAATTCCTTCCCGTCGCGTCCGTCGGCAGTTTCTTCAGAAACCGATACCGAACGGATCGGGCACGGTGAACTCCCCAGGTGTCTGATCAGGGACGATGTCGTCCGGCAGCACGTCCCAGCCGAGTTCGTCCTCACCGGGGACCGCGTTGGTATCGAAATCGGGGTCGTCGGCGGGCGGCAGGTCACGATACTCCGCCGGCGGCGCGTCGTGTGCGTAGACGCTCTCGGGGTGGTCGACGGTCCAGATGTGGAGCATACACGGCGTCCGACAGGGGAACTCGAGGTCGCCCTCCCGATAGTCTTGCTCGTAGGTCTGCTGGTAGAACCACCACGCGAACCGCCCGGGGAGGCCGGTGTGGGCGTGCCACGGCGAACATCGCTCCTCGGCCGCCGCCTCGTCCTCGCCGTATACCGCCGGCGGTTCGACCGGCTCCCCGTCCCGCGTCGCGATGAACATGACGCCGATCGACCGCCACGAGTCGTTGTCGACGAGGACCGATTCCGGCCGCTCGGGGGTCAGTATCTCGTCGTCGCCGATGAATTCCGGGCTGAGCCAATGGGACCAGCTGTCGTCGCCGCTCTCGAGGGTGTCGAAGTAGGGTTTGTACCCCGCGTCGATCAGCGCGTTCGCGTCCGGAAACTGGGTCTCGAGGGAGTCGGCGACCGCCGACCGAAGTTCGGTTGTCGCCGGATGGTCGTCCGTACAGCCCTCCGCGGTCGTCCCCTCGCAGTGGGCCATCCCGGGTTCGATGGTCGCGTCCGGACAGTCCCGATCGAACTGCCGGGCGACCTCGGCCTCGGTCCCGCCGTCGGCTCCGTCGGCGCGGACGCTGCCGACGGCCGAGAGCCCGACCGTTCCGGCCGACGCCTGCAACAGCGCTCGTCGAGATACGTTCAGACCGTCGTCACTGTCGTGCATACCAGCACTTCCACACCGACGACGGCTATGAAACCCTGTTGCCGGTCGGACTGACAGTCGCCACTGGGAGAACGCGACCCGCCGTCCGCGACTCGCCGGTCAGTCGAACGCGGCCTCGAGGACGGCACCCGTTCCCGGGCGCTCGAGGCCGGCGAGGTCGATCCGGCCGTCGGGCATCGGAACGCCGTCGGCGGGGTCGTCGGCCAGCAGCAGCGAGCCGTCGAGGTCGGCGTAGTCGAGCAGCGGCGCGAGGTGACAGGCCGCCGCGATCGAGGCGTTCGACTCGGTCATGCAGCCACACATCACCTCGAGCCCGTGGGCGCGGGCGGCGCTGATCATCCGTCTGGCCTCCCGCAGCCCGCCGCATTTCATCAGTTTCAGGTTCGCGATGTCACAGCGGTCCGCGATCCGCGGGATATCCGCGAGCGTCACGCAGGACTCGTCGGCGGCGATCGGCAGGCTCGAGCGCTCGGAGACGAACCGCAGCCCCTCGGGGTTCTCGGCGGGGACGGGCTGTTCGACGAACGCGAGGTCGTACTCGGCGAGCCGGTCGATCTTCGCGACCGCCTCGCGGGGCGTCCACGCCTCGTTCGCGTCGACGAACAGCCGGACGTCGGGGGCGACGGAGCGGATCGTCCGGACGATCTCGAGATCCCGATCGGTGCCGAGTTTGACCTTCAGCGTGCCGTAGCCCCGATCGACGGCCGTCTCAGTCTTCTCCCGCATCGTCTCGAGGTCGTCGAGCCCGATCGTGTACGAGGTCTCGAGGGTCTCCGCGGGATCGAGCCCCCAGTAGCGATAGAGCGGGACCGCGAGTCGCTTCGCGACGAGGTCGTGCAGAGCGATGCTCACCGCGGTCCGGGCGGCCGGATTCCGCCGGACCGCCTCGCGCATGCGGCGCTCGATCCGCTCGAGTTGGTGGGGATCGCCGACGGATTCGACGACCGAAAGCAGGTCCGGGAGGACCGCCTCGACGGTCGCGGCGGTCTCGCCGTAGTGGGCCGACGGCGTGGCGGCACCGATCCCGGTCGTTCCGTCGCCATCTTCGATCCGGACGAAGACGGCCTCGGTCTCGGTCGTCGTCCCGCGAGCGATCCCGAACGGGTACTCGAGCGGCAGCGAGCGCCGCTCGAACGAGGTCTCGAGGGCCATGCTAGAGCAACGCCTCGAGCACGTCGTCGGTATCGAAGCGGATCACGTCGGTCGCGGGCGCGCCGAGGGTGTCGGCGTACTCCTCGACGGCATCACGGGCCGCCGCGTCGTCCGCGAGACCGGCGGTGTTTATCGCGCCGGCGACGATCTGACTCTCCGCGACCGGTGCGGCGATGCTCTCGTAGAGGTCGACGTAGGTCGGAATCGACGGCAGCGAGAACGACTCGTAGCCGTGGATTGCCTCGCGCCCGGCCTCGTGGCAGAGCACCAATTCGTCCGCCATCGAGCCGTGGAGGATGCCCAGCGTGACCGGCGAGTACGCCGGGTGGACGATGCTGCCCTGTCCCTCGACGAACAGATAATCGTGCTGGTCGCCCTTCTCGAGGATCATCTCCTCGACCGCGCCCGCGGTGAAGTCGCTGACGACGCGGTCGATCGGGTTGCCCCACCCCTCGATCATGATCCCGGTCTGGCCGGTCGGGATCACGGCGGCGTCGTGGCCGGCCGCGCGGGCGTCGCGAGCCAGTTCCATCGTCGTCGTCATCTTGCCGACCGAGCAGTCCGTCCCGACGGTGAGGATCACCTCGGCGTCGACCTCGCCGGCGACGCCGTCGGCCACCGAGAGGTCGGCCGGCGGGTTCCGTACGTCGCGGATCTCACAGCCGTGTTCGGCCGCCAACCGCGCGAATTCCTCGTCTTCGGCGAGGAAGTAGTGCAGTCCCGAGATCACGTCACACCCGTCCTCGAGCGCCGTCCGGACGTCGTCGCGCCAGCTCTCGTCGAACTCGCCGCCGATCGGGGAGATCCCGATCAGGAGGGTGTCGACAGCGTCGGGCTCGAGGTCGTCCATTCCGGCGACGATCGGTGCGTCCTGTACGTCGGGGACGAAATCGGTCACGCGCTGCCCGGCGGTCTCCCGATCGAGGACGGCGACGACATCGTGGTCGGCATATCGGAGGACGCCGAGCGCGGTCTTCGCCCGATCCGGGAACTTCTCGTGAGCGAGAATTGCAACGTTCATACTGGCACATGGCGAGGGGGTCACTTAAGGCTACAGACCCGTTCCGGCGGGGGATTCGCGTCGGAGAGTCTTCGCTTTCCTCGAGCCTCACTGTTTGAGGTCGAATCGGTTGACGGGCGACAGCCTATCCCTCTCCAGCCGATTTCGAAAATGTGGGTCGTGCCCCGTCGCCTATCGACGCGACTCGAGAACCGATCGTGTCAACATATAATCCCGATTCAAGAAGACCGAAACTCTCATTTCGATATCAAACCGATTCGACGGTATCGTATTATTCCATCAGCGCGACTGGACCGGTGTAGGGGCCCCTACTCAACACTTCTGTCGCGCTCGATGGAACTCGCTCGAGCATCGGACCGGAGCCGTCCGACGAGACGAACCGAACAAAGATGTCATCTACAAATGAGGTTTCGAATGTTGTACTGGTCACAGTCGACTCGCTGCGGGCCGACGCGGTTAGCCCGTACGACACCGACCGGCACACGCCCGTGATCGATTCGATCGCCGACAGTGGCACCGTCTTCGACCGCGCTTTCGCCACCGGGAACTGGACCCCGTTCTCGTTTCCGTCGATCCTTTCCTCACGGCCCGTGTTCGCCGACAGCGGCGGGATCGGCGTCGAGGAATCGACGACGCTCGCGGAAGCGCTGTCGGACGAAGACATCGAAACCGGCGGCTTCAACGCCGCCAACGGATTTCTCACGACCCATTGGGGGTACGACGACGGCTTCGACGAGTTCGACTCGTTCGTCGCGAACGTGGGCTCGAGCGTCTACAGTCGCTATCTCGCGACGCATCCGACCGTCGAAGCGTGGCTCCAGTTGGCCGCCTCGCCGGTCCGTCGCGCCGGTTCGTGGCTCCGCGGGGAGACCGACGATCGACCGTTTCTGGACACCTCGCGGATGTTCGACGTCGAACACGCCGCGAGTTCGTTCATCGAAGAGGCGTCCTCCCCGTTTTTCCTCTGGGTCCACTACATGGACGCTCACACGCCGTACGTCCCCGCACCGCGGTACATCCGCGAGGTTTCCTCCGATCGCCTCGGCACCCACAGGATGCTGCTCGCCCACACGCGAACCGGGCTCGGGTGGGACGTCAGCGAGCGAACGCGCTCGGACCTCCGAACCCTCTATCAGGCGGCGGTTCGGCAGGTCGACGCGAGCATCGGGCGACTCCTCGAGACGCTGTCGTCGAACGGGCTCGACGACGACACGGCCGTCGTCGTGGCTGGCGACCACGGCGAGGAGTTTCAGGAACACGGTCACCTCGCCCACTATCCGAAGCTCTACGACGAACTGATTCGGGTCCCGCTCATCGTCGACGTTCCCGGCTCCGACGGCGGGCGGATCGACGGACAGGTCGGGCTCGATTCGATCCCGCCGACGGTCACCGACCTGCTGGATGCCGACACCCCGGACTCGTGGACCGGCGACACCCTCGTCCCGAGCGTTCGCGATGGCGACGAGCCGGGTGACGAGCCGGTCGTGTCGGTCACCGTCCGCGGCGAATCGGTGACGAAACAGCCGATTCCGCGGTCGCTGGCCGACGGCGATCTCCTCGTCAGCGTTCGGGATCGGGACTGGACCTACATCGAAAACGTTGACACAGACGAACAGGAACTGTACGTCCGTTCGGACGATCCGACCCAGCAGACGAATCTCGCGACCGATCCGACCCCGGAACAACGGGACGTTATCGAATCGTTCGAGCCGATCGTTACTGCCCATGCGAAGACAATACGAGAACGAGACGCCGAGGCGACGCCCGACGACGAGGACGTCGACGAGGACCTCGAGGCCCGGTTGTCGGCACTCGGCTACCGATAGATGATTCGATCGTTCCTGCGCAGTCTCGTCGACGGCCCGTTCGCGAGCCAGATGCGTCGGTTCGTCATCGTCGGGGCCGTCGCCGCCGGAGTGCAACTGGTGTTGTTGTGGGCGCTCGTCGACAGCATCGGCCTGCACTACCTGCTCGGTGCGGTATTGGCGATCGAGACCACGATCATCCTCTCGTACGTTCTGAACAACGCGTGGACGTTTCGGGCGAGCCGGAACACCGGAACCGCCGAGTATCTCGTCGGCCTGCTCAAGACGAACGTCGTCCGCGGGACGGCGATCCCGATCCAGCTCGGCGTCCTCTTCGGCTTCGTCGAGTGGGGAAACGTCCCGTACCTGCTCGCAAACGGCATCGCAATCGTCCTCAGCGGGGTATACCGGTACGTCCTCGACGCCCGCTGGACGTGGGGATAGCGATGGACGGACCACCGCTCGACCGGACCGACCGGCTCCCGCCCGGCGCCGCGCGACCCGCGAACCGACCGCGACCTGCCCGACCGAAATTTCGATAATGATCGAAACACTCTCGCTCACACCGATTCTCGCGTTCGATGCACTGGGCGGTGTCCTCACCGGCAGCGGCGAGGCACTCGTCGAGTCCGCCACCGGCTGGCCCGGCATGGGTATCATCTTCGGCTACTCGTTTCTGATCGCGTTCGCGCTCCCGGGTCCCAGCGAAGTCGTCCTCCTCGCGCCGCTCGATCTCGGCTTCCCGCCGTGGCTCCGCCTCTCGAGTATCATGCTCGTCAGCGCGACCGGGAAGGCCGCCGGAAGCGTGGTCGCGTTTCACCTCGGACAGGAGGTCAAGCGATCCGGACCGATCGAGCGGTGGTTGCGCGAGTCCCGGTGGGACGTCCTCGCGTGGTCGGAGGTCCGGTCGGTCCGACTTGCACAGAAGTACGGCTACGGCGGGCTCGCGATCGCCCTTTCGGTCCCGTTTTTCCCCGATACGATCTCGATATACGCCTTCGCTATCCTCGAGAAGGACTATCCGAAGTTCGCGCTCGCGACGTTCCTCGGCAGCCTCGGCCGGCTCGTCGTCACGCTGGGCGTGGTCGGCGGCTTCGCGGCGGTGTTCTAACCGAGTCGAGCGTCTCGCTCGAGGCGCTCTCTCGGAGCGACCGCGTCGAAACGCCGGCGGCCGCCGGAGCCGCGCCCGCGGCCGGGGTCGACGCCGACGGTGACGCCGATGGCGGTACTGATAAACCGACCACGCGCGAACTGTGACTGAATGCTCGAGGGAGTCAACGTCGCGCTCGGGGTGACGGGGTCGATCGCGGCCGTCAAGACGGTCGAACTGGCCCACGAGTTGCGGCGGCAGGGTGCGGCGGTTCGCGGAGTGATGACCGACAGCGCGCAGGGGATCATCCACCCGTGGGCCGTCGAGTTCGCGACCGAGAACGAGGTGGTCACGGAGATCACGGGGAGCGTCGAACACGTCGACCTCTGTGGCTACGACGGCTGGGCCGACGTGTTCGTGATTGCGCCCGCGACGGCCAACACCGTCGGGAAGATCGCCGGTGCCGTCGACGACACGCCGGTCACCACGTGTGCGACGACCGCGCTCGGCGCCGAGACGCCGGTCGTGATCGCGCCGGCCATGCACGAACCGATGTACGACCACCCCGGCGTGCTCGAGGCCATCGAGACCGTCGAGGGGTGGGGCGTCGACTTCGTCGACCCGCGCCTCGAAGAGGGGAAGGCCAAGATCGCCAGCGAGGAGGCGATCGTCTGCGAGACGGCCCGCGCGGCCGGCGACCGGCCGCTCGAGGGCGAGCACGTCGTCGTCACCAGCGGGGCGACCAGCGAGTCGATCGACCCCGTTCGGATCATCACGAACCGCTCGTCGGGGAAGATGGGCCGCGCGGTCGCGCAGGCCTGCTACGTCCGCGGGGCAGCTGTCACGCTCGTCCACGACGGGCCGGCGGTCCCCTACGCCGATGTCCGCGCGGTCGAGAGCGCTGCGGAGATGCTCGACGCGACCCGCGAGGCCTGCGCCGAGGCCGACGCGCTCGTCTCGGCGGCCGCGATCGGCGACTACACCGTCGAGACGAGCGACGAGAAGATCCGTTCGGGACAGCGGCTCACGCTCGAGCTCGAGCCGACCCCGAAGCTCATCGACGAGATCCGCTCCGAGCACCCCGACCTCCCCATCGTCGGCTTCAAGACCGAAACGTCCGGTGACGAGGGGGCCATGATCCAGCGGGCGAGGGAGACGCTCGAACGGGCCGGGCTGGCCTTCGTCGTCGCCAACGACGCGAGCGTGATGGGTGCGGCGGAAACGTCGGCGCTGCTGGTCCACGCGACCGACGCCGCCCGCTACGAGGGGACGAAGGCGGGGCTGGGCGGCGAAATCGCCGACTCGATCGCCGCGGTGTGCGGTTCCGCGGCGGCCGACTGAGCGGGCGGGCCGTCAGGAGAATTATATGGGTGGGGTTCATCCGACCGACGTAATGGATAGACGACCGGATGCGGATCTTCGTGCGACGGCGCCGGTAGCCGGCAATTTGAGGTGATCGAGGTGGCACAACGACAGCAACCCGACGACGCCACCGCGGCCGACGAGGGTGGTGAGGCCGATGCCGACGCCGACACCCCAGACGCCGACGGCGACACGTCCGATACGAACGAATCGCTCTCCAAAGGCGAGATATTCGAAGTCCTCCGGAACCAGCGACGGCGCTACGTCCTCCAGTACCTCAAGCAGGACCACCGACCCGTCGAACTCGGTGATCTGGCCCAGCAGGTCGCCGCGTGGGAGTACGACACGACCCTCGAGGGCGTCACCCCGGAACAGCGCAAACGCGTCTATACGACACTCCAGCAAACCCATCTCCCGAAGATGGATACGGCCGGGATCCTCCGTTTCGACTCCGATCGGGGCGTCATCGAGGGGACCGAACGAACGCGGGACATCAGCGTCTACCTCGAGATCGTCCCCGGCCGCGAGTTCGCGTGGCGGGAACTGTACCTCTCGCTCGGCGCGATCAGTTGCGCGCTGGTCGCCGCGCTCTGGCTGGGGATCTATCCGCTGACGATCCTGTCGAACCTGTCGTGGGTGGCCGTCGTCGCGGTCACGTTCACGCTCACCGCGGTCGCACACGTCTACCACGAACGGAACATGCGCCTCGGCCACGGCGATCAGCCGCCGGAACTCAGCTACGGGACCGACAAGTAGCGCCGACTGCGCTCGAGACCCGATCGATTCGGCCGCCTTGCGGGCGCGAAAACGAGCGTATCGACTCGAGTCGGTGCCGAACCGCTCCGACCCGCCGCGGCGAATGCGGGACGTTCGCAGGTGGCGCCACTTCGCTCGTATCGTCAACTTTTACTCCGGTACCGACCGACCTACGACATGGATCAACTGAAGCAGTCGCTCCTCGAGGCGCCGATCATCGAGAAGAACGGCTATCACTACTTCGTTCACCCGATCAGCGACGGCGTCCCGAAGCTCGATCCGACGCTCCTGCGGGAGATCGTCATCCGAATCATCCGGAAGGCCGAACTCGAGAACGTCGACCGGATCGTCACGCCCGCGGCGATGGGCATTCACATCTCGACGGCCGTCTCCCTGATGACCGACATTCCGCTGACGGTCATCCGCAAGCGCCAGTACGGCCTCGAGGACGAGGTCGCGATCTCTCAGAAGACCGGCTACTCGGAGAACGAGATGTACATCAACGACGTCCGCGAGGGCGAGCGCGTGCTCGTGCTCGACGACGTGCTCTCGACCGGCGGCACGCTCGCGTCGGTGCTCGAGGCCCTCGACGAGATCGGCGCCGAGGTCATCGACACGGTCGCGGTCATCAAGAAGGTCGGCGGCGAGAACAAGGTCGACGACGCGGGCTACGACGTCAAGACACTGATCAACGTCGACGTCGTCGACGGCGAGGTCGTTATCGTCGACGAAGACGGCGACCACTGACAGTTCTCGGTTCGGTCCGATCTCCCCCGTTCAGATCCGGTCGGCTTTCTCACTATCGGTGGTCCAACGGCTGTAAGTCGTGAATACGATATGGCGCGTGCCGACCGTCTGGGCGGACGAAGGCGTCCTGTACACCCACGTCAAGACGATAGACGGGACGATTCTCGGTACGTTCGAACACGAAGCGTACGACCCACTCGTTTCTCGGCCCAACGCATAGCACGTCTCCCGATATTCCGTTCCGTTGTATCTTCGACGGAGACGGAGTCTCGGCTGTACCGGACGCATTCGGTTTTCAACTAATGTGTTTCGCCATCACAAGGAATATGTCGCCACGATTTGAACCTCGTAGCGATGGCAGAGAACCCCGTCGGGCCGAGTGACCGCCATCGCCTGCGGCGGCGGTCGCTGCTGAAGGGCGTGGGCACGGCCGGTATCGCCGGATTGGCGGGCTGTGTTCGCAGTAACGATATCGAAGCCGACGGCCCGGCCGAGGAGTTGATTCAGACGGGGTTCGAGGCGACCGGCATCGAGCCGCCGTTCGAGACGACGATCGCGATCACCGAAGACACCGAGCGGAGCCGGTTCGCACAACTCCTCGCGACCGAACTCGAGGACACCGGTTTCTTCGATATCTCGATCAGCGAATACGAGTGGACGACCTATCTCGAGATGCTGAACGCGGCGGCCGACGACGAGGAAAACGCCCTCTTCATCGTCAGTTGGACCGGCGGCTGGGACCCCGACGACTACGTCAATACGCTGTTTCACTCCGACAATCACACGCCCACCGGGCTCAACATCAACCACTACGCCAGCGAGACCGTCGACGGATACATCGACGACGGCCTCGAGGAGACGACCCCGGACGAGCGGGTCGAGATCTACCAGCAGTTACAGGAGGAACTGGTCGCCGACTCCCCGGCGTCGTTCGTCCGCGTGAGCGAAGCGGCACACGTCTGGGACGCCGACAGCGTCAGCGGCTGGCGGGCGTATCCGCTCGAGTCCGGGACCTACACCGCGATCTATGCTCCGTGGGCGGGCGTCTACACCGATCTCGAGGACGGCGACGAGTTCGTCGGCGATCTCGGCGGCGACGTTTCGACCACCGATCCGGTCTCGATGAACGACACCGCCTCGAGTCGGGCGACGCAACTCGTCTACGAGGGGCTGACGGGCGTCGATTTCGACGGGACGGTCCAACCGGTGTTGGCCGCGGACTGGACGCAACTCGATTCGACGACCTACCGGGTTGCCCTCCGAGAAGGCGTCCGCTTTCACAACGGCGAGGAACTGACCGCCGCACACGTCAAGGGCTCGTTCGAACGCTACGAGGGCGAAGCCAGGGAGTCGGACGTCACCGACTGGTACGACGGCAGCGAGATCGTCGACGACTACACGATCGACGTCCGCTGCTGGCGGAAGTACGGCCCCTTCGAACGGCGACTGTTCGACCTCCCGATCGTCCCGATGGCGGCGATCGACGGCGACCTCGACCTCGCGTCACGGCCGGTCGGAACCGGTCCCTATCGGTTCGACGACTACCGGGCGGGCGATCACTGGCGGCTGAGGCGGTTCGAAGACTACTGGTTCGACGGCGACGAGACGGTCCCGGCCCCGGCACCGATCGAAACCGTGACCCTCGAGATCATCACGGAGGCGGCCGCTCGACAGGGCGCGCTCGAGGCCGGCGATATCGACTTCAGCGACGGCGTGTCGTCGGCGAGTCTCGCCGAACTTGGCGAAGACGACGCGTACGGCGTCGATCGTCACGTCGGCGGCGGGTTCGATCTGGTGATCTACCCGCTCTATCGCGAGCCGTTTACCGACGAGCAGGTCCGCCGGGGCTGTAACATGTTGATCCCCCGCGAGGCAATCGTCGAGAACGTCTATCACGGGCACGGGCAGCCGACCTACACGCCGATCTCACCGCTGCTCGAGACGTACGCCGACGAGGGGTTTCGAGAGCGAATCGCCGACGAATACGTCCGTCCGGACTGACCCATAGATGTCCCTCGGGAGATACGTCCTCACGCGGCTGCTGGTCGCCGTTCCGGTCCTCCTGGGCGTGACCGTCCTGACGTTCTCGTTTCTGCACGCGCTGCCGGGCGATCCGGTCGACGCGATCATCGGCTACCAGACTGTGAGCCCCGAGACCGAGGCCTCGATCCGGGCCGAGTACCACCTCGATCGGCCGGTGTGGGAACAGTACGTGCTCTGGCTGCGGGACGCCCTCGCACTCGAGTTCGGGCGGTCGCCGGTCACCGGGCGGAGCGTCGCGGCGACGATCGGACGGCGGCTTCCCGCGACGCTGGCGCTCGGCGGGGCCGCGTGGCTGCTCGCGCTCGCGATCGGGGTCCCGGCGGGCATCGTCGCCGCGGTCAAGCGGGGCGAACCGGCCGACGAACTCAGTAGGGTCGCCGCCCTCGCCGGGATCGCGACGCCGAATTTCTGGCTCGGCCTCGTCCTCCTGTTGGTCTTCAGCGTCCGGCTGGGGTGGTTCCGGGTGATCCCGCCGGACGCGCCGCTCGCGAGCCTCGCGATGGCGAAGTTCATGCTCCTGCCGATGATCACGCTCGGAACGGCCTCGGCCGCGCTCGTCACGCGCTTGCTCCGCTCGTCGATGCTGCGGGAGCTCGAGGCGGGATACGTCCGGACCGCACGCGCCAAGGGGCTCCGCGAGCAAACGGTGATCCTGAAACACGTCCTGCGGAACTCCCTGCTCCCGGTCGTGACCGTCGCCGGCCTCCAGCTGGCGTTTCTGGTCGACGGTGCCGTCGTCGTCGAACAGATCTTCTCGTGGCCGGGCATGGGGCGGCTGCTGGTCCGGTCGATCCTGCAGCGAAACTACCCGGTCATTCAGGCCGCCGTGCTGGTCATCGGCGTCTCGATCGTCCTCGTGAACCTGCTCGTCGACATCGTCTACGCCGTCCTCGATCCCCGCATTCGATACTGACTATGAGTGACCGACGACCCACCACCGAACGCGGCCGGATTCGCATCGTCGGCTTCGACGACGCCGACTCGTCGCAGCGCGACAGTGACGGCTCTCCTGAGCGTACCGATGCGGGACCCCAATCACCGACGGGGGCGACTGGGGCAACGGGAGCGACGGAGCCGGCGGAATCCACACTCGAGGGAACGGAGCGCCACCGCCTCGCGGACGCGTGGCACCGGTTTCGCCGGAATCGAACGGCGATGGTCGGACTGGCAGTCATCGTCGGCATGGCGGTGCTCGCGATCTTCGCCCGGCCGATCGAGGTCTCGACGGCGGAGTACACGATCACCCTTCAGCCGTTCTCGCTGGCCCCGCACGATCCGTCCCGGCCGGCCGTCGGGGCAGCGAACGCGCCGCCCTCGTGGGACCATCCCTTCGGCACCGACTGGGCCGGGAGAGACCAGTTCGCCCGGATCCTCGTCGGCGGGCGCTACACGCTGGGAATCGGCCTCGTCGCCGTCCTACTGGCGCTGGGCGTCGGGATTCCCCTCGGGGCGATCGCGGGGTATTTCGGCGGCTGGGTCGACGAGGTCGTTATGCGGATCGTCGACGTGCTCTACGCCTTCCCGTTTCTGGTGCTCGCAATCGCGATCGTCCCGATCCTCGAGCCGATCCCGATCCTCGGCGGGGGGTTCTGGACGGTGGTGCTGGCACTCGTCGTCACCGGCTGGATCGGCTACGCCAGACTGTTGCGCGGTGAAATCCTCTCGGTCCGCGAACGCGAGTACGTGACGGCCGCGAGCGCGCTCGGCGTCCCCGATCGGACCATCATCCGGCGACACGTCGTTCCGAACGCCATCGCGCCGGTCGTCGTGCAGGCGACGTTAAACGTCGGGACGGTCGTCCTCGCCGCGGCGGCGCTCGGCTTCCTCGGACTCGGTCTCGAGCCCGGGAGCGCCGAGTGGGGCGCGATGCTCTCGCGGGGTCGGGACTCGCTCGCGCAGGGCCACTGGCACGTCACCGCCTTCCCCGGGCTCGCGATCTTCCTGTTCGTGCTGGCGATCAACCTCGTGGGCGACGGGATCAACGACGCGCTCGATCCCCACCGAGACGTGAGCGACGACCGGAGGCGGATGCGCTGATGGCGCTGCTCGAGGTCGAGGATCTCACCGTCCAGTTTTACACGGACGACGGCGTGGTCCGGGCGGTCGACGGCATCAGCTACGAGATCCGGCGGGGCGAGGCGGTCGGGTTGGTCGGCGAGAGCGGGGCCGGCAAGAGCGTCGCCAGCCTCGCGTTGCTGCGCCTGATTCGAGCGCCCGGCGAGATCGTCGGCGGCGAGATCCGCCTCGACGGCCGGAACCTCCTCGAGTGTTCGACCGACGAACTCAGGGGGATTCGGGGCGACGAGATCGCGATGGTGTTTCAGGACGCCGACGCGGCGCTCAACCCGGTCTACACCGTCGGGGAACAGATCGCCGAGGCGATCCGCGCCCACGAGGACGTGTCCGACCGTGCGGCTCGCGACCGAGCGATCGACCTCCTCGAGCGGGTCGGCATTCCGGAGCCGGCCGCGCGGTACGCGGACTACCCGCACGAGTTCTCCGGCGGGATGCAACAGCGGGTCGTCATCGCGATGGCGTTGTCCTGCGATCCCGACCTCCTCGTCTGCGACGAACCGACGACCGGGCTCGACGTCACCGTCCAGGCCGGCATCCTCGAGTTGCTCGACGACCTCGCGCGGGAATCGGACACGGCGATCCAACTCGTCACCCACGACCTCGGGATCGTCGCGGAGCTGTGCGATCGGGTGCTGGTGCAGTACGCCGGGGAGATCGTCGAACGCGCGCCGGTCGAGGAGCTCTACTACGACCCCAAACATCCCTACACCGTCGGGCTGCTGGCCTCGATCCCCCGGCTCGGCGACGACCGCGAGCGTCTTACGACGGTCCCCGGTACAGTCCCGTCGCTCGTCGATCCGCCGACCGGCTGCCGGTTTCACCCTCGGTGTCCCTACGCCGAGGACGCGTGTGCCAGACGCAGTCCGCCGCTCGTCGAGACGGACTCGGAGACGTCGGCGGCCGAGGCAGCGCCCGACGCCCACCTCGCCGCCTGCCTCGAGTACACCGGCGACCTCGAGGAGGGACTCGACTACGAGGTGCGGGTACGAGACGAGCCGTCGACCGAGCGATCCGACCGAGACCGCGGGGGTGAGACGCGATGACCGCGACCGACGACGAGCCGCTCCTCCGGGCGACCGACCTCGAGAAACACTACACGACCGCCGACGGACTCCTCGATCGGTTGCTCGGCCGCGATCAAACGGTCCGGGCGGTCGACGGCGTCGACCTCGAGATCCGCGAAGGTGAGACGCTCGGGCTGGTCGGCGAGAGCGGCTGCGGCAAGACGACGCTCGGCCGGACGCTGCTTGGACTGCTCGAGCCGACCGGCGGCACGGTCGCGTACCGCGGGACCGACCTGTCGGACTGCTCTCGAGGGGAACTGCGGGAGTTGCGAACCGAGATCCAGTACGTCTTCCAGAACCCGACGGCCAGCCTGAACCCGCAACTGACGGTCGGCGAAATCGTCGGCGAAGCCCTCTCAGTCCACGACATCGTGCCGCCGGAGCGACGCGACGAGCGCGTTCGGGACCTGCTCGAGACGGTCGGGCTCCGGGCCGACCACGCGAGCCGGTACCCCCACGAGTTCTCGGGCGGGCAGCGCCAGCGGATCGGCATCGCCCGCGCGCTCGCGGTCGAACCGTCGCTTATCGTCTGTGATGAGCCCGTGTCCGCGCTCGACGTCTCTGTGCAGGCCGGAATTCTCAATCTACTCTCCGACCTGCAGGAGCGGTTCGACCTCTCCTACCTCTTCATCGCCCACGATCTCTCGGTCGTCGAACACGTCGCCGACCGGGTCGCCGTGATGTATCTCGGCAAACTCGTCGAAACTGGGACGACCGCCGAGGTCTTCGACTCACCCGCTCACCCCTACACCGAGGCACTGCTGTCGGCCATCCCCGAACCCGACCCCTGCTGGGCGGGCGACCGGATCGTCCTCGAGGGGAGCGTCCCGTCGCCGACCGACCCGCCCTCGGGCTGTCGGTTCCACACCCGCTGTCCGCGGGTCATCCCGCCCGCGGAGTACGACCTCGAGGAAGACGCGTTCCGCGCGGTCATGACGCTTCGAACCCGACTCGCCGACGCGGACCCGGATGCGGGGCTCGAGGCGCTGTGCTCTCGGCCCGACCGGAGCGAGGATCTCACGGCGACACTCAGGGAGGCCTACGACATCCCCCGACGACTGCAGGATCCCGATGCGGAGGCCGCGCTTTTGGACGCGCTCGAGGCCGCCGCGGCCGGCGACCTCGACGCCGCACGCGAGCGCCTCGCGTCGGCGTTCGAAACGCCCTGCGAGACGAGCGACCCGGCGCTGTCGGCGGGTCCGGACCACCACCCGATCGCCTGTCACCGGTTCGACGACCGGTACGAGGCGGACGACGCCGAAACCGACACCACGGCCGAGCGCGGCGACCACTCCTCGCGAGGGAGCCAGCCATGAGACGGATCTACGATTCACGCGCGCTCGAGCGCGCGGACGACGACCCGTTCACTCCGGAACGTGAGGGCGGCGACGCACGCGGGCCGCGAACGATCGACTGGACGGCGTTCAGCCACGCGTTCACCCCGCTGGCGCTGCGCCACCGCGGACTCAGCGTCGCTGTCTCCACGGATAAGCGACGGTACGAGCGCGGTGACCCGGTCGAAATCACCGTCGAGTTTCGCAATCGGCTCCCGTTCCCGATCCGCATCCGAACCGAATCGCCGAACCGCTGGTACTGGGCCATCGACGGCCTGCGGAACGCCTCGCGGATCCCTCGAGCGGTTCCCGATCGCCCGGCGGCGTTTTCCTTCGCCCGAAGCGAGCGGAAACGGTTCCGACGGGAGTGGCCACAGCGAATTCGGGTCGCCGACGACGAGTGGGAGCCCGTCGATCCTGGACGGTACACGATCGACGTGGGGATCACTCGTCCGGACGCCGACGACCGAGGGCTCGTCGACCGAACCGAGATCGAAATCGTCGACTAAGACGGGGCTCCGTCAGCTCAGCTTCTTTCGTGTCGCCGCGCGTTTCCGAAGATCCCGGTTCGCATCGCTCACCGATATCCACCGGCGTCATCGGGACGTATTCGTATCTCCCCGTCACCGCGTACGAGCACCGTGTACTCGTCGACCGTGAACTCGACCTGCACCGAGCGGCCGCGTTCGTCGGCGTGTCGCACCATCGTTTCCAGCGCTTCCAGTTCGATTTTCGAGTACAGCGGATCGAGGTCCGTTTCGGGAACCCCCTTTACCGCGGCGATACTCCGGGAGATCGCCTCCGTCGTCGATTCCTCCGGATCTCGCTCCGTCAGAAACGCCGTGCCACCGTCCGCGACGACCGCGTTACTCCCTCGCTCTGGATTCATATGGGATGTAGGGGATAAACGCCTTTCAACGCTATTCCTGTTTAGTTTGGCTCTGATACTCTTCATAACCGCTTCCGGCGAGTCTCGACCCAGGCCTCTCGAGACCGAGTGCTGACGGACTCGAGGACGAGAGTTCACTACTCGGCGTATTTGCTCACAGCAAAAGGACAGCGAGAGGTAGATTTGAACCACGGTCGCAGCGAAACTGCTCCCTAGTACAAACTACCATTATACTATGGATGGCGCTCACGGATTTGTTTGCGCCAAAACATAGCGGGAGGTAGATTTGAACCACGGTCACAGCAAAGCTGCTCCCTGATTCAAATCCACTACTGTGCTATACTCGCTGCTCGCGTATTTGCTCGCAGCGAAAGTATAGCGGGAGGTAGATTTGAACTACCGGTCTGCGGGTTATGAGCCCGCCGGAATCTCCTGGCTATCCCATCCCGCTACCACATCATACCCGAGTGTGCTAGTTAAGGGTTATGATTCGGACGCCGTATGCGGATTTCTACCGCTACTCCTGATGGACCTGCCACGTATAGAGACTCTCACAGGTGTAGTTGACGAAGAAGCCGACGGCGATCCCGATCACGTTCGCCGCCATGAACCAGACGCCGAACTGCTCGGTCAGCACCGTTAGCACGGCAAGCGTAACCAGTAATCCGCCGAATCGAACCGCGTTCGAACGTATGAACCGCCGTCCGAGGGGTCCGATCCCGTCCTCGCCGTGGCTCGAGAACGTCCACTGTTCGTTGATCACGAAGATGACCACGATGCCGAGTTCCCAAGCGATGAGTTTCGCCCACGCAAGTCCGAGCCCCGTCCGTTGGACCAGTAGAAAGAGCACGACGTTGTCGACCGTCGCCCCGACGGTGCCGACACCGACGAACTGACTAAACCGTGCCGTCGAGCGGAGCGCGCGAATCCGCGTTCGGACGGCCTCTGAGAGGGACTTACTCATCGTCGGTTCGGCCTCGAGAGTATCGTCTACTGTCGACGGCTTCGTTTTCCCTCTTGCGATTGATGTGTAAAAACATCAGATATCGTGACTATCCGCGGGATACCGTTTCGGTCGGCGGGCTCGGTCAGTCGGCCGCTGGCTCAGAAAACGGGCGTCGGTCGAACACGGGTCGGAAAATCGGCGCGTGGAATCGCCGTCGCGATCAAGAGTCGGCCGTTAGATTGCCAGATCGCTCTTCGGTTGCACGACGTCGATGTCCTCGGCGTCGGCGCGGTCGACATCGAGGAAGTGCGGCGTGAAGTTCCGTTTCTCGTAGTCCTCGTACTCGTCCTCGGAGCCGACGGTACACCAGAGTTGTACCCGCTCGGGACCGTGGTACTCGCCGTTTCTGTTGATCCCGAAACAGACCACCTCCTCCCCTTCGTACTGGATGATCGCCCCGTTTCGGATCCCGGGATCGCCGTGGATGATGAGCTGCTTCATGGCTCACGCTTCACAGGAGAGCGGATTAAACGCTTCGGAGCGAGCGACAGCGGCGACCGCCGAGAGCGATCCAACACGACAGCCGGCGGGAACGAACGACGACGAACCAAACGGGTTTTAAACAGCGCTATCTTAGCCCACGGCAAGTGAGATAACTATGCAGATGCCACGCCGATTCAATACGTACTGTCCGCACTGCAACGAACACCACGAACACGAAGTCGAAAAGTCCCGAACGGGCCGCTCGAGTGGTCTCAAGTGGGACGCTCGCCGCACCCGTCGGAGCACCTCGAGCATCGGTAACTCCGGTCGCTTCTCGAAGGTGCCGGTCGGCGAAAAGCCGACGAAGAAGACCGACCTCAAATACCGCTGCAGCGAGTGTGGCAAGGCCCATCTCCGCGAGGGATGGCGTACCGGCCGACTCGAGTTCCAGGAGTGATTCCAATGGCAGGAAATTTCTACAACGTTCGATGCAGTGACTGCGAGAACGAACAGACCGTCTTCGGCAAGGCCTCCTCCGAGGTCGCCTGCGCCGTCTGCGGGACGACGCTCGTGCGACCGACCGGTGGCAAAGCCGAGATCGAACACGAGATCCTCGAGACAGTCGAGTCACGATGAAGTACAGCGGCTGGCCCGAACCCGGCGAACTCGTCGTCGGCAAGATCGACGAAATCGAAGACTTCGGCGTCTTCGTCGATCTCGAGGAGTACGAGGACAAGCGCGGCCTGATCCACATCTCCGAAGTCGCGAGCGGCTGGATCAAGAACGTTCGCGATCACGTCCGCGAGGGCCAGATCGCCGTCTGTAAGGTTTTAGACGTCGACGAGGGGTCCCAGCAGATCGACCTCTCGCTGAAAGACGTCAACGACCACCAGCGCTCCGACAAGATTCAGGAGTGGAAAAACGAGCAGAAGGCCGACAACTGGATGGAACTCGCCTTCGGCGAGGAGATCGACGACGAGGACTACACGGCGATCGCCAACGAACTGATCGGCATCCACGGCGGACTCTACGAGGGCTTCAAGCAGGCCGCGATTCACGGCGAGGAGGCCCTCGAGGACACCGATCTCGAGGAGAACGAAATCGACGCGATCGTCGAGACAGCTCGCGAGAACGTCTCGGTGCCGTACGTCAACGTCACCGGCTACGTCGACCTCGAGAACCCGACCGAGACCGGCGTCGACGGGATCCGTGAGGCGCTGGAAGCCGCCGAGGGCAACGGTGAGGTGCCCGAGGAAGTCGACCTCGAAGTGAGCTACGTCGGCGCACCCGAGTACCGAATCAAAGTGCAGGCGCCCAACTACAAGACCGCCGAATCCCAGCTCGAGGAGAGCGCACAGCGAGCGGTCGTCGCGATCGAGGACCAGGGTGGCTCCGGGCAGTACCACCGCGAGCGCCGGACCGACGACGAATAATGAAATCCGACATCCGGGTCTGCTCGGCGTGGCGCGAGGCCCACGACAGCCCGGTGTATACCCTTTCTGCGACCTGCCCCGACTGCGGTGCCGAAACGGCGAACAGCGCCCCGGCACCGTTCAATCCGAACGATCCGTACGGCGAGTACCGACGCGCTCTTAAACGTCGCCGCCGCTGATACGGTATGGACGAACTCGAGATCGACGCAGTCGCCGAGGTCGAACTGGACGACCCCGTCCTCGTCGAGGGGTTGCCGGGAGTCGGGCACGTCGGCAACCTCGCCGTCGAGCACCTGCTCGAGGAACTCGAGGGTGAGAGCACGCTCGTACGGCGAATCTATTCCCAAGAGTTCCCGCCGCAGGTGAGCGTCGAAGACGGCGTCTCGACGCTGACCTGCGCGGAGATTCACGCCGTCGAGGTGCCCGACGGCCGTGACCTCCTCTTGCTGACCGGCGATCATCAGGCCCAGAGCAACGAGGGCCACTACACGCTGACCGACGCCTTCCTCGACGTCGCCGAGGAGTTCGGCGCGACCGAGGTGTACGCGCTCGGGGGCGTTCCGACCGGCGAACTCATCGACGAGTACGCCGTCGTCGGGGCCGTCAGCGACGAGTCGCTGCTCGAGGCACTCGAGGACGCGGGCGTCGAGTTCCGCGAAGACGAGCCGGCGGGGGGTATCGTCGGCGTCTCCGGACTCTTGCTCGGACTCGGCGAGCGCCGCGGCTTCGACGCGACCTGCCTGATGGGCGAGACCAGCGGCTACCTCGTCGACCCCAAGAGCGCTCGCGCGGTCCTCGAGGTGCTCGAGGCAGTGCTGGGCTTCGAACTCGACTACGAGTCCTTGGACGAGCGGGCCGACGAGATGGAGGAAGTCATCGGCAAGATCCAAGAGATGGAACAGCAACAGCAGATGGACGTGCCGACCGACGACGACCTGCGGTACATCGGCTAAGCGTCTCGTTCGTTCGGCACTTCCGGTCGTCGCGGCACTCGGAACGGTGGTCGAGACACTGGTCACTCGATCAGTGGATACACCGCGCTACGCCTCGGACTCCGACCGCTGTGGCAGTTGCGGTTCCGGCGGCCACTGCGCGACCTCTTCGGCCGCCTCGAGCAGCGGGTCGACGCGGTCATCCTCGGCGAGCGCGACCGCGCCGTCGTTCCAGTCGACGTCGATCACGTCCCGCTCGAGTAACTGCGGCAGGTGGATGTGGACCAGTCTGAGGCGAGCCCGATCGATCTCCGTCTCGGAGATGTTCGCGCTGTCGGTCCGATGTCGTCGGATGGCGACCCTCCGCGCGAGGTCTCTCACGCTACTCTCTCCGCCGTGCTCGACGAGTTCGTGGAGTAGATACTGTCGGTCGACACTGGCGATTACTCTGTACGCGTCGGAGGGTTCCATTCGCAACCTCAGTCCGAGAAAGCGGCCGTGACGGGAAAGGAATTCTACCTAAAGTCATTGGCAGGGAGACGTTCGTCACGCCGCTCGAGCAGTGAGTATACGCCGACGAGACCGGTGGTTATCCCTCGAGTACTTCGTAGGAGACGTCTGCGTCCCGAAGCGCGTCGGTGACCCGGCCGACGGCGTCGGTCGTGGCGACGGCGGTCACCTCGAGGCCGTGATTTGCGGCGTCGGCCGCGACGTCGCCGACGGCGAAGGTGACGTCGGGATCGGTGCCGGCCTGCCGACAGGCGACGACGGCTTCGACGCCGGCGGCGACGACGACGTCGGCCTCGTCGCAGGCCTCGGTGACGGTTTCGTCGTCGATCGCACGGCTCCCGCCGGTTCGGATCGAGGGGACCTGCAGGACGGTGACGGATCCTGGATCGAGTTCCATGACACCCTCGAAGCTGGTGACGCCGACGTCGGTGCCGGCCGCGGCGTCGGTGGTCGCGATACCGGTCGCGGGACCCTCGCTGCCCGGCGCGGCGTGGAGGAGGCCGTCTTCGACCGACAGCGAGACGGTCTCGCCTTCCTCGATATCCTCGGTCGCGATATAGGCGTCCTCGCTCATCGCGCCCAGCACGTCCCCGGTGACGTGGTCCGCGAACCGCCGGACGTCGTCCGCGGCCCGAAAGAGCCAGTCGACGCCCTCGCGGGTGACGCGATAGCGCGATCGGCCTTCCTTCTCGACGAGACCGTCGTCGACGAGTTCGCGGATGTACTCGCTGACGGCCTGACTCGTCACGCCGACTTCCCCGGCGATCTCCCCCTGGCTGACCGCGGGCTGGCGCTCGGCGATCTGGACGAGGATCCGAAATCGCGTCGCGGCCCGCTTGTTGTCGAGGACGTCGACCATATGGCTAGCCTTTTCGAGAGCGTTGCAAAAAGGTACGCGGTCGCGCTCCGTCCGGCCGCCGAATGCGCGACTGTCGGCCGCCGAATCGGCGATACTTCCCTCTCAGAATCGGCGATAGTCTCGAGGCGTCAAGTTGATAGCGGGAGAGTTCGTCGGATTCACGTGAGTATGCCGGCCCTACCAGCGACGACCGCGATTCCCGACGCAGTCGTCGACGTCGCGGCGGGACCCGCGACGCCTCTCTTCGCGAGTATCGGCTCGATCACCCTGTCGGACGCGCTCGCGTGGCTCGCGATCGGCGCGTTCGTAACCGCGATGGTCCTCGAGTGGCTCGATGCTGTCGATCCGGCGCGGTACCTCGCTGCGGGCGCGTGGGTCGTCTTCGGCGTCTTCTGGGTCACGCTCACCCCCCACTACTATCTCGAGGTCAAGAGCCCGATCGAGACCCTGTTAACGATAGCGGCGCTGCCGCTGTGTGTCTATACCGGGTATCTGCTCTTTCAGGGCCGCGAGTCGCTCCTGTTGCTTTCGAAAGCGGTCGCGATCATGGGGCTGATCTACCTGCCGGTCGAGACGATTCCGGTCGTTCGCACGTGGCTGATCGAGACGACCGCGTCCCAGACCCACTTCGGGATGGAACTGCTCGGTCACAGTCCCGGGCTTACGGAGGGGAGCAACGGCTACGTGAGCAAGTTCGACTTCGATCCGAACGAGACGGTGACCGGCCGGACCACCTACATCATCACAGCCTGTACCGGTATCGGGAGCATGGCCATCTTCGGCGGCCTCATCGCCGCCGTCAAAGCGCCGCTCGAGCGGAAGGCGACCGCCTTCGCGCTCGCGATCGGCGTCATCTGGTTCCTCAACCTCGTCCGGAACGTCTTCATCGGGCTCGCCTCGCCGTGGGGCTGGTTCCAGCAGGACGCCCTCGTCTACGTCGTCACGGAGTTCATGGGTGCCCCCGCCGACCGCACGTCCTACATCGTCGCCCACAACTTCATCGCCCAATCGCTGTCGATCGTCGCCCTGCTGGGGATCACCTACCTCGTCGTCCGCATTCTCCCCGAAGTCCTCGAGCCCCTCGAGGACGTGCTCTACATCCTGACGGGCACCGAGTACGACCTCGCGGACGCGCTCGGACAGGAACTGCGCGCCGACGGCGGGGCGACGACGGCGGCGTCCGGGACGGAGCCGGCGTCCGAGACAGCGATGACGGACGCCGAGTCCGACACCGAACCGGAGCGATGACCGCACCCGATGTCGATATCGACGTTCCGTTTTCCGTCCGCGATCGCGCGGTCTTCCTGCCCGCAGCCGAGACGCTCGTCCTCACCGATGTCCACCTCGGCAAAGCGGCCGCCTCGAGCGTCGACGCGCCGATCGACGACGGAAGCGATAGCCTCGAGCGGCTCCGGGACCTCCTCGCGGAAACGACCCCGGAAACCGTCGTCGTCGCCGGCGATCTGTTGCACTCGTTTTCGCGGGTTCCCCGCGGCGTGGCGCGCGATCTGGATCGCCTTACAGAAATCGTCGAGCGGGCCGATGCCGAACTGATCGTCACGCCCGGCAACCACGACCCGATGCTCGCGGATGCGTTCGACGGCGAGACGACCGCCGAGTACGCGGTCGCCGACGGGGAGACGGTGGTCTGTCACGGCCACGAGCGCCCCGACACGGCCGCCGACCGCTATATCGTCGGTCACGATCACCCGGCGCTATCGATCGAGGGGCGCAAACGCCCGTGTTTCCTCTACGGACCCGAACGGTACGAGGGTGCGGACGTGCTCGTGCTCCCGGCGTTTACCCGCCTCGCCGCCGGGGCGACGGTCAACGGGATGTCCGGCCGGGACTTCCAGACGCCGCTCGTCCGCACCCCCGACGCCTTCTATCCCGCGGTCAGGGACGCCTCGAGCGGCGAGACGCTTTGGTTCCCGCCGCTGGGGCAGTGTCGGCGGCTGCTGTGAGCCGCGATTGGTCCGTACCGATCGGCGGCGGCCTCCGAAATCGGAATCAGGGACCGCGGCTTCCGAGGGCCGACCGCCCGGCTACGAGAGCCAGCGCGCCGACTCGAAGGTCGGCCGCGTCGCGGTACATGAACAGGTCCCTGAAGAAGTCGCTGAACGTGATCAGGATCAGCGCGGCGATGATAATCAGGGTGAGAAAGGTAAAGAAGATGATCGCCGCCTGCCGCCCGGTCAACGCTGTCCCCTCGAGGAGTTCGTCCAGAGCCATGGCTGTGCTGTCTCCGTGTCTCCAGAAGGGGGCTCGCGGCGCTTAATAGTTCTCCGCTACTCGCGGGACTGTCACGGGATCGAAGGAGTCTGACCGCCGCGTAGCCATCAGTCGATCCGATCGAACGGGGACGACTCGAGTCCGACTCCGCCCGGATTATCGCGACAGATCGTCGATCACGGCTTTCGCCGCGTCCCGTCCGCTCTCCATCGCGCCCTGAATCGACGACCATTGCGTGTAGTCGCCGGCCAGATAGACGGGACCCGCGGGGTCGCGAGCGTCGGGCAGCCGGTCGCGGAACCCCGGCGGCTGCTCGAACTGCGCGAACGGCACGCGCTCGGTGTGGACCGCCTCGAGCGCGTCGAACTCCCGGTCGGGATACCACGACTCGAGGGCCGCTCGCGTCCGATCGGCCAAGGCGTCGTCGCTCTCGTCGGGGACGCCGAGATAGGTCGCGCTGAGTAGGGCCATCCCGTCGGGGGCGTACTCGGGCGCGACCGCGCTGTGGGGCACGACGTGATTCGGCCCCCGATCGGTCGCGTTCAACAGGAGCCGCCGCCCGGTCTCGAGGTCGATATCGTCCGGTAGCGCGTAGTACTGGGTGACACAGCCCCGCGCGTCGGTGGGGATCGACTCGACGCCGGTGAGGTTGCGAGCGGTCGGCGGATCGGTCGCGACGACGACCGCGTCGGCCGCGACGGTCCCCTCGTCGGTCTCGACGGTGACGGAGCCGTCGGTGTCGGGGCGTTCCCTGCTCGAGTCGCCGCCGTTCGCCGCGACTGACTCGACGCCGACTCCCGTCCTGATCGTGCCGCCGGCCTCGCGAACGCGGGCGGCGAGCTGGGCCGGAATCGCGCCCATGCCGGCGGCCGGAACCGCCGTCTCGCCCGCCGCGAGAGTGCGGAACGTGTACTCGAAGACGTGTCTCGAGGTCGAGAGCGATCGATCGAGCGTGATCCCGCCGTAGAACGGTGCGACGAAGCCCTCGATGAACGCGTCCGAAAAGCCGCGGTCGCGGAGGAATGCGTCGATTCGTCCGTCCTCGCCGGCGAACAGTTCGTTCGGGTCGGTCTGGCGAAGCTCCCACCAGAGCCGGGCGACCCGGAGCGCGTCGCCGGCAGAGAGGAACGAGTTCGACAGCGTTTTTGCGATCGTCCCGGGCTCCCGGAGCGGGTCCGCGAGCACCGATCGGCCGTCGGGTCCCGCGATGGTTGCTCCCGGCGCGAACCGGCGCAACTCGAGCGCCTCGAGATCGAGTTCCCGCTTCACTGCGGGATAGGCGGTAAAGAGGACCTGAAAACCGCGATCGAACCGGTAGCCGTCGCGCTCGAGGGTCCGAACGCGGCCGCCGACCCGCTCTCTGCGCTCGAGCAGCGCCACGTCCGCGCCGCCGGCGACGAGATGGCGCGCGGCGACCAGTCCGGCCAGTCCGCCGCCGGCGACGAGTACCCGCGGAGTCGTCTGCATAGGTGACCGTCGGCCAGCGGCGAATAAAATCGTCGGCCCACTAATGCAGGTGTGTTCGACTACTGATAGCTGTGTGAAATCTCTGAACGGCAGTGCATACCCGATCGCATCATCGTCCGACCGCTCGAGCCGGCTCCGAGAACGGTCGGACAGCGACTGGTGATCGCCGCGGCGGCCTCACTTCCCCGCGACCAACCGGAGTATGATGCCGACGAGGATCACGACGACCCCGCCGAGCGCGCTCGCGATCGGCGGAATCGGGAAGACCAGCATCACGATGCCGGCGACGATGACGATCGTCGAGAGTTTGACCATACGGTAGCGTCGACGGGACGACACGTAGGTGGCCGGCAAGCATTTACAGGACCGTCGCTCCCGATCCGGGTACCACGGCGTGGCCGACGGGCTCCGGATCGGTACGCACTCGCCTCACCGCCCGTCGTCGCCGACCCGACCGAAAAATGGAGTCCGCGGCGAATCGGTTCTTCATACGGTCTGCTGTAAGTCATTGCCGGCGCAACCCCAGAGCGGTCGGGGTTGCGCCGGTACATCGTTACAGCAACCCGTCTCAGTGAACGCCGACGTACGCCTCGCGGACGTACTCGTTGTCGTGGAACTCCGCGGACGTTCCCGATAGTTCGATCTCGCCGGTTTCGATCAGCGAGAGTCGGTCGGCGTGGCGCAGCGCGAACGTCGAGTTCTGCTCGGCGAGCAGGATCGTCAGCCCCTGCTCGGAGAGCCGCTCGAGCGCGTCGCTGATATCTTGGATGATGACCGGCGCGAGCCCGAGCGTGGGTTCGTCGAGCATCAACACGTCGGGATCGCTCATGAGTGCGCGGCCGACGGCGAGCATCTGCTGTTCGCCGCCGCTCATGGTTTCGGCCTCCTGCTCGCGGCGTTCGTCCAGCCGCGGGAACAGTTCGTAGACCATCGCGAGGTCGTCCTGGACCGCATCCCGGTCGTCGCGGAACTGCGCGCCCATCAGCAGGTTCTCGTGGACCGAGAAGTACGGGAACAGGTCCCGGTCCTCGGTACAGTAGATCAGGCCGTCCCTGACGATCTGTTGGGGGCTCACGCGAGCGAGGTCCGCGCCGTCGTAGCGGATCGTCCCCTCGTACTCGACGAACCCGGCGATGGCGTTGAGCATGGTCGTCTTGCCGGCCCCGTTGGGCCCGATCACGCCGTAGATTTCGCCCTGATCGATCGACAGCGAGACGCCCTTCAGTGCGTGTGACTTGCCGTAGTAGACGTTGAGGTCGTCGACCTCGAGTATCGGATCTGTCATTCGATTCCCTCCCCGGCGAGGTATGCCTCTTGAACGCGTTCGTTCTCGGCGATCTCTTCGGGAGTACCCGCCGCGAGGAAGTCGCCGTTGTTGAGCACGACGACCCGATCGACGAGTTCCATCAGGCCGCCCATGTTGTGGTCGACGACGACCATCGTCATGCCGTTCTCGCGGAAGCGTTCGATCTGGTCGGACAGTTCCGAGATCTCGGCCTGATTCATCCCGGCGAATGGCTCGTCCAGCAGCATCATATCCGGCTCGGTCGCCAGCGCCTTGGCGATCTCGAGTCGACGGACGTCCGCGTGGGGCAGTTCGCCCGGCATCTCCTCCAGTTTGTCCTCGATGTCGATGCGGGCGGCGTACTCGTAGATCTCCTCGTCGCTCGCGCCGCCGTGGAGCGAGCGGATGCTGTTCGGCAGCGTGAACAGCTTGATGTTGCCGGCGACGGAGTAGAGATCGATCGGATTGGACTCCTGTGAGACCCGCGAGAGCCCCCTGTTGACGATCTCGTGCGTCGAATCGGCGGTGATGTCGTCGCCGTTGAACCGAATCGACCCCTCGGTCACGTCGTAGATACCCATGATGCAGTTGAACACCGTCGACTTGCCCGATCCGTTCGGTCCGATCAGGCCGACGATTTCGCCTTCCTCGACGTCCAGCGAGAAGTCGTCGACGGCGACCAGTCCGCCGAACCGTTTGGTGAGTCCGTCGACCTCGAGGACGCTCATTCGGACTCACCTCGAACGGCACCGAGGCGGTGCCAGATCATCCTGAACAGTCCGTCCCGCGCGAACACGAGCACGAGCAAGACCAGTCCCCACAGGAACAGATACCGGACCGGCGTCGAGTAGCTGTGGAAGAGCTGGTGATTGAGGAACTCGAAGAGGAACGCGCCGCCGAGCGGTCCCAGGATCGAGCTCATGCCGCCGATGACGGCCATCGCGATCATCTCGATACTGTTGTCGACGATGACGAAGGTCTCCGGGTCGACGTTACCCGTAAAGCCGACCAAGAGCACCCCGCCGATCCCCATCGGGATCGAACTGAGCGCGAACGACCAGATCTTGAACTTCGTCGGGTTGATCCCGGCGGCCGACACCGCCGATTCGTTCTCGCGGATCGCGACCAGGATCATGCCGAGGTTCGACCGGGCCATGAACGTCAGCCCGAGCGCGATGAGCAGCATCGGGATGGCCATGTAGTAGTACCGCATGACCGGATCCCACGTGAAGACGTCCGGCTGTCCGAACCCGGGGATGCCGCCCAGCGAACTGAACGCCGTCGTCAGCCGATAGAACAGGAGTACGGCGACGAAGGTGATCAGCGAGAAGTACGGGCCCTCGAGTCGGAGCGTCGGCAGCGCGATCAGCAGCCCGATCACGAGCGCCGCGAGGACCGACACCGAGGCCGTGACCCAGATCGACAGCCCCGGATCGACGTGGACGAGCAGGAGCGCCGTCGTGTAGCCGGCCGCCCCCGACAACACGGAGTGGCCGAAGCTGATGTAGCCGGTGTAACCGCTCTGGATGTCCCAGCTCATCGCGAAGATGGCCCAGATGCTGGCGAGCGCGAGCGTCCGCAGGAGGCCGCCGCCGACCAGCGGACCGACCATCGGCGCCCACACGCCCGCGGTCAGGAGGGCCACGACGCTGACGAGTATCAGCGCGAACTGCAGCCCCGTCATCGTGCCGAAATACGGTCCGAGCGACCGGTTGTAGACGTTCGCGACGGGCTCGAGTGCTCGATCGATCGGCGCGAGGAGTCGCTCGAGCGCCTGACCGATCGGTAACAGGACCTCTCGTCGTACCGTGCCGGCGACGTTGCCGAGTCGTCTCGTCACCGTCGCGAGTACCGTTCCGAGGAGTAGGATCGTACTAATCATGGGCGAACTCCCTCCCGTAGAGTCCCTGTGGCATGTACAACAGGAAGACCACGAGCACGACCAGCGAGAGGATGCCCCTGAATCCGTGCCCGATGAAGGTGACCGTAAACTGTTCGAGGAATCCGATGACGTAGGCCGCGATGACGGATCCCTTGATCGAGCCGATGCCGCCGATGACGACGATGATAAACGCCAGCGCCAGCGGATTGAGCCACATGAGCGGCGTCGCACCGCCGGTCGAGCCGAGGATGACGCCGGCGGTTCCGGCCAGCGCCCCGGCGATGAGCCACGTCTTCGACCGGACCGCGTGGAGATCGACGCCGGTCAACTGGGCCCCGCGTTCGCTCATCGAGGCCGCGAGGACCGATCGCCCGTCGTCGGTGTGGGTGATGTAGTACCACAGCAGCCCGATCGCGAGCCACGAGATGACGAAGCCGACGAACTGGACGTAGCGAGTCCGCGCGTTGATCCCGTAGGGCTCGAGGTTCACGGCGCCGCTTATCAGCGTCATCCCGATCGGCGAACTGCCGAACTGGTAGAGGACGAACTCCGTCGTCGCGATCGCGACGACGACGGTGGCCAGAAACGTGATGACGACGTTCTCCTCGACCCACCGGACGAGCACCTGATAGAGCCCCCACGAGAGGAGGGCGATCACGGCGATCGTCACGGGGAACGCGACGGCGGCGTGGATCTCTCGAGAGAGGAGCGCGAAGACGTAGGCACCGCCCATGATCAGCGCCCCGTGGGCGAGGTTCAGCGTCCCGCCGACGCCGAAGATCATGGTGAACCCGATGGCGATCAGCGCGTAGACGGCGCTGATCATCGTCCCCTGCAACACCAGTGTCCCGATATCTCCGAGCATTGCTCACTGCATCCAGGGCGGCATCTGATGCTCGGCCGTGCGGTGCTGTTCGGGGTAGACGCACTCGAGTTCCGTTTCCGACACCCACTGGGTCACCGGGTAGTTCGTAACCGTGCCGTCGTCGCCGCGTTCCTCCTGTACGTCGTGGGGGTAGTCGGCGTCTTCCCCGTAGAAACTGACCTGCCCGGCGACGCCGGTGAAGTCGACGCCGAGCATCTCGTCGACGAAGTCGTCGAGATTGTCCCGCGTGTTCGTCGTTCCGATCCCGTCGACGACTTCCTTGAAGACCGAGATGCCGTCGTACGTGTTGAATCCCATGTACATCGGCGCCCGGATCGGCGGCTCCGCTTCGTCCTGATAGCGGCTCGCGTAGTCGGAGACGAACGACTCCGTTCGCTCCGTGATGGGGGCGACGCCCGCGGCGCCGGACTGGGAGGTCGTCTCGTAGGTCGCAGCGCCGCTGTAGGCCTCGTTGTACGACGGGAGCATCCCGGATACGTGGACGCCCTCGATGCCGAACTCGTACTGGCCCTCGTGCCAGCGCGTGAGCATGTCGCCGCCGTCGATGTGTGCGAAAAACCGCAAGACGAAGTCCGCGTCCGAGTCGTTGATATCGCTCATGACCGGGCTGAAATCGGTCCCCTCGATCGACAGGGCGTCCTCGTAGACGAGATCGAGTCCGCGCTCCGAGAGCAGGTCCGGGATCTGATCGCCGAACGGTGTCGTCCACTCGGCCTGATCGCGAAGGAACGCGACCCGGCTCCAGTCGTGTCGGTCGTTGAGATAGGTGCAGTAATCGGCGATCGACTCCGCCTGGAAATCGGAGTTGATCGGGCCGACGCGGAAGATGTTCTTGTACTCCTCGTAGTCCGATCCGACGGAATCCGTGATCAGGCTCGGCGCGGCCGAGCCGGTGATCATGAACGGGACGTCGAACTCCGCGGTGAGGTCTAAAATCGACTGCGTGGTCTCGGAGTTGAACGTCCCGATGAGCAGGTTCACGTTCTCCTGCTGGATGAGTTCCTCCGTCACGTTCTGGGCTTCGGCCGGGTCCGTTCGCGTGTCTCTGGTGATGAGTTCCGCTTCCTCACCGTTGAACCCGCCGTCCTCGTTGAGTTCCTCGACGGCCATCTCCGCGGTTCGTGTGGAGCCGATGCCGAGCGGGTTGTCGGTCGGCGCGAGGTGGCCGATCGTGAGTCCGTCGTCGCCACCGCCGCCGAGACAGCCGGCCAGCGTCGTCGTCAGGGCACCGGCACTAGCCGCACCCAGAAACGTCCGGCGTCCCACGCCCCCCTTACCAGATCTATCCATTCCGAGAGTATTGTTATCTTCGTTAGGCATTATGAGTCACTGAGTTACCGATTCTCACACTCTTCTTTCGAACCCTCGTTAATAAAGATGAGGGTAGTTACCAAGGAACTTGTGAACGAGACACGTGTTCAGAGTTGCCGATGGCGGAGGCTACGAAGCGATACTCCCTCTCTCGAAACTACCGACCGATCAGAACAGGTCGTCGAGCGACACCGATTCGTCCAGCGATCGGTACTCGCCGTTTTCGAACGCAACGACCCCCTCGTGCCGGAGATGGTCGAGATGGGCGAACGCCTCCCCCGGCCCGTGAACGATGTGAATCCCCTCGAGGTCGCCGAATAGGTGGGCGCTAATCGTCCACGCGTCGGCCGGGCCGCGGTCGTCCAGCAACTCGAGGATCGTTTCGGTCCGCTCGCGGTGGTGCTCGAGGATCGTCAGCGCGCGGTCGGTCGGCTCGTCGATGGGGTCACGGTGCCCGGGCCAGACCCGCTCGTAGTCGCGGTCGGCGATCCGCCGCAAGGTCGCGACGTATTTCTCGAGCGGACGCTCGACCCGGGCGTCCGCGCCGCCGACGTTCGGCGTGTACACTGGGAGGACGGCATCGCCGACGAAGGCCTCGTCGCCGCCCGCCGTCTCGAAACAGCAGAGCCCGGCCGCGTGCCCCGGCGCGTGGATCGTCTCGAGGGTTCGGCCGCCGACCTCGAGTATCTCCCCGTCTTCGATCGGCGTCGGCTCGGCCGGTGGACCATCGATTTCGGCCGACTCGAGAAAGTCGAGCAGTTCCGCTCGCGCGTCCTCGGGGACGCCCCACTCCTCGAGGCGTTCTCGGCGGCGGTCCTCGACGGCGGCGACCGCGTCCGGGTCCTGTGCGACCAGCGGGGCGTCGGCCTCGTGGACGTAGACGGTCGCGTCGCTTTCGGCCTGAATCTCGCCCGCCAGTCCGGCGTGATCGACGTGGAAGTGAGTGAGGACGATGTCGTCGACGTCGGCGAAATCGTAGCCGCGTTCAGCGAGGCCGTCGCGGAGATCCCGCCGAACCGGATCGGTGGCGATGCCGGTGTCGACCAGCGCGAGTTCGCCCGCGTCGTCGTCAGCGAACACGTACGCGTTGTTTCGGCCCTCGAACTCCTCGTTGCCGAGCGTAATGCGGTCCATGCCGGCTAGGAACATATCGATAGTTCATAATTCACGCGGTCGCGGAAGGGGACGTGTACCGGATTGGTACGGAAACGACTCCGGTGATAGTCGCGACTCGGAGCACGTCAGGCCGACAAGACCCGCAAGCTCGGTTGTGGAGGTGAGAAAACGTCGAACGCGCCGGTTAGTCCTCGAGTTCGGCCCGCAGCAGCTGGTTCACGTCGCCCGGGTCCGCGCTGCCGCCAGTCTTTTGCATGACCTGCCCGACGAGGAAGTTGATCGCGCCGTCGTCGCCGCTCTCGTAGTCGCCGACGGCGTCGGGGTTCTCGTCGATCGCTTCGACGACGGCCTGCTGGACCTCGTCTTCGCCGGTCTTGCCCAGTCCTTCCTCCGCGACGACCTCGTCGGGCGTTCGGCCGTCGTCGAGCATCGATCGCAGGACCGTTTCCCGGGCGTTTTTCGCCGTGATTTCGTCCTCGGCGACGAGTTCGACGAGTCGCTTGATCTCCTCGAGTCGGCCCTCGATCTCGGTGATCTCAATGTCGCGGTAGTTGAGTTCGCCCAGCAGGTTGTCCGCGACCCACGTCGCGGCCAGATCGGGGTCGAACTCGCCGGCAACGTCCTCGTAGAAGTCCGCGACCTGCTTGGTCGAGGTGAGCTTCGAGGCCGCCTCCTCGCTCAGGCCGTATTCGTCTCGGAACCGCTCGCGGCGAGCGGAGGGGAGTTCCGGGATCGCGATTTCGTCTTTCCAGCCCGAGACCCGCAGCGGCGGCAGGTCTGCCTCCTCGAAGTACCGGTAGTCCTTCTCCTCCTCTTTCGAGCGCATCGAGACCGTGATCCCGCGGGACTCGTCCCAGTGGCGGGTCTCCTGTTCGACCGCGCGTCCGCGCTGGATCGCGTTCTTCTGGCGGGTCTCCTCGTAGGCCAAGGCCTTCTCGGCGCCCTTGTGACTCGAGATGTTCTTGACCTCGGTACGGTTGGCCGACTCGAGTGCGTCCATTCCGATCTCGTCGGTGTCGTCGCCGTCGATCTCCTCCTCGGGGATGATCGAGAGGTTGGCGTCGATCCGCAGGCTGCCGTCCCGTTCGGCGTCGAAGACGCTCAGGTATTCGAGCACCTCCTCGAGTTCCGCGAGGAACGCTCGGACCTCGCTCGGACTGCGGAAGTCGGGGGCCGTGACGATCTCCATCAGCGGCGTGCCCGCGCGGTTGTAGTCGACGAGGGTGTAGTCGGCCGAATCGATGCCGCCACCGCCGCCGACGTGTTGCAGGCTGCCCGGGTCCTCCTCCAGGTGGGCGCGCTCGATCGCGACCGTGCGGCGGTTCCCCTCGACGGACACCTCGAGTTCGCCGTCGGCACAGATCGGTTCGTCGTACTGGGTGATCTGGAAGTTCTTGGGCAGGTCGGGGTAGTAGTAGTTCTTCCGGTGGAACCGGGTCTCCTCGGGAATGTCGGCGTCGATCGCCTTCCCGATCTTGACGGCGGCCTCGACGGCGGCCTCGTTGAGGACCGGCAACGCACCCGGCAGGCCGAGACAGACCGGGCAGACGTTGTCGTTGGGTTCGTCACTCGGCTCGGTCGAACAGCCACAGAAGATCTTCGTGTCGGTCTCCAGCTGGACGTGGACCTCGAGTCCGATGACGGTCACGAGGTCGCCCTGCTGGGCGGTCTGGGCAGTCATTGCGCCTCGATTCGGGCTGGTGGGGGTAAAGCGTAACGGGACGGAGCCGACGGCGTCCCCGCCGTCCCAGCGCGACCGTCCCCGGACCGATCGCTCGTCGCGATCGCAGCGCGGTGCGAACGGCCGTTCAGAACCACCCGGAACTGCCCGAACACCGATTCTGCGTGAATTCGATGTACCGGTCGTCGCTCTCCGGTTCGGTTCTGACTTCGACGTAGAGGTCGTCGGACTCGTCGCCGTCCGGACAGTCCGGATAGTACTGATACGTCGCCCTCGTCGCGGGCAAGTCCTGGAGATCGGCCCTGACGACGTATCTCTCGTTCTCGAACGAATCCGGCTCGCGGTGTTCATACGCGGCGTCGCCGTCCGGCGGCGCCTCGAGTTCGTATCGCTCTCGCAACTCGACCGCCTCGGAGTACCTGTCGGCGTCCGCGCGGAGCAGTTCGACGGTCATCGCGTGCGGTTCCGAATCGAAGTTCAACGCGATCAGCGAAAGGCGGGACGAGTCGGAGAGGAGGCCGGTACAGCCGGAGATTGCGGTGACGCCCGCACCGCAACCGAGAGCGAGGGCGTCTCTTCGTGAGACCATCGTTCGAACGTGACGGAGAGACACAAGTAATCACTGATGGAACGAGCGGGGATGCGAGTCGGCGACGGTCCCGGGACCGACGGCCGTCAGTACCGCCGTTCGAATATCGTTCCGGACTCACCGACGACCAGTTGCGGCGACCGGGCGGTGGCGAGCGCGACCGACCGCAGTTCGTTCCCCGGCCGGAGGTCGGCGAGTTCGGCCCAGCCGTCGAAGCCGCGCTCGTAGATCACTCCCGCAGACGAGACCGCCAGCGCGGTGTCGCGGTCCCGGGCGAGCGCCGCGATCGGCTGCTCGCCCAGCGTCGTTCGCGACCAGTCGACGCCGTTGTAGGTGGAGACGACGCCGTTGCCGCCGGCGACCGAGACGCGACCGCTGTCCGTCGCCGCGACCGTCGCGAAGTCGACTCCCGCGCCCTCGAGCCCGATGCGGCTCCACGAGACGCCGCCGTCTCGAGACTCGAAGACGCCGCCGTCGGTGTCGACCACGTAGCCGTACGCCAGCGGCGTGAGGTCGATGTCGGTCACGCTCGAGCCGGACCCGGGTTTGATCACGTCGCTCCAGTCGACGGTCGCGCCGTCGCGCCGGCCCCGGAGGAGTTCGCCGGAGCTGTTGATGGCCGTGAGCCGCTCGTCGCCGGCCAGTCCGGCGGCGGCGACCGCCGTCCACGAGGTCGTCTTCTCCTTCGGTGCGGAGAAGTCCACGGCGCGGTCGGCGACGACGTCGTAGTAGCCGAGCGCGCCGCTGTCGCCGGCGACCCACATCGCTCGTCCGTTGCTCGTGACCGCCGCGGAGCGCAAGCCGTCGCCCGCACCGCCGAGCCCGCGCTCGAGGCGGACGGTCCAGTCGCCGCCGTCGCGGGCGAGGACGATCCCGTCCTCGCCGACGGCGTAGGCCCCGTCGGCGGTCGTCACGACGGCTTCCAGCGCCGCGTCGGTGGGCGGGTCGGCGGCGACCCACTCGCTGTCGGTGTCGGCACAGCCCGCGATCGACAGCGATCCGACCGCCGTCCCGACCGCTGCGAGGACGGCGCGCCGGGACTGGTGACGCCCGGTCACCGATCGCCCTCGCTCGACCGGTCGTCGGCGTCGGCCGCTCGAGTCGTCGCCGTCACCTCGCCGGGCTGGGTCGCGCCGCGGGCGTCGTACGACCGGTGGAACTCGCCCGGCGGCGTGAACGCGCCCGGCGCGGAGGTCCGCTTGAGGATGGCCGAGATGCGGACGACGTACGCGAACAGCACCGCGAGCGGACTGAACGCGACCGCGAGCGCGAGGCTCACGAGCACGAGCAGCCACCCCTCGAATGCGACCGGCGGGTAGCCGCTCGCGTAGATCATGATGACCAGCGATGAGAGCAGGATCGCGGCGGTGCCGCTGTAGGTGATCAGCCGCGACAGCCGCGCGAGTTCGCGCTGGAGGTAGATCGTCGTGAAGTACTGCCGCGTCGCGTCCGCAGTGACGAACAGTTCGCGGAGTTCCTCGAGCAGCGACGCGGCCCGGCCCGACAGTTCCTCGTCGAACCGGTGACCGAGCCGCTGCGCCTCGTTTGCGGCACCGGCGTAGTCGTGGTCGATCGTCGGTAACACGACGGCGAAGACCGACTCGGTCTCGCCGGTGAGCCGCGCGGAGAGGTCTCGGGTGTGCTCGCGCGTTCGCGACGCGAAGCGACAGATCGACTCGAGGGCCGAGATTGGCGTGTCGTCGGCGTCGCTGACGCGGCTGCGCTCGCCGCCGTCGGTCGGCCGATGGTCGTCCCCGCACTCGGTCGCGAGTTCGTCGGCGCGACTGCCGAGCGTCCCGGCGAGGCGGGCGAGAAACGGGGCGGGATCGGTGGGACTGACACCGTCGCCCTCCGTCTGTGTCTCGACGCGACTGCGGAACGCCTGGACGCCGTCGATCCGCTCGGTGAGCCGATCGGGCGTGCCGAACAGCCGCGAGATGATCAGCTGGTTGACCGCGACGACGATCGGGATGAACGAGAACAGCCCCGCGATCATCGTACTGAACATCGTCGTGACGAACCGGCTCTCCCGGACGCCGATGACGTCGCTAACCCCGAGGACGAGCGCGACGGCGAAGACGCCGGCGACGAACCAGCCGACGATCACCCGCCGATCGCCCTCGAGCAGGAGCCACCGGCGGCCCCGCCGTCGCGACGGCGTGTCGGTGACGTACCGCGAGCCGATCCGGACGCCGGTCCAGAGGAGCCGCCCGCCGACCACCAGCGCGGCGGCCGTCAGTCGGAGCGCGTAGCCGACGAGGGAGACGCCGAGCGAGGACTCGTCCCCGCCGTCGCGGTCGTCGCGAGTATCGTGGTCGTCGCGGTCATGGCCGTCGCTGTCGTAGTCGTCTCGGTCGTCGCGGTCGGAGTCGCCGTCATCGCTCGAGCGGCCGGTTCCGCGGACCGCCTCGGAATCGGCGGTGTTGCCCGCCGCGGGTGGCGGAGACGAATCGGGTGCGCGTTCGGAATCTGGGTGTGACGGATCGTCAGTCATGGGTCGGAGATGCGGCGGTATCGGGACGGTTCAGAGGCCGTCGGAGACGACCTCGAGGAGTCGAATCGCGACCAGTAGCAAGGCCGTCAGCAGGACGACTCGCCGGAGGATGGCCCCTCGGGTCGTCCGGATGCGCGAGCGGTCCGAGGGGTGGAAGCCGACGGTCCAGAGGGTCGCGATCGCGCCGACGTTGATCGCGATGACGTTGACCGCGACGACGACGAGCGAGCCGAGGACGGCCGCGGGTTCTGTCCAGGCGACGCCGACGCCGACGACGCCGATCGGCGGCATGATCGCGGCCGCGATCATCACTCCGATGAGGTCCGTGATCCCGGTCGTCGCCATCCCGAGCCCCGCGGCGATGCCCGAACAGACCGCGACGGTCACGAGCAGCGACGGCGGCAGGCCGTGGCTGCCGAGCCCCAGACTCGCCTGCAGGTCGACCGCGGCCGTGATGACCGCGGAGGTCCGCGCGAACGCCGCGAACGCGAGGGCGCTCGCCATCGCGACGCCGATGCCGACGAGCTGGAGCTTGACCCCGCGGACGAACAACTGGCGCTCGTCGAGCACCGTCGCGGCGCTCGAGGCCATCGCCGGCCCGAGCAGGGGTGCGATCACCATCGCGCCGACCAGGACCGCAAGCGAGTTCAGCAGGACGCCGGTGGTGGCGACGACGCCGCTGATCGCCGTCATCGCGGCGAAGATGACGAGCGAGGGCAACTGCGATTGGGCCTTCGATCGCAGTTCGCTCCGCGAGATGCGTTCGAACGAGAGCCACTCGCGTCGCTTCGCGGGCGGCGACTCGTCCCAGCCGCTCCCGACGATCGCCATCGGTTCTTCGACGACGATGGAGACGTCGTCGCCGACCGTCGCCAGATCGTCCTCCAACGGCTCGATCGCGTGGGCGGGCGCGGGGACGGTGATCGTCCGGCTCTCGCCGTCGGTGTGGTCGGTGAGACTGTACTCGAGGTCGTGGTGCTCGACGATCGCCGTGACCTCGTCTGTACTCGACTGCGAGGTGGTAAGCACGGTCAGGAGTCGCATATTCGTCGTTCCCGTGGCGAGGGTGGACCGGCGATACCCGTCGCGGTCGATCACAGTAGCGTGAGTGCATCGGTATCTGGGGTCGGATCGTCGGGGAACGTTCGCGCGAACAGCGAGCAGACGGTGTCACGGATCGTCTCGAGTCGATCGGCACGCGTCCCGTGACACGACCCGCCACAGCGGCCGATCGGCCCGTCGGGGCCCTCGACGTACGTTAGCCGACCGCTGCAGTCCGGACATCGCGGTTCGGCGTGGGCGCTCATCCAGTCCACGTCGAACCCGTCGCGGGCGAGCCGTTCGGCCAGCGCGTACCAGACGATGACATCGCGCCCTTGGCGACCCGCCGCCGCCCGCTTGAGTCGGGCGAGCGAGAGCGCGGCGCGACAGTAGAGTTCGTCGTCCGCGTCGGCGTGCCGGCGGTGACACCGCCGGAAGTGGGTCGCGAGCGCACGCCTCGAGGAGCGCCGTTCCCCTGTCGTGAGCGGGGCGTCGAGGGACGCGTTCGGCGAGAGGTCGTCGGACTGGGGAACGCGTTCCGGACGGCCGCGTTCGTCGTAGTGGACCTCTCGCGAGAGAGATGCACCGCTGGTCGGACAGAATGCGTGTTCACCGATCATGTGTTTGCGGTCGATCGGACCGTCAGAGCGGTCCGACCGGGGTATCCCGGCTAGCGGTGCCAGTGCCATAAACAGACACAATACTGAGAGTGTTTAGAATAAAGATACGGACCCATAGGACACGCTAGACGCCTATTTCAGTTATTTTGTGTACTAATATTATGTATCTAGACAGCTTATCAGTGGGTGGTTCGAACGGCGGATGCGTCATGTCACGTGGTGATCTCACAGCGATCGACCCGACCGACCGTGCGCCGTGGTACTGGTACGTCCTGATCGGCTATCCCGCCCTGAGCCTCCTCGGAATCGTCTCGCTCGCTCGCCTCACCGGCGGCGGCTCGGTGGTGGCCTCGAGTCTGGGGAGCGTCGCCCTCCTGATCGTCGTCACCGCGACGGGCGCCGTGACGCTGCCCGCGATCTGGCGCGACGTCGAATACGTCGCGAGCGAGACCGATTCGTGGGCCCCCGACCGCAAGATCTACGTCGGAGCGGCGGTCGCCGCACCCCTTCTCCTCGGCGTGCTCTCCGGGCTGGCGGCCGGGTTCGGAATCGCGATCGCGATCGCGATCGTCGCGTTTCTGCTCTCGACCGTGGCGGTCTGTATCGCCTACCTCTACAACCGTCACCGAGCGATCGGCCTGTTGAACCGCTGAAACAGCCCCGGGAGTGGGCTCGCGAACGAATCGACACCGACACGTCGCACATCCGATTTATATCTTCTAGGTTTCGTCCATTTTTATAGGGCACAATCCATTGGTTATTGGTGTTGGAAAGCCCGGACGACGCGCCTCGGCGCGGATGACCTCCTGGCTCGACGGCACAGCCGCTGCTGTCCGATCGCAGCCTCGATCGAACGCCCTCGCTTCTGGCGGGCCGCCTCGCTTTCATCCACCATGCTCTCAGCGTTACATCCGATCATCGACGCGTCAGACCTCGCGCTCGCACAGGGACGACCGCTCGCCTCACTGGCACTGACGGTGATCGAGCACGGACGGCGTCCCCCGTTCGTCGGGCGGTTGGCCGGCCCCGGAATGGTCGCCCCGAACGACGGCGGACTCGACCTCGCCGCACGGCTCGTCGGGCTGCTCGGCGCGTTCCTGCTGGCTCTCGTCGACGGCACGATCATCGCGTTCAAGATGGGCTGGGAGACGTGGTGGGCGCTCGTGTTCGGCTTCACGCTCTCCGGCGCGATCCAGGAGTTCCTCTCCGAGGACCGGATCACTGACTACCTCGGCGACGACAGCTGGCGAGCCGTCGCCTACGGCTCGTTCTTCGGCGCGTCGTCCTCGAGTTGCTCGTTCTCGGCGGTCTCGATGACCCGGTCGCTGTTCACGAAGGGCGCGTCGGCCGCGGCCAGTCTGGGGGCGTTCCAGTTCGCGAGTACGGATCTCGTACTGGAACTCGCCTTGGTCGTTCTGCTCCTGCTGGGCTGGCAGTTCGCCCTCGCCGAGATCGTCGGCGGCCTCGTGGCGATCGTCGTCCTCGCGATCGTCTACCGTCGGTTCGTCCCCGAGGCGTGGATCGAACGCGCACGAGAGCACGCCCGGACACTCGAGGAGACCGAGTGTGCTACCTGTGGCATGCGTGCGGATCCGGCCGACGAGGACACGATCGTGCGGGAGGTCGATGGCGAACGGCGGTACTTCTGCTGTGAGGGCTGTCGGGGCGCGTACGATCCGGCGACTGACCGGGAGGCGGTCACTGCCGGCCCCGAACTCTTCTCGGGCGACCGCTGGCGGGCGGCGGCCGCGAACACGATCCGCGAGTGGGACATGCTCTGGCGGGACATCCTGCTGGGCTTTCTCATCGCCGGCCTGCTGGCCGCGCTGGTGCCGAACGCTTGGTGGACAGCCGTCTTCGGCGTCGGTGCCGAGGGCAGCGCCGTTCGGCTCGTCTCGAACGTCGTTCTGGGTGCCGTCGTCGGCGTCGTCACATTCCTCTGTTCGGTCGGGAACATCCCCTTCGGGGTCGTTCTCTGGCAGAACGGCGTCTCCTTCGGCGGCGTCCTCGCGTTCATCTTCGCGGACCTGCTGATCCTCCCGCTGGTTCAGGCCTATCGCCGCTACTACGGGATCCGGATGGCTGCCGTGATTTTCGTCGCGTTCTTCCTCGCAGCAGTGACTGCCGGTCTCGCAGTCCACCTGCTGTTCGGCGGCCTCGGGCTCATCCCGCCCGTGAGCGCAGCCGGCGGCACCGTCCCCGGGACGTACACGGCCGTCCTCAACGTCGTCACCATCCCGGTCCTCGCGGTACAGGTCTACGTCGCCCTCGAGCCAGATCGGCGCGTCCGTATCGGTAACCGACTCGCACCCCACGTCGCCGGCGTCATCTACTACGCCTACAAGACCCTCGAGCGGATCGCCTACGCGCTCGAGGATCGCGGGCTGAAGTGACGCTGACCGTTCCGCGACCGATCCCGCCGCGTCGACGCCGCCGCAGCCGTCGCTGACCGTCGCCGCGAGACGGCCGCGACCCCATTCCCCTGTTCCAGTACCCATGACTCAACACTCGATAGACCCCGTCGAACGGAGCGATCCGGTCCGACTCGTCTGCCTCGCGACCCTCGTGTCGACCCACGGTCTGGTTCGCCTGGCCGAACGCTACCTCCCCGAGTTCCTGTCCGCGCTCGGCTACGGGCCGATCGTCGTCGGCTCGCTGGTGACCCTCGGCCTCGGGATCGCCGTCGCCGCGACCGAGTACTCGAGCGGACCGATCGGCGGCGATTCGACGCCGCTCGAGGCGAGGGCGGTCGCGGTGCTGTCGGCGCTGATCGCCGCGGTCGGCCTGCTGGCGTGGGCGGGGTCGCCGGCGCTCGATACGCTGTTGGGAACGCCGCTCTCGGCGCTCGGCTGGCTCGCGATCGGCGTCGCGCTCCTGCAGGCGTGGCACGTTCGGGGGCCTGCACGCGGTTTCTGGCCGGTCGACACCCGGGTGACGAGTTCGCCGTCGACGGCGGCCGACGAAGACCGCGACTGCTCCCCGACTCGAGCCGTCGGCTCCGATCGGCGAACGCCGGTCGTCCTCGGCGCGCTCGGCGTCGTCGCCGCAGCGACGTTCGCGACGACGGCCGTCGCGAGCGCCGATACCGTCCGGACCGGCTTCGCGCTCGTCGCAGCGACCGGCGCTGCGGTCGCTGTCGTCGGCGCGGTCGCACTCGGCACGGTCGGCGACCGATCGCCGCTCTCCGGCGGCGGAGCGGCGAGCGATGACCGAGCGGGTGGTGCGACGAGCGAGGCCGACCCGTCGATCGCGGTCGTTCGGAGCGCCGTCTCGCGGTTGCCCGACCGCCGCCGGTGGGCCGTTATCGGCGACGCGGTCGTCCGGGTCGCGATCGCCGGAATCTCGCCGTTTCTGATCCTGCTGGTCGTCGACTACCGGCCGATCGCCCTCTCGGTCGGCGGCCTCTCGCTCGCGCCGGCCGCCGTCTTCGGGCTGTTCGTCCTCGTCGAAGCCGCCGGCGCGACCCTCGGCGCGGTCGCGTTCCCCGCGCTCGCTTCGCGCGTCGATCGCCGAGCGCTCCTCGCCGTCGGCCTCGCGGCGCTCTCGCTGCTCCCGATGGCGCTCGTTGCGGCACCGGCCAACGCCGCTGTCGTCGCCGCCCTCTTCGGCCTGCTCGGCTGTCGCACCGCCATCGAGCCGCTCCGGCCGACCGTCGGCTCGAGCGCTCGAGCGAGCCCGGTTCCCGGCCCGCGGCTCCCCGGCGAAATCCGGACGGCGGTCCGGGTCGCCGTCGTTCCCGCGCCGCTGCTCGGCGGACTCCTGTACGCGATCGATCCCGTCGTGGCCTTCACCGTCGCGACGACGGTCGGTCTGCTCGGCGTGCGCGAACTGGGACGCGCGTTCACCTCCGATCGACGATGACGCCGTCCACGTCGAGACGAGCGCTCGAGGGAGCGAACGGCTCGCTGGCGGGGCTCTCGAACGTCGGTCATCGACGGCTCGCTCGGTGGCACCTCGGATTCGCGCTGGCGATGGGGCTGTGGGGCGGACTCGACGCCCTGTTACTCCGAACGGCGCTCGTCGCGCCGACGCTGGACCGCTGGACGGCAGAGACCTACAACGCCTTCTTCACGACTCACGGGCTGACGATGCTGTTCCTGTTCGCGCTGCCGGCGATCTGGGGGTTCGCGTACGCCGCCGTCCCCCTGCTGATCGAGGCCGACGGGACCGCGTTCCCGCTGCTCGGCGCTTGGGCGTTCTGGCTGCAGGTCCCGGCGGCGCTGGCGATTCGATCGGGCACTATCGGCGGGATTCTCGGGATCGCGGGGCTCGAGCCGGTCGCGAGCGGGTGGACGCTGTATCCGCCGCTGAGTCTTCTCTCGTCGAACCCCGCGGTCGACGCCGTCCTCGTCGGGCTCGCGCTCGTCGCCGTCGGGACCGCGGCGACGGCGGCGAACCTCGTCGTCACGGTCCTGCGGCGGCGCGAGATCCGGTGGCTCGACATCGACACGTTCACGTGGACGGTGCTGACGGCCGCCGCGATGGCGCTGGTCGCGTTCCCGGTGCTGGCCGCGACGGTCGCCCTGCTGCTTGCCGATCGGTCGCTGGGGACCGGGTTCCTCGTCGGCGGTGGCGGGCCGCTGGGCTGGCAACGCCTGTTCTGGTTCTTCGCCCACCCGCTGGTGTACGTGCTGGTCCTGCCGCCGATGGGGATCGCGAGCCACGTCCTCCCGCGGTTCGCCGGGCGGCGACTGTTCGGCCGCCGGTCGTCGGTCTACTCGACGCTCGCGATCGGCGTCGTCTCGTTTACCGTCTGGGGCCACCACCTGTTCGTGACCGGGATGAGCCCGTCGATTCGGACGGTCTTCATGCTCACCACGCTGGCGGTGGCCGTCCCGAGTTCCGCGAAGCTCTGTACGTGGCTCGTCACCCTGTGGGGCGGCTCGATCCGGGACACCGCGCCCATGCTCGCGGTGCTTTCCGCCGTCGGCTTCTTCGTCGTCGGCGGCGTCACCGGCGTCTTCCTCGCCGCCGTCCCGATTAACGTCCGCTACACCGGCACCTACTACGTCGTCGCGCACTTCCACCTGCTACTTGCCGGGTTCGTCGGGCTCGCGCTCGTCGCCGGCGCGTACTACTGGTTCCCCCTGCTCACCGACCGTCGGCTCGAGCCGGGGCTGGCCCGCCTGCACGGCTGGCTCACGATCGTCGGGGTCGCCGTGACCTTCGGCGCGCTCTTGCTCGTCGGGCTCGCACAGCTCCCCCGACGCGTCGCAACCTATCCGGCGGCCTACGCGCCGCTGCAGCAACTCGCGACCGTCGGAGCGTACGTCATCGCCGCCGGTCAACTCGTGTTTCTCGCGAATCTCGGTCGATCGCTGTGGGTCGGCGAACCGGCCTCCGACGATCCATGGGACCTCGAGAGCGGCCCCACTCACACGCGCGAATGGCGGTCGAGTCCCCGCGATCGCGACTGAACGACCGACGTGCGATCGCGGGGACTCGCCGCCCGCGCGGTTTGCGGTCCGGCGGCCGGCGCTCACGGTCGTCTCGACCGCTACCCGTTCCCTGCCGAACCGATAGCAGTCCGTCCACAGACGTATCGACACCAGACTGTTCAGTCGCATCGCCGGCCGACGACCGCAGTTGCGCGCTGTCCGCCCACCTTCCCGCCAGTCCAGAGTCTATCCATGTCAACCACTGTCAGCACCGACGTCGCACTGATGCTTCTGCAACTGATCGCCCTGACGATCCCGCCGGTCGTCGTCCTGATCCGGCTGTTGAACCGGTCGGAGAACCTCGAGTGGCAGTTTCGAAAGCTGAGCTTCGGCCTCGTGGTCTCGAGCGTGGCGCTGCTGATCGCGGGCGCGGTCGCCGTGTTGGCGTACTTCGTCGCGAGCGTCCAGTTGGCCGCGACCGTCGTCGCCGGGCTGTTGCTCGTCATTCTCGGGCTCGTCCCCCTCGGTGCCTTCCTCGCCGTGCTCTACCGCGAGCACCGGAAGGAACACGGCCCCTAACTTCGCTACGCTCGGATTCGGCCGACCGCGGGTTCGATCCCCGCGCGTAGCTTCGGCGGCCCCGCCGCCGATATCGAATCGATGTCCAATCACACCCCCACGAACACCGACGACAGTGACGAATCGAATACCGACGACAGTGACGAATCGAATACCGACGACCAGACCCAACGGTCGACGACCGACGACGCGGATCCGCGTCCGCTGACGAACCTGACAGGCTTCAAGCGCGATCAACTGTTCGTCATCCGAATGCTCGCCGACCGGAACCCCCACGGCCTCGTCATCAAGGACAAACTCGACTGCTACTACGACGAGGAGATCACGCAGGGGCGGCTCTACCAGAACTTGGCCGAACTCATCGAAGAGGGCTACGTCGAGAAGCATCCCCTCGACGGCCGAACCTACGCCTACCGGCCGAGTACGCGCGCCAACGAGCGCCTCGAGGAGCACTACGAGTGGGAGCGTCGCTGTCTCTTTCGCGACCTCCCGTGAGCGCGACCCGTCCGTGGTGGCACCCGGCGGCGGTCACGGACAGCGGTCCGTCGAAGCCGCGATCGAGCCGCTTGGGTAGCCGAACCGGCCACTTCGACGCCGACGGAGTCGAGCGACCGGTCCGATGGCGACTGACGGGCCGATCGGCCGATCCGACCGATCGGCCACGTTGTGGCACGTAATCGACCGACAATGACACCAGACACAGATTTCTCCAGCGACGAACGCAGTCGAACAGACCCCGATCTCGACGCCCCGTGGACGTACGCGACGACCGCCGCGCGTCGGCTCTCGCTTCCCGACGAGATCGAGCAGCGACTCCTGCACCCGCACCACCGCCAGCGGATCACGGTCCAGTTCGAACGCGACGACGGCACGCTCGGCGTCTGTGACGGCTACCGCGTGCGCCACGACCGCGCTCGCGGCCCCTTCGTCGGGCCACACCGGTACACCTCCGAACTGCGCGGCGACGACTGTGCCGGGCTCGCGGCCGCGACGACCGTCAGCGCCGCGCTCGCGGGCGTCCCCTTCGGCGGCGCGGCGGGCGGCGTCGCGGTCGATCCGGCGACGCTCTCGCGGGACGAACGCGTCCGACTCACTCGAGCCTACGCGGCCCGCGTCACCGGCGTCGGACCCGACAGCGACGTCTTCGTCCCGAACGTCGGGACCGACGAGCGAACGATGGCGCGGTTCGCCGACGCCGTCGCCGACCGCGTCGACGGCCCGCACAACGCGACGGTCGCCGGCAAGCCGCCGGCCATCGGCGGCTTCCGAGAGATCTCCCGGGCGAGCGGGCAGAGCGTCGCCCGCGTGACCCGTGACGTCCTCGAGACCGACCACGACCGGCCGCTGTCCGACGCGACGATCGCCGTCTACGGCACCGGCCCCCTCGGCGCGACGGCCGCTCGCCTGCTCGAGTTCCGCGGTGGGACCGTCGTCGCGATGTGTAGCGATCGAGCGGGGCTGACCGCTCCCGACAACGAGACCGGCCTCGACACGGACCTCGCCCCCAGCTATCTCCAGCGACCGGGGACGCTCGCCGAGTACGACGACGGAACGATGACCGGGACACAGAACGTCCTCGAGCGGGACGTCGACGTGCTGGTCCTCGCGGAGCCCGCGACGGCGGTGACCGCGGAGAACACCGACGCGATTCACGCGGATCTCGTCGTCGAGGGCGCGACGGGGAGCGTGACACCCGGCGGCCAGCGCGCCCTCGAGGACCGCGACATCGCCGTCGTCCCCGACGTGCTGGCGACGGCCGGGACGATGATCGCGGCCCACCTCGAGTGGGTCGAGAGCGTCGGCCGCGACCGCTCGAGCGAGGCCCGCGTGACAAACGAGTTCGACTACGCGCTCGCGGACGCGGTCGACGACGTGCGAGAGCGCCGCGAGCGGTGTGATCTGAGCTGGCGGGAGGCGGCCTACAGCGTCGGCGTCTCGCGGGTCGCGGCGGCCCACGAGGTGGTGCGGTGATCGACCGCCTCGACGAGTCGCTGACGGACGCGCTCGACTGGCTCCAGCGCGTCGGCCCGGCGACGGACGGGCGCGACGACGGAGGGGACGAGAGCGGTGACGACGCGGCGGACCGGCGAGCCGACGGGGGTGATCCCGACGCCGAAACGCGACTCGAGCCGAGCGCCACCGATCGGAGCAATGGCGACGGGAACGACGGCGATCGAAGCGGCTGGGAGGCCGTCGAATCGCCGACGTCGCGGACCCTCCACGGCGTCGTCCACGGACAGGACGGTCCGTACGCCTGCGGCGAAGGCGGCCTCCTGCTCCACCGGGCACCCGACGGGTGGCGGATCCTCTTGGAGCGCGGGCCGGGCGTCTCGGAGAACACCCTCCGGTCCATCGCGACGACCGACGACGGCTGTCGGCTCTGGTTCGCCGGCGACAGCGGTGCGCTCGGCTACTACGACGTGGCCGACGGCCACCTCAGCGACTACTCGGCGCCGATGGAGAAGACGAGCACGTGGGAGGCCATCGCCGTCACCGGGAAGACCGGCGAGGAGCGAGTCCGGGTCGCCAACGGGTCCGGAGAGGTGCTCGACTGCGCCGTCGAAGACGGCTGTCCGGTCTGGGGGGAGGTGGTCAAACCCGGCGGCGGGTCGACGATTCCCGGCCTGACCGCGGGGCCGGACGGGTTCTACGCCGTCGACACCAGCGGCGGCGCCTACTCCGAACCCGCGGACGGCGACTCGAAGGGCACCAGCCCCTCGAGCGAGGCTGCGGACGATACTACGGCCGCCGAGGACACGACGGATTCCGGATCCAGAGACGGCCAGCCGGCGGACACCGAACCCACCGACAGCGACCCCGAGGAGTGGGACCGGATCGGCGTCCGGAACGCACAGGTCGACTTCCAGGACATCTGGGCCGGCACGGACTCCGTGTTCATCGCCGGTGCCGACGGCATCGCCTACCGGTACGATCCCCACTGTGAGAACTGGACGCCGCTGCACGTCGGACAGGGCGCGCTGCAGGCGATCCGATCGGTCGGGACGGACGCGGTCGCGGTCGCCACCGGCGGCCGGATATACGAACGCGACAAGAGCGTCCGCTGGACCCGACTCGAGGCCCCCACCGAACAGTCGCTTCGCGGACTCGCGCTCGCCCGCTCGAGCGACGACGTCGACGACGGGCTGGCGACGGTCTCCGTCGACGTCGCCGTCGGTGCCGGCGGTGCCATCCTCGAGCGCGATCGGCGCGCTCGCTCGAGCGACCGTGACGGGAGCTCGTAACCCGCGACCGCGAGTATCACGGCGACTATCGCCTTCGGTGCCGTTTCCGGATCGCCCGCTGACCGCCCCGCCGCGTCCCCAATGGTTCTCGATAATTCACTTCCGTGCAGTGATCGTATCGATTTCGACGCGTTCCCGGTCGCGGACGCGTTCGTCCTCTCGCTGTCCGCCCTGCTGTGGCTCGTCCTCTTCGAGGGGTGGCTCCCCGGACTGGGACCGGCCCCTGCCGGCCTCGAGGCCCCGATGCGTGCGCCCGGCGTTCCCGAGGCGCTGGCGACGGCGAACGGCCTCACCGGTCTCGTCGCGTACCTGCTCATGTGGGGAACGATGATGCTGGCGATGATGCTCCCGTCGCTCGTGCCGGTCGTCCGCCGCCACCGTGACGAACTGTGTGACTCACCGTCCGTCTTCCTGCCCTCGATCGCCGCGTTCCTCGGCGCGTACGGCCTCGTCTGGACGCTGGTCGGCGCAGTCCCGCTGGCGGTCGAGTATCTGCTCTCGATCCGCGGCCTGCTGACCGCGTCGGTGCTGGGTGTCGACGCCAGCGCCGTCGGTATCGGTGGCTCGCTCGCGTTCGCCGGCGGCTACCAGTTCACGTCGCTGAAACGCGACCTCCTCGCGCGGTGTGGCTGCCGCCAGTCGGCCCCACACCGCCCCGAACTCGCTCGGATGGCCCGCGACGGCGTCCGATACGCCGTCAACTGCATCGGTTGTACGTGGCCGCTGTTCGCGCTCATGGTCGTTCTGGGAACGATGAACCCCCTCGTGATGGTCGGCCTGACGCTCGTCGTCTCGCTCGAGCGACTGGCCCCCGACGGTGACGACGTCGCCGTCGCGCTGGGCGTCGTGTTGCTCGGTGCCGCCGCGTTCACGCTCCTGTTCGGCGTTCCGACTCTTTGAACCGGGTCCAACGCCGGCGATCTCACGTCTTTGACCCGCGATACCGAAGACCGAGAATAGCGAGGCGGACGGCAACGAATAGCAGTAACCCGTCATGCTGGCGCTCCCACGACTGACCGCCGCGTTCCCGCCTATCTCGCGTCCTCGAGGTCCTCGAGCGCCTCGGGGTTCTCGATACTGCTCATGTCGCCCAGCTCCTCGCCGGTGTAGGCCGCCTGAATGGCTCGCCGAATGATCTTGCCGGACTGGGTCTTGGGGAACTCGTCGACGAACAGCACCTCGCGCGGGCGGAACGGTTTTCCTAACTCCTCGCCGACCTGCGCGCGGAGTTCCGCCCGGAGGTCGTCGGACTCCGCGACATCGTCCTCGAGGACGACGTAGGCGACGACGGCGGTGCCGGTGGTGTCGTCGGACGCACCGATGGCGGCGGCCTGATTGACGACTTCGTGGTCGATGAGCGCGCCTTCGACCTCCGCCGGGCCGACTTTCCGGCCGGCCACGTTCAGGGTGTCGTCGGCCCGGCCGTGGAGGAACCAGAAGCCGTCGTCGTCCTTCTGGGCCCAGTCGCCGTGGTCCCACAGCGGCGGGTCCTCGAAGGTCGACCAGTACTCGTTCAGGTAGCGGTCGTCGCCCGACCACAGCGACTTGGTCATCGAGGGACAGGAGTCCCGCGCGACGAGGAACCCGCGCTGGTTGTCCTCTTTCACTGAGTTCCCGTCGCGGTCGACGATATCGATGTCCATCCCGAGGCCGGGACCACCGAGCGTGCAGGGTTTCAGCGGTTCGGTCGGCATCGGCATCAGGAAACAGCCACAGATCTCGGTCCCGCCGGAGATGTTGATGATCGGGCACTCGCCGTCGCCGACGTGCTCGTGGAACCAGTGCCACGATTCGGGGTCCCACGGCTCCCCCGTCGAGCCCAGAATCCGGAGCGAGGAGAGGTCGTGGCCCGCGAGCCACTCGTCCCCGTGCTTGCGCAGCGCCCGAATGGCGGTCGGCGAGATGCCGAACTGGGTGAGTTCGTGGCGGTCGATCATCTCCCAGAAGCGGTCCGGCTCGGGGTAGTCCGGCGCGCCCTCGTACATGAAGACGGTGCCGCCGAACGTGTGGGTCCCGATCAGGCTCCACGGCCCCATCATCCAGCCGATGTCCGAGACCCAGAAGAACCGATCCGCTGGCTTGAGATCCATCCCGAAGTAGACCTCCTTGGGACACTGGACCTGCACGCCCGCGTGGGTGTGGACGATCCCCTTCGGCTTCCCCGTCGTCCCCGAGGAGTAGAGCAGCATCGACTCCTGACTCGAGTCGAGGGACTTCGTCTCGTACTCGTCGTCGCTCTCCTCGACGGCGTCGGCCCACCACTCGTCGCGGTCGTCGGTCCACGGGATTTCGTGTTCGCTGGTCGTCGAACTGGACCCTAACCGATCGAAGACGATCGTCCGCTCGACGTGACCCGCCTCCTCGATGGCCTCGTCGGCCGCGGACTTGAGGAAGACCGGATCGCCGCGGCGGTAGAAACCGTCGCCGGTAAAGAGCACGGAACACTCCGAGTCCGCGATCCGGGTCGCAGCCGCGTCGACCCCGAACCCGGAGAAGATCGGGACCGCGATCGCGCCGACCTTGAAACAGCCGTAGAGGATCGAGACGACCTCCGGGACCATCGGCATGTAGAGGCCGACGGTGTCGCCCGTGCCGACGCCCCGCTCTGCGAGCGCGTTCGCGACCTGATTCGACTGCCGGTGGAGTTCGTGGTAGGTGACCTCGCGAACCTCGCCGTCCTCGCCCTCCCAGATGGTGGCGACCTTGTTCCGGCGCTCCTCGTCGACCGCGGCGTGGCGGTCCACGACGTTGTGGGCGATGTTGAGTTCGCCGCCCGGATACCAGTCGGTGAACTGCGGTCCCTCGCTGTCGTCTCGGATTTCGTCGTACGCTTCGTAGAACTCGATCCCGAGGTAGTCGACCAGTTCGTCCCAGAACCAGTCGACGCCGCTTTCGGGTTCGCCCTCCAGTTCGGTCGTCGTCCGCTCGATCAGTTCCTCGTAGTCGTCGATTCCGTACGCCTGCATGAACTCGAAGACGTTCGTCGACTCGACGAACTCCCGGCTCGGCTCGTGGGCGATTTCGTCGATGTCCTCGAGGCTGAGACTGGTGTTTTCCGACATTGTTACTCGTAGGTAAGGGTCATGCCACCATCAAACAACAGGTCGCCGCCGTCGAGGTGGCGGCCCAGATCGGAGAAGCCGAGCAGGAAGAGGTTCGCGACGTCGATCGGTTCCATCATCTCTTTGACGCGGGACTGGCCGAGCATGACGTCCTCGATCACCTCGTCGACCGAGATACCGCGCTGTTCGGCGGTGTCCTCTAACTGGGCCGTGACCAGCGGCGTCTTCACGTACCCGGTGCTGAGCGAGAACGCCCGAATCTTCCCCTCGCCCTCCGCGGCGATCGACTGCGTGAGCCCGCGCAGGCCGAACTTCGAGACGTTGTACGCGACCTTGTCGCTGGTGACGTAGTGACCGTGGACCGACGCCATGTTGCCGACGCAGCCCTCGCCGTCGTCGGTCTCCCGGAAGTGAGGAATACAGAGTTTCGAGAGGTACAGCGGTGCCCGGAGCATGATCCGGTGCATCAGGTCGTAGGTCTCCATCGGAAACTCGTCGATGGGGTCGATGTGTTGCATCCCCGCGACGTTCGCGAGGTATTTGAGATCGCCCAGTTGCGCGGCCTCGTCGACGATGCGCTCGAGGTCGTCGTCGCTCGTGAGGTCGCCGGGAACCGACTCGATGGTCCCCTCCAGGCCGAGGTCCTCGCCGCGGTCGATCGTTCCCGCGAGGCCGTCCTCGTCGACATCCGTGGCCGCGACGGTGAGGCCGTTGCCGGCGGCGGCCAGCGCGGTCGCCCGGCCGATGCCGGAGGCCCCGCCCGTCACGAGACAGACGTTGCGTTCGGTGAACGATTCGTCGGGAAATCGGTATATCTCTTCAGCGGAGACGGTGGGCGCCGTGACCTGATTTTGAGTCATTGTACACAGTTCATTGTTATCGAGGACCACCCTAAAAGATCGCCATTAACATGTCAACGACGACCTATCGGACGACCGTACGGTGCGTAGTTTTCGGAGTAGTTAATCGTACTATTATCGTCTGTCAAATTACATGACCATACGCTAGTTCCGACGGTAAGGGGCTAGTGTGTGTAAATAATAGCAACTATTAAGACATTGTATGTCAGTTATTCTCTTCCTAGCGATGATCGACCTCGATATCGATATGCGGCAGTACGATTGTCCGTTCATCGATACGACGGACGATGTCGACATCGCGTTCTCGGCCGTTCAGTGGCAACTCGACACCGACGCCGAACAGCTCGAGACGCGACTCATCGCCGAGGGGGACTCGAGGGAAACGCTCGAGGACGGGCTTCGAGCGCTCCGAACCCACTCGAACATGACGGACTGTTATCTCCTCTCCAAGCGCGACACCGTCGCCGAAATCGGCACGAAAATCGAGGTGACCAACGCCATGCAGACGATCCAACGGAACGGGGGCTACATCACCGGCCCGTTTCAGATCGAGAACGGCCGGGAACGGTGGCACATCGGTTTCGACGCCGACGAAGACGAGGACCGAACCCTCGCGGAACTCGAGCGCCACAACGAGTTCAGCGTCGAGGACCGCGATCAGTTCGGTCCGTCGACGCTGTTCGACCTCTTGGAGAACGCCCAGAGCGCGATGGAACTGCTCGAGGGCTGCCGATCGCTGACCGAGACCGAACGCGAAACGTTCGAAGTCGCGTTCCGAAACGGCTACTACGAGACGCCCCGCGGAACGACGCTCGACGACCTCGCGGAGCACTTCGATATCTCGAAGACGGCCGTCTCGATGAACTTGCGCCGGAGCGAGCGCAAAGTGCTCCAGTCAGCGCTGGGCGTGCTCGAGCGGATGAACGACGACCAGTTTTGAGCGGGACGGCGAAAACGTCTGTTCCGCTGCTTCGGGGAGACATCCGGTCACTCACTGCGACAAACGTCGGTAGCACTGCGAGCGGTCGAACGGAAACGCGGCGCAGCGACGCCTCATTCCCCGCCGCCCTGCATCAACAGCTGGATCTCCTCGTCGGCAGAGAGGGCCTCGGGGTCGCCGCTATCGACGATCTCGCCGCGTTCGATCACGTACATCCGGTCGACGATCTCCGGGACGTGACTGGCGTTCGACTCGGCGATCAACACCGAGATGTCCCGATCGATGATCTCGCGGATGTGGGACTTGACGTTCTCGACGACGACCGGCGCCAACCCCTCGAGCGGTTCGTCGAGGATGAGCAGGTCCGGCCGGAGCGCGAGCGCTCGGCCGATCGCGGTCATCTTCCCCTGCCCGCCGCTGAGGTTCTGCACTTCGGCGTCGCGCCGCTCCTCGAGTTCCGCGAAGAGGTCGAAGACGTCCTCGACGACGGCGTCCTCGTCCTCGATTCCGCGCGCCGTCCCGGCGGTCCAGATCGGGAGCCGGAAGTTCTCCTCGACAGTCATCCCGGTAAAGAGGTCGCGGTTCTCCGGCTGGTAGCCAATCCCCCGCTTGGGAATCAGCTCGGGCCGCATGTCGAGTAGCTCCTCGCCGCGCAGCCTGATCGACCCGTTCGCGACCGGCGTCAGGCCCATGATCGACCGGAATGTCGACGTTTTCCCGGCACCGTTGCGGCCGACGAGCGCGACGGCTTCGCCCTCGTTGACTTCGAGGTCGATGCCGTGAGTGACCTCGAACCCCTCGACGGTCGACGTGAGGTTCGAGACCTCGAGCAGCGGGTCGGAGCCACCGGGTCCGGCGTCGGAACCCGAACCGGGGCCGAGCGTGCTCATTCGTCCACCCCCAACAGGACCCGCCGGAGTTCCGAGTCGGTCTCGAGAAGGGAGGGATCGCCCTCCCGGAAGACCCGCCCCTCGTGGAGGACCACGAGGCGGTCGGCGTACTCCTTGACGAGGTCCATGTCGTGTTCGATCGTCACCGTGGTGACGTCGTCGGCCTCGCCGGCCTCGACGATGGTCTCGATGACGTACTCCTTCTCGCGGGTCGCGACGCCGGCGGTCGGCTCGTCGAGCAGCAGGTAGGTCGGGTCGAGCCCGAACGACATCGCCACGTCCAGCAGCTTGCGGTCCCCGTGGGGTAGCGTCTCGGCCACTTCGTGCTGAACGTCGGTCAGACGGAACCGCTCGAGGAGCCCGTCGATTTCGGACTCGACCTCCTCGTGGCCGTCGTCGACGGATCGCATGCTCAGTGTCTTGCCGTGGCGCGAGAGGACCGCGACGCGGAGGTTCTCGCGGACGGTCATCTCCTCGAAGACGTGGACGATCTGGAAGCTCCTGACGAGGCCCTGTTTGACCCGGTCCTCGGGCGCCATCTCGGTGATGTCGTCTTCGACGGAAGCGCCGTTCTCTTCGCCGTGGACGACGACCGAACCTCGATCGGGCTCGAGGAGCCCGGTCAACAGGTTGATCAGCGTCGTCTTGCCGGCCCCGTTGGGGCCGACGATGAACACCATCTCGCCGTCGGTCTTCCCGAACTCCAGCGAGACGTCGTCCGTGGCGCGCAGTTCTCCGAACTCCTTGCGTAGGTCTCGTGCTTCGAGCATCTCAGTTTACCCCGAAAACGATGATTCGAACGGTGGTTACGGCCCGGTTCGCGCCGCGACGGAGCGACGTGCCGAGCGTCGTGAGGTCCTCGCGGAGCAGGCCGGGATCACGCCGTCGTCGCGCCAGCCCGGTGCCGATCTTCGGGATCGATCCCAGGATTCCCTCCGGCAGGAAGAGGACGACCGCGATCAGTACCAGCCCGGTCAGGGCGTTGTAGTACTCCACGTAGAACGGCGCCTGAATCAGCAGATAGACGAGGACGACGCCGCCGATCACCGGGCCGACGAGCGTCCCGAACCCACCGAGGATCGCCATGAACAGGATCTCGCCGGACACGAACGCGTAGAGGGTCGGATCCGGACTCACGTGTAACTGCAGGAGCGCGAACAGCCCGCCGGCGAGTCCGCCGTAGACGCCCGAGATCGCGAACGCGATCCACACGTACTTCTCGACGGGGATCCCGACGAATCTGGCCCGCGTTCGGTCCTGTCCGATCGCGTCGAGCGCCCGGCCGAACGGCGAATTGACGAGCTTCCACATCGCCAGCAGCGAGACGACGAGGACGACGACCGTGAAGTAGTACAGGATCAGGTCGTACCCTGACGACGTCCACTGGAGGCCGAACAGCGTCGGCGGATTCAGCCCGTCGGGACGGACGCTGAGCCCGTCGCTGTAGTTGAAGTAGCCGCTCTGCAGGACGAACGCGTACAGGACCTGATTGAACGCGAGCGTCAGCAGCGCGAAGTAGATGTCGAGGTAGCCGGCGACGAAGTAGCCGATCAGCACCGCAGTCACCGTCGACGCGAGGACGCCACCGAACAGCAACAGGAGGCCGCTCGAGACGTCGAAGTGCGACGCCAAGACGGCGGCGCCGTAGGCCCCGACGCCGAAGAACGCCGCGTGGCCGAACGAGACGAGTTCGGTGTGGCGCAACAGCAGGTTCAGGCCGACCGCCGCGAGGCCGAAGAGGATCCCGCGGTGGACCGCCTGAAACGAGAGGCTGGTCAGTCGCGTGATATCGGGGACCGCAAAGAGGACCGCGAGGCCGAGGACTGCGAGGACTGACTGCCCTTTCGTCAGTTCCATGCCCTCCGAGAGTCGCACGCGGGTCTCGCCGTCCCGTTCGACGAGAAAGCGACTCATTGGATCTCACCCCACGTTCCGTAGAGGCCTTCGGGCCTGACGAGCAAGACGAGCACCATCAGGAGGAACGGCACGGCCAGCTCGAGTTGCGGGTAGTACGGCGTCACGACGCGGCTCGAGACGCCGACCAAGAGCGCACCGACGAACGCGCCTTTCAGGCTCCCGAGCCCGCCGATGACGATCACGACGAACGAGAGCACCAGCCAGCTGAGCCCCATCCCGAGGGAGGCGCTGCTCGGGCCGATACTGACCATCGCGCCGCCGAAGCCGGCGAAGAACGCGCCGATGGCGAACACGAGCGTGAACATGCGGTCCGTGCTGACGCCGATCGCCGTCGACATCTCCCGATTGATCGCGGTCGCCCGCACGATGCGGCCGGTCTTCGTCCGATCGAAGAACCAGGCGAGCCAGGCGAACACCGCGACGCCGATCAGGATGACGAGGACGTTGTACGACGGGTAGCCGAACCCGACCAACTCCGTCGTCGGGATCTCGTTGACGGCGCTGAAGACGCCCACGTCGACCGGCGAGGGGCCCCAGACGAACTTCATCACGTCGGTGAGGACCAGCAGTAGCCCGTAGGTCAACAGGAGCTGGTAGACCTCGTCCCGGTCGTAGATCGGCCTGATGAACGTCGCCTCGAGCGCGCCGCCGACCGGCAGTAACACGGCCGCGGCCGCGAGCGACCCGGCGAGGACGACCAGTCCGAAGACGATCGCCGTCGCGGGTCCGGTCGGGGCGGCGACCTGCCCGGCGAGGAAGCCGACGATGCTGAAGGCACAGAACGCCCCCAGCGCGTACAGTTCCCCGTGCGCGAGGTTGAGGATCCCGAGCACGCCGAAGATAATCGTCATCCCCGACGCGATCATGAACAGGATCGAGCCGTAATAGAACCCGTTGAGTACGTGTTCGAGCATAGTTATTGAGTCCCGTCTCGCACGGCGTCACCAGCTCCCGATCCAGTCGGCGGAGGTCTCGCCCGGCGGCGGCGACACGTTCTTCGCGGCGAAGACGTTCACGTCCGCGAGCGCCGCGGCGTCGTGGTCGGACGACCACGTCAGTTCGCCGAAGTGCGCGTTGGAGTACCCCTGATGGTCCGCGCCGATGGTGTGGTAGCCCGCCGGCGTGAAGAAGCCGTGATTCTCGAGGACCGTCGCGAGTTCCTCCTGTTCCGGCCAGCGGCCGAGGAGACGGACGGCCTTCTCCGCGGCCGTGGCCCACGCCGTCACCGCGCCGTAGCCGCTCATGAAGTGGGCCGTCGGAACGACGCCGTACTCGTCTTCTACCTCGGAGACGAGGTCCGCGGCCGGGCTCCACCGGTCGGTCGACGGCTCCCCCCAGTAGAAGTTGCGCGATCCGGAGTAGATCGGTCCGTCGACGAGGTCCTCGCTCAGGTCATTCGCCGAGCCGTAGAGAACCGGCCCGACCAGCAGGTCGACGGCGTCGAACATGCCGTTGGCGTGGCCCTGCTCGAGCAACAGCGTCGCGTCGCCGCCCCAGCAACTCGAGAAGACGACGTCGGGGGCCTCCCCGTTGACCTCGGTGATGTGGGTGGACATGTCGCCGGTACCCAGATCCGGGAAGCCGCTGTACACTTCTTCCGCGCCGGTGAGCGCTTCGATCCCCCGCGAGAACAGGTCCATCTCGTCCTGACCGAACGCGTAGTTGGGGTTGATTCCGGCGTACGTGTCGATCGAGTCCGCGCCGAGGACTTCGACCGCTTGCATGACGGCCGCGAGCGCCTCCATCACGTCGTGGTTCTGGAACCGGAACGAGTAGGTCACGTCCGGGAAGTCCTCCTCGTAGAGCGTCGTCACCGTCCCGTCCGTGGAGACGTTGATGACCTCCTGTGCCTCGATCTCGGGGACCATCTCCGCGTGTCCGCTGCTCGAGATCGGGCCGAACGTGACGTCTTTGCCCTCGTCGACGAACTGCTGGTAGTTGGTGAGGTACGCGCCGCCCTCCTCGACGACGTCGAGGTTCATCTCCCGGCCGGCGATCCCGTCGTTCTCGTTGATTCGCCGGACCGCCGTTTCGGCACCGTACTGGGCCTGTACGCCGAGTACCGACGGCGCGCCCTCGGTGAACGTCTGGAGCCCCGACTCGATCGGTTCGTCCGGAACGTCCGCGTCCGCAAGCGAGTCCTCCCCGTCCTCGAGCAGTTCCGTACAGCCGGCCAGTGCGACCGCAAGCGCCGAACCGCCGACTGTTTTCAGTAGCGTTCGTCGATCGATGCCGTCGGATTCCGCCGCCGTGAGTGGTCCAGTTGTCATCGGTAGTGCACACCGCGCGTCTGTCGCGCCATATGTGTGAGACGAGCTACCAAACCAAATAGGAGAACGTAAACATGTTAACAGTGAACTCAACTCCGGGACCGCAACCGATCGAAGCACCGCCGTCCGTCGGATCGCTCGGTTCGGGCCGGCGAGCGTTTTTTCCCGGTCTATCGCATTCGGATAACTATGAGCACTCGAGCGGGCGCGAGCGATGGGGCATTCTGGGGAGATGCCGACGACGACGTCGCGCTCCAACGCTATCGGACCCTCGTTAACACGATCGACGACGCGATCTATCAGCTCGATGTCGACGGTCGGTTCGTCGCGGTCAACGACGTCATCGTCGAGGAGACCGGCTATCCGCGCGAGGAACTCCTCGGCGAGCACGTCTCGATTCTGCTCGACGACGCCGACACCGATCGAATCGAACGCGAAATTGCGAGCCAGATCGACGCGCAAAACGACGATATCGCCACCTTCGAACTGGCTATCCGAACCGCCGACGGGGACGTGATCCCCTGCGAACTGCGCGTCAACCTGCTGATCGAGGACGGCGAGTTTCAGGGCACTATCGGCGTCGCTCGCGATCGGTCCGCGGAACAGCGCCAACAGGAGACGCTCGCATCGGCGGTGGCATCGTACGAATCGATAACGAGCGTCATCGACACGGCCGATATCGGCGTCTTCGTCCTCGACGAAGCCGAAGAGATCGCGTGGGTCGACGAGACCGTCGAACAGTACTTCGCCCTCGATCGGGAGGCGCTCATCGGGCGGAACGGTCGCGATTTCATCGAGGACACGCTCGAACACAGGATCGCCGACCCCGATTCGTTCGCTGAGACCGTCGTCTCGACGTACGACGAGGAGCGCTACATCGACCGCCTCGAGTGTCGGGTCGCTGCCGACGACGACCGCGATGAGCGCTGGCTCTCCTACCAGAGCAAACCGATCGAATCCGGCGAGTTCGCCGGCGGACGGGTCGAGTTCTACTACGAGATCACCGACCAGAAGCAGTCCGAAGAGGACTTACAGGAGAACAAAGCCGAGTTCCAGTCGCTGGTCGACGCCGTCGAGGAGTACGCGATCTTCCGGCTGGACACGGACGGTTGCGTCATCAGCTGGAACAAGGGCGCACGGAAGCTCAAGGGCTACGACTACGAAGAGATCGTCGGCGAGCACTTCTCGACGTTCTACACCGAGGGTGATCGAGCGGCGAACGTCCCCGAGCGGAACCTCGAGGCCGCGACCGAGAACGGGTCCGTCGAGGACGAAGGGTGGCGGGTCCGCGATGACGGCACGCGGTTCTGGGCGAACGTGACGATCACGGCGATCCGGGACGACGACGGACAGCTTCAGGGCTACCTGAAGGTGACGCGGGACATGACGGATCGCCGGAAGCGCGAGCAGGAACTCGAGACCGAACTCCAGCGCATCCTCGGGCGGATCTCCGACGCCTTCTACGCGGTCGACGACGAGTTCCGCTTTACGCACGTCAACGACCGCGCCGCGGAACTCCTCCAGCACTCCGAGGAGGAACTCCTCGGCGAGCGGCTCTGGGACGTGTTCCCCGATCTCCACGACCTCGACGAGGTCTGGGACGCCTTCCACACGGCCTTAGAAACGCAGGAGCCGACCAGCTACGAACTCTACTACGACACGCTCGATTTCCGGGTCGAGGCGAACCTCTACCCCTCCGAGACCGGTATCTCGGTGTACTTCCGCGACGTCACCGAGCGCCGGGAGCGCGAGCGGGAACTCGAGCGAACCGAACGTCGGTTCGAGGCGATCTTCGAGGACCCGAACATCCTCGTCGGCCTGCTCGAGCCCGACGGGACGGTCTTGGACATCAACGGAACCGCGATGGAGTACGTCGACGCCGACCTCGCGGACGTGACCGGCGAGCCGTTCTGGGAGACGCCGTGGTGGGGTGCGGGCGATGGGGTTCAGTCGGCCGTCAAGGAGTGGACCGAGCGCGCGGCCGCGGGCGAGTACGTCGAGTTCGAGACCGACCTCACCCGGCCGGACGGCGACCAGTACACGCTCAACGGCGTCTTCAGGCCGGTCACGAACGACGAGGGAGACGTCGTGTCGATCTTCGTCTCGGACCGCGACATCACGGCGCGAAAGCGGCGCGAGCGCGAACTCGAGGAGTCCGAACAGCGCTACCGCACCCTCGCCGAACACTTCCCGAACGGGGTCGTCACCCTGTTCGACCACGACCTCGAGTACACGCTGGTCGCGGGGCAGGGCTTCGATAAGATACCGGTCGACCCGACGGAAGCCGAGGGCGAACGCTTCGACGACGTCTGGCCGGCGGCGACGAGCGACGCGCTCGAACCGGCGCTTCGGGCGGCCCTCGAGGGCGAGGAGCGATCGATCGAACTCGAGTACGCCGGCCGGGAGTGGGTGATCTATACGGTCCCGATCACCGACAACCGGGGGGACGTCTTCGCCGGGGTGACGATGGCCCACGACATCACCGAACGCAAGGAGTACCAGCGCAAACTCGAGGAGACGATCTCCCGACTCGAGGAGTCCAACAAGCGGTTAGAGCAGTTCGCCTACGCGGCCTCCCACGACCTGCAGGAACCGCTGCGGATGGTCTCGAGTTACCTCCAACTCATCGAGAACCGCTACGCCGACGCGCTCGACGAGGACGGCGAGGAGTTCCTCGAGTTCGCCGTCGAGGGCGCAGAGCGGATGCGGAACATGATCGAGGGGCTGCTGACCTACTCCCGGATCGAGACGCAGGGCGAGCCGCTCGAACCGACCGACCTCGATTCGGTCCTCGAGAGCGTGCTGACGGATCTGCAGTTCCAGATCGAGGAGAGCGACGCCGAGATCGAGACGACGGAGCTCCCCCGGGTCGAGGGCGACGCGGACCAGTTGCGGCAGGTGTTCCAGAACCTGCTGTCGAACGCGATCGAGTACAGCGGCGACGAGCCGCCGCGGATTTCCGTCGACGCCGACCGACGGGGGCAAGAGTGGGTAATCTCGGTCCGCGACGAGGGGATCGGGATCGATCCCGAGGAGTCCGACCGCGTCTTCGAGGTCTTCCAGCGCCTCCACAGCCGCGAGGAGTATTCCGGCACCGGAATCGGCCTCGCGCTCTGTCAGCGAATCATCGAACGCCACGGCGGCGAGATCTGGGTCGAGTCCGAACCCGGCGAGGGATCGACGTTCTCGTTTACGCTCCCCGCGGCGGCGGAAGCCGGGCAGTGACTCCGCTGTCGTCACGACCCCCGGTTCACGTCGTCACCGCCCCGCCGTCGTCACTGACGCCTGTTCCGGTCCGCAGTCAGCGCGAGTGCGCGCACTCGCCGACCGCGCCACGCAAGAATTGTAATATGACTTATAGTCGTCTGACGTACGTTTATGTGGCCGGACGGTCCCCTAGCTGATATGTCGAACAACCGCGTCGAGACGCTCGAATCGACGGTTGCGGAACTCGAGTCGACGGTAGAGGGGCTGACGGACGAACTCATCGAAGCCAAAGAGCGAATCCGCGTCCTCGAGGCCGAACTCGATGCCGACACGCCGACGCGCGTGCCGGAGCGACGGAACGAGGAGACCGGAACGACGGCGTCCAACGGCGACGAAACGCCCGAGGCCGAACCCGACGATGTCGCGGAAGCGGCGGCCGACGCCGAGACCGAAGCGGAACCGGCCGACGACGAAGCGGAAGACTCAGGTAGCGACGACATCATTGTAGCATAACTGCGGCTATCGCCGTTGGTGGGGAGCCGAGACGCGATCCTCGCGCCCGCTCCGACGGCCGATTGCGGTACGGAGGTCTCGCAAGAAGAATGTATATCAAGGCGATCGTCCTCGACAATTTCAAGAGCTTCGGCCGGAAAACGAAGATCCCGTTCTACGAAGATTTCACCGTCGTCACGGGCCCCAACGGCTCCGGCAAATCGAACATCATCGACGCCGTTCTCTTCGCGCTCGGACTGGCCCGTACCCGCGGGATCCGCGCCGAGAAACTGACCGATCTGATCTACAACCCCGGTCACGAGGACGGCGGCGGCTCGAGCGGACCCCGCGAGGCCACCGTCGAGGTCATTCTCGACAACTCCGAGGGAACCCTCGAGCGCTCGCAGGTCGTCAACGCCGCGGGCAGCGACGACGTCGGCGACGTCGACGAGATTCGCATCCGGCGCCGGGTCAAGGAGACCGAGGACAACTACTACTCCTACTACTACCTCAACGATCGCTCGGTCAACCTCTCGGACATCCAGGACCTGCTCGCACAGGCCGGGATCACGCCGGAGGGGTACAACGTCGTCATGCAGGGCGACGTGACCGAGATCATCAACATGACCCCCCACGCCCGCCGGGAGATCATCGACGAGATCGCGGGCGTCGCGGAGTTCGACGCCAAGAAGGAAGACGCCTTCGGGGAACTCGAGACGGTCCAGGAACGGATCGACGAGGCCGAACTCCGCATCGAGGAGAAACGCGACCGGCTCGAACAGCTGGCGGACGAACGCCGCGAGGCGATGCGGTATCGCCGGCTCCGCCGCGAGAAAGAGGAGTACGAGGGCTACCGGAAGGCCAGCGAACTCGAGGAGAAACGCGACGAACTCGAGTCGGTCGAGAGCGAGGTCGACGATCTCGAAGCCGAACTCCAAGACCTTCAGCGGGAACTCGACGAACGCGAAGGCGCGGTCGTCCGGCTCCAAGAGGACCTCGAGGACTTAAACGCCGAAATCGAGCGCAAGGGCGAGGACGAACAGCTCCGGATCAAAAGCGAGATCGAGGAGATCAAAGGCGACATCTCGCGGCTCGAGGACAAGATCGAGGCCAGCGAGGAACAGATCGAGGACGCCGAGTCCGAACGCCGGGAGGCGTTCGTCCAGATCGACCGCAAGCAGGAGACGATCGACGACCTCGCCGACGAGATGCGCGAGCACAAACTCGAGAAGGCCTCGATCAAGAGCGAGATTCAAGAACGCGAGACCGAACGCGACGATCTCGAGGCCGAGATCGAGGCCGTCGACACCGAGTTCGACGAGCTCAAAGCCGACCTGGCCGAGCGAAAGGACGAGTTAGAGGCGGCCAAGACCGAGAAAAACGACCTCCAGCGCGAGCAGGACCGTCTGCTCGACGAGGCCCGGCGGCGGTCGAACAACATCAGCGAGAAAGAGCAGACGATCGAGGACAAACGCGAGGCGATCCCCGAAATTGAGAGTCAGCGGGGCGACTTAGAGCGCGAACTCGAGAAGGCGAAACGGAACCGCGCGAACATCGGGGAGGTCGTCGACGACCTGAAAGGCGAGAAACGACGGCTCCAGTCCGATGTCGACGACCTCGACGACGAGATTCAGGCCAAACAGCAGGAGTACGCCGAACTCGAGGCCAACGCGGGCGAGAGCGGCGACTCCTCGTTCGGGCGCGCGGTGACGACGATCCTCAACTCGGGGATCGACGGCGTCCACGGCGCGGTCGCCCAACTGGGGAACGTCCCCGGCGAGTACGCCGTGGCCTGCGAGACCGCCGCGGGCGGTCGCCTCGCGAACGTGGTCGTCGACGACGACGTCATCGGCCAGCAGTGTATCGAGCATCTGAAGTCCCGAAACGCGGGACGGGCGACGTTCCTGCCGCTGACGGACATGAGCCAGCGCCGGCTGCCGTCGGCGCCGAGCGATCCGGGAATCGTCGACTTCGCGTACAACCTCGTCGACTTCGACAGCGAGTACGCCGGGGTCTTCTCCTACGTCCTCGGGGACACGCTGGTCGTCGAGGACATCGAGACCGCCCGCTCGTACATGGGTGACTACCGGATGGTCACCCTCGACGGCGACTTAGTCGAGAAGAGCGGCGCGATGACCGGCGGTTCCGGCGGCGGCTCCCGGTACTCCTTTACCGGCGGCGGCGAGGGCCAACTCGAGCGCGTCGCGAAACAGATCACGGAACTGCAGGAGGAACGCGAGTCCCTCCGCGAGGACCTGCGCGGCGTCGAGGAGCGACTCGACGACGCCCGCGACAGGAAGTCTGACGCGGCCGACGAGGTCCGGTCGATCGAGTCCGAACTCGAGGGGCTCGACGAGAAGCGCGACGACGTCGAGCGCGAGATCGAAACGCTCGAGGCCGACCTCGAGGAGCTCCGCGAGGAACGCGAGTCCGTCGACGAGCGGATGAACGAAATCTCCGCGGAGATCGAGGCGAAGACCGCGACGGTCGAGGAACTCGAGGCCGATATCGCGGACCTCGAGAGCGAGCTCGCGGACTCGAAGATTCCCGAGCTAACGGACCAGATCGAGGCACTCGAGGCCGAGATCGACGAGCGCGAGGACCGCATTCAGGAACTCGACAACGAACTCAACGAACTGAGCCTCGAGAAGGAGTACGCCCAGGACGCCATCGAGGACCTCCACGATGACATCGAGGCGGCCCAGAATCGCAAGGCCGAGCACGAGGAACGGATCGAGGACTACGAGACGAAAATCGCCGGCAAGCGCGAGGAACTCGACGAAAAACGGGCCGCCGTCGAGGAGTTAGAGGAAGAGCTCACGGAGCTGAAAGCCGAGCGTAGCGACCTCAAGGAGGAACTCTCCGAGGCCCGGACGAAACGCGATCAGCAGCAAGACCGGGTCAACGCCGTCGAGAGCAAACTCGAGGACGCCGGCGAGCGGGCGAGCAGCTTGGAGTGGGAGATCGAATCCCTCGAATCGGAGGTCGGCGACTACGACCCCGAGGACGTGCCCGACCACGACACCGTCCTCGAGATGATCGAGCACTTGCAGGCGGACATGGAGGCCATGGAGCCCGTGAACATGCTCGCGATCGACGAGTACGACGAGGTCCGCAGCGATCTCGACGACCTCGAGGAGGGGCGGGCGACGCTGGTCGAGGAAGCGGAGGGAATCCGCGACCGCATCGAGCAGTACGAGACCCAGAAGAAGCAGACGTTCATGGACGCCTACGACGCGATCGCGGCCCACTTCACCGAGATCTTCGAGAAGCTCTCGGAGGGGACGGGAACGCTCCACCTCGAGAACGAGGAGGATCCGTTCGACGGCGGGCTGACGATGAAGGCCCAGCCGGGCGACAAGCCGATCCAGCGGCTGGACGCGATGTCCGGCGGCGAGAAGTCGCTGACCGCGCTGGCCTTTATCTTCGCGATCCAGCGGCACAACCCGGCCCCGTTCTACGCGCTCGACGAGGTCGACGCCTTCCTCGACGCGGTCAACGCCGAGCGGATCGGCGAGATGGTCGAGGAGCTCTCCGACAAGGCACAGTTCGTCGTCGTCTCCCACCGCTCGGCGATGCTCGACCGCTCCGAGCGGGCGATCGGCGTGACGATGCAACAGGACAACGTGAGCGCAGTGACCGGGATCGATCTGAGTAGTGGGGAGGTTCCTGCTGATGACTAGCGAGGGGCCCGAGGAGGCGGAGCCGACGACGGGGTCCTCGGAAACGCGAACGGGGAGCGAAGCGACCCGTGAGCGAAGCAACCCGGGGGACAACGATGCGAGCGGGCCAAAGGCCCGTGAGCAGACGGCTGAACCGCTCTGCGACGACAATCGAAACGAACTGCGAGCCGACGGCGGCGAGGAAATTCCGCTGAACATCACCGGGCACGAAGACCGCGAGCCGCCGGGCGAGTCGCCCTCGAGCACCGACGACCCCGCCGGCGAGGACGAGGGTGAATCGGTCCTCGAGTTCACGGACGTCGAGACGGCCTCGGACGGGGACGACGGTGACGAGGACGACGAGAAAGTCGAGCCCGTCGAACTGCTCGTCCAACTGGCGAAAGACGGCGAGATCGAGCCGTGGGACATCGACATCGTCGCGGTCACCGACAAGTTCCTCGAGGCGATCGAGGACGTCGACCTGCGGACGTCGGGCCGGGCGCTGTTCTACGCGAGCGTCCTCCTGCGGATGAAAAGCGACGAACTGTTCGCGACCGACGACCCCGACGAGGAGGAGTTGCCGCCGTGGGAAGCGCCCTTCGCCGACGACGGGCCGATGGATCCCGAGGACGAGGAGCAGGACTACCCGCCCGGCTTCGATCCCGTCGAGAACCTCGAGGAAGAGATGGAGCGGCGCCTCGAGCGCAAACACGCCCGCGGGAAGCCGGAGACGCTGGACGAACTGGTCCGGGAGCTTCGGACCGCCGAGCGCGACACGTGGTGGAAGGAGTCGCGAAGTTACGACACGAGCGACTCGCCGAAGGGGTACGATCGCGGCGTGCAGGAGCTGAACTACCACTCCGGCGACGACTTTCGGGTCGACGACGAACCGACGAGCGACGACGTCACCCACACGACCCACGAGGAGGACATCGAGTCCGTCATCGACGATGTCGAAGCCGAACTCGAGACCAACTACGAGGCGGGCCGCGACGAGGTGCTGTACGCCGAAATCGACGACGTCGGCGGCACGCGGGTGATGACCTATCTCGCCTTGCTCTTCTTGGCCCACCGCGGTCGAGTCTCCCTCGAGCAGGACGAACTGTTCGGCGACCTCTGGATCGAAGACGCCACGGTGGCGTCGGACGCGAGCGAAGCGATCGCTGAGTGAGTACTTCTGTCGCCAGGACCGCTCCGCGGACTCGAGCGGGCCGTTTATTCCGCGACAAAACAGGCCGGTTCCGACTCCGATCGACTCGAGCGCCCACAAGCGTTTAGCCCGCACCGGCGAAACGTCGGGTCGATGACGAGGCCGGACGATGTCCTCTTTCGCACCCGGATCGAGACGTTCGCGCTGATCCGGCGGTGCCTGCCGATCGCACTCCTCGCGGGCGCGCTGGTCGGGCCGATCGCCGTCACCGATCCGACGACTGGGATGTGGCTCTCGGCACTCGGCGTCTTGCTCGTGCTGGTCGGGCTCCACCTCGTGAGTCGCCTGCCGCTGTATCCGGCCCACACGTTCGGAGTCGAATACCGCTTCGAGGAGGAGCCGTTCGAGACCGAGCGCCGACGGTGCGTTCGCTGCGAGACGCTCGTGGAATCGGGCACGCACCGCCGCTACGCCAAGCAGATCGTCGTCCTCGGCGTGCCGCTGCACACCCTCGAGTGGGGGCACAACGACTTCTGTGCAGACTGCATCGGACTCGCGGACGGCGCGGGCTCGAGTCCCGAGGCTGACCGAGCCGCGGGGCCGGAGCCGACGGCGGCTCAGTCGACGGTGCCGCAGGGGGAGCGGAGTCGAGGTCGAGACGGGGATCGGCACCGGGATCAGAATCAGAACCGGAACCGGGGACCGACAGCGCCGTCGACCGCCACGACGCACGTCGACCGCAGCGCCGGTCGGCTCGAGCGCGCCCGCCGCGTCGACCGGAGCGACGAGACGACCGCGCTGGAACTCAGACGCGCGTTCGAGTGACTACTCGAGGTAGTCGCCGGCCAGCAGGTCGACGCGCTCGAGGGTGTCCTCGGGAATCGCCTCCTGTGGCGTGTTGATGGTGCCCTCCAGAGCGGTCCACGCCTCGCTGTGGAAGTCCTCGGGCATCGTTCGAATGGCGCGTTCGACGACCGCGTTAATGGCCTCGCGATTCGCCGCGGCGTTCTCGAGGACTTCGTCCAAGGTGACCTCGCTGTCGTCCTTCCAGACGTCGTAGTCGGTGACCCCGGCGACGGTGGCGTAGCTCAGTTCGGCCTCGCGGGCGAGTTTGGCCTCCGGGATGGCGGTCATCCCGACGACGTCCCAGCCCTGATCGCGGTAGAACTCGCTCTCGGCTTTCGTGGAGTACTGCGGGCCCTCGATGCAGACGTAGGTGCCGCCCTCCTCGGTTTTCGTGTCGTCGGTCGCCTCTTCGGCCGCGGTCGCGAGGTGGTCGACCATCGCGGGACAGTAGGGATCGGCGAAGCCCATGTGGACAACCATTCCGTCGCCGAAGAAGGTGGGCGAGCGGTGTTTCGTACGGTCGAAGATCTGGTCGGGGACGACCAGCGTCCGCGGCGGCAGCTCCTCGCGCAGGCTCCCGACCGCGTTGGTCGCGATGACCCGGTCGACGCCGACCGATTTGAGCGCGTAGATGTTCGCGCGGTAGGCCGCGTCGGTCGGCGGATGCTGGTGGTCCTCGCCGTGGCGCGGGAGGAACGCGACCTCCTTCCCGGCGAGTTCACCGAGCGTGACCGCCTCGCTGGGTTCGCCGTAGGGTGTCGATACCGCTTCTTTGCGGGTGTTCTCGAGTGGCAGTGCGTCGTAGATACCGCTACCGCCGATAACGCCGATCGTCATGCACGGACGTCTGTCAAGCAGGACCCTAAACGCGCGGATATCGGTCAGCCCTGCAATGCGGATGGCTACCGCCGACCCCCGTTGTGCGGTTCGATCCGGTGGCCGTCGCTATCACGGGTCACGAGCACCCAAGTACCGCCGCGATCACTATCGGGGTATGGCTTTCGACGAGGCTTCGGATGGCAGTCTCACCGACGGTCCCCTCGTGCGGCCGATGATCCGTCTGGCGTGGCCGCTGATCGTCATCCAGCTGTTACAGGTCGCCTACAACGTCGGCGACACCTTCTGGCTCGGCGCGCTCTCGCCCGACGCGGTCGGTGCAGTGAGCCTCGCCTTCCCGTTGTTGTTCCTGCTGATCGCGATCGGCGGCGGCTTCACGACGGCCGGCGCGATCCTGATCGCCCAGCACACCGGCGCGAAGAGCGGCGACGCGGGGCTGATCGCCGGCCAGACGCTCTCGTTCGTCTCGCTGGTCGCGGTCGGGCTGAGCGCCCTCGGCTTCGTCGCGACCGAGCCGATGCTCGCCGTCTTGCCCGCCGACGCCGAGACCCAGGCCGCGATCATCCCGCTCGCCGCTGAGTATCTGCGGGTGTTCTTCCTCGGGCTTCCCTTCCTCTTCGGCTTCTTCGTCTTCGTCGCGCTCATGCGCGGCTACGGCAGCACGCGAACGCCGATGCGCGTCATGCTCGTCAGCGTCGTCATCAACGTCGCGATCGATCCGCTGCTCATCTTCGGCGTCGGCCCCCTCCCGCGCCTCGAGGTGCAGGGAGCCGCCGTCGCGACGCTCCTCTCGCGGGGGATCGCGACGGCGATCGGCTTTTACCTGCTGTACTACACTGACGTGGGCCCCGACATCCAGCCCTCGCACCTCCGGCCGCGACGCGAGTACGTCGCGAAGATCACGCGACTGGGGATCCCGACGGCGCTCGAGCAGTCGATGACGGCGCTGGCGCTGGTCGCGATGACGGCGATGGTCGTGACCTTCCCGCCGGCGGTCGTCGCGGCCTACGGACTCGGGAATCGGCTGATCTCGCTCGCGTTCCTGCCGGCGCTGGGGATGGGGCAGGCGACGGACACGATCGTCGGCCAGAATCTGGGCGCGGGCGAACCCGACCGGGCGGCGAGGGCGGTCCGGCTCGCGGCGGGCGTGATCGGGTCTGTCATGTTCGCGGCGGGGGTACTCGCCGCGCTCTTTCCGGAGCCGTTCGTCTCGGTGTTCGTCACGGCCGACGCCGCGGGCAAGCAGGCGACGATCGACTACGGCGTGACCTACCTCCGATTCGCCGCGGTCGGCTTCGCCTTCATGGGCGTGTTACAGGTGATTCAGGGCGCGTTCCGCGGGGCCGGAAACACGAAAACGGCGCTCGCGTTCGCGGTGCTCGGACTGTGGATCGTCCGCGTCCCCGTCACCTACTACCTACTCTTCGTCGCCGGGTGGGGCCCGACCGGCATCTGGACGGGCGTCGTGATCGGCGATATCGCCGGCGCGATCGCCGCCGTCGCGTGGTTCAGCCGCGGCACGTGGAAGGGGACGCTGGTCGACGAGGGCGAGGCGGGATCGGAGACGACCGACTCGAGCGAGGCCGAGTCTGTCGCGGAGTAAACGGTGCGTACCGGGTTCCTACCGAAAAGTGCAGCTCAAATCCGGGATCGAGAACGAACTACCGTCTCGACGAAAGACACGACCCGACGAGACGCGTTACTCGGCGAGCGCCCACTCGTCGGCTCCGACCGACTCGAGCACCTCGCGCCGTTCCATCTCGCTCAGGACTTCCAGCAGGCGGTCGGGTTGGGCGATCTCCATCTCGATACGCTCGATGCCGTGGTGTTCGGTGAGGAAGTGGCGGATCTCCTCCTCGGTAAACGACTGCTGGTCGGCTTTCTCCATCGCGCTGGTGATCAGGTCGACCATGTCCTCGATGAAGTTCCAGGGGTAGACGACCCACGTCCACTCCGCTAAGCGTTCGCCGACGTAATCGGGGCGGAACTCGCTGGTACCGAGCAGTTGCAGGGTCGCGGTGCGGACCTCGCCGGCGTCGCGGTCGTCGACGTACTCGTAGGCCCGCTGAATCGAGCCGCCGGTGTCGGCGATGTCGTCGATGATGAGGACGTCCTTGTCCTCGACGCTGCCCTCTGGCATCGGATAGCGGACGGTCGGTTCGCCGGACTTCTCGGCGGTGCCGACGTAGTGTTCCATCTTCAGGCTCGTCAGGTCGTCCAGTCCGAGGAAGTCACAGAGACACCGCCCCGCGAACCAGCCGCCGCGAGCCAGCGCGACGACGACGTCCGGTTCGAACTCGTCGTCGCGGATCTCGTCGCTCACGTCCCGACACAGGCCGTAGATATACTCCCAGTTGGTTATCGTACAGTCGAAATCGTCCGGTAAGTCGGACATCTGATGGCCACCTACCCGGTGTCTCGAGCGCGGTCCCCTTAAGTCGGCTGAAACGGATCGCGCCCGCCAGCGGCCCGACCGTCGCCGACCCGAACCGCCGGAGGTTTATAATCGAATGGTACAACCTAGTTATCGATGGCGCAGACGCAGATTCAGGCCGCCCGCGAAGGGACAGTCACGCCCGAGATGGAACGCGTCGCCGAGCGAGAGAACCGCGATCCGGAGTTCGTCCGCGAGCAGGTCGCCGACGGACAGGCGGTGATTCCGGCGAACGTCAATCACGACGCGCTCGACGCGATGATCATCGGCCGCGAGTTCGCGACGAAGGTCAACGCGAACATCGGCAACAGCGAGACGACCAGCGACCTCGAGACGGAACTCGAGAAGCTTCACACCGCGGTCCACTACGGCGCGGACACGGTGATGGACCTCGGAACGGGCAGCGATTTAGACGAGATCCGGGAGGCCCACGTCGAGCACTCGCCGGTGCCGCTGGGCACGGTGCCGCTGTACGAGGCGGTCAAGCAGGCGGGCAGCCCCGAGGACATTACGAAAGACCTGCTGCTCGAGATCATCGAGAAACAGGCGAAACAGGGCGTCGACTACATGACGATCCACGCGGGGATCCTCGCCGAACACCTGCCGCTGACCGACGGCCGGAAGACGGGGATCGTCTCGCGGGGTGGCTCGATCATGGCCAAGTGGATGGAAGCGAACGGCGAGCAGAACCCGTTCTATCAGGTCTTCCCCGAGATCTGTGAGATCTTCGCCGAGCACGACGTCACCTTTAGTCTCGGGGACAGCCTGCGACCCGGCTGTCTGGCCGACGCCTGCGACGAGGCCCAGTACGCGGAACTCGACACGCTGGGCGAACTGACCCGCGTCGGCTGGGACCACGGCGTGCAGGTGATGGTCGAGGGGCCGGGCCACGTCCCGATGCACAAGGTCGCGGAGAACGTCGAGCGCCAGCAGGAGGTCTGCGACGGCGCGCCGTTTTACGTGCTCGGCCCGCTGGTGACCGACATCGCGCCGGGCTACGACCACATCACGAGTGCTATCGGCGCGGCGATGGCAGCCCAGGCCGGTGCCGCGATGCTGTGTTACGTCACCCCGAAGGAGCACCTCGGGCTCCCCGAGGAGGCGGACGTTCGCGACGGACTTGCGGCCTATCGAATCGCCGCCCACGCGGGCGACGTGGGGAACGAACGCCCCGGCGCGCGCGACTGGGACGACGCGCTCTCCGAAGCACGATACGAGTTCGACTGGCGCGAGCAGTTCGAACTCGCGCTCGATCCCGACCGCGCCCGGTCGTTCCACGACCAGACCCTGCCCGGAGACAACTACAAGGAGGCCCGCTTCTGCTCGATGTGCGGTGCCGAGTTCTGTTCGATGCGGATCGACCAAGATGCGAGGGAAGACGGCGAGATGGCGGCCATCGAGGGCGAGGACCGAACCGACCTCGAGTCCTCGTCCGCCGCCGAGGTCAACCGGCCGCCGGTGGGGACCCACGAGTCGGGCGAGCTGCCGCCGATGGCGGACCACGACCGCGCCGACTCGCTCGAGGAACCGGGAGACGACTGATACGTGGCTTCGCGGCTCCGCAAACCCGCGGACTCGAGGGGCGCGGGCCTTCGTATATCAAAACCGAACACAGTCACAGAGAATCGACCGTGTCTTTATCCGACAGACCGTGGTCGATTCGGTATCGATGGCACCTCGACGGCGGACCGTACTGGCGGCGGTATCGACGGCGACGGCGTCGGCAGCGGCCGGCTGTGCCGACCTGCTCGCCGACACGGACGACGAAAGCGGCCCGACGAGCGACGAAACCGTCGCGACGGCGTTCGTCGAGAACCTCGCGAACGGGGAGTTCGAACGGGCGAGCGAACGATTCGTCTCGAGCGAGCGTGACCGGTACGGTGACCCCGGCCGTCTCGAGCGGCTCTGGATGGGGTACGGCGCGGTCGGCGGCTCGTTCGAGGAAATCGCCGACACGAGCGTGACGACGGGCGACGGGGCGTCGGCGGTCGATCTGACGCTGTCGTTCGCCCGCGGCGATCACGACTGCCGCGTCGTCGTCGACGCCGAATCGCGGATCGTCGACTGCGGGGTCACCGACGAGTACGAACGGCCGTCGTACGTCGACTCGAGTGCGGTCGCCAGCGAGGACCTCAGTCTCTCGGTCGAGGGCTGTTCGCTCCCCGGTACCGTCACGACGCCGGCCGACGGCGACGGCGTCCCCGGGGTCGTACTGGTCCACGATTCCGGACCGGTGACCGCCGACACCGCTCGCGGCGGCACCCAGCTGTTCACCGATCTCGCCGAGGGACTCGCGACGCAGGGCATCGCGACCCTTCGGTACGACAAGCGCGTTCCCGCCTGCGAGGTCACGGGCACCGAGTACACTCTCGACCGCGTCACCGTCGACGACGCACTGGTCGCGGTCGAGCGCCTGCGGAGCGTCGAGGGCGTCGACCCGGATCGGATCACCGTCGTCGGCCACGGCCTCGGCGGACGGGCCGCGCCACGGATCGCGGCTCGAGACGGGGCTCTCGCCGGCGTCGTCGGCCTCGCCGCGCCGGCGCGGCCGTTCCACGAGCTCACCCTCGAGCAACTCGAGCACAAGGCGTCGGTCGGTTCACAGGAGTGGGGAGATCTGACGAGCGTCTACGAAACCTGGACCGACGAGATCGAACGAGTTCGATCGGGAGAGTACGAGGCGGACGAAACGTTGCTCAACAAACCCGGTGCGTTCTGGCAGAGCCTCGAGTCCTACGATCACCTCGCGACCGCGGCGGAGATCGACGCGCCCCTGTTTTTCCTGCAGGGGACGCGCGACTTTCAGGTCAGCGCCGACGACGACTTAGCACGGTGGCGGTCCGACCTCGAGGGGGACTCGGCGGCGGACTTCGAGACCTACGACGGGCTCAATCACCTGTTCATGCCCGGCGAGGGAGAGTCGGTCGAGTTCGCCTACGCCGTTCGTAACAACGTCGACGAGGCGGTCGTCACCGATCTCTCGGACTGGATCGACGGATTGTAACGCAGCCGGGCGACCACCGAGACCGAGCCGCCGGTCGCTCGACCGATGGACCGAGGATTCATACGCCGGTCGCCCGACCCACGTCGTATGGAGACGATTCGGGTCTTGCAGGTCGACGCCTTCACCGACGAACCGCTCACCGGGAATCCGGCGGGAGTCGTTCCGAACGCGGACGGTCTCTCGGACGACCAGATGCAGGCGATCGCCGCCGAGATGGCCGTCAGCGAGACGGCCTTCCTCCGCTCGAGCGAGACCGCCGACCGACGGATTCGCTATTTCACGCCGACACAGGAGGTCGATCTCTGTGGTCACGCGACGATCGGCACCTTCGCACACCTCCACGAGGAGGGCCTTGCGACGGGAACGACGACCCTCGAGACGAACGTCGGGACGCTCGAGATCGAGGTCGCGGACGACGGCACGGTCTGGATGACCCAGGACGAGCCGACGATCCGCGAAATCGACGTGGGCTACGACCGTGTCGCCGACGCGCTCGGCGTCGATCGGGCCGCCCTCGAGGGCGCGAGCGCCGATATCCCGCTGGCGGTGTCCTCGACCGGTCTGCCGTTCCTGATCGCACCGATCACGTACCTCTCGGACGTCGGCGACGCAGCGCCCGATATGGCCGCGATCGAAGCCCTCACCGACGCGGTCGACGCCGCCGGCGTCTACCTCTTCACGTTCGACGCGCTCGAGGCCGAGTCGACGGTCCACGGGCGCATGTTCGCGCCGGGTGCCGGCGTCCCGGAGGACCCGGTCACCGGCACCGCGAGCGGAGCCGTCGGCGCGTACCTCGACCGCTTCGGTGCGTTCGACGACGACCTGCCCGAGGAGCTTCGGCTCGAGCAGGGTCACTACGTCGACCGGCCGGGGATCGTCCGCGTTCGCCTCGACGATGTGGTGCGGGTCGGCGGCCGCGGCGTGACCGCCCTCGACGGCTCCATCGTCGTCCCCGAGGCCGACGAGGACGAGATTCTCGAGGCCTGAGTCCGCGGCCACGGCCGCGCTCAGGCGAGCGGGTCGCTGCCGCCGTTGCCGCCGCTGCTGTCACCGTCGCTATCGCTGCTACGTCCCTCACCGCCGCCGCTGCTGTCGCTCTCGAGACCGTCCCGCGGTGAGTCCGACGGACTCGAGGGCGGTGACGGCCCCGTTCCGGACGGTTCGGTCGACGATTCGGATTTCGGCTCCGTCTCCGACTCCCGCTCTGATGCCGGCTCCGATGCCGTCTCTCGAGTCGCCGGTGCGACGGCGCGGTCGGTCGTCTCGTTCGATCCGGCGGCCCCGGCCGCGTCGGCGGTCGCCGCGTCGTCGAGGTGCTCGCGCTCGTCGAACGTCGCGGTCCGGTCGTTCTCCTCGAGCGCCTCGATAGCCCGGCGAGTCTCGGCGATCTCGGCTTCCATGTCGGCGAGGCGGTCATCGAGTCCGTCGTGGACTTCGCTCGCGAGTCGGTTCGGGTCGAGTTGGCGGCCGGCGGCTCGGCCCGCTGCGCGCGGGAGCGTGACGAACAGCGCGTAGCTCTTCCCGAGTTGCCAGACGACGATGCCGAGCGCGGCAAAGAGCAGGGTGATCGTCGGGTTCGCGCTCTCGATCGCTGTACCGGGGTTCAGCGGATCGGCGAGTAACCCGGTGATCGCGCCGCCGAAGCCGGCGAGAAATCCCGCGGCGACGAGCGCCAGCCCGAGTCCGAGCGCCCCCACCGTAATCGCGCGATAGACGAGCGTCCACTTGAACGGATTTCGAAGTTCCATATCGGGAACAATCACCGAACTTGTATAATCGCTGTGGGCAACAGGTCGACGCTATCGGCGTCCGGTAACCTGACGGCTTCATATCGGTCGTCGCCCCGTGTAACCGCGCAGTTCGATTCGGCGGCTTCCCGATACGAACCGCGCGTTTGCCGGCCGCTACGGCAGAAACTCATTCACTTGTGAGTTGCGATTGGGCGAAACTGTTCGCAACCTTCTTTATTCGTTCCAGTGACCACCTCAGTAGAGATGGCTGTACTCTGGCTGGACGAGATCAGTGCCGGCGACCTCGAGAAGGTCGGCGGTAAAGGTGCCTCCTTGGGCGAGCTCACGGGCGCGGGGCTGCCCGTTCCACCGGGATTCGTCGTGACTGCCGGGACCTATCGAGCGTTTATCGAAGACGCCGAAATCGACGAGGAACTGTTCGAGGCCGTCGACGTCGACGTCGACGACTCGAGTGCGCTGGCCGACGCCGCCGACCGCGCACAGGAACTCATCCTCGAGACGCCGTTCCCCGAGGAGCTTCGCGAGGAAATTCTCGCGAGCTATCGCGAGGTCGGCAACGGCGAGGCGTTCGTCGCGGTTCGGTCCTCTGCGACGGCCGAGGACCTGCCCGACGCCTCCTTCGCGGGCCAGCAGGAGACGTTCCTCAACGTCACCGAGGAGGACCTGCTGGACCGTGTCCGGGAGTGTTGGGCCTCGCTGTTCACTCAGCGGGCGATCTACTACCGACAGGAGCAAGGGTTCGACCACTCCGCGGTGAACATCGCCGTCGTCGTCCAGCAGATGGTCGACGCCGAAAAGTCGGGCGTGATGTTTACGAGCCACCCCTCGACGGGCGATCCGACGATGATCATCGAGGCCGCGTGGGGGCTCGGTGAGGCCGTCGTCTCCGGCGCCGTCTCGCCGGACAACTACGTCATCGATCGCGAAGACCGGTCGATGGACGTCACCATCGCCGAGAAGAAAGTCAAACACGAGAAAGACGAGGCGACCGGGCAGACCGTCGAGCGCGAGGTCCCCGAGGACAAACGGACCCAACGGGTCGTCTCCGGCGACGAGATCGACGCCCTCATGGACCTCGGCGAGCGCGTCGAGGACCACTACGGCGAACCCCAAGACGTCGAGTGGGCCATCGTCGACGGCGAGGTCTACATGCTCCAGTCCCGGCCGATCACGACGATCGACGAGAGCGGCAGCGACGCCGCCGACGCCGAAGGCGGCGATCCCGCGAAGGGACTTACCGACGGCAGCGGCAGCGTTCAAGCCGCCGAGGGCGGCAGCGCCGACACCGCCGACGCGAGCGGCTCCGGCGAGGTCATCGTCGACGGACTGGGCTCGAGTCCGGGCACCGTCAGCGGGCCGGCACGGATCGTCACGAAACTCGACGATCTGGCTAAAGTTGGCGAGGGCGACATTATCGTCACCGAGATGACGATGCCTGATATGGTCCCCGCGATGAAGCGGGCCTCGGGAATCATCACCGACGAGGGCGGCATGACCAGCCACGCCGCTATCGTCTCCCGCGAACTCGGCGTCCCCGCTATCGTCGGCACCACCAACGCCACCACCGTTCTCGAGGACGGACAGGTTGTCACCCTCGACGGCGACAAGGGTTCCGTGCTCGAGGGGTCGGCGGTCGAACCCGACGAGGAGACCGAACCCGTCGAGGAAGTCCGCCCGCAGTCGCCGGTCAAGCCGATGACCGCGACCGAGGTCAAGGTCAACGTCTCGATTCCGGAAGCGGCCGAACGCGCGGCCGCGACAGGGGCCGACGGCGTCGGCCTGCTCCGGACCGAGCACATGATCCTCTCGCTGAACCAGACCCCCGAGAAGTTCATCGACGAAAACGGTCCGGACGCCTACACCAAGGAACTCATCGACGGCATCCGCGGCGTCGCCGACGAGTTCTATCCCCGTCCCGTCCGTGTGCGCACCCTCGATGCACCCACCGACGAGTTCCGCCAACTCGAGGGCGGCGAGGACGAGCCCAACGAGCACAATCCGATGCTGGGCTACCGAGGCATCCGCCGGTCGCTCGATCGAACCGATGTCTTCGCCCACGAACTCGAGGCGTTCCGCCGGCTCTACGAGATGGGCTACGATAACGTCGAGATCATGCTGCCGCTGGTCAACGACGCCGAGGACGTCTATCGGGCCAAAGAGTGCATGAAGGAGGCCGGCATCGACCCCGAGAAGCGCAAGTGGGGCGCGATGATCGAGACGCCCGCGGCCGCGCTCTCGGTCGAAGAGTTAGCCGAGGCCGGCATCGACTTCGCCTCCTTCGGCACCAACGATTTGACCCAGTACACGCTCGCGGTCGACCGCAACAACGAGCACGTCGCCGACCGCTTCGACGAACTCCACCCCGCCGTGTTGCGCCTGATCGGTGACGTCATCGAAACCTGCCGCGAACACGATGTCGACACCAGTATCTGCGGACAGGCCGGTTCCAAACCCGAGATGGTCCAGTTCCTCGCCAACGAGGGCATCACGTCGATCTCGGCGAACATCGACGCCGTCCGCGACGTCCAACACGAGGTCAAACGCGTCGAACAGAAGCTCCTGCTCGATTCGGTGCGCTAACCACCTCGAAATCCGTTTTCGCCACGGAGCCGCGGTGATTCTTTTCCGAGCCCGCCTCGGTTTCGGTCCCTGCCTCGAGTGACGCGTTTGAACCGATCGACCGGGTCCACAGCGAAGTGACCCGTCGATCTCGTCGAGCCGCCCCTCACCACGTGTAGGCTCGCCCGGCGGCGACGAGAAAGACGATCCCGATTCCGACCGCACAGGCCGCGATCGCGAACCCGAGCAGCCGCAGTAGGTCGGTCATGAGTTCCGGGTACTCGGGCTGGGGCTCGAGGTTCGCCACGAGGACGTAGACGAACGTACCGACACCGACCGCACACAGCCCGAACACGGCCGGCGCGGCCCAGGTCATAGGTCCGGTGGGACGGCGACCACCCTATAGCCTGTGGCCGTCTCGGGGAAAGGTCCATGAGACAGGGGACCCTCAGATGACATATGAGCGACCGTTCGGACGAGGTGACCGAGAGTCGGGACCGAGACCCGCCCGCCACCGACGACCTCCTCGAGGAGACGGATCGACTGCTCTCCGGGTCGGGCGGCGGTACCGGCGACGCGTCGCCCGGGCCCGCGGAGCCGTCGGACGCGTCCGGCAGTGACCCCCTGCAGGACCTGTCTACCGGAATCGACCGCGGGCCAGAGACCGAGCCCGAACCCGCCGGCGAGACCGACGCCGGCTCGTCGCGCTCGTGGCTCGCTCCGCTCACGTCGCGGCTCTCGCTCGGGCAGTATTTCTCGCCGAAGGAGTATCTCGCGCTGGTGCTCGTCCTCGGTGCCGGCCTGCTGGCCGGCAGGGCCGTGCTCCCGTTCGCCGGTCGCGTGATCGGCATGTTCGGCGTCGCGTTCACCGTCGGCCTGCTCGCGTCGAAACGACGCTACCTCGAGGTGAGCGTCGCCGGCGTCTCGGTCGGCGGCGTCGGCGCGATTCTCAGCAACACCGTCCTTGCGGCCCTCGGCTCCGGACAAACGATCGTCGCAGTCGGCGCGACTGTCGGACTCCTCGCGTCCGTCGTGGGCTACTACTTCGGCCGCGACTTCCGCGACGGTCTCGTGCGGGATATCGACTGAGCCGGACTCCGATCGCTCGCCGTGTGGGACCCCTTCCTCACCCGTTCGTCGTCAGTTCCCAGCCGCGCTCGGTTCGCCGAACGACGCCGTTGTCGGCCATCACCTCGAGCAACTCGGCGACGACCTCGCGGGGCGCGTCGATGTCCTCGCTGAGTTCGCCGACGGATTTCGGCTCCGAGCGCACGCTCGCGAGCAGGTCGGCGTAGATCCGACTCTCCGGGCCAGCGCCGACGTTCTCGGAAATCGAATCGAGCACGTCACAGAGCCGGCCCTGCACCCACCGCTGGGCCAAGGAGAGTTCGTTTTCGAGCCGCTCGAGGTCTTCGAGGGCGGCGAGTTGGTCGTCGAGATCACCGGCGTCGTCCCAGGACACGTCGAGCGTGAGGTGGCGACAGGTCGTGATATCGAAGCTACTGTTCGCCGGATAGGCGCTCTTGCTCGCGAACCCGTACGGCGAGACGTTCACCTCGAGGCGGACGTTCCGGGCGATGTGGAAGTACTTTCGTCGCTGATCGTCGACGCGGCTCTCGATCAGGCCCGCCTCCTCGAGTTTCCGTAAGTGTTCGATAACCGCCTTGGGACTCACGCCAAGGTATTCCGAAATTTCGGTGACATAACAGGGTTTGCGGGCGAGCAACCGGAGGATCCGTCTCCGGTTTTCGTTCCCGAGTAAATCCAACAACGCGGCGGAGTCCATCGAGAGAGGGTTAGTGATCACCGCTGAAAAGCGTGTCTGCTCGTCAGACTCGAGGGCCGACCGCGATTCGATGGCACCCTCGAGGCTCGAGGCGATTCGTTTCGATTCCACCGACAGACGTAGGTCGACGTCGACTCCGGTCTCAGGGACTGTTGTGCGGTCGCTGTCGGTTTCGTTCCCGTCGATCGCGTTAGGCTCCGACCGCCAGTCGTCCGGATCCGACCGATCAGATCACCGGGGCGGTTCCGCTGGCTAGTTGCCAGTCCCGTTTCCTGCGTTCTTCCCGTTTCCGGAGTTCTTGTCGTTCCCCGCGTTCTCGCTGTTTCCGGAACTCTTGTCGTTTCCTGCGTTCTCGCTGTTTCCGGAACTCTTGTCGTTTCCTGCGTTCTCGCTATTTCCAGAATTATTGCCGTTCCCTGCGTTCTCACTGTTCCCAGAATCATTGCGGTCTCCTGCAGTTCCGCTATTTCCCGACGCATCACCGTTCCCGGCGTTCTCACTGTTTCCCGGCGCATCACCGTCTCCTGCAGCTCCGCTATTTCCCGGCGCATCACCGTTCCCGGCGTTCTCACTGTTCCCGGGTGCGTCACCGTTTCCCTGACTTCCCTTCTCGGCGGACGGACCGCGATCGTCCGGTGGGCCACCGCCGACACCGGACGGACCGTTACCGTTGCCCGGAGCGTTGCTGTTGCCCGGAGCCTTGCCGTTTCCCGGACCGTTACCGTTGCCGGTAGACAGCCCGCGAGCGACTGCCGCAGTGCCCGGACCCGCCTCTTTCGACGCGTTTTGCCGGATGCTCGAGGCGCTCTCCCGAAGATCCGCGAGGTCGGTCTCGTTGACGCCGGCTTCGGCGGCGCGGCGCTCGGTTCGTTCGACCGACCGCTCGAGGCTGGCGATTTCGACCGTCAGTTTCGCCATTCGAGAGCGGTAGGACCCATTGGAGAGGGTGTCACGCTGCTCGCGGAGTTCGGCGCGTTCGGCTTCGAGTTCGGTCAACTGGGCCTCGAGTTCGGCCGCTCGATCACTGACGACAGCGTCCCGACTCTCGTTGTCCGCGGTTTCGTATTTCGCTTCGAACAGTTCGGAGTCGACCGTGTTTTTCGTCTCGGCTGCGTTCGCCTGCATCAGCGTCCCCACGGACGCGTTCGTCGTCTCGGATTGGTCGGATTGGCTCGTTTGGGCCGCGGTCAACGAACTCGCGACGGCACCGCTTGCAAGCGGCGCGACCGTGAGGCCGACGACCAGTGCGGCCACGAGAAGGGTGACCGACCGAGTGGTTGTCATCGCTTCTGTCGTTGTACCGAATATACTAAAAAGACGGACTTTCGTTCGAACCGTTCACACAGTTCGATCGGTGACCGAGATTCGTTCTGAGCGTTCAAGCAGGGCTCAATTTCCGTAATCGGACCCGATCCCAGTGGGACCCGTTCCTCGAGTCGGCCGACTGCCGCCCGTTCCGTTCGAATCGTTCGAGGCGACTGAGTACGCATCAATCACGTGCTACGAACCGTTGTGAACGAAACGGGTCAGCCGAGGGAACCGATAGCCGACCCGATAACTCAGCCCTGAAGTGGTCGGCGGTTTCCAACCCACCCCGGCACCTCGTCCGGAGATCTGTCTGATAGCGCGACGATTTAAACGTATCCGCAAACAGTTATATCGCTCCAACTCGTGATACTTGTTACCATGTTCGAGGTGTTCTCGCGCAGCTATTATCTCGGACGTCTCTACGTGACCCCCACCGACGGGGATCACGCACTCATGCACAGCGAGCAACACGAGCGGATCAACGAGGCCGTGTACGCGACTGGCGACGGACTCGAGCGCCTCGACACCCCGCTGGTGATGAAACTCGAGTCACAGCACTTCCCGGTTCACGGGGCGGAAGATGTCCCGACGAATACGCTCGCACTGCCCGAATCGATGGTCGAAGGGTCCGAGATCAGGAACCCGCCCTCGCTCAGGGAGGTGTTTCTCGCCCGTCGAGAGCGCGCCCGGCAGTTGCTCGAGTTCACCGGCGGATGGCGGGACTCGGGTGACCGGCCCGACGAGGACCTGCGAAACGCCGGAACCTAGAAGTACGCTCGCTTCCCGTTTTCGCCCGGATGTTCGACGAGTTGCTCGGCCGTGCATCGCTCAAGGACCGAATCGACGAACTCGAGGACGAAAACGAGCGGTTACGGAAGCGCTACGAGGCCGAATCCGAGCGCCGGGCCGACGCCGCGACCGCCAGACAGGACGCCGAGGAGCGGATCAACCGACTCGAGGATCGGATCGCCCAACTCGAGGGCGAACTCGAGCGGGTCGAAGAGGACGAAACCGGGCTCGCCGTCCGCCGCCGCGAGCAACTGCGGGGTGCCCGTCTCGAGTCGGTGATCGACCGGTTGACGACGTTTCGGACGGGTCCGGAAGGTGCACTGACCGTCGGCGTGGACGACGAGGGCGTTTCCGAGTCCGCCCGCGCGGAACTGGAACCGGCCCTCGGCGATCGCGTCGCGCTCGTCGACGACGCCGCGCCGTGTCTGTGCTGCGTCGACGATGCGGGGCTGCTCACCGTGACACTCGAGCCCCCGGTCGTTCCCGACCGAGACGTGACGTGGAGCGACCGGTTCGCTCTCGAGCGCGAGTGGTTCCTCCCGACCGGCCGCCACGCGATCGCCCTCGTCCGGACCGACCTGTTCGCCCTCGGAGTCTACGAGGGCGCGGACCGCGTCGACTACCGCGGATTCGAGAGCGATGTCAAGGGCAGCCACTCGAAAGGCGGCTTCTCTCAGGCTCGATTCGAGCGGATTCGCGACGGCCAGATCGACGACCACCTCGAGCGCTGCCGGGAGGCCCTCGCCGGGTACGAACCCGGCGGCGAGGCCGCCGACACGCCGCTTTCTCTCGTCGGCCAGCGCGGCATCGTCGACGCGCTCGTCGAGGAATCGGCCCTCGAGCCGACCGCGACGGCCGCCGTCGACGCGACCGGCGACCCGAAGCCGGCGCTCGAGGACGCCGTTCGATCGTTCTGGACGACGGAGTTGCGGGTGTTGTAAGCCCGTTTCGACCGGTCGTCAGTAACTGCCGCCGTCGGCAAAACAGCGACCGCACCGGTTCGCGTCGCCGTCGCTGACCGCCTGCTCGACGGGAATCACGCGGAGGTGTTCGTGAGCGATGTGAGCGGTCGCTCCACAGGTCGTCTGGAAGTCGGACCGGCCCGATTCGTGCTTGTGGATCTTGTTCGTCGTCTCGTTCAGAACACCGTTCATGATATATGTTGTCATAGTCCACCAACATAATTGCATCGTCCGTTGCGCAGTGGGTCCGACAGGAGATCGAACCGTTTCAGCGGGAGAACGGTCCGGGTGACCGTATCGGTACGAAACGAGCTGTTTCCGGTCTCGAAACGATGCGGTTCGAACTGGGGATCGACCGGGTACGGGGCGATTCCGATACGTTTTCGGCTCCGGACGCCGAAGGTACGACCGAGTATGTCTGACTTCGAATCCATCACGTGCGAGCAGTGTGGTGGCGATTTCAAGGCATATCCGGACGCCAACGCGGCCCAGCGCGGGTTCTGTAGCCCCGCGTGCGCCCTCGAGGCGAACTAACCGAGAGACCGGCCGATCGGGAGCCGTTTTTTGTGCTGACCGCGTGAGACCGAGCGTCGGCCGCGGAAGCGGCGAGTGGCTCAGTCCTGCTCGACGCTCGGATGCATCGTCGGCTCCTCGTCGAGCGGCTCCGCGAACGCCTCGAGCATCGTTTCTCTCGCCTGTTCGTCGCGCTCTCGCCGTTCCTCGTCGTCGATCTCCTCACAGCCCGGTGGTACCTCTCGGCCACGGCCGGTGAAGTAGCCCTCGGGGACGACCCAGTCGTGGTAGAAGTTCGCGTCCGAATCGTGGACGACCGCGAGGCCGACCTTCGCGCCGTGGCCGGCGGCGACGATGGTCTGGTGGGGCTCGTCCGCGAGTCGGCCCGCCGCGTAGACACCGTCGACGGCCGTCCGCCCGCCGTCGTCGACGTTGACGAAGTGTTTGCTCCCGCGTTTGGTTCGACCCACGTCCAGCGGGACGAGGTAGTCGCTGTCCGACCACGAGGCCGCGACGAGCCGTCGGGTGTCGAGGGGCTCCCCGCCATCAGTCTCGAGGACGAACCCCTCCTCGAGATCGCTCTCGACGACCGGTTCGGCACGGGTCACGCGGCCGAGTTCGAACTCGACGCCCGCGTTCCGGGCCTGCTCGCGGGTCAGTTGTAAGTACCGGCGGGCGTCGATCCCGTCCGGGAAGCCGGGATAGTTCTCGAGGCTGGCGTTGCGCGCGAGGATGGATTCCCCGCTGTCGACGACGAGGGTGTCCAGTCCGGCGCGGGCGGTGAAGATCGACGCGGCGAGGCCGGCGACGCCGCCGCCGACGATACAGACGTCTCGCATGGCCGCCCGTTGACTGGCCCGGGTATAGAATGTTATCGTCCGTCGCGGTCCCGAACCGGTTCGATCACTCCTTTGCGTACCGGTCCTCGGAGCCGTCCGTCTCGCTGCCAACCGCCGTCTTCCGTTCCGGTGAGTAAACCGTTATGGCGAGCCGTGCGGTGTGTTCGGTATGGACGTCGTCGAGGCCCTCCAGGCGCGGCGCGGCACGACCTGTTTCGTCGGGGCTGGCGGCAAGAAGACGACGATGGCGACGCTCGCGTCGGTCCTCGAGCGCGCGGTCGTCACTGCCACCGTTCGCATTCCCATCTTCGACGACTGGGTCGAGCGGGTCGCGGTCACGGACGACCCGGTCGCGGCCGTCGAGGGGACCGCCGACTGGCCGCTCGGCCTCGTCCCGGAGCGGGAACGCGAGGACCGCTATCTGGGGTACGATCGCGCGACGGTCGAGGCCCTCGCCGACCTCGACGCGCCCGTGCTCGTCAAAGCCGACGGTGCGCGGATGCGGCGGTTCAAAGCCCCGAACGGGCGGGAGCCACAGCTTCCCTCGAGTGCGGACACGGTCGTGCCGATCGCGAGCGCACGCGTCGTCGGAGAGCCGCTGACCGAAGAGCGAGTGCACCGGGTCGATCGGGTCGCGGAACTGACCGGACTGGAGCCGGGCGACGAGATACGGCCGGCCGACGTGGCGACCGTCCTCGCCAGCGATCGCGGCGGCCGCAAGGACGTTCCGGACGGCGCGACAGTGATCCCACTCGTCAACATGGTCGACGACGAGGCGCTCGCGGCCACCGCGCGGCGGGTCGCCGCCGAGATCCACGAGCGGGCGGACGTTCCGCGGGTCGTCCTCGCGGAGATGCGCGCCGATCGGCCGCTCGTGGACGTCGTTTAGCACTGGTCGGCACTCTCCCGTCGTCCGCTCGAGTCGGAGCGACGCACGATCTGGTCGCCCGACGACGGGGCCAACACGTGCCGTGATAACGCTTTTTCCCGTCCGCGGTGATCGTTCGCCGTGGCACTCGCTACTCCCGACCGACTCCTCCGCGTCGACCTCTCGGCGGAGTCGGTCGAACGCGTCCCCGTCCCGGAGCCGTGGCTCCGCCGGTACGTCGGCGGGAAGGGGCTCGGCGCTCGATACCTCTACGCGGAACTCGAGGCGGAGACCGATCCGCTCGGGCCGGCGAACGCCCTCCTATTCATGCTCGGCCCGCTCTCGGGCTACCTGCCCGGCGAGTCGCGATACGCGGCCATCACGAAATCGCCGCTGACCGGCGGCTTCCTCGATTCCTATGCCGGCGGCTCGTTTCCGGACGCGCTCGCCGGCGCGCTCGGTCCCAGTATCGGACTGCTCGTCACGGGGCGGGCGGACGAACCCGTCCGTCTCGTCGTCGAGGACGGGACGGCGACCGTCGAACCCGCCGACGCGTGGGGCGAGGACACCCTCGAGACGGCCGCGGCGTTCCCCGACGCGTCGGTCGCCTGCATCGGCCCGGCGGGCGAGCGGCGGGTCGCCTCCGCGACGATCGCCTCCGACGAGGGGGACCACCACGCGGGCAGAGGCGGTGCCGGCGCCGTGATGGGATCGAAGCGGTTGAAGGCCGTCGTCGCGCGGGGGGAGCCGCCCGAGGGACTTGCGGACCTGCGCGAGGCCGCCGCCGAACGGTACCGCGACGACGAGACCGGCCGGTGGCTCGAGGCGAGCGGGACGGTCGAAACCGTCGACTTCGCGAACGAGATCGGCGCGCTCTCGACCCGCGGCTGGGAGGACGGCCGGTTCGAGGGCGCCGACGGGATCGGCATCGCTGCGGTCAGGGAGCGAATGACCGGGCGAGAGTACAGCGGTGGCAACAGTAATGCCGACAGCGACGGCGAGCCCGGCGGCTTCCGCGTCGAGACCGACGACGGCGATTACGTCCCGCGCGGGGCCACCGCGATGTCGCTGGGCGCGGGGCTTGGCATCGACGAGTTCGACGCCGTCGCGGAACTCGGCCGCACCTGCGACCGGCTCGGTATCGACCTCATCAGCGCCGGCAGCGCGGTCGCGTGGGCGATCAAGGCCGCCGACGCGGGCCTGCTCGAGCGCTCGATCTCCTTCGGTGACCCCGACGCCGCTCGGGAGTTACTCGAGGAAATCGCCGCGCGGCGGACGCCGGTCGGCGACGCGCTCGCGGACGGCGTCGACGCGGCGGCGGAACGGTTCGGCGGGGACGACCTCGTCCCGACGGTCAAGGCGATGGCGCTGCCGGCGTACGATCCGCGCGGCGCACGGAGCATGGCGCTCGCGTACGCCACCAGCGACCGCGGGGCCTGTCACCGGCGGGCCCGCCCCATCGAGCGGGAGGTGTTCGACCGGCGGTGGAGTCCCGACCGCGCGGCGGCGGCCGTCATCGAGGAGCAGAACCGGCGCTCGGTCCTCTGGTGTCTCGTCGCGGACGATTTCGTCGGCGAGGCGTTCGACGACCTCGGCGCGGAGTGGTTGGACGCGGTCGGACTCGAGACGGCGGGCGACCCCCTGACCGTCGGCGAGCGGGTCTGGACCCTGACTCGCCTGTTCAACGTCCGGGAGGGGCTGGGGCGGGCAGCCGACGAACTGCCCGCCCCTCTCCGCGAGCCCCTCGAGTCGGGGCCGAACGCCGGGTCAGCCGTCGACGACAAGTGGTTCGAGACGGCCCGCGAGCGCTACTATCGGAAGCGAGGCTGGGGACCCGACGGCCGGCCGACTCGAGCGACCGTCGAGCGCCTCGGACTCGCCGCCGCGGTCGCGGACGACTCGCTCCTCGCGGACCCGCGCTGAGGGCGGCCGAGTTCGCAGACCCGACCTGAGCGGCCGAGCGACTCGAGCGGGGACCGTGGCGGAGCCGATTGATAGTATGCCAATCCTTACTTTCGGACCCGTCGTACGACCGGTGTGGACAGAATTCTCCTCAGCACGCTCGCCCACCGGTCGCCAGAGGAGGTTTTCCCGTACGTCCGATCCTTTACCGACTACCCGCGGTACACGGACCACCTCAAGGAGGTTCGAGTCAACGGGAACGGCGGGGTCGGCTCCGTCTACGACCTCGAGTTGGCGTGGTGGAAGCTGAGCTACACCGCTCGCTCGAGAGTGACCGAGATCTCGGCTCCAGAATCGCTCACGTGGGAACTGGTCAACGACCTCGACGCCCGCGGCGAGTGGCGGGTCGAACCGGAGCCGGAATCCGCGCCGGCCCACGCGGAGACGGCGAGTCGGATCTACTTCGAGGCGCGCTATGACCCCCACTCGGCGAACGAAGACGCCATCTCGCTCCCGCGGTTCGTCTCGCTCGACTGGGTCGTCAAGAAGGTCGAACCCAAACTGCTCGGCGAGGCCCGATCCGTCGTCGAACGGCTCGTCGCGGACATCGAGGGGCGGCCGCGGGACGTGGAATTGACGGTTCACGAGATGCCGTAGCGCTCGCGCGGCGCGGAGGCCGTCGGCGGCGGCGGCCGCTGTTCTCGTCTCGCAACCGGTTCGCTGGCAGGGCAAACCCACTTACTGCTCGGCGGCCGACACTGCTGATATGAGCGGAAGCTGCACCGGTTCGAGTCCTCGCCACCTCCGGGTGAGACGCTGATGCGCGTCCTCGTCGTCGGTGCGGGCGAGGTCGGCTCGAACATCGCCGCGAGCCTCGACGACGATCATCACGTCGTCGTGATCGATACGGACCCCGATCGCATCGATTCGATTACCTACTCTCACGACGTGTTGGCGATTCGGGGCGACGGCACCTCGATCGAGACGCTGCGGGAGGCCGGTATCGAGAACGCGGATCTGGTGATCGCGAGCACCGACGTCGACGAGACGAACATCGTCATCTGCGGCGCGGCGAAGGCCGTCGCCGATCCGTTCACGATCGCCCGCGTGAAGAAGACGAACCTCCTGCGGACGTGGGAGCAGTCCACGGGCGCGTTCGGCGTCGACTTCATGGTCAGTACGAACTTACAGACCGCCGAGACGATCGTCAGGATCGCCGGTCTGCCCGGCGCTCACGACGTCGAAACCTTCGCCGACGGCCTCGTCCAGATGGCCGAGTTCGAAATCGGCTCGGACAGTCCCATCGACGGCGAGACCGTCTCCGAGGCCGACCGATTCGAGTCGCTGACCTTCGCCGCGTTGCTCCGCGATGACGACGTCATCATTCCGCGGGGTGACACGGTCATCACGGCGGGCGACGCCGTCGTCGTCATCGGGTCCAAGGAGAGCGTCCGCGCCTTCGCGAGTTCGCTGACGCCCGAACCGACCCTCGCGGACGCCCACGAGATCGTCATCGTCGGCGGAACCGACATCGGCTATCAGACGGCGCGGCTCTTCGAGGCGGAGGGTCTCGAGCCGCGACTGGTCGAACGCGACCCGGATCGGGCGCGAGAGCTGGCCGAGCAACTGCCGGGGACGCTGGTCTTAGAGAGCGACGCGACGGACATCGACTTCCTCGTCCGGGAACACGTCGACGAGTCAGATATCGTCGTCTCCGCCCTCGAGAGCGACGAGAAGAACCTGCTCGTCTCCCTGTTGGCGAAGCGGATCGGCGTCGAGCGCACGATCGGGCTCGTCGAGTCCGGCGAGTACGTCGACCTCTTCGAGACGGTCGGGATCGACGTCGGCGTCAACCCCCGGCTCGTCACCTCCGAAGAGATCACCCGGTTCACGCGCAAGCGCCGGGCCGAAAACGTCGCCATGCTCGAGTCCGATCGCGCGGAGGTCCTCGAGATCGAGATCGGCGAGGACAGCGCGCTCTTCGAGGCGCGGATTCAGGACGCGATCGCCGACCTGCCGGACGGCGTCGTCGTCGGCGCGATCAGCCGCGACGGCGACCTGATTACGCCCCGCGGCGAGACGGTCGTCCGCGGGGGCGACCACGTGGTCCTCTTCGTCGATACCGCCGTGTTAGACGAGATCACATCGGCGTTATGAGCCGCAGCCGTCGGCTCCGCGCCCGTGCTCGATCCGTTCGCCGACCTCGAGCCCGTTCCGGAGCGCCGCGTGGAGCCGCCCCTCGCCGGCGACCCAGTCGCCGAGACAGTACAGGTCCTCGCGTTCGGCGCGGCGCAGCGGGTCGTCGTCGACGCCGTCTTCGGGTAAGGCGTACCGCCAGCCCTGCTGGTCGGCCCAGTCCGGGTCCCGCAGGCGCTCGTCCCCGATGAGGTCGGCGGTCAGATCGGCGAGTCGCTCGCGGTTCTCGGCCGGCGACTCGTCGTAGCGTTCGACCGACCACTCGTGGTTTGCCTGCACGACCAGCAGTGACTCGCCGTCGGGAACGTGGCCGGGCTTGCACTCTTCGCGGCCGATCCAGCCCACCGCATGGGCCTTGTCGGTGTTGACCAGCGCGTAGTAGGGTCGCTCGAGTTCGAAGGGGTAGTGGAACACCCCGGTCCAGATCGTCCGGAAGGGGACCGCCTCGACGGCGTCGACCAGATCGCCGCGAACGTCCGCGTCCCACTCGGCCGACCGAAGCAGGTCGGCGGTCTGGGGTGCCGGCGGGTTCAGGAGGAGCGCGTCGAAAGGACCCCAGCGGGTTCCGTCGGCGTCCTCGAGGTGCCAGACGCCGTCCGCGTCTCCGTGCCCGCCTGCGTCTCCACGCTTGCCCGCGTCTCCGCTCCCCTTCTCGCTCCCGCCGCCGTCACTCTGGACTACCGTTTCGATCCGCGTCTCTCGGTGGATCGTCGCGTCGGTGCGCGCGAACAGCCGTTTCGCGATCTGTGTCAGTCCCTGCCGGTAGGTCCACTTGTGCCTGTCGCGGTCGTCGCCCTCTGACACCGCACCGTCGCCGTCGAACGTCCAGACCGGGTCCGTCACGTCGACCAACCCCTCGGTGTCCAGCGTCTCGGTCAGTAACTCGACTACACGCTCGTCGTCGGACGTGACGTAGTTCGCGCCGTAGTCGTAGACGACGTCGTCGCGCCGCCGCGTCGCGGCCCGGCCGCAGAGGCCGCGGGACTTCTCGAGGACCGTGATCTCCGTTTCGGTGGGCGTTTCCTCGAGGGCGTACGTCGCGGCCGCGGCGGCCGCACCTGCGCCGACGATTCCGATTCGGGTCATGGGTGTGTCTCGGGCACGGTCCTGTAAGAATCCGGGTACGGAACACGTCGATTGCCGGTTGTGCCGATAGCGATCGCTGGAACGGTTCAGGAACTGTGACAGTCGCGAACGCTTTTCTTCGGGAACGTGATCGTTTCGAGAAAATGAATCTCCCTAATCCGACCCGACGGCGACTACTGGCGTCCGGCGGTAGCGGTCTCGCAGTCGGCCTCGCGGGCTGTCTCGGCGGGAGCGACGATACCACCGAGGCGGACGAGGACGACCCCGGAGACGAGACTCCCGACGCGGGCAACGAGAGCGACGACGGAGACGACACTCACGAGCACGGGTCCAACACCCACGACCACGACACCGATCACGAAATCGGGCAGCCGGTGTCCGAAATCACGGTCGAGATGACCACGAACGACGCCGGCAAGCACTTCATTCCCCACGTCGTTCACGTCGAACCCGGCGGCACCGTCGAGTGGGTGTTGAAACGCGGGGCCCACGACACCACCGCGTACCATCCGGACGTGTACAACGGCCGGCAACGAATCCCCGACGAGGCCGAGCCGTGGGCGAGCGACCACCTGAGCGACGAGGGCGAGACCTTCTCGCGGACGTTCGACGTCGAGGGCGTCTACGACTACGTCTGTGCGCCCCACGAGCGGGACGGCATGGTCGGCACCGTCGTCGTCGGCTGGCCGGACCCCGAGGGCCAACCCGGGCTGGAACCGCCGGCCGACGACCGCCCCGACGCCGCCGTCGAGGGACTCGAGCGGTACAACGAGCGGGTCCGCGAGGTGCTCGAGGCGGGGCCGGACGGGCAGAGTGGCGACGGCCACGGCGACGGGGGCGGTCACGATCACGACCACAGCGACGGCAGCGATCACGAGCACTGAGTCGTCGGGTCGGGAGCCGAACGCGAGACGCCGCCGAGACAGTTCGCGCGCGGTGACGCTCTCGCGAGCCGTCGGATCGAACGGCTTTTGCGACGCCGGCGGGTAAGAGCGGGCGATGGACGTATTGATCGTCGGCGCGGGGTCGATGGGGGCGTGGTTCGGGGACGCGATCGACGCCCGAGTCGCGTTCGCCGATGTCGACCGCGACGCGGCGGCCGCCGCGGCCGAACGGGTCGGGGGTGAGGTCGCCGACCTCGAGGGCGAGACGACGTACGACGTCGTCTGTCTCGCCGTGCCGATGACGCACGTCCGCGATGCGATCGCCGCGCAGGCCGACCGAGCCGAGCGGGCGATCGTCGACGTGTCGGGCGTGATGGAGCCCGCGATCGCGGCCATGGAGCGGGCCGCGCCGGACCGTGAGCGCGTGAGCCTGCACCCGCTTTTCGCGCCCGAGCGGGCACCCGGCTCGATCGCCGTCGTCCGGGACCAGTCGGGACCGGCGACCGACGACCTGCTCGCCGCGCTCGCTGAGCGGGGCAACGAGTTACTCGAGACGACGGCGACGGAACACGACGAGGCGATGGAGACGGTCCAAGCGGCGACCCACGCCGCGGTTCTGTCCTTCGCGCTGGCGGCGGAGTCGGTCCCGGACGGGTTCGAGACGCCGATCTACGAAGGGTTGGAACGGCTCGCCGAACAGGTGACCGCAGGCACGCCGCGAGTTTACGCCGACATTCAGGCGACCTTCGACGGCGCGGACGCGGTCGCCGACGCCGCGAGCGAGATCGCGGCCGCCGACGCCGACGACCTCGAGGCGCTGTACCGGGAGGCGGCGGCGAACTGGCACGGCGACGGAGCGGGGAGCGACGAGCGGCGCGATACCGGGGGTGAATCCGAGTGAGTGAGCAACGAGAGGCGATCCGATCGAACGCGAAGTATCTGCGCAACGTCCGGCCGATCGACCCCGAGGAGATCTGCGAGTACGTCGAGGGGACCCCGCATCCGGCGGTCGTCCGGCAGCACCTCCGCGAGGACGCCGCGATGTTGGGACTGATCGAGCGAGACGACGGCACGTTCGTCCCCGTCGACGACGAGCCCGTCTCCCCGCGGCGCGGGCCGGTCGAGCGGTTCCCCGCCGAGTACGAGCGTCGGCTCGAGGACCTGCTCGTCGAGCGCTACGGCCCCGACTGGGAGGAAGGTGTCTCCGGAGACCTGCTCCGGTCGACGATCCGCCGGTTCAAGGCCGACTACCTCGACGGCCGGTCGGTCGAGTACGACGAGGATGTCGCGGCCGGCTACGCGATCTATCACCTGCCGGGCTACTACGCGGCGATCCAGTACGCGTTAGACGACCTCGCGGACCGGGGGCTGCTGGGTCGCAACCTCCGGGTCCTCGACATCGGCGCGGGCGTCGGCGGCCCCGCGCTCGGCCTCTGTGACTACCTCCCCGACGACGCCCTGCTCGAGTACCACGCCGTCGAGCCGAGCGCGGCCGCGGACGTACTCGAGGACCTGCTCGCGGAGACGGGGCGGAACGTCCACACGACGATTCACCGGGAGACCGCGGAGAAGTTCGACCCGAGCGAGGCCGCCAACGGCCGTGGCAGTGATGGCGACGATTCCGGCGAGGAGTTCGATCCCACCGCCCCCGACGACGGCTTCGATCTGATCTTCGCCTGTAACGTGCTGAGCGAACTCGAGGATCCGACCGCCGTCGCGCGTTCGTACCTCGAGGCGCTCGCACCCGAGGGGACGTTCCTCGCGATGGCACCCGCCGACAAGAACACGAGCGTACAGTTGCGCGCGGTCGAACGCGAACTCGAGGACGAACGCCTCTGGGAGCGGACGGCGGTAGCGTTCGACGACGAGAGCGGCGGCGACGCGGAGCAATACCGCCGCGGTCAAGTCACCGCCTACGGCCCCACCGTCCGTCTCTGGCCCGGCGAACGGCCCTCGGATCGGGGCTGGTCGTTCGACGTTCGGCCGGAGTTGGCCGTCCCGGAATTCCAGCGCCGACTCGACGAGGCCGCGCCGGCCGACGACGAGGACCACGCCCCCGGCGAGTTCGTCAACGTCGACGTGCAGTTTTCCTACTCCCAGCTCCGACTCGACGGCCGCCGGCGGATCGACATGGCCCTCGAGACGAGCGAGTGGGCGAAGATGGCGGAGATGGAACGCCACGTCACCGAGCGGATCGACCTCGTCGCAGCGAAGCTCAGCCGCTCGCTCTCTGAGGGCGGCAACGGTGGAAACGACGGTCGCGGCCGTGGACGATCGAACCCGCTGTTCAAGATCAGCGACGGCAGCGAGGAGATCGACCACTACGCGGTCCTCACGAGGGAAACCGCGCTCAACCGCCCGCTGCTCGAGGCCGACTACGGCGACATCTGTTCGTTCGAGGGGATCCTCGCGCTCTGGAACGACGACGAGGAGGCCTACAACCTGGTCGTCGACGAGGAGACGATCGTCGACCGGATCGCCTGAGGAGGGCGGCCGACGGCAACCCGCCCCGGAAGCGGTGGGCTTTTCGCGCCGCCGCCCGACCGCCGTGACATGAGCGACGACCTCGAGATCCTGTTGACCAACGACGACGGGATCGACAGCACCGGCATCAGGGCGCTCCACGACGCCCTCTCCGAGCACGCCAACGTGACCGTCGTCGCCCCGGCCGACGACCGAAGCGCCTGCGGCCGGTCGCTCTCCCACGAAGTCGAAGTCGACGAGCGCGAGCTGGGCTATGCGGTCCACGGCACGCCGGCCGACTGCGTCGTCGCCGGCCTCGCCGAACTCGGCCCCTATCCCGATCTGGTCGTCGCGGGCTGTAACAAGGGCGCGAACCTCGGGGAGTACGTCCTCGGGCGATCGGGAACGATCAGCGCGGCCGTCGAGGCCGCCTTCTTCGACGTCCCCGCGATCGCGACGTCGCTGTACGTTCCCGTCGACGACACGCCCTTCGAGGACGTCGAACTGACGGCCGACGAGTACGCGGAAGCGACCCGCGTGACCTCGTATCTCGCCGAACGCGCGCTCGAGGAGGGCGTCTTCGAGCACGCCGCGTACCTCAACGTCAACGTCCCGCTGCCCGACGGCGAGCCCGCGCCGATCGAGATCACGCGCCCCTCGAAGCGCTACGAGATGGATGCCGAGCGCGAGGGTGCCCACGTCACCCTTCAGGACCGCGTCTGGGACGACATGGATCCCGAGTCGCTCCCCGACCCCGAGGGGACCGACCGCCGCGCCGTCGTCGAGGGCCGCATCAGCGTCTCGCCGCTGACCGCCCCGCACACGACGAACCACCACGAGGCGCTCGACGCGCTCGCCGACTCCTACCGGAGCCGCTGAGACCGTGTCCGCTCGAGTCATGACCGGGCGTGAGTCGTCGCTCGTTTCGGGACTCGAGGCGCGGAAACCGTCGATTACCGCGGTATCGGACACGTGGTACGTGTGCTCGATCGGCCGGGTAAGGTTGTCGGCGAGCCTGTCGGTCGCTGAAAGTGATAACTGACTTGCGGGTCGCAAGGCGGTTGCTATTCGACAACGGCACCGTCACGATAGTCACAACGTAACCAACGGAGCGCAACCATGTCATATGTGGAACATAAAATCAAGGTAGGTGGGCGTTCAAGCTGTGATAGTCCCAACGGAGCGTGATCAATAGATGGTATTCAATACACTCTGGACTCGCCTCTCGTCTCTCTGGACCGGGTCGTCCGACGAGTCCCCATCGGACGAGTCCGAGACAACAGCGGCCGAGGAACCGACCGAGGAAACCGACGACGAAACGTTAAGCTACGCCGAAGACATCGAATACGGCGTCGACGAACGCGAACTGCCGGACGAGGACAAGGTTCTCAGACTGCTCGTCAAACGCGGCGGCCGCGTCGACCAATCGACCGTCCGCGAGGAGACCGGCTGGTCCCAGGATCGCCTCGCGGACGTCATCGACCGCATGGAAGACGACGACCAAGTCAGTGCGATTACCGTCGGTCGCAAGCGCGTAATCTGCCGACGCGGTTTCGAACCCAAGGGCTACCGCGGCCATCTCAACGAATAACGTCCCCGTTATCCGACCTGGGAACGGCGACGACGATTCTACTCCGAGACTGTTTCGACTCGAGCGGCGGCGGGATCGACCGAGCTGGGGACTCAGTGGTGTTCAGTCCGGTCGTTCTCGAGCGGGTATGGTTCTGGTTCCTCTCCGGGCGCTTCGGCGTTACAGTCGGACGACGATTCGCGGCCGACTGCTACCCGGCCATCTCCCGGCCCAGCTTTTTGGGCAGTGTCGGCGTAGGCGGAGTCGATTCCGATGGATCTCACGATCGAGGACGCGCAGGTCGTGGTCGACTACGAGGGGACCGACTACTCGTTCGAGGTCGTCGGCGAGACCGAACTCGCGTACGACGACACGAGCGGCCCGGAGTCGACGGTGCCTGACGCGGTCCTCGAGGAACTCGAGACGCGCGGATACATCGTTTACCGCGATTGAACGCGTCGCTGCCTCGGTCAGCGTCGTGGTTGTTCTCCGCAATGAACTTCATCCAAGTGGAAAGGTTCATTCCGTAGTTTTGCTACCTTTCCACTGGGGATGGCACACAAAGATGACGTAACACGGGTGCTTGCAGCATGTACCGCGTGTGGATCGATCTATGCGGCTCGACAGTGGCCCGACGGCGAGATCCGAGTCATCGGCCAAGAAAGTTGCTCGTGTGGTTCAACCGATTTCGAACTCGTCGAAGACTCCGACGACGATTCGGAGGTGGGACCCGACGAGGGGTGAGTATCCGCTTTCCGCCGGTCGCTCGAGCATTGCCCCTCCATCGGTCGGCGGGTGATCGGTGCGTTGCGACCTGCCTCGAGTAGCGCGTCTCTAGCCGATCGATCAGCCCGTTCGCGGTCGCGACTGTCCGCCTCACGGGACCATCATGTTTAAGCGACCGAGTTGCGAAGACAGCAATCATGCCTTCAGACGAATTCCTCGACGGGGAATCGCTCACCGGACGCCAAGCAGGACTCATCTTCGTCGGTTTCCTCAGTTTCATCGTCCTCTCCGGTGTCGCGCTGTATCTCTTCAGAGGCCTCTTCTGAGACCGACTCGAGCGGCGGTCTGTGTCCGTTTCTGAGCCGATTGTGTACTGGTTAGCGCGGCGTCTCTCTGCTCGAGGCTCGAGAAGTTTTGGAGCCTCAAACACAGTGCTGTCGGCTCCGTGGGAACCGAGTGATAGAGAAGTGGACTCGCCGGGCGGGCAACTGTAATCCGCGGTCGTAATCAATCGCAGTACAGCGGAGGTGTTGGAGCATGACCCGATACTGCCCGCACTGCGGTGGTCGGATGATCACCGAAACCTCGACCGGCGGCCTCCCCCGTCGCGTTTGTGAGAACGGCCCACATGATCTGCAGGAGGTGTCCCACGGCCGATGAGCGCCTTCCCAGAGCCGACCGACGGCGAGGACATCGACTTCCTCGAGGAGCGGGACGCAGACACCGAGTCGTGGACTCGAGCGGATCCACGCGAGGCGCTGATCGAGTCGTTCGGTCGGTTCGGCTACAAGGTCACGCTCAGAGACGGCGAGAGCGTCCACTACTGCGCGCTCGGCCTCGAGAACGGCGAGTACATCGGTCGATGCGACTGCAAGGGCTGGGAGTACCACGACGGCCCCTGCGCCCATCTTTGCACGCTCCGGAAGGCCGACTTCCTCGAACTGATCGACGTGAAGTCAACCGACGGCAGTCCCGACGACGAACACGAGATGCGCCACGCGACCAACGAGGCGCTCGAGGGCGAGCCCCACGACGGGGCGATCGAGAAGACACGACGCCACGAGCGGGAGGCGGAGGTGCGGCTATGACGCGCACGCACACCCGCGCGATAGCCGCCTCCGTAGGCATCCCCACCCCCCTTGCATACGAACTGCGAAGCCCGACGCCGTCTGCGTATTCACGGGATATGCAAATCGGGGTGAGCCACTGATGGGCCGGATGGATCACGACCCCTCGAGCCGCGTCTCGTTCGGTTGTCCCGACAACCTGCTCGAGACGCTCGACGAGATCGCCGAGCGGGAGGACAAGAATCGAAGTGAGAAGCTTCGCGAGCTGGTCCAGAAAGAGGTCGAGGCAAAGGGTGATCTGGACGAACCCCAGCCGGTTCTTCCCGACGATGAACGACTCGCCGAGGCGTACCGGATGCTCCACGAACGCGCGTCTGCTCGTCACAAGAGCAAGCGCCGCGTCAAACTCGAGACTGCGAAGAACAAGCTCTACGACAACAGCACGCCGAAGAGCGCCGTCCTCGACGAGATTATCAAGCCCCTCGAGAGTGAGGGGTACGTCTCGGTCTGGGCGGGGAACCAACATGTCTGGGTGATTGTGCCGCCGATGCGTTACACCGACGGTGAGGACATCGTCGAGGCGGGAGAGAAAGCAGTCGCGTAACCCGATCCCTTCTTACCGTTCTGTTTGTGGATGACCGACAACTCCTCCTTGAGGAATTGACTGGCTGGACACCGGTTAAGATTCGGTTGGCTTCTCCGCGTCGTGTTCCTCCGCACTCTCGAGGGCCGCACGCATCGCCTGCTCGCTGTCCATGCCCGGCGGGGGCTGGTACGGGATCCTGCCGAAGGTCGCCCGGCCGAACCCGCGCAGGCGCTCGGTAGCGTAGTATGTCGGGCAGCACGCGCCAGCGAGGAACGCGACGACGATCGCCGCGAGCAGGCCGACCGGGATGTCGTAGCCCATCATCCCATATGAACCCCTATATCGCCGGCGAGACCGTTCGATACCTCCGATTCCTCGAATACGAGCACAACCTCGGCTCGCGTCGAGTCGACGACCGTCCGCCGATACTGATACCAGACGTAATCGAGTCCACTGTAGTCCTCCGCTTCGACGAGAAGGGCGAAGTCCTCGTACTCGCTCCGGAGTAGGTTTATCTCGAACTCGCCGTTGTCGTCGACCTTCCCGGCAGTTGGTAGGCCGTCCTGTGCGATGACCCATTTCCCGGTAGTGATCCGTTCTCCCTTCGGATTGATCGCTACGCCACGAACGCGTCTGAAGTACGCGCTCGGGATGTACGCGGCTGTTGGAGAGTCCATACCGACGGAGACCCCGCCGAACGTGTTACTCGACGACTTCGACGCTGCCGCTATGCCCTCCGGTTGGACTCCCTCGATGTCCTGAACCGGAATCACGTACTGGCCCAGTCGGTGCTCGAGATCGTGGTCGGTCGTCGCGGCCGACCCTTCGGCCGTGTACCCCTCGCGATTGACGACAGAACGACTCGAAAGGGCGACTCCGCCTGTGACGGTCGACCCGCTCGAGCGGGCCGAAACGCCCTTGGTGCCGAACCCGTCCGAATCGCTTTGTGCGCTCGTCGTTGAGTACGCGGCCATCGCTTACTCGTACCGCAGTGCCGCCGAGATGGTCGTATTCGTCCCTGCTCCCGATTGTCGAACCACGCGGTAGGTTTCCCCGCTGTGATCGATCGTGTCGCCATGCGCTCCACCCTCGTTGATGTCGTTGCCGATGATCGCCTTGATGTAGGCGACGGGGATGCTCTGGCTCGATGTCTGGTACATCACCCCGCGGCGGAAGAAGTACGTATCATCCGCCGAGTCAGGGTTGACGACGCACCATCTCGGGCGGTCGAATCCGACCGCACCGTACGGGTAACTGGTATTGTTGTTAGCTCGGCCGTAGTAGACCTGAAAGCTCGCGAGCGCCGTCTCGTTCCCGCGGCTGGTACTCGACTGGGCGTAGGCCGCGAACGGCTGATTCCCGTCCGCCCAGAACTTGTTGTTGACGTATTCGCCCGAGTAGTACCCACAACGGCCGTTGTTCCCGTCGGTGGTATTCCACGCGGCAAAATTGATCCAGTTGTTCGTGACGGAACCGAAGTACGTCACATCCGTGCTTTGGAGGGCGCTCATCCCGTTGTTGCCCTCGATAACGTAGACCTGAGTCGATCCTTTCGCGTTCCCGTGAGTCCAGTTGTACTGTCCGTTGTCGGTGTTGTACGTCGTGAACGAGGACGAGGCGTTATTCCCAACGTCTCCGCTCCACGGGTCAGAGGCGCGAACGTCGGTGTTGCCAGCGGGGGAGTTGGTTGAGGTGTCCCAATCCGAGGAGTGAACGACTCGGATACCGCCAGCATGGGCGTTGTTGTAGTTGTCGTCATGGCGAGCGTAGTGCGACGTTTGGACGAACAGGCCGACGTACAGGCCGCTCGAGGCGTGCTGTAGTACGCGACCGTTGTCGACGTAGTTCGTCGAACTGCCGTCGTTCGTGACGGCGGTATCTGCGTCGGACCACTCGCTAAGAGCGGTCGCGGCCGATGCTATATCGTCGATCAGGTCGGGGAGTTTCCCCGTCGTTTCTGCGATTGTCGTCATTTTTACTTGTAGGCTTTAACCTTCACAGTCGTGTCTGCTGTATCGCTACTCTGTTTCCGAATCCACGCGGCTGACGCTCCGAGCCCACCTTCTGGACCCGCATGATACGGAGCGTCTGAGGGCTCGAGAGGGATCTTTCGATAGTTGCCTTCCGACCGGAATGCGACATAGATCGGCTCGTCGAATCCCCAGACAGTGACCGAGGTCGCCGGGAATCCCCATTTGAGACGATTCTCTTCGGCCGTCGTTACCGGAAGCGGATCTTCTGTCACGAAATACGCGGCCTCCTGACTGTCTTCCGCTTCGGGGTTGAGCGCCTCGACCGCGTTCTCCCCGCGGTGTTCGAGGAGCAACGCGAGCAGTAGCCGCTCGGTGTCATTCTCGACGAGATCCTCGCCCCATGACGAGGCTCCGACGCCGTAGTCCTCGAGGACGCGCTCGATGGGGCTGTTCGGGCCGACCGTTGACGAGCCGATCACGGTGCATCCCCCTCCTGCTCGCCGCCGTCGGTCGCGACAGTCTTGACATCGCGCCGGAGATCGCGCACGGCGGCCGTGTGCTCTTGGATCGCCTCGAGCCAGTTGCCCCGTTCCTCGCGGCGTTGGTCGCGCTCCTTCAGGTACAGCCGATACATGAGTAGGAACGCGACGGTCGGGAAGCCGAAGTTGTTGAGCAAAGCGGTGGGCTCCATCTCAGATCAGCCCTCCGGCGAAGTCGGTTGCCCCGTCGACGAGATCGCCGCCAGCGTCGGCTGCGCCGTCGATGACATCTCCTCCGGCGTCCGTTGCGCCATCGACCACGTCACCACCAGTGTTGGTGGCCTCGTCGGCCGCATTCCCGCCAGCGCTCAGGAAGCCATCGAGTAGGTCACCACCAGTGTCGGCCGCACCATCGGCTGCGTCGCCGCCGGTATCGACGATACCACCGAAGAGGTTGCCGCCAGCGTCGATCGCGTCGCCGACCGCATCGCTGGCACCGTCCGCGACATCGGTCGATCCTCCCCAGATATCGCCGAGTGCACCGGTCGATCCACTCCACACATCGCCGACAGCGTTGCCAATCCCACCGGCTGCGTCTGTTGAGCCGCCCCAGATATCACCAATCGCACCGCCGAGACCGCCGGCTGCGTCGGTTGAACCACCCCAAATATCGCCGATCGCGCCGCCGATTCCACCGGCTGCATCGCCAGCTCCACCGGCTGCGTTGGTCGTCCCGTCGACGATGTTGCCGAGCGAGTCGCCGATTCCGTCAACGGTCTGACCGGGGGCACTCATCATCTGCAGGACCCGGTACATCATGTAACCGATGACGATCGCACCGATCACCATCGCGATGTTGAAGCCGCGGCTATTCTGGGCGGCTTCACTCATGCTGTCCGAGATATCGCTCGCGGCCTCTGCAGCAGGCTCCGCGACATCTCCAGCCTTGTCGGCCGCCTCGCCGGCGGCCATCGCTGCAGCAGGTCCCGCCATCGGTCAGCTCACCTCCGTGCCGATACCATCGGGAGGGCCCGCGACGGTCATGCCAACGAGCCCCTGCGTGTGTCCGTTCATGATCGAATCGTGACGAAGACCAGCAGCACCGCCTGCAGCGCCAGCAGGCCGATCATGATGTCGTCCTGAGTCCACTGCGTGCCGTAGACGAGCCGCGCTGTCGGGCTCTCCGGGGGCTGCTGGGGTTGGTTCTGGTTCTCCGGACTCGAGGTCGCAGTCGACGCCGACGTAGCCGTCGTCACCGCTAACTCTCCGGGTTCGGTACCGTCGGATAAGCCGCCCTGCACGGGGGATCACCCCCGGACTCCGATCATGTCCTGCTTGACCGCCGCGCCCAGACCCTCGATCCGGGCCTCGGTCTGGAACCGCGGCAGCGACAGCAGGGCATTACGGGCTCGCGGCGTCCCGTTGGCTCGCTCGGGAGCCTCGAACGCGACCGTATACGGAGCGTCAACGACGACCTGCAGCTTGAACTTCCGGGGGAGGTACGGCTGCAGCGGAGTTCGGTCGAAGCCGAACTGGATTTCCTGCTGAGCCTGATCGCGAGTGTGCAGGATTGCCGTCTGTGCCTCCTTGAGCGTCTGATTGACCTTACCGCCCGCTCCCGGTGCGGTCTTCCGAATCTCGACCGACGCTGGATTCCGGGGCACGTAGAAGACGTCGAGGTCCGTCTCCGTCCCGCTCGAGGTGTAGTCGAAGGAGTTGGCGTCGTAGTCGACGCTGTCGGGCTGTACGACGTTCCCGTCCTCCCATAGCAGGAAATCCTGCGTCGACGGGCTCTCGATCAGATTATGACCGAGTTCGAACGTCTCCTGCTCGTCGGCGGTCCCGTTGGTCGTGAAGTGTTCGTGTGCCGGGAGGACGAGTCGCAGTTCACTGTCGGGATCGTCGCGAAGTTGGAGCGGCCGACCGAGTTTGATCTCGGCGACGACGCTCGCTTCGCCGGGCGTGCCCGCCTGGGTGTCGAACTCGCGGAGGGTGACGCTACCAGGAACCCAGGAGGCCGCTTTGAGTTTGTTCTTGATCGCCATTACTCGAGGTCCACCTCCGCCAGTGCTGCTTCTTCGAAGTAAATCTCGCTCTGGGAGTGGTCGATCTGCTCAGACGAATCGACGAGGATGTACGCTTCGTCGATGTCCCGTACCTCGAGCTTGTTGCCCTTGAGCTGGTGCTTGACAGCGTCGACCTTCCGATCGTCCTGCTGGTCGGAGACGCTGTTCTTGATGTAGCTCGCGATCGTGGCCTTGGGATCCGAGACGACCTGGATGCTCTCGTCAGTTGGAGCCTTGTAGCCGAGCGCGACTCGAGTGTTTGCCGGGAGCGGGTTTCCGTTCGAGTCGTTGAACTTGCCGTAGATCGGGAGGCCGGATTTGTCACCCACGCTGACAGCGTTCCGGATGAGCACTCCGATACCGTCTTTCGGACTGATTGTGAGGACCGGCGTCAGCTGATCGGTGATGTTCGTCTTCGTCGAGATGTATTTCGAGGTATCACCGAGCGCAGCGTACAGCGAGAGGCTCATCTACGCCAGCACCTCGTTGATCATGCCCTGGGCGTTGAAGCGCTCGGCTGCCTCGCGAACGACAAACGCGCCCGAGCCGAGGGTGAACGCTCGGTTGCTAACGACCATCTCGCCGAGAGCCATCCCGCCGATGCCGAAGATCTCGGACGGGAGCATCGTGCCAGTCGCGGTATCGACGAGGTACGGGGCGAGGTAGCCGCCCGCGACCATGCCGACATCCATCCACACGTCGCTGTCAGTCAGGGCCTGCGTGGCCTGATCGAAATTCATCGCCATGCGGTTCCGACCAACCGGCCGAAATCAGATATAAGAGCGCGTTAGAACCGACGTTAGCTGACTCAAATTGTGTCAATTTGACGCGATTTGCAACAGAATCCATCCAATACTAATTTGATACCCTGGCTACAGTATTCTATTATGACGGAGGACATCAGTATTGATGAGGGAAATAATGGCGAATATGTTATTTCATCTACCGACTCTGAGTTTGAGTTCACGGAGGAAGATCTAAAAGAACTATTCGTAGACCCAGAAAATATAGATCCTGGATTGGTTGCTGAGAGTATCGCTGTTGAACTGAACACAGATGCTTTGAGCGACTTTGACCGTTCTGGATACTTAGAAGATGGTTCCCTGAAGGGAGGACGAAGATTAAGGGAGAAAGTATCGAAGAAAAATTCTATCATGCTTGACTCAACTACTTTTAAAAATGCAATATCTCTCATGAAGGACGGAAACGTGATTTCAGATCTTAGGATTCTTGACCTAAAGGTATTTGCGTATGCTACAATATTATTCGACGATATTTATGTGACGGCTGGTCCGGACATGGATAAGGTCAATTCTATTTTTGAAGAGGACATATTTCATGCCCTTGAACCCAGGAATAAACAAGAGGATCTATTTCTCCATGCATTATGGTACGATACAGTAACAAAATTAGAATCACTCCCAGAAGAAGATGAGATAAAATTGAGGAAATCAATATCTAACTATTTAGGGAAAGACATTAGCGAAGTTGAGTTTGATTGGAGGTCTGTTGACCTAGCCGTGAATTCACCGCCAAATTTTTATAAAAACTTGAGTTATAGCGGATCTTTAGGAGCAGTTGATGATTATTTCATTACGATGTCTACATTCCGATCTTTCTTTAATCACGAACTGGCGCGGCAACTTGGGTTAGTATATTTACCAAATTCAGCTCGCGGACCAATTGAAGATTATATCATCTCAAACACAAGACGGTCTAAGCCTACTTTTGACGCTATAATCAATGAATTTGAGATGAAACTCGACGATCAACTCGAAAATCAGAGAGATAAAAATCCATACTTAGCAGAACCAATAACATTTAGATGTCCAATGTTCTTATCCGTACTAATCCAGCGTGCTAACGAGCCTAAAGATTTAATGGATGTTCTCCCAGAGGTTAGGGATGAAGCAGGCCCATATCGAGAACACTCGAAAGAACTGCGCACAGAAGTTAAGAAAGGAAATCTAGAGAAAATTGAAGAGATACAGTCAGTCCTAAACGATGAGGCATCTGGTTTAACTTCTAAGCTTGGGGGTACAACAGTCAAAGCAGCGGTAGAGAGTGTTCCTGCGATACCAGGGATAGGTGGGGAAGCAAAGTATTTCCTCAAAGCATTACAATTATTCAGCGGGTTCATAGGCGAGACCTTTGATAAATTTGGAGAGAGATTATATCAGAGAATCCGGAATCCACACTATCATTTTCTTACTAATATAACTTCTGAGGCCAGGAAATTAACCTCGCTTGAGTATGCCATCGAAGAACTGTGGGAAACTCAAACAGATTTTAATTTTGAGAGGATGGCACGGATTCAGACAAACTATCCATATTTTGAATGATTGAAGTCTGACCAGTGTGATCTCTTCTTTCTTATGGGGCTTAATTGTGGTTCAGATAACTATCTGACTTGCCGCGAAGATTCTGCTTGCTATTTACTAATCATGACGCTGCTCGAATTCAGCCATGAGGTGTGCAGCAACGTCTGCACGGGTCAACTCGTGACCACGTCGATCCTCAAGGTACTCCTGGATTCGCTTAAACTGATCAGCCTTGCTCTCACGGAGTGAAACGTCGATGCGCATATTGTGTTAGTTGAAGGGGTGTTTGATTCGAACGCGATCGCTCCCGTAGTGGGTACTCTCGAGCGTCCAGTCGCGTGAATCGATGCGTCTGAGAGTCGTGTCGTCCGAGTAGATCCATTCGGAGCCGATCGTATTGCCTGCGTCATCGCTGAACCGACGGAGTGTGAGCGGTTCACCGTTGACGAGCAACTCGTTGGAGAGCGTTCGCGGGCAGGTTTCGGCGTCGGCCTTGTGAACATCGGCCGGATATTCGACGATCCCGCGGACCTTGTCGAGATCGTTGCCGGAGCCGAAGCCGCCGAGCATCGAGGCCTGACACTGCGAGGCGATGTCTTCGTCGAGCTTCGCGAAGCGCTGGGTGACCCACGCGACACCCATCCCGTCGCCGTGCCACGTCGTCGCGAGCGTGTCGAACTCGTCGGGATAGCCGTCCCGCTGGGGAGCGAGCCGGTGAGCCTCGTCCAACCCCAGAAACGTGCGTTCCTCGAGCTGGGCGAGCGCGGCGATGGCGGTCGCGATCGCCTCGCGCCAGGCGTCGTCGGTCATGCCGTCGCGGGCGAGTTGGAGGCTGCCGTTGTCCTCGAAGATCCGTCGCCACTCGGCCCGCGAGAGCTCGTCAGTTCCCGGTCGGAGCGGGAGTCGCTGCAGGAGCCCTGACTCGACGAGGCCGGTGTACTCGTCCTTGTAGTCGACGAGTACCGTCCGGTCGTACTCCGGCGCGTTGCGTTCCGTGTACGCCTGTAGACCGTACGATTTCCCCCAGTTCGTTCGGGCACCGAACGCGAGGTTCATCGATCCTCCGAGTCGACGGCGTCGGTTACGTCGCGGATCCCCTGTTCGGCCATCTCGAGGCCACCGGCGAGGGCTTCCTCGAGGACGGCTTGCTGTCGCTCGTTGGGCCACTCGACGACGGCCTCGCGGAACGTTTCGAGGTCGTCGACATCGAAGCGGGTACGGACGTGGGCGGTCGCGAGTTCGTCAACGCCGCCCTCGACGCCTTGCTCGCGGTAGCGGTCGGCCCACGTCTCTTTGGTCGTCTGCCACTCCTCGTCGGAGAGATCGGCGTACTGAGCGGCTTCCTCGGCGTTGTCGATGTCGATCGCTTCCTCGACGTACCACGAGGGGAGCGAATCGTCAATCATCGCGAGCGCCATCGAGCGAATCTGCTCGACGCGGTCGTCGACCGACGGCAGTCCCTCGAGGGGTTCGATGTTGTCATCGTCGACGGCTTCCTGCAGATCGGCGACGGCCTCCATGATCCGCCGCTCGCGGTGAGCGACGATCGAGAGGAAGGCTTCGGCCTGCTTGCTTTGGAAGAACTTCGTCGCGAGGGCCTTCCGCGGGTCGCCGCCGGTCGCGATCTCCCGGAGGTTCATGCCTCCACCTCCGCAGTGGCTCCGCTCATGGAGTCGATCGCCCCGTCGAGCATCTCCGTGTCCTCGACGAGAACCATCACGGCGAACAGCGAGGTCATCGCTACGAGTCCCTGACCGGGCCCGAGTTCCGAGCTGCCGCTCAGGTTCTCCCGGTACCACTGGTCCATGTACTCGTCGAGGTCGAGTTCCTTCGCGAGGTCAGCGTACTCGTCGATCACCGCCGAGCGGTCGTCGACGCCCGACCCCATCCGGTCTTGGCTGATCGCCGCGCCGGCTCCGAGGGCCCGGCAGTAGACGTGACCGACCGTCTTCCGGTCGCCGGTACTGGTACTGTCGTCGGTGCCGTCCTGCTCCTCTGCCGGGTCGTCGACGTCTACCTCTTTGTCGGGGTCCTCGGCGTCGGCTTCCGCAACCTGCTCGGCTATCTCCGGATCGATGTCCGCGTAGGCGTCTTCCTCGAGGGACTCCTCGGGCTCGGGTTCGTCCTCGCGGTCGCCGTCTCGGTCGTCAGTCAACGAGACCACCCCCGGCCTCGCGGTCGATGCCGTTGCCGCTCGAGTCGTCCTCGTTGGGCGTCGGGTCGGCCGAGTCGGCGTTGATCATGTTCGACCGGCGACGACGCCACAAGAGGATCAGGAGCGCCACGGCGACGGCCGCTCCGATCAGGACGGCAGTGGTCCGGAGACTCGGTCCACCGATCGAGGCGCTGCTCGAGGCCCCTTGAGCGGCCCCTTTTTGCTGGTCGTTTCCCTGCTCGTCTGGGTCCCACGGGTCGGTGCTGTCTTCGGGTTTCACTTGCTCGTCTCCTTGGTCGTCGTTGCTCTCGTCAGTCGAGTCGCTGCTCGAGGGGCTGGGTTCGTCCCCTTCGTTGCTGCTTTCTGCCTGCTCGTCTGGCTGGTCGTTGCTGCTCTCGGTCCCTTCGGGTTGCTGGTCGTTGCTGCTCTCGACCCCCTCTCCGTCTGTGCCTTCGCTGCTGGTCGGGGCCCCTTCCCAGGCCCCTTCGTCCCTTGCTCGCTGGTGGTCGTCGCCGCTCATCGCGTTGATGTGGCTCCTGACCGCCTCCCTCGAGGCGAAAGGAGGTTGCTCGTCGTCCCATTCATCGTCGTGTTTGTCGCACCCCTCGACGGGGCAGAAGTAGCCTGTCATGAGTCGCTCTCGAAGTCTTCGAGTGCTTTCGTGTCGCTTCTCCTGGCTCCGAACTGGCCGAGTCCCTCGCGTTCGTCGACGTCGTCACCGTCACTCTGTCGGAGGTAGCCGTCTTGCTGAGTTGCGCGGAACTCCCTCGAGGGTCCGTCGGATCCTTCGTCGGGTTCGTTCACCGCGTGGTCGAACAGCGTCTCGTCGGTCTCGTCTTCGAGGTGGCGGTCATCTGCGAGCGGTTGGTCGTCAGATTCGTCGTCGGTGTCGAGTTCATCACTGATCTCCGCCGTTGGATCCCACCGAAGGGGCCGCTGCAGTCGCTCGAGTTCGGTGAACGCCTCGATTTCGTCCTGACCGTGCGCTCGACGGATGCCGTTGATGGCCTTCGCGGCGGCGATCGCGTGGTTGACCGAATCGCCGGCTTCTGCGAGGGCCGCTTCGAGCGTGTCAGTCGCGTTGTGGTAGCCTTGCCAGGCCCGCCGTATCGCACCGAGCCACTTCCCGGTGATTTCGTCGGACGGGATTTCGTCGTCGAAATCGGAGAACAGTGTCTGTACCTCGGTTTCGTCGAAGCCACATTCGTCGGTGAGGAACTCACAGGCAGCATCGTCGCCGTCCTCACAGTGGGTCGCCGCGTTGCCGCATTGATCGCCTGCAGCTCTCGTCTCGGCGAGTTGCTCTTCGACATCCGATTTGGAATCGAGGCGATCACCGCGCTCGTCTCGAGTAGCTCGCTTGGCAACCTCGCGGTGTTCGTCGACGGTGAGCGACGGATCGAGGTAGGCGAGCCAGTCGTCGACTCCTTCGTCGCGCATCACCGCCTTGACCGAGCGGGCCCACGGGACGTTCGCCCGTCCCTTCGACCAGTCGATCGACTCGATTTCGTAGTCCTCGAGCGGGAGCTGGCCTGAGCCGTTGCGGTCGGCCTGGCTATCGGACGCTTCGACTGTTGCCGTCTCGAGGACGTGGTCGGGTGCGTCCGAGGAGATCGCGACGGTCTTGAGTCGGCGATCGTCGTCGGTACAGAGTTGATCCTCGTACTCGTCGCGAAACTGGTCAGCCGCCGCTTTCGATCCGAACTCGATTCGTTCGGTCATCAGTAGGCTCCGGTGATGTAGCGGGCAAGTCGGCAGTTCTTCAGCGTCCGCGAGTGGCCGTCGTAACCGCCGGTCGGCTTGATCTGTTGGAGCGACGACCGCTTGAGGACATCCTCGAGGTCGGGCGTGACGTGCCACGACTTCTGACCGGTTGGGGTATCGACCCAGACGACCGGCCACCCGTCGTGCCAGTACCAGCCCGCGGTGTTCGGGCCCCATGTGAGTCGGACCGCTCTCGCGAAGGCGATCGCGAGGAGATTCCGGTCGTGGTAGACCTCGTCGATAGACTTCTCGTCAGTCGGTGGCGGGTTGTCTGTCCCCATGCTCAGATGGGACTCGAGAGTAGCTGATAGCGGTCGGGAATATCATAGTCTCGTACTGGTGAGACCAATATTTAAACAGGTTCAGGACCAGTTAGGAACGTAGCCATGCCGATCCACCAGTTGACACAAGTTGGTCGTACGTCGGGCGGTGTTGTGCTTCCGAAGAGCGAACTTCGAGCGCTTGGATTGGTCGATGAGAACGGGGACGTGAAAGATCAACCAATACGGGTAACGCAGACTGATACAGGGACATGGGAAGTATCTGTGATCGATCCTAACGATTATCCAAAGGCGGAGGCATAAGATATCTTAGGGGCGATCAAAGCAAAGGTCATGATAGAAACTTCACTTCTCACTCCTATTTGGAAATATATATACGTAGATCGGATTTTTGAGGCTGGAAGGAAGTTGTACAGTAGTTCTAGGGAAAAAGTTGTATGGTCGGTATGAGTCAGTGATTCCTATGGAGAGTCCACCACCGGATCGATGTGGCTATACATGGAATGGGGGCCACATCTATTATACACCACAGACTTACCAGAGTTGTTGTTACCGAGAGACATTACCAGATACAGACCGCTGTGTCTGGCATGCAGATCCAGATGACACAGAAAAGAAAACAATCGAGATGCTTAGAGAGACGCGCGAATCCTGGATAGGTTCTGTTTCTCAGTCTAATTTTAGGGAAATCCTCGATGGGGCTAATGTCTCCGATATTAACTTCGAAGAAGGATTCCCGTTTAACCGCACTGCACTCCGTCAAACGGATTTTCAGAATGCTAACCTCACAGGCGCAAACTTCCGCGAGGCGGATCTCTCAGGAGCAAATCTCCAAGGCGCTGATCTTACTGGGGCAAACTTCTATAGGGCAAATCTCACCGGAGCAAATCTCCAAGGCGCTGATCTCACAAAGGCAAATATTCAAGATGCAAATCTTACCGGGGCAAACCTTGGGCAGGCTGACCTAACCAGTTCAAACTTGATTACTTCTGAGTTAACCTCGGTCCACCTTCAGGAAGCTAATCTCACTAACGCTAATGTACAAGAATCAGATTTTTCTGGATCAGACTTACGAGATGTTAACTTAAGTCGATCTGAGGTCATTAGATCAAAATTACAACATACAGATTTGCGTGGTTCAGTATTTCAGGGAACTCTATTAGATCATACTGATTTTTCTAATGCTGATCTTAGAGGAGCAGAATTCACTGATGTAAAATCTGTTAATAGTGACTTTGAGGGAGTGATAATAAATGGAGCAGAACAATTTCGAGAGGCTGTTAATAGAACTAATGAATTAAAGAAGAGGGTAATTATCGGTGGGATTCTTGGATTGATTACATCTGTTTCTATAGCAGCCCTAGTTGCTTCAAACGCAGTTTCCAGTCCATTAACTGAAGAACAGATTGCAATAGTCATCTCTTTCATTTTCTTAGTATTTTATGGATGGTTGGGAGGGAAAATAGCCGAACTTTCCACAGCAATTGAAAGTATAAAGGAGGTCATTGGAAATGGGTCGGAGGGGTGAAGAAACAGAAGTCGTTGAAAGACGAGGTAGATCGTCAGAACAAGAATCTGCGACTCCTTCAGCGGACAGTCCGTCTAATGAAGCCCCATCTGAAAGTAGAGATCCTACTGAAGAAGTCGAGAATCCAAACTCGGTAATAGATATCCAGGAGGATGGATCAATCGGGATCGCTTTTGAGTATCGAACGGAAATCAAACTCGCGGACAAGATGGGAAAAATCGGTGGATGGCTTGTCGTATTGGGAATAATTCTCACTATATTAGCTCCTATCTTATTCCTAATGTCGATTATTCCTAACATAGGCCTAATGATCGCTCTAATCACCTTTCCATTCGGAATTGCTTGTGGATTGATAGCAGTAGCTAATAATTTTGAGTACTTCCCTGGTGCGTGATTTGATCATCAGATACAAACCATTATCTCAATGTTATGTTTACAAATTTCGAATGTGAGAGAAGAGTGTCCGCGAACCCACTCTTCGCGGACAATTTGCCCCGAGATCGAGGCCGATTTCTGTACTGATAACCCCATTCTTCATGGTTTGTTGGGCTAAAAATGAGTATCAAGGACAGCGATGAGACTGAAGCCCTACCCGCAACGCGAAGGGAAGCGCGTGTGGTTGAGTGAAGACGAACTGCAGGCTGTGATCGACGAGGCAGAGGACAACCGCCAGATGATCGCATTCCTGCTCGCCGGTCGATGCGGACTGCGTCGCTGCGAGATCGTCCAGGTAACACCCGCCGATGTGGTCGAGACGCCGACCGGGACGCACCTGCGCGTCTGGGAGGACGTTGCGAAACAGGAACACTACCGCGAGCCGCCGGTCCCCGATCAGTTGGCGACGTATATCGATGCCCACACTGACGCCGCGGGGATCGCACCGGACGCGCCGATCGTCGACGTGACTGACAAGACGGTCTACCGCTGGGTGCAGCGAGCTGCTGAACGACTCCACGCCGAGAGCGGAGATCGCGGCTGGTCGTTCCTTGACGTCCACGACCTTCGGCGGACCTGGGGGACGAACCTGCTCGAGCAGGGCGTCCTGCCATCGGTCGTGATGGATTGGGGCGGCTGGGAGGACTGGGAGACGTTCCGGCGGCACTACCTCGGAGAGTTCTCGCCGGAAGCGATTCGCCGGGAGCGTGGGAAGGTGAATTATCTCGAAGGCAGGACCTCGGGCAAGTCAGAAGCCTCGAACACGTCAGCGATGCCAGTCGGGACAAAATCAGTAGAGTAGCACCGCTGTATTTCGCTCTCTGTCATAGGCACCGGATTCAAGAAGGGTCAGTGACAGTACCGTAGATAGGAACTAGACGGTTACTCGGCTTGCTGACTTAATTCCGATGTCATTCTAAGTAGCACAGAAAATGCATCCACTTGACTGGAACCGTCAAAATGATATGCATTAAACATAGAACAACGTATAATTCGGCACAGACCCAGTGTACAACTCTGTTGCCTCAGATACTCTGCCAATGCAAATTAATAAGCTAACTATATCGGGGTACAAGTCAATCCGAGAGCCACAAACTGTAGAGTTTGGCGATCTGAACGTTTTGTTAGGAGAAAACAACGTTGGAAAGTCAAGCGTTATTGATGCTCTTGACGACTACCGTGATATATTCCCCGTTGCAAACGACACGTATTCTGGCTGGGCTCACAAGCGAAATACAGAAAAGAATCCTACCGGTGAGATCACTTTCGAGTTAGAGTTCGAATTAGATGACGAGGAACACGCAAAGTTCTGCGACCAACTTACTAATTACTCCCTTGGGGCAAACGAAGTCGGACGGTGGCGAGACAGTGGATATCTGAAGGAAATCACCCATCGGCTCGTAATCCGTTCCTCCCCTCGAGGCCATGATCATGTTACCGGCGAATCTATTATGACGACCAACTTTGGAGATGAAGAAGTCTACCTTCGCCGTGGGCCATTAGATGAGGAGGGAGCAGAATATCTAAAATTCAGAACTCTCCCCGATATTAACTATACCGACGAACGTCGGATTTGGAGGGGTTTGAAAGATATAATGCAGTCATCTATCGAGTCTTGGCAATTCATCGATGCGTTCAGAGAACCGGACGATCTTCAACAAGCGAGACGTGAACTCTCCCTCGATAAAAGTGGTGAGAATCTTACAAGGGTTCTACTTACTCTACGTGGCGAGAAAGGAGACGAGTTCCAAAGGATTTCGAACAAATATGCAGACATAATGGCGGGAGTTAAGGGAATTAGAGCATCTTTATCCGAAGATGATAAAACGACTGTTGTAGTTGATGAAGAAGAATACGAGGATATCGGTTTCGAATTGAGTGAAATCTCAGCTGGCTCAAAAGAGATTCTTACGCTTATTACTAAAATTGTTCTTGCAAACGGACACACTGACCTTTTACTCGTTGAGGAGCCCGAACTACATCTTCACCCCGCTGCCGAAAAAGAAATTCTCGACCTTATTGTCGAGGAAGTCGAAGGGGAAAATGGATTACAGGTCCTTCTGTCGACTCATTCGAGCGTTTTCATTCACCACCTTGATGTGAATAATATTTATCGCATCAACCGCCAGGGCGACACGGAAATCGAACCAACTGATTCGAAGACTATTGGAGCTGACCTTCGAGAATTGGGTTACGAATATGCCGGAATGTTACAGTCGGAAGCAGTCGTTATAGTGGAAGGGGTCACCGATAAAATCGCTCTCGAGAAAATAGGTCCAAAGTATGGAATAGATTTCGATGAATGTAATATCGGTGTCCTCGTGATGGATGGTAGTAGCCGAATGGTAGAACATTCCCGTCCTGTAGCACGGTTATTGAATATTTTCAATGTCCCCTACTTGTTCGTCTGTGACTCAGATATTGGTAGGCACTTTGCTGACGATGACGAACAGGGAATACCAGACACCCCTGGCGCTATTGAGGGGCGATTCTATCAGTGGATAAATGATGATTCTTCGGACCACTCAGAAAGTGCTGGGGCTAGCCTCGAAGATGTTCATGCTTGGGAACATATAGAGATTGAACACTATCTCCTTGCGGATCGTGTAAATATCAAACAAAAATATAATCAGGTAGATGATGGCGTCATTGATGAAATTGCTGATGATGAGGAGATAAAACCTGATAAGCGATTGGAGCGTATATGTAGAAGACATTATGATCTCCCAGAGGGTGTTGATTCTCTCGACAAACCAACTGAGATCAGTGAATTGTCTCAGAACACTGATATCGAGGAATTGCCGGCCGAATTCCATGACGTAATGCAACGAATCGCCGGACTCGTTGATGCCGAGAAGACCGTGCGGGAAAACAGACCGGATGGAGATGAATAAAATGACTACAGAACACGACGCTGACTTAGAGATGCGGTTCGACCTAAATGTTCTCAAACATTTAGGCCTCCGGATGTATACCAGCCTCCCTGCTGTAGTTTCCGAGTACGTGGCAAATGCATGGGATGCTTGGGCGACAGAGGTCGAAATAACGATTCCTCAGGAAAAAATGACCTCTGATTATGAGATCACGATCGAGGATAATGGGAGGGGGATGACAAAAGATGAGGTCAACGAAGAATTTCTTGTCGTCGGTCGGAACAGGCGTCGAGACGACGGGAAAGACTACGTCGAAAAAGATGGCTCAAAACGGAAGGTGATGGGACGAAAGGGGATTGGGAAATTGGCTGGATTCGGCATCGCCGAAATTGTTCGGATTCGAACCGTTAAGGATGGCAAATTTGTTGAGTTCGAACTTAATTATGGAGAAATGCAACGGGAAGCTGAACAAGGTGACGACACGACCACTACGTATCGACCAGAAATTCTCGGCGAAGGAGATACTAATGAGCAAAGTGGTACGACAGTTACTTTGGCGAAACTCGACCATTCACAACGCCCTCGAGAAAAATATGTTCGTCAGAGGATTTCGCGCCGCTTCAGTGTAGTTGGAGACGACTTCGAGGTTCTGGTTAACAGTGAGGAAGTCCGTGGAGACGAGCGGAACCTGAAAGGCAGGTGTGAGTTCAAGAACACCTACCAAGAGACGCCGATTGACAACGACGGTGAATACACAGTGAGTGGTTGGATCGGTACACTACCAAATCCCACTCCTAACAATGTTGAGGGCGGTGTCGCTGTAATGGCTCGAGGTAAGACGGTCCAGAAACCAATTACTTTCGGAGTTGCTGAGGGTGGGACTCGTGGACAGATGGCTCTACAGTATCTTGTAGGCGAAATTCATGCTGACTTCCTCGACGAAGATGAGGACCTAATTGCCACACATCGAAGTGAAGTACTGTGGGACAAGCAGCCTGCAACGCAACTTCGTGAATTCCTTGTGGAGGAAATCAAAGAGATTTGTTCACAGTGGCCGAAAAAACGTCGTGACGAACAGATGGAGGATATACGGGACGAGGAACCGTATGAACGATATATTGAGCCACTGGATGATCGAGAAAAGAAACTAGCAGATAAGTTCCTCGGGGAGTTGGCTGAAAAGGGAGACTACGATGATGGGACCTTGGGAGAGATGGCGTCATATGTCTCCAGCGGAGTTCAACAGAAATCCTTCCAAAAACTTCTCAAAGAAATTGAAGAATCAAATATCTCTAATACAGAGCGACTTGTCGAACTCTTCGATCAGTATGAAGTCCTTGATGCGATGAACTCTCTTCGTATTGTCCGTGGCCGGTTCTATGCAATACAGAAGTTCGAAGAACTCATTGAGGAAAGTCATTCGGATATCGACGACCTCCACGGATTTGTCAGCGATAACCCGTGGCTGATTGATCCTCGTTGGGACTATCTTGATGAAGAGGTTAAAATCCGTGAAGAGATTCAAAAGAATTTCTCCGATACTGATGATGACAGCCGAGTTGGGTTTATCAGCCTTGGCGGGACCGATACTGTCCGACTCGTAGATATCCGTGAAACAGACCATATCCTGGGGAATGACGAATTAGACGAATTCAAGGACTATGTCGACTACCTACGATCTATCCGAGATATGTCACCAATCGATGGGCGAGATGTTGAGGGATACATCATTGCAGCAGGTACACAAGATCAACGGCGTGTAAATCAGGAAGTTCGGCGTATGAAGATGGACGACATGAGAATCAGGACTTACGATGATATCAAAGATATTGCTCGTCGCTCTCACAAGGCCTTCCTCGATGTCTTTGAGCGCAAAGCAGAACGCACTGAAAGCCAGATGCTACAGACGTATTTAGACGAAACTGAGCAGGAAGACGGTGACAGCTTTGGTTATCAGGCTGCCGTAGATGACTTTTAAGCTGCTTCTGTGATCTCTTTCTTTTTCACTTGTTGAAGATCTGAGCGGGCATGTTCGGCGGCCTTCTTGATAAGCAACGGTGGTACGGCGTTACCGACGACACGTTCGGCATGTTCGTTGACGCTTGGTAGTTTGTAATCTCGTGGAAAGCCCATGAGAAGTGCGGCTTCTCGAAATGTAATTGCTCGATTCTCTGTAGGATGAGTAAAGCGACCTGAACTTACGTTCGCACAGCGAGTTGTCAGTGTTGGTGCTGGTTCATCTTTTGCCATAATACCATACGCCGATCTAGCACCACTGCTCAAATCCTGATGGCACTCTTTGATTAGGTCTTTATCGTTAGTGCCGCGAAGATCTTTCCAACTACCCCCATGTTCACGGATTGCTTCTATCATTTCGATGGTGCTGTCATGATGACGGCGAGAGCGATGTGCAGGATCGTCGGGATACCCGTCAATTCCAGTCTGTTTCTGGCCAAGATCTAAGTCTGTTTTTAGATCTTCCCGGAAGATTCGATCCTGTACTTCAACCCAAGGCTCCCGGTCACTATCTTCTTCGGGATCTCGTGCATGTGTCGGAGCCGGAATTGTTACCTCCTCATCTTCTGCACCGTAGATGAAAATCCCGATCGTCCGCCGTCGTCGCTGAGGAACACCGTAATCTGCTGCGTTGACGACCTTGAACGTATATCCATATCCGCCTTCTTGGGGTGAGTCGGATGGTCGGGTAATATTCTTCATCTGTCGGATGAACCAGTCTACGTAGGTCGAAGGGACTTCCTCGCCAGCATTGAGAATATTGCTGACGTTCTCGAAAAGAACCACGTCAGGAACCTCTTCACGAATGAAATCAACAAATGCACGAAGTAATCCGTCTTTCGGCTTTCCATCTGGCCATGGTTCCGTATCACGGAGACTACTGAAATTCTGGCAGGGTGGACAACCACAAATGACATCTACTTCTCCTTCTTCCAGTTCGAAGTTCTCACGGATATCCTCGAACGTGATCTCGGGGAGATTTTCCCCTTTACCGCTATCATCGTAACCCTGACTTAGATCCGCTCGAAGGGGCTTATCGAATGTTACCGATCCAGGGAACTCGTTAGTCAGATCTCCTTCACACAGATTTTTTCGATACGTGTCCAGTGCCTCCTGGTATGCGTCGACGGCACCGACTACATCATATCCTGCTCTGATCAATCCCGTAGAGGCACCGCCTGCACCACAAAATAAATCGATCACTTTCAGATTTTCCATATTGGACCTTCTATCTAATGCCTATATTCCCACTACTAAAAGTCCGACGTCTCGTTTATCTCGACTGAAGGGGAAAGAGAACACCTAGAGATATATCTTAGATAATCACCATGTGGATTTTGGCAAGCTAGTTGCACCAGGTGATGGTTCCGGCCGATTCTCAACATCAAGCTCGCCATCGAGGTACCCCTGTCCTTCACAGGTGATCTCGTACATGTTGCTATCCTCGAAGATCGGAGCAACTAGTCCGACCTGAGAAAGCATCAGACATCGCTCTTCAACCCGCCCACGTGATGCAGTGAGTTTGACGGCCTGAGACATATGTCGCGGTGTCGACCACGAATCTTCCGAGAGATGCTCAAGGATCCGTTCATCAAGCGTACACATCCAGCAAGCGGGCTTTCGGCTCATTAGGGTTGGGTAGTACCACTGGCGCTCGGTCCATCTCTCGAGTCGCCACCATTGAGGTAGGTCTCGTTTTCGGCGTCATATTCTTCATCGAGATAGGCTTTCCCAATGTCAGAGATATCGTAGACACCGTTCCCAATCGGGATCAAGAGTCGGTGATCCGCTAGTTTCTGGCATCTTCGAGAAACTGATGACTGACTAATTCGAACTCCATCACGTTCCGTTAATTTACCTACTGGTGTTGGTCCTTCATCACGGATGATTTCGAGAATCCGGTCATCCCAGATCGTCATCCAAGTACCCGACTGCCTCATTAAATCCTAATACAGGGTGGGGGAACCTATTTCCCAGTATTTACCCGTGTGTTTATCTTGAACCCCCTTCCGAGTCTGCGATGCATTTATGCATATTGGATACAAAGGTGGGGCTGCGGAGTTACCAAATTGGCTGAAGATGACTCTTGTTGGTATGTGAGGGCGGGCGGCGTTGGAGCGCCGCCCGGAAGGTAACTTCGGTGATTCGAAATGAATCTCGGAACTTCCGTGGGGCATGCACCCCACGCACGGCAAGAAGCATCGCCAGCCAAAAGGTCTAACGCTCGCTGCGCCTGCGGCGCTCGAGCGGAGTGTTACGACGCTCGATTCGACGAACCAGCCTGCCGATTGTGCGCGACGATCCACGCTGACGGCGGTCCCACTGCGGGCTCGCCAGAGGAACAACGTCAAGCCAACACGCTCGAGACGATTGCGAGCGAGTTGCGGTACCAGAACGCTGTTCTCACCGAAATTATCGCCACCCTCGACACGATCCACGGCGAGGGAATACGCTCGGGAACGGCGATCCATACCGCAATCACGGACCATGAAGTGACCCGCCGTGAACAGAAGGGGATCTGAGATGGTCGACGATGCGCTCGTCGGCGCAGTCGAGTCGATCCCCGACGCTGACCCGGACAGCATCGCGCAGTACGATGACGACTGTGGTCACTTCGTGATCCACAGCGATGCCGACGACCAAGATGTGGACGAGATCGACGAGGCGCTCAAGGAGGTCGGATATGAGCGCGACGGACACATTCCCGCTCCCGGGATGGTTCAGCAGAACTTCCGTCCGCTCGAGGACGGGGAAGGGGATGACGAATGAGCGGGAACAGCCTCTACTCCTGCGATACGCCCGACTGCGACGGGTGGAAAGAGGTAATCACGCCCGACGGCTACGTCTGCGAGGACTGCGCAGCCGAACTCGAGCAGCAGTACGAAGCCGAACCGGAAATTGCCACCGACGGCAGTGTACAGGGAGGATCGGCATGACAGTCGCACCCGAGACGGTCACCTGCAGAACCTGCGGTGAACCCGCGCGACGGGTCGCTTGGGGATCAGCGGAGACGCCCTGCTACCGCTGTACCGAGTGCCACGCTGGCGGCCACATCGCCCATACCGGGGACGGTAGAGAACTCCGGCGAGGCGGTGTCTTCCGCCGGCTCAGCAACTACGCCACACGGAGGGTCAGCGCATGAGTGACGACCTCGAGCCGATCGGCCCTCGTGAGGCTGTCGACCTCTACGTTTCCCACCGCGAACTCGAGGTGAGCGCGAAGACCCTGCAGAACCACAAGTACCGGCTCAACGCCTTCGTCGAGTGGTGTGACGAGGTCGGGATCGACAACCTCAACGATCTCACCGGTCGGGATCTCCACCGGTACCGAGTGTGGCGACAGCAAGACGTGAACGTCGTCACCCTCCGCGGTCAGCTCGCAACGCTGCGCGTCTTCCTCGAGTTCTGCGCGTCGATCGACGCCGTGGAACCTGGAATGCGCGAGCGGGTGAAACTCCCGGACGTCGACCGCGGTGACGAAGCTCGCGACGAAATGGTCGACACCGAGCGGGCCAGGAAGATCATCGGCTACCTCGAGCGGTACAAGCGCGCGAGCCGCGAGCACGTCATCATGGCCGTCCTCTGGCACACGGGGATCCGCCTCGGGAGTCTTCGAGCGGTCGACCTCGAGGACTACGAGCCCGAGGACCAGTGCTTCTGGCTCCGTCACCGGCCGGATACCGACACACCGCTCAAGAATCAGGAGCCGGCCGAGCGGGCGATCGCGCTCGACGACTACTACTGCGATGTCCTCGATGAGTACATCCGATTCCATCGGAACGATGTCACCGACGAGTACGGCCGTGAGCCGCTTGTGACGAGTACGCAAGGGCGGCTGAGCTCCGGACAGATACGCTCGGAGGTGTACCGGCTCACGCAGCCCTGCATGATCGAGGACTGTCCGCACGACCGCGAGCCGATAAGCTGTGGGGCAACGGAGTATGGCCACTACTCCCAGTGCCCGAGCAGTCTCTCGCCGCACACGATCCGGCGCGGGGCGATCACGCACCAACTCCGTGAGGACATTCCCGAGAAAATCGTTAGCGATCGCTGTGATGTTTCCTCGGAAGTCCTCGAGCGCCACTACGACCGGCGTACAGACCGCGAGAAGATGGAACAGCGACGCGACTTCATCGAAGATCTATAGACAGGAACATGACCCACGAACAAGCGGCTGAAAGCATCGACTCACGGATAGTCTTCAGAACACCCTCAAGCGCACGTATTCGCGGTGTAGAAGGCCTGAAACGGCAAAACAGAGATGGACTCGCCGGGATTTGAACCCGGGGCCTCTCCCATGCCAAGGGAGTGATCTACCCCTGATCTACGAGCCCTCGTACGCATCCCACAGTTCCCGTCGGGAATAGATAAACCCCTCGAATTCCTCGAGTCCCCGTCACGGTCCCACATTCACACGGTCACGTCCCGGCGCCCGATAGAGCATTGGGGGCCCTGTGGCTGCCGACTCACACCCGATGAAGCGCATCGACCCCGATACCCCACAGTAGCGACACACTACAGCCGCTCGCCGGGGGACCCCGAGTGGAAATCCGAGCGGCTTTGCGAACGCTTTTTCCGGATACCCCGACGAAATCCGACGATGGCCGGGGATCAGGAGCGAGCACACAGCCGAGACGACGTGCGCGACACCTACGACCGGATCGCGACACACTTCGCGTCCACGCGGGAGTACGCGTGGCCCGAGGTCGAATCCTTCGTCGCGAGCGCGGCCGACCACGGAGCCGGCGGCGTCGGGCTCGATCTCGGCTGTGGCAACTGCCGGCACGCCGAACTCCTCGCCGCCGACTGCGAGTCCGTCGTCGGCCTCGACGTCAGCCGCGGGCTACTCGAGACGGGGCGAGACCGCGCTCTCGAGCGCGAGTTCGACGTCGAACTGGTACAGGGCGACGCGGCGAGCCTTCCGGTGGCCGACGACGCGATCGACATCGCGGTCTACGTCGCGACGCTGCACCACCTGCCGACGCGAGCGGCCCGCCGGGCCAGTCTGGACGAACTCGCGCGGGTGCTCTCGCCCGACGGCCGCGCGCTGGTCAGCGCGTGGTCGACCGCCCACGACCGGTTCGACGAGACCGAGGGCTTCGACACGACGGTCGAGTGGACCCTCCCCGGCGGCGAACCGGTCGACCGCTTCTACCACATCTACGCGCCCGACGAATTCGAGGCCGATCTCGAAAACAGTGACCTCGAGCTCCGCGAGTGGGAACTCTCGAGCGGTAACTGTTACGCGACGGTGGCGGGACACGGCCGATCGCGGAGTCGGTAGCCCATCGGATCGCGATCGGGACGAGTTCCGCGCGCGGTGTCGAGAACTCGCTCGAGGGACCCTCCGCTATACCGTTTCGATACCAGTGCCGTCGGAACCCACGAAGTGTGTAGATTTCCCGTGGTAGCCAGACCCAATCACCACCGGAAACCGTTTTTCGCGGGTTGGCCCAGTTACGCGCCGCATATCCGCCCGAGTGTCAGTCACTGAGAACGGAATAAAATGGAATGAAAGGTCCGGAATGGACCGGAATGGTCTGAAGAACGTCCGGCTTTTATGATCGTCTCGCCGCCAGCCCCGGATGCGCTATGACGCGTCTCACCCGACGTTCGGCACTGAAGGCCGCAGGCGCATCGCTTGCCGCAGCTACCGTTCCCGCGACGGTTTCCGCCGCCGAGTCCGACTGGACGGTCGTCGAGACCCCGGTCGACAGCACGATCCACGACATCGCCTACACGGCGACGAACCCGCACGCGGTCGCGGGCTCCGGACTGGTCATCGAACGCACCGCCGGCGGCTGGGAGGTCGTCCTGCAGGGCGGTCCCACCGGCAACGGCAACGACCTCTACGGCGTCGACACCACCGACGACGGCGAGCGACTCTGGCTCGTCGGCTCGAGCGGTGCGATCGGCGAGTACGACGTGACGACCGGCAACCTCGTCGACCGCTCGGCGCCCAACGACTTCACGGCGAACTTCAACGACATCGCCGTCACCGGCCCCGCGGGCGAAGCGGACGTGTACGTGGCCGACGACTCCGGCTCCGTCCACTACAGTTTCGACAACGGCAAAGAGGGCACGTGGAACTACGAGGTCCCCGGCAGCGGCTCCGGGCTGAAGGCGATCGAGTTCTACGACGCCCGCTCGGGCCACGTCATCGACACCAACGGAAAGGTGTTCGCCACCGACGACGGCGTCACGTGGAACCCGATCGGCATCGAGGACGCCGGGGTCACCTACTACGGCCTCGACAGCGACGCCGCGGACGACGTCCGTGTCAGCGGCGGTAACGCCTCCGTGTTCACGTACAACGGGAGCCAGTGGGTCCCCGAGAGCCTCGGCGACGCCGCCCTCTTCGACATCGAGACCGACGCCGGCACCGGGTACACCGTCGGTAGCGGTGGCGCGGTCTTCGAACTCGAGGACGGCGAGTGGACCCGGAACGAGACGCCGGTCGGCGAGAACCTCCAAGCCGTCGCCACCGGCCCCGTCGACATCGCCGTCGGCTCCTCCGGTGCCCTGCTCGAGCGATAACGGTTCCGACTCACCGATTCCGTCCAGGAGTCGCGCTCGTGACCACCATCCGCTGGCTGATGCGACACCGTTTTTTCGCGTGACCCGGTCCTCGATGCGGGCTAATCGCTAGCCGGGACTCGAGCGGAAAAGGAAGAGCCTTAAACGTGGGACGAAAATCGGGAGATGCGCGCGGATGGTCTAGTGGTAGGACCTGAGCCTTCCAAGCTCATGGCCCGGGTTCAAATCCCGGTCCGCGCATTCCTGCGGCGAACAAATACGTGAGCCACAGCAATCGCTCAAGGATTTGACCGACGGAAGACGCACATTCGCGAGTGAGACGAGCGAGACCGTCTTCAGGTAGTTCGAATCCCGGTCCGTGTACGTTTCGACGAACGGCTGCAAAAGTTCGCGAAAACCCCCTCTCGAGTACCCGCTCTCACACTGCTTCGACGCGCTCGAACAGCGACGCGCCGATCGCGACCATCACGACCGACGAGAACCCGAGCGCGCCGAGATCGACCAGGACGGAGAACGACGACGTGCCGACCAGCACCGCTCGCAGCCCGTCGACCCCGTAGGTCAGTGGGTTCGCGTACGCCAGATACCGCACTGAACTCGGCAGTCCCTCGAGCGGGTACAGCGCGCCGGAGAGGAAAAAGAGCGGGAAGATGACGAACTGGACGATCAGGCCGAACCCTTCGCTGTCGCTGAACTGGGACGCGAGCGCGATCCCGAAGCCGACGAAGGTGATCGCGAGCAGCGCGAGGAAGACGACCGCGAGGGGTACCGAGAGCAGGCTCACGGGCGCGAACCCGAGCGGGATCGAGAGCAGGAGGATGAGGAGCGCTTGGACGAGCGCCGTCGTCGAGCCGCCTGCGATCCGGCCGAGGACGATGGACGTGCGGCTGACGGGTGCGACGAGAATCTCCTTGAGGAAGCCGACCTCCTGATCCGCGAGGATCGAGAGCCCGGCGAAGGAAGCCCCGAACAGCATGGTGAAGCCGACGATACCGGGGACGAGATACTGGAGGTAGTCCACGTCTTCGGGGAGGCCGGGGATCGCCGCCCCCTGAAACCCGAAGCCCATGAAGACGAGGAACAGCAGCGGCATCGCGAGCGAGCCGACGATCCGCGACGGCGTCCGGAGGAACCGCTTGGTATCGCGCAGCCAGAGCCCGTAGATGGCCTGCCAGTCGACGACGTTCACGGCTGCTCCTCCGTCGGGACCGTACTCGAGCGGTCGGCCTCCGGACCCGTACCCGAGCTACCGGCTCCCGTCGCCGCGCTCGAGCCGTTCGCGGCCGATCCGGCCCCCTCGCTGCCGGTGCCGGATTCGAGGCTGACGCCGTCCCGCTCGTCGCTGGCCAAGCGATCAGTCAGGTCGAGGAAGACGTTCTCGAGGGTCGGCTCGCGCAGGTCGACCGCCGAGATCCGAGCGCCTGCGTCGTCGGCGAGACGGACGAGGTCGGCGATCCGCGCGTCGCCGTCGTCGACCGTGACGTGGACGCCGGTATCGACGACGGCGTGCTCGCGAATCCAGGGCTGCTCGGGGAGTCGCTCGAGCAGTGTAGCTGGAACGTCGTCCGCGAACTCGAGGGCGACGACGTCGCCGCCCAGCGAGTCTTTGAGCGCCGTCGGCGAGTCCATCGCGACGATGTCGCCCTCGTCGACGATCGCGACGCGGTCACAGAGGCGTTCGGCCTCCTCGATGTAGTGGGTCGTCAGGACGATCGAGACGCCGGCCTCCGCGTTCAGCCGCTCGATATACGCCCACATGTCCTGGCGGGTGCGCGCGTCGAGGCCGACGGTCGGTTCGTCGAGGAAGAGGACCGCCGGTTCGTGCAACAGGCCGCGACCGATCTCGAGGCGACGTTTCATGCCGCCCGAGTAGGTGCCGACGGGGTCGTCCCGCTCGGCCTCGAGGCCGACGAGCGCGAGCACCTCGTCGATGCGGTCGGCCCGTTCGGTCGCGTGCTGGCCGTACAGCCGCGAGTGAAAAGCGAGGTTTTCCGCGCCGGTGAGTTCCTCGTCGAGCGCTGGTTCCTGAAAGACGATTCCCAGACTGGATCGGACGGCTCCCTTTTCGGCGCGGATATCGCGGCCGTTGACGGTCGCGGTTCCCGCGCTCGGTGGCAACAGCGTCACCAGCATGTTGATGAGCGTGGATTTGCCGGCCCCGTTCGGTCCGAGCAGACCGAACAGTTCGCCCTGCGCGACCGTAAACGAGAGGTCGTCGACAGCGGTCACGCCGTCGAATTCCTTGGTTAGTCCGTCGACGCGTATCGCGTTCATGGTGTCATCTCGTATACTGACTGAACGGTCAATCAATAAACAGTCGTCGGTTCTGGTTGGATTTTCGAAACGAAAACGATAGCAGACTCGGAACGGCGCTGCGGAGGGTCCGCGCTAAAACGGCGTTTCGGCCGTCCGGTCGGGGAGATCCACGGTCACCGCGAAGACGGCCCCGAGGACGGTTCCGAACAGCAGGTGGCCGAACAGGCTCCCCGCGGCGGCCGTCGTGAGCGGTTCGGCCCCGCTACCGCCGACCGCGTCCAGCCAGACGGGGAGGACGATGAGGGGGAGGACCGTCCAGACGAGCAGTCCGAAGACGAACCCGGCGGCGGTCGTTCGGAAGACGATCCCGGTTCGGGAGAGCGCATCCGTCTCGACATCGGTTCGAAGGGTACCGAGGATCGGCGGGCGCGTGACCAGCACCCCGAAGACGATTCCGAGGACGACCCCGTGAGCGACGTGGACTGCCCAGCCCACGGGGCTGACGGGATCGAGCCCATAGATCGACGGGATCGCGGCCGAGAGGACGTCCGGGTCGAGCAGCCACATGACGATGCCGAACGCGACCGCACCGATCGCACCGCCGAGCGCGCCGCCGACGAGCCATCCGGTGTTGCCGCTGAGTCCGGTCGTAGCCACGGTGTTGGATTCACTACTCATCATGTCATCGCTACCACAAACGAGTCCAAAAGTGTTCGTTCCGTCGGTTTTCCGGCATCTCAGGGCTGGCGGAACGTCCCGATCCGTGCATTGTAGTGGCTCGCTCGCCAAGCGCTCCCGTGGAGTACGAACTGCTCGAGTGGCCGCCCGACGGCCCCAAACTCCGACTCGATCACGAACGGTTCAGCTACGCCGGGAAGTTCGTCATGACGAACACGGGGAAGGCGGTGGCTCGAGCCGAGGACGGCCGGATCGTCGCGGCCGTCGCGTTCAACGAGGACCGCACCGACGGCGACACGCTGTGGCTGCGTTACGTGACCGTCGACCGCGAGCGCCGCGGCGAGGGGATCGGCCCGCGGCTCTGTCGACTGGTCCGCGATCGGGCCCTCGAGCGCGGCTACGACCGGCTCCGGATCGCCGTCAACAACCCCTTCGCCTACGAGGCGCTCTACCGGACCGGCTTCGCCTACACCGGCGAGACGACGGGCATCGCTGAACTGATCCTCGAGTATCCGAGCCCGGACTCGGACCCGGAGACGGATGCGGACGCAGCCCCGGACGCCGACGCGGACTGGACCCCGCGCGAGCGGTATCAGGCGGGACTCGAGGAGTACCGCGCTCGCGACCTCTCGGCGGACGAGGAGGCGTTCCTCGAGTCGCGGCTCGGCAGTGAGCCGCCGGAGACTGGCGGTGAGTGAACGGACGGCGAGGCCGTATCGACGACGGGTCGCGACACAACGGAGTCCCAGCCGACAACCCTACTGCGGCCCCGCCGAGTGGAGCGCGGCGACCGTGACGGCGTGGACTGTTCCCGCGACGGTCACGCTGACGACGGTCGCCAGCACGGCTCCAACGGGCGGCGACGACGCGAGCCGCGAGACGCCGGTCAGTGCGTATCCGACGGAGCCGAGCCCGACCAATATCACCAGAATCGTGCCGGGACTTGCGACCGCGTAATCGAGGCTCTCGCGTGCGGCCGCGACCAGATCGTCGCCGTCGATCACGATGGCCGCGGGAGCGACGAAGAGCGCGACGAAAACGGGAGCGATCAGGAGTAGCGCCACGAACGCGAGCCCGATGCCGAACCCGGTCCACGCGCCGGCCAGGACTACCGTGCCGAGCGAGACGCCGGCGACGACCGCGACGAACGCGACGAGTCGGGCGACCCGATCGAGCGGCGGGACAACCCCGTTCGTGTCCGTGCCCGCCAGCCAGAGACACCAGGCGAACGCGACCGCCGTCGCGGCGCTGAGCAGCGCCTGCCAGCCGACGAAGGCGACGAGAAACCGGGGTTTCATCCCGGACAGGATCGCGGAACTGATTTCGACCGTCGGCTCGAGCCGCGGGACAAGCGGCAGCGAAAGCTGGACGAGGCCACGGTCGGGGAACGGCGCGAGGCCAACGGGGTACGGCGACGCGAGCCTAGCGACCGTACTTGCGGCACCGAACGCGCCGGCGACGGCGAATGGGCTGACCAGCGATGGCCGCCCGCGGAGCAGGGCGACCACGGTCGCGAAAATCGACCTGAGACCGGGACCGGCCCCGAGACTCGAGACGACCGGCTCCGGCCCGGTCTCGCCCCCGTTGACCGCGTCGGAATCGGAGTCGTCAGTCGCCATCGTCACCCAGCCCGTAGAGCATCAGCGTCGTTCCGATGACGATTCGATCGCCGGCGACGACCGCGGGCGTCAGGGCGGCACGTTCGGTTTCGCCGCCGCCCGAGGTCCCGACCGTTTCGGTGAACGTCCACAGCCGTTCGCCGTCCGCCGTCGCGAGGGCGTGGAGACCCACACGGCTGGGGACGAGCAGGAGGTCACCGGCGACCGTCGGCGGTGGGCCCCCTTCCGTCAGGATGCTGCCGGGCGCGTCGTCGATGGTCTCCGTCCACCGAACGCCGCCGTCCGCGCGGTCGATGGCCGCGACGCCGATCGGGTCAGCCCCCTCGTCGGCTTCGATCACGCCGACGTGGTAGACGGTCGTCTCGTCGACGGCGAACCCGACGTGTGCGTCGCGCTCGAGCGGGCGAGTCCAGCCGCGACCGCCCGACGCCGCGTCGAGTTCGCGGATCCGAACCGCCCGGCTCGAGTCCGATTCCGTCCATCCGACGGTGTAGACCGTCCCGTCGCGTGCCGCCATACTGTCATCGGCCTCGACCCGCCACTCGGAGGTCCGCCCCTCACCGACGGTCCACTCGTGAGTGCCGTCCGCGAGGTCGAGTCCGACGAGCACAGGTCCGCCGAGGACGCGCCCTTTCACGACGACGGTCCCGGTCGCGGTGTCGATGACGTGGTCGATGGGAACGAGCGAGTACTCGTCGTCGGGGTTGGCGGCCGCCAGTCCGTATCGCCAGCGTTCGCCGCCGTCGTCGGGCGTGACAGCCGAAACGGTTCCCCGCGGATGGAGGCTAACGACGGTCCCGTCCGCGACGACCGGTGTGCCGGACTGCGCCGCGTCCGCACCGAACCCGCCGGGCGGCGCCGTACTAACGCCCTCGCCGTCGATCCACCAGCGCGCCCGGTCCTCGCCGATCCCCGAGACGGTCTCGGGCCAGCCGTCGGGTTCGGCGGCGTAGCCGGCGACCGCGTTCCCGTACGGGACGAGCAACACGCCGTCCCGGTAGACCGTCGTCGAGGCGAACGCCATCGGGCCGGCACCCCGACCGAAGCCGCCGTAGGTATTGGCGACATCTCCGTCGCCGGTCTCGGCATCGACGACGAACAGCCCGTTTGCGTACTGGCAGTAGACGGTCCCGTTCGCGACGACCGGCGGGAGCCACCCGGACGCGCTGACCGAGCGCGACCAAGCGATCTCGACGCCGTCCCGTGGCAGGTCAGCGTCCGAGACGTACCGCGTTCGGCCCGGATCGCGGCCGTACATTCGCCAGTCGGTCTCGCTCGCGGCGGGCGTCCGGTCCGCGCCGAGACAGCCCGCGCCCGCGCCGAGCAGCGTTCCAACGCCGGCGAGCACTGCCCGACGACCCGGGCTCGAGGCGTTATCCATGCTATCAGTTAGTGTATATCCATTTTATCTCCGGAATAAAACTTCGTATCGACGCCGATCGACTCGGTACGCGGGCGGGTCGAAGCCAACGATTCAAATCCCGGTCCGCCCAAATGGCTGCCAATGGGAAACGCCGCACTTCGGGACATCGCCGTCATCGAGGAGATTCCCTTCGACGACATCGAGGGGACCGTCGCCGTCGACGCGCACAACTGGCTCTACCGCTATCTGACGACGACGGTCAAGTGGACCGACAGCAGGAAGTACACGACCGGAGACGGAACCGAAGTCGCCAACCTCGTCGGGATCGTCCAAGGGCTGCCCAAGTTCTTCGAACACGACATCACGCCGGTGATGGTCTTCGACGGCGGCCCGTCCGAACTGAAAGACGACGAGATCGAGTCCCGCCGCGAGCAGCGCCGGAGCTACGAGGAGCAACTCGAGACCGCCCGCGAGGAGGGCGATTCGGTCGCCATCGCGCAACTCGAGTCCCGAACGCAGCGGCTGACGCCGACGATCCAGGAGACGAGCCGCGAACTGCTGCGACTGCTCGACGTGCCCATCGTCGAAGCGCCGGCGGAGGGCGAGGCCCAGGCCGCCCACATGGTCAAACGGGGCGACGCCGACTACGTGGGGTCGGAAGACTACGACGCCCTCCTCTTCGGCTCCCCGCTGACCCTGCGCCAACTGACGAGCAAGGGTGACCCCGAACTGATGGATCTCGAGGCCACCCTCGCCCACCACGACCTGACCCTCGAGCAGTTGATCGACGCGGCGATCCTCATCGGGACGGACTTCAACGAGGGCGTTTCCGGGATCGGACCGAAGACGGCGATTTCGGCGATCACCGAACACGGCGACCTCTGGAGCGTCCTCGAGGCGCGTGGCGACCACGTCGAGTACGGCGACCGCGTTCGCCAACTGTTCCGCGATCCCGACGTGACCGACGACTACGAGTTCGACGCGAGCGTCGATCCGGACCTCGAGGCGGCGAGGGCCTACGTCACCGACGAGTGGGGCGTCGACGCCGGCGAGGTCGCACGCGGCTTCGAGCGCATCGAGGAGAGCGTCACGCAGACGGGGCTGGATCGCTGGACCTGAGCGCCGGTCGGGTTCTCGGTCTCGATCGACACGGAGCCGCTCGCAGCGCGTGACCGTCCGACCGTCGACCGTCAACTCGCGGTGCGTTTCGGGAGTTCGATGTAGAACGTCGACCCCTCACCGGGTTCGGACTCGACCCAGATGTCGCCGTCGTGGTTCTCGACGATCTCTTGGCACAGCGGGAGTCCGACGCCGGTGCCCGCGTACTCCTCGTCGTGGTGGAGTCGCTTGAAGACCTCGAAGATGCGGTCGGTCTTGTCCGGATCGATCCCGATCCCGTTATCGGCGACCGCGAACTGCCAGTGGTTCGCCCGTTCCTCGGCCGTGATGTCGACCCGCGGCGGCTCGCTCTCGTTGTACTTGACGGCGTTCGACACGAGATTGGAGAACAGCTGCTCGAGCTGTTCGCCGTCGGCGGTCACCGTCGGAAGCGAGCCGACGGTGATCTCCGCGTCGCGCTCCTCGATAGCCACCCATAGGTCGGCCCGCACGTTCTCCAGAACGGCAGTACAGTCGACCGGCTCGAACTCGCCGTCTGCCTGTTCGACCCGCGAGTACGCGAGCAGGTCGTCGACCATCGCTCGCATCCGGTCCGCGCCGTCGACCGCGAAATCGATGTACTCCCGGGCGTCCTCGTCGAGGTCGGCCCCGTACTGGCGCTCGAGGAGCTGGAGGTAACTCGAGACCATCCGCAGGGGCTCCTGCAGGTCGTGCGAGGCGGCGTAGGCGAACTGTTTCAGCCGGTCGTTGGACTGCTGGAGCTGGGCGACCGTCTGCTCTAAGTCCCGCTCGTACTGCTGGCGCTCGAGTTCGTACTTCACCCATTGCCCCATCAGGTGATGGAACGTCCGCTCGGCCTCCGAGAACTCGTCTCGGGACTCGTTCGCGATGAACCAGAACGTCCGGTCGTCGGCCTCCTCGAGTTCGAGGTAGGTCCCGAGATACGCCCGCACGCCGAATCGCTGGGCGCACAGTTTCCCGTCGAACCCGTCGGCGAGGGGGTCGGTGATCGCGCTCGTACCACCGTTGGTCACGGGGACCTGACAGTACGTCTCGGAGAGCGGGTACCGTTCGCCCGGGACGAGGTGGTCGTGATCGCCGTTCGTGACCTCGACTTCGAATCGATCGGTCTCCGGATCGACCGCGGCGATCCCGCCCAACTTCATGTCGAACCGCTCGCAGCCGAGATCGAGAACCGACTGGAGTTGCTCGTCGAACGACCGATCCGGGTCGGCGACAATCTCGTACAGCCGCCGCTGGAACCGCTCGCGCTCGCGGCGACTGAGTTCGTTGCTCACCCACTGGCTCATCAGCTCCAGAAACGTGTACTCGGTGTCGGTGAATTCCTCCTCTCGCGGAGTCTGTGCCCCGAAACACAGCGTTCCGTAGCGATCGCCGTCGACTTCCAGGGTCGTCCCGAGGAAGGCGTCGAGACCGAAGGTATCGTAGGCGGGATCGCCCTCCCAGCCCTCGGCGACGGCGTTCGTCACGCTCACTGACTCCCCGGCGTCCATCACCCGCTGGCAGTACGTCTCCGAGAGCGTGTCGGTGACGCCCGGCTCAATCCGTTCGTGCGAGCCGACCGCGTCGACGACCTCGAACCGATTGGTATCGGTCGCGACCGACGTGAGATAGCCGATGTCGAACCCGAACCAGTCGCGGCCGTGTTCGAGCAACTGGTCGACTTTCTCTTCGAAGGTGTGATCGGGGTTCGACGTGATCTCGTAGCTCGTCCGCAGGAACTGCTCGCGCTCCCGGCGCTCGAGTTCGTTGCTCACCCACTGTCCCATCAGCTTCAGGAACGTCCGCTCGTCGTCGGTGAACGGGTCGTCTCGCGGCGACGTGTCGTAGAACCAGAGCGTTCCGTAGGGATCGGTGCCGGCGGTGACCCTGATGCCGAAATAGGTCTCGAGTCCGAACTCCTCGAACACGACGTCGTCGTCCCAGCCGGCCTCGACGACGTCGGGGACGGCGGTCGGCTCGTCCCAGGTAATCGCCCGTCGGCAGAAGTTGCCCTCGGCCGGTTGGACGGGTAACTCGCCCTCCAGATCGCCCATGTCGGGGCCGACCGTGGCCTCCGCCCTGAAGTTGCTCTCCCACGACGGGAGATGCGCCAGCGCGCCGCCCCTGAGATCGAACCGCTCACAGCCCAGCTCGAGCAGTCGCTCGACCGTCTCCTCGAACGATCCGTCGCTGTTCGCGGTGGTCTCGTAGAGTTCCCGAAGGTAGCGTTCGTGTTCCCGTAACCCCGTCTTCGCTTCGGTCCGCTCGCGGACCGTCGCCAGCATTCGATCGACCGTCGCGGCCGGGTCATCGGGCCCGAAGAACGTCTCGGGCGGCGTGTAGTAAACGTTCTGCGAGACGGTCCGGCCGACGACGAGGTGCGGATGCGTCTTGATAACGTCGTGGAGGATCGATGCCGGCATCCGGTCGCGGTCGTACTGGCAGAGCACGGCACAGTTCTCGTCCCGAAACAGTTCGTTCACCCGCGATTCCAGCGCCATGAACTCCTCGGCCGTGTCGGCCTCCTCGAGCAGCCACGTCTCTTCTGCGGCCACGCGAACGCCCTCGAACTCCGCGAGCCCCGCCGCCACGGTGCTCTCGAGGAACGCGAGCGACTCCTCGAGGTCGAACGACCCGTCGGCCAGATAGGTCTCGTCCGCTGATCGAACCAGCAGCGTACCCGATTCGAGCGCGGAATCCACGTCGATGCCGGCATCGCCCAGCGCCTCGAGTACCGCATCCCCGTCGGTTTCGTCGGTGATGTAGAGACACTGCTCGCCCCGCTCGAGCCCCTGCCGGACGAACGGAATCGTGGCCGCGAACTGCTCGTCGCGGCTCTCGTAGAGCAACGCGAGATGGCCGTTCGAGTGGTCGTGGGCCTCGATCGGTTCGGCCGGGCCGCGAAACGCCGAACTCCGGCGCAGTGCCTCGATCCCGCCCCCGCGATCCGGTGGGCCCTCCTGATCGTCGGGTTCGGCCTGTCGACTCATTACCGAGCAGTACCGTGCGGAGCCCTAAAAGATCTGTAGTGGGGAGAGACGACTGTCGTGCCGGCCTCTCTCGGAAGTCGCGGCCGCGGCGTGCCGGTCTCCGGGAGCCAGCAAACCGTCCCCAGCGGACCGACACTACGGCCGTTCCGCAACCGTTCCGACGCGTCGGTCGACCGCGACTCACCGATCGCGCTGGAACCGCTCCGGGACGAGGTCCCGATAGGCGAACCCCGCCGCGGTTTCGGCGTCGCTGACCGCGGAGAGGTACCCCAACCCGACCGTCGTTTTCAGCCCGTTCGCTGCTCGGCCCGTGAGGACGCGGTCGCCGACCGTCGCGACCGCGTCGTCGCCCACGCTGACGACCCAGCCGGGCGACTCGAAGGTGAACGCTTCGAGAGCGGCGTCGACCTCGATCCCGTCGCCGTCCGTAGCGAGGGTGGTGATACTCTCCGCGACCGTCCGCGCTTCCCGCACGGCGGCCTGTGCGCTCGCCGGCACGGGCTCCCCGTCGGCGCCGACCGCGCGGACCGCGTCCCCGAGCGCGAACGTCCGCTCGTCGAGCCGGAGGTCGCTCCGGACCGTCGGCCGCTCGCCCTCGAGCGCGTCCGCGCCCCGAATTCCGCCGGTCCAGACGAACCGGTCGGCGGGAACCCGGTCGCCCGAGTCGAGGTGGACGTGCGTCTCGTCGGCTCGCCGGACGGCCGCGTCGGTCCGCACCTCGACCCCCTGCTCCTCGAGTGCGGTCCGAACCGCGCGCTGAAAGGGGTCCGAGAACCCCGGTGCGACGTGCTCGCATTGCTCGAGGACCGTAATCGTCGCGTCGGCCCGTTCCTCGCGAGCGAGCGCCGCAAGTTCTCCCGCGACCTGCACCCCGGAGAGGCCGGCCCCGCCGACGACGAGTCGCGGGTCGTCGCCGCGGAACGCCTCGAGCGCGCCCGACCGAATCCGATTGGCGTGCGAGAGCCGCTTGAGCGGCGTCGAGTGCTCCCGGACGCCCTCGAGTCCGTAGTAGGCGGTCCGCGCGCCGAGACAGATCGCCGCTACGTCGTAGGAAAGCGTGCCGCTCGAGAGGGAGACGACCCGCTCGTCGCGGTCGATTTCTTCGACGCGAGCGACGCGGACGGCGGCCCGCTCGAGCACTTCGGGAAGCGGGACCGTGATCGCCGCGGCCAGTTCCGGCCGGCGGATCACCCGGTGGAGTTCGTGCTGAACGAGGTGGTCCGGCGACCGGTCGACCAGCGTGATGTCGACCGCCTCGGGGAGGTCTTCCTCGAGCAACCGCGTCAGGGTCAGCCCCGCGTAGCCCGCACCGAGAACGACGACGTGCATGGGTAGGCGTAGGGACTCGAGTCGCATAGTGACCGGTGGACGATCGCCCCGACTGGAACGGTATCTACAGATCCGACTCGAGTCGGCGATTCGGTCCTACCGAAGCGGGAAAACGAGCGCGAACGACCGCCGGTGAGTGCGTCGCTACAGGGCCGAGAAGACGAGCCACGGCACGATAAACATCGCCAGCGTCAGCACGGCGAGGATCAGTCCGTAGCCGATACCCGTTCCCACGACAGTGAGCCACGCCGGATGGTCGAATTCGCTCAGATCGACAGCCATGTCTCTGTCATCCGGTGACGAACGCATAAACGTACCGGAACGCCGACTCACGGGTTACATCGGCGGAATCGATGGGGCCTCGAGCAGTCCGTCGTAACCCGACTACCGGTAGATGTTCTGATACCGCTCGCGGTACTCTCTGAGGGCGAGTCTGGCCTTGCGTCGCGAGGTGAAGCCAAAGCCCACCGCCTCGCACGACTCGTCGTCACACTCCCATCGGAACGTCTCGGACTCGGGATCCCTCGAGACCGAGGCGTCCGTCTCGCACAGCGGACAGGTCCATCCCCACCGCATATCGCCGGCATCGACACTCGGGCGAGTCATACTCTATGCCGGGATTGTACTGTGCACTGAAAAGCCCGCGCCTCGAGTCGTTCATCGCTTATGACGGGGCGGCGATAGCGTTCCGCCTCGCGTGCGAGCCGAGCGCGGTTTTCGGACCGTTTTTACCGAGTGAGCCGCTACGAGCACGCAATGACGAAGATCGTCGTGGTGGACAACCACGGACAGTTCACCCACTTGGAACGCCGAGCGCTTCGCGACCTCGGCGTCGACACGGAACTGATCGACAACGACACGCCGCCAGAAGCCGTCGACGCCGACGGTGTCGTCCTCTCGGGCGGTCCCGACATGGATCGGATCGGCACGTCGGCCGAGTACCTCGAGGCCGATATCCCGGTCCTCGGTATCTGTCTGGGGATGCAACTGATCGCCGAGGAACTCGGCGGGAGCGTCGGCAGCGGCGACTACGGCGGCTACGCGGACGTCACCGTCGACATCGTCGACGACGAGGACCCGCTGACCGGCACCCTGCACCCCGAGACCCGCGTCTGGGCGAGCCACGCCGACGAGGTCACGGAACTGCCGGACGGCTTCGAACTGACCGCGAGAAGCGACGTGTGTGACGTCGAAGCGATGAGCGACACCGACCGCGACCTCTACGGCGTCCAGTGGCACCCCGAGGTCGCCCATACCGAGGAGGGCGACGAGATTTTCGAGAACTTCGTCGCGATCTGCGAATCGCGGTAGTCCCGGTCCCGCCACACCGCTATCATACGTGCTCGTGTGGGTTCGGACGGTTGCGGCGACCGGCGACCGTCTCATCTGCAAGCCACCTGTTTATTGAAATCAGCGCTGTCGACTCACACGAGCGCCTATGACTATCGACTCAACCGAAGACCTCTTCGTAGACGGACTGAAACACGCGTATTACACCGAACAGCAACTCGTCGAGGCCCTCGACGAACTCGAGCAAACTGCCTCGAGCGAGGAACTCAAGTCGGGCTTCGCCGAGCACCGCGAGGAGACGCAAAATCACGTCGAGCGCATCGAAGACGTGTTCGAGCAACTCGACGCCGACGCGGAGGCCGAGACGGATCCGGTCGTCGACGGGATGATCGAGGCCCACGAGGAGTTCATGGACAAGGATCCCAGTCAGGAGGCCATCGACCGGTTCAACATCGCCGCCGGCCAGAAGTCCGAACACTACGAGATCGCCGTCTACGGGAACCTCATCCCGATGGCGGACCAGCTCGGCATGGACGACGTCGCGGACACCTTAGAGGAGACGCTGCGGGAGGAGCAGGACGAACTCGACAGCCTCTCGGAAATGGGCGAGGAGTTCGATTACGGCGAACTGTCGGTCTCGGAGTGAGAGCGGCCCGGCATTCAGTTTCTTTTTCGCCACCTGGGAGATCGAACACGCGCTCGAGCAGCGAGGCTCACCACGTCCCCGATTGACCGTCAGTCTCTTGCCCGTCCGCCCGGATGTGGGTGACGATGACAGTTGACACTATCGGTCGGTTCGAACGCGCCCTCGAGGGACTCGAGGTGGGGTTCGAGCGCGTCGCGGCCGCCGACGCGAGCGAGCGGATCGACGCGGTCGCCGACGCGCCGGCCGTCGGCGCAGCGCTTCCCTACGAGGGCGTTTCGCTCCCCGAGACGGTGACGACCGCGCCGACGACCGCCGAACTCGAGGCGGCACGAACGGGCGTCACTCCCGTCGGGTTCGCAATCGCGGAGTACGGCAGCGTCGCCGTGGAGTCGACGGCCGACGGCGCGGAACCGATCGCCCTCTACCCGGACCGTCACGTCGCGGTCGTCCCGGAGAGCGACGTCGTCCCGAATCTCAGCGCCGGTTTCGACCGGCTCGCGGACGGGTTCGACGCGGGCCGGGACAGCGTCGTCTTCGCGACCGGACGGAGCGCGACGGCGGACATGGGCGACCTCGTCCACGGCGTCCACGGGCCGGGCGAGGTCCACGTGATCGTTCTGGAGGACCGATAGGATGGCCCAGCGCACGCGATCCGAGCGAGCCGAGCGGATCCGGCACCTGCTCGAGACCGAGGGGCCGGCGATCCACGCCCAGGCGAGCGCCTCGAACGACCGCCGGAAGGAGACCTACGGCGGGACCGACGACCTCGAGGCGTTGCGAACCGACGCACGGGCGATCAAGGAAGACGCCATCGAGCGACTGCCGGAGTTGATCGAGACGGTCCGGGCGGCCGTCGAAGCCAACGGCGGTACCGTCTACGTGGCGGACGACGCCGCGGACGCGAACGCGTACGTGGCCGACGTGGTCGAGAGTGAGGCCGCGAGCGGTGCCGACGTCGACGCGGCGGCCGCGGAGCCGTCGGTCGTCAAATCCAAATCGATGACGACCGAGGAGATCGATCTCAACGAGGGACTCGAGGCCGCGGGGATCGACGTCACCGAGACCGACCTCGGGGAGTGGGTGCTGCAGGTCGCGGACGATACGCCCTCCCACATCGTCGGCCCGGCGATGCACCTCGATCGCGGGCAGATCGCCGAGCTGTTCAACGAGCGGTTCGACCCCGACGAGCCGTTCGAGACGGCAGAAGAGCTGACCCGGTTCGCCCGCGACCACCTCGGCGAGATCATCACCGAGGCCGACGTGGGGATTACGGGTGCGAACTTCGTCGTCGCCGAGAGCGGGACGATCACGCTCATCACGAACGAGGGCAACGCCCGCAAGTGCGCGGTCACGCCCGACACCCACGTCGCGATCGCGGGCGTGGAGAAACTGATCCCGACGCTGTCGGACCTCGAGCCCTTCGTCGATCTGATCGCCAAGAGCGCGACGGGCCAGCCGATCTCCCAGTACGTGACGATGCTGTCCCCGCCGACCGACTCGCCGACGCTGGATTTCGAGTCGCCGGACGAGCCGATCACGGGCGACGGTAACGGAGCGGGGGACGAACTCGGGAACTCGGACCGCGACTTCCACCTCGTCTTGCTGGACAACGGCCGCACGGACATGCGCGAGGACGATCAGCTCCGGGAGACGCTGTACTGCATCCGCTGTGGGGCCTGCTCGAACTCGTGTGCGAACTTCCAGTCGGTCGGCGGCCACGGGTTCGGCGGCGAGACCTACTCGGGCGGCATCGCGACCGGCTGGGAGGCCGGCGTCCACGGACAGGACTCGGCGGCCGAGTTCAACGACCTCTGTACCGGCTGTACGCGCTGCGTCGACGCCTGTCCGGTGAAGATCGACATCCCGTGGATCAACACCGTCGTCCGGGACCGGATCAACCGCAGCGGCGACGCGGAGTCGTACGACTTCCTCGTCGACGGGCTTACGCCCGACGAGGAAGCAGGCGGGATCGACCCCGGCAAACGCTTCTTCGGCAACATCGGCACCGTCGCGAAGGCCGCCAGCGCGACCGCGCCCGTCTCGAACTGGCTCGCCGACGCCGGCCCCGTCCGCGCGGCCCTCGAGCACGCCCTCGGAATCGACCGCCGCCGAGAGTTGCCCACCTTCCGGCGGGAGTCCCTTGTCGACTGGTTCGAGGAGCGAGGTGGCCCGGACGCCTCGAGCCGACGAGCAGCACGGGCCGCTCGAGACGGCGGGACCGAGATCGACCGCGAGGTCGTCCTCTACCCGGACGTGTACACGAACTACGTCGACACCGAGCGCGGGAAAGCCGCGGTCAAGACACTCGAGGCGCTCGGCGTTCCGGTTCGGGTTCCAGACCTGCCCGAGAGCGGGCGCGCGGCGCTCTCACAGGGGATGATCGCGACGGCGGACCGGCAGGCCAGCCGGCTCTTCGGTGCACTAGCCGAGGACCTCGATGCTGGCCGGGACGTGGTCGTCATCGAGCCCTCCGATCTGGCCGCCATGCACCGCGAGTACGAGCGCCTGCTCCCCGAGCAGTCGTTCGATCGGCTCCGGGAGAGCAGCTACGAGATCTGCGAGTACGTCTACGGCCTGCTCGAGAACGGAGCCGAGCCGTCGGCCCTGTCGACCGGCGACGGAGCGGAGCTGGTCGCCTACCACTCCCACTGCCAGCAGCGTACGCTCGACCTCGAAGCCCCCACCGTGGCCGTCCTCGAGCGCTGTGGCTACGCGCCCGAACCCTCCGACGCCGAGTGTTGTGGCATGGCCGGCTCCTTTGGCTACAAGCGGGAGTACTACGAACTCAGTATAGATGTCGGCGAGCGGCTGGCGACACAGGTCGAGGACGCGGAAACCGTCGTCGCGTCCGGAACGTCGTGTGGGGACCAGCTCGAGGCGCTGCTCGAGCGCGAGGTTCCGCATCCGATCGAGTTGCTCGCACCCGGCTCTCGGCGGTAGGGAACGAAACTCGAGCCCGCACAGGTAGTAGAATGACTTCGGTATCCATCTACGACCATTTCCGCCCGACTGATAGCGACTACCCTGCCGGAATCTACCGCGTCGTCGGAACGAGCGGAGAGACCGTGACACTACTCCGTGTCGGGGACGCTGATGGCAGACGAGTCAACACCGGCGAACTCGAGCGGGTCTCAGAGGCCGACCTCGAGGCGTTCGAGTCGGCCGCAAACCCGGACGGAAACCGCCCGTTCGGGGCCGCCGTCGCGTCGAAACTCGAGATGGGATACTGGTCGCTCCGGGCCTTCGGGCAACAACTGGTCACACGGCCGCTTCCCGCTGCAGTCGCCGGACTGCTCGTCGTCGTGGGCGTCGTCGGCGAACAAATCGATACCCTGCCGGAGCCCGTGCTCAGCGCATTGATACTCGTCGGCGCCCTCGGGCTCGCAGTCATCGGGAGCGGCCGGTTACGGTCGTAACGAATCGCGCGACTCGAGCGGATCGCTCACTATCTGGCAGGAGTACAGCGAATCGAACGAAACCGCGTGCCTACGCCTCGAACAGTTCGTCGACTGCGTGTCGCGCCGCGAGCGCGGCGTCGTCGGCGACCTGTTCGGGGTCGGGATCGGCCTCGTCGTCCTCGGGCGCGTTGAGGTAGACGTCGACCTCGAGGACGCCGTCCTCGAAGACGACGGTCACGTCGTAATCGCGCACGTCGGACTGTTTGTACTGTGAAAAGATGACGCCTTCCGCGGCGTCGGCCGCCGTCTGAACGACGGTCTCGTCCGACGGCTCGTCAGTCGGCATTTACGCGCCGCCAGCGCCCGGACCGCCGGGGCCGGCCGGACCGCCGCCCATGCCGCCGCCGAGCATGTCCTCGAGTTCCTCCTGCAGGCTCTCGAACTGGTCCTGGACGCGCTCTTCCTGCTTCTCGAGGGTCTCGAGACGGATCTCGAGCGAGTCGACCTTGTCCTCGAGGTCCTCTTCGGCCTGATCGTAGTCGGTCTCGACGAGGAGTTCGCCGACGTTTCGGTACATCGTCGTTCCCTCGTCGATGTTCTCGAGCTCGTCGAGGGCGTTCTGTGCCTCGGTGAGACCCGATTCGGCTTCCTGTTTCTGGACGGCGACTTCCTGTGCCGTCTCCTGTAGGTCCTGAAGCTGCTCGATTTTCTCCTGTGCCTCGGGCGGCAGGTTTCCTTGCATATCTCGACCGTCGCCCTCCGGACTGATAAAGACCAGCTTTGTCTTCCGGTCGGCGGTCGGCACCGACTGCCGATCGTCCTGGCCTAGTTCGAACCGCGTCCGTCGGTTGCGACCGCGTCGTCGCCGGCCGTCGGCGTCGCGGCGCTGTCGGTTCGGATCACGAGGTAGCCCCCGACGAGGAAAAGCGCGCCCCAGAGCAGGAAGACTGCGTCCCAGAGGACGATCGGGCCGGGACCGGCGGGCCAGACGTGATGCAGCCCGAGCAGGTGGTGATCGACGATCCCCTCGACGAGGTTGAACACGCCCCAGCCCATGATCACCGCACCGAACAGCGCCCGCCCGGAGTTCGGGACCGAGTGGAACCGCCACGCTCGAGAGAGCAACACGACGCCGATGATCGTGAACACGTACGTCCCGAGGTGAAAGAGCCCGTCGGCCATCACGTTGAGCTCCAGATCGGTCGCGACGCTCGAGTCGGGATACGACGAGAGCATGTGATGGATCTGGAGGATCTGGTGGAAGACGATCCCGTCGAAGAAGCCGCCCAGCCCGAGCCCGAGCGCGAGTCCGGCGATCACCAGCGGCTTGGCGTCCCGCCGCAGTCCGAGCCACGTGCCCTCCCGTTCGGCCATACCGTGACTTCGGAAACGAGAACGAAGACCGCGTTGCCTGCCCGTACAGGGTCGGTCGACGCAGTCGCTCGAGATGGGATCATCTACTGGGGCCAGAGTCACCGGACGGAGAGCCACGATCTATTGGGACTCGAGAACGGCTGTGCCCACGTCAGCGGTCCGTTCCGCCACGTCGATCAGCGAAAACCACGTGTTCAGCGCCGCTCGAAGCGCGATTACGTCGTCGGCGTCGATCTCGATGCGAACGCGGGCACCCTCCCGTTCGATGGTCGTCCGCGAGCGCTCGTCGTCGATCTCGCCGATTTCGCGGGCGACGCTCTCGGCGACGAGTTCGGCGCGCGACGCGGTCTCGTAGTCGAACTCGAGGGTCGCGTCGTGAGAAGACACGCGCAGTTACTGGACGTCGACTTCCTTGACATCGCGGCTGCGTTCTTTCAGAAGCACGCGGTGGCCGCAGTAGGGACAGCGGACGCCGCCGTACTCGTCGAGCTGGACGTCGCGTTTACAGCGAGAGCATTTGTAACTCATGCGGGACCTGAATGACGCGTTATTCGTCGTCCTCTGCGAGGGCAGCGCGGATGGAGCGCTGGACGGTGCGGCCGGCGGGGGTCTCCGGGCGGTACGCGCCGCCGGTGAAGACCTCGCCGGTCTCCTCGTTCTTCCAGATGCCGGTGCCGACGCGGGTGACGTCGTCGCCGTCGACTTCGGCGTTTTCCATGTCGTCCTCGATCTCGCTGACGCGACGTCGTGCGACGCGGCCGTAGCGGGCGCCGAAGCGGCCAGCGCTACCGACCTGTCCTTTCTTGGCCATAGTAGTCCTCACTATCGCCAGCGGATTCTTAAACCTGTTGAGTCGTGACGGCTCTCGGACGGCGCTTCGTCGGTCGGCCCAGATCACGACCCGCCGATTCGCTCGGCGACCGGCCACGCCAGCAGTTCTAGAAAGACGAGCGCGAGCGCGGCGAGATACCCGGCGATCGCAAGCGGCGCGGTAAGCAGTCCCGGGCCGATACTCGGGGCCGCGAGGAGCGTGCGGACCGCGAGACCGCTCGTCGCCAACAGCGGAATCAGGGTCAGGACGGCGTCCGGTCGCTCGAGCATGGCTAATTATATCTAATTACGGCCGTCCCGATAAGGCTCGGACAACCAGCAGCAACTGACACTTCCATCGATTCGGCACAATATTTGCCTCGAGAGTCTCCCGACTGCGGAATCGACATCGACGGCTAGCAGTCCGCGACTGCGACGAGCGACTACTGGAACTCCGCGTCCGCGAGCACGTCGTTGAGATCCTCGCGAATCCGCTCGCCCATTTCACGGTCGCGAGCGGTCGTCACGACGCGGTTTTCCTGCACGCTCGAGCCGTCCCGCAGGAGCATGCGAACGTTGCCGCCGTCGTCGGCGCGGGTCACCTTCGCGCGCATGCCGGATTGGGAGCCCTTGCCGCCGGCGTCGATGGGGCCCGGAATCACCTTCTTGACGTGGGGGTGATCCGCGACGGTGTGAATGGCCCGCATTCCCGTCCGGCCGCCGATGAGCGTCGAGTGACTGCCGCTGATCTTCTCGGCCGGCGGCGTCTCGACCACGTCGAGCGCGCGGTTCCCGCGGCGCTCGAGGACCGCCGCGACGGGTTCGTCGTCGTCGACGCGGTAGAACGGGTGGTGGACGTCCTCGCGAACGGCGCGAATCACCGCTCGCACGCCGCCGGCGTAGACCTCTTCCGGGCGTTTCCGCCGGATCTCGTCGCCGATCAGCCCCGCGAAGTTCCGGAGTTCGATCGGCTCGTTCTCGCCGTCCTCCGGCGTCGTCGTGATCGTCGTCTCCCCGAGAACCTGTTCGTCGGCGTCTCGCTCGCCCGGCTCGTCGGGCTCGCCGGCGAGCATCGTGATGGTCGCCCTGTCGCGTGCCGCCTCGAGGACGATCGCCTCGGTGTTGGCCTCCCGACAGACCAGACAGAAGTCACCGGGTTTCTCGAGCGGCGATGCGCAGTGACGACACTCCATATCGAGGCATCGGGCGACACAGGTAAAACAGGCCTGTTTTCGTCGGAGACGAGGTTCGGCTGCGTTTCACCGGACGAACGGGCCGGAATCCGGCGGTTCCGGGAGAACGGTCGAATCCCCGCTGGGTCCGAGCTACGGCCCGCTCCCGCTCACGGTCGTCTCGTCGCTCCCGGCGTTTCCGTCCGCGTCGATAGCGGTGACGGCGATCCGATACGTCGCGAGTTGTTCGCTCCCTCGAGCGCGCAGCGTCCGGGTCACGGTCTCGCTGTCACCGCCGAGAGCCGCCGTCGCCGCGTCGATCGCCTCGCCCGTCTCGGGGTCTCGGAGTTCGAACTCGGCCCGCTCGAGGCTGTTTACATTAGTAGGGTTCTCGAGAGAACCGCGTTCGAGACGGTCAGCGGCTACAGAATATCGGTGAGAACGGTCCGAACCGGCTCCGTGTCGACGACCTCGTAGGGCACTCTGAGCGGCGAGACCGACACCTGCTCCTCGAGCAGGGCGTGCCGATCGGTGTCGTCGGGGTCGGGAATGTCCCGGTTCGCCATCTGCTGCCAGAGCCGGTTGGTCAGCTGAAACCGGCCGTTCTCGAACGTCGCGTCCATCTCGTAGACGTCGGTCGGCCGAGTCAGTTCGACGCCGTTCGGCTCGCAGTCCGGTCGCGGCACGTTGACGTTCAGGTAGTCTACGCGGTCGAACAGTCCGGTTCCCGGCGTGCCGTCGACCAGTTTCGCGGCGATCTCGCCCGCGCGTTCGAAGTCCGCCGGCTCGAGGTCGCCGTCGTGGCCGAGCGTGTCCATCGAGACGGCGATCGACGGGGTGCCGAGAAAGGCCGCCTCCATGGCGGCGCTGACGGTCCCCGATCGAGAGAACACGTAGGTCCCGAGGTTCGCCCCCGAGTTACAGCCCGAGACGACGATGTCGGGGGTCGGCTCGAGGGCCTTGACCCCGACGATGGCACAATCACAGGGGGTGCCGTCGACGGCGTAGCCGAGGTCGTGGTCTACGTGCGGGACCAGCGAGGTAAACGAGTCGGCCTCGAGATCCAGCGAGAGGTCGTCGTTGTCGGCCGACCGCGTCCGGCCGTAGGACAGCGACCGGCCGACCGCGCTCCGGTTTCGGTCGGGCGCGACGACCGTGACCGTGCCGACCGCCGAGAGCGCGTCGTGTAACGCTCGGATGCCGGGCGCATCGATTCCGTCGTCGTTCGTCAGGAGAATGTGGGGGTCCGAATCCAGTTCCATTGCCTGTTCGTCCGGTGGCGGGCGAGCTACGTATCAGTTCGGTCCCCCGCGGGTTCGGTCCCGACTGTCCGCGGGCTCCGTGACAGTTCGGTTTACGTACTCGTCGCTCCTACGGGATGCATGATCGGATTCGACTACTGGCCACAGATCGCCTCGCTACTCGCACAGACCGACCCCGGCGTCAACTCGATATCGGGACGACGAACGGACTTCTCGGCGGCGCGATCGGCGTGTTCCTGTCCACGCTGGTCGTCGGCGCTATTCTGGTCGCCGTCGCCCCCGACTTCACCGAGCGGATGATGGCGGACGTGCTCGAGGACCCGGTCGGAACCTTCGCGTACGGGATCGTCTCGCTGCTCGCGCTCGGACTGGTGATACTGCTCCTGGCCATCACGATCATCGGCATCCTGCTCGCAGTTCCGCTCATCGTCGTCGCGTATCTGGTGTGGGCGATCGGTGGCGCGATCGCCTCCCTCGCCATCGCCGACCGACTGGTCGGTCGTAACGACGGCTGGTTGAAGCCGCTAGTGGTCGCTGCGTGTATCAGCGGGGCGCTCGCGGTGACCGGGATCGGCGGCCTCCTCGCGATCTGTCTCGGAGCCGCCGGCTTCGGCGCGATACTCCGAACCTATCTCTGATGCGGGCGGACTCGAGGGAGCTCAGTGCAGGCGCGCCGAAACGCGGTCGATCACCGGACTGTGCGGGACGCCCATTGCCCGGTACATCCGTCCCTGAACGACGATCTGGACGAACAGTCCACACGAGAGGATCGTCGGATACCAGATCGTCGGGAGTCCGCTCAGGCGAACCCAGAACGCGCTGGCGACGCCGACGACGGTGACCGCGATCGAAATGAGGCGGTGGCCCCTCGAGAGCAGCGGTGCGCGCGCTCGCTGCGTGTCGGTGTAGAGTCGCTGTTCGGAGAGGCCCAGTAACCCCTGTACGACGTACAGTACCGACATGAATATCGAGAATAGCTCGAACATAAATTCCGGGACACCCGACAGTGAGTTAACAATACTGATCCGAAACCGTTACCACGGCAGGTACCGCCGCAGACGTGCGACGATCGATCGCTGGCGGCGGACCCGCAGCGTGGTTCCGTCGGCCTCGAACGCCGCCTCGGTCGCGGCGATCTGTTCGCCGTCCGGAAGCTGGTAGTACTGCTCGCCGGCCGGAACCGTCCCGCCGCTGCTCGCGCCGAACAGCGACTTCGACCGGCCCGTCAACTCCGGCGCGGGCCCGTCGTACTCGATCTCGTAGACGGTCTCCCCGTCCTCGGTGATCTTCCGCCAGTCGACGATCTCGCGGTCTCCGGTCGTGCCGATCATGCTCGAGAAGGTACGCGGTTCGGCGCGCGGTGAGTCGCGGTGTCCATTCGTCGCGTCGATACTCGTGACAACGACCTAAAGATTGTGTCGTGTCGCCGCTCGAGTCAGCGTCAGTCAGCGGGACCCGGCGTCGGCGGACTCGCTCAGCCGAGGTCGACCGGATCGACTTTCAGGTACTCCCGCAGGACGACCGTCGCGTACGACCCCTTCGGCAGCGCGAACTCGAGGGTCAGCGGCTCGGTCTCGAGGGCCAGATCCGTCCGGAGGAGCACGGCTCGCCGGGTTCCGGTCGAATTGAACTCGCCGGGAAGGTCGAAGTCCGCGGGCTCGAGACCGAGGTCGTCGAGAACGCTGCGCTCGATTTCGCCCTGCTCGCCGTCGGCGAGTTCGGTCTCGGTGCCGACCAGCGGCGCGGTGACGAACGCCCGGCCGCGCTCGCAGTGGCGAGTCACCGAGTCGACCCGGCGCTCGTCGACGCGCTGGAGCCGATCGGTGTCGGGCAGTGCGAGCCCGTCGGGAGCGTCGGTGTCCGAGAAACAGACCACGTCGCCCGCGACGGGGCGATCGAAAGGGAGCCCGCGCTCTAAGCGCTCGGAGAGCATCAGGTTGAACGCGTAGGACTGGGCCGCGTGGACGAACAGCCGCTGGAGGTTCGAGGGCACCCGCTCGAGGGCCGCTCTGAACTGCTCGGGGCCGGGCTCGCCGTCGTACTCGGCGAGCGCGTGGATCATCGAGCGCTCGTAGCGCAGGCGGTGTGGCACCTGCTCGAGGGCCTCCTGCCAGTTCCTCGTCTCCTCGACGAACGCTCTGGCTTCCTGCGTTCCCTCGGGTTCGGCGTCCGTCGGGTTCCCGAGGTAGGCCATCACCGCGCCCTCCCAGTCGTCGCGGGCGATCGCGAGGCCTACTTTATGGGTCACCGGCCGGCGGCTCCCGAAGCGCTGCTGGCCGAAGAAGTTGGGGACGCCGATCGATGTCGCGGAATCGCTGCTCTCACCACCGCCACTGCCGCTCTCGAGCCCACCGAACGCGCGCAGTTCGTCGGTGATCGCCGCGGCGTTGTCGGGCTGTTCGGGGTCGGTGACGACGAGTTCGAACGCGTTGCCCGCGAGGTCGCCGAACTCGAGGTTTCGCCCCGCGCGGCCCAGCACCTCGAGCTCGACGCCGTCGATTTCCGGCAGGTCCGCGGGATCGGCTCCGTAGACCGAAAACAGCTGGGTGGTCACGGCGTACTTGTCCTTCGTGCCGGCCCAGTTGACCCGCTCGCGGGAGATGCCGAGCGCGTCCGAGAGCCGCGAGGCGAAATCGTTGGTGTCCCACCCGCGCAGCGTCGCTCGGAAGACGAGGTGGGGGTAGGCGTCCGTCGGCGCGTCGACGGGTTCGGTGTCGAAGCGCTCGAGTTCGCGCACCCGGAAGTCCGCGTCGTCCTCGCGCAGGCGACCGCCGACGCCGTCGGTCTCGCTGACGTAGTGGTCCATGCCGACGGCCTGCTCCGTAGGGTGGGCTGAGCGCATACTGGTTGGCGGCGATTCGAGTGCCGGGCGTAAATCGGTTCGTTCTCGCGGCGGAGAATCGTTCGCTGTCGATTCGTCTCGGCCCCGCAGTCAGTCCGTCCGCGGAATCGACCACGCGCCGATCGCGAACGCGATGACTGCGAGAACGGCGAGAATCCCGAGGTTCGCGAGCGCGGGGTCGACGCCGGCGACCGCGGGCGTCCCCGCGTCGGCGTAGGTCGCGGCCCGCACGCCCCGCGCGAAGTAGGTCAGCGGCGAGAGGTTCACCAGCGGCTCGAACCAGCCGGGCAGTTGGGACAGCGAGATGAACGTCTCCGAGAGGAAGAGCAGCGGGAGGCCGATCGCGTTGCTGGCGGCGACCGCGCCGTCCTGTGAGTCGGTGAAGCTGCCGAGCATCGCGCCGACGCTACAGAAGCAAACGACGCCGACGAGGACGTACGGCACCAGCAGCGGCGAGAACGCGATCTCCGCGCCGGTCAGCGCGATCACTAACCCGAGGATGAGCAGGCTCGCCAGCCCGATGATGACGGCGTTGACGACGATCTGGGCGAGCAACCACTCGCCACGGGAAAGCGGCGTCGTCGCGAGCTTCTCGAAGCGGCTGCCCTCGCGGTGGCGCGCGACCTCGCTGCCCATCCGCGACAGGGGCGTAAAGAGGACGACGACGGCGAGATACCCCGGCACGTAGTACGCCGCCGGCTCCGTGAACAGCCCCTCTCCGGTCGGATCGGTCCGAATGAGCGCCCCGAAGATGACGATCAGGATCACCGGGAAGAAGAAGGTGAAAAAGACCGCCGTCCGGCGTCGGACGAACGACCGCCAGCCGGCGCTCGTCTCGGCGCCGACACGGCCCATCCGGCTCATGCCGTCTCACCCGCGTGTGCGAGATCGGAGCCGTCGGCTCCGCGCTCGCCCTCGAGACGATCGGTCCGCTCGCGTTCGGCCGTATCGGCGAGGGAGAGATAGACGTCCTCGAGGTCGGGTTCGGCCCACGAGAGTTCGGTGTACTCGATGTCTCGCGCCTCGAGGTAGTCGACCACCGCCCCGATGGCGGCGGGGTCGATGTCGCGGACGACGACCGCCTTCTCCGGATTGCGGCCCCGGCCGCGGTCCGGGCGTTCGACCGGGTACTCGAGGTCTGCGAAGGCGTCCGGATCGGCGGCCGTCTCGACCGTGAGCCGGCTCGAGCCGCCGTGGTCGCGGACGAGCGACTCGGGGGTTCCCTGCGCGACGAGGCGTCCGTCGGCGAGCAGGCCGACGCGGTCGGCGAGGCGTTCGGCCTCGGCCATGTCGTGGGTGGTCAGGACGACGGTCGTCCCGGCGTCGGCGAGGTCCTCGATCAGCCGCCAGACGGTGCGGCGACCGGCGGGGTCGATGCCGGTCGTCGGCTCGTCAAGGAAGAGCAGGTCGGGGTCGTTGACCAGCGTGGAGCCGACGCAGGCCCGCCGCTGCTGGCCGCCCGAGAGATCCTCGTACCACGTCTCGCCGGCGTCGACGAGGCCGACATCCGCGAGGACGTCGGCGGGATCCCGCGCGTCGTCGTAGAGGCCCGCGTAATAGGCCAGCAGTTCGCGCGCGCTGAGCCGGGCCGGCGGCGAGAACTCCTGTGGCAACACGCCGAGCCGGTCGCGGTCGACGGCCGACGGCGTCTCGCCGAGAATTCGTGCCGTTCCGTCGTCCGGATCGGTCGTTCCCGTCAGCGCGCGGACGAGCGTCGTCTTGCCGGCCCCGTTCGGGCCGATCAGCGCGAAGACCTCGCCGGCCTCGACGGACAGCGACGCCCCCGCGAGCGCCGTCGTCTCGCCGTAGCGCTTCTCGAGGTCCGTCGCGTCGACTACGGCTTCCATACGGGGCGGTTCCCGCGCATCGCGGGTAAGGGGTTCGATTCTCGCAAGGGCTCACGGACGGTGTCGTCCACGTTCGAACACGGATCTCGCTCACGGCGTCGCCGTTCGCATCGCGGTTCTCACTCACTTCGTTCGCTTACGGTGTTACCGTTCGCATCGCGGTTCTCACTCGCTTCGCTCGTTCCGAACTGCGCATCTCCGAACCGCGCCCGCACTCTTGCCCTCGCAGGCTCAACCGTTACCGGTCAGTTCGTGGTAGCGAGCCGAGAATGGTCAAACTCGGATACACCCTCTCGAGCGAGGAGTTCGGTCCGCAGGAACTGGTCGATATCGCCCGCAAGGCGGAGGACGCCGGCTTCGATTTCCTCTCGATTTCGGATCACTTCCATCCGTGGATCTCCGCGCAGGGCGAGTCACCGTTCGTCTGGTCGACGCTGGGCGGGATCGCGACCGCGACCGACGACATCGAGGTCGGCGTCGGCGTCACCTGCCCGACGATTCGGATCCATCCGGTCAACGTCGCCCACGCGGTCGCCACCGTCGACGAGATGCTCGGCGATCGCTTCACGTTCGGCGTCGGCACCGGCGAGAACCTGAACGAGCACGTCACCGGCGAGCGCTGGCCCGAACACGACGTTCGCCTCGAGATGTTAGACGAGGCGATGGACGTGATGCGGTCGCTCTGGACAGGCGAGACGACGAGCCACCACGGCGAGTACTACACGGTCGAGAACGCGCGGCTCTACACGGTTCCCGACGAGCAGCCGACGACGATCGGGAGCGCGTTCGGCCCACAGACGGCCCAGTGGGTCGCCGAGACCGCCGACGGGCTCTGGTGTTCCGGCCCCAAATCGGAGCCGGTCGAGGCCTACGAGGAGGCCGGCGGCGAGGGGCCGAAGTACACCCAACTCCACGGCTGCTACGCAGACAGCGAGGAGGAGGCGATCGAGACGATCTACGAGCAGTGGCCAAACGGCTCGATTTCGGGCGAACTCGGGCAGGAACTCCCGACGCCGGCCCACTTCGAACAGGCCGCCCAGATGGTCGAGAAAGAGGACATCGCCGAGGCCGGCACGGCCACCGAGCCGGACCCGCAGGCACACATCGACAGCATCGAGCAGGCGATCGACGCCGGCTACGATCACGTCTACTTCCACCAGATCGGCGAGGAACAGGAGAAGGCGATCGAGTTCTACGAGGAGGAGGTACTGCCGTCGTTCTAGTGAGCGTTTTCCTGTTCCAACCCAAACACGGAGACGTGACCGGACTCGAGGAGTACTACGGCACCCTGACCGACGAGACAGCGACCGAACTCGAGCGGATCATTTCGGAACGACGAGAGGACCGCTCGCGGTCCCATCGCGTCCGCGTTCGACGAATCGTCACCGCGCTCGAGTGACCGTCGCTCGCTCGCCGCTTCCCCATCCGTTTTGCACCCCGCGGACGAACCTGTGCCCATGGAGTACACCACGCTCGGCGATACGGGTACGACGGTCTCGAAACTTTGCTTCGGCACGTGGCGCTTCGGAAAGGAGAGCGACGGCACCGTCGAAACTGACCGCGAGGAGGCCCACGAACTGCTCGACACCGCCTGGGATCGCGGCATCAACTTCATCGACACCGCGAACGTCTACGGCGATCCGAACGGCACCAGCGAGGAGTGGATCGGCGAGTGGCTCGAGGATCGGGGCCACCACCGCGAGGACCTCGTCCTCGCCTCGAAGGTCTACTTCCCGTTCGACGGTCGCGGCGAGCCCGGTCCGAACGACTCCGGGCTCGGGCGCAAGCACATCCGCGCCCAGATCGAGGGCACCCTCGAGCGACTGGGTACCGACTACCTCGACCTGTACTACATCCACCGCTGGGACGAGACCACGCCGATCCGGGAGACCATGCAGACGCTGACCGAACTCGTCCGGGAGGGGAAGGTCCACTATCTGGGGGCCTCGAGCATGGCCGCCTGGAAGCTCACCAAGGCGCTATGGGAGAGCGACGTTGAGGGGCTCGAGCGCTTCGACGTGACTCAGCCGATGTTCAACGCGGCCGATACGGACGACGTGGGCGATTACCTCGACGTCTGTGACGATCAGGACATCGCCGTCTGTCCGTACTCGCCGCTGGCCGGCGGCTTCCTCACCGGAAAGTACGAGCGGGCCGACGACGGAACCGTCATCGCACCCGACGGCGCTCGCGGCAGTCTCACCGATCTGTTCGAGGACCGCTACACGAGCGACACCGCGTGGGACGTCCTCGAGGCCGTTGAGACCGTTGCCGACGAAATCGACGCCACACCCGCACAGGTCTCGCTGCGGTGGCTCATGGAGCAAGACCGGTTTACCTGCGTGCCGATCGTCGGCGCGCGGACGCCCGAGCAACTCGAAGAGAACGTCGGCGCGGTCGACCTCGAGTTGAGCGACGAGCAGTTCGAGCGGATCGACGCCGCTCGCGGGGCAGACGACGGCGGCTATCGCTGACTCAGGATCGTCGTGGCTCGACTCCATTTCGGTACCCGAAGCGAGGGTCACAGCGAGTGCCAATAACGTATATTCGATTACATTTATCTGACAGTCGAACGTTTCCGCCACTATGCAACGCGCCCGTCGACACACCCTCATCGCTCTCTTGCTCGGAGGCGGAATCGGGGCCGGGATCTACTGGCTCAGCGGATACGCCAGCCTCGCGCTCGTAGCCGGGCTGTGCTGGGCCTGCGGGCTCGGACTCACCTTCCGCATCGGCCGTCTGTATCCGGCATACGCCACGGGCGAAACGTGGGCCGATAAACGGTGGACGGGGCTCAGCGTCGGACTCGTTACCCTCGCCGCTCTCACGGGGGTGAGTCCGGCGCTCCCGATTTCCGAGGAGCTACGGCTCGGACTCGGGTTCCTCGTCACGGGTGCCGGCGTAGTCGCGTACGCCGCGGGGACGATCGCCGTGCTAGAACGGGTCGAAGACTCATCGACCGGCGCTTCCTCGAACGCCGGCACGTCGTATTCGGCGGACGACGACTGACGCCGCAGTGTCAGAGACGACATTCCGGTCCGAACCGATACATCACCGAACCCGCGGCAGTCTACCGTTCCCCGTCGGCCGTCGGCTCGAGCCCGATCCGATAGTCGGTCAGGTTCTCGTAGCCGTCCTCGGTGACGACCACGAGGTCCTCGATGCGGACGCCGCCGACCGCGGGATCGTAGATGCCGGGTTCGATCGAGATCACGTGACCCGGCTCGAGGTCGCCGCCGGCGGGCGAGACGCTCGGCTCCTCGTGGATGTCGAGGCCGACGCCGTGGCCCGTGCTGTGGATAAATCCGGTCTCGGTGTTCGGATCGCTCCGCAGGGTCTCGTAGCCCGCGTCTTCGATCACGTCACAGGCCGCGTCGTGGACTGCGGCACCGGTGACGCCCGCTGCGACGGTCTCGAGGGCGGCCTCGTACGCGTCGCGAGTGACCTCGTAGCGCCGGCGGGCTTCCTCGCCGGGGTCGCCGCGGGCGAACGTTCGGGTCATGTCCGCGAAGTAGCCCGTCTCCTTGTCCCGCGGGAAGATGTCGATCACGATGGGTGAGTCGGGCTCGAGCGGGCCGCTGCCGCGGTCGTGGGGGTCCGCGCCGTCGGCTCCGCAGGCGACGATGGTCTCGTCTAACCCACAGCCGTTGCGGAGCAGGGTGACCTCGATCTCCTCCGTTACTCGCTCGCTGGTGAGTGGCTCGCCGTCGCGAACGAGAACCCCGTCCTCGATATCGGCGGTCGCGATCAGTTCCTCGGCTCTCGCCATCGCGGCCTCGTTGGCCCGCTGGCTCGCCCGGATCTGGTCGACCTCCCAATCGGTTTTCGTCGCGCGGATGGTCGCGATGATCCCCTCCCGTTCGACCGTCACGCCGAGACCGAACTCCCGCAGACCGTCCGCGGTCCCCGTCGGAAAGTTCCGCGGGACCGCGATCGATTCGACGTCGTGGTCCTCGAGAAAGGCGGCGAGCGTGCGGATCTTCCCCTCGTACTGGCCGTGTTCGGCGACCAGCCGCTGGTAGTCGTACGCCGCCCGCCGGGTGACCGAATCGGCGTTCGCGTCCGCGCTCGCCCGCCCGTACTCGAGGCCGGAGACGAGCAGGTGGACGCCGTCTCGGGTCACCAGCGTCTGGTAGGGGTCCGGGGCGGTAAAGCCGGAGACGTACCGCTGGTCGGAGTCCGAGGCGTCGTCATCGATGAGATAGCCGTCTACGCTTTCGGCCTCGAAATACTCGCGAAGCGCGGAGAGGTCGACATCGACGTTCATGTGCGAATCTGTAACGTCGGCGTACATAATCCCGTGGATCCCAGCCGTTCGGATCGATTCGAATCCACAAACTTATCAATAGAGGTGGTAATCACCGCGTATGAACCGTCGTCGGATTCTGGCAGCGGGAGCCACAATCGCGCTCGCCGGCTGTGTCAGTTCGCCGGCCGACGACTCCCCCTCGAGTGCTGATTTCGTCCGGGACGCGATCGAGACGCGCCGTCACATGACCGACCTCGAGGCCCGACGAACCGTGACGGTCGAAACGCCGGACGAGACCGTCGAGCGCACGGAGCGGGTCGCCCGGAAGCCGCCGGCCAACCAGCGGATCGAGGTCCTCGAGTCGACCGATCCGGACGTACCGGCCGACTCGGTCATCGTGACCAACCGGGAGGTCACGTGGGAGTACAACCCGGAGACGGACATGGTGGACGTCCAGTTTCACGGGACCAAGGTCGACGCCGACCGCACGCTGCAGGTACTCGAGACCCTCCTCGCGGACTATCGGCTCGGCTACGGCGGGACGGCGACCGTCGACGGACGCGACGCCCACATCATCGAAACGCGGCCGCCGCTCGACGAGACGGGGCGGCGGATCGATCTCGTCGTCGGGGACACGACGTACGCCGTTCCGCTGTCGCCGGGCGATCTCGAGGAGCTAGACGTCTCGCGGACGGTCTGGATCGACGACGAGTACCGGTATCCGGTCAAGGAGCGAAACGAGGTCAGCGACGGCGAGGAGACGCGCTACAGTCTGACCGTCACGTACGAGGACCTCGCGATCGACGAGGGACTGAAGCCGAAAACGTTCACCTATCAGCCGCCGGCCGACGCCGACGTCGTCACCGACGGGTCGGAGCCGGCGGGGATCTTCCGCTCGGTCGAGAACGCCGAGGACGCGGTCCCGTACGACCTGCCGGACTCGGACGTTCCCGACGCGTACCTCTCCGATCGAATCACCGTCGTCGAGCGGGCCGACGAGTACGGCGGCACGACGACGACGCTGTGGTACGACGATCCGAACGTCGTCGCCCGCGAACTCTTCGTCGTCGTCCGCGAGGAACCGCGATTCAAACCGACCCTCCTCGAGGAGATCGAGATCGACGGCCGAACGGCCTACTACCGGGACGGCCGGATTCAGAGCATCTTCTGGGACTGTGGCGACGTGAGCTACGAAGTCTCGAGTCTGGTCGCGGACGACCCGCTGCGGGAGATCGCGGCCTCGATCGGCTGTCCGTAACTCGGCGTCGTTTTCGCCTAAATCGGATTCTTCCATTCGCCCTCCGATCGACGGACACAGACGCGCTCTGACCGAATCCGTGCCCGGATCGCTCGCCTCGAGTCGATACTGCTGGGATCGGTATCGGTAAGGGGCGGCCACTCCACAGAGCGAGCATGAACGTCACGATCACGCCCTCGAGCGTCGCCGGCACGGCGCGGGCACCGCCCTCGAAGAGCTACACCCACCGGGCGATCCTCGCCGCGGGCTACGCCGACGGCGCGACCGTCCGCGACGCCCTCTGGAGCGCGGACACGCAGGCGACCGCTCGCGCGGTCGAACTGTTCGGCGGCGACGTCGACCGGGCCGCGGACGGCACGCTCGCGGTCGACGGCTTCGGCGGCCGCCCCGACGTGCCGGCGGACGTCATCGACTGTGCGAACAGCGGGACGACCATGCGACTCGTCACCGCCGCGGCGGCGCTGGCCGACGGGACCACGGTCCTGACCGGCGACGAGTCCCTGCGCTCGCGACCGCAGGGCCCGCTGCTCGAGGCGCTTTCCGACCTCGACGCCGCCGCCGAGAGCACCCGCGGGAACGGGCAGGCCCCGCTGGTCGTCACCGGCCCCCTCGCGGGCGGCGAGGTGTCGATCCCCGGCGACGTGTCCTCGCAGTACATCACCGCCCTGCTCATGGCCGGCGCGGTCACCGACGAGGGGATCGCGATCGACCTCGAGACGGAACTCAAGTCCGCGCCCTACGTCGACATCACGCTCGAGGTGCTCGCGGACTTCGGCGTCGAGGCCCGACAGACGGAGACCGGGTTCGCCGTCGACGGCGGGCAATCGTACGCGCCCGCCGGCGGCGAGTACGCGGTTCCCGGTGACTTCTCGTCGATCTCGTACCCGCTCGCGGCGGGTGCGATCGCCGGCGACGACGGCGACGGCGTCCGCATCGAGGGCGCACACCCCAGTGCGCAGGGCGACAGCGCCATCGTCGACATCGTCGAGCGAATGGGTGCCGACGTGGACTGGGACCGCGACGAGGGGACGATCGACGTCTCGGCGGCCCCGCTCTCCGGCATCGAGGTCGACGTCGAGGACACGCCCGACCTGCTGCCGACGATCGCGACGCTGGGTGCGGTCGCGGACGGTGAGACGCACATTACGAACGCCGAGCACGTCCGCTACAAGGAGACCGACCGCGTGAGTGCGATGGCCGCGGAACTCGGGGAAATGGGCGTCGAGACGACCGAAGAGCGGGATTCGCTGACGGTTCACGGCGGCGACTCGGTCCTCGAGGGAGCGACCGTCTTCGGGCGCGACGATCACCGGATCATCATGGCGCTCGCACTCGCCGGGCTCGCGGCCGACGGCGAGACGACCATCGAGGGTGCCGACCACGTCGACGTCTCGTTCCCCGGCTTCTTCGGCGTGCTCGAGGAGTTAGGCGTCGCCCTCGAGCGCGACGACGGACGGTAGCTCACTCCGGAATCTCGACGCTACCGAGCGGAATTCCGTCGTCCGTTTCGGGACCGGTCCAGGCGATCATGAGTACGTCACCCGGGCTCGCGTCCGTCACTGTGACGGTGAGCTGATCGCCGGGTGCGATTTCGCCGGAGAACTGCTTGTCGGTGGGATCGCCGCCGAGGACGGTCCACGTCGACTCACCGTCGAGCGTCTCACCGCTCTCGTGAGTGATCGTGACTCGCTGGGCCGCGTCGTCGTACTCGAACGAGAACTCGACGTTCGGAACCTCGGGCGGGTCGCGGTCGATGACGTTCGGGTTCAGGTAGCCGCCCACTTCGGGGCCCGTGTCGTCGCTATCGGCCGCTTCGACGGTCATGTTCGAGACGTGAACCATGCGGGGATCCTCGGAATCGCCCGGCGTCGGACCGAAATCGACGCTCGCTCGGTAGACGCCGTCGTGGTGTTCGGTGAACGCCGCGTCGTGTTCCTCGATCTCCCGGTCGTCGACGGCCCCCATGAACTTCCCGAGGTGGATCTGGTGGTTCTCCCATGTCTCGTAGTAGGTCTCGTCGGCGTAGGCGTTGATCGTCCAGTTCCCGGCGTCGGCGTCGTAGACCGGGGCCACAAAGAGGTTCTCCGCGTCGTCGGTCGTGTTGAGGACCGGGTCGATCTCGAACGACTCTGGGACATCGGCGTCCCGGAGGTGACCGTACATCCACTCGATCCTGATCGGGGCAACGTACACCACTGACCCCTCTGTGACCCCGCCCTCGTGGAACTGTACCTGCCCGTCGCTGATCGCGCCGATATCGACCTCGTAGATACCGTCACCTCGACGTTCGAGATCCGTCGGGGTTCCGTCGTTGCTCGGTTCGTCGTCCTGTTCGTCGGTGGGGTCGGTACTGTCGTCGGAGGTATCGTCGTTCGTACAGCCCGCGATACCGGTCGCTCCGGCGGCGAGTGTCGTGAGCAGAATCTGGCGGCGGCGAACCATAGTACTAGACTGGTAATCTATGCAATAAGTTCTGTGATACAATATATTCAGAACGGAAAGTAGTGGCAACGTTCACCACTGACGGCTCGGCATCTCGCCCTCACGCTCGCGGTCCGTCGGCGACGGAAGACGCCGATCGAGGGCCTCGACTCCGTCGGTATCCCGGTCTTCGAAATCTTCGGACTGCTCGAGGAACTGGCTGTTTCGCTCGAGCGGTACGACTGGCGTTTCTCGAGATTTCCATTCTTCGCTGATTGCACCGATCGCTTTCCGGCAGAGATAGCTATTTACGACACGAACAATGATGTCATACAATGGCAGATAATACACCAGTAATCGTTAGCGCTGTTAGAACGGCACAGGGGAGAGAAGACGGTGCGCTCGCGGATATTCGCAGCGAAGACCTCTCGATCCCGCTGGTCGACGAGATGCTCGCCGAGACGGGCGTCGAGGGCGAGGGCGTCGACGACCTGATGTGGGGCTGTGCCCAGCAGCGCTCGGAGCAGCGGACGAACATCGCACGACAGATCGCGCTCTTCTCGGACCTCGGCGAGTCGGTTCCGGCGACGACCATCGACCGCCAGTGTGCCTCCTCCGCGCAGGCGATCATCAGCGCCGCGGACTCGATCGCCGCGGGCCGCCACGACGCGGTCATCGCCGGCGGCGTCGAGAGCATGAGCCGCGTCAAGATGGGCGCGGCCGACAGCGGCGAGATGTATCCGAAACTCGACGAGAAGTACGGGATGCAGAACCTCCAGATGGGGATGACCGCCGAGAAGGTCGCCGAGGAGTACGATATCAGCCGCGAGGAACAGGACGAGTACGGCGCTCGCAGCCAGCAGCGCGCTGTCGAGGCCACCGAGGAAGGCAAATTCGACGACGAAATCGTCCCGATCGAAACCGACGACGGCGTCCACGACGAGGACGAGGGCCTCCGCCCCGGCACGACCCCCGAGAAACTCGCCGAACTGCCGACGGTATTCAAGGAGGACGGCACCGTCACGCCCGGCAACGCCTCCCAGATCGCCGACGGCGCGGCCGGCGTCATGCTCACCAGCCGCGACTTCGCCGACGACAACGACCTCGAGGTCCTCGCCGAAGTCGGGACCAGCTACGTCGCCGGCGTCGACCCGACGATCATGGGCGTCGGCCCGGTGCCGGCGACGGAGGGGCTGCTCGAGCGCGCCGGCCGCGAGATCGACGACTACGGGCTCGTGGAGATCAATGAGGCGTTCGCCAGCCAGACGCTGTACTCCCAGCGCGAACTCGGGATTCCGGACGACCGGCTCAACGTCAACGGCGGCGCGATCGCCATCGGCCACCCGCTGGGGTGTTCGGGCGCGCGACTGCCGGTGACGCTGGTGCACGAAATGAATCGGCAGGGCGTCGACCGCGGCATCGCGACCGAGTGCGTCGGCTTCGGACAGGGTGCGGCGATCGAGTTCGAACTGCCCTGAGGCGATTAGTCTGGGCTTTTTGGTCCAGATTTTGCGAGCGAGGAGGGTGCAGTTCGAAGCGAACGAAGTGAACGAGAACTGCAGACGCGAACGGGGAGCAAAGCGACCCGTGAGCGAAGCGACGAGCGAGATAAAAGGTGGTCGCGTCAGGGTGCGGCGATCGAGTTCGAACTGCCCTGAGGCGTTGGAGTAGCCTTTTTGGATCGTTTTGTCCACGGTGGCCGGCCGCGAGCAGCGGCTGAAACGGGGTCGGAGCGACGAGCCGAGAAAAGAGACTTCCTATCCCAGGATGTACTCGAGGCGCGGGTAGCGCTCGAGGAGCGTTTCGCCGCCGAGGTCGTAGGTCTCGAGTCGGGCGTCGAGGCCCAGAATCCGGCCGGCACCGAAGGCGGCGACGGCGAGGAAGACGAGCATGTACGCGAAGTCCCCGTTGATGAACCCGTGGGCCATGTCCCAGTTCCCGAAGTAGAACATGAGCATCATGAACGCGCCGAAGAACGCCGCGAGGCGGACGAACGCGCCGACGAGGAGCCCGAGACCGATGAGGAGTTCGCCCCACGGAACGGCGACGTTCGCGAACTCGACGACCCACGGGGTCGACCCCATCCATGCGAAGACGCTCGCGAGGGGGTTGCCGTTGGTCGCCGCGACGTTCGCTACGTAGCCGCCGGCGCTGAACGGCTCGGCCGCGACGAGTTTCGTGAACCCGGAGTACGCGAACGCGTAGCCCATCATGAGCCGGAGCGAGAGGACGAACCACGCCGAGAGGCTGTGGGCGCGACCGCCGACCGTGTAGCCGCGAACGGTGCTTTCGAACGTGTTGTGCGAGTCTGGGGAGATGGTGGATGTAGTCATGCTGGCGGAAGAAAACTTCCTACTACCTAGAAGGACCGCAGGGCATATATAATCATATGGATACGTGTTAGCATAGTTTTCTGTAAGTTATACCGATCACACGCAGTCGCGAGACGAACGGCGGGGCGGCCGCTCGGAGACGGATCGCGTGGCCTCCTCGCGCCGACGCGCGGTCAGTAGCCGAGACCGAACGCCCGGTTCACGGCGAGCGAGCAGACGGTGATCGCGAACAGTCCGCCGAGGACGAGAAAGGACGGTCCCCAGCCGAACAGGTCGGCCAGCAGCCCGACGCCGACGGAGCCGGCGGAGCCGACGACGGTGTAACACGTCCTGACGAGCCCGAACCCGGCACCGCGTTCGGCGTCGCCGAACTGGTCGAGGAATCGCGGATCGAGCGCCGCGAAGAAACTCGAGCCGAGGCCAGCCAGCAGGACGGCGACGCCGACGACGACCTGCGATTGCGCGGCGACCAGCCCGAAGAGGCCGATCGTCCCGGCGAACATCGAGCCGCCGATCGCGAGGTCGCGCCCGTATCGGTCGGAGAGGTCGCCCAGCAGGAACTGGCCGACGGTGCGCACGACGAAAAACGCGGAGAAGGCCGTCCCGGCGACCGTCGCCGAGTAGCCGCGGTGCTGGACGAAGAAGGTCGGGAGGAACGTGAGCAGTCCCTGGACGATGAACGTCCCGAGCATGGCGATCGCGAGCGTGAACGCGACCGCGGGCCGCGAGACGAGGTCGAACAGCGCCGCGACCTCGAACCGGTCGCGCATCGGTTGGTCCGGCCGCCGCGGCTCGGTCGGGCGGATACGCCACGCGAACAGCGCGAAGACCGGAACGCCGACCGCGACGGTGAGCGCGAGCGCCGGCCGCCAGCCGAACCGGGACCCAACCCACGCCGCCGCGACGGGCGCGACCAGCCCGGCCAGCGGGCCGCCCATCGAGTGGATCCCGACCGCGCGGCCGAGTTCGTCGTACGTCCGCGAGAGCAGCGTCGTCGCGACGGCGTAGTGCAGGCCAGCGACTAAGCCGAGAAGGATCGCGAGCACGACGAACGCGGCGAAAATCGGCGAGAACGCGAGCAAGACGCTCGCGACCACGGTACCGCCGACGGCGACGAGGATGACCGGTTTCTCGCCGTACCGGTCGCTGAGGACGCCGCTCGGGAACTGCGAGAGGCCGTAGGCGAGCCACATCCCCGTCAGCGCGAGCCCGATTTCCGCGTTCGAGACGTCGAAATCCGCGACGATGAACGGGATGACCGGACTGATCGCCATCCGCGCGAAGTAGGTGACGAAGAAGGCGAGCAGACAGAGCACGAGCACCGTCGTCCGGTACTGCCAGCGCATTGGTTCTACCCGCGGACTTTCGCGGTGAGCCGTATAAGCGTGGTGACACCGGAGTGTCCGGGGGTACCAAAGTGCAGTCCGGTAGTGTATCCGGCATCGTTCATTGATATATTCGGTCTCTTTCACGCTCGAGGACGGTCGCGAAACCGTTCGGACGCGACGGCGACGGACGAGATGGGCAGCCGGCTCCACCTCGAGTGGTCGCTCGAGCGACAACGCGGGATCGGACCGCGTTCGAACCCTGCACCGCTAAGTGGCCCCGCCTCCGACGACGTGGTAATGAACGGCAACCGCTTCGGTCGCCTCTTTCAGGTGACCACGTTCGGCGAGAGCCACGGGGAGGCGATGGGCTGTACCGTCTCGGGCTGTCCCGCCGGCCTCGAGCTCTCCGAAGAGGACATTCAGGCGGATCTCGACCGGCGAAAGCCGGGCCAGTCGATGATCACGACCAGCCGCGGCGAACCCGACGACGTCTCGATCAAATCGGGGATCCAGGACGGTTACACGACGGGGACGCCGATCGGGCTGGTCATCCAGAACAAGGACGCCCGCTCGGGCAAGTACGAACCTTTCATCACCGCGCCGCGGCCGAGCCACGGCGACTTCACCTACTCGGCCAAATTCGGCACGCGCAACTGGGGCGGCGGCGGTCGCTCGTCGGCTCGCGAGACCGTCAACTGGGTCGCCGCGGGCGCGATCGCGAAAAAGATCCTCGCACGGGAGGGAATCGAACTCAAGGCCCACGTCAACCAGATCGGCGATATCGAGGCCCCCGACGTGAGTTTCGAGCAGATCAAGGAGCACTCCGAAGAGAACGACGTCCGCTGTGCCCACCCCGAGACGGCCGAGGCGATGCAAGAGCGGATCGCGGAGTACCAAGAGGAGGGCGACTCCATCGGCGGGAGCATCTACTTCGAAGCGCAGGGTGTCCCCGTCGGCCTCGGCGCGCCCCGCTTCGACTCGCTGTCCGCGCGGCTCGGACAGGCCATGATGGCGGTGCCGGCGACGACGGCCTTCGAGTTCGGTCTCGGAACCGAGGCGGCGGAGTGGACCGGCAAGGAGCGCAACGACGACTGGGAGTTTGACGAGAACGGCGACCCGACCCCCGTCGAGAACGACCACGGCGGGATTCAGGGCGGGATCTCGAGCGGCGAGCCGATCTACGGCGAAGTGACGCTGCACGCGCCGACCTCGATTCCCAAGTCCCAGCAGACCGCCGACTGGGAGACGGGCGAACTCAAAGAGGAGAAGGTCATCGGCCGCCACGATCCCGTCCTCCCGCCCCGCGGCGTCCCCGTCGTCGAGGCGATGCTCGCGCTGACGCTGGTCGACTTCATGCTCCTCAGCGGCCGGATCAACCCCGACCGCGTCGACGACCAGCCCGGGGAATACGACACGGACTACCACCCGAGCAACCCGAACAACGAGTAGTTCGCCGGCCGGATACCCACTCGAGTCCGTTTCGCGGACGGAGACGGTACATTGGCTCGAACGCAGACGAGAGCGAACTGATCGATCCGTCTTCCCCGATTCGTCGGCTCCCCATCGCGACGTCGTCAACAGCGAGCCGTCCGGCCGAACTCACAGCTCGATCGGGTCCTCGAGCGTCGGATCGATATCGAGAATCGCAGAGAGGTGGGGCTGTAGCCGGTCGAACTGGTCCGTCGGCTCCACGAGTTGCCGGTCCGAATCGTAGTCGATGACCCCTGCCGATTCCAACTTCGGAATGTGCGTGTGGTGTAGCGAGCGCTCGATTTCCGTTAGCGTCGCTTCGGACGTTTCGGTGACTGGCAGATGATGGTCACAGGAGAGAATCGTTTTCCTGAGGTCGTTCACCGTCAACGAACGCCGCTCTTCCGCGAGCACTGCGAGGATGATGCGACGATGCTTGTCCCTACACAGGTCGAGCACGGCGTCGAACGCGATGGGGTCCTCGGTCATTACACGGGTTCAGAATGGCGTCGCGGATTATCCTCACTTTTGAGTATTCAACACGCTTTTAAGACCACTATCGAGAGGGAGCCGACACGTCGGAGAGCGTCTTCCCGAGGGTACGCTTGATCCCGCGCCGGAGTCTGGACGCGACGGCCTGCTGTGAGATGCCGAGGTCGTCGCCGAGTTCTTCCATCGTCGTCTCGCGCGGGGATTCGAAGTAGCCGCGCTCGTAGGCGAGGACCAGCGCTTCCTGTTGGGCGTCGGTGAGGGCCGCCTCGGTAGCCGTCTCGATCGGCGTGAGCGCGTGCAGTTCCGTGAGCGCGATCGGGATGCCCACCTCGCGACACCGCGATTGAAAATCAGCGATATCGGAACGAGTGTCGCCACGAATATCGAACGTCCACTGCTCGTTCGTGCCGACGGCTTCGATGAGCGCGATCTCCGTCTCCGTCAGCGTGGTTAACACGTCGTCGTAGTCCAACGCCCACTCGACGCGCAACAGGTTCTCGTCTTCGACGGAGTCGATGAACTGGATTCGCTTCACGCCCGGATGCTCCGAGAACGCCCCCTCGATGTCGTCGATCGTGGTTCCCCGAACCCAGAAGTAGGGGATCACCACGTCTCGAGCGGGGATGATCCGCTCCAGTTCGATCGACACGTCCGGCAGTCGCTTGAACACTGTCCCCAGCGGGAACTCGTCGGACGGTACCGTAAAGGAAGCCTCCGTAGCCATCGTCCGCTTCATGGCGTCCCGAGGGTAAATATCACCGCGGAGCCACGCACCGCGTCACGAACCGATTCGCGTTTCGTCTCCGGACCCGATCCGATATCTCTTCCCGCTGTCCTGATCGGTAAAATTCAAGAGAGAGCGCTGTGTCAGGTGGTGTCTCCGCACTGCAGAGACCCTGTCCGACGGACCGGCTCGTTAATATCCCAGCTGCTCGCGGACGAGCACGACGGTCGTGCGCCCCTCCTCGAGTTCCTGTCGGAAGATGAGTTCCTTGGCGATGGCCGAATCGACGCCGTAGGCCTCCTGTGCGCGTTCGTTCTCGAGGGGGTAGGCCACCGACTCGAGGCGCTCGAGCGCGTCGTCGAGCGTCGGCACGATCTTGTTGACGCCGCTGACGATGACGACGTTGCTCGCGGCGAAGGGGTACGCGCCGATCCGGCTGCCCGAGCGGTCGGCGGCGACGAGTTCGCCGGTCTGGGCAATCGCGTTGATGCCGCCGAGGAAGTAGTCGGCGGTCTGTGACGCTCGCCGCGCGGCTTGGCGCTCCGCGTCGTCGTCGATGCTCCAGATTTCGTCGGCCAGACTCTCCCACTCGTGGTCGCCCTCGGAGAGGTAGTCGGCGAAGCCGATCTCCTCGAGCGTCGTGGAGTGGCCGTTCATCACCGACACGCCGGCGGGGATCTGCGACTGGATCGCTTCGAGGGCTTCCTCGGCCGAGTCGGCGACGACGACGTCGAAGCCGTTTTCCTCGAGGTTTTCGACGGCCTCTGCGACGGCCTCGTCGGTCGGGAGTTCGTCGAGCGTCGCGTCGATCTCGGCGTCGTCTACGTAATCGGATTTCTGCTGTGACATTTGAATGTATCCGTATCCTTGAATGGGGACGTATCGGACTTAAGCGCTCGCGGATACCGGTGTTAGGTGATTACCCCGGTGTTACTCCCCTCGAGTATCGAATATGTATGCTGTCAGACAGGGTAAGGCGGCGGTTCACCGCTCGTTCGAAACGTGTTCCGCGAGCGAAACTACTAACCGACCCTCCGTGGTCGACGGCGTATGCGCGATTTTCACGTCCACTCGAACTACTCGGACGGCGACTTTCTCAGGGGGATGGTGCGCGCCGCCGAGGCGGCCGGGCTCGAGGGCGTCGGCTTCGCCGACCACTGTAACGTGGCCTCGCGCGCGGGACCCGAATCGATGCGTAGCCTCTACGGCTTCAACCTCGATCTCACCTACGAGCGCCGGCGACGGGGGATCGAGCGGCTCCGCGAGGAGTTCGACCTCGAGATCTACGACGCGGTCGAGATGGACTACGATCCCCGCGACGAGGACGCGATCGATGCGTTTCTCGACGAGGCGGACTTCGACTACGCGATCGGGAGCGTCCACGGGATCGGCGGGAACAACGTCCAAGTCGCGTCGAACTTCGCGGCGATGTCCGACGACGAACGCGACGCGGTCACGGACGAGTACTTCGAGACGCTGATCGCGCTCGTCGAGTCCGAACTGTTCGACATCGCGGCTCACGTCGACCTGCTCGAGCGGACGCCGCCGTTGCGGGGGCGGGCGACGGAGGCGCAGTACCGGGAGGTGGCGCGGGCGTTCGCCGACTCCCGAACGGTCCCCGAGATCAACGCCGGCCGGGCGCTGACCGACGCCGAGATCGTCCACCCCTCCGAGCGATTTCTCACCGTCCTCCGCGAACACGACGTAGCCGTGACCGTCGGCACCGACTCACACCACCCGAGCGAGATTCCCGACCGCGCCGACTTCCTCGACGACTTCGTCGCGGAGACCGGACTCGAGCCGGTCGAACCCGCCGGCCTCGAGTAGCGACCGAAAAAACGGCCGAACACGTCGTAGCAGTTCAATGGCTGCAAACGCGACTTCCGTTCCCCGAACGAATGTGGACAATTATACGCTCGAGGCCCGAGTATAGTAATGATCTTTCATACATATTCTTCAATGGCTGTCCATTCTTCACGAAAGTTCCTTGGTAATCTATAGCAAAGGCTTTAGGTACGGTAGGACGAAAATCCGGGTACGGTTGGCCCATCGGCCACTGATCCACCTATGAGCAGCGACGAACTCATCTGGCGAATCGCGGGCGGTTCCGGGGACGGAATCGACTCGACGAGCCAGAACTTTGCCAAGGCGCTGATGCGCTCGGGGCTCGACGTATTTACACACCGCCACTATCCGTCGCGGATTCGCGGTGGCCACACCTACGTCGAGATCCGAGCCGCGGACCGCGAGGTACAGTCACGTGGCGACGGCTACAACTTCCTGCTCGCGCTGGGCGACTCCTTCGCTCGTAACCCACAGGAAGAAGCCTACTACGGAAACGAAGAGATCAAACCCCTCTCGGAGAACCTAGACGACCTCCGCGAGGGCGGGATCATCGTCTACGACGAGGGTCTCGTCAGCGAGGAAGACGTCGAGGCGATCAATCTCGAGGAACGCGCCGAAGAGAACGATTGGCACGTCTTCCCGATGGACCTTCGGTCGCTCGCCCGCGATCACGGCCGCGAGGTCATGCGAAACACCGCCGGTGTGGGTGTCACCGCGGCGCTGCTCGAGATGGATCTCGAGCACATCGAGGACCTGATGTCGGACGCCATGGGCGGGGACATCCTCGAGTCGAACCTCGAGATTCTCCACGAGGCCTACGATATCGTCACGGAGGAGTACGACTTCGAGCACGACCTCCGTGTCCCCGAAGGCTCCCACGAGACCGAGCAGGCGCTGCTGTCGGGCTCGAACGCGATCGCCTACGGCGCGATCGACGCCGGTTGTCGGTTCATCGCCGGCTACCCGATGACGCCGTGGACGGACGTGTTCACCATCCTCAGCCAGAACTTCCCCGACATGGGCGGCGTCTCCGAGCAGGTCGAAGACGAGATCGCCGCGGCCGCGCTCGCAGTGGGCGCGAGTCACGCCGGCGTCAAGGCCATGTCCGGCTCCTCGGGCGGCGGATTCGCCCTGATGAGCGAACCGCTCGGCCTCGCCGAGATGACCGAGACGCCGCTGGTCCTCATCGAGGCCATGCGCGCCGGTCCCTCGACCGGGATGCCGACCAAGCCCGAACAGGCCGACTTAGAGCACGTCCTCTACACGAGTCAGGGCGACTCCCAGCGCGTCGTCTTCGCGCCGGGCAACATCGAGGAGGCCTACGAACAGACCAGACTCGCCTTCGAGATCGCGTGGGACTACCAGATCCCGGCGATCATCATCTACGACCAGAAGCTCTCCGGGGAGAACACCAACGTCGACGTCGAGTTCTTCGACCGCGAGCCCAAGCCGGATCTGGGGTCGACGCTGACCGAGGACGAACTCCGGGAGGCCGCACACGACAACTCCGGGAAGTTCAAGCGGTTCAACCACGAGGACGCCGAGAACGGCGTCAGCCCGCGGTCGCTGCCCGGCCAGAAGGGCGGTCGATACCTCGCGACCGGTAACGAGCACTCGCCCGTCGGCCACATCAGCGAGGACCCCGACAACCGCGTCTTCCAGATGGATCGTCGCCTCGAGAAGCTCGAGTCGATCCGTCGGGAACTCGACGAGGAACGCGAGTCCACGCAGACCTACTTCGGCGACGAGACGGCCGACTACGGGATTATCACGTGGGGCTCGAGTCAGGGTGCCGTCGAGGAGGCCATCGAGCGACTCAACGAGAACGGCCACTCCGTCAAGGGGCTCAGCGTCTCCGATATGATGCCGTTCCCCGAGCAGGAGGTGACCGAATTCCTCGAGAGTGTCGACGAGGCGATGGTCGTCGAGATGAACGCCACCGCGCAGTTCCGCGGACTGCTCCAGAAGGAACTGGGTCGCTTCGGCGAGAAGCTGACCAGCCTGCTGAAGTACAACGGCAACCCCTTCGAGCCCGCCGAGATCGTCGAGGGCTACGAAGTCAACCTCGCCGACGAGGACCGCGAACCGACCGCACAGGTACGAATCGAACCCGCTGCAGGTGACTGAACCATGAGTGCATTCAACGCTATCGGAGAGGAACGGGAGATCGACCGGGACGAGTTTACCCCCGGCGTCGAACCGCAGCCGACGTGGTGTCCGGGCTGTGGTGACTTCGGCGTTCTGAAGTCACTGAAACAGGCGCTGCCGGAGATCGGCAAGACGCCCGAAGAGGTGCTGACCGTCACCGGGATCGGCTGTTCCGGCAAGCTGAACAGCTACCTCGACACGTACGGCTTCCACACGATCCACGGCCGCTCGCTGCCCGTGGCTCGCGCCGCGAAGCTCGCCAACACCGACCTCGAGGTCATCGCCGCCGGCGGTGACGGCGACGGCTACGGGATCGGCGGCAACCACTTCATCCACTCGGCGCGGGAGAACCACGATATGACCTACATCGTGTTCAACAACGAGATCTTCGGCCTGACGAAGGGCCAGACCTCGCCGACCAGCCCGAAGGGCCACAAGTCCAAGACCCAGCCCTCGGGCAGCGCAAAGACGCCGATTCGGCCGCTGTCGCAGTCGCTGACTGCCGGCGCGAGCTATATCGCTCGCACCGCTGCGGTCAATCCGAATCAGGCAAAGGAGATCATCAAGGAGGCCATCGAACACGACGGCTTCGCTCACATCGACTTCCTGACCCAGTGTCCGACGTGGAACAAGGACGCCCGCCAGTACGTCCCCTACGTCGACGTTCAGGAGTCCGACGACTACGACTTCGACGTCACCAATCGCGAGGAAGCCGCCGAGATGATGCGCGAGACCGAGGACGTGCTCAACGAGGGCACCGTCCTGACCGGCCGCTACTACGTCGACGAGGACCGACCGTCCTACCAAGAGGAAAAGCAGGCCGTCGGCGAGATGCCCGACCAGCCGCTGGCGGAACGGTACTTCGACGACGACGTCGAGTGGGAGCGCAGCTACGACCTGCTCGAGCGCCACACGTAGACTCGATCCGCGCGATCCCTGCGGTTCGGTTTTTCTAGTTCGTCTCGCCCCGATTCGAGAGTGTCACAACCGCACGAGTGCGACGAGCAGAGATAGAGATAGAAGTGGGCCCCGACTCCGTTAGCAGCCAGTCGGGAGCGACTCGCCGACCATCACGGCCGTGCCGTCGTCGAACGCGTCGTCGGCGAAGACCGAATAGGTCCGGTCGCCGCACGACCACTGTAATTCCGTCCCCTCGTCGGTTTCGGCGATCGTTCCCGTCGCGGTCCCCACCGCGACCGCGTCGCCGCCGACCGCGAACTGGCGCGGGCCGTCGCTCGTCGTGACCGACACCGTCTCGTCGTCCGGCGTTCGGTACTGGAGCGAGACCTGCGTCCGGTTCTCGTCGGGGAACTCGTAGCTCGTGATCGAGTCGAGTTCGACCGCGTCGGGCAGCGTATCTGCCGGCGGCTCGGCGACCGCGAACGGGACGGCCGCGTCGGCCGCCTCGAGGGTATCGTAGGTGTCGATCGACGGGAATTCGACCGTCTCGACGTGTGTGCCGTTCGCGCCCGCCGCCTGTGGGTCGAACGCGAAGCGCTCGTCGTCGATCCCGCCGTCGATCGAGAGGTTTCGATAGGTTCGCTCGAGGGCGATCCCGTCGCCCTCGATCGCGTGTTTGACCGGGAACAGCGTCTCCTGATCGTACCAGACCTCGACGCGGTCGACGCTGCGGTCGGCGGGCTCGCCCTCGCTGGTCGCCAGCGGAATGACGTACTCGGTGTCCTCGATCAGGATATTGATCGATCGCTCGATCGTCTCGTTGTCCGGCGGATCGAACGTCACGCGGTAGGTGTCGCGGCCGTCGACCGTCGTCGCTTCGGCCGTCGTGATCTCGTAGGCCTCGAGGTAGCGCTCTTGCTGTGCGTACAGCCCCTCGAGGTACGACATCGCGTTCGGGTCGGTCTCGAGGCCGGTCGCCCAGTCGTGGCCCGCGTCGTAGTGCCAGCGTTCGTCGCCGTCGTCCGCGATGACGGTGTCCGTGCCGCCGGCGCTGGTTTCGATTCGGCTCTTCCCGTCGCTTCGGAGCCAGACGGCTTCCGTATACTGAGTCGTCTCGCCGTCCACGGTCCGGGTAACCTCGACCGTCGCGGCGACGTCGTCCGGCGGCTCGGCGTCGCCGATTTCTCGCTCGAGGTCGTCCGGGGTCGGGCCGCTACTCGGCAGCGTGGCACAGCCCGCGGTCAGGAGGACGAGCGCCAGCGCGACGGTGAGAAGGGTGGATCGGGGGTCGCGATCGCTGGCCAACATGTTATCTACCTCACTTTTCAGCGATCATTAACTCGTCGGTCCGGACTCCGTCGTCGTCGGATCTGTCGACGGTCTACTCGCGAGCACCGAACCCGCCGGCGAACAGGTTCGAGAGGTACCGCAGGACGAGAAGGGCGACGATCAGCCCGGCGAGGAAGCGGGGGTCGAAGCCGGACCGCATCTCGCGGACGCCGTACGCCACCACGAGTACACCCATGAGCAGGGCCGTCCCGCCCGCCCATCGGGCGACGTGTGCTGGGTCGACCGACTCGTCGTAGTTCGCGTGGAGGTCGACGCGCCCGCGGAACGCGATGAGGGAGCCAAGACCCAGAATCGCGAGTCCACAGAGGATCCAGACGAAGCCGCTGACGAGGTTCGGATCGACCATTTCGGTGCCGGATCTGTGCCAAGCGGGCGAATAAGTCCGACGGTTATCTGTTCGAACTGCGGCCCGCATACCCGCCGTTTCGCCTGCTTCCGTTCGGATATCCGTCGTTTTCGTATACAAAAGATATTTTTCCGCCCGAGCAAAACATACTCTCATGAGTACGCAGGCGACGGAAGACCGTATTCTCGACGTTCTCGAGGAGGACGCACAGGCGTCCTACGCCGAGATCGCCGAGCGGGCGAACGTCTCGAAACCCACAGTTCGCAAGTACATCAATCAGCTCGAGGAAGAGGGCGTCATCGTCGGCTATTCGGCCGACGTAGACCCGAAGAAGCTCTCGAGCCAGACGATCGCGCTGGTCGGGATCGACGTGGCCAGCGAGCGCTACGTCGAGGCGACGCAAGCGCTCAAGTCCCTCGACGAGGTCGAGGCGCTGTACAGTTCCAGCGGCGACCACATGCTGATGGCCGAAGTGCGCGCCGAGGACGGCGACGCCCTCGGCGAGACCATCTCCGAGGAACTCCTCGAGATCGACGGGGTCACCGCGGCCCATCCCTCGTTCCTGCAGGAGCGACTGAAGTAAGCCCCTCGGCACTCTCCGTCGTCGCCGTCGGGATTCACGTTTTCACGCTCGCCGTCGTAGACCCAGTCAGTTCATGCAGACGTACGAACGCGAAACGACCGTCGACTCGCCGTTCGAATCGGTCTGGGCATTCAATTCGCGGATTTCCGGGCTCGAGGCGGTCACGCCCGACTGGCTGCACTTACGCGTCGAGCGCGTGATCGGTCCCGACGGCGAGCCGGAGCCGGACGTGCTCGAGCCTGGATCGGAGATCGCGCTATCGATGCGCCCGTTCGGCGTGGGGCCGCGCCAGCACTGGACGTCGGTGATCACGGACCGCGAGCGCGGCGAGGGGTCGGCGTACTTTCGCGACGAGATGGTTCACGGCCCGTTCGACCACTGGGAGCACACCCACACCTTCTACGCCGACCGCGATCGGACGATCGTTCGGGATCGCGTCGAGTACGAACTCCCGTTCGGCGGGCTCGGCGACGCGGTCGAACCCCTCTCGACGCTCGGCTTCGAGGCCATGTTCCGGGCGCGCCACCGGCTGGCGAAAGCCCAACTCGAGTGATCGGCGAGATCGATCGCGACGAACGCCGTTCCGTTCGGGTTCGAGAGGTGTACCACGCTCGTTTTGGCGGTCGCGGCGCTAGAGCGGCGCATGACTGAACGCGACGGACTCGAGCGACGGGGGCTGTTGGGTGCGCTCGGGGGAGGCGTAATCGCCGGCATCGCGGGGTGTCTCGGCGGCGACGACGAGGACGACGACTCGCAGGCGCAGGTGTACGAACCGACGATGGAGGGCGTCGAGGAGGGACCGGTCGAGTTCGGGGACGACGACTCCTGTGCGGTCTGTAACATGTCGGTCCAGGAATATTTCGGCGGTCGGGGGCAACTCGTTCACGAAAACGGGTTGGGAGCGACCTTTGAGTCGCCGGGCTGTCTGTTCGCCTACATCGCCTCGTCGACGCCGGACTCGCCGATCACCGGAGCCTGGACGGTCGACCGCCGGACCGGCGACCTCATCGACGCGACCGAGGCCCACTTCGTCCTCATCACCGACAAAGAGGCAGCCGACGATCCGATGGGGATCGACCCGCGTCCCTACGCCGACCGCGAGGACGCCGTCGCCTTCCTCGAGGAGTGGGACGCCGAAGACCTGAATCCCGAGGAGGACATCATCGTCGGACTGGACGAGGTCGACCTCGAGATCGCATCGATCTACCGCGGCTCGCGACTCCCCGACGAGTAGCGACCCGACGATTCGTTCCGGAACCCGTTTGGCCCTTCGAGCGAGTGCGATCACGTGTGAAAACCGACCTCGAGGTCACGCCGGCGGTCGCGCTCGCCGTCGCGGTGTTCGCGACGAGTACCAGCGCGATTCTGGTCCGCTGGAGCGCGGCCCCGAGTTCGGTCGCGGCCTTCTATCGGGTCCTCTTTACGACGATACTCGTCGCGCCGCTCGCCGTCACCCGACACCGCGCGGCCTTCGCGCGACTCTCGCGGCGCGATCTGGCGGGCGCCGCCGTCGCCGGCCTCGCGCTCGCGGTCCACTTCGCGGCGTGGTTCGAGAGCCTCGAGCACACCACGGTCGCCGCGAGCGTCACGCTCGTCCAGAGCCAGCCCATCTTCGTGGCCCTCGGTGCGAGCCTCGTCCTCGGCGAGCGGATCGGCCGCGAGACGGCGGCGGGAATCGCCGTCGCGATCGTCGGGGCCGCCGCGATGTCGCTGGGCGACGCCGGGGGCGCGGCCCTCTCCGGTGCGACGCCGTACGGCAACGCCCTCGCCGTGCTGGGCGCGGTGACCGTCGCCGGCTACGTGCTCGCCGGCCGCTCGATCCGCCAGCGCGTGCCGCTGTTTCCCTACGTGACCGTCGTCTACGGCGCCTGCGTGCTCGCGCTGTTCTGTCTCGTCGGCGTGCAGGGCCACAGCTACGTCGGCTACCCGCCCCGCGAGTGGTTGCTCTTTCTCGGGCTGGCCGTCGGCCCCGGCGTCTTCGGCCACACGGTGAGCAACTGGGTCCTCGAGCACCTCGAGTCGGTCGTCGTCAGCGTCGCGTGGCTCGGCGAGCCGGTGGGCGCGACCCTGCTCGCGCTCGTCTTGCTCGCGGAGGTCCCCGACGCGGTCACGATCGCCGGCGGTCTCGTCGTGATCGCGGGGGTCTTCGTGACGACCCTCGAGCGCGAGCGCCGTGGCGAGACGGCGGAGTGAGAAGTCGGTCTGATTGTGTGTCTCCCGAGGCCGAGAGGGTGCGAAAAAACGGCGAATCGGCGGAGCGGTGGGCTACTCGACGTCGATCTCGCCGACCGCCTCGAGCTGGGATTGGTCGAGGTAGACGCCCATGTCCTCCTCGGCGACGAACTCGACGGACTGCGTCTCGCCTTCCTCGTCGAGGAAGGCGGATCGGACGTAGGTGTTCCACTGGTTCGTGTCGCCGTCGCTGGCGATTACGAAGTTGTGGCCGGGCAGCGGTTCGAAGGTCCGGTTCTCCCGTTCGGGCTGGCGTCGCCCGATCGCGTTCTCCCACTCGATCGCGTAGGTCTCGCCCGCCTCGAACTCGAGGGTCGGGTTCGTCTCGTCGGCGATGGCCTCGGGCTCCTGGCCGACCCACTGGCCCTCCTCGAGTGCGAGCGAGTAGGTCTCAGTCGGCTCGCCCGGTTCGGTGGCCGAGAGCGTGACGGTGACTTCGGTGTCGTCGCCGTCGATCGTCACCGTGTCGGTCACCCGCTCGTGGCCGTAGGTCCAGACCTCGAGGTCGTACTCGCCGTCCTCGAGCATGTCGAAGCGGGCCATCGCCGGCGGGTCTTCCTGGCCCTGTTCGTCCCCGGTTCCGTCTCCGTCCTCGTCCTCCGAGGTCTGGTCCGCTTCCGGCGTCGTCTCTTCGGCTCCTTCCTCCGCGTCCGTCGCCTGATCCGGGTCCGTCTCTTGTGCTTCCGATTCCTCCGTTTGCTCTTCGGGTGGACTCGGCCGCGCGGACGGGTCGGAGAAGGAGTGGTGATCCCCGACGAACACCTCCGCGCCGAGGGGCTCGCCCTCTTGGTCTTCGACTTGGACCCGCAACTCGTGGACCTCGTCCGGATCGATCAGTTCGACCGGACCGCGCATCTGGACCGGGTGCGGAACGCAGTAGTAGTCCGCCATCTCCCCTTCGGGCGTGATCGTGAGCGAGGTCGACTCGCCCTGTTCTTCGACGAAATCGGTCGCCTCGATCACGTCGCCGCTCTCGTCCTCGAGGGTGAAGTTGTGACGCGAGCCGTCGCCGTTCGTCCAGACGATCTCGTTCTCTTCGCCTTCGATCAGCCGCAGCGGCGGGTTCGATGCGCCGTCGATCTCTGCGGGTGCGACGCCGACCCAGCCGCCGACGATGCCGAGCAGCGAGAGCGTCCGGCCCTCGCCGTCGTTCTGTGTGGCCGGCAGTCGGAAGTCGATCTCGTCGCGGTAGGCACCGGCGGTACCGGCCATCGCGGCCGTCCCGGCGAGCGCTGCCGTGCCTTTCAGCACGCCGCGACGGGAAACGTCGTCGCGAGATTGGTTTTCGTTTGACATTGTTGTGTGGATGCTGTCTTGTGTTCAGGCGTCCATCGAGAACACGGCGAGCGTGTCGCCGCGCGGTCCCTGACGGAGCCAGCCGCTGCCGCCGACCTGGACGGCCACGTACTGCTTCTCCTCGCCGGGATCGTACCAGCTCATCGGCGAGGCGCTGATCGGCACGTCGAACTCGTACTCCCAGAGGCGGTCGCCGCTCTCGCCGTCGTAAGCGACGAAGTTGCCGTTCTGGGTGCCGTTAAACACGAGTCCGGTCGCAGTCGACAGCGACCCGCCCCACATGTAGTGGTTGTCCTCGCTCTCGATCCACTCGCGCCAGACGCGCTCGCCCGTCGCGGGATCGATCGCGGCGAAAGCGGTGATCGACTCGTTCCACTCGTCGGGGAACTCCTCGGCCGGGTCGGAGAGATCGCCGCCCCAGTAGGGGTTGCCCTCGCTGTACTCCTCGTAGCGCCACATCAGGTCCTGTGGGAAGTTCTGATGGACGACGTACACGTATCCGGTTTCCGGGTTGTACGACGGTGGCTGCCAGTCGTTTCCCCCCGGCGCGCCGGGGACGAACGGGATCCGCTCGTCCGAGCTGAGGTGGGGAATCATCTCCCACATATTGATGTGCTGGCAGATCTCCTCGCTGCGCTCGTGGAGCCGGCCGGACTCGGCGTCCATCATGTACACCCAGCCGGTCTTGTCCGAACCGACGACCATCTTCGACGGTCCGTCGTCGACATCTACATCGCGAATCAGTACCCGCGGCGCGACCGCGTCGTAGTCCCAGACGTCGTGCGGGCTACTCTGGAACCCCCATTCCCACTCGCCGCTCTCGAGGTCCAGCGAGATGGTTCCGCAGGTGGGGAAGTTCGGTCCCGGCCGCACCGTGCCGTCGAAGTCCGGTCCGGGGTTCGCGACCGCCGTGTAGAGGACCTCGCGGTCCTCGTCGATCGTCGGCGTCATCCAGGTCGTCCCGCAGCCGTGCTCGCGGCTCGCGCCGACCCACTCGTCCTCCGGGAGCGTCTCGGTCTGCCACTGGATCTCGCCGCTCTCCGCATCGAGCGCGGCCATGAATCCGAGCACGCCGTACTCGCCGCCGGCGCTGCCCGTGTACAGCGTCCCGTCACGGATCACCGGTGCCCACGTCGCGGAGTACCCCTCTTCGTGGTCGGCCGTGCTCGTGTACCACTCCTCCTCGCCGGTGTACCGATTCAGCGCGACGACGCCCGAGTCGAGCGTCGTCATGTACACCTTGTCGCCGTAGACGGCGGCCCCGCGGTTGTTGTCGTCACAGCACAGCTCGACCCCGATCGGGACCGCGTAGGTGTAGCTCCAGAGGACCTCCCCCTCGCGGGGGTCGATCGCCTTCATGTGATTCGGCCCGTTCGTCTGGTACATGACCGGCGGGTCGCCCGGGATCACGATGGGCGTCCCCTCCATGCTCGAACCCGTCCCGACCGACAGCTCGTACTCGAGCTCGAGGTCGGAGACGTTCTCGGGCGTGATCGTGTCGGCGGGCGTGGCCCGGTGTTGTTCGTAGTTCCCGCCGTACATGAGCCACGACTCGGGGTCGTCGCCGGTCCCGCTCAGCATCTCCTGATCGACGTCGACCTCCGGAATGCGGTCGGTATCGTGCTGTTCGGTGACCGAGTCGTCTGGACCCCCGACCAGCGTGTAGCCGTCCTCGATCTCTCGCAGTTCGATCTCGCGTGCGGCCTGAACGGCCCTGTCGTTGCGTAGTGCCATGCGTGATCACCTCAGTTCGCTGGGAGCGCGCATCTCGTCCGTGACGTAGAAGACGGTGTGCAACAGCTCCTCTTGGCTGACGATCTGTACCGCCGAGCCCGCGGTGAACGCCGCCGTCAGCTGTTCGTCCGTAAAGCGTTCGTCGCCGGCGAGATCGCAGGCGGCGGTCGCCGAGACGAACAGCCCGCCCAGCATCGCCTTGACGTACCTGACCGCCGCGTCGAGGAGGTCGTCGGTGACCAGCACCTCGTTCTGCCAGAGGTGTCTGTCGAGCCCGCGGATCCACAGCAGCGCCCCGCCCATCGCGCGCTGGTGGAGCGGCGGCACGGTGTCGGTCTCGAACTCGACGCCCGCCGGGATCTGATTCGACGGCACCCACCGGGCCAGCCGCTCGTCGTTGTTCGCGACGTCGACCAGCAGCGCCGTCTTCTCCGACTCGTCGAACCCGACGTCGTCGAGCGCCGACGACAGCGGGTCAGTCAGGATCAGTTCGCGCGTCGTCGTCTCGACGTGATCCGCCGTGAACCGCGGCAGGTTCTCGTCGAGGCTCTCGAAGAAGCCGATCTCGAGCAGGTGGTCGTAGAGACGCCACCCGGGTTCCGCGACCGCCGTATACAGTCCGTGTTGCTCGTCCGGTACGCCCGCATCGCGAACGGCCGGCAAGCGACCGATTTCGTCCGCGATAGCCGCCCGCTCCCGCTCGAGCGACTCCCGATCGAGTCGCCCGGCGAGATCGGCCCGAATCGCGTCGCCTCGAGAGGCGAACGTCGAGTCGGACCGCGGTTCGATCTGTCCCGCGAGTAGCTCCCACGTTATCGCCCCGTCCCCTGGGGTCTCAACGCCGAGGGCCGTCGCCAGATCGCGTTGTTCCGCGACCGTCATGTCTGACGCAGTGGATACTTGTGCCATGATACCACGGCACAATTGCCGCCACCTCGTGATTTGATAATACTTGTCAATTAGTTCAGGGGTTCTCGAGACAGGCTAAATGAGTATGATTATTGAATAGATGTAATTCTGTGGACGCGTTATCTGTCGGCCGTTCCGCGCCCCCAGTGAGGGCGACGAGAGTGACTCGGACGGGCCCTAGAGGGTACCCGTCCACCGGTGGCGGGGAACATCGGGTTCCCGACCCGTTCTGGCTCGAGTCGCCTCCGTCGGCCGACGGTGCTCGCCGGAGCTTACGGTGGCGCTTTTTCACCGTTCGACGCGTACCACGGGGTGACCGGTGATGGTCGACATTCCAGAGGTAGTCGCTCGGCTCGAGCAGCCCGCGTACACCGGTGACAATCGGTGTTTGCCGTGTACCGCCGTGAACGTCGCCATCGCGCTCGCCCTCGCGGCCGGCCTCGCCGTCGCGGGGTCCGCGATCACCGGCGCGCTCGCGTTCGGCGTCTGTCTGGTTCTCATCCGCCTCCGGGGCTACCTCGTTCCGGGCACCCCGACGATCACCCGACGGTACCTCCCGGACCGCCTCCTCGAGCGATTCGGCAAGTCGACAGCGGACACTCCGACGATCGAGACGGTCTCCCCCGACGGACTCGCGAGCGTCCTGACCGCCGCCGGCGTTGCGACGGCCGACGAGGGAGGGATCCGACTCGCGCCCGCGTTCCGACGGCGGTGGAACGACCGCCTCTCGAGCGGCGACGCGGCCGACCCGAGCGCGGCCGACATCGGATCGATGCTCGGGGCCGACGAGAGCGAGCGAGTCAGCGAGACCGCGTTCGTCCTGGATGGTCAGAAGCGGGTCCGGTGGGAATCGACTGCGGCGCTCGCGGCCGACAGTGCCGCGGCGGCCGAACTCCGAGCTCGAATCGACGGCTGGGACGCGCTCGAGGTCGGTGAGCGGCGCGACCTCTTGACGGGGCTGCGACTGTTGCGGACCGACTGTCCGACCTGTCGCGAGCGGCTACCGATCACCGCCGAGCGTCTCGAGCACTGCTGTCGGCGGCCCCGCGTCGGTATCCGGTCGGTCTGTGAGGAGTGTGACCAACCGGTGGTCGAACGCGTCTGTTCGGAGTCGGCGGCCGATCCGTGGCTCGAGTTGGCCGGGGTGACAGTGGACGAGTCGGGAGCCGCCCGGTGACATCCATTCCGCCGTGAGCAGGATCGAGTCGACAGTTGGCTCGAGCCGTGCCGACCCACCGCCGGGACCGCACACTTTTGCGATCGGTCGACCAACAGTCGCCCATGCCCCCCGAGACTGGCCGAGACGAGCGCACGGGCGTCGTCATCGCCGGCGGCCACTCGACCCGCTTCGGCGACGACGACAAGGCCGTCGCCGACCTCGCCGGCACGCCGATGCTCCGCCGCGTCGTCGATCGGCTCGAGCCGGTCGTCGACGAGATCGTCGTCAACTGCCGGGACGAGCAGGTGCCGGCGATCCGCGAGGCGCTCGACGGCGGGCCGGCGGTGTCCGTCGCGGTCGATCCGGTCCCCGACCGCGGGCCGATGGCGGGCATCATGACCGGCCTCCGGGACGCCGCGGGGGAGTACGCCGCCGTCGTCGCCTGCGACATGCCGTTCGTCGACCCCGACCTCGTCGACCACCTCTTCGAACGGGCGGCCGGCCGCGAGGCCGCGGTGCCCCGACTCGACGACCAGTGGTTTCAGACGACACAGGCCGTCTACCGGACCGAAGCGATGGTCGACGCCTGCGAGCGCGCCCTCGAGCGCGGCGAGCGGCGAATCGTCGAACCGCTGTTGGAACTCGACTACGTCGTCGTCGACGAGGACGAGGTCCGCGAGCACGCGACCCTCGAGACCTTCGAGAACGTCAACACCCGCGAGGAGTTCGCGGCGGCGGTCGAGCGACTCGCGGGGGAGTGATCCCGTCGGACAAATCAATGCACACACCGATCGCACTCGAGACGCGATCGAGTGGTTACTGACCGTCGTCCGACAGTGCGAGAATCGGGCCCGCTCGGGGGTGCCCCGTGAGCCGAGACGGCGCGGCGGCCGTCCGCTCTCGGTCATATGTTATCTCGAATATTGGCAGAATAAACGGTGATATAGGGGAGATCGACGGATTCATCGCTTCCAGATGGTACCCTGTAGCCAAATGAGAGGACGGGGAGTCCGGACCGCTTCGACGGGTGGCGAACGACGCGGCGACCGATCGAGCGTGGTCTAACGAATGGCTTCGGTACTGCTCGTTCTGAGTATCGCGCTCGTCGCGGCGCTCTTCATGTCGTACACGGTCGGTGTCAATAGCAACTCCGCACCCGTCGCGCCCGCCGTGGGCGCGAACGCGTTGTCAGTCCTTCGAGCGGCGTTACTCGTCGGTCTCGTGGCCGGGCTCGGCGCGGTATTGCAGGGCGGGCGCATCTCCGAAACGATCGGGAAGGATCTCGTCACCGGCGTCACCATCACGCCGCTGGCGGCGGCCGCGGCGCTGGTCACCGCCGCGACGCTCATCACGGTCGGCAACTCGTACGGCTACCCGATCCCGTCGGCCTTCACCGTCACGGGAGCGATGATCGGAGCCGGAATCGCCCTCGGCGGCGGCTTTGCAGTACACGAATACGCCGTCATTCTCGGATTCTGGTTTGCGATCCCAATCGTCGAGGGGATCCTCGCGTACGGACTCGCTCGCGGGCTCCGGAGCGACGCGATTCCGGACGATGTCGGGATTCCCGCGCTCGCCGGTGCCGTCGGCTACGCACTCGCCAACATCCAGTTGACGATCATTCCGACCGAATCGGGCGCACAAGGCTCAGTCGCGCGGTTCGTCGCCGCTCGGTACCACCTCGTTTCGACCCGACTCGTCGGACCGTACACGGTCGGGATGGTGCTCGTCAGCGCCGTCGTCGGGATCGCCGCGCTCGGGACAACGCGGCTGCTCCTCCGGCGGGACGAGACCGCGGGCATCGATCAGTTCCTGATCGCCCTCGGCCTCGTCGTCGTCTTCACCAGCGGCGGCACGCAGGTCGGGCTGGCGACCGGTCCGCTGGAAACCGTCTTCGAATCGGATCTCCGACTCAGTTCGATCTACCTGCTCGCGCTCGGCGGGGGCGGCATCCTCCTCGGCGCGTGGACGCGCGGGCCGCGGCTCATCCAGGCCGTCTCGAACGAGTACGCCTCGCTCGGCCCGCGACGGTCGATCGCCGCTCTCATCCCGGCGTTTCTCATCGCCCAGCTGGCGATCGTCCTCGGCATCCCCATCTCGTTCAACAAGGTGATGATCGCGAGTATCGTCGGCAGCGGCCTCGCAGCGAACTCGTCCGGCGGCGGCGTCTCGGGTCGAAAAGTCGGCTACACGGTCGGATCGTGGGTCGGCTCGATGGTCGGCGCGGGGATCCTCAGCTTCGGACTCTATTACGGCTTACACGCCGTTCCGGGACTCGCGTGATTCACGAAACGTCCGAGACGGCCTGATCGATGATCTCTTCTTCGGCGGCCTGCGTCTTCATCGCCTCCCAGCTCTCGAAGTCCGTCGTCTCCGCGACGTAGGCGTCGAGTCGCCGTCTGTTCACCCGTTGGATGGTCCGCGGCCTCTCGAGCGACCACGGACTCGCCTCGCAGAACGCGGGAAACGAGCGAAACTGCGTGTGCTCGCACATGAACGGGTCCGAGAAGAATTCGTCGGACGTCACCCGCATTCCCGCCTGCAGTTCACTGATTCGGCTGATCGCCGTTCGGAGTCGCCCCTCGAGGTCCTCCAAGCCGCCTCGCTGAAGGTCCATACTAGCTCACCACGGGTCGGGCGTTGTAAGGGTTGGGCCGAAGCGTTCCTCCGGGTCCCTGACGGACCGCCGTCGAACGCTCGCTCTCAGTGCCCGACGATCTCCCGCGCCCGCGCCGGCATCGCGACCTCGCGGCCCAGTTCCTCGGCGACGCGGACGAGTCGTCGCGGTCGGGATCGGCCGATCCGCCCCCGTCTTCCAGATCGGGACCGCCCATACCGTCCGTTACGTCGCGGGGTGGTAACGGTCGCTGCAACACGGGAGGTTCGGGGCGGTAACGCCAACGCGAGCAAACGACTCGAGCGCCGGGTTCCGACGACCGGTACTGACGCTCGAGCGAGCCCGGCAGCCCACAACCCCTTTGACCGATCTGTCCGTACGGAGTGTATGAAATTCGCTGTCTTCGGTGCCGGCGGCGTCGGCGGCTACCTCGGAGCCCGCCTCGCCGACGCGGGACACGAGGTCCACCTCGTCGCGAGGGGCGACCATCTCGCCGCCCTCGAGTCCGACGGACTGCGCCTCGAGAGCGTCCGCGGCGACGCGGCGATCGACCTCCCGGCGACCGACGACCCGGCCGATATCGGGCCGTGCGACTGTGTCCTCTTCTGCGTGAAAGCCCACGACACGCGAGACGCAGCACCGGACCTCGAGCCGCTACTCGGCGACGACACGGCCGTCGTCTCGTTCCAAAACGGCGTCGACAACGAGGGGTGGCTGGCCGAGGAAATCGGCGCGGACCACGTCGTCGGCGGCGTGGCCTACATCTTCTCGACTATCGGCGAGCCCGGGGTCGTCGAACACACCGGCGGCCCGGCGCGGTTCGTCTACGGCGAACTCGACGGCGAGCGGACCGCCCGAATCGAGGGACTCGACGCGGCCCTCTCCGAGAGCGAGGGCGTCGACGCGGTGCTCGCCGCGGACATTCGCGTCGAACTCTGGCGCAAGTTCGCGTTCATCTGCGCGCAGGCGGGGATGACCGCGACGACCCGGCTCCCCGTCGGCGAGATCCGCGAGACCGACGCCTCGTGGGCGATGTACCGCCGGCTCATCGAGGAGGTCTGTGCCGTCGGCAGGGCCGAGGGCGTCGACCTCCCCGAGGACACCGTCGACGAGTGGCTCGAATTCGCGCGCGACCTCGAGCCGGAGATGTACTCGTCGCTGCACTACGATTTGACCCACGACAAGCGGCTGGAACTCGAGGCGCTGCACGGCTCCGTCGTTCGCCACGCGGACGCGGTCGACATCGACGCGCCGATGAACGAGGCGGTCCACGCGATCCTGCGGCCGTGGGCCGACCGGGCCGAGCGGCAGCTCAGTATCGATTTCAGCGTCTGATAACCGCCTCGATCGGAGCACCGCCGCGTCCCTTTAACAGCACGTCGGTCGTACGGACAGCCATGACTCCGTCCAGTTCGAGCGACCGCGATCCGGCCTTTCGGTTCGAGTACGAGCCGTCGACCATCAGGTTCGGTGCCGGCTGCGTCGACGACCTCGCGGCCGAACTCGAGGCACAGGGCCTCGAACGCGCGCTGGTCGTCTGCGGCTCGACGGTGGGTGAGACGCCAACGGTGATCGAACCAGTGAAATCGGGGCTCGGAGATCGGCTCGCCGGCGTCTTCGACGAGACGACGCCGGAGAAGCGCCTCGAGACGGCCCTCGAGGGCCGCGACCGGCTCGAGGACGTCGACGCCGACGCGCTCGTGAGCCTCGGCGGCGGCAGCAGCCTCGACGTCGCGACGGTCATCAGCGTCCTCGCGGCGACCGATCGGGGCCCGGCGGCCGCCGGCCGGGAGTTCGCCGAATCGGGCACGCTTTCGGTCCCTGACGAGGGATTGGTGCCGATCGTCGCGGTGCCGACCACGCTCGCGGGCGCGGACCTCTCGATGGTAGCCGGCGTCACCGCCTCGCCCGATTCGGGGGTGGTCGACGAGGAGATCGGCGGGGACATCTCCGGTCCCGGACTGATGCCCGCGGCCGCGGTCTACGATCCCGAACTGGTCGCGACCACGCCGGAGTCGGTGCTCGCGGGGTCGGCCATGAACGGCTTCGACAAGGGAATCGAGACCCTCTACGCGAGCAACGCGACGCCGGTGACCGACGCGACGGCCAGACACGGCCTCGAGAAACTCGCGGACGGACTCGGCGCGTTCGGCGACGGAAACCGCGATACCGGCACGTTCGAGACGATACTCGAGGGGATCGTGCTCGTCCAGTACGGCATCTCGCGGCCCGGCGAGACGACGGCCTCGATCATTCACGCCTTCGGCCACGGGCTCGCGCGAACGGACGCCGTCCAGCAGGGAGTGGCTCACGCCGTCGTCGCGCCCCACGTCCTCGAGTACCTGTTCGATCGGGACGGCGTGGACGCGCGGGCGGGGATGCTCGCGACCGCGCTCGGCGTTGACAGTGCCGCAGACCACGGCGCTGCGGTCGTCGAGGCGGTCGCGGCGATCCGGGACGGGCTCGACCTCCCGTCTCAACTCCGCGAGGTCGACGGCCCGGAGCCCGCGGCGTTCACCGCGGTCGCGGAGTCGATCCTGAACGACCCGTTCATGGCGAACGCACCGCCGGGACTGGACCCCTCAGTCGACGAAATCGAAGCGGTGCTCGAGGCGGCGTGGTAAGACGATCGTCTCAGCGATCGACGCCGGGGTCCGTCCCATCGACCGCCGGCGGCGGTTCAGCCCCGCGGGGCGGCGGCTCGAGGCCGGGGTGGACCGGCGAGCACAGCCTGACGGCGTAACACAGCAGGACTGTACCGCACGCCGAAAGCAGGAACACCAGCGTCGGATCGGCGATGTGAACGAGCCTGAGGAGGCTCAGACCGGCGCCGCCGAGGAGGAGCGAGAGGAGTTGCCCCGCGTCGGCCCAGTCAGGGGTGTAGTCGGGAACGCGGTCGGCGATGCGGTCCCGATAGGTAGTCACGTAGAATAGCCCGCAACACGCCCCGACAAGCACTACTGGCCAGTACTCGAGGGGCTGCGGGAGTCCGATATCCCAGCGGAGATACGCGATATATAACGGGAGTCCGACGAGCAGCGCGACGAACTCGCCGCGTCGTCCGTCCGGAATCTGCCAGCCTCCGTCGTCGTCTCGGAACCAGTCACGCATTGCGAGCCCTTAGCGGTCCGTTCGACGTGTCGGATGGTGAAGGTTTCCATCGACTGCCGAACGCGAAGGCGAGTGCGGCGACGCGGTCGCTACGAATCGTCGACGTACGACGGCCGCTCGGCGTACTCGATCGGGTCGCGGACGCCGATGTTCTGGAACGCCTGCAGCCGGAACGCGCAGGCGTCGCAGGTGCCACACGCGGGTTCGTTCTCGCGGTAGCAGCTCCACGTGTGTTCGTAGGGGACCGCGAGGTCGACGCCGCGCTCGGCGATGTCTGTCTTCGAGTGCTCGACGAACGGCGCTTCGATCGAGATTTCGGTGTCGGGTTTCGTGCCGACGTCGACCACGTTCTCGAAGGCCTCGAAGAACTCGGGGCGGCAGTCGGGATAGCCAGAGAAGTCCTCGCTGTGTGCCCCGATGAAGACCGCCTCGCAGTCGTTCGCCTCGGCGTAGGAGACCGCCATCGCGAGCAGGTTCGCGTTCCGGAAGGGGACGTACGAGGTCGGAATCTCGTCGCTCTCCATGTCGGCGTCCGCGACGGCCATCTCGTCGTCGGTGAGACTCGAGGCCCCGATCGCCGAGAGGTGGTCGGTCTCGAGTCGCAGGAAATCGGCCGCGTCGAGTTCGTCGGCGAGCCGGCGGGCGCACTCGAGTTCGCGGTCCTCGGTTCGCTGGCCGTAGGAGGTATGCAGGGCGTAGATCTCGTAGCCCCGCTCGCGGGCCTCGTAGGCGGCGGTGGCGCTGTCCATGCCCCCCGAGAGGAGGACGACGGCGCGTTTGCGTTCGGAAGTCGATTCGTCGGTCGCGGTGTCGGTCGTGTCGGTGGTGTCAGTCATGAGTCGCGTGCAGTCTCAGGTTTCGGGCGCGTCGTTCCAGAGGTCGACGTGCAGTCGCGGCGTGTACCGGAAGCCGTGGTCCATCGCGAGGTCGGCGACGCGGGTGCGGGTCTCCGCGAGCCGGTCGCGGGTCGCGCCCTCGGGCATCAAGAGCACGTCGTCGTCGCGGATCGGGACGGCGGCGGCCTCGCGGAGGTCCGCGAGCAGATCGAAAATCTCCGGCATGTCCTCGGCGTCGGTCACGACGAACTTGAGTTGGAACTCGTAGTCCTCGACGAGACCGGCCAGCGCGTCCATGTCGATCCGGTCGCGCTCGTGGCGCTCGGCCCACTGCTCCGCGTCGGCCTCGTCCGCGCCGTCCGGCGCGCGCTCGGGCGTCGGCGTACTGCTCTCGAGTTTCGGGCTGATCGAGGCGAGATCGATCGGCGCGTCGCGGTGGACCGTGCCGTTGGTCTCGACGGTCGTGTGATAGCCCCGGTCGTCGAGGGCCTCGAGCAGGGCGACGCTCTCCTCGTGAATCAGGGGTTCGCCGCCGGTCAGAACCACGTGATCGGCGTCGTAGGACTCGATCTCGGCGAGGATCTCCTCGAGTCCCAGCCACGCGTGGGTCGGTTCCCACGACGTGTGATAGGAATCACAGAACCAACACCGGAGGTTACAGCCGCTCGTGCGGACGAACACCGATGGGACCCCGGCGAGCGTTCCCTCCCCCTGCAGGGAGGCGAACAGTTCGTTGATCGGCAGCCCCTCGGGCCGGTCGCCGCTGCCTCCCGAATCGGTCTCGGCTCCGGCCTCGCGATCGACGGAATCGGAAACCGGCATCTCAGCGCTCGCTCCCTCCACAGAGTTCGCTCGTCTCGCTGACCCGGACCGCCACGTCGGTCACCGTCTCGGGCAGCGCCGCCGCGAGTTTCCGCTCGAGGAGCACGCTCATCACCTCGGCCGTCGGCGGCTGCTCGAGGACGACGACCCCGTCGGCGTCCCCGGCCGCCTCGAAGGCCTCGACGAGGGGGTCGCCGGCCTCGAGCAGGAACATGTGGTCCCACTCTGAGATCACGTCGGTAATATCTCCTTTGTCGGCGATCCACCCCTCCTCCGTCAGGCGGCCCGTGACGGTGACGGCGATCTCGTAGTTGTGCCCGTGCGGTCGCGAACACTTGCCGTCGTGGTGTTGGAGCCGGTGGCCGGCACTGATCCTGATCGGGCGATCGTTCCCGACGCGGAGGACGCGAGGGGTTCCGACGACCCCGTCGTCCGCCGTGTCGGTGGGCACGTCGTCGCGCTCCGCGGCTGGTTCGGTCATACCTCTATATTCTCGAGAGAATACTTAAAGATGGCCGAGTGCGATCGAACGCAGGTCGGCCGCCCACGAGCGGGCCAGAGATTCACCGACGGGACTCGGCGCTCTATGGCGTACTAGACGTTCTCTCGAGAGATACTGCAGCAACAGAAATCCGCGGTGACGGCACCACTACTCGCTCGAGCGGCGTGTGACGTTCCGACGGGACACCCGGTCGATCTCAGTCCGTGAGCTGGTCTTGCAGTCTGTTCTTGGCTTCCGTGCGACGCTTCCGCGAGAACGCGGGCGTCTCGTCGGAGAAATCGATTTCGATCTCGTCGAGTGTGCGTCGGTAAATGTTCGTCCGTCGCCCTTCGTCGGAGAGCTGTCGCCCCTCACAGGTCAGCAGTCCGGCGTTGACGAGTTCTTCGATCCGGCGATAACAGGTTGCGATGGGGATCTCGATATCTTCGCTCAGCGCCTGTGCAGATTTCGGCGTTCCGGCTGCACAGAGGATTTCCGCGCTGTATTTGTTACCCAGCGCGGCGAGGATCGCGGCCGAATCCGCGTCGGTATGTTGTGTTCGACTCCGAGACATACTCTCTTCGTTACTAATTACCTAAATTGAATCTTGTGGTTATCGCGGCTACTACTTTATGTGATATCCGTCAGTGATCACTCGCCAGGAGGACAGACCACTGACAATAGTGACGATCGACTCGAGGGCGAGACCCATTTGAGGACCGGGGTCGAACGACCGGTATGAACGTCGCGGTCGTGACCGTCGGGGATGAACTGCTCGCCGGACGAACGACGAATACGAACGCCACGTGGCTCTGTGAGCGACTCGCCGATCGCGGCGTCACCGTCGAGCGCGTGACCACGGTCCCGGATCGAGTCGCCGATATCGCCCGCGTCGTCAACGAGTACCGCGCCGAGTACGACGCCGTGATCGTCACCGGCGGCCTCGGGCCGACGCACGACGACATCACCATGGACGGCGTCGCGGCCGCGCTCGGCCGCTCGGTCGAGGAACACGAGGACGCCCTCGCGTGGCTCGAGGCGGACGGCTACACTCGCGACGACCTCGCGTCCGGGACGGCGGAGCTACCGGCTGGCGCGCGGGCGCTCCACAACGAGCCGGGCGTTGCCCCCGGTGCGGTGCTCGAGGGCATCTACGTACTGCCCGGCGTGCCCTCGGAGATGAAGGCGATGTTCGAGTCGATCGCCGAGGAGTTCACCGGGACGCCGACCTACCGGGAGGCGGTCGTCGCCGACGAACCGGAGAGCGCGCTGCTCGATCGGATCGCCGAACTCCGCGAGCGGTTCGACGTCTCCGTCGGGAGCTATCCGGGCGAATCGGTCCGGATCGAACTGAACGGGACCGACGAGGCGACCGTCGCGGAGGCGGCCGCGTGGCTCCGCGAGCGGGTCGACTCTCCGTAAGCTCCGCGAGTCCTCAGCGGTAAAAGTAGGCAAGCCACGCGATCGTGACCAGCAGGCCCAGCGCGAGTGCCCCCCAGCCGACGACGGCCATCGGTAGCTCCGGTTCGGCTCCCGTTTCCGTCGCGAGAACGGCGGCGTCGATCAGTGCAGACATGATCGGCGATCCGTCCGCATCCCTCTTAACCTTTCAGAAACCGAGTTGGTCCCGCAAACCGGACTCGAGTTGCGCACGCGGCGGCATCTCAGAGCGGCACACCGGCCTCGACGAGCCCTGCGATACGGCTTTCCGGCTGGGGTCCCCACCCTCCACTATGGAGTCCATCGGCGTCGTCGTCAACCCGATCGCGGGGATGGGCGGTCGGGTCGGGCTGAAGGGGACCGACGGGAACGTGGCGGAGGCGCGCCGCCGCGGTGCGGAGCCGCGAGCGCCGGACCGAGCGCGGGAGGCGCTGCGATCGCTGCACCGCCGTGCGCCCGATATCACCGTCTACACGGCCGCCGGCGCGATGGGCGAACGCGCGGCGCGAGACGCGGGCTACGACCCCGAAGTCGTCTACGATCCGGCTGACGCCAACGCCAGCGACACCGAAACCGCGGCGACGACGGCGGCCGATACCCGAGCGGCCGTCCGCGCGCTGCTCGAGCGCGGAGTCGACCTCGTGTTCTTCGTCGGCGGCGACGGGACCGCGGTCGATGTCGCGGAGGTGCTCGAGGCGGCCGAGGGCGAGACGCCGATGCTCGGCGTGCCGGCCGGCGTCAAGATCTACTCGTCGGTCTTCGGCGTGACGCCGGCCGACGCCGGCCGGATCGCCGCCGAGTTCGACCGGGTCGAGGCCCGCGAGGTCAACGATATCGACGAGGACGCCTACCGCGAGGGGGAGGTCCGGACGGAACTCAAGGCCGTCGTCCCGGTCCCCGTCGCTCCGGCGGTCCAGTCGAGCAAGCAGGTCTCGAGCGGCAGCGTCGACTCGCTGGCCGCGGGATTCGCCCGCGAGGTCGAGCCGGGGCGGACCTACGTCTTCGGGCCCGGGAGCACCGTCGGTGCGATCGAGGAAGAACTGGGTATCGATCCCTCGCCGCTGGGCGTCGACGTCTGGCGTGCGGCCGACCGCGGTGAGTCGGAGGGGAACGCGGCGGACTCGACTGCGGAGCGCGGGGAACTACTCGCCCGCGACGCCGCGGAGTCGGACATTCTCGAGGTGCTCGCGGATCCGGTTACGATCGTCGTCTCGCCGATCGGCGGGCAAGGGTTCGTTTTCGGCCGCGGGAACCACCAGATTTCGCCCGCGGTGATCCGGCGGGCCGACGAGGTTTCGGTCGTCGCCGCCGACGAGAAACTCGACGACATCGATTCGCTGCGCGTCGACACCGACGACGAGGCGGTCGACGAGGAACTCAGAGGCTGGCTGCAGGTCCGAACGGGACGGTTTACGACTCGTCTCGTGAACGTCGTCTAGGGGAGTCTGCAGACGTGTCTAAGGGCCACCCCGGCAGCACATCGGCATATAAGGTGCTAGCCGAAACGGTCACGGAAATCAACCATATAACGATCCGATCCTATATAATGACCATATAGTCAAGATTAAGGTCGGGTCCCTCGTAAGGTGTCGTATGGAAACGCGGAAAGTGCAACGGCTCGGCCCGTCGACGCTGGCGATGACGCTCCCCGCGGAGTGGGCGTCCGAACACGACGTGGAGAAAGGCGACGAGGTCTCCCTGCGGACCAGCGGGAAGGGGACCCTGACCGTGATGCCTGAGTCCGCGAGTTCGGAGGAAACGGAAGCGATCATCCACACCGACGACCTCGACGCCAACGCCGTCGAGCGCGCGATCGTCGCCCAGTACGTCCTCGGCCGGCGGATCATCCGCATCGAACGCGAGGACGGCGCCCTCGAGTCAGACCACATCAACGCGGTCTATCAGGCCGAAACCCAGCTGATGGGGCTGGGCGTCATCGAGGAGACCCCCGAGAGCATCTCGATTCGCTGTTCGGTCGACCCCGAGGACTTCACGCTCGACAACCTCCTCGAGCGCCTCGAGCGGACCGGCCAGACGATGCGCGGCGAGGGGATCAAGGCCCTGGCCCACGGCAACCCCGACCTGGCCCAGCGCGCGCTCAACCGGGAGCGCCAGGCGAACAAGATCTTCGTCCTCCTGCTTCGCCTGATCTTTACGGCCTACCAGAACCCCAACCTCGCGCGAGCGGTCGGCCTGAACACCGGCTTTCCGCTGATCGGCTACCGCTCGATCGCGAAGAACCTCGAGCTGACCGCTGACAACGGCGAGGACATCGCCGAAATCGTCATCGAGACCCAGGGGCACACGCTGAACGTTGACAGTTCGGTGATGCGCCAGATCCGAGAGCTGAACGACCTCGTCGACGAGATCACCTCCCGAGCCGTCGAGGCGGCCGTCGAGCGCGATTACGACAAATCCAACGAGGTCCGCGAACTGTTCCACGAGATCGACGACCTCGAACAGGAAATCCTCTCGGGGCTGCCCGAGATGGACAACGAGGACCTGCTGCGGATCCGCGAAGTGCTCGTCAGTCTGCAGCAGACCGCCCAGTACGCGATGCGAAACGCCGAAATAGCGGCGAACCTCGCGCTGAACGAGGAATCCGAGCACACGACGATCAACTGATCGGCCCGCTCGCTGCAGTGCGGGCACGTTTATCTCTCTCGTCTCCCTCGGCTCCCGTTGCCGGGCCCGAACGTTCGTTGGAATGAGTGAAGTTAAGAGACCCCACACACAACGCCCGGACATGGCTACGGAATCCGAGACAACGGACAAGGGCGTCGGACTGGCGCTCGCATTGGGGGCGCTCGCGGTGATCGGCGCACTGTTAATGCTCACTGGCGCACCGGACGTGACCGCGGCGTGGGGCTTCGCCGCGGCCGTTCTCTTTAGTTCGCTGGCGGTCGTCGGCATCCACCTCTACTGGCACTGACGACGATCGAATCGCGGGTCGACCCCGATACTCGACGGCGATCCGCTCGCGATCGGGCCGTATCGGCCGTTAAAAGTTAAGACCGACGACCACCTAGGAGAACCCACGGACGATGACCGACTACTCCGACGAAGAGCAGCGAATTATCTCGTACCTCCGCGAGAGCACCGCCCGCGGCGAGCAGTACTTCCGGGCGAAAAACATCGCGGACGCGATCGGACTCTCGTCGAAACAGGTAGGCGCTCGACTTCCCCATCTCGCGGAGAAGACAGACGAAGTCGACATCGAGAAATGGGGTCGCGCTCGGTCGACGACGTGGCGCGTCACGATCAGTTGAGTCGGGTCGAACGGACCCCGGCCGGGGCCCGACTGCCACCGCTCGAACTGACGCCGGCGACCGCCCGCGGTCCACGGTCTTTTTATCCGACAATCGCACACATACGGGCATGACTGTACGGGTCGACCGGTCGTTCGACGTGTCGGCATCGCCCGAGCGGGTCTGGGAGTTCATCGCCGATCCGGCGAACCGCGCCCGGGCGATCAGCGTCGTCGAAGAGTACTCGGTGGACGATCCGGACGGACGACGGGTGACCTGGCACGTGCAACTCCCCATCCCCCTCGTCCGAAAGACCGTCACCGTAAACACCGAGGACGTCACCCGAAGACCGCCCGAATACGTCGAGTTCGTCGGGAAATCAAAGGTCCTCGAGGTCACCGGGACACACGAGATCGTCGAAACGGACGACGGTGCCCGCCTCGAGAACTCCTTCGTCGTCGACGGCAAGCTACCGGGCGTCGAGAAGTTCTTCAAGCGCAATCTCGACTCGGAACTCGAGAACCTCCAGCGCGCGCTCGAGCGGGACCTCCAGACGACACAGTAACGGTGGTGGAGGCCACGATAGGAGTATGACCGTCGATACGAACGCCGAGGCCGCCGGCGCCGACGCCGGCGACTCGCTCACACTCGCGCTCGCACAGATTCGGGTGGAGGCCGGCGAGGTCGAGGCGAACGTCGATCGAGCGTACGAGGCGGTGACGCGGGCCGCCGCTCGCGGGGCGGACCTGGTCGCGCTGCCGGAACTGTTCAATGTGGGCTACTTCGCGTTCGATCTCTACGCGCGCAACGCGGAACCCTTCGCGGGCGAGACGTTCACCCGGATCCGTGAGGCGGCCGCTGACCACGGGATCGCCGTCCTCGCGGGCAGCATCGTCGAGGATCTGGGGGAAACCGAGACCGTCGAAACGCCGGCCGACGACGGGCTGGCAAACACCGCCGCGCTGTTCGACGCCGACGGCGACCTCCGACTCGTCTATCGGAAACACCACCTATTCGGCTACGAGTCAGCGGAGTCGGAGCTGCTGGTCCCCGGCGAGCGACTCGAGACGGCGTCGATCGGCGGGCTGACCGTCGGCGTGACCACCTGTTATGACCTGCGGTTCCCGGAACTCTACCGGCGATTGGTCGACGACGGCGTCGAGTTGGTACTCGTCCCGAGCGCGTGGCCCTACCCGCGCATCGAACACTGGACGACGCTCTCGCGGGCCCGCGCCATCGAGAATCAGGCCTACGTCGCGACGGTAAACGGGGCCGGCGAGTTCGACGACGCCACCCTGTTGGGCCGCTCGAGCGTCTACGACCCGTGGGGGGTCTCGCTGGCCTCGAGCGGGGACGAGCCGGCGCTGGTCACGACCGAAATCGATTCCGGAACGGTCGCCGATGTCCGCGAGGAGTTCCCGGCGCTGCGGGATCGGCGACTGTGACCGTCACGGAATCGCACGCTGTGGCGGGGACCGACCGCTGACTTTTTATCTCGGCACGTTCTCAATACGGATGCCGGCATAGGCGCTTTTCACGTCTCACCGGCATTGCGCGTCGCTCCGGCCCGTCGCGCGCTCGGTTTCCCGGGAACCGAGCGTCACGCCCGCACCCGTCTCCTCGTCCCACCTTTCGCCGCGCTCTCGTTTCGATACCGTTCGACTTCGATCCGAGACTCTTGAGGTTCGTCTTCGCCCGTTCTCGCCCGTTTTCGCTCGAGTCAGACGGGGAAGCCGCCGTAGCGCAGATAGACCATATCGAGGATGAGGACGAGTTGGAAGAAGCCCTGCACGCCCCCGAGCATCGCGTTCTGTCGGCCGATCGCGGAAATGATCGACGGGTCGGGATCGGCCGAGCGCATCTCCTTGTACATGCGGAGTTCGCCGGGTAGCAGGAAGCCGAAACCCTGCACCGAGAGGATCGTGACGATTCCGAGCGCGACGGCGATCGCGGGATCGGTCATCGCGAACCCGTCGACGGTGACCGCGATCCACGCCAGCGAGCCGACCGTCGCGAGGGCGAACGGGACCTGCCAGCGCCGATCGCGCCACGCGTTCAGCCGCCAGCCCAACAACAGCAGGATCGGAATGAGGTTCGCCGCGGTAAACAGCGCCAGCCACGACTCGGCGTGGGGAAACATGCCGGTTCGTTGAGCCAGCGTGATGCCGCCGGCGATCGTGACGAACGCGAGCGACGGGAGGAGAAACGCCGTCTTGGGCGTGAGCCGCTGGAACACCGCCGCGCTCTGTTCGTCGTCGAGACCGCCGATGACCGGCCCGAGGACGGCACCGATGAAGACGTCGAACCCCGTCCACAGAATCCCCGCCATCACGTGGACGAAGGTGTGTTGCTGGATCGTCGCGACCGTTACCGCGTAGCCGAGTGCGGCGAGCGGAACCGCTACGACAGCGACCGCAAACGCCGGATTCGCTCGTTTCCCCATCCCCCTGATCGTTCCGCGAACCGTCGCCGACGACATGCGTGCCACCAGTCAGCAGAGGGACATAAGCACTGGTGCTCGAGCAACGACTACCGGAAGAAAACCATTCGCCAAAAGCGGTGGTAACAGCCGGCGAACGGCGTTAGAGACGGTCCGCCGTCACCGGTCACCGGTTATCGGTCCCGATCAACGGTTTCGCCGGGATGTGTAGTCGCGCCGCCCTCGAGTTTCAGGCCGGGCGTGAGACTCGTGTTGATGCCCGTCTTGGCCTCGTCACCGGCGACGACGCCGAACTTCCGGCGGCCGGTGGAGACGCGGTCGCCCTTGACGGTGAACTCGATATCGGCGTCGTCGTGGCGGAGGTTCGCGACGTTTGTTCCCGCGCCGAAATTGACGTTCCGGCCGAGGACGCTGTCGCCGACGTAGGAGAGGTGACTGACCGACGTGCCCCGCGAGAGGACGCTGTTTTTGATCTCGACCGAGTGCCCGACTTCCGCGTCCGGGCCGACCAGCGTCGCGCCGCGGACGTACGCGTTCGGTCCGATTTCGGCACCCTCACGAACGAGTGCCGGGCCCTCGATCACGACGCCGGGTTCGACCGTCGCGCCCTCCTCGACGACGACCCGCCCCTCGAGCGTGGCGTCCTCGCTCACGTCGCCGTCGATCCGGCGCTCGAGGTCGGCGAGTTTCCACTCGTTCGCCTCGAGTAACTCCCACGGCCGGCCCACGTCGAGCCAGCGCTCGAGGGTCACCGGCGTCACGTCGTACTCGTCGATCACGCGGGCGACCACGTCGGTGATCTCGTGTTCGCCGCGCTCGCTCGCCGGCACCTCGAGCCACTCGCGGGCCTCGGCTGGGAAGGCGTAGGCCCCGGCGTTGGCGAGATTCGTCGGCGGTTCGTCGGGTTTTTCGACGATTTCCGTGACGCGGTCCCCGCCGGGTTCGGTGCTGAGGACGCCGTAGTTGCTCGGCCGATCGACCTCGATCGCACAGATCGCCGGACAGGCGTCGAACAGCCGATCGATCGCGGCCTGATCGTAGAGGTTGTCGCCGTTGAGGACGGCGAAGGGCCCCTCGAGGTGGTCTCGAGCGGCGTTGACCGCGTCGGCGGTTCCGGCCTGTTCTTCCTGGACGGCGTAGGAGACGGGGACGCCCCGGTACTCCGGGCCGAAGTAGTCCCGGACCGTCTCGGCCTCGTAGCCGATCACGAGCACGATTTCGTCGGCTCCGGCCTCGATCGCCGCGTCGACGGTGTGGGCCGCAAGCGGTCGGTCGGCGACCGGGAGCATCGGCTTCGGCACCGATTCCGACAGCGGTCGCATTCGTGTTCCCTGCCCCGCCGCGAGAACGACTGCCTTCATGTACTCGCCCCTTCCACGAATCCCCGGATAAGCGATTCGTTCGCGAGTAGAAAATGAAAGACGAGCGTTCCGTTAATACTGCTGGGAAATCGAACGCCGCGTCGATGTGGCGGGACTCTACCTCGTGGGGCGTGTCGAGACAGCCTCGAGTACCTGCTCAGTCCTCGGATGTCTTGATGTCGGCCGACAGCCCCTGTGCCATCTCGATGTCCTCGGCGTTGTTCATCGTCCACGCGGTCCGCTCGGTGACGGCTTCGATGGCCTCGCGGGCGCTGGGGTAGCCGTTGCCCGATTTCTTGACGCCGCCGAAGGGGAGTTGGACCTCCGCGCCGATACACGGCAGGTTCGCGTACGCGAGCCCGATGTCCGCGCGGTCGCGGAAGTAGTTGATCTGGCGGTAGTCCTCCGAGATGATCGCCCCAGCGAGCCCGTAGGGGGTGTCGTTGTGGATCTCGACCGCGTCCTCGATATCGCCCGCGTACTCGATCAGGGCCACGTGCGGGCCGAAACACTCCTCGTTCAGACAGCGCAGGTCGGACTCGTAGTCGATCTCGTAGACGAACGGGCCGACCCAGTGACCACCGTCATGCCCGTCCGGAATCTCGCTCTCCTCGAGTTCGAACCGATCGACCAAGACGGTCGCGCCCTCCTCGCGGGCGAGGTCGTTGTGCCGGCTGATCTTCTCGACGTGGTCGGCCTCGATGGCCGGTCCCATGAACGTGTCCGCCTCGAGCGGGTCGCCGACTGCGATGTCCTCGGCGATGTCGACGAACCGCGCTTTGAACTCGTCGTAGACGTCCTCGTGGACGATCAGGCGCTCGCTCGAGACGCAGCGCTGGCCGGTGGTCTTGAACGAACTCATCACGGCGGAGTGGACGGCGATGTCCAGATCCGCCTCCTCGGTGACGACGATCCCGTTCTTGCCGCCCATCTCGCAGGCCGCGAGTTTGCCGGGTTCGCCGCCGACCTTGCCGGCGATCTCGTGGCCGACCTCCGCGGAGCCGGTAAAGAGCACGGTGTCGACGCGCTCGTCGTCCGTGATGGCCGCGCCGGCGTCGCCGAAGCCCTGTACCATGTTGAAGACGCCGTCGGGAATCCCGGCGTCGTCCATCATCTCGGCGATGATCTGGCCGCACCACGGCGTCTGCTCGGCGGGCTTCCAGACGACGGTGTTGCCCTCGACCAAGGCGATGGCCATGTGCCAGAACGGGATCGCGACCGGGAAGTTCCACGGCGTGATACAGCCGATGACGCCCCGCGGTTTCCGGCGCATGAACGAGTCCTTGCCCGCGACCTCCGACGGAACCACGTCGCCGTGGGGGTGGCGCGCGTTGCCCGCCGCCCACTCGACCATGTGCCACGCCTCGGTGACGTCTGCCTTCCCCTCGGAAATCTCCTTGCCACACTCCTTCGAGACGATCTCGCCCAGCTCCTCGTGGCGCTCCCGCAGCTCGTGATAGATGTCCCAGAGGTACTCCGCGCGGTCGATGTAGGACAGGGAGCGCCACTCCTCGAACGCGTCCTCGGCGGCCTCGAGGGCCGCGTCGACGTCGGCTTCGGTCCCGCGCTGGAAGGTCGCCAGCGTCTCCCCGGTGGCGGGATTCTCGCTCTCGAAGGTGTCCTCGTCCCCTTCAGTCCACTCGCCGCCGATGTAGTGGCCGTGTACCTGTTCGGTGAGTTGCTGGCTCATACTAGACCGGACGGCGGCAGCGGTGAAAATCCTGATGGTGGTTCACACGCCCCGAATCGGGTGGATGGTGCTCGACTCGAGGAAAGACAGTCACTGCTATGAACACGCTCGACGACAGCCGTGTGACCACTGTGGAGATTCGCTCTGTCTGCCGAGCAACGAAGAGATTCGGATTACGTGCTCAGTACAGGGAACGAATTTATCGTGGTACATTTAGTCATTACCAGTGATGGAATCGTCTCCACCAACTATCTGCCCACGTTGTGGGAAGCGTGAGACGTACTCAGCACACTATACGACGCCGGGATGGCGGATACAATTCTATGAATGCGATAATTGCGGCCGAAGATATGATCCGTACCGTGACGAGGAATACGGTATCGACTAATGGAAAGTTCGAACGCTCACTTATCGATCCTCTTCCGTCCCGCGGTCCTCGGTGACGGTCCGTTCACCCTCCGGCGGCGCGTCCTCTAAGTCCTCGTGGCGTTCGTCACCCGCCTCGGTCATCCCCTCCGTCGAGGGCTCGAGGCCCTCGCCGGTCCGACCCTCCTCGCTCGCGGCCGGCTCGTCGGGCGTTCCGGACGGCGGCCCCATCGTCCGCTGTTCGTCGCTGTCGTCTCGCGCGTCAGTGCTCTCGTCGCGCTCGATGACCGGATCAGTTCCCTCGTCCGACGCCGCGAGCGAGTCGCGCTCTCCCTCGAGTCGAATCGCGGTCCCGGTGACCTCGCCGACGGCCGCGGCGTCCATCGGGACGACGTTCGCCTCGTTCTCCCACTCGAGGATCGCCCGAAGCGTGTTTCGGGCGTCGTCGTTCACGTCGACGTAGGCCGTCTCGGGTTCGGTCATCTCGACGGTCCCGAGGACGTCGCCGCCGGCGGTTTCGACCCGTTTCCCGACATCGTCGTCGGTAAACGTTGCGCACATGCGCGACCATAGCGCCACCCCGCGAAAACCCGTGGTGCCTGCACTGGCCTGTGCTGTGGCCGCTGTTCCGATCGACCGCCGGTCGTCCTTCGGTCACTGCCCGCCCAGATCGGCCGCCTTCTCGAGTTCGCTCCGCAGGGTCGTCGAGTCGAACTCGTGATCGGGTCGGAGCCGGACGAAGTCGAGGAACTCCCGCGCGGAGAGCAATACGTCGGGGCCGTAGGCCGTCGCGGCCGCGTCGACGGCGTTCCGCGGCCCGATTCGGGGCTCGAGGACGGCCAGCGCACAGGCCAGATCGTAGGCCGTTGTCTCGTCGACGCGGTCGTCGTTGACGCTGGTGGCGTCGATGAAGTAGAACTCGCCGTCACAGAGGAGGATGTTCTCGGCCCGCAGGTCGCCGTGGGCGAGCCCGTGTTCGTGGACGGTCGCGAGCATCGCGAACAGTTCGGGCGCTCGTCCCGCGACGATATCGTCCGAGACGTCGTCGAGTGACCGGAAGTCGGGGAGGTACTCGAGGACGAGCACGCCGAGGCCGTTGACTTCGAATGCATCGATCGGTCGGGGCGCGTTGACGCCGATTTCCCGCATCCGTTCGGTCGCCGCGTACTCGTGTTCGACCATCTCGCGGGGCGTGTCGAAGCGGTCGAAAAAGCCCTCGCTCCCGGCGGAGAACGCGCCGACGTTGCGACCGGTCGTCAGCACCGCGTGGACCAGCGCGTTCTGCCGGGAGACGATCTTGACGAACCACTCGTCGTCGATGACGCAAGGCGTCGAGAGCCAGTTGTCGGCCTCGAGGAACTCGACGCGGACGCAGTCGCGGTCGTAGCGATCCGCCAGCGTGCGGACGACACGCTCGATGCGGCTCCACTCGACGGATCCTCGTGCGAGCCGGCGGATATCCATACTCGCACTGTCGGCGGTTGTGGTTAAATGTTCCTCGAAGTGTTGCCGGGGGAACGTGTCTGCCGTCGACCGACCGTTTGCTCGTCCCGTTCACTGACTGCCCATCAGAACAGTATTATTATCACTGCTGCGAAAGTATCGTCGAGTAATATGGACGCTATCGACGATCTCGGCGATGCGATCGATGTCACGCGAAACCGCTTGACACCGGTTCGGAAAGGAACGTGGCTCAAACTCGCGCTCGTCGTCTTTTTCGTGGGTTCGTTCGGGATCGGCGGGATGGGATTTCCCGGCAATTTCGGAGCGAGCACCGATGACCCGACGTTCGAGGGCGAACAGCCGACGGGATCCACGGACCTTCCCGTCGACGACGTGCTCTTCTGGGTGCTTGCTATCCTCGCGGTCGTCCTCGTGCTCTGGCTCACCCTCGAGTTCGTCGCCGCGGTCATGGAGTTCGTCTTTCTCGAGTCGCTTCGCTCGTCCGACGTGCGTCTCAGGCGCTACTTCTCGGCGAACCTCGGGAAGGGGCTGTGGCTGTTCCTCTTCCGACTCGGTCTCCAGATCCTGGTCGGCGCCCTCGCTGTCGTCCCGGCCGTAGCCATCATCCTCTCGATGGAATCCGGGCTCGACGGCGTTTCGGCCACCTTCCTCCTGCTCTACATCCTCTACGCGCTCGCGCTGGGGCTGATTTACACAATCGTGATGCGATTCACCACTGACTTCGTCACGCCGATCATGTTGCTCGAGGACCGCGGCGTGCTCGCCTCGTGGGGTCGGTTCCGGGCGACGCTACGAGCGAATTGGGCGGATTACGGCGTCTACCTGCTGCTGGTCTGGGTCCTCCAGCTCATCGTCGGTATCGCCGCCGGACTCGTCCTCGGACTCGGCGGGTTGATACTGGCGATTCCGTTCGCTATCGTCGCGATCCTGCTGTTCATCGCCCTCGATGCGATCGGCCTAGTACTGGCAATTCTGGTCGCCCTCGTCGGCCTCGTGCTGTTCGCGGTCTTCGCTCTCCTGTTTTACGTCCCGATTACGGCGTACTTCCGGTATTACGCATTGTTGCTCCTCGGCGATGCCGACGACGATCTCGATCTCATCCCCGACCGACGGGAGGCGGTCCGTAACGGCGGTCTCGGATCGGCCGGGCGGGACGACGCCGGGGGCGGAACCGAATCCGGTGGGTTCGAGTCCGACGACGGCTCCGGCTGGGGCGATTCCGATGGTCGGGATGGTTCGGACGGACGGGACGACTCGAGCGGCTGGGACGACTCCGGCGATTGGGACGACGAGCCGGACGACCGAGGTGGGTCGGACAGTCGCGACTGGCGGGACGACCGAGACGGCTCGAACGACCGCGACGAGGACGACGACGGCTGGCGGTAGAACTGTCTCCGACGGGTCGCGGGAGACGGCCATCGTCGTGCGATCGTGCGGATCGTCGGTGCGCTTATTTCGGGCGCTAGCAAGTGTCACGTATGGAGTTCGACCTGCCCGACGAACACCGGATGATCCGGGAGACCGTGAGGGACTTCTGCGAGCGGGAGATCGAGCCGATCGCCCAGGAGATCGAGGACGAGCACCGGTTCCCCGCCGAAATCTTCGACCAGCTCGCCGATCTCGATATGATGGGCGTCCCGATCGCCGAGGAGAACGGCGGGCTCGGCGGTGACACGCTCATGTACGCGCTGGTCGCCGAGGAACTCGGCCGTGTCTCCGGCGCGATCGGGCTCTCCTACGTCGCCCACACGTCGCTCGCGTCGAAACCCATCGAACTGTTCGGCTCCGAGGCCCAGAAAGAACGCTGGCTGCGCCCGCTCGCCGAGGGCGACTACGTCGGCGGCTGGGCGCTGACCGAACCCAGTAGCGGCTCCGACGCGTCGGACATGGACACGACCGCCCGGAAAGAGGGCGACGAGTGGGTCCTCGACGGCACCAAGCAGTTCATCACGAACGCCTCCGAGGCCGGTTCGATCCTCGTCAAAGCGGTCACGGACCCCGATGCCGGCTACGACGGGATCTCGACGTTCATCGTCGACCCGCGCGAGGACGACGGCTTCGAGGTGACGACGGTCTGGGACAAGATGGGGCTGAACGCCTCTCCGACCTGTGAAATCTCCCTCGAGAACGTGCGCCTGCCGGAGGACCGCCTACTCGGTGAGGAGGGCGAGGGCTGGGAACAGACGAAGAAGACCCTCGACGGTGGCCGCATCTCCATCGCCGCGCTCTCGACGGGGCTCGCACAGGGGGCCTACGAGCACGCCAAAGCCTACAGCAAGGAACGCGAGCAGTTCGGCCAGCCGATCTGCGAGTTCGACGCGGTTCGGGACACGATCGTCGACATGCACCGCAAGACGGAGCGAGCGCGACTGCTCACGCACAGAGCCGCGCGGACGTACGATCGGGGCGATCCCGTCACCCGAGAGTCCGCGCTCGCGAAACTCGACGCCAGCGAGGCGGCCCGCGAGGTGGCAGAGGACGCCGTCCAAGTGCTCGGGGGCTACGGCTACACCACCGATTTCGCGCCGCAACGGTTCTACCGCGACGCGAAGCTCATGGAGATCGGCGAGGGGACCAGCGAGATTCAACACGTGGTCATCGGCCGGGAATTGGGCCTGTAGACGGCTCCGGCGGCTGCGGGCTCGAGGCGGCGCGGCTGACGAACGCCGAGCGGCTCTCGCGGTCGACCCGGTCGCCGGACCGGCTTAATTGAGGATGCCGTCGTCGCCGTCGCTCTCGTTGCCGTCACTGCTGTTGGTCTCGTTTCCGCTCCCCGAGTCGTCACTGCTCTCGTTGCCGCCGTCGCCGTCGGAACCGGAATCTCCGCTCGAGGCGTCCTCGTCGACATCGGTAGTAACGGACTCCATGAGCGAGACGATGCGGTCTTCCTCTTGACCGCGGAGCCGTCGTGGGTAGACGCCGATGCTGACGAGCAGGTCCTCGCCTGCCTCGACGGCTTCGCTGACGTGGACGTCGACGTCGACGTCGGCACCGTCGAACTGGGCCTCGCCGGTGAACCGCGACCGCGTCGTCTCCTCCTCGAGGATCGAGACGGAGAACTCCTCGTCGGGGGAGACGTCGCCGAGCCCGTCGTAGTTGCTCGCGACGAGTTCCATGAGTTCGGTGGCGGACATCTCCTCGACGGGGTTGAACTCCCGGCCGAGCAGGGAGACCTGCGGCGTCGTCAGGACGATGAAGACGGCACCGCGCTGTCGGCCCAGCGGCCCCATATCCACTGCCTTCTCGTGGGTGGTCTTGTAGTTCGTGACGCTGATCTCCTCGGAGAGGGGCCCGACCTCCCGCTCGACGACGACCTCCTCGATACCGATCTGGTCGTAGCCGGTCGCCGATCGCGTGTCCGCCTCGACCCCGGCGGGCGAGGACTCGTGTTCGTCCATACCGATCAGTCCCAGACAGCCCGAGAGGCCGGCGAGGCCTGCAGCTCCAGCGCCAGCGAGTACGGTTCGTCGATTCATTTCCTGAGAAATGGCGGTTCAGTTGGTAAGTGTTTGTTGGAACGACGACCGTCTGTCAATACGAAAGGAAATCGGCCGCGCCCGCACGAACCGATGGTTCTGGGCCGCGGACGACCGGTCCCCGAATCAGGGCCAGCTCCCGGCTTCCGCGAAGGCGTCGGCGACCCGCTGGACCGCGACGACGTAGGCCGCAGTTCGGGGGTTCTCGAGGTCGTGTTCCTCGTAGGTCTCGACGAGGGCGTCGAAGGCGTCGACGATGACCGTCTCGAGTTCGTCGTTGACCCGCTCTTCGGCCCAGTAGAAGCGCTGGCGGTTCTGGACCCACTCGAAGTACGAGACCGTGACGCCGCCCGCGTTCGCGAGGATGTCCGGAATGACGAAGACGTCTTTCTCCTCGAGCACGTCGTCGGCCGCGGGGGTCAGCGGCCCGTTCGCGGCTTCGGAAATGACGTCCGCCTCGACGTCCTCGGCGAGGTCGGCGTCGATCGCGTTCTCGAGCGCGGCCGGGATCAGCAGGTCGACGTCGAGGGTGAGGACTTCGTCGTTGGTGAGTTCCGCTTCGCTTTCCTCGTAGCCGACGACGCTGCCGGTCTCGTTCTTGTAGTCCTTGGCCGCGACCGGATCGAACCCGTCCGGGTTGTAGATACCGCCGCTCGAGTCGCTGGCCGCGACGACGGTCGCGCCCATCTCGTCGATCAGTTTGGCGGCGATCCAGCCGGCGTTGCCGTAGCCCTGCACGGCGACGGTCGCGCCCTCGAGATCCTTGTCGAGGTAGTCGAAGGCCTCGCGCGCGGCGATGACGGTCGAGCGACCGGTGGCCTCGACGCGGCCCTCGCTCCCGCCGGAGTCGAGTGCCTTGCCCGTGATGACGCCCGGCTCGGTCGTGTTCTCGAGGGTCTCGTAGGTGTCTTTGATCCAGTTCATCTCCCGCTGGCCCGTGTTCACGTCGGGTGCGGGAACGTCCCGGTCCTCACCGATCAGCGGGCGGAGTTCTTTCGCGAACGAGCGGGTAAGTCGCTCGAGTTCCGCTTCGGAGTAGTCGTCCGGATCGACCGCGATCCCGCCTTTGCCGCCGCCGAGCGGGATGTCGACGATCGCGGTTTTGTACGTCATCCAGCCCGAGAGCGCCTTGACCTCGTCGCGGGAGACCTGCGGGTGATAGCGGATGCCGCCCTTGTAGGGACCGCGGTCGCCGTTGAACTGCGAGCGGAAGGCCGTGAATCGCTCGAGGTCGCCGTCGTCGCGTTCGATCGTGAGATTGGTCTCGAGCACTCGCTCGGGGTGTTTGAGCCGCTCGATCACATCGTCGCCGATGTCGAGGTACGCCGCAGCGTCGTCGATCTGCGACTGCAGGCTTTCGAACGGGTTGGTATCATCGCTCATACGCAGTGGGTTCCGGCGACCGAGGGATAAGCGTAGCGAATATCTATCATGGAATGGGCCACTCGTCCAGTTTGATCCTTGAAAGTACCTTTTATATTGATCGTTCGGTCAGACCTCCTCGGCGGCTTCTGCCCGCTCAATGATCCGTTCGGCGCGGGCGATCAGCGGCGCGTCGATCATCTCGCCGTCGACCGCGAAGACGCCACGCCCCTCGGCGTCGGCCTCGCGTTTGGCCTCGAGGACGCGGGTCGCCCACTCGCGGTCCGCCGCCGAGGGCGTAAACGCCTCGTTGATCGGTTCGACCTGCGCGGGGTGGATCGCCAGTTTGCCGTCGTACCCCAACTGGATCGCGAAGTCGACGTCCTCGCGCAATGCGTCTTCGTCCTCGAAGTCGGAGACGATGGTGTCGATCGCGGTGCACTCGTTGGCCGCCGCCGCGAGCACGACGCGTTCCCGCGCGTAGAGTACTTCGATACCCTCTGCGGTCCGGGTCGCCCCGATGTCCGCCGAGAGGTCTTCCGCGCCGAACACCAGCGCGTCGGTCGCGGCCACGGCCGCGATTTCGGCTGCCGCGAGGACGCCGGCGGCGCTCTCGATCAGCGCGAAGACGGGCAACATCGTCTCGTACGTACCGAGTTCGTCGACGAGCGCGTGGACGTCGTCGGCCGAGCCGACCTTCGGGAGCATGACGCTATCGAGCCGGAGTTCCGTGCCGTCTCCCAGTAGGGCATCGAGGTCGTCCCTGAGCGTCGATTCCGCCGCGTTGACTCGAACGCAGACCTCACACTCGGGATCGAAGTCGGGATCGGTCAGCACATCCCGAACGGCCTCGCGGGCCTCTGGTTTTCGCTGGGGGGAGACGGCGTCCTCGAGGTCGAAGACGATCACGTCCGCTCCGGACTCGGGCGCTTTCCGGCACATTTCGGGTCGGTCACCGGGCGTGAACAGGACGCTTCTGCGAACCATGTCCTCATCTCGGTCGTCCAGGGTCAAAGGCGTCGGTGTGGCGGCGCGTTTCGACGCGTCGACGACCGCTCGAGTATTCGATTCGAGGAGCACACTCGAGTGGGAACCCGACCGGGGCTGCGACCGTCGAACGGATCATAGACGGTCTCACGCGGACAGTGACCCGTTCGGTGACGGACACCCCTCGTGCAGAGTGAAAGGCGCGTCGACACGTGGGGGTGGTTCGTGACCGAAGCGATGGCCGGTGCTGCTCGGTGCGCAAATCGTTCCCACCCCTCGTGCAGAGTGAAACCCCCGACTGCGGTTGCGATGTTTTCACTCTGCACGAGGGGCACTCCGGCGGCGAAGCGACGGTGATGGGGCCCACACCCCCCGTTCAGAGTGAAAACGGGTCCGAGCGGGGGCGGGGTGTCGACGACTGCCGGCGATTCCGAACCATTCCTGCGGGCTTCTGTTCGATCAATGGCCAATCTGAGACGGGAATCTGCCGATAGAGTGGCTCGAGCGGCAAATCGTGGCTCGTGTCTCGATCTTCTGAAAGTCGGCAGTCGTGCTGTAGACGCAGCGGGAGCCACCCGGCGAGAAGACACAAAAGATATACGGTATGACAGGAACGAAACCATATGCCTGCGATCGCACTCGGATTTGTCGTCTATCTCGGTCTCCAAGGGAACATCGCACGGTTCGTCTACCGCGAAGCCGCGGTTCACAACCGCCGTTCTCCGCTGCTTATCGCGATCGTCGCGTTCGTCTGCAGTATCGTCGCCGTCTTTCTCGTGGACAGCGTCCTTTTGGTCCTGCTGGTCCAAGCGATCGCGATCGCGCTGTATCGCCTCGGGGCCGCTCGAAACCGATCTGCGACGCCGCCGTAACGAGCACAGCGGTCTCCATCCGACCGGTCTCGTCTCTCATCTCCACCGGCTCGCATTTTCAGTCTGAACGAGGGGTGTGGACCGCTCACGATGCGAGTTCAGTCTGCATCCGGCTGAGAAGGCTGATTGCACCATATTCGGATTATACTGCTGTTATCACGTCTCTATTCTATGTTTATCAGTCTGAACCACCTTCCATAGATTTATAACGACAGTCTTCCAGAACGGAAACATGGCTGAGCAGACGGGTGGGGACCCGCTCTTCGAATCTCACGACCCCATCTTTAATCGGAAGGAACTCCTCCACGTCGGTCACGTCCCCGATGAGGACCGCATCGTCGGGCGCGACGACGAGATCCAGTCCGTCGCGGCCGAGGTCGGTGCGATCACGCGCGGCGACCCGCCGAACAACGTGATGCTCTACGGCAAGACGGGAACCGGTAAGAGTCTCATCTCCCGGCACGTCGCGACTCGAGCCCAAGACGCCGCCCGGAGCAACGATATCGATTGTGGCGTGCTCTACGTCGACTGCTCCGAGGCGAACACGGAAACCCGAACGACGCGCCAGTTGGCGCTCAGTTTGAAAGACCAGACCGACTACCAACAGAACATCCCGCTTCGGGGGGTCGGAACGATGGAGTACTACCAGCACATCTGGCGCATTCTCGAGGCGTGTTTCGACGCGGTCATCGTCATCTTAGACGAGATCGACAAACTGGACAACAGCAACATTCTGATGCAGCTCTCCCGCGCTCGCGAAGCCCGGAAAACCGACGCGTACATCGGCGTGATCGGGATCAGCAACAAGGTCCAGTATCGGGAGACCCTCGACGAACGGATCGACAGCAGTTTCGGCCACCGCGAACTGTTCTTCCATCCCTACGACGCCTCCCAACTCCGGGAGATCATGCGCAATCGCGAGGACGCCTTCCAGCCCGACGTGCTCGAGGGCGGCACGATCGAACTCTGTGCGGCCCTCGCCGCGAAGAAACACGGGGACGCGCGCAAGGCGATCGAGATCCTCAAGGAAGCCGGCGAACTCGCCCGTCGAACCGGCAGCGAGACGGTCTCGGAGGATCACATCCAGCAGGCACAGGAGGTCGCCGAGATCAACCGTATCGAAGAACTCACCAGCGGTGCGACCGTCCACGCGAAACTCGCGCTGTACGCGCTCGCGAGCCGCATCATTACAGGCGATCGGGAGACCTACAAGACCCGAGAGGTCTACGAGCGCTACGTCGGAATCTGCGAACTGGTTGCCAACGATCCGATCACCGAGAACGGACTCTACCGCCAACTCAAGGAACAGGCGTTCCTCGGCGTTATCGAGTCCGAAAAGACCGGCGGCGGCCGGTCGCAGGGCAGTTACCTCCTCCATCGCCTCGTCACCGATCCGAAACACATCGTCAAGGCCGTCCGCCGCGATTCCTCGCTCGAGGAACTGCCGACGTACGATCACCTCCGCGAGCGGGACTCGTCGACGGCGGACCGCGACGTCGACCTCGAGTCGTTTTCGTAGGACAACCGCTGGGTCGGGATCCCGTTCGTGCCGACCTAGTCACCATCAACTACTCTCTCACTGTCCTCTCACCGACTACCCACTTGCTCACCGGTTACCTACTCGCTCACCGACTACCCACACACTCACCTCCAACTTCCCACACCCACCCCGCCCGCTCGAGACGGTTTTCAGTCTGAACGAGGGGTGGGGGACCCTCGTTGCGATCTGGACACCGCTCGCATCGCCCGTCGAAAAGAGTCGGACTCCGTGTTACACTGCTTCGGCGAGGTCGGACCGGCGTCGCGATCGGCGGTCGACGACCGAGCCGCAGTCGGTACAGACGAGCAACCGCTCGCCGTCGGCCGTCGCGGTCTCCCAGTCGCCGGTGATCGGACTCTCGTGGCCACAGTCCGGACAGAAGAGGACGGTCTTTCGCTGCGCTGGCGGCGGGTGTGAATCGTCGTGTTGGGTCTGCGTTGACATTGCCGTTTCTAGGAATTCGAGGAGTATAGGGGTTGTGTGGTACGAACGACCGTGACGGTCCGACTCGTCCTTTAGTTGGCAGCCCTGCGTACTAAGCGGTTCGTCGTGGTCGGTTCCCGCGTGTCCATCGAGAGTACGAATCCGGCGACGGGAGACGTGGTCGACAGTTTCGACGAGACATCGACCGAAGAGCGAGACGAACACCTAGCGCGGGCGAACGAGACCTTCGAGGAGTGGCGCGACACGCCGATCCAGGCCCGCCAGCGGCTCCTCTCGAGGGCGGCCGACGTCCTCCGGGACAACGAGGACGAGTACGCCGAACTGATGACCGAGGAGATGGGGAAACCCATCGGACAGGCCCACGACGAGGTCGAGAAGTGCGCGTGGGTCTGTGACTACTACGCCGAACACGCCGCCGAACACCTACAGGACGAGGTCGTCGCGAGCGACGAGAGCGCCCGCACGGTCGTCGCCTACCAGCCGCTCGGCCCGGTGCTCGCCATCATGCCGTGGAACTTCCCGTTCTGGCAGGTGTTCCGCTTCGCCGCCCCCAACCTCGCCGCGGGCAACGTCGGCCTGCTGAAACACGCCTCGAACGTCCCCGGCTGTGCGCGGGCCATCGAGGACGTTTTCGAACAGGCGGGGTTCCCGGAGGGTGCCTTCACCTCGCTGCTGATCAGTTCCAGCGAGATCGACGAGGTGATCGAGGACGACCGCATTCGAGCCGTCACCATCACCGGCAGCGACGGGGCAGGCCGAGCGGTTGCCGAAACGGCCGGCAGCCAGCTCAAGAAGAACGTCCTCGAGTTAGGCGGGAGCGACCCCTTCGTCGTGCTCGAGGACGCGCCGATGGAGCAGACGGTCGAGACGGCGGTACAGGCCCGACTCATCAACAACGGCCAGTCCTGTATTGCGGCCAAGCGGTTCATCGTGGTCGAGGATGTCTACGACGAGTTCGTCGATCGGTTCACCGAGGCGATGGACGAGCAGGTCGTCGGCGATCCGATGGACGACGACACCGATATCGGCCCGCAGGCCCGCGACGACCTGATGGACGACCTCCACGAGCAGGTCGAGGAGACGGTCGATCAGGGCGGCGAGATCGAACTCGGCGGCGAGCCGATGGACCGCGACGGCGCGTTCTACCCGCCGACGGTACTCACGGACGTCCCGGAAAACGCGCCCGCGGATCAGGAGGAACTGTTCGGCCCGGTCGCGACGGTCTTCCGGGTCCCGGACGAGGCCGCCGCGATCGAGAAGGCCAACGACACCCGCTTCGGCCTCGGCGCGAGCGTCTGGACAGAGGACCTCGAGCGCGGCGAACGAGTCGCCCGCCAGTTCGAGTCCGGGATGGCCTTCGTCAACGAACTCGTCAAGTCCGACCCGCGCCTGCCCTTCGGCGGCGTGAAGGACTCGGGCTACGGCCGCGAACTCTCTCGACACGGTATCCGGGAGTTCGTGAACACCAAGACCATCTGGGTCCAGCAGGACGCCGGTGAGGAGACCGATATGGTCGAGTGACGGACACGAGGCGGTTATCGGAGCGGAAGGCCGGTGACCGACTGAGCCGAAATCGAAACCGGTGCCGGGACTCGAGCGGCGGGGACAGGCGACCGTTCGTCCCGCTTCTGTCTCGAGCCCGGGACGACGCCACGCTTTTGTAGGATCTGCGTGATTTCGAACGCATGACGGGACTGTACTACGAGGAGTTTTCGGTCGGCGAGACCATCGACCACGAGCGCCGGCGGACGATCTCCGAGAGCGACAACCAGCGCTTCTGTGATATGACGATGAACCAGCAACCGCTCCACCTCGACGCCGAGTTCGCGGCCGATACCGAGTTCGGCCAGCGGGTGGTCAACGGGCTCTACACGATGTCGCTGGCCGTCGGGGTCTCGATTCCGGAGACGACCGACGGGACGATCGTCGCGAACCTCTCATACGACGACGTCGAGCACCCGAACCCGGTCTTCCACGGCGATACGATCCGCGCCCGGTCGACGGTCACGGACAAGCGCGAGACCAGCGACGGCGAGCGCGGGATCGTCACCATGCACGTCGAGGCGTTCAAAGCGAACGATCCGGACGAACCGCTCGTCTGCGAGTTCGACAGGACTGTGCTCTCGCTGAAACGGGAGCATGCGACCAGCGACCACACAGACGCTGGAAACGCGGGCGACGAGCACGCGAACGGTGAGGGTGCGTGATCGCGATGAGCACCGAATCAGAAGCGTCCGACGCTGTAGGTCCCGACACCGCGGCCCTCGAGTGGCTCTCGCTGGACGGCGACGAGGAGATCATCTGGGCCGGCGGCCCGGATCGCCGAACGCTCATTCCGGCCTTTGCGATCGGGATTCCGCTGGCGATCGTCCTGATCGGCGTCGTCATCATCGTCAGCGAGTACCTCCGCGTGACGAACACCCACTACGTCGTGACGAACCGCGCGCTGTACAAGAAGACCGGCGTGCTCTCGCGGGACGTCAAGCGGATCGAACACGAGAAGGTCCAGGACATCTCCTACAGCCAGAGCGCGCTGGGAACGCACTTCGGTTACGGTACCGTCGAGGTCAGCACCGCCGGCGGCTCCGGCGTCGAGATGGCGTTCAACTCGGTTCCCGACCCGAAGGCCGTCCAGCAGCGGATCAGCGAACGGATCAAACGCGAGCGCGGCGAGTCCGCCGACGACCGCACGAAAGACGACGTGCTCGAGGAGATCCTCACCGAACTCCGAGCGATTCGAACGGCCGTCGAAGACGGGTCGTCCGGTCAGTCGTCTACCGAGAACCGATCCGCAGCCCAGCCAGCCGACGACCGCCAGTCCTACGAGTATGACGAGGATCAGTCGATCTGAGGCCGGCGGGCCGGCGAGAGCTGCAGACGAGACGCCGTCGGCCGCCGATCCGTCCGCGTCGGCTCCCCCGTGGCTCCCGCTCGAGGACGGTGACCGGATCCGCTGGCAGGCCGGTCCGCGAATCCAGACTATCCTCCCGTGGGCCGCGCTCGCACTCGTCGGCGCGGTCGCCCTGCTGGCCGCGGTCGTCGTCGACGTGCTTCCGATCGTCGCCGTCGCCGGCCTGCCGGTCGTCCTCGCGCCGGCGCTGTGGCAGTACGCTCGCGTCTCGCGAACGGCGTTCGTCGTCACGGAGACGGTCGCCGCCACGCGACACGGCGTCCTCGGGCGGACCGTCCGAATCGTCTCCCTCGAGCGGATCCAGAACACGACCGTCGAGCAGGACCCGATCGGCCGGGTCGTCGGCTACGGCACCGTCACGATCGAGACCGCCGGCGGTTCGGAACTCGCGTTCTGGAACGTCGAGGAACCGGGCCGAATTCGCGACCGACTCGAGGCCGAACGCGAGCGTCTGACGGGGAGCGAGATCCCGGGCCGGCGCGACCAGTGGGAAGCGGTCCTCGCCGAGGTCCGGGACTGGCGACGGAGCCTCGAGCGGAACCCGTAATCAGCCCCCGCTCAGCGAACCTTGATATCGCCGTTCATCAGGGGTTCGTGCGGGTTACAGACGTATTTCGCCATCTCCTCGCTCGCGGTAATGTCGAGAAACTGTTCAGGACCCGGATCGGTCGTTACCTCGGTTTCGTAGTCGTCGATGACCTCGTCGTTTTCGTCCCGGATTTCGATGTTGTGCGCCGCGCCGTTACCAACAGACCAGCCGATTTCGTACGATTCGCCCGCCTCGAGGACGAGCGTCGGGTTCTCGACGCCGGCGATGGCCGACGGTGCGCGCCCGACCCACGCGCTAATCTCTCCCGCGAGGTCGACCGTGCTACCGGGCTCGACCTCGAACCGTTTTTCGCCGGTTTCCTCGAGGTCGTCGACCCACGCGGGTTTCTCGACGGTCGTTTCGCCGACATCGTTGAATTCGAAGCTGGCCTCGAGTTCGACGCGCGTGTCGTTCCGTACCCCGGATTGGGCCGCTCGAAACCGCCGAATCAGCCCGTCTTCGTCGACGAGGATCGATCCCTCCTCGTCGAGTTCGTCGCCGGGAACGTGTTGCTCCTCGAGGCCCGTGATGCTGACGCTGTGGACGGCTTCTTCTCCGACGGTCTCCGTCCCGTCGTACTCGCCGTCGACGATCCGCACCCACGATCCCATCGGCTCGAGCGACGCCTCGACCAACTCGTCGGCGGTGCGCTGCGTGACATGGTCGCCGGTACTCGTCGCGCCGCGGTCGCCGTCGATGTAGACGGCGTGGTCCACGTCGCTCCCGTCCGGCCCCTCGAACGTGGTTTTTTCGGCGCGTTCGGCGCTGGGTTCGGCACGGATCTCGAAGGACGCCGGCGTCGTCGTCGTCGATTCACCCGTGGTTTCGTCCGTCCGTCGGACCGTGACCGCGTGCTCGCCGGTAAACGCTGTCGCTGTCACCACGCTGCTGTGAGCGTCGAACAGCGCCGCTGAGTCGTCGATGCCGTCGATACTCAACCCCGGCGGAAACTCGAGGTCGGTCGATTCGCCCTCGGGTCCGTCGTCGGTCTCGGAACTGCCGATATCGTCGCTGAGACAGCCGGCCAGTCCGACGACACTGAGCGCGCCGCACCCGCGAAGCCACCGCCGTCTCGTCGTTCTATTTGTCATGAGAATATAGTTTCTATGTCAGAAGATAAATCCATTGATGACAGCACACAGTACAGACGGTCCGGGACTCGAGTCGTCCGACCGCTCGAAGCAACGGACGCGAGACCCCGATTCGGACCGATTCTCGCCCCTTCGCCGATCAGAGAACGCTCGCGATCGTGTAGACGTTAAGCACCGCGGCGGCCAGCCACGGCAGCGCGAGCCCGGCCGGGACGATCGGCCGGTACTCTCGCTCGAGGAGGAGCCGACAGACCAGTCCGACGCCGATGGCGAAGCCCTTCAGCGCGAGCATCCCGCCCAGCCCGTGGCTCTCGATCGCCCCGCGAGCGGCGGGATTGGACTCAGACAGGCCGACGTGGAGGCCGACGAACGTCGTCACGACATCGGCGAGCAGGGCCAGTATCACGACCGCCCAGAGCAGCCGCTCGAGGTCGACGGGCGTCACGTCGCCCGGCAAACGATGGCGCAGGAACGCGCCCTCGGAACTCATAGGCTCCCCGCCGGAATCGAACCGGCTCGTCGCGCCCTCGGGAACGAGCGTCGATTCCAGCACGCGGGGTATTGTTATGCCAAGCGTAGGGGCCGCTCCGTCGTCGGTAAGCCGTCATAACCGCGGATTCTCCGCTCGAGCGGCGCGGAGTAGTCCGGGATTCGCGGGCGAGAACAGTGACGAACGGGTCGCCTCGCTGTCGGCCAGCCGGCCCGTCAGAGAATCGTCCCGTGTTTCTTGTCGGGCAGCGACTTCTCGATATCGGCGTAGAAATCGAAGCGGGCGGCCAGTTCCTCGCGCAGCGCGCTCGGCGGGACGATCTCGTCGATGACGACCTCGCTGGCCATCCGGTGGATGTCGATGTCCTCGCGGTACTCCTCGCGGAGTTCCTTTTCCAGCCGTTCGCGCTCGTCGGGATCGTCGATCTCAGCGAGCTTGCGGGCGTAGACGGCGTTGATCGCCGCCTCGGGCCCCATGATCGCGATCTCGCCGGAGGGCAGCCCGATCACGCTCTCGGGGTCGTAGGCGGGCCCACCCATCGCGTAGATGCCCGCGCCGTAGGCCTTGCGGACGACGACGGTCTGTTTCGGCACCGTGGCCGAGGAGGTCGCGTAGATCATCCGCTTGCCCTGCTCTAAGATGCCGTCTTTCTCGACCTGCGAGCCGGCCATGAAGCCGGGCGTGTCACAGAGGTAGAGTAAGGGAATGTTGAACGCGTCCGACTTCCAGATGAACTCCGCGGCCTTCTCGGCCGCGTCGGGGAAAATTGCCCCGGCGCGGTGGGCAGGTTGGTTGGCGACGATGCCGACCGGCCGGCCGTCGATCCGGGCGTAGACCGTGACGATTTCGGGACCGTAATCGGGGCGTAACTCGAAGTACGAGCCCGCGTCGACGATCCGGTCGATAACGTCGGTCATGTCGTACCCCCGGTTTGGCTGCTGTGGGACGATCGCGTCGATGCCGTCCGGCGACTTCGCGGGCGCGGTCGGCTCCCGATTCGGCGGCGTCTCGTCGGCGTTGTCGGGCAGGTAGGTGATCAACTGCGCTACGAGCTCGCGAGCGTGTTCCTCGTCGTCGGCGATCAGGTCCGCCGATCCCGATTCGCGCATGTGGACCTGCGGCCCGCCGAGTTCCTGTAGGTCGATGTCCTCGCCGGTGACCATCTGCACCATCCGCGGGGACGCGATCGCCATCGCGGACATCCCCTCGACCATGATCGTGAAGTCCGCGAAGACCGGCGTGTAGGCCGCGCCGGCGATCGAGGGCCCGTAGAGCACGCAGATCTGTGGTACCCGCCCGGAGAGCATCGAGTGGTTGTAGTAGTACTTCCCGATCCCCTCCCGATTGGCGAAGAAGCCGGTCTGCTGGTCGATCCGGCCGCCCGAGGAGTCCATCAGGTAGAACACGGGGTTGCCGGTCTTGAGCGCGCGCTGTTGCATCCGGAGGAACTTCTCGACGCCCTTGGCGGCCATACTTCCGCGCTTGACCGTGTAGTCGTTGGCCATGACGTGGACATCCCGTCCCTCGAAGGTCGCCGCGGCCGTGATCAGGCCGTCCGCCGGCAGCCGGTCGTCGGTGTCCTCGTCCGTGTTCGCCCCGCTCGAGTGCCAGTCGTCGAACGCCGCGAACTTGCCGTCCTCGAAGCGCAACTCGCTGTCCGCGCCGGAAAACCACAGCTCGAGCCGGTCGCGGACGAACAGTTTCCCCTCCTCGGCAAGTTGGTCCCTGTACTTCTCGGGACCACCCTCGAGGATGTCCGCGATTTCGTCCCGCAATCGCCGCTCGCGCTCGGTCGGCTCGAGGTCGTCGTCATCGCCGGAGTCGTGGGTCTCCGCACCAGGGCTGGCCGTCGTTCCCTCATCGGCCGGGACGCCGGGCTCCCCGTCGATCTCGTGGACCGCCGTCGGATCACTCTCGTCGGCGCAGTAGACCTCGACCGTCTCGCCGACGTGATCGGCTAGCGCGGCCGCGATCGCCGCAGCCTCCTCGTCGTCGGCACCGGCCGTGATACGAACTCGCATGCTACTGCCTGTGTCGGGCGACCGGATACCGTTTTCCCCGATTCGCGATCGCTCGAGCGAGCGGGCCGTCGGCTCGGGGGCTCGAGGCACAGAGGTGGAAAGGAGAGAACGGTCCGCGCCGAATCGATCGCCACTGATCATCGGAGCTCGCCGCGAGGGGATGAGGAGGTTGCGTCATCGCGGCCGGCGCGAACCGATCGAGAGGTGCGTTCTGCCTCCGCGGTCACCAACGCGGAGACAATACGTACTGACCGGGCACGTGACACGAACGCTTGCGTTCAGTCGTGCAGCTATTATATAGGGGTATTTCCAGTGGGAATGGCCGCCGTCTCGTGGGCGGGCCGTCGAATTCCGAAATCCGGCGGAAACGCATCGAAACCGCCGTATATCGGGAATACTACCTTCGGCGGCAGCTGCAGGCAGAACCCCTTTCGTCAATTTTGCCGTTCGTTTTGACGGTTATCGATCCCGTGTCCGTGAACAGACGATTCGACGGAGCGGGGCGCACAGCGACCGAACATCAGTATCGCGGTATGTCGACAGCACACTCCGGGCGTCTCGTGCAGCGACTCGCAACGCTTCGCGATCGACTCGAGACGGGGATGGACCGGCGAGAGTTCCTGCGAACCGTCGTCAGTGGCGGGTTCGCCGTCGGCATGGCCCAGTGGCTCGGCGTGGATGACTTCCTCGCCGCCGACGACGGCGAGGTCCCCGTCGTCACCGCCCTCGTCAGGGACGACCCCGACGATCCGTGGTCGGTCCGGGACCGAACGCGCCACGTCCCCGCGGAGTGGTACGCCGCCGTCGAGAAGGCCTTCGAGATCAACGACCTGCTGGCCCGCCGCGCCTTCACCGGCTACCTCGGGAGCGCGGTCATCCCCGGCAGCTACGAGAGCGGGACCGCCACCGTCTCCGTCGGCCTCTCGAGCGACGGTCACTCCCTGCGGGAGCTGCTCGGCGAGCTCGCGGAGGGGATCGACATCAACGCCGAGACGATCATCGACGTCGGCGACATCCAGAACGATCCCGAGTCCAGAGAGCCGCGAATCGCCGATCTCACCGCGGACGGCCGCGTCCCCAGCGGTGTCGCCTGCGAGACGCCCTCGAGCATGGCGACGCTCGGGCCGGCGCTGTACCACCCCGACGGCGAGCGGCAGTTCTTCGTGACGGCGGACCACGCCTTCGGCGAGGATAGCGACACGACCGGCAATTCCCTGTTGCTGCCCCGCGAGGGCGACGAGACGCTCGAAATCGGGACCGTCGCCGACTACCATCCCGTCGAGGACATCGCCGCCGTCGTCCCTACCGGCGAAGTCGAACCCGCGAGCAGGATCGACGCGCCGTCCCAGCCCCGTGTCCGCGGGCAGTACACCAAGTTCGGCCTCGCCGATCTCGTCGCTCGTGACGAGGAACTCGAGAAGGTCGGTGCCCTGAGCGGCCACACGACGGGCAAGATTCAGGGGGTCGACGCCGTCACCTGTTTCACCGACGACTTCTGTCGTCGCGGGCAGATCCGCTGGGGCGGTGAGATGGATCTGACCGACGGCGACAGCGGCTCCGTGAGCTACCACCGCGACCCCGAGAGCGAGGACGGCGACGTGCTCGTCGCGGGGTTCAACAACGCCCGCACCTGGTGGCCCGGACAGAGCTACGTCTGGGGCGTCGGTGCCTACCGATTGACCGAGAAACATGGCTACCACTTCTGACCGCCGCGGAATCGACGACAGAACTCATACCGGGCCGACGAGCCCGCTCAACCCGACCGCAGATGAGTAACGACACCGCCCGCTCGACGGACGCCGGTCGCAATCGAAGCACCGTCAGTACCGCTGCACGCGGTCTTCTCAGACTACTTGGCGACCTGCTCGCCGTCTCGCTGTGGGTCCTCTTCCTGACGCTCCTGTTCCTCGAGACGGCGTGGCCCCGCTGGGCGTTCTATACGCTGCTCGTGATCGGTGTCGCGACCTATGTCACCGTGACGCCGGCGTGGGTCCGGACCACCGGCGACGGTGACGGCGAGGATTGAGCCGTTACGCGAGCGTCGCCTCGAGTCGCTCGATCAGCTCGTCGTTGCCGACGTGGACCGGCGTCCGGTCGTGTAACTCGTCGGGTTCCACGGCGAGCAGTGACTGCGTGCCGTCCGAGGAGCGCCCGCCGGCACGCTCGACGACGTAGCCGATCGGGTTCCCCTCGAACTGCAGCCGGAGCTTGCCGTCCGGACGGGACTCGAGGGCGGGGTAGCCGAAGGTGCCGCCGTAGGTGAGCACCTGATTGATGTCGCCGATCAGCGCGCCGCCGTAGCGGAGTTTGAGTTCGGACTCGATCTCGCGGGCGTACTCGCGGAAGTCGGCGGGCCAGTCGGGAACGCGGCCGCCGAAGCCGTAGACGACCGGCTCCGCGGGGAGGGTCACGTCGCGGTCGACGACCGTGCGCTCGCCGCCGGAGAGTTCGTACTCGGTGACGGTCTCGTCGGTCGCGATCACCATCGTCGTGATCGGTCCGTAGAGGACGAACCCGGCGGCGACGAGGGTCTCGCCGCGAGCCGGGAGGGCGGCGTCGTAGACGCCGAATATCGTCCCCATCGTGTTGTTCGATTTGAGGTTCGAGGAGCCGTCGAGCGGGTCCACGGCGACGGCGTAGCTATCCGACGCCGACGGATCCGCGCCGCAGTCGATGACTGCGGCTCGCTCCTCGCTCGCGTACTGGCCGACGCCGTCGATTCCGGCGAGTCGATCGCCGAGCAACTCGTCGGCCCAGACGTCGGCCTCGGCTTGGGTCTCGCCGCTGGGATTCTCCTCGTCGACCGTCCCGCGTCGGCCGATCAGCCCCTGTCGGATCTCGGTCGCCGAGCGACTGATCGTCGCCACGACGCTCTCGACGACTGGATCGGACACCGTCATCCTAGTCGGCGGCCTCGAGTGCGGCGTCGGCGGTGGCCTCCTCGTAGATGACCTCCTCGAGCGCGTCGAGGATCGTGGTCGGGTTCTCGCGCTGCCAGACGTTGCGGCCGACGGCGAGGCCGCTCGCGCCGGCGTTGACGGCAGCTTCGACGGTCGAACAGAAGTCGTAGTCGGAGGTCTTCGAGCCGCCGCTCATGACGACTTTCATGTCGCCCGCGGCCTTGCAGGCGTGCTCCATGGCGTCGGTGCTGCCGGGGTATTTGACCTTCGCGATGTCGGCACCGACCTCGAGTGCGATGCGGGTCGCATACGAGATCGTGCTCGGCTTGGTGTCGTTCTTGAGTCCCTGTCCGCGCGGGTAGGACCACATGACGACGGGGAGGTCGTACTCGCGGGCCTTCTCCTGGACGCGGCGGAACTCCTCGTACATCTCGACCTCGTGGTTCGAGCCGCTGTAGACGGTAAAGCCGACCGCGTCGGCACCGATCTCGGCCGCGTAGTCGACCGAGCAGTTGATCGCGGAGTCGGGCTCGCCCATCCACATGTTCGAGGTCCCGTTGAGCTTCACCAGGAGGTTGACGTCGTCCTCGTAGCTCGGGTAGTAGCCCTCCGCGATCCCCTTCTGGACGGCGATCGAGGTGACCGCGTCGTGCGTCGCCGTTTCGAAGACGGTCGACGGATCGAGTTTCTCCGGTACTTCCTCGAAATCGACGGGCCCGTGCTCTAACCCGTGGTCCATCGCGAGAATCAGTGACTTGCCGTCGCGAACGATCGGAGAGTCGTCGATCGGAATCATCTGTTAGACGGTCCAACAGGCCGCTATAAATCTCTGATGGTCCGGATTATCGAAATTGAGTATAACAGTAGTAATATGGCCGGTTTTCCGTGGCGAATCGTTGTATCGAACTGAAAACTATCGGTTCGAAATGAACACGCGTCGTGTTCAGAGCGATCGCCTCGAGTCGGCGACGGAACGCTCGGATCGCGAGAATGCGCCGAATCGGAACAGTCGCCGGCGAACTCAGTCGCCGAGCAGTTCGCGCGCGTTGTGCCGCCACGTCCGGACGTGCAGGACGTTCAGATCGAGGACGCCGGCGACCGCCATCGCGTCGATCGTCGCCAGTCGCTCCGCCGAGCGGACGCCGGCTTCGGCCAACGTGTCGGCGTCGTCGGGTCCGACCCCCGTAACCGCCGTGATCGGCGTCGGTCTGGGATACGGTCGCTCCGACGGTCGCTCTCGGCCGACGGCGATGGGTTCCGAGTGTTCGTACTCGAAGGCCTGCCAGTCCTCGTCCCCGCTGACGGCGATCCACTCGCGTTCGGCGTCGCCGAGGCCCCGAACCTCGTCCGAGCGTCGCTCGAGGTCGCCGTCGCTCTCGAACGACCACGGCAGCGAGTACCGCCGGCGGAGGGTGTCCGCGATCGGTTCCGCGACGCCTCGATCCAGTAACATCCGGTAGGAGTACTCCTTGTCCGCGATGGCGTCCGGATCGATATCGACCGCCTCGAGCGCGTCGCGCTCATCGGGTTCGATCGGCGCATCCGTCTCCGCCGTTCCGTCGGGGTCGTCGTCCGTATCGACTGCTGTGTCGGCTGCGGTCTCAGCCACAGCGTCGGTCGCCTCGAGCAGGTCGTCCTCGTCGAACTCGAGTTCGATGTCGTCGCGGCCGCCGGCATCGACGACAGCGTTCCCGTCGTCGCTCACGTCGACGGTGATGCCGATATCGACGATACGGCTCCCCTCTCCCTCGCTCTCGGCTGGTGTACCCGTCCCCGCGTCGCTGACGGCGTTTTTCTTGCTCACGCGATCCACCGGTTGTCCGTAGCTCACACTGTCCCGTCTTGAAACTTATCCTCGCCGCGTCCCGTATCGTAGCCACTTCAGTGGCTCCGACACCAGCACGCTTACGGCCGCGACCGAGGTAGCGCCCGTATGGTTCGCGAGCAGATCGACCGGATCGGCGTCGTCGGCGCGGGAACGATGGGCAGCGGCATCGCACAGGTCGCGGCGACCAACGGGTACGACGTCGTGATGCGCGACATCGAACAGGAGTTCGTCGAGAACGGGTTCGATACCATCGACGACAGCCTCGAGCGACTCGCGACCCGCGGCGACCTCGGCGAGGACCCGTCGACCGTCCGAGACCGGATCGAGGGGACGACGCTCCTCGAGGATCTGGGAGACTGCGATCTCGTCGTCGAGGCCGCCCTCGAGGAGCTCGAGGTCAAACGGGAAGTCTTCGCCGACCTCGAGCGGGTCTGTGACGACGACGTCCTGCTGGCGACGAACACGAGTACGCTCTCGATCACCTCGATCGCGAGCGATCTCGAGGCCCCCGAGCGCGTGGTCGGACTACACTTCATGAACCCGGTGCCGATCATGGAGGGCGTCGAGGTCGTCGTCGGCGAGAAGACGACCGATGCGGCGACCGAACTGGCCCACCACATCGCCGAGGATCTCGGAAAGACGACGTGGGAGGCCGACGACAAGCCCGGCTTCGTCACCAACCGCATCCTGATGCCCTGGATCAACGAGGGGATCCGCGCCTACGACGAGGGCGTCGCCTCGAAGGAGGACATCGACCGCGGGATGGAACTCGGCACGAACGTCCCGATGGGACCGCTCACCCTCGCCGATCACATCGGGCTGGACGTCTGTCTCCACGCCTCCGAAACGCTCCACGAGGAACTGGGCGACCGGTACAAGCCCGCCTACCTGCTCAAGCGAAAGGTCGAGGCCGGCGACCTCGGCAAGAAAACGGGGACGGGCTTCTACGAATACGAGTGAGTGAACGCCCTCTCACTGCCCGGCTCGAGGCGCGTACCGTTGACTGTCCGTTCTGAAACGAGCGTTCGATCGCCGGCTACCACGCCAGCGTCCTCGAGCGCTCGAGTACAGTTCATCAAGACCTAATTTATTTACAGTTGACACGCGTACTCGGCGACGATGCGACCCGCCCGACTCGCGCTCCTCGCCCTCTGCTGTAGCCTCGTCGCGATAGGCGGCCTCGCCACCGTCGCGGGCGCGCCCCCGCCGACGCAGCTCTGCGGGGTCTGTGGCCCGCACGTCGCGAACGACGCCGAGATCGACGGCGCGACCGAACCCGGCACGCTCGATATCTATATCGACGAAACGGGTGACTCGCTGTGGCAGGCTCGGGTTCCAGTCAATTCGTCGGCCGCCGAGCGATACCGGAGCAACGACACCGCACTCGAGGCCGCAGTCGACGACGCGTGGGCGCGCTACCACGCGGCCGCCGGCAACGTCGGCACCGTCGACTCGAGTCTCGAGGACGAGACGGTCGTCGTGAACTACACCGTCGACGACGTCGCGAGCCGCGGGGTCGGCGACGCGTGGCTCGTCGATTACTTCGCCGTGGGCGCGTCGAACACCCGGTACGGGCTGGCGGCCGATCGGGTGACGGTCCACACGCCCGAGGGGACCGAAATCACGAACCGCGTCCCCGACGCCGAGGTCGATGGGAACGCCGCGACGTGGACGGCCGAGACCGGGTTCGACAGGCAGACATCCATCACCTACGGCAATGGCGGCATCCCCGGAATGGCGACCAGCTACGCCACGATCGGGCTCGAGACCGGTCCGACGGCGATCGAGCACGGCGTGACCGGCGGCCTCATCCCTGGCGTCCTGCTCGGACTCGTCGCCGTCGCGATCGGTCGAATCGACACGGGGATCGACGCCGTCGACGCCGCGACGCTCGAGCGGCTGATCGTCGCCGTCGGTGCCGTCGGCGCGGGCGGCTTCCTCGTCGTCGGCGTGGCCGCGACCGGTGCCGATCCCGCACCGGGTGCCGTCGCACTGGCCGCGCTCGGGGTCGGCTACGCCCTGCTGGGAAGCGCGGCGCGCCGGTTCGGGGACGGACTCGAGACTCGCGGGCTGGTCGGGCTGTCGATCCTCGCGACGGTCGCCACTGCGGGAATAACTCTCCTGTTGGTCGGCCCGCCGGTGTACGGGTTCCCGCTCTGTTTCGGCGCGGCCACCGCGCTCTGTCTCCCGATCGGGTACGCCGCCGAGCGCGGGCGATTCCCGATCGCACTCGTCGCGGTCGCCGCGCTCGCGCCGGTCGGTGCGATCGCGAGCATCGCTCCCGTCTCCCTGTTCGGATACGGGCCGACCGTCTACGGCCTCTTACTGCTCCCGTGGGTCGGAGTCGTCGCCGCCTTCGGCTACCCGCTCGCGCTGCTCGGTCGACGGCTGGCTCTCGGGGTCGACTGAGCGCTCCTCGTAGTCGATTTCCACTCGAGACCGAACGTGCCGACACCGGCGCTACTCGAGGAATCGCGCGCCGACGTCGACGTCAGCCGGCGGCATGGCACACTGGTCTTTTTTGCCGAACCAGCGATAGCGACGCGCGGCGACGAAGTCGTAGGCCCAGTTCCGGAGCCGGCGCGGGAGGAATCGGAACGGGCCTAGCAGGGCGTAGACGCCGCCGAGGAGCCGCGCGATGCGGATGACCGCGTCGGATTTCACGTAACAGTCCTCGCCCTCGATCAGGACGATCGACTCGAGTTCGTCGGTCGGGAGGCCGTGCTCGGCGAGCAGTTCGGTGCCGACATCGGACTGGAGCGAGGCAAAGCGGAACGTCCCCTCGGTGTCCCGGGGGAGAATGAACTGGACGAACCCGTTACAGAGGTTACAGACGCCGTCGAAGAGGATGACCGGGCCGTCCGGCGTCTCCGAACTCATTGTTGTCTCCCCGTTGCGGCCGGTTCCAATTCAGGGTTCCGGTCGGCGCGGGCCGGCTACTGGTGGAGCGGCTGTTCGGACATCGTACGCCGGAGTTCCTCGAGCCGCGAGCGGGAGACGCCGTCCTCGAACTGCTGGAGCAGCGCGAAGACCTCCGCTCGAGAGACCTTCACGTCGCCCTCGCGGACGACGTCTTCCGGGCGTTCGCGCAGTTCCCGGAGGGTCCCGACCGCGAGCAGGTAGGGGATCGCCCACGCCGAGAGCCGGTTGCCGTGGTGTTCGGGCACGACCTCGAGGTAGCGCTGGGCGTCGTCGAGGTAGCCTTCGGCGCGGCCTGTCACCCGCTTGATGACGTTCGTGACGCCACCGTGGTGGGCCTCGTCGGTGACCGCCTCGACGTCGACGTCCTCCGCCGCGAGCCACTCGGCGGGGAGGTAGACGTTGTTTTCCTCGTGGTAGTCGTCCTCGACGTCTTTCGCGATGTTGACCAGTTGCAAGAGGAGCGCGAACGATCGGGCGTTCTCCCGCATCTCCGCGGCCCGCTCGTTGGAGGTGCCGCGGGCGACCAGGCCCGTAATCAGGGTGCCGACCGTGCCGGCGGCGTACCAGCAGTACTCTTCGAGTTCCTCGATGGTCTGGAGGCGCAGTCCGCCCTCAGTGGCGTACCGGTCGGTGAACATCGCCATGCCGTCGACGAGTTCGCGGACGGGTTCGCGCATGATTTCTCGGGGCTCCTCCTCGAGCGATTCGAACGTTCGCAGCACCCGCGGCGTCTCGTCGACGACCTCCCAGTCGTCGGTGCGTTCCTCGGGAATCCACGGCTCGACGTCGTCCATGAAGGCCGCGACCGATGCCGACTCGTCCGGATCGAGCAGCCGATCGAACGTCGAGAGCAGTTCGGTCTGGGTCTCCGGCGGGATGTGTCCCGCATCCTCGATCGTATCAGCGATTCGACAGAGGAGGTAGCCGAGACAGATGTGTCTCGCCATCGGCTCCTCGAGCCGATCGATCGTGATCGAAAAGGTCCGCGAAACGCCGTGAACCGCATCATAACACCACTCGAGGTCGGCGTCAGTGGGGGGTTCGGGCTGGCCCGTGGTCATCTACTCGAGTTAGTTTCGTGACCATCCGGGAAAAACACCGCGGTCGCGGCGTGTTCTTCCGATCGGCGGCAATCGCGGTGTGAACGCGGGTCGATCGGTTCCTCGCTGCCCGGCGAGTTCCGACGAAATTCGTATGCCACCGCAGGCGTAACCGTGCCTGTGACTCGGACCGTACTCATCGCCGGCGCTCACGGACAGGTCGGACAGCATATCACGGAACTACTCGGCGAGAGCGAGCACACCGCTCGAGCGATGGTCCGCGACGACTCCCAGACCGACGAAATGGCGGACCTGGGCGGCGAGCCGGTCGTCGCGGACCTGACCGGCGATGTCGATCACGCGGCCGAGGGCTGCGACGCGATACTCTTCGCGGCCGGCTCCGGCGGCGAGGACGTCTACGGTGTCGACCGCGACGGGGCGATCAACCTGATCGACGCGGCGGGCGACGCCGGCGTCGACCGGTTCGTCATGCTCAGTTCGATGGGTGCCGACGATCCCGCGGCCGGTCCCGACGCGCTCGAGGACTACCTGACCGCGAAAGCGGAGGCCGACGAGTACCTCCGGCAGAGCGGGCTCGACCACACGATCGTCCGGCCGGGGGAGCTGACCAACGACTCCGGAGTCGGGACGATCGAAATCGGGGAGGACATCGGGCTCGACGCCGGGGACATCCCCCGCGAGGACGTTGCCCGAACCCTCGTGGCCACGCTCGACTACGACGCTCTCATCGGGGAGACCTTCGAGATTCTCTCGGGCGACGAGCCGATCGGCGAGGCCCTCGAGTGGTTCTGCTCGCAGTAATCGAGTTCTCCGCGCACCGCATCGGCCGCCGCCGTGGTCGTCACAGTACCGTTCGGATAATGCGTGACTCCGCCTTCTGGAGGTGCTCCGCCGCGGTACTTCGCGCACATTCCAGTTCCGCCGCCACGTCCTCGATCGTCGCCTCGCGCGGGGTTTCGTAGTAGCCCGTCGCCAGCGCGGTGGTGATCGCTTCGCGCTGGCGCGACGTAAGCGCAGCATCGACGGTTTCTCGCGCCGTGTCGTACTCCCCGACGCGTTCGACCGCGACGTCGATTCCGTCAGGCACGGTCGCCAGTGCAGTCCGGAGCGCGTCGGCCTCGCCGACCACCTCGAAGCGGATCCCACCGTCGTCCTCGTAGGTCAACGGTGGGAGGACGACCAGCCCATCACGCGTAAACGCCTCGTACAGGGCTCGTTCGACCGCGGTCGTCCGCCCCTGCGTATAACAGTAGAACCGTTGCTCATCGATTCGCGTGATGGCGAACGACTCGATTTCGGCGGTCGACTCGAGCGCGTCCGCGAGCGCTTCGGCGTCGCCGACGACGGAGAACAGGATGGCTGGGACGTCGATGTCCGCGATGTTCCAGTGGACCATCCGGACGCGATCGACGAACCCCCGCTCCGTCATGACCGTGTGCACAGGATGGATTTCGCGGTCCGTCGGCCGGACGGTCAGTCGGAGATACCGCATAGCTCGGGGTTCGGACGGCGCTACTATAAATGTCCGAATATGTCTCGCAGAACCAAACTCCTGGATCGGGCCGAACCACTGCGCATGACGCTCCTCCCCGAGGCGGTTGCTCGGACGCTGTTCGGTAACTCGCCGACGCTCCTCGAGCAGACTGTCGCTGCGATCGCTGCCGCCGTACTCGTCGCAGCGGTTCCATTGACGTGTGCCGCGATCGTTATCTGGGCAAAGCGCAAAGTAACGGCTGCGTTCACCGACCGGATCGCCCCGAACCGACTCGGGCCCGGCGGAACGCTAATCATCGTCGCCGATGCAGTCCGCCTGCTCAGTAAGGAATTGATCGTTCCGGACGAAGCCGACCGGCCGGCGTACGATCTCGGCCCGGTCCTCGTCGTCTTCTCGGCCATCGTCGGGTTCGCAGTCGTTCCGATGGGGTCGATCGCCGGCGTCACCGTTCAGTTGGCCGACCCCGAGGTCGGGCTGGCGTACGTCTTCGCGGTCGCGTCGCTCGCCACGCTCGGACTGACGATGTGCGGCTACGCGTCGGCGAACAAGTACTCGCTGCTCGGCGGACTGCGTGCGGTCGCACAGAACATCGCCTACGAGATTCCGCTGATCGTCACCGGGCTGTCGGTCGTGATCTTCGCCGGCACCTTACGGATGGGCGAAATCGTCGCTGCCCAGCAAGCGACGCTCTTCGAACTCGGCGAGCTGTCGATCCCGTCGTGGTACGCGATCGTCAACCCCTTCGCCTTCGCCCTGTTTCTGACGGCGAACCTCGCGGAAGTCGGCCGCAACCCCTTCGACGTGCCCGAAGCACCGACCGAACTCGTCGCCGGCTACCAGACCGAGTACTCCTCGGTCTACTTCGTGCTCGTCTACATGGGCGAGTTCGTCCACGTCTTTCTGGGCGGTGCGATCGTCGCCACGGTCTTCCTCGGTGGGCCAGCCGGCCCGGTCCTTCCCGGATTCGTCTGGTTCCTCGCCAAGATCTGGGCCGTGTTCCTGTTCACGCAGTGGGCGCGCTCCGCGCTGCCCCGAGTCCGGATCGACCAACTGATCGAGATCGGCTGGAAGGGGCTGCTCGTGTGCTCGATCGCTAATCTGCTCATCACCGCGGTCATCGTCGGTCTGCTGGCCGCGTGAGTCGCCCGAAATCGGGACTCGGCGTCGCCTCGAGGCCGCTGCCGAAGAGCGAACTATAAAGGCGCGAGGTCACGCATTCCGGGTATGGACTTCGCACTCTCGGCCGAACAGCAACAGATTCGGGACATGGTCTCGGAGTTCGTCGACGAGGAGGTCGTCCCCGTCGCCGACGAGATCGACCACGAGGACGAGTTCCCCGCCGACCTCGTCGGCGAGATGGCCGACCTCGGGCTGATGGGAATGCCGTTCCCCGAGGAGTACGGCGGTGCCGGACTGGACTACCACTCCTACGCGATCGGGCTCGAGGAGATCGCTCGCGGCTCGGGCGGGCTGGGGACGATCGTCGCCGCCCACACCTCGCTTGCCGGGAACATGCTCTACGAGTTCGGCGACGAGTCCCAGAAGGAGGAGTACCTGACGCCGCTGGCAGAGGGTCGGGACATCGGCGCGTTCGCGCTCTCGGAAGCCGGCGCGGGCAGCGACGTGCCGGCGATGGATACCGTCGCGGAGAAGGACGGCGACGAGTACGTGATCGACGGCGGCAAGCTCTGGATCTCCAACGGCTCCGTCGCCGACACGGTCACGCTCTTCGCCAAAACCGACCCCGAGGCCGGCAACAAGGGCATCTCCTCCTTTATCGTCCGGCCCGAGGAGGACGACGGCTTCATCGTCGAGGGCACGGAGGAGAAACTCGGCGACAAGGGCTGTCCGACCGCCGAACTCCGGTTCGACGACCTTCGGATCCCGGAATCGCGCCGGCTCGGCGAGGAGGGCAAGGGCTTCGTCCACGCGCTGAAAACGCTCAACGGCGGCCGAATCACGATCGCCGCCCGCGGCGTCGGCATCGCCCGCGCAGCCTTCGAGGAGGCCCGCGACTACGCCAACGAGCGCGAGCAGTTCGGCCAGCCCATCGGCGAGTTCCAGTCGATCAAGCACAAGCTCGCGGACATGGACACGAAGATTCAGGCCGCCAAGATGCTCATGCACAAGGCCGCGGACAAGAAGATCCGCGGTGAGGACTACATCAAGGACGCCTCGCAGGCCAAGCTCTACGCCTCCGAGGTCAGCCGCGAGGTCGCCAACGAGGGCATCCAGATCCACGGCGGCTACGGCTACACCAAGGACTTCGCCGCCCAGCGGTTCTACCGCGACGCCAAACTCAACGAGATCTACGAGGGCACCAGCGAAGTGCTGCGGAACACGATCGGCGACCAACTGCTCGAGGAGTAGTCGCTCGGTCACGATTCACAGCCGCCGGCCGTCGCGGCTATCGCGGCTCTCGTTTGTTCCACCGTATCGATTACAGTACGTTTACAGTAATCCAGCGTCCAGTGGGCGCATGGACCGAACGGAGTTGTTCCTCGCGATCATCGCGTACACGCTGATCGTGATGACGTTCACGATCGATGGCGCATACGTCGACTTCGCGATGGTCCCGCTTTTCGGACTGCTGTTCGCCATTCCACTGTACGTGGTCGTCCGCCTCATCAGAGACCCGTCCCTCGAGTGACCGATGCGGTGATCCCGGCCTACTCGTCGGTATCGTCGCCGTCCTCGAGACAGTCCCGAACCCACGCGTAGTGATCCTGTACTCGCCGTGTGCCACCGTCGGTCAGCGCGTAGACGTCGTGTAGCCCCTCCGTCCGTTTCTCGACGAAGCCCGCGTCGACCAGCGCCGACAGCGAGCCGTAGAACGATTTCGGCTCGAGCCGGTCGTCGTAGTGGGACTCGAGGCGGGATTTCACTTGCTGGCCGCGCAGTTCGCCGTCCTCGGCCGCGGCGAGCAGGAAACAGATGTCTCGGCGGCGGCCGCTCCGGAGCCACTTGCTCATGGCGCAGTGTCGGGGTGGCGGCCGCTCGAGCGTTACGGTTTCCGTGTTCGCGGACCGCGCCCACGCACACTCACTTGCGCTCGAGCCAGTGACGGACGGTCGCGACGAGCGTCCAGACGAGGCCGCCGAGGGCGGCCACGCCGAGCAGGGCGCGGTCACCGATCTCGAGGAACGCGGTGCCGCCGGGTCGGCGGTCGTGGCGGAAGAGCAGCCAGCCGCGGTCGGGATCGCCGAGAACGACGTCGCCGGAGCCGAAGGCGAGCGAGAGAAACACCGCGAGAAGCGCGTACGCCGCGACTGCGGCGAGGGTAGCGACACTTCCCCGCAGGAATCGCGAGAGGAGCGGCGTCCCCGGCAGGCGGCTCACGGCCCGTTCGTCCGCGCCGTAGATGCCGAATCCGCGAACGCCGCTAGGCGGGTCGCCCACGCGAACGTCGGCGGGGTACTGACAGAGGACGCCGGCCATCCAGAGGTCGCCGATCGAACCGGCCGCGTTCGCCGCCAGCGGGACGATCAGCAACGGCGTGGGGACGACGACCATCGCGGCGAGTCCGACGGCCGTGATCACCGCAAACGGCGCGAGCAGGGCGACGAGCAACTGATTCCGGGTGTAGCTCTCCCCGCTCGTCTCGGCGTAGGCGTACGGCAACACGAAGTAGGAAAGACCGATGCCGTAGCTCGGGGAGTCACCGTACCGGGCCATGAACACGCCGTGGAGGAGTTCGTGGGGGACGACCACGCAGACGAGCAGCCCGAGTGAGACGACCAGCCCGCCGAGCACCGTCGGCGGCGAGGACGGCGCGATCGCGATCGGCTCGAGCGCGGTACCCCGGATCCGTGCGAGAACGTGGCCGAACGCGTAGGCGAAGCCGAAGAATCCCACCGCGGAGACGACGAGCCACTGTATCGCGACCGATCGCGTGAGTCGAAACGTCGCGAGCGGGCGACGGGTCTGGACGGAGTCCGAACGGCTCACGGAGCGAGACTCGAAGGCCATCGAAAAATCGGTGTCGATGTTCGGACCGCGAGTCCCGACCGGAACCGACAGTTTCCCGGTGATCGGTCGAGGAAGTCCGATCATGACCGACGACCGGACGGCCGAAGCCGACGGTATCACGGCCACCTACGACGAGACCGAGACGGAGCGCGTCCTCGCGTTCGAGCGGGCGGCCGGCGGAACGGCCGCGATCGCCCAGAACCGCGAGGGGTACGCGATGCTGAAAGTGCGGCCGACGGCCGAGGGCGACGAACTCGAGCGCTACTACGGGTTCGATATGGCGCTCGATCACGTCGGCGAACTGCTCGGCGTCTCGCCACACGACCTCCCGATCCCGGAGGCGGCCGAGGACATGGGGATGTGACTCAGACGACGAACGCCGCGAGGATTAACAGCCCGAAGTACAGCAACACGAGCACGCCGAGGGCGTACAGCCGGAAGCGCCGCATCGCCGTGTGTTCCTCGCGAGCCGCCCGCTCGACGGCCGCCCGCTCGCGATCGGAGAGGCGATCGGGGTGCTCGAGGCCGCGGTGAAGCCGCTCGTATCGCTCCCGTCGGAACGGCCGGTCGCAGTACGGACAGCGGGCGGGCGGCTCGCCGTCGCGATCGTTCCCCTCGAACTCGCCGTCGATGGCGGTCGCTACGGCAGGGGTGTCGACCGCGGGGGCGCGACCGCGCGATTCGCCGGACACGGGACCGGCTACGAGGACCTGCCCCATCCCTCTTCGGTCGTCTCTCGAGGACTGTGTCGGCGGCCGACAGACGCCCGGAAACTCGCCGCCGCTGATGGGAAAAAGCGGGAGCCCTAAATACGCGGAGTCGAAGGTTGTAGACGAGAATAGCCGTGGCAAGAGAGTCGTTTCCCCGCCCGATCGGCACGCGACGCCGCTTCTCCGCACTGCTCGCAGCGACCGCTCTGGGCGTCTACCTGCTCCTGATCGTCGGCGCGACGACTTCGCTGACGAACGCGGCCGCGTCGTGTTCGACGTGGCCGACCTGTCACGCGCCCGTCGACCCGCTGAGTCAGACCGAACTCGCGATCGCGTGGGCCCACCGGCTCACGGCGGTCGTCGTCGGCCTGCTCGTCGCCGCGACCGCCGTCGCCGCGGTCCTCGGCGACACCTCGAGTCGCATCCGGACGACGCTCGTCGTCGCCGCCGCGCTCTACGTCGTCCAGATCGGCGTCGGTGCCGTCACCGCGACGATCGGCCCCGCGGCGATCCTCCCCGGGCTCCACCTCGGGCTCGGACTCGTGATCTTCTCGGGGATCGTCCTCGCGCTCGCGTGGGACCTCGAGCTCGCGACCGGCAGCGAGGACGAGGACGGCATCGACTCGCCCGAACCGCTCGCGGACCTCGAGGAATCGGTGCCGACCGCCTCGGAACGCACGCTCCCCTCGAGTCGCCTCGCTCGCGCTCGGCTCACCGCCTTCGCGTACTTCCAGATGATGAAACCGCGGCTGATGTGGCTGCTCTGTCTCGTCGCCGCCGCGGGGATGGCACTGGCCGCCGGCCCCGGCCTCGAGATTCCCACGATCATCGCGACGCTCGGCGGCGGCGTCCTCGCGATCGGCGCCTCGGGGACCTTCAACCACGTCCTCGAGCGCGACGTCGACCAGAAGATGTCCCGCACGGCAGACCGGCCGCTGGCGGTCGATCTGATCCCGGTTCGCAACGCCTTGCTGTTCGGCGCCGGACTGACCGTCGCGTCGCTGGCCGCGTTCCTGACGATCAACCGGCTGGCCGCGGCGCTCGGACTGGCCGCGATCATCTTCTACAGCGTGGTCTACACGCTCCTGCTCAAGCCGAACACGGTTCAGAACACGGTCATCGGCGGTGCTGCGGGCGCGCTGCCCGCGCTCATCGGCTGGGCCGCCGTGACGAACGAGATCGGCTGGCCGGGCCTCGCGCTCGCGGGCGTCATCTTCCTCTGGACGCCGGCGCACTTCTACAACCTCGCGCTGGCCTACAAGAACGACTATGCCCGCGGCGGCTTCCCTATGATGCCGGTCGTCCGCGGCGAGACGGAGACGCGAAAGCAGATCATCTACTACATCGCCGCGACGCTCGTGAGTTCGATCGCGCTGGCGTGGCTGACCGACCTCGGTCCGCTGTACGCGGGGACGGTCGTCGTCTTCGGCGGGCTCTTCCTCTGGGCCGCCGTCCGACTCCACTTCGAGCAGACCGAGACCGCCGCGTTCCGGGCCTTCCACGCCTCGAACGCGTTCCTCGGAGCCGTGCTGGTCGCGATCCTCGTCGACGCGCTCGCGTTTTGAGCCGTTGTCTTGCTCTCGAGAACGAACGGACAGACCTTTCCGACGACCCGATCGGTGAGTCCGGCTCTTCGTAACGCCGCTTCGTACCCGTTGACCGTCGCGTACACCGACCGCACCCCGCGTGCGATCGGGGAGAAACGTGGCAGTCGTTGCTCTCTCGTCCGTGCGGCAGATCCGGAATCGTCCCCTCAGTTCTGATCGTCCCGCGGTCTCGGGGCGATAGCCGAAAAGCGAAGGCAAGGAGTCATCGCCGGTCGCAGGCTTCTCTTAGAGAGTTCCGAACTCGACTCTAGCGTACCGCCGACGAGCACACGATGGCTTCGATAGCCGCCACCGATACGAACAGTAATCTCCGACTCTCGAGGGCGACTCAAGTTAGCCTCTCCGATCGAGCCGAAATGTCTCGCTTACCACAGCAGATGCGGCCAGACGAACGTGAACAGGAACCAGATGGCTCCGGTCAAGATGACGGTCATGATCGCGTTTAGGACGAGCCCCGCTCGGAGCATGTGGCGTTGCTCGACGTAGCCGCTGCCGAACACGATGGCGTTGGGCGGCGTCGCGACCGGGAGCGCGAAGGCGAAGCTCGCGGCGATCGTCCCGGCGACCGAGAGGAACAGCGCGGTCGAGAAGTCGGTCAGCCCGAGCGTCGCCGAGAAGACGCTCCCGAGGCTGATCAGGATGGGAACGATGATACTGGTCGTCGCGGCGTTCGACGTCATCTCGGTGAGGAAGATGACCAGCAACACGACCGCGCCGATGACGAGGACGATGGGCGCGCCGACGAGCCCGCTGAACGCCGTGTTCGCGATCCACTCCGTCGCACCCGTGTCCGCGAGCGCGTTCGCGAGCGAGATACCCCCGCCGAACAGCAACAGCGTCCCCCAGTCGATGTCGACCAGTTCCTCCCACTCCATCGTGTCGGCCAGTACGAGCGCCGGAACCGCGGCGACGCCGACCATCACGTAATAGAGCAGTCCCTGATGGCCCTCGACGCCGAAGACCGTCATCCCCTCGCCGCCGAAGATGGTCGTCATCCAGACGCTCGAGAGGTACGGTTCGAAGAACTCGCCGAGCCCGCCGACCATCCAGAGCCCGGCCGTCGCGGCGAAGATCGCGGCCACGCGCTTGCCGCGGGGATCGAGTTCGCCCTCCGCCGCGAGTTGCTCTCGAGCACTGGCTCGAGCGGCGCCCACGTCGGGGACCTCCGGCGGATACAGCACGTAGGTCAGGATGAACCAGACGAGCGGGAGCGTCACGACGACGATCGGGAAGCCGACGAGGAACCAGTCGGCGAACCCGATCTCGTAGTCCAGAATGGCGTTGAGCTGACCCACGAGGATGGCGTTGGGCGGCGTACCGATGATCGTCCCGACGCCGCCGACGCTGGCGGCGTAGGCGGTCCCGAGGAGCATCGAGATCTGGAGGTTCGTGAACGCGGCCGGCGACTCGGCGATCCCGCCGTCGGCGGCCGGTTCTTCGGACGCCGACGCGTCCTGCGTTTTCGCCTCCGACGACGCGAGGTCATCGCGGTCAAGGACTTGCGTGAGGACCCCGACCGCGATGGGCGTCATCATCGCGGCCGTTGCGGTGTTCGAGACCCACATCGACAACACGGCGGTCACGACCATGATCGCGAGGATCAACCGCCGCGGCGAACTGCCCATCTTGGCGATGGAGTACAGCGCGATCCGCCGGTCGATATCGTACTTTTGGATCGCGTTCGCGAGCATGAACCCGGCCAGGAACAGGAAGATGATGTGATCCGCGAACCCGACGAGCGCGGCGTCCATCGAGTCGTAGACGCCGGTGCCGGTCAGCAACACGGGAATCGTTAGTGCGGTGACCGCCAGCGGAAGCGCACCGGTTACCCAGAGGATGCCTGCGAAGAACATCGTCGCAATGGCGTACTGGCCCGTCACCGAGAGCCCGGCCGGGGACGGGGCGGCTGCGATCGCAACCATCCCGATTCCCGCAAGGAGGAATTGTACTAATCGCTTGTTTGACCCGCCCAAGAGCCGATGTATCATTGATACAGCCATAAATAATCATTATTGTTATTAAACCTTTTCATCCGCGAGCGTGAGATCACCACCCACGCTGTTCACGCGTCGAGATGCGAGGTCTACAACTCGCCTCGCGGACGCGACGGGGAATCTGCGGTGGTCACAGCGACGGTCCTCACTCCGACTAAAAATGGTCGACGATCGCCCGCACCTGTTCGTCGGCGAGTTCCACGCTGTAGAGCTCCAAGAGCGTCTCCCGGCGCGCTCGAGAGAGGGACCGGTTCCCGCTCTCGAGCATCGAGATGTGGGCCTGCATGAGCTCGTCGACTTCCCGTTCGACCGCCCGCTGGTCGTACCCGGCGGCGACTCGGAGCAGTCGCCACGCGCGCGGCGAGATGGCATCGGGATCGGGATCGGGAACGTCGGACGCATCCATGAGAGTCGGTACGAGTGAAATGAGAGGCATCGTTGAAATGTGCTTCGTCAGGAATCGGCGTCATACGCCGCCGCTTGCCCCGAATGAGTTCGCCGCACTCGTCCCCTATCGTCGAATACTGGCCGTTACTCCTCAAAAGAGCCGTTCGCGCAGTCGCGATGTCTGATCCCCAGTCAGAGCGTGTAGTCGTACTCGCCGTTTTCGGTCGCGAGGAAGGCCTCGAGCAGATCGATCGTCGCAGCGATGTCGTCGACGTGGGCGGTCTCGGTCACGGTGTGGAGGTATCGGGTCGGGACCGAGATCGCGCCGACGGGTTTCGCGCCGGCGGTGTGCTGGAAGCCGGCGGTGTCGGTGCCACCCGACGGGAGTATCTCGAGTTGGTGGTCGATCTCCTCGTCCTCGGCGAGCGACTGGAGTCGGCCGTGGAGTTTCGGGTTGGTGATGACGCTCGAGTCCTTGAGCTTGATGGCGGTGCCGTCGCCGAGTTCGGTGACGTGCGAGCCGGCGTCGAAGCCGGGGATGTCGTTGGCGACGGTGACGTCCAGTGCGAGCGCGAGGTCGGGGTCGATATCGACGCCGAGGGCGCGAGCGCCGCGGAGTCCGACCTCCTCTTGGACGGTCGCACAGAAGTGGATCGTCACGTCGGGATCGGTCAGCCGGCGGGCCGCCTCGAGCATGGCGAACAGACAGACACGGTCGTCCAGCGCTTTGCCGGTGATCGTCTCGCCGACGCGCTCGGTGGTCTGGTCCATCGTGACGAGGTCGCCGGGCGAGACGCGCTCGGTTAGCTCCTCGTAGGGTAGACCGGGGTCGACGACGACGTCCTCGACCTCGGGGGTCTTCTCCCGCTCGCTCTCGTCTAACGTGTGCGGCGGTGGCGAGCCGATAACGGCCGGAACGTCCTCGTCTTCGGCGTGAATCGTCACGCGCTGGGCCTTGAGCACGCGAGCGTCCCAGCCGCCGAGCGCGTCGAGTTCGACGAAGCCGTAGCCGTCGTCGTCACCGCGGACGTGGCGCACCATGAAGCCGATCTCGTCCATGTGCGCCGCGACGGCCACCGAGTAGTCGCTCTCGCCCTCGAGGGTCCCGACGACGTTGCCCATCGCGTCGGTGCGCACGCGGTCGACCGAGTCCTCGAACTCCCGGACGACGAGTTCGCGGACGCGATCCTCGTAGCCGGGGACGCCACTCGTCTCCGTCAACTCCGTCAGGAGCGACAGATCGAACGGAACGGTTGTCATGCCCGTACGTGCGGCGCGATGTGATATAAGGTCGTGGAAACGGGCGGGGCGCTGCCGTGAGTTGGGCCGCGAGCGCCGTTCCGGCCGGCGGAGAGTCCGAATGCGATGAGTGTCCGCGGTCGTAACCGCGGAGTATTAACGGATCCGTCCACTACTCGTGTGTATATGAGTGACGTACGTGTTGCGGGCACAGGGCTGACGCCGTTCGGCAACAGTCCCGAGCGGACCGGGCGGGATCTCTTCGCCGAAGCGAGCATCGCGGCCTTCGAAGAGAGCGGGGTTCCCCGGGACGACGTCGAGGCCGTCCTCTACGGCAACTTCATGGGCGAACTCTCCGAACATCAGGGCCATCAGGGGCCGCTGATGGCCGAAGCGGCGGGCGTGCGGGCGCCGGCGACCCGCTACGAGTCCGCGTGCGCCTCGAGCGGCGTCGCGGTCCGCGAGGCGGTCAAACGGATCCGCAACGGCGAGAACGACGTGTTGCTGGTCGGCGGCGCGGAACGCATGACCAACCTCGGCACCGCGGGCGCGACCGAGGCGCTCGCCATCGCCGCGGACGACCTCTGGGAGGTGCGGGCCGGGGTGACCTTCCCCGGCGCGTACGCGCTGATGGCACAGGCCTACTTCGACGAGTTCGGCGGCGAACACGAGGATCTGGCCCACATCGCGGTGAAGAACCACGAGAACGCCCTCACCAACGAGAAGGCCCAGTACCAGCGCGCGATCGAGGTCGCGGACGTCCTCGAGGCCCCGCCGGTCTCCGAACCGCTCGGGCTCTACGACGCCTGCCCGATCTCCGACGGCGCGTCCGCGCTCGTCCTGACGAGCGAGGCCTACGCGGAGGACCACGACCTCGAGGCCCCCGTCGCGATCACGGGGACCGGACAGGGCGGTGACCGGATGGCGCTGCACGACCGCGAGCATCTCGCTCGCTCACCCGCCGCACGCGAGGCCGGCGCGGAGGCCTACGCCGACGCCGGCGTCGACGCCGGCGACGTGGACTTCGCGGAGGTCCACGACTGCTTTACGATCGCCGAAGTGCTCGCGCTCGAGGCGCTCGATCTCGAGCCGATCGGCGAGGGGATCTCGGCGGCCCGGAACGGGCGGACGACCGCGGACGGCGAGACGCCGATCAACCTCTCGGGCGGGCTGAAGGCCAAGGGCCACCCGGTCGGCGCGACCGGCGCGTCCCAGATCGCCGAGGTCACCGATCTGCTGGCCGGCGAGCATCCGAACAGCGACCACGTCGCGGACGCGACGACCGGCGTCGCCCACAACGCGGGTGGTACCGTCGCGAGTGCGACCGTTCACGTCTTGGAGGTGACGAACTGATGAGCGACTCCGAAAACGAGGTCCACGACGCCGGCTTCGACGACTGGCTCGCGGCCGCCGAGGAGGGGGACGCGTACTACCTCGAGTGTGCGAACGGTCACGGCTCCCTGCCGCCGCGTCGGGTCTGTCCCGACTGTGGCTCGACCGACCTCGCCGAGGCCGACCTGCCCGAAACCGGCGAGATTCAGACGTTTACCGTCACGCACGTCCCGACGCCGGCCTTCGAGGACGACGCTCCGTACGCGACGGCCGTCGTCGACTTCGGCTCCGTTCGACTGACCGGACAGGTCGTCGGGATCGATCCCGAGGCCGTCGAAACCGGGCTCTCGGTCGAACTCGAGATCACGGTTTCGGAGACGACTGGCGAGCGCGTGATCGGACTCCGTCCGGCGTAGCCGCTTTTTTAGGTTCGAACTCGCCGAGTCTGGAAGCGGGTCAAATTTCGGAAGAAGGTCGTCTCGATCGGCTGCTCGACTACTCGTCGCCGCCGAGATCGGCTCGCGGGAGCTCGGCGCTCAGGTACTCGACGAACTTGTCGGGATGCTCGGCGTGGGGCAACTGCGTCGCGTAGTCGATGACGACGAGATCGAGGTCGGCCGCCTCGGCGAGATCCCTGCCCTCCCGGAGCGGGACGAGCTCGGCGTCCCGGCCCCAGATCAGCGTCGTGGGGGTCTCGAGGGCCGCCAGCTCCGTCGCGAGGTCGAAATCGGGGTCGAGGGTGCCTGCGGCGAAGGAGGCGGTCGCGTAGCGTGCGCCGGGCTGGTGGGCGCTGGTCCACGCGTACTGGACCTCGTCGGCGTCGATCCGGTCGGAATCGTAGTAGCCGTCCCGGTCGTAGAAGTACCGGATCGAGGGCTTGCTCGCGAGCAGGTTGTACAGCGTCGTGCCGACGATCGGCGTCCGCATGAGGGTCCGGAGCCACGGCCGCTCGTCGCCGGTCTCGTCTGTCGGACAGATCAACACCAGCCGCTCGAAGTCGGTCTCGTCGGCGGCGTCGACGGCGAAGGTTCCGGACAGCGACGAGGCGACGACGATCGGCTCGTCGGTCACGTCGGCCGCGAAGTCGCGGACGAACTCGGCGTAGAGGGTCGCGGAGTAGACCAACGGCGGCCGCTCGGACCGGCCGAATCCGGGGAGGTCGACCGCGTACACGTGGTAGTCCTCGGCCAGTTGCTCGACGATCGGCTCGAACTCGTGGCTGCTCGAGCCCGCGTAGATCCCGTGCAGGAGGAGCATGTCGGGGTCGTTCGGATCGCCCGCGACGGTGTAACTCGTCTCGATTCCCCGCCAGCGATACGTCCGCTCGACGCCGATCAGCGGGTTCTCGAGGTCGCCCGCGCGTCGCTTGAGGAGACGGTTGCCGAGGACTGCCCCACCGACGGTTCCGAGGGCCGCACCGAGGACTGTTCGGGCTTTCATAACGGGTCGTTGGAGGGCAATGGCCTTAGACTTCAGGTCTCAGTTCAGACCTTGCTGTAATCGGCGAGCGATTTCAGACGGCGCGATCGTGACCACGGCCCCTCCGGATCCACCGGGCCTCGATCGCGTGCAGGACGAGGTACAGCAGCAGGAACACCGCCATGAGTACCGGCCCGAGGGCGTAGCCGACGGCCAGCGTCGTGATCGCCCACCAGATCGGGCGGTCGGTTTCTCGATCTGTCGCATCGACGTAGACGGCGTACGCTCCGACGATCGGCAGGCTGCCGTACAGGAGGTCAATCATACGAGAGAATTGCATCTTTCCGCCATTTAACATTTCGGTAATTGAAATGTACTGTTGAGAATCAACTTCGAGCAAGCGGCGTAACGCTCGAGCGACTAACGGGCCGAAACGGATGGACGAATGAAATAAGTCCGAACGCCGTTCTCCCTGTTTCGTACCGCTACTCTCCGCTCGAGTCGCCCTCGCCCGGCTCGGTCTCGAGGTTCTCGACACAGGCCTCGACGGGCGCGAGCACGTCGTTCGCGATCGAATACGGGTCGGTCTCGCCCCGGCGCACGGCGTCGGCGAGCCCGTCGATTCCGCCGCGTTCGTCGAGTTCGTCCTCGAGCAGGGCGTGGACGTCCTCGCGGAGCAGCGTGCGGATCTCCTCGGCGTAGCGCTGGCGGACCTTCTCGGCTCGAGTGCCGGAATCGACGAGGTACGCGCGGTGGTTCGCGAGTTCGTCGATAAAGGTCTCGACGCCGGTGCCCTTCGTGGCGACCGTTTCGACGATCGGCGGCGTCCAGTCCTCGGCCTCGTCTTCGTCCGCGTCGGTCTCGCCGTCCCAGTCGTCGTGGGCGTCGATCACCTCCTGACTGTGGTGGCCACCGCTGCCACTGCCGAGCCCGCTCTCCTCGCCGAGGTGAACCATCTCCCGAAGCTCCTGTACCGTGCGGTCCGCCCCGTCGCGGTCGGCCTTGTTCACGACGAAGACGTCCGCGATCTCGAGGATACCGGCTTTCAGCGTCTGGATGTCGTCGCCCGAACCCGGCGGGACGAGGACGGCGACGGTGTCGGCGGTCCGGACGATGTCGATCTCGTTTTGGCCCGCGCCGACGGTCTCGATGATGATCTTGTCCTTCCCGAAGGCGTCCATCGCCTTGACGGCGTCCGCCGTCGCCGTCGAGAGGCCGCCGAGCGTGCCGCGGGCGCTCATCGAGCGGACGAACACGTCCATATCGCCCACGGTGGAGGCCATCCGGATGCGGTCGCCCAGCACTGCGCCGCCGGTAAACGGCGATGAGGGATCGATCGCGATGACGCCGACCGTCTCGCCCCGGTCGCGGTAGGTTTCGGCGAGTTTGTCGACCAGCGTGGACTTGCCCGCGCCGGGGCTGCCCGTAATACCGATCACATCGGCGTCGCCCGTGTGCGCGTACAGTTCGGAGACGAGGTCCCGATAGCCCGGCGATCGGTTCTCGATCTTCGAGATGATCCGGGCGAGCGCGCGGTGTTTCCCCGCCAGTAAGTCCTCGAGCAGCGATTCGTCGTCGGCGTCCATGGTCATCGCTGGGGCGCGTTCTCGCGGACGAACTCGATGGTCTCCTCGATCGACGTGCCGGGGCCGAAGATGGCGGCGACGCCTTCTTCTTTGAGCCCCTCGCGGTCCTCGTCGGGGATGACGCCGCCGGCGAGGACGAGGGTGTCCTCTTTCGCCCCGTACTCCTCGAGGCCGTCCATGATCTTCGGGACGAGCGTGTCGTGTGCGCCCGAGAGGATGGAGATCCCGAGCACGTCGACGTCCTCTTGGACGGCCGCCTGCACGATCTCCTCAGGGGACTTGTGCAGTCCGGAGTAGATGACCTCGAACCCGGCGTCCCGGAACGCGCGCGCGACGACGTGAGCACCGCGGTCGTGGCCGTCGAGACCGACTTTGGCGACGAGACACCGGATCGACTCCGCTTCCTGTTCGCTGCTCATACACACACCTACCCGATCCGACTGTTTGACTTTAACGGAAGATGGTTGAAGTTGCGACGAGAAGAGAGGTCTCCGCCCGCCGGCGAACCGCCGGTCGATCGCCCCGTTCCCGGCGCGTATATTGTTTCGTTACTGTCACGTCTCAACGGAATCGGTCCGAACCAAAGGCTAAAGAACGAAACGACCGAACATTCCGCTAATGACTATCGTTCGTCTACTGCGGAGGGATCTATCGTGGGCGTTGAAATAAAGGAAACGCGTGTGCCCGACGCCGAGTTCGAGGAGATGAAGGGCTTCGTCTTCGAGTACCTCGCGGCAAGCGTCGAAAAGGAGGAGGAAGGGGGTCGCATGCGCTGGTACCCGTGGCACTCCGCCGAGTACCGCCACAACCACATCCTCAACGTCGTCGATCTCGCGACCGACATCGCCGAGGAGGAGGGCGCAGACGTCGACGTCACCCGCGTCGCCGCCCTCTTTCACGACGTCGCCAAACTCGAGACCGATCAGGAACTCCACGCCGAGGCCGGCGCTCGCGTCGCCCGCGAGTACCTCGAGTCCCGCGCCGAGTACCCCGAGTCGTTCATCCAGCAGGTGTGTCGCGCGATCGAACACCACTCCTATCAGGGCGATCTGACCGATCTCGCACTGGAGACTCAGTGTCTCATCGAAGCCGATCTGCTCGATAAGGTCGGCGCGAACGGCACCGCCCTGATGTTGCTCCGGATGGGCTACGAGGCCCGCACCCACATGGACTGCGACGAGATGGTCGAGCGCGTCCTCGAGCGCGGCTACGACGCCGCCTCCCGTGTTCAGAGCGACACCGCCGAGGGCATCGCCCACCAGCGCCTGAAACGCGTCAAGTGGTTCAGCGAGTGGCTCGAGGACGAGATCGCCGCGATGGGTAACTAAACGGGTCCGGTGCCGGTCGCGGCCTCGCCCGCTCGAGTCCTGTTTCTCTGACGACCTCGAGACCGGCGTCTCCCGATCGACGACCGACCGAATCGGCCGGTGCGTTCATACTGGTCTGCTCTCGAGACGAGTGTAATGCACATCCCACGTCGACCGAGCACCATCTCAGTTCTCGCCCTCTGCTGTCTCGTACTTCTCGCTACGGTCCCCGTCGCGACGGTCGCCCAGCAGTCTCCGGCTCCCGTCGGGAACGGTGCCGACTCGAGCGGGCAACCGGTCTCGACGTGTTTCACCGGGTCGGGAACCGAGTTTACGATCGGCTCCGAGAACGGCACGCACATCTGGGTTCGATTGCACGCGGCGATGCTGACCGACTCCGGCGGCTCGATCGGCGCCGAACTCGCCGGCTCGACCGGCGGCTCGTCGATCACCGAGGTCGTCGTCGGGTTCGAGTACGTCGGCGACGGGCTCCGCGACCTCCTTACGAGCCCCGCCGACGCGATCGACCTTGTCAGCGGGTTCGATTTCCAACTTCCGATGCTCGAGAACGTGACGACGGGACTCAGCGCGGAATCGACCCAGTCCGACGGGGATCAGTCGGACGGCGAGGAGGGTACCACGGGTAGCGACGGCGAGACGGCGGAATCCGACGGCCGCTTCGAGATGCTCAGGTGCTAAGCCGCCGGCCTCGAGTCGGAACCGCTCGAGCGATGGCTCGAGGAATCGAGCAAGACGCAGTTCGAGGGCCGCTCAGACGAACCGGAGCGCGCCCATGACGAGAAAGAGCAGCCCGAAGCCGACGAGGACGACGGCGCTCAGTGCGGCGACCGCGGGGGCGAACGCATCGACGCGCTTGCCGGCCGCGGCCAGCGCCGCCGGATAGGCGACGATCCACAGGGCGATCCCGCCGAAGAAGCCGATCAGCAGTGCCGGCGAGCCGGTCTGGACGACCAGCGTTCCCGCGAGGACCTGCCCGACCGCCGGGGCGTGTGCGAGCACGTCGAGGGTCCCCGGCTCGAGCAGGCCGACTCCGACGGTGAGCCAGAAGCCGATCTGGTAGGGGTTCGTCAGCGAGAGGACGAACGTCTTCCGAAACCCCGTGGCGGCGGCTCGGCCGGCATCGGTAAACGACGTGGCGGCTCTGGCCTCGTCGATCGCACCGATCGCGAAGTACAGCATCAGACAGCCCCCGGCCAGATAGAGCGCGGGCCTGACGGCCGGAATGCGGTCGATCACGGCGACGATGCCGGCCAAGGTGAGCGCGAAGAAGATCGCGTCCGCGAGCATCGCACCGAGGCCGGCCCGGAAGCCGGCCGGCCAGCCGCGGACGACGCTCTCCTCGGCGATGATCGCGTTCATCGGCCCCGGCGGTGCCGCGAGCGCGAGCCCGAAGATCACGCCGGCCAGCGCTGTAACGACGAATGAAGCCACGCGTTCTCGGTTGCAAGTGGGCGTGCTGCCGTGAAAAGAATCGCGAATTCGACCGCCGTGCTCGCCCGGCCCGAACGCGGGGCGGTCGCGAATCGAACACGCGGCAGTCGGTGGTCGCATCACCTCGCGGAACCGCGGTCGGGTTCCGTATTCAGGCGTCGTCACCGCCCTCATCCGAAACCAGCGGATACGACTGCGTCCCGCCGCTCGAGCGCCGCGCGACGAGCGTCGCGACTGCGATACTGTCATCGTCGTCCTCATTCTCATCCTCGTCTCCGTTCCCGACCGGTCGCCGCCGCTCCTCGTAGGCGAGGATCGTCAGGTCCAGACAGGCTCGGAGTAGGTCGTTCGACCGGTATCGGTAGCGATCGGTCGAGGGGCCGGCGACCGGGTCGCTCGATCGGAGGTGGTGTTCGTAGATCAGCACCCCACCGGGGGCGAGCGCGTCTTTGAGCGCCGGCAGGTGCTCGAGGGCGGCGAAGAAGCTCACGACGATCACGTCGTAGCGCTCGCGGCCGGGATCGAAGTCGGCCAGATCGGCGCGGATCCAGTTCGCGTCGACACCCCGTTCGGCGGCGCGGTCCCGAGCGCGCTCGAGCGCGGCGTCGGAGATGTCCACCGCGTCCACGTCGTAGCCGTGCTTGGCGAGAAAGAGCGCGTTTCGCCCGGCCCCGGTCGCAACGTCGAGCGCGCGATCGTCCGGAAGCGTCGATATACGGCGCTCGAGGGACGGAACCGGGTCATCGTCGGGGTCGAAGTCGGCCTGCTCGTACCGGTCGTTCCATCGGTCGCGGTCGTCGCTCACGGGGCTATCGACGGACGCTCGACGCTTAACTGTCGGGCTCCGAACGGGGCCGTCCGACTGGTTCCGAACGCAGGTGGTCGGTTCGACGCACGAACCAGTGAATCCTTTTTGCATCGCGTCCCATACCAGGTCATACGACATGCCGTCCACGTGCTCCATGACGGTGAGACGACCATGAGACGGCGCGAGCTGATCGCCGGGCTCGGCAGCGTCGGCGTACTCGCCGGGGCGACCGGGATCGCCCTCGGCGGAGTTCCCTCGTTCGGGACGGACCGCACCGCATCCGAGGAGGGCGGGGAGACGGACGGCCCGGTCGAGGTGGAGACGATCGACGCCCGGGGGAGCGAGGACGGGACGATGACCGTCCCCAACGACGACGTTACGGTCGCCATGTTCTTCGTCACTGGATGTGGAAACTGTCAGGCGCAACTGCCCAGAGTCGCCGACGCACGGTCTCGCCTCGTCGCGGACCACGGAGACGATCTCACCTTTCTGTCGGTGACCTACCAGTCGTTCGATACCATGCCGGACGACGAACTCCGGGAGTGGTGGCGTGCCCACAGCGGTAACTGGGCCGTCGGCTACGACTCGAGTTCGACGCTCGCGGCGAACTACGGCATCGTCGGCTACCCCGTCACCGCCGTCATCGACGACCAGGGCGAGAAACGCTGGGAGGAACTCGGGGTCACAGCTGCTGCGGATATCGTCGCGGCCGTCGAGTCCGTCCTCGAGGCGAACGATAGAGAGATGTCCGAGTCAGCCTCCGAGAACGAGACGAGCGGGCGATCGGCGAGCGACTGAACGGTCACCCGTTCGAGCCGCCGAGACCTACGACGAGCCGTTTCCGAACCGGGTGAACAGCCCCGAAATCGACTCCTTCCACGACGACTGCGCGTCCCCGATCGCGGTGATGCCGTCCGGCCCGACGAGACAGAGCCGCTCGCTCGCGACGGCGAGCGCCGTTACCGCTGTCACGGGGTCCACCGCGAGTTCCCACTGCCGGGAGCCGTCGGCGATCCCCAGCGCGGTAACGTGGCCGTCGCCGGTACCCAGACAGACGGTGTCGTCGATGACGACCGGATCGGTCGTCGCCTCGCCGGCGTCGACCCGCCAGCGTTCCGCGCTCGTCCTCGCGTCGACCGCGTAGACGCTTCCGTCGGTACTGGCGGCGTAGACGCTCCCGTTCGCGACCGCCGGCGACGCGGCGAACCTGCCGCCGGTGTCGAACCGAAACTCCCGCGAGCCGTCGGCGGCCGACAGCGCGCACAGCGTCCCCCCGCAGCCGACGTAGACGCTCCCGTCTGCGACCGCCGGTGGCGTTCGTACCGTTCCCGCGACCTCGAGGGACGTCTCCCAGCGCCGGCTCCCGTCGGCGGCCGAGAGCGCTATCACGCGCTCGGCGCAGGCGGCGTAGGCGACGCCATCGTCGACGGCGACGCCGACGAGCGAATCCGTGAGCGGGGCCGTCCAGCGCGGGTGGCCGGTGTCGGCGTCGATCGCGTGGAGGGTGTCGCTGCCGACGTAGACCGTTCCGTCGGCGACGACCGGGGACGTGCGGACCGTAGCGTCCATCCGATACCGCCACTGCCGCTCGCCCGTCTCGATATCGAGCGCGTAGACCGCGGCGTCGCCGCCGACGTAGACGGTGTCACCGACCACGGCGGGCGTCGTCCCGATCGGCGCGTCGGTCTCGAACCGCCAGCGCTCGTCTCCGTCCTCGAGGGCCAGTGCGACGACGGAGCCGGCGTCGCTCGTGGCGAAGACGGTGTCGCCGACCAGCGCCGGCGGGGCGTCGACGGTCCCGGCGGTCTCGACGCGCCACTGCTTGGTCGGCTGCCCGCCGAGCGCGTCGCCGCGACCGACGGAGCCGGTGCCCGCCGGCCCCGCGCGGGCCATCGGCCAGTCGAACTCGTCGCTCCCGTCGTCGCCGTCCTCGAGGCGGTCCGTCGCGGTCGACGCCGCGCTCGAGACCGCCGGGACCGGGTCGTCGACCAGCGGCCGAATCGCGGAGAGCGAGTCGACGGCTTCGAGGGCGGTCAGCGCCCGGATCGCACGGGCTCGAACGCGCCCGTCGGGATCGGCGAGGCGCGGTCGGAGTTCGGCCGCGAGACTATCCGCCTCGGCCTCGAGTTCGTCGGTCGACTCGGCGACGTCGGCCAGCGCGCCGGCGGCGGCGGCTCGAACGTCGGCGTCCGGATCAGACAGCGCCGCAGACAGCTCGTCGGTCGCCGCCTCGAGCCCCTGGGGATCGTCCGCGGCCATCGTCGCCAGCGTCCGTCCGGCGGTGGCTCGGACGATCGGACTCTCGACGGCGAGCCCGGCCGCGACCTTCGAGACGCCGGTCGGCCGCAGGCTGTCCGACTCGTCGGCGAGCACCCCGAGCGCGAGCACGGCGAGCCCGGCGGCCCACGGGTCGTCCTCGAGGCGGTTCCCCAGTCCGGAGAGCTGGTTGTTGATCCCGTCGGTGTGACTCGGCGTCTCGCCGCCGCTGACGAGCGAGGCGGCGTCGAGCAGTCGGTCGTCGACGCTGTCGAGATTGTCCCCCAACGCGGAGCCGTCGTCGGCGTCTGCGAGCGCGAGCGTTCCGAGCGACAGCGCCGCGTATCCGCGGACCGCCTCGGTATCGTCGTCGAGCACGGCGACGAGTCGCTCCCGGCTCTCCGCGGCGTCGTCCGGAGACGCGGCCGCCAGTCGGGCGATCTCGCCCGCGATCGACGCCCGATCGGTCTCGGCCTCGGCCGACTCGAGGTCGTCGAGCAACAGCGCCGTGACCGGTCTGCGGTCGGTTTCCGCGACGACCGCCGTCAGGACGCGGCCGAGCGCCCGCCGCCGGTCGCCCGTCGCCGCCCGAAACCGCTCGACCAGCGGAGTCGCGGCCTCGGCGAGCCGGTCCGCGTCCGTCCGCGCGATGTCGGCCAGCGCCGTCGCCGCCGCGGTCGCGCGCTCGTCGCCGGTCGAGATGATCTCGGTGAGGGCCTCCATCGCCGTCGGCTCGGTCTCGCTCTCCGCCGCGAGGAGCGCCTCGAGCGTCTCCAGCGCCGCCGTTCGAACCCTCGGCGTCGGCTCGACGAGCAGGTCGCAGACGGCCCCGACGGCGGCCGCCGTTTCGGCCCCCGTCTCGAGGCCGAGTGCGGCCAGCGCCTCGCAGGCGGCGATGCGGATCGGTTCCTCGTCGGCGTCGGTCTCCGCGACGGCGAGCGCGACCGGCGGCCGGCGGTCGCTGCGAGAGACGGGCGCGACCGCGGCGAGGGTCTCCCGGACCGTGGCGCGAACGCTGCGGTCGGGATCGTCGACCGCGCCGAAGAGCCCGACCAGCGCCGGCCGGACCTCGTCCGGGTCGGTCCCCGCGAGTCGGGAGAGCGCGAGCGCGGCGTTGTTCCGAACGCTCGCGTCGTCGTCCGCGAGCCGGTCGCCGAGCGGTGCGACGGCCTCGCGGGCTTCCCGCGGCCGTTCGGCGGCGATCGGCACGAGGTCTCTGGCGGCCGACCGCCGGACCGCCGCGTCGTCGTGCTCGAGCCGCCGGCACAGCGATCGGACCGCCGGATGCGCGTCGGCGACTCGGGACTCGGCGATTTCGGCCAGCCGGCGGGCGGCGTGGCCGCGGACCCACTCGTCGTCGTCCTCGAGTCGGTCGACCAGCGCCGAGACGCCGTCCTCGTCGTCGGCGTCCGCGAGCGCGAGTTCGCCCAGCGCGTCGGCCGCGCGGCGGCGGACGGGTTCGTGCGGATCGTCGAGTCGGTCGGCGAGCCGGGAGACGACCGGTCGGATCGCGTCGGGCCGAACCGCCGCGACCGCCGCGACGGCGCGGGCGGCTTCGAACCGTACGTCGTCGTCCTCGTCCGCGAGTACGGCGGCGAGTTCGGCGACGACGGGGGCGACGGCCTCCGGCGTCGCGTCCCCGACGGCGGCGATCGCCGCGACGCCGTGGCTTCGGACCGCCGGCTCGTCCCCCTCGAGGTGCTCCGCGAGCGGTTCGACGGCCGACTCGACCGCGTCGGGCCGCTCCGCCGCCAGCGTCGCCAGCGCGGCGGCCGCATCGATACGAACCGACTCGAGATCGTCGGCGAGTCGGTCGACGAGCGAGTCGACGGCCGGCGCGACCGTGTCGGGGGCGCTCCCGGTAACGGCCCGGAGCGCGCCGACCGTCTCCCGGCGGACGGCTGCCTCGCCGTCGAGGCTGGCGGCCAGCGAGCCGACGACCTCGCCGACGGGCTCCGGCCGCTCCGCCGCGACCGCCGCGAGCGTTGCCGCGGCGTCGGTGCGAACGGCGTCGCGTTCGTCGGTTAGTCCCGCCGCGACGGGTTCGACCGCCGTCGTTACGTCCGAGGGCCGCTCGGCCGCGATCGACCGGATCGCTCGAGCGGCGTGTTCCCTGATGACGGGCTCGTCCTCGAGTCGGTCGACGAGCCGATCGACGGCGTCGAGGACGGCGTCGGGCTCTCGCTCCGCGACGGCCGCGAGGATCGCCGTCGCGTTCTCCCGGACCGTCGCGGTCTCGTCGTCGGTCGCGGCCGCGACCTCATCGGCGATCGACACGACCCGCTCGGGATCGGCGTCGGCGATCGCCGCGAGCGCGTCCGTCGTCCGAACTCGGACCCGCTCCTGATCGTCGGTGACGTAGGCCGCGAGTTCCGCCGCCGAGTCGGCGACGCCGGTCGCGTAGTCGTCGGCGATCGACGCGAGCGCGTCCGCCGCGTCCCCTCGGACCGCCGTCGACCCCTCGAGGCGGTCGGTCAGCGCCGGCACGGCGTCCCGCGCGTCTCGCGGGTAGGCGGCCGCGACGGCCGACAGCGCCGCCGCCGCGTGCGATCTGATCGCCGGATCGTCCTCGAGACAGTCCGTCAACGATCCGACCGCGGACCGAACGTCCGCCGGTCGATCCGACGCCTCGTTTGCCAGCGTCTTGGCCGCGTACTCCCTGACTTCGGGGTCGTCGGCCGTAAGGAACTCCTCTAACTGATCGATACCGACGGTGACTTCGACTCCGTCCCCCTCTCCCTCGCCCGCTCTGTCCGCTATATTGTTCAATTCTGACATAGTGGTCCCTGTCTCACGGCGTGCGTGATTCCGCTACACGCAATCGCGTTGATAGTTGTACATGCAGACACACTCAGTTAATTCTACCTCCAGCAAAACGAGATTCAACGCTGCGATCCGCGCGACCGGTCGAGAGCCAGCGCCGGTTTACGCCTTCGCCTGCCAGCTCCGAACGCGGTCGGCGCTGACGCCCTCGACGTCGTCCGCGATCGCGTCCGGATCGGCGTCGGTCAGATCCTCGAGGTCCTCGATCCCCGCGTCGGCGAGTTTCTCGACGGTCTTCGCGCCGACGCCGTCGAGCGCCTCGAGGTCCGAGCCGGATTCGCTCTCGCGGGCCTGGAACTCCTGATAGTTACAGATCGGACAGCCGAGTTCCCACGGCTCGTCGCCGCTGTGGACGACGAGTTCCGGCAGGTCGTGTTCCTCGCAGCGCTCGTCGGTGACCTCGATGTCGCCCCGGCGGGGCAGCGGCAGCGAGTACTCGCAGTCGGGGTAGCGCGTACAGCCGACGAGCCGCGAGCCGCTCTGGAGCGTTTTGACCGCCAATTCGCCGCCGTGCTCGTCTCCACACTCGGGACACGCGCCCAGTACCGGCCCCTCGCCTGCATCCTCGGCCTTACAGAGCGGGCAGCCGTGGACGAACGTCTGGCGGCCCGCGAGCATCTTGACCTCGTTCAGGCCGTGTTCCTCGCACTCGTCCTCGAGGATGAGCGGCTTGCCGGTCGAGGGCAGCGGGAGCGTGTTCTCGCAGTCGGGATAGCCGTCACAGCCGATGAAATAGGAGCCGTGGCGGCTCCGACGGACGAGCAGGTCCTCGCCGCACTCGGGACACGGCCCGAGGCGCTTGTCGTCTTTGAGCGACTTGCGGAGGTGATCGCCGATCTCGTCTCTGGACTCCGCGAGGTTCTCGAAGATCTCCTCGAGCATCTCCCGGGACTCGTCGGTCACGTCGTCGAGGGTCGCCTCGCCGTTCGCGATGGCGTCCATGTCGGCCTCGAGCTGGGCGGTCATCTCCTCGCTGACGATCCGGTCGGCGTAGTTCTCGGCCGCGTCCACGACGGCCATCGCGAGCTTCGTCGGCCGCGGCGGATCGCTCTCGATGTAGCCCCGATCGTAGAGCTTCTCGAGGGTGTTGTGACGCGTCGACTTCGTCCCGATCCCCATCTCCTCCATCGTCTCGATGAGCCGCGACTGGCCGTACCGGCGCGGCGGCTGGGTCTGTTTCTCCTCGAGTTCGACATCGGAGAGCCCCAACTCCTCGCCCTCGTCGACATCGGGGACGAAGTTCTCCGTGGTGGAGAAGTAGGGATAGACGTCGTGATAGCCGGGTTCGACCAGCCGCTTGCCGTTCGATTTGAGCCGGTGGTCCTCGACTTCCGCGACGACCTTGAGGTGCTCCCACTCCGCGGCGTCGGCGACGGTCGCGTAGAAGCGACGCACGACGAGTTCGAAGACCTCCCACTCGTCGTCGCTCACGTCGCCGCGGGTCGGAATCTCGCCCGTGGGATGAATGGGCGGGTGGTCGGTCGTCTCCTCGTCGCCTTCCGTTGGCAGGATCTCGTCGGCCTCGAGCAGCGACTCGGCGGAGTCGCCGAGCGTGGGATGGCCGACGAACTCGTCCAAGAGATCCTCGGGGTCGAGATCGTCGGGATAGACGGTGTTGTCGGTCCGCGGGTAGGTGATGTAGCCGGCGGTGTAGAGGTCCTCGGCGATCGACATCGCCCGCTTGGCCGAGTAGCCGATGGCACCCGCCGCGCGGATGAACTGGGTGGTGTTGAACGGCTCCGGCGGCGTGTCGGTGCGGGTCCGCCGGTTGACGTCGACGACCGTTGCGGCGTCGCGGTCGGCGAGCGTCTCGTAGACCTCGTCCGCGGTGGTCTCCTCCCAGACGCGTTCGGCCTCGTTGTCGTCCTCGTCGCGGTAGAAGTACTGCGCTTCGAAGGCCGTCTCGTCCTTCGTCAGATCCGCGAAGAGCTCCCAGTAGTCCTCGGGATCGAAGGCCTCGATCTCGCGCTCGCGGTCGACGATCAGCTTCAGCGTCGGCGACTGGACCCGGCCGACGGAGATGAAGTCGTTGCCCAGTTGCCCCGCGGAGAGGGAGAGATAGCGGGTGAGCGCGGCTCCCCAGACGAGGTCGATGATCTGGCGGGCCTCACCGGCCGCCGCGAGATCGAAGTCGAGTTCGTCGGGCTCGTCGAACGCGCTTTGGACCTCGTTCTCCGTGATCGAGGAGAACCGCACCCGACGAATCGGCACGTCCTCGTCGACGTTCCGGACGATGTCGTAGGCCTCCTTGCCGATCAGTTCGCCCTCGCGGTCGTAGTCAGTCGCGATCGTCACCCGCTGGGCGCGACGGGACAGCAGTCGCAGCGTCGCGACGATGTTCTCCTTCGTCGCCGTCTTCTCGACGCTCGCGTCGATCAACTCCACCGGCTCGACGTCCCGCCAGTCGGAGTACTCCGAGGGGAAGTCGACGCCGACGACGTGGCCCGAAAGCCCCACGCAGCGCTTGCCGCCCCACTCGTAGACGTTGACGCCGTTCTCGCGACTCGAGTCGTAGGTCCCGCCGCTCAGGATGTCGGCGATCCGGCGGGCAGCGTTGTCTTTCTCCGTGATTATCAGCTCCACCGGGGATCACCTCCCGCTCCTCGAGTCCGTCGCCGTCGTCGCGGACGAGTGTCGGTCATTGTGGCTCGGTACGAGTGAGTATCTGATAACGTTTTCGCCGAAAACCGGCCGACAGCGCGGGTGTGCGTGCGGTCGCGTTGCGTGCGGGTCGCGTCGCGTGCGCGTGGACCGTGTACGACCGCTGGCTGATCGCTGACTGGTCACGACTCGTCTGCTTGCACTGGCTGCGAGCCGATAGCTGCTGGCGAACAGCCATGACGACCGCACGTCTCGCGACGATTTTCCTGTCTCGAGAGACCTCTACAACGTGTATCAACGGCTGATCGAAGCGGCGACAGACTTAACACTACTTGGTGTTACCACCTAGTTGTATGAGCGAATTCGAGAAATTCAGTCAGGTGGGCGAAGCGGACGTTACCCGCGCGATCGGACAGGAGTGGACCGAGGAGTTTATGGACTTCTCGGACTCGGACGTCATCATCGTCGGCGGCGGCCCCTCGGGGCTCACGGCGGCGAAGGAGCTCTCCGAGCGCGGTGTCAAGGTAATGGTCGTCGAGAAGAACAACTACCTCGGCGGGGGCTTCTGGCTCGGCGGGTTCCTGATGAACAAGGTCACGGTCCGGGACCCGGCCCAGAAGGTCCTCGACGAACTCGAGGTCGACTACAAGCAGTCCCAGGACAGCGAGGGGCTCTACGTCGCGAACGGCCCCGAGGCCTGTTCCGGGCTGATCAAGGCCGCCTGCGACGCGGGCGCGAAGATGCAGAACATGACCGAGTTCACCGACATCGTCATCCGCGAGGACCACCGCGTCGGCGGCATCGTCATGAACTGGACGCCGGTCCACGCGCTGCCCCGCGAGATCACCTGTGTCGACCCGATCGCGGTCGAGGCCGATCTGGTCATCGACGCGACGGGCCACGACGCGATGGCGGTCAAGAAACTCGACGAGCGCGGCGTCCTCGACGCACCCGGCATCGCCGACGCCGAGGAGAACGCGACCGGCATGGACAGCACCGGCGACGACACCTACGGCGCGCCCGGCCACGACTCGCCCGGCCACGACTCGATGTGGGTCGGCGAGAGCGAGGACGCCGTCGTCGAGCACACCGGGCTCGTCCACGACGGCCTCATCGCGACCGGGATGGCGACCGCGACGACCTACGGCCTCCCGCGGATGGGGCCGACCTTCGGTGCCATGCTCGTCTCGGGCAAGCGCGCCGCACAGGTCGCGCTCGACGAACTCGAGGTCGACGCCGACCCCGTCGAACTGACCTCGCGTGCGGCCCCGGCCGACGACTGATCGCGGATCTCCCGCTGTATGGTCGATCGACTCATCTGCTACCGCGCGCCGTCGACGGTCGCCTCGGTCGAGGAGATCGCCGACTGGCTGCGAGCGCGGATCGACGCCGACGTGACCGTCCGGGACCGCTTCCTCGATGTCCACCGCATGGACGACCTCGCGGAGCGGTTCGCCGAGGCGCGGGTCCCCTCGCCGTACGACCGCGAGACGGGAAACACGATGCTCGGGACGATCCGGTACGAGGAACGCGCCCTCGAGAACCCCGAACTCGAGGGCGGCGTGCTCTACGACGGCGCGACGGTTCAGCGCGCGCTCAACGCCGCGCTTCCGGCCCATCAACGGGGCCTCGAGACGCTTCACGTCCCGATCCTCGATCGGGCGATCGGAACGTGGGGGACACACGACGGCCGCTGGCACAAGCGCGTGACCGTCCTCGGACAACCGGCGCTCGTCTCGGTACCCGGCCTCTACGAGGCTCCCGCAAAGCCCGAGGCCTACTACAAGGAACAGCAGCGCCACGCCCTCCTGTCCGGCGGGACACCGCCGCGGGAAGTCCTCGAGAATCAGGTCGAGGGCGACTTCCTGATCGCGGACGATCCGTGAACGACCGACGCGCTGAAGGGGTACGTCCTGCAGTGCTACCACTACCTCGAGACGGGCGAGGCGTTCTGCGATCGGGAGGGCTGTCGGCTGTACAACGCCCACTACCACGAGGACCTGATCGACGCGCAACTGCGAGCACCCGCGTTCTGTCGCGATCACGCGCAGCGCTACGAACCCTGAACGCTCCGAACCGGTTCGTATTTTTGTCCCGGTAGCCTCCGACAACACACAATGAGTGCTGAGTTTACCGTCGACGTTCCCGTCCGCTATCGCGATCTCGATCCGCTGGACCACGTCAACCACGCCGTCTACGCGAGCTACCTCGAGGTCGCCCGAACCGCCTATCTCGAGGAAGTCGCGAAACTGGACTCCGAGGAGATCTCCTTCGTCCTCGCAAACCTCGAGATCTCCTACGAGCGGCCGATCACGATGGGCGACGACCCCACGGTCGCGCTCTCGGTCTCGCGGCTCGGCGACTCGAGTTGTACCATGGCCTACGAGATCCGCGTCGACGGCGATGTCGTGGCGACCGCCGAGACGACGATGGTCCACGTCGATCCCGAGACGAGGCAGCCGAGTTCGATCCCCGAGGCGATGACCCGACGCATCCGGGAGTACGAAGGCCTCGAGGCGGCGGCGTGATCGGCCACCGGCGGTCGACGGCCGTTCGCTTCGCTCGACTCACTCGAGTCGGCCGGCGGTGAGCCGAACGACGCCGAAGACGTGCGTTTCGTCCGCGACGGCGACCGCGCGCTCGCGGAGCCGAGCGTGTGCGGTATCGATCTTCTCATCGAGCCGAAGGTGGGGCTCGTTCTCGTAGCGGAGCTGTGTCGTCGGCGGCGTCGAGAGGACGACGATCGCCCGGAAGACGGCGTTGACCGGCGGCGCGTACCACTCCCGGCTCCGGGCGGCGTTGGCGAGGACGACGGTGCCGTCGGGACCGACGAGATCGCACCAGTCGTCGACCGCATCGGCTGGGTCCGCGAGCATGCCGACGACGAACGTCGCGAGAACGGCGTCGATCGCATCGCCGTCCGCGACCGCATTTAGCGCCCCGCTCCCGCCGCTCCTGATCGGCGGCTGCGTCGCGTCACCCTGCAGAACGTGGACGTTGTCGTACGCCGCGGTGGCCGCGCGAGCCCGCTCGAGGACGGGTCGCGTGAAGTCGATCCCGACGACGGTGCCCTCGGGGCCGACTCGCTCGCGGAGATACGGTAGGTTCGCACCGGTGCCACAGCCCATCTCGACGACGGTGTCGCCGGGATCGAGCCGGCAGGCGGCGGCCGCGCGGCTCCGGAGACCGGCGATCCCGGGCGTTCGGCGCGCGACGAAGTCGTAGAGCCGCGCCCAGCGGCCGTAGAACTCCTGTGCTGATTCGGTCGTCATGAAGAGCAGTCCGATTCCGGTCAGATGAGCGACCGGATCGTGTCCGCGATCGACTCCGCGTCGGTGTCGAGGACGTAGATCAGCGGCTCGATCCCCATGCCGCCGGTCTGGTAGAGCACCGTCGCCTCGGGCTCGTCCTCGATCGCCGCGCCGACGCTCGAGGCGACGTCGCCGGACTCGTCGAACTCGGCGGCGACGCGGCCCCGCTCGGTCAGTTCGTCGATCAGTTCGGGATCGTACGTGATGTTGATCGCCGCCGAGGCGTCCGCGCCGTGGCGGCGCGCGGCCAGCAGCACCTGCGCGACGTGCTCGGAGACGCCGAACTCGGGGTCCGCGGGGACCGTGGCCTGTCCTTTCACGTCGAAGATCCGGCCGGGGACGCCCGCGACGTCGTCGACGGTCTCCGCGTCCGGCGTACAGGCCACCAGATTCGAGCCGACCGCGGGGATCAGGCCCGTGAATCCGCTCGCGGTCTCGAGCATGCCGAGTCCGCGCCGGAGCGAGGAGAGGACACGCTCGCTGGTCCGGAGGTCGCTCTCGGGGTCGTGTACCCGGAAGCTCGAGCCGTGATCGGCCAGTTCCGGGACGGCCTCCTCGTGGAGTTGGGCGAGCAGGTCCCCGCCGGACTCCAGTTCGCGGATCAGGACCTCGATCTCGATCAACGCTTGGACGGGCGATATATCGCCGGCCGCCAGTCCGCTTCCGAGTTCGTCGACGAGGTCCCGAACCCGGTCGTCCTCGGCGATGCGATCGTTGACGGTCACGTCGCCGTGGGCGTACTTCGAAACGGCGCTCTGGCTGATTCCGAGCACCTCGGCGACCTCGCTCTGCGTGAGCCCCCGGTCCCGGAGGTCGCCGGCGAGCAGCGACCGGATAGTCGGGAGGAACTCGTCCACGACGATTTCTTCGGCGAATTGCATTCGTTGCTCGTGGCTACGGGCGGCCGACGGGATAACTTGTCGGTCGGACCGGCGGCGACCGGCTCGAGCGGGGGTCGACGAGGATCGAACCCGACGCGCTCGGTCTAGAAGACGACCGGCGCGACGATCGACGCGAACTCGTAGGTGAAGACGTGGTTGAGCAGGACGTAGGTGACGACCCCGAGGAAGAGACTCAGGATCCACGCGCCGGCAGCGATCCGCCCGACGCGGGCGTGTGCCGTCTGGCGGAGTTCGGCGGGCGTGTGGCTCAGGCCGAGGACCAGCGCGTAGAGGACGACCGGGACCGAGACGATCGAGAGGATGATGTGGATCGCCAGCATGACGAGATACGGATAGTAGGCCAGATCGGGGCCGACGAACTCCTTCGTCCCGCCGCCGCCGACCTTGAGCAGGTAGACGACCAGAAAGCCGAGGATCAACACGAACCCGCCGATCATCGCGAGTCGGTGTTTCTCGACCTCGCCGGCGCGGATCCAGTACCAGCCGAGCGTCAGCACGACGGTCGCGGTCGTGTTGATGACCGCGATCACGTGCGACAGCAGGTCGACCTGCGCGTTCGTCAGATCGGGATAGATCGGGATGTCGAGGAGGAACGTCCCGAGGACCAGCGCGTACCCGACGATCGTCAGGAGGAGCGTTACGCCCATCGGCTGCTCGCGGAGCCGCCGTCTTGCGTCAGCGGTTGCCATTAGTGGTCCTTTGGAGCACCGCCGTATCACGCTTGCTGTTCCGAGACCGGCCGCGGCGACGCCGGCGCGTTCCGGCTGTCTGACTCAGCCCCGTTCGAACGGAAACCGGTTGAGCCGCTCGCGGACGAGCGGTTTCAACTCGAAGAGGTAGCGTTCGGTGTCGGCGAGGCCGTCGCCCTCGCTCTCCTCGTCGGGAACGTGTTGGGCGTACATGACCTGCTCGACGGTCACGCCGTCCGGCATCTCCTGTGCGATGACGACCGCGTCCAGCGCCCGGCCCGGCTCGAGGGTCACGTCGGTCCCGACCCACCGTTCCGGCAGATCGGTCGCATGGGGGGCGACGATGCTCGAGCCCTCGTAGAGGAAGCCGTCGTCACCGATGAAGCTCGTGTTCGTCTTTCCCCGCCACGGGAGCGGCTGGGAACTCGTGTTGTGAACGCGGAAGAACGCGACCGTCCGCGTCGTCGCCGCCGTGACGGGGCCGTCGACCAGCGACGCGAGGTCGACGTCGTGGACCAGCCCGGCGAGCGCGAGCGTGAGGTACTCGCTGTTGACGGTCAACTCGTGGGTCCGGTCGCGGTCGGCGTGCCCGTCGCGCTCGTCCGGGTCGTAGGTAGGTTGACGCCGGCGTCGCGACCCGTCGTCGCCTCGCGTAATGGCACCGCCGTCGGTTTCGCGGTCTCTCGGCACCCGTTCGCCGAGGATCGCCTCGTAGGCCTCCTTGATCCGCAGAAACTGCTCGCGAGAGCCACCCTGATCCGGGTGGTGGTCCTTCAGGAGGGACCTGTAGGCCCGCCGAACCGTCCGCTCGTCGGCGTCCGGCGAAAGTCCGAGGGCGTCGTAGTGGCGCTCCACGATGAGCCCATTCGTCCCTTGGTCGAAAAGAGTCTTTCCGTCCCTGCGTCCCTCGAGTCAGTCGGGCCGCTCGCTCGATTCCGGCGGGAGTACCGGCATCCGATCGATCCGCCGGCGCGGACTCACTCGGCCGATTCAGTCGGGTCCTCGAGCAAGACGGTCCCGTCCTGAGAGACGGTGACATCGTAGCCACAGAACGGGAATGAGACGGTTCCGAGCGATCTGCTCGCGCCGTTGTGTCGGTCCGCAAAGAGCGCGTCGAGCGCCGCCGGATCGACGACCGCGTGGAGCGGTTCGTACGCCGGCGGGGAGATTTCCGTCGGCGAAACGCCTTCCGCCTCGGCGACTGCTTCGATAACCGCTTGGCTCAGTGCCTTCCGAGACGATGCACCGACGCTACCGCCACCCTCAACCATCGTATCTCTCCTTCTGAATCCCGGTGAATAAAACTGTCCTTCCCAGTTCCGCACGAACCGCTCACGGCGAAGCGAGTGACGGAACGGGAGCCGTACGCGGGAGCGATATCCGACGCCGGAACAAGAGTTATCGACGGAATATAGCGGTTAGCGACGGTCAACAGGCAGCGCGACACCCGACGGACGACCGCGTAACGTCGTCGGGAAAACCGGAGCGGCCGTTAGCTGATGTGGATCGCGGGTTTGCCGGGTCGAGCTTTGGCCGCCTGCTCGTCGTCGGCGGACGCCCGCCTGACGGTGACCGCCGCACCGAACTCGTCGGTGACGAGCCAGGACGCGCGCTCGAGGATCGCCTGCTCGCGGTCGGCCGCGAGCAACTGATCGCGTTCCGTTCCGCCGTCGCGGTCGACGAGTTCGCCCACGAAGGCCGCGACGCGCTCGCGATCGTCGGGACCGTCGAGCGTCTCGTCCTCGAGGACGCGGTCGACGATCGAATCGATGCCGCCGATCTCGCCGTCGTCCGCCGCTGTCGTCCGACCGACCAGTTCGGCGGCCCGGTACTTCCACTCGCGGGCGACGACCAGTTCGATCCGTTCCGGTTCGTCGATCGCGGCGACGTCGACGATGTCGCGGACGTCCTCGAGCGTGCGGTCGACGAGTTGCCGTTCGGATTGGACGGCCGAGACCTCGCGTTCGGGCTCGGGCCAGTCGGCCTCGACGGCGAGGCCCTCGCCGCGGAGCTTGTTCCAGCACTCCTCGCCGAGATGGGGGGCCATCGGCGCGATCAGCGCGGCCAGTGTCAACAGCCCGCGCCGGTAGACGTCGCCGTGTGGCCCGTCGTACTCGCGGTAACGCCGGAGCAGGCGCGCGAGCTCTTGAATCTCGGTGGCGGCCCGGTGGAACCGGAACCGATCGTACTCCTCGGTGACCGCGGCGATCGTCCGATCGATCTCCCGGGCCACGTAGTCGTCGTGATCGCGGCGCTCGACGCGGGCGTCACCCTCCTCGACGAAGGCGGCCGCCATTCGGTAGAGCGTCTGCTGGAGGTCGTAGGCCCCGCGGACGTTGTTGGCGGTCCACTCGAAGTCCTGTTCGGGGTGGGCCGCCGAAAGCACGAACAGCCGGGTCGTCTCCGCGCCGTACTCCTCGGGCGCGACGACGTTCCCCTTCGAACTGGACATTTTCTCGCCGTCGTAGAGCACCGTCCCCTGACTCAGCAGTTCCCGGATCGGCTCTCGCCGCTCGAGCAGGCCGAGATCGGCCAGCGCCTTCGTGAAAAAGCGGGTGTAGAGCAGGTGCAGGATGGCGTGTTCGTCGCCGCCGACGTAGACGTCGATCGGCATCCAGTCGTCCGCGAGGTCGGTGTCGAAGGGGGCGTCCGCCAGATCGGGCGAGAGGAAGCGCAGGTAGTACCACGAGGAGTCGACGAAGGTGTCCATCGTGTCGGTCTCGCGGCGGGCGGGGCCGCCACAGTCCGGACAGGTCGTCTCGTTCCACTCCTCGGCGGCATCGAGCGGATTGCCCGTAGTCCGGACGAACTCCGGGAGTTCGACGGGGAGGTCCTCGTCGGGTACCGGGACGCGGCCGCAGTCGTCGCAGTGGACCATCGGGATCGGCGTTCCCCAGTAGCGCTGCCGGGAGATGAGCCAGTCCCGAAGCCGATAGGTGACATCTTCCTCGAGCGCGTCGTGATCGGCCACGAGTCGGTCGGCGGCCGTCTCGCTCTCGAGGCCGTCGTACTCGCCGCTTCCCTCGAGGACGCCGTCGCCGGTGTACGCCTCGGTTTCGACGTCGGCCTCCTCCGAGCCGTCGTCGGGATCGATCACGCGATCGATCGGCAGGCCGTGCTCGCGTGCGAAGGAGTGATCGCGCTCGTTGTGGCCGGGAACGCCCATCACGGCCCCGGTGCCGACGTCCTCGAGGACGTAGCCGGCGACGTAGACGGGGAGTTCCGCGCCGGTCAGCGGGTGAATCGCGGTCGCGTCGGTCTCGACGCCGGAGAAACCGACTTCGTCGGGGCCTCGTTCGCGGACGGTGTCGACGTAGTCGGCGACCTCGTCGTCCGACTCGGCGAGCGCGCGGGCGAGTTCGTGACCGGGGGACACCGCGAGGTAGGTCGCGCCGTAGATGGTCTCCGGTCGGGTGCTGAACACGTCGACGGTTCCGGGTCCGCCGCCGTCTCCGGCGTCGCCGTGACCGCTGTAGTCTTCCATTTCGAACGTTATCCGCGCCCCTTCCTGTCGGCCGATCCAGTTGCGCTGGATCTCCCGGACGCCGTCGGGCCACCCCTCGAGGTCGTCGAGGTCATCGTGGAGTTCCTCGGCGTAGTCGGTGATCGTGAAGAACCACTGGTCGAGTTCGCGCCGACCGACGGGGGTTTCACAGCGCCAGCAGACCCGATCGTGGGCGCTGCTCGCCGCTTCGTCGCTCCCTTGATCCGAGGACTCACCGTGTTCATCCTCGCGTTCGACGACCTGCGCGTCCGCGAGTACCGTCTCGCAGTCCGGACACCAGTTGACCGTTGCCGCCTCGTACTCGACGAGTCCGGCCTCGTAGAGCCGCTTGAACAGCCACTGATTCCACCGGTAGTAGTCGGGGTCGCAGGTGGTGATCTCCCGAGACCAGTCGTACCCGAAGCCCATGGTCTCGAGTTCCTCGCGCATGCGCCGGATACAGGCCTGCGTCCAGGACTCCGGATCGGTCTTGCGCTCGAAGGCCGCGTTTTCGGCGGGCAACCCGAACGCGTCCCATCCCATCGGATGGAGGACGTCGTCGCCCTGCATGCGACGATAGCGCGAGTAGGCGTCGGTGATCGCGTAGTTGCGGACGTGCCCCATGTGGAGCGTGCCCGACGTGTAGGGAAACATGCCGAGGACGTAGGTCGGATCGGCGGCGTCGGCATCGAGCGCGTAGACGTCGTCGCGCTCCCAGACGTACTGCCAGAACTCCTGTACCTGCGCGTGATCGTAATGACTCGTCATTGTCGGCGAGGTCCGTTGTCACCCACTCGGTGGGCCGGCTATATCATTGTTCGGCCGCACGCGGGGGAGTCGTCCCCTGTCGTGACCGAATCCCCCGACTCGAGCCGCCGGGCTCGAGTCGGTGACGACCGACCCCGGATCGATCGGCGGGTCGGCGTCGGTCGCTGTGGGCTGAGATTAACAAAGCGGGTGGGTCGTCTACGAACGACGCGTCGAATGTCCCGCTTTCGCGACGATCTCCCATCGGCGGTCACGTTACTCGTCACGATCGCGGCCGTTTTGCTCGCGTTCGGGCTGCTCGCCTCGGTCTTCGGCCCGGACCTGACGGCCGGCGAGACGAACCCGACGGACACTGCACTCGAGCGCGACGCCGCGTCGACGAACGAATCGAACCCGACGACCGATGCGAACGCGACGGCTGACGCGAACGAGAGCGTCGCCGAACGGAACGATTCGGCCGAGGATTCCTCGGCCGAGGACGATCCGCCGACCGACTCGGCGGACGATGACTCCATCGACGACTCGGCGACCGAACCCGCGGTCGACCCGTCGGACGACGAACCCGCGGCCGACGATTCGGCGACCGAATCCGACCGATCGGCCACCGACGACGCGGACGAGTCGTCCGATCCCACCGGCCTCGAGTGGGCGCTCGAGCGAGCCGGACTGATCGACGACGAGGACGACTCGGCCGATGACGAAGACGACGCGGCCGACGACGAGCGCGGCCCACCGGACGATGCAGGGCCATCGGATGACGAACGTGGCCCGCCGGATGATGCCGGGCCATCGGACGACGAGCGCGGCCCGCCGGATGATGCCGGGCCATCGGACGACGAGCGCGGCCCGCCGGATGACGCCGGGCCGTTCGGAGAGTAACTCCCGAATCGCCGCCTCACCGGACCTATCGGGAGCCGTGACGGTCTCCGAACCCGACCGATGAACATCACCTTCTCCGGTGCCGTCGTACCACGTTCCATGCCCTCGACCGCACTCGTCACCGGCTGCTCCACCGGGATCGGCTACGAAACCGCCCGCCGGCTGCTGGCCGACGACTGGCGCGTCTACGCGACCGCTCGAGACCGCGACCGGATCGGCCTCGAGAAACTGGCCGATCGCGGGGCCGATATCGCGGCGCTCGACCTGACCGAACCCGACGATATCGACCGCGTCGTCGATCGCATCCGCGAGGAGGCCGGCGGCGTCGATTGCCTCGTCAACAACGCCGGCTACGGACAGTTCGGCCCGGTCGAAGACGTGCCGACGGACCTGCTCGAGCGCCAGTTCGCCGTCCACTGCTTCGGCCCGCACCGGCTGATTCGGGCGGTGTTACCCGGCATGCGCGAGCGCGGCCGCGGGCGGATCGTCACCGTCACCAGCGCCGCGGACCGCCTCGCGCTCGCCGGGATCGGCGGCTACACCGCGTCGAAGTGGGCGATGGCGAGTCTCAGCGACGCGCTCCGACAGGAGCTGTCTGGCTCCGGCGTCGAGGTCGTCGTCGTACAGCCCGGAATCGTTCGGACGCCGTTCTACGACCGCGCCGTCACGGCGGTCGACGACGCGGCCGCGAGCGCGCAGTCTCGGTCGCGAGCCGTCGGCGGCGGTTCGGACGCCGGCGCGGCGGGTGTCTCGGAGACGCGTTCGACCGTCGTCAGGCCGACGGACTACACCGACCTCTACCGCGTCCTCCGGCGACTCCGCGCCGTCGACGGCGGCGGCCCCTTCATCAACGACCCCGACCGAGTCGCCGCGACGATTCGCGAGGCAGCGACCGCCCGGAATCCCGACACGCACTACCGCGTCGGTCCGGTGCCCCTGCTCGGCTCCCTGTACGGCACGCTCGTCCCCGCCGCGATCCGGGACCGGCTCACGCGACTCGGGATTCGACTGGCCGCGAGCGAACCCGTCCTCGAGTTGCTCGAGCGACGGACACCCGAGTCGGGGTCCGAGCGGTATCCGTGACTGTGACGGTGACGGCACCGAACGAAAACGCATCGGTGGACGGACTATCGCAATCCAGATTCCACCGATCCCGTGGCTGTTCCCTGCCCACTTCACGGCCGGTACAGTCGGCGGATCGAGCGGGCTCGAATCGAGTTACACGCAGGTAATCCATCGCTGTTGCAGTCGGTTTTCCCCCGCTGAAACGGTTTTATCGTCCGTATAGTGAACCGCCGAACAGCGAAACGATGGTGTAATGAAATCACTCGTACCCGCACGCTACAGGCAAGACAGTGAGACGCACAGCCCGAGACCGGTCACGACAGTCGTGTCCGAAGCCGAGTGCGGAGAGACCGCCCTCGAGGCGGCGAGCGCGTAACGACTGACTATCGATTTCAATCCCCTATACTACCAATGCGCAGCAATGCCAAACGGAAGCGGACGGAGACTCGATCGATTCAGAGCAGCGTCCAGATTTTACTCACCGTCAGCGGCATCGTGTTCCTGTTGGCCGGGTTGGTACTCGCTGCGAGCGGGGCGTCGATCAGCGGCGCGGTCGGGTCGGTCACCGACAGATGGGACGGTTCCGCACAGCCGGCCGGCGACGACGCCGATCAGGTGACCGACGACACCGGGGGTGCTGACGGTGGTGACGGAGCCAACGGAACGAGCGGCGGCGACGAACCGGCCGAGACCGACGGTGGTGACGGCGGGACGGATGCCGGAAACGAGAGCGACGGAAGCGCCGATGACGGCGACGAAACGCACGTCCTGACGGCGGTCGTGGAAACGCAAGACGGCGATACGCTCGACAACGCCACGGTCACGGTCTCCGGAGAAGGGACGACGACGGAGAGCGGGGTCGGGCAGAACGGCGAGGCCGACTTCGAGCGCGCGAACGGCGACTACACGGTCACCGCGGACGCGGACGGATACCGGACCGCGGAGACCACCGTCCGGATCGACGGCGACGACGCGACGGTTCCGTTGACACTCGAGGAACGGAGCGATAGTGATGGAAGCGGCGGCGACAGCGATGAGAGCGACGATAGCAATAGCACCGATGACGACGACAGTGACGATAGCGACGGCCCGTACACGCTGGCGGTGACCGTAGAGGACCAGAACGGCAGCGCGGTCGATACCGCCACCGTCGAACTCGAGGACGACTCCGGTATCATCGCCTCGAGCGAGGAGAAGGCGGTCGACGACGACGGCGAGGTCGAGTTCGAACGCGAGAGCGAGGAGTACACGGTAATCGCGACCGCGGACGGCTATTCCGAGACGGAGCGAACGGTCGAGATCGACGGCTCGGATCGGGAAATTACGCTGACGATCGCGGAAGACGACGGCTGATCGAATCACCGTTCGGCGCGTGTCTCGGTCGGTCGGCTGTTTTTCCGAAGGGGCGTCTCGGTAATCTCGAGTCTCGAGGGCAGCGCATACCCAGAGATCGATCCGCCCGTTCGACGCGGTCTCGCCACTGGTCGACGCGGTGGCCGGTGCCGTCGACAGACTCGAGTCGCCGCTGCAACAGTGCACCGTCGATCACACGACTGCTGTGTCTGTGTGAGCGGTGGTGCTCGTGTCGAGTATCGATCGGCGCTGTGGACAGCTGCCAGCGGCGTTTCCAGCGTGTGTCGAGCACTGCTATCACGGGCCCGTCGGCGGGTTCACGTCGTCTCGAGTCCGCTATTCGCTGCCCGTCGCCATCAGTCGCGGACGGGGTACAGTAGTTGGTCCCACGGTTTCGTTATTCAGAGTGAGGAGTGAATTCGAGTTCAGTCTAGGTGAAGTACTTAGCACCTGAACTGACATCACGGTGTAAAGTGATGGGGTCTTCAGAAATACAGGCTATTTTTGGTTGGTTTTTGTTTCGGCCCGCCATATCTCAGCGAGTATCACCCCCCACGTTACTATAGCTAAGAACGGGAGGTGCCATGACGGGAGAGAGACTTCTGTGAACATCAGGGTATACGGATACGCAAATACTATCGTTAAGAGGGTAGCACCATACCCGACCGAGAAAAATGTTGGTTCGGGTAACCGGTCGGACCACCCATGATATGCGAGAAAGAGAGCATATGGGCCCAGAATGAACATAACTATCTGCTCTATTCCCCCAATTGGGTCAGCCTGGCCTATTTTGACTATGAACTGATCGCCGGTGGAATCTTCTACAGCGATATATCCATGATCACGACTTCCATCACTGGCTGGATGTGGAAAGCTCTCATACTTATCACATAGGAGTAGTGTGGGAGAGCAAACAGGAGGTTTCCCTAATGACCGCAACCCGGCTCTACTCGGTTCCTGTTTTTTCGCTTCTTCGAAGGCTCTTCGCTGACTCTCAGAAAAACTCTCCACGGGAATACCACCATCACTTCTATGAGAGGCGTGGCCGATATCTTCTTTATATGCCTCTGACGATTCGTGTGCAATAGCATAGTATTCGCTATCCCCACTATACGGTTTCGTGAGCGCACCGGAATAGAAGATAGCGCCTGTAAGGAGAATCGCGATAATGAGTGAAATCGACAGAAGAGATCGTACCTTCATCTAAACGACAATTGTCTAATTGATGGCAAGTATTTTCTGGTACTTCGGTGTTCAGCCCGCGGACGTAGTTACCGAGACTGTGTCCGAGAAATCAGACAGAGTCGGACAGGAGATCGTGAATCAGTGGTATGACGATAGAGTGCGTTAGTTTTCTCGAGAGCAGTCACAGCTAGCCAGTAACAGGTGATAGAAGGAAAAGACTCGATATTGCTCACTGTTGGTGTAGGTCAGACACTAGGAGCTCCATCTACACCCACCGAGAATGGTTCATCATCATCTCGGCTTTCGCTAATGTACAAGTGAGGCTCACCAACTGGCGTTCTGAGATTGAAATCATCTGCTACAGTTCCTCGACCGTCAACCGTTACTTTCACCGTATAGTTCCCGCTCTCATCAGCAGTAGGTATTCTATCACGGACCCTCTCTCCCGCTTGAATAGTTATATTCGTCTCAGAGAGAGTAGCGTCCTCATCGTTATCTATGACCGTTACTGACCCGTTCAGCGTCGCATTCAGGTTGTTTTGTACTGTGAGATTCTTCACTTCATCATACTCTGCTGGCTGATTATACGGGTTTGAGTTATCATCTTGTCCCTCATCATCGTTCGTTGGCTCATTCTCTGTGTGGTCATTAGGATTATCGCTGCCGCTATCGGAAAGACAACCAGCCACTGCAGCTATTCCCGTCGTGACAGCACCAAGGAGTACTCGCCGCTTCATATTCTCCCTTACTAACACGCTCTATAAGTGCTTTCAGGGAACCGACTGTTCAGTTCGCACACGTAGTTACCGAACTGCCCGAGTCGGTCTCAGTCATACTTCTGAATAACGAAATCACACTACAATCTACTCTAACCTCTCCTCGAGTCGCCGACAGCGCGCCGAGCCGCGTCGGAGAGACGACTCGCTACTGCGACAGCGACTCGAGCGGAACGAGAGACCGCCCGCTGTGATCTCGCACAGCGCTCGAGAGACGGGACACTGCTATCCGGAATGCTTCGCTATCGAGCCGCTGTGACGTGGCGTCGGCGCAGGTCGACTGAGACGGGACTCTCGGTTTCGGTGTCGAACGAACGCGTCGAAAAGGCGTTATCTGGAAGCGGAGACGATCATTCGACCGTGACGCTCTTCGCGAGGTTGCGCGGTTTGTCGATCGGCCGGTCGAGCTGGTCCGCGGCGTGATAGGAGAGCAGCTGTAACTGGACGTTCGCGAGCAGCCCGGTCCAGACCGGATGCGTCTCGGGGACCGACAGGTGTTCGTCGGCGACGTCGACGAGGGGGTGGTCCTCCGGTCCGACGGCGACGATCGGCGCGCCGCGGGCCTGCGCCTCGATCGCGTTCGTCTTCGTCTTGTCGTCGACACCGCCGGTCGCGACCGCGAACACCGGCGTCTCCTCGGTGACGAGCGCGAGCGGGCCGTGTTTGAGTTCGCCGGCGGCGAATCCTTCGGCGTGCTCGTAGGTGATCTCCTTGAACTTCAGCGCGCCCTCGAGCGCGACCGAGCGGCCGAGCCCGTTCCCGATGAAGAAGAATGACTCGCTGTCGACGGTGTCCCGGGCGAGCGCGTCGGCTTCGCTCGCCTCCAGGACGGTCTCGACGTGCCGGGGCAGGTCCTCGAGGGCCTCGAGCATCGCCGCTCGATCCTCGACGGGGGTCGCTTCCGGCACGTCACCGGCGATGCGCTGGCTGAGCAGGGCGAGCGTGACCGCCTGCGAGGAGTAGGTCTTCGTCGCCGCGACGCCGACTTCCGGCCCGGCGCGGATGTAGACCGCGTCGTCGGCTTCGCGCGCGGCTGTCGAGCCGACGACGTTGGTGACCGCGAGCGACCGAGCGCCGCGGTCCGTCGCCTTCCGGACCGCGTCGAGCGTGTCGGCGGTCTCGCCGCTCTGGGTGACCGCGACGACGAGCGTGTTCTCGTCGACCGGCCCGGAGGTCGACTCGTACTCGCTCGCGCGGAGGACCTCGGTCGGGAGGCCGGCTTCGCGTACCAGCTGCCCGCCGTACATCGCGGCGTGGTAGGAGGTGCCGCAGGCGACGAACTGGACGGTGTCGATGCCCTCGAACGAGCCGGGCGGAAGTCGCTCGAAGGCGACGTCGCCGTTCTCGATCCGGCCCTCGATCGTGTTCGCGAGGGCCGTCGGCTGCGTGTTGATCTCCTTTCGCATGTAGTGGTCGTACTCGCCTTTCCCCGCGTCCTCGGGGTCCCAGTCGACGGTGTCGACCGGGCGCTCGATCGGCTCGCCGGCGAGGTCGGTGATCCGGTAGGAGTCGGGCTCGAGAACGACGATATCGCCGTCCTCGAGGTAGATCACGTCGTCGGTGTGATCGAGGAACGCCGGGACGTCGCTGGCGAGGAACCACTCCTCCTCGTCGAGGCCGAGCACGAGCGGCGAGCCCTTCCGCGCGGCGTAGACCGCTTCCTCGCCGTCGACGATCGCGGCGATCGCGTAGCTCCCCTCGAGGGTGTCGACGGCCCGGCGGACGGCCAGTTCGGTGTCGCCGGTCTCCGACCGGAACTCGTCGATGAGGTGCGGGATGACCTCCGTGTCGGTGTCGCTCTCGAACTCGTGGCCCTTCTCCCGGAGGTCCGCCTTGAGCTCGGTGTAGTTGTCGATGACGCCGTTGTGGACGACCGCGACGTCGCCCGCGGTATCCGTGTGCGGATGGGCGTTCTCGTCGGTCGGAGGACCGTGGGTACTCCAGCGGGTGTGGCCGATCCCCATGTTCCCGCTCGGGCGTCCGTCCAGGGTCGATTTGAGACTCGAGACCTCGCCCGAACACTTGTGGACCTTGACGCCGGAGCCGTTCTGGACGGCGATCCCCGCCGAGTCGTACCCGCGGTACTCGAGGTTTTCGAGCCCCGAGAGGAGCGTCTCCGTCGCGTTGCCGTGGCCGATCCGTGCGATGATTCCGCACATCAGCCCATCACCCCCGCTCGAGCGGCGACCGTCGACCACGGCGGAGCACCGAGCTGGCGGCAGGGAGCGCGGTCGGCGACGGTTGCGGCGGTCGCGGCGGTCGTTTCGGGGCGGTTCGATCTCGCTGCCGGCAGTGCGGAACTGTTCCGTGTCATTGGTATCTCCGACCCCGTCCGCCGTCGCTGCCGACGGCCGGGGCTTCACTTCCACCACGTGCGACAGCGGCCATTACTATACCACGATTAAGACGGTACCGTGAATACGACGGTCGCTATCGGCTGTATAATCCACCATTCGTTTTCACAATCCGTGATTTCTTCCGCTCGACACGATATCCTGGCGCGACGTGACGCTCGTTTCGCCCCGTCGAACGGTACTCAGTTCGGTCACCCGATATCGAACGTCCCAGACAGTCGTCTGCCTCGACGGTCTCAGTCCGTTCTTCGTCTCTGACGGTCTCAGTCCGTTCTTCGTCTCTGACTGTCTCAGTCCAGTCCGTCCGTCTCGAGCAGTTCTACCCGGTTCGGCAACGGATCGGGACACTTCGATCCGCCGAAACCGACGGACGCGGCCTCCCGTCTCGCGGTGTGGATCGCCGACTCGAGGACTCGAACTCGAGACGCGACGGCAGAAAGGGTCGGCAGCGGCGGTAGCGGTTTCGACCGCCCGTACGCGGCGGGACTGCTGTGCGATGACAGGGGGATGCGTTACGGTAACGGGTTCTCGACTTCGTCCGACCGCGTCGCATCGTCCGGCGTTCGATCGGAGAGGGTGATGACGTTCTCCCGACCGACCGACTGCTTCTCGATCGTGCCGTCGGCGTGCATCCGCGAGCAGATGCGACTCACCTTCGACTTCGACCAGCCGGTCTCGTCGGCGATTCGATGCTGCCGGATGCGACCGTGATTCGCGATCAGGAGCCGAACCACTCGTCCCTCGTCGCTCAGGAGTCGCGGCGGCGTGTCGGGCGAGAGATACGACTCGTACGCCCGGTGATCGGCGGCGCGTGTGCGATCCGGGTCGTCGCCGTCACCTGCCGCGTTCGTCACCAGCGGGAGCGACGACAGGTCGACGTCGCGATCCGATGCCACGTCGGCGATTCGGAGCCCGACGAGGCCGCTGATCAACAGGAAGAGCGCCGCGATCAGCGCGGATTCCCAGAACGACGCCACGCGTAGCAGTTGTCCCCAGGACAACGGTCCACCCGACAGGTCACCGACCTGCGGACCGATCGCTTCCGACGCGATCGCGTGGCCCTCGGACTGCCGTATCGAAGCCGGAACCGCGTCGATCGAGACGGTGTCGTGAATCGATTCGAGCCGGCCGCGGACTCCGATCTGGGACGTAATCACCATGGTTCGCGTGTCTGCTGCAGTCGGTGCGTGACCGAGCCACGATCCCGTGGACTCGCCGACCGCATCGGTGATCCGACCCGCGCCCCCTTCATTATAGAGCAGTACAGGTGTGTTTAACAACGTTCTAAGCGATCGCGGCGGTGACCGGCCCCCGGTCCGCCAGAGCCGCCGGTAGCGTTCCCGACCGGCGGTTTCCGCTCGTTGTCGCTCTCGCATCCGTTTATCCGAGCTATAGTAAACCCCCGACGACGACTTGCTGCGTTCACGGAAGCCCCCGCCGATCGCGGGTGCACCAACGTCACCGTCGCACTCGGTCGTGTGACGGGAACGCGACAACGTCTCACCCATGACCACGATAATCAGCGACACGGAGAAGCGAACGGACGATCGAGAGAGCGACCAGCACGCACGGGACGCGGGCGGCGGAACCGCCCTCGAGCACACGGAGACCCAATCGACGCGTGCGGCGACGATCTGTGTCGTCGGATTGGGATACGTCGGGCTCCCGCTCGCGGTCGGGTTCGCACAGTCGAACTACCGCGTGATCGGCTACGACGTCGACGACGTGACGGTCGGTCGACTCCAGGACGGGGTCGACACGACCGGTGACCTCTCCGACGAGGCGATCCAGGACGGTGACATCTCGTATACGACCGACGCGGCCGAGATCGGCGAGGCCGATTACGTCATCGTCGCCGTGCCGACGCCGATCGACGACGACGATCGGCCGGACCTCGGCTACGTCGAGAGCGCGGCGACCACCGTCGGCTCGAAGATGGACCCCGGAACGACCGTCGTCCTCGAGTCGACGGTCTACCCGGGGTCGACTCGCGAGGTCCTCGTGCCGGCGCTCGAGGACGCGTCCGGGCTGACCGCGGGCGAGGACTTCTTCGTCGGCTACTCCCCGGAGCGCGCCACGCCGGGCGACGAGGAACACGGCCTCGAGGACGTCGTCAAGGTCGTCAGCGCACAGAACGAGACGGTCCTCGAGGACGTGGCGACGCTGTACGAGTCGGTCGTCGACGCGGGCGTCCACCGTGCCCCCTCGATCGAGGTCGCCGAGGCTTGCAAGGTCGTCGAGAACGCCCAGCGCGATCTCAACATCGCGTTCGTCAACGAGCTCTCGATGGCCCTCGACAGCATGGACGTCGACGGGCAGGCGGTCCTCGAGGCCGCGGGCACGAAGTGGAACTTCCACGACTACCGGCCGGGGCTGGTCGGCGGTCACTGCATCCCGGTCGACCCGTACTTCTTCGCGTACCGGTCGTCCCGGGAGGGGTTCGACCCCGAACTCATGCAGACGAGCCGGCAGGTCAACGAGTCGGTTCCTGACCACGTCGCCGAGCTGACGATCAAGGCGCTCAACCAGTGTCACAAGACGCTCCGCGACAGTCGCGTGCTGGTGTTGGGACTGTCGTACAAACCGGGCGTCGGTGATATCCGTAGCTCGAAGATCGGCACCGTCATCGACGAACTCCGGGAGTACGACATCGACATCGAGGGATTCGACCCGTTCGCCGACGACGACGCGGCCCGCGAGTCGTTCGATATCGACGTTCAGGAACGGCTCTCGTTCGAGGGCTTCGACGCGGTCCTGCTCGCGACGCCCCACGCGGAGTTCGAGCAACTGGATCTCGAGGCCGTGGCGGGCGAACTCGCGGACGACCCCGCACTGATCGACGTGACGGGCGCGGTCGAGGCGGACGCGGCCGCCGATGCGGGACTCGTCTACCGGAGGTTGTGAAGCGATGCGAGACCAGCGCCAGTCCTCCGACGAGACACCGGTGCCGACCCGAGCGGGGACTCGAGCGCCGTCTGGTTCGGGTTCAGAGCCGGGATCGGGTTCGGAGTCGAAGCCGGACGCAGAAGCAGAGACGAGCAGTACCTCGGCCGACCGGCCGGTCACGGAGGCGGATCGACGATGCGCGTGATGATCACGATCCAGCACCCCGGCCACGTCCACTTCTTCCGCCATCCGATCGCGGAACTGGAAGCCGCGGGCCACGAGGTCCACGTCTTCGCTCGCGAGAGCGGCGTCGCCGTCCAGTTGCTCGAGGCCTACGACATCGACCACGAGGTACTGGCCGGCGAGTCGGACTCGCTGGTCTCGCTGGCGGCGGTGCAGGCGACCTACGAGATGCGACTGCTGCGGCGGGCGCGGCGGATCGATCCGGACGTGATCACGGCCATCGGCGGCGTCGCCGCCGCCCACGTCGCGTCGGTGCTGCGCACGAAGAGCCTCGTCTTCTACGACACCGAACACGCGACGCTCATCACGCGACTCGGCTACCCCTTCGCGGACGTGATCTGTACGCCGGCGTGCTATCGGGCGGAGATCGGCTCGAAACACGTGACGTATCCGGGCTATCACGAACTCGCCTATCTCCACCCCGATCGGTTCGAGCCCGATCCGTCGGTGCTCGAGGCGGTCGGCGTGGCTCCAGAGGACTCGTTCGCCGTCGTCCGGCTCAGCAGTTGGGACGCGTCCCACGACGTGGGTCACGGCGGGTTCGACGACCCCCGCGAGGTCGTCGACCGACTCGAGGACGCGGGGCTGCGGGTCCTGCTCACGGCAGAGGGGGAGCCGCCGGACGACCTCGAATCCTATCAGTTCGAGACCTCGCCGGACCGAATGCACGATCTGCTCGCCCACGCGGACGTCGTCCTGAGCGAAGGGGCGACGACCGCGGCGGAGGCCGCCGTACTCGGCACGCCGGCGGTCTACGTGAACCCGCTCTCGCTGGGCTACACGACGGAACTCGAGGAGGAGTACGGCCTGCTCTTCGAGTACGCCGGCGAGACGAGACATACCCGCGGGCTCGAGCAGGCGGTCTCGATCGTCGAGGAGCCGGCCGACACGTGGGAGCGCCGTCGCGAGCGCCTGCTCGCCGACCGGATCGACGTCACGGATCTCGTCGTTCGACAGATCGAGACGCTCGCGCAGGCGCGCACGTCGGAGCGCTCCGCTCCCGCAGCGAATCCGGGCTAATCATGAAGGTACTGCAACTGGTCACCTCGTCGCGACCGTTTTTCGAACAGCAGGTCTCGGCTCTCGAGGACCGCGGCGTCGACTGTACGGTCCTCGAGGTCCCCGGCGAACACGAGGGGGATTCGGGCCGGACGCCGACGAATTACGCGCGGTTTTATCCCGACATCGTCTCGGAGGTCCGCTCGACGTCGTACGACCTCGTCCACGCGAACTACGGCCTCGTCGCGCCCTTCGCGCTCGCCCAACCGACCCGTCCGGTAGTGTTGACTCTGTGGGGGACGGACCTCATGAGCGACCGGTCGTGGCTGCGGTCGTGCAGTCGGTACGGCGCCCGCCGAGCGGACGCCGCGATCGTTCCGAGCCGGACGATGTCCCGCGACCTCGAGACCGAGCACGAACTGATTCCCTTCGGCGTCGACACCGACCTGTTCCGACCGATGTCGCGGGCGCAAGCGCGCGAGCAGGTCGGCTGGGAGACCGACCGACCGATCGCGCTCTTTCCCTACGACAGGACCCGATCGGTCAAGGACTATCCGCGGGCGCAACGGCTCGTCGAGCGGGCCGACGCCGACATCGAACTGCGAACGGTCTCCGGCGTCGATCACGCCCAGATGCCCTACTACATGAACGCGAGCGATGCCCTACTCGTCACGTCACGGCGCGAGAGCGGCCCGATGGTGGTCAAGGAGGCCGCCGCGTGTAACCTGCCGGTCGTCTCGACCGACGTCGGCTTCGTCGGCGAGACGATCCGCGGCGTGAGCAACTGCGTCGTCAGCGACAACGACGGTGCCCTCCTCGGCGGCCTCGAGCGGGCCGTCGAAAACGGCGGTCGATCCGACGGCCGCGAGTCGATCGACGGGCTCTCCGTCGACTCGCTCGGCGACCGTCTGCACGGACTCTACCGCCGCGTACTGGACCGGGACGACGGGACGGGCTACCCGACGGGGGTCAGCCATGACGTATAGATCGCTGTCGGAACTGCGGCCGCTGCGACTCGACACCGTCGCTGCGATCGGCGGGTTCCTGCTCGCAGCGGTGTTGCTCCCGTTGCGACTGCTCTCGTCGCAGATCTACCTCGAGACCGTGCCGGTCGTCCTCGGCACCGCCTGTGCGCTGTATCTGCTCTCCCTGTATCAGGGCGACGACGCGGGGGCGTTCCCGACGCTGCCGTCTGCGGTATCGATGGCGCTGCCGAGCGTCGTGCTGGCCGGACTCGCCGGGCTCGTGGCCCTGACGGTCGTACAGGGGGCGCGAACGCCCCTCTTTTTCGGGCTGGCGAGCGTTGTCGGGACCCTCGTTATCGGGCAGATCATCTTCGCGAGCGACCACGATCTTCACCCCGGGCTGTTGCTCCTCCAGATCGTCTGTTTCGCCTTCGTCTTCCGGTTTACCGCGCTGTACGCGACGCCGGGATACATCGGAATCGACATCTGGACCCACCACTCCTTCGTCGAGTCGATCCTCTCGGACGGGTCACTGAGCGCGATCTCGCACGACAAACACTACGGCTCGCCGTTCTATCACCTGCTGGTCGCTGCCTCGTCGCTGCTGTACGACGTCCCGATCCGCACTGCGCTGTATCTCTCCGTCGGGCTCGTGATGCCGCTGTCGGTCCTGCTGATCTACGCGACCACGAACCTGCTCGTCTCGACGCGCTGGGCGGTGCTGGCGACCGCGTTCTACGCCTTCGGGAGCCACGTCGCGCGGTGGGGGGTGCATCTCATCCCCACGAGTTTGGGGCTCGTCTTCTTCCTCGCGATGCTGTACGCCCTGATCCGGGTGATGCGAATCGAGTACACCATCCGGGACTTCTCGCTGCTCCTCCTGTTGAGCGTCGCCGTGATCCTCACCCATCAGGTGTCGACGTTCATCATGCTCGTCCTGTTGCTCGCGGCGTTCGTCGCGCAGGTCCTGTTCGTGATTGGTCCGTTCGGGCTCACGCGACTCGACACGAGCGTCTTCCGGACGAAAAAGCCGGTCAACCTCGTCGGCCTCGTCGTCTTCAACGCCGGGCTGACGATATTCGTCTGGTCGCTGACGCCGTACGGCGAGGGCTCGTTCCTCGAGACGGTCCTGTTGTATCTCGGCGAGACGATCGAGGAGAGCGCCGGGTTCCTCAACACGGCGGGCGGATCCGCCGAGGCGGCCGACGCGGGAGCGGAGGCCACACCGACGCTGGTCGAGCAGATCGTCCCCTACGTCGATACCCTCGGCTTCCTGTTCCTGCTCGGGGTCACGTTCGTCGGCTGTCTGTACGTCGTTCACAGGCGACGCGCCGAGCAGTCGGTGTTTACCCTCCTGCTGGCGGCGGCCTTCATGCTCGTGTTCGTCCTCGGATTGCCGATGTTCGGCATCCGGAACTTCATCCCGACGCGCTGGTTCGCGTTCCTCTACGCGCCGATGGCCGTCCTCGGTGCGATCGGGGTACGGACGCTACGGGGCAGCCTGACGCCGGCGCTCGTCGTCTCCGTCCTGTTACTGGTCGTGCTCGTCTATCCGGGCGCGATGATCCTCGCCGTCGAGAGCAACGCCGATAATCCGGTCTTTTCGGATCACCACGAGCGACTCGCCTACGACGAGTCGGAACTCGCCGCAGTCGAGTCGATCGCCGCGCTGACCGGCTCGCCGGACGGCGACGAGATCCGTCCCGACCAGCAACTCCACACCGACCACCCGTATCAGACGCTGTTCAGTCGGACCGGCGCGTATCCGTCCACGACGACCGCGACGGTTCCCGAAGGCGGTGTCGCGGATCACGGGTACACGGTCTATCGATCCGAGCAATCGACCGACGCGACGTACGTCACGGACGACGACGGGAACGCGCGGATCGAACAGCTCTCTCGGACGCAACTCTGCCGACCGGAGCAGGGCACGGTCTACACGAACGGAGACGTGACGATGTGTACGCCCTCTCCGGCAGGTAACTGACGGACCTCCCCTCTCGCCATCCTCTGCGACGCCGCTCGAGTTTCGTTTCGATTCACTGTGAGCCATCCGCTACGACGAGTGACCTCAAGGGTCCCAGTCCCCGACCCGCTGTCGGGAACGATGGTTTAGCCAGTCGATGCGACCGACAGTCCGTAGCCGCCTTTCCCGCGATCGTCGTCCTCCCGGTCGGCTGGTCCTCCCGATCGGATGATCTCTCGAGGGCGAGAACGGAGCGATCACTGCCGTTCGTTCGATACGATGACTACCACTCAACGGCTCGAGCGTCGAAACGTCGATGCGCTGTGATTCGCGTTACGGCTCGTCGCCTCGAGCCGCCGTGCCGTCTCCGACTACTGGCTACTCGCCGGTCACTGCCGGCTTCGGTCGCGCCACGCTCGCCAGAGATCGGCCGCGACCGGCGCACCGTCGAACAGCCAGATCGCGACGACGGACAGTCCCAGCAGGGACTGGAACGCGACCTGTGGCGTCAGCCCGTCGGTGAGGAGCTGGTGAACGTACCGAAAGAAGTACCGCCTGAAGTGGTCGATGAAACCGCTTTGAGATCCCACAGGCGGCGACGCAATCGGCCAGAGGACGATCCGAGGGTCGACCACTTCTCCCCTGAGAACTCGGTTGAGAATGTCGGCAATCGGGTGTGAGACCAACGCGACCGAGAAGGCGCTCGCGAGCGTTCGGTCGCCCAGCCGAGCGGCCACTGCGTACGCCGCGAGACAGACGAACGGCGCGACGAAGATCGAGTGGCCGACCGAGTAGCCGGTCTCCGTGATCCCGATCGTCCAGGCGAGTGGCTTGTCGAGGAGGTCCGGGAACTGCGAGCCGACGGCGATGGCGATCGTCTCGCCGGCCGACGGCGACCGCCGGAACACCACGTTCGTCGTCAGCGAGTACAGGACGTACGCGAACGCGAGGTGCTCCCACGGCCACATCTATTCCACCTCGATCGGCAGGTGCATCGTGCGATAGGCGGACTCTGTCGTCGGCTCTGCCGGCGCCTCGCCGTTGTAGAGCAACAGTGTCAGCCGGAGATCGTCCCCTCGCATCGACGGCGTGATCTCGAGGGTCTGTTGTCGCGACTCCCCGTCGGCAACCGTCGCCGTCCGTCTGTCCATCTCAGTCGACTCGTGGACGGTTACGTCGTCCCCGTCGTCGCTCACCCGCTCGAGCATCACGACGGTCGTGTAGGTCCGTTCCTCGTGTTCCTGATTCGTGATCGTCGCGTTCAGTTCGTGGCGCTCTCCCGCGCTGTATGTCGAGTCGTACATCGTTTGGGTCTCGCCGGAGACGTTCTCCGTTTCGACCGAGACCTCCGTGAACCCGTCGTGCTGTGGCGGGTTCGCGAGGGCGAAGCCACCGCTCACGACCAACAGGAGCAGCCCGGCGGCGATAGCCACGTTGTACGGACGACAACTGACCCGCTGATAGGGGCTGGGCCGCCCGGGAGCGAAGAACGGGGACCCGGACGGGAGCGCGGGAACGAACCGTCGATCGGGCGGACAGCGGTAGCGAGCGCCGATCGCGGCGAGTGCGAGGAGCACGGTGAGCACCGCGAGCGCGGAGAGTACCGGTTCGAGGGCTATGCCCCTAGGGGTCGCGGTCGAAAAAAGGGTAACCGCTGGAACGACCGCGACACTGGATACGACTGACAGGATCGCTCGCTCGATCGACTCGAGTCCGCCACTGACCAGCAACGGATTTCCGAGCCCGGTTTTCTCGTCGTCGAAGGACTGGTACTCGTCGTTCGGTTCGTCCGGAAAGAGGGCCGAGACGAGCGCATACCCGGGAAGAAAGAGGACGAGCGGAACCGTCAGAGCTATTCGTCCGACGCCGCCGATCCCTGAAAGAATCCCGAGCGTGAGCGCGCCGGTGACCGCGATGACGAGTGCTTGATCGACAAACCACCAGTTGGTGTCGCTCATTACGTCGTCAGTAGGGGGTAAGAGCGGTTTATTATCGCCACGATAAGCCCCGATCCACCCGGTCGGTCCGACGGCCGTCTGACGCGGAACTATAACGAACACGACACAGAATACGAGTCCATAGCTTTCGGTTCTTTGTGACTGTCATAGAACCGTGAACGAATCGAAATTCGGGATGATGTTTTGAAATACGTGCAGCGTAATCGCTCGAAATAAAGGACCTATCCGATATTCCAGATCCTGATATCAGGCCCTATTATCGAGAATATCTGGGTTTTAAAATCACGAAAAAAGAAATCACATACTATGAAAACACGTAAACTGTGTATGTCTCAGGTATACGGTTTCTACCATTTATTACCCTCTTCTGAATAGGGGGGATTGGCGCAATGAAAGCGAAACATATCAGCTCTGAAGAGCAGGACGAGCAGGGTGTGAACGACGACGCTCAGGGCGCAGATGAGACGGCTGATAGTCCCTCGGAGGAGCCCGCGTTTTCGAAGGACGAAATCTTTCATCTCCTGCAAAACGAACGCCGACGGATGGTCCTCCGGTATCTCCAAGGGACTGACGGAGCCGTACGCATGCGCGATGTCGCAGAGCAGGTCGCGGCGTGGGAGCACGATACGACCGTCGAAGACCTCACGTCCACGCAACGACAGCGCGTCTACATTCCGCTCTATCAGTCTCATCTCTCGAAGCTCGATGAGGCCGGCCTGATCGAGTATCAGCAGAACCGCGGGATCGTCGAGCGACAGCCCCTCGCCGATCGCGTCGACCAGTACCTCGAGTTTGATTCGACGGACGAATCAGCCGACGAGCAGGGGTCCGACGACGGAGAGTGGGACGACTACTACATCGTTACGACCGTCCTCTGCTACGCGGTCCTCCTCGGTGCAGTGATCGAACTCCCGTTCATCTCGTTCCTCTCGGGCATCGGCCTGAGCGCGCTGATTCTGTTCCTCTTTACGGCTCTCACTATCAGTCGCGTCATCGACTAACCCACGGACGACGCGCTTCTGTTCTGACCGACCGCCTGACGACGCGAGTCCGCTGAGTACAGTTACGCGATGAGAACGGAGATCGAGACGAGACCGATAGAGACGAGTAGGAATCCGATCGAGATCGCCGTCAACACGGTCGCAGCGAAGCGACCGGCCTCACTCGGGTGGGGCGGTGTCCGTTCGACGAGCCCCTGCGCTTCGTCGAACTCGATGGCCCCTGACGCATCGAGTGACGGCAGTCGATCGGCGTGCAGTCGCTCGTGGACGACGGCCCACGTTTCGATCGACGGCTGTGCCGGTTCCACCAGCGTATCGGCGACCTCGTCGACGGTCACGGGCGTACTCATCCCCTCGAGGACGGCGAGGAGCGCGCCGTCGGACTCCGGAAGGAATTCCCCCGCTGGATAATCGTCGTCGTCCTCGCCCGTCGAGGGGACCTCACCCGGGGCGTGAACCATCGTCAGCCCAGATATCCCATGCGGATCCCCAGCGTCCGCTTCGTCGGACTCGTCGGACGAAGAGCGAAACCAGGACGGCGTCAGACGCATATTCCACGCTAAAATCCCTTGGTATATAAGTATTCTCACGGTTCACCGCCCGTAAACGAAATAAAGACCCGTTAGAGCGGTTTCCGGCAGCAATATCCGATCCCGAGACGGTCGACCGATCGGGGGAGTCCCTGAGACGACGTGTTCAGCTCAGGCAACTATCGGCTCCGACGGGCGCAACCACGGCTGCAGTTGCGCTCTCGCGTCCGACCAACTCTCGAGCCATCCCCGGAGGTCGGTGAGCCTGAGTTTATGTCTGGCCGGCAGGTCGTGGACGTGCTCGAGGTCGGAAAGCAGGCGGCGGTCGAGGTCGTGTCGGTCGAAGAGCGTCTTCCGGTCCGGCCACGGCGGTTCGAACGACGAGAGAAACGGTGTCTTCCGCCGGACGAACCCTTCGACCTCGTTGAGCAGCGTCGCATCGTACGGTCGATCGGGCGGTCTGTGCCGCAAGATATCGTCGTCGAGTTGCTCACAGGCCCGGAGGAACGTTTCGGTCGTTCGGTGTTCCGGCGGCGCCCGGAGGTGCCAGTCGATCAGTTCGCGGTCCGTCGCCGGAAACGACGTCACGAAGTGATCGGCGAGGTGCGTATGGAACGGCATCGACGGTTGGTTGGCGATGCCACAGCAGGTGAGCGCGTTCTGGATCGTGTCCGCACGACCCCGTCTCCGGTCGAACTCGTCGCCGATCGCGTCCCTGACGAACGATTCCGGATCCGCATCGAGGGACGTCAACTCGGCGAGTTCGAGGCTCGCCTCGCGGCTGTAGCCGAACTTCTCGAGGAGCACCTCCACGGGGTCCGGATCGGACTCGAGCCGGCCGGTCGGGACGGTTTTTCCGAGGACGTCGACGGTCTCCGAGGCGGTGAAGTGGCCGCGCAGGAACGTGTCACAGAGGAGGCCGTGATACATCGTCTCGACCTCGATCTCGTCCGTGTAGCCGGCGTGGTGGATGTGCAAGGACTCCTTGATCCCCTGTGAGTACCGCGTCTTCGACTCGTCGGCGCGGAGATAGCGCTCGTCGGGCGGGAACGCGGTATGGCTCGCGCCGTACTGGGCGGCGAGGGCTCTCGCGCCGCGGACCTCCTGTGCGTCTAACGATCCCACCGTGTAACTGCGGTCGATGTCGCCGACCTGCGAGAGGATGATCCGCGAGTCGTAGCCCGCCGAGAGAAGCACGCCCGTTCGACCCGGCAGCGACGACCGTCGGCCGAGCGCCCGCTCGAGGCGGTCGGCGAGTTCGTCGACCGGATCGAACTCCCGGGACGGCCGCGGATCGTAGACGAACCGCTCGAGCGAGTCGACCGACGCGGGCGTCAGCAGACTGTCGAGCGGCAGCCGATTCAGTTCCTCGACGGCCGTCTTTTCGCCGAGGGTCACGCCCAGATGCAGGAACTCGAGGACGCCGTCTCGGTGGAGCGTCGGGTCCGAAATCGTGCGGCCGACCGCGGCCGCGTCGGTTCCGAAGACGCGCGTCCCCGGGTCATCGGTATAGAAACACTCCCGGGACCGGACGGGATCCGTCGCGACGACCGCGTCGCCGTTCGAGCCGGCGTCGAGCACGGCGAGATACGACCCGTTGAGCGTGTCTACCGCGTCGCGTCCGTCAGTCTCGTAGTGCTCGAGGAGCCAGCGAGCCGCGTTCCGTTCGTCGCCGGGAACGTACGCCTCGCCCCAGATGAGACAGCACCCCTCCTCGCTCGCGTAGGTAGCGCTCCAGCCGGGTGCGCCGAGATCGGGGTCCCTGATCCCGACCGTGACGGCCGGTCCGGCGAGCACCTCGTCGAAGTCGTCGCTGGATCTGAACCGCTCGAACGCGTCGATACCGCCGAATACACCGAATAGTTCCCTGTTCATCGTCGAAGACCACCTCGAGACGGCGTACGATCACAGTCCGGTGGAGTCGAGTTGACGACTCGCCGCACGTACGCCTCCGTGGAACAGCATCGGACGGTCGCTCAATTACTATGGGACTGTTAAGCGCCGAGCCGGCGCGTACAGGACGAATTGAACCGGTCTCGATGTCGCCTATCAAATCTATAATAATGGGATCACCGTGGGTAGCTTCGGCCCGCCAATGACACGAAACCGCGCGACACGACGTCGGTTCCTCGCACTGTCGGGTGCCGCCGGACTCACCGGAATGGCCGGCTGTGCGGACCGATTCAAGTCGGCGTCCGACGAACTTAGCGGTAACTCATCGGACGACTCTTCGGGCGATCCCGACGACTCGGCCGTGCCGGGACTCACCGACGGGGTTCCGCCGCTCGAGACCGAGTTCGACAGCCGAGAACGGTATCGCCAGCCGGGAGAGTCGTTCGACGACTTCAGCGACCTCGATGCGTGGACCGTCGGTCGGGGATCGGGCGAAGCGGACACGGACGTCGTTTTCGACGGCGAACAGAGCTTCAAGCTCCAGTCGAACGGCAGCGAGAACATCATTGCTCAGCGGAGCCTCGAGGGCGAGGACCTGACCGAAACCGACCTCTCGTTTGCGGTCCGGACGACGACGCCCCAGAGCCTGGCGGTCAACCTGCGCCTCGTCGACCAGTTCGGGAGCGAGAAGGTGTACTCGCTCCGCGAGATCACCTACCGGTCGCCCGACGTGGGCTGGTTCCGCTCGAGCCCCGGCGTCTTCCAGCAGAGCGAGTACGAACCCGCGCTGGATCACCTCGATCGACTCGAGATTCAGGTGCTTCACTCCATGTCGGAGGCGGAGATCTGGATCGACGACCTGCGGACCCACGATACGCCCGATCAGGGGTACGTCATGCTGAGCTGGGACGACGGCACGCGGGACTACTACGAGACGGCCGCGCCGCTGCACGACGAATACGGGTTCCCGGCGGTGCAGGCGGCGGTGCCGCGCTGGGTCGAACGGAATCAGGACGGGACCATGTCGGTCTCGGAACTGCAGGAGCGCCAGGAGGCTGGCGATCAGATCGTCGTCCACGGGACACACAACCCCATTCACGAACTCGACGACGAATCGGCCATCGAGGCGCGACTCAGACAGGACAAACGCTGGTTCGTCGACAACGACTTCGAGGGGGCGAACTACATCGTCTACCCGCACAACAGTTACGACAAGACGAGCCTCGAGTACGCGACCGACTACCACTACTGCGGCGGGTTCAATCAGGCCGGCAACGTCAACACCACGAACGTCTACGGCTTCGATCCGCTGGCGCTGCCGCGGACGATCGGCCACGACCTCGAGATCTCGAAGCGATGTGTCGATCTCGCTGCCCAGCACAACCAGTGTACGGTGTTGAACTTCCACACGTTCGACGCGTCGAACACGATGCCCGAGGCCGACTACGAGTCGTTACTCGAGCACATCGACGGCGCCGATGTCGAGGTCATTACCTTCGACGACCTCTGGCGACTGCGGACGAGTAATAGTTGAACGGCGACGGTCGGCGTCACATCGCGACGCTGTTCGGAGGCTGTTTTCGACCGTCATCAGGTCGAGGTTCAGCGCCAGCTATGGTTCCGTTTCGGGCTGAGAAGGGCAGTCACGACGGAAGCTCGTCGCGACGGAGACACGGGGAGTTCGACGGCGAGTCAGCAGTTCGTCGAGAGCGTGAGCCGATCGATGTCGGTCGAGCCGTCGTCGTCGACGACGCGCAGCGCGACCGGGTGGTCGCCGTCGGCGCTGACCGTCACCTCGACCGTCTCGCCGGTCTCGTCGAACGAGCCGTGGTCGCCGATACACCACTCGTAGCGGACGAGTTCGCCGTCCGGATCGTCCGAGTTCGAGGCGTCGAGCGTGACCGTCTCCCCCGGCTCGAGGGCCGATTCGGAGCGCCACGTCGGGAGAAGGTCGATCCGAGCGACCGGGGACTCGTTCGACGCCGCTTCCTCACCGTCCGAGTCGTCAGTATCGTCGCCCGACTCGTCGTCCGCCGGTTCCTCGTCGGGTTCGGATTCCGACGGCTCCTCGCCGGTCGGGTCGTCGGAAGCGCTCCCGGTGTCGGACTCGTCGAGCAGGAGTTCCCCCTCGAGCAGTCGCTCGACGATCGCCGTGTGCCACTGGACGCGGGTCTCGAGTTCGACATCGGTCGACAGCGTCTCCGCGAGGAACCCGTCGGCGTTCAGGTCTCGAGCGGTCTTGTGCGCGAGCAGGCCGGACGGGTCGGTTTCGGGTTCGGAGAACGGGCCGATCTCGAAGGCGAGCTCGGGGTCGTCCACGGCGGTCCGCGTGACGTAGTCGGCGGCATCGGCGGCGGCGTCGGTGGCCGCCTCGCCCGCGGAGTGGAAGATCGCCTGTCCGACGCCGTCCATCGGATCGCCCGCGTAGATGCCCGTCGACTCGTGCAGGTCGACGATCACGTCGGGGTCGTATTCGCTGACGACGTCCCAGATGGCGCGTGCGAGTTCCGTTTCCGGCGTCTCCGACTCGGGGAACTGCCGGTTGAGGTTGTTCCCCTCGGCGTCGTTTCTGGTCCCGCGCTCGATCGCAGCGGCGTTGGCCTCGGGGATCGCGACGAGCGTGCCCGCGTCGATCGTCCACTCCGCGATCCGGCCCGCGGCCGTGTAGCCCGCGACCTCGTTTCCGTGCATCCCGCCGACGACGACCGCCGTCGGCCCCTCGGCGTCCGCGGTCGTCACGTACGCCGTCGTCTCCTCCTCGGTCCCCTCGCGTAGGACGATGGACTCTCGAGAAACGGTTCCCTCGTCGTTCTGTGCCGAATTGCCGACGACGCTTGCGACGCCGGCGCTCGCGAGTGCGAAACCGCTAGTGAGAGTCAATACCGATCGCCGTGAGAGTGTATCGCGTCTCATCCGTCCGTCCCGTGGATGTGGGCCGGGTTTACTACAGGTGTGATAACCGCTGGAAACGATACCGTTGCGCTCGTGCAACGGTCTGTGCCGATAGAACCGACCGACGAAGCCGTTTCAGATCGGCAACGGTAGCCGGGAACCCGGTCGGTTCACCGAGAGAGCGTCCGCCGACCGAGCGTGGCCGCGACCAGTAGGGCGACGAGCGTCGCGGCGATCGGCAGCGGCCGCCGCCGAACGCCGGAACCGGCGACCCAACAGATGCCGGGATACGTCCGCGGCGACACCGCGGCGGTCCTGAGATACCACGCGCCCCGCAGAAACCGCCCCTCCGCGACGTACCGCTTCGCGAGGACGAGCGCGTGGCTCGAGCGGATCTCGTACCCCTCGTCCTCGAAGCGCTCGACCTCGTCTTCGTACGTCGAGAGGTACTGCTCGCTCGCGTTCGCGATAACATCTGCCGACGGGTAACCGGTCTCCTCGCGGCGCACGAGCGCTTCGTCGACGTAGGCGAGTTTCCCGTGCTCGAGCACTCGCAGGCAGAACTCCGGGTCTTGAAACCGGTCGAGGTCCTCGTCGAAGCCGCCGGCCGCGCTGGCGACGTCGGTGCGGACGAGCAGCGTCGACCCGGCCCCCGGCTGGACGTTGTCGGCGAGGATCTCGCCGACCAGTTCCTCGTTGCCCTCCCGCGTCGGCTCGTCGTCCGAACGGGCGAGCACGGACGCGGCGACCGACCGAAGCCGGCCGCCCGTGCCGGAGAGGTCGTACGTCGAATCGCAGTAGACGCCGACCCAGTCGTCCGAGCGCCCCTCCAGGGCCGCGAACTGGCGCTCGAGTTTCTCGGGGTGCCACTCGTCGTCGGAGTCGAGGAAGGCGACGTACTCCCCCCGCGCGTGCTCGAGGCCCGTGTTCCGGGCGACGTTCGCACCCCGGTTGGTCGCGTGGACGACCGGTCGAACGCGGGGATCGTCGTAGGCGGCCAGCACCGAGTCGGTGTCGTCGGTCGAGCCGTCGTCGACGACGACCACTTCGAGATCGTCGATCGTCTGCTCGAGCGCGCTGTCGATCGCGCGCGAAAGCGTGGCCGCTCTGTTGTACGTCGGGATGATGACGCTGACGCGAGTCATTTCCCCGACCTTCCTGGGTATAGCGGATTATTATCGCGTGGATAAACGCCGCGTCCGGACGGTATCGGCTGTGAGAGGCTGCCCGGCCGATCGCACAGCGTCCGCGAGCCGACTGGCCTCAATCGGCGATAGACGCACTAATGACTGTATAAGCAAGAGCGATCGCTCCGTCGACGCGGTCGATGACGAATCGAAACCGCCGATCGTTCGTAACCACGGTTGCAGCGGCCGGAACGCTCGGACTCGCCGGCTGCCTCTCGCAGGTGCGCGAGTGGCGCGGCGCGGACGGCGAGCCGGCGTCGACGCAGTCGAACGACGAGACCGACGGCTCCAGTGCCGATGCTGGTTCCGGGGACCGTCCGGACCTCCCGGGGAACTCGATCGACGGCTTCGAAGCCCTCGACGAGTGGACGGCGATGATCGACGCCGGCGACCTCGAGGCCGAGACGGAAGCGCCGTACGCCGGCTCTCAGTCGGCCCGCCTCACGGCCACAGAGGAGACCGAGTACGCGGCCGTCTACCGGACGATCCCCGACGGGCTGGATCTGCGCGAGACGACGCTCTCGCTCGCGACGAAATTCACCGGCCGCGATCAGCTCCGGCTCACGCTCGAGTTGTTCGCGCCGAACTCGCGTGACTCCTACGCGGTGCAGCGAACGCTCACCGGCCCGACCGATCGGTGGGTCCGCGTCGACTTCGGGACCGACCGCATCGACGGCCAGCCCGACCTCTCGGACGTGCGCGAGATCCGCCTGACGGCCCGCCGTCGCGGCGATCGCTCCGGCTCGATCGACTGTCTGGTCGACGACCTCCGGGCGGTCGACCGGCCTGAAACGGGCAAGGTCGTGTTCCTGTTCGACGGGACCCTCGAGAGTCACGCGACGCGTGCCGCCGACCTGATGGGGTCCTACGGGTTCGCGGGGGTCGAAGCGGTCATCCCCGAAGCCGTCGGCGAGGGCGGTCGGCTCACGCTCGATCAACTCCACGACCTGCACGACGCGGGCTGGGACATGGCGGCTCGCCCGCGGACGGGCTCTCGATTCCTCCACGAGTACACCCCCGAGAAGCAGGAGGGAATGATCCGGCGGACGAAGGCCTTCCTCGAGAACCGCGGCTTCGAGGACGGCGCGAACCACTTCGTCACGCCCCGGAACGTGCTCGGCCCGAACGGCCTCGATCTCGTCCGGGAACATCACGAGCAGGCGTTCCGGTTCGGCGGCGGCCCGAACGGCCTGCCGCTCACGGACCCCCACAACGTCGGCTTCTTCTCCGGTGCCGCCGGCGAGGAGACGAAATCGTACGTCGACTTCGCGGCCGACTACGGCCAACTCGCCGTCTTGCACTTCGAACACATCGGTGCGGACGGGCTGAGCGAGGGCGCGTTCGCGGACCTCCTCGCGTACGTCGACGCGCGGGACGTCGACGTCGTCACCGCAACCGACCTGCTGGAGGGAGCATGACCGCACACGACACGGGCGGTCCGGATCGGTTCGGTGGCAGCGACGAGCCCGAACTCGAGCACGAACTCGAGCGCGCGACCGAGGCGACGCGCCGCGCCGCGTCCGGGGGTGTCCGCTGATGTACCGGGGCGCGAGCGTCGGCGTCGTGCTCCCCGCCTACAACGAGGAGGGGTTCGTCGGCGACGTGATCCGCGAGATGCCCGCCTATATCGACCGGATCTACGCGATCGATGATCGATCGACCGACGGGACCCTCGACGAGATCCTCGAGGCCGCACGGGACGACGCGGACGACCGCGAGCGCCGAGGCGGTCCCGACGAACCGATCGACCCGCTCGTGGCCGACGGCGGCGCGTCCGCGCTCTCGAGTCGCGCGACGGTTCGCGACGCCATCGGCCGCGTCGTGCCGATCGAGCACCGGGAGAACCGCGGTGCCGGCGGCGCGATCAAGACCGGCTACCTCGCCGCGCTCGCGGACGGCGTGGACGCGACGGTCACCGTCGACGCGGACGGCCAGATGGACCTCTCGCAGCTGCCGCGGCTCCTCGACCCGATCGTCGAGGGTGAGGCCGACTACGCGAAGGGCAACCGGCTCCTCTCCCGGGAGTACCGAGCGGCGATGCCGCGCTTCCGCTTTCTCGGGAACGCGATCCTGACCTTCCTGACGAAGATCGCGTCGGGCTACTGGAAGACGATGGATCCCCAGAACGGGTACACGGCCATCTCCCACGACGCGCTCACGGCGATCGATGTCGAGAACCTCTACGAGTACTACGGCTACTGCAACGACCTGCTGGTCAAACTGAACGTCCGCGAGATGCGCGTCGCCGACGTGGCGATGCCGGCCGTCTACGGCGAGGAGGACTCGAGTATCACCTACTCGCAGTACATCCCGAACGTGTCGAGCATGCTGCTTCGCGACTTCCTGTGGCGGCTGAAGACGAAGTACCTCGTGTTGGACTTCCACCCGCTCGCGTTCTTCTACCTCGTCGGCGCGGGACTGGCAGCGACCGGCGTCCTCGCCGCCGGCGTGGCGCTGTTCGCGACGCTCTCGACGGTCGGCCCGACGGTACAGGGATCGACGATCCTGCTCCTGCTCGTCGCCGGTGTCGCCTTCCTCCTGTTCGCGATGGTGTTCGACATGGGAGAAAGCGAACACCTCGAGCGACAGGTGCAGTAGTCGCGACCGTTACTCCGCCGGTTTGCGTCCGGTGATCGACGCGGATACGATGTACTCGTCCAGATCGCGGTCGCCGCCCCACTCGCGAAGGAACTCCTGTGTCTCGTCTTCGGGTTCGATTCGAACGTCCCTGAATCCCGCTTCGGTGAGCAGCGACTCCAGTTCCCCGACCGGTGCTGCTCCGCCGATACACTCGGCGACGGAGTCGAGGTCCGCACGCAGGTCGGCGGGAAGCGGCGCGCTCAAGACGACGTCAGAAATCGCGAGTCGTCCTCCGGAACGAAGCACTCGATAGGCCTCGTTGAAGACTCGGTGTTTGTCGGGTGAGAGGTTGAGGACGCAATTAGATATGATGACATCGACGGTACCGTCTCCCGCGGGAAGGTGTTCTATTTCCCCAAGCCGAAACTCTACGTTCTCGGTATCGCTTTCCGCGAGATTCTCTCGAGCCGTTTCGATCATTGCCGGCGTCATGTCGACGCCGATTACGGCGCCGTCCTCGCCGACTTCGGTCGCGGCGAGGAAGCAATCGAACCCACCGCCAGAACCGAGATCTAGGACGGTCTGTCCCGGGTCCAGATTCGCAATCGCGGTCGGATTCCCGCATCTGAGGCCGAGGTTTGCTTCCGTTGGTGCCGCCGCTATCTCATCGGCGTCATATCCCACCTCCGCTGCCCACTCTTCCGAAGGTTTCGTTCGTACAACAACCGGTCAGTGACGCTTCGTTCTCCTCGGTGTTCGACCGGTTCTCCGTCTCGCTACAGCACTCGGTCGCCGTATTCGACCCGCAACTCTCCTCGTCGCTCGCCACTTCGGTGTATCGGTCACGGACCGTCTCGCGTTGTTCGTTAGCGGTGAATGTCGACTCGTCTTCTGATGCGGTGTTTTCGGACATTGGTAGTCTCGTAAGTCGTTTTAAATCCGGTCTGCACGCAGTGCTCGTTTAGAGGGCCGATTCGTCCTCGATCTCTCCGATCGTGTTGTATTATCCTCCTTTTCTGGTTTCTCAGGCGATAACGAGGTTGAACGTCAATCCGACGGCGATACCGATGGTGATGACGGTGCCGGCATAGACGAGCAACAGTCGTCGTTTGAACAGTTTGTTCAGGAGTATCAGGTTCGGAATACTCACGCCGGCGCCGCCGATGACGAACGCGAGAACGGTGCCGACAGCGATCCCGTGTTCGCTTAAGGAGGCCGCGATGGGTAACATTCCGCTGAGGCTGACGTAGACGGGCGCGCCGGCGAGTGCGGCCAGCGGAACGGCCAGTGGATTCCCGGACCCGAGTACGGTCTGAAGCAGGTCCGCGGGGACGGCCCCGTGAATCAGTGCTCCGATCGCCATCCCGACGATGAGGTAGGAGAGCGTGTCGACGAAGAACGACCACGCTTCACGTGAAGCGGTCTTGAAGTGTTCCGCGTGGGTGGGTTCGGCGTTCGCCGTCCGTCCGGCACAGCACTCGACGGAGCCACCGTCCGTCGCGACGGTCTCGTCGGCATCCGCGAGACGGACCTCCTTCACCTGATCGGCCAACCCCAGCTGTCCGATGACGACTCCGCCGACGACGGCCGCACTGAACGTCATGACGATGTACCAGACGGTCACTTCGACGCCGAACAGGCCGACGAGCAGTACCACGGCGATCCAGTTGACGAGCGGCGACGCGAGCAGGAACGAAAAGGCGAGTCCGAGCGGCGCACCCGCCTGCAGCAGTCCGGCCAGGATAGGGACGGTCGAACACGAACAGAACGGCGTCACTGATCCCAGTCCGGCCGCAGCGATATTTCCGGCGCCGTCGTCGTGGCCGCGCAGCGTTCGTTCGACTCGTTCCGGCGGCAGGTACTCCTGGGCCAGACCGACGAGGAACGATGCTCCGACGAACAGGGGTACGAGGACCACCGCGAGGTGGACGAAGTACTCCCCCGAGTCGATGGCCGCGTCGGCGATAGTCGGTGGAATCATCGTGTCTCGTCTCAGTTACTCGTTAATCTGAACAGCGTCCGCGAGGTCGAGCAGTTCGAACACCGCGGTGTCGGCGATCCGGTAGTAGTTCCACTTTCCCTTCTTCCGGGACTTCACTAGGCCCGCTTCTCGCAGCGTACGGAGGTGCGTCGCGACCGTCGACTGCGGCGCGTCAAGGACGACCTGTAACTCACAACCACAGCATTCGGACTCGCGCAGTGCCTCGAGTATCCGGAGTCGCTTCTCGTTTCCGAGCGCCTTGAAGACGGTTTCACGATCAGTCTGGTCCCGTTCGGACGGTCGGATCTCCTGCAGGTCGGCGATTCGTTCCTCCGGATCGTCGTACAGTCGGTCGAGCGCGTCGTAGGCGCCCTCAGGTAGTGAATTCGAATTGGACATCAGTTTTCGTATCGGTCGCCGGTCATTCGCAGCACTCCACCGAGTCGGCCTCCGTCGAATCAGATTGTGATTCGACGATATTAGTGCCGCAACAATCCGATTCGGAATCCGGAGTATATCGGCTTGCTATTCGATTCCAGGGCCGTTTAAGGGTATTTCCATCCATCTACATCATATTGTGTTTTCCCGATGTACTTTAAGATTGGGAGGGTCGGTTTCGGTCTCGTCGTCACAGCGAATCACCGGCGGCCGCATCGGTCGACCGTCGCTCAACGGACGAGCGGGTTCGCGTTTCGGACGATCGAGAAACGTCAGCGACCGGGATTGCTCGAGTGCATGAAGGTGTCGGAGAGCGACGGCTATCGGATCGCTCGCGAGTCGATCCCGACCGAACGACGTCGTTGCGCGCCGTCGGCCGATGGTCGTCAGGACTAGAAGAACCGGATGTCCGTGCCAACAATTCCCAGCGCGAGCCCGGAGACGAGCAGCGACAGCCCGGCGACGAACAGCAGGCTCTGGAACCAGCTCCGCGTCTCGCCGTCATTGTCGTCCTCGAGCGAGACCTGTATCGCGGCCGCCCGCGAGCCGATCGGATCGGGGGCCATCGACAGCACCTCGAACGGCTCGGCCGGGTCCAGCGCGCCGACGAGCAGCGCGAATCCGACGAAGATCCCGAACCCGACGGGCGGGACGACGACGAGCGCGAGCCACGGTTTCGCGATCGCCGCCGAGAGAGTGAAAATCGGAACGGCCGCGAGGACGGTCGTCAGCGCCGCGCGGCCGAGTCGCGCGTCCGCGAGCGGATCGAAGCCGACGAGTCGAGCGCTCCAGCAGTGGAAGACGAACATCGACCCGTACCCGATGCTGGTCGCGACGGCCGCACCTCCCATCCCGAACCGCGGGATGAGCGCGAGGTTGAGGACGAGGTTGATCGCGGCCGCAGCGCCGGTCGCCGCGACCGGATACCGGAGCGTTCCTTTCCCCTGCGAAATCGCGAGGATCGGCCGCGCGAGCGCGAAGCCGAGCGCACCGGGAAGCAACAGCAACAGCGGCGTGATCGCCGGCACGGCCTCTTCGCCGAAGTAAATCGGGACGGCCACGTCGGCCAGCGCCGCGAGGCCGACCGCCATGACGGCCGTCAGCAGGAACGTGTACCGCATCGTCCGGGACGCGAGGTCGGATATCTCCCGCAGCCGGTTCTGCGACCACAGCTCCGACGTCGAGTGGACGAACACCGTCTGGAGCGCCATCGGGATGAACCAGAGGAACTCCGCGAGGGTCAGCGCCGCCTTGTAGTTGCCCACCGCCGCGCTCTCCCGGAACCGCTGGAGCATCACGATGTCGATGTGATAGAGCGACATCAGCAGGAAGACCAGCGCGATGCTCATCGAGTTGAAGGTGAGCATCTGCTTCCGCGGGAACCGTTCGGTCGGTCGGCTGAAGAGACACGACAGCGACACCCGTCGGTGCACGAGGACCAATCCGATGACGGCGACGAGCGTGCTCGCGACCAGATGGCCCGCGAGCGCGCCGATCACGCCGGCACCGAGGGAAACCAACGGCACGGCGACCGCGACGAAGGCGATCTTATCGAGGATCTTGAGCGGCTCCGAGTACCGCTCGAGGCCGAAGCCCATGAGCGTCTTCCGCGTGTAGTCGCGGAACTGCGCCGTCACCACGAGCGCGGCGAGGACGTAGAAGTAGAGCGTCAGCCCCGATCCGAACGCGAGGTCGACGATTCCGAGCCCGGTCGAAAGGACCAGTAGCACCGCACCGAGACCGGCCAGCAGGATCGCCAGCCGGAAGTAGAAGCCGACGACGTGTTCGCTCCAGTTCGCCGCGGCGCGGTCCTCGGCGAGGAACTTGCGAACGCCGTCGGTGACGCCGGAACTGACGAAGATCATGTAGATGGCGAAGACCGAGAGCAGGAACGAGTATTCGCCGAACGCCGACGCGCCGAGAAGCCGGTACAGCAGCGGCGTCGAGAGCGCAGTGACGACGAGCACGACGACTTTCGCGCTGACGACCGACACGACGCCGCTCGCGATACTCCTGTTCACGGTTTCACCCTGTAGCGTTCGAGCCGACCGTCGACGGCACCGCTCGCCGACGACCGGTCACGATACGACGGACTCACTGTAGTCACACGGTGGGCGAAACGAGGCGTTATTATACTGGGGTTAAACGGGCTCGAGACGCGGATCGGCGATGACCGAAAACGGAGGATAGCCGCCGACGGTGACCGCGTGAGACGGGTCTCCAGCAACGAAGACGACTCCTTGGTAGCGCAGGATCGCCTACTCGAGCGTGTTCTCCCAGGTCGTCACGCCGCTCGCACCGAGGTCGCGAATACCGCCGACCAGCCGGTTCTTCTTGAAGGTCGGATTCGTCGACGACGAGTAGAGACAGACGGCCTCGCGGCCCGCCGAGGACTCGAGCGTCGAGTCGCGAACGAGCGCCTCGGTCCCGAGGTCGACGAACGGGTACTGACTGGCGCGCAGGTCGCTCCGGTAGATCGTCAGATCCTCGCCCGTGTTGACGACGGCGTTTCGGTCGGTTCCGTCGCGTCCGTGCTGCGTAACATCGATGTTACTGAACCGACAGTTATCCCGTTCGCAGCGGATGCCGTCGCGGAACCCGCTGGCGTCGCCCGCTCGCCCCGAGATCGTCAGGGTCTCCGCGAGCACCTGCTCGCCCTCGTCGTTGTCCCGAATCCAGAGCGGATAGCCGCCGGCGGTCTCGTGGGTGATCTCCGTGTCCACGATCGTCGCCTCCCCGCAGTCGGGCGAGAGGACGATCCCGTGGTTCACCTCCGAGCCGCGGATTTCGATCCGCGTGTTGTCGATTCGCGCGCTGTTGCAGGTGTTCATCACCGAAATCGCGTGGCTGGTCGGCTTCGGCGAGGAGATCTCGACGGCGGCGCCGTAAATCTCGAGGTCGCGTCCGTTCTCGATCCGGATGCCGCGCTGGGACTCGTCCGCCGACCGCGTCGAATCGACTTCGACGGTCGGCCATCGAATTTCGCTGCCTCGACCGCCGACACGTACGTTCGCGCCGTTGCTGTTCCGGTAGAGCCCGCCGTGGACGACGACCGTCCCGTTCCCGCCCGCCGCGTAGAGACCGTTGTTCGGGAACCCGCCGAGCCAGCAGCGCCTGAACTCGAGCGTTCCCTCGGTTTCGTTCGCCTCGATCCCGATCGGGCCGCGCCAGCGGTTGCCCGCGTTCGGCGTCTCACTGACCCACGCGCCCCCGTCGGGCGCTCGGAACCGTTCGACGATCCCCCGGCCGTCGGGGTCGGTGACGTTGAACAGGCCCGGCCCCCACGTGCCGCTGTCGTGCTGGCCGCGGACCGTCACGTCGCGGACCTCGAGGCGGTCGGCGGCGTAGGCTTCGATGACCCGAATCCCCGTGTCGGGGGCGGTCTGATCGACGTCGAACCCCTCGAAGCGGAGGTGACTCCCGGGACTGTACGAGACGCCGAGACGGAACAGTCGATACTGCGGCCCGTCGAACTCGTGGTAGGTCGCCGGGATCAGCGTCGCGTTCTCGCCGACGACACCGAAGTTCTCGAAGCCGGTGAACCGGAACTGCTCGTCCATGAAGTACTCCCCCTCGGGAAAGACGAGCAGGGTGTCGTCGTCCCGGAGTTTCTCGAGAACGGGCGTGATCGATTCGGTCCCGGTATCGTCCGCGCCCGCGTCGGTCACGTCCACGACGGTCGCGTAGTCGTCGTAGTAGTGGCCGTACGGCTCCGAGGCCGCACCGGCGGTCGCCGTCAGTCCGATTCCGGCGGCACACGCCGCAACGGTACCTCCCAGAAACCGCCGGCGAGATCGCGTCCGCGAATCCGAGCCGTCGAGAGATGGCCGACCGTCCTCCCCGTCGGCCGACCGAGAACGACGAGAAACGTCACGATTCGAGCGCTGCATATCACTTCGATCCGACATTGAAAGTCACTTCTTTCTGAGTGATGTCGGGGTCCAGTATCTATGGATTCGGATAGCAAGCTTTTAAGAACGAATGCGGGCTGTTGTCACTCAGTCACTCGCTCGGATTCGGCCCATGTGTGGGGATTTCAATACGCTTTGGACAGTTGTTTGTCATACCATTGGCCGATTCATCCGCGCTCGACGGGCGTGCGATCGTTCTCGAGCGTGGCCGCGATCAGTTCGGAGATGGCCCGCCGCAGTCGCTGGGAAACCGCCGAATCCGAGACCTCGAGGCGGTCGGCGAGGTCGTCTTGGGTGGTCTTGCGGGGCACCGCGAAGTAGTCGGCGTAGTACGCCATCGTGAGGATTTCGTACTGTCGCTCGGTCAGGAAGTAGGCCTGCTCGTCCGAGACCGCGGAGTCGTACAACTGGGTGACGCGAAACGAAATCCCGCGCTCGCGGGAACGTTCCCGGAACGCGGACAGCGCGTCCCGGTCGGGGAGGTGGATCCGAGCGACCCAGCCGCCGGCGTCGCTCGTCACCGAGAAGACGAACATCCCGTACTCCACACAGTGGTCGGGAACGATCTCCAGTTCGGTCTCGACGACGACGCGATAGACATCCCGGTTCTCGAAGGCGGCGACGCGGGTCGGGTCCGAGACGGTCGGGTCGGCGGCCATCGCGTCCTCGAGTTCCGCCCCCGTCTCTTCTCTGTCCCCGTCGCCGAAGACCGAGACGAACTGCAGGCGTCGCCCGTCGATCGTCGTCCCGTACTCGAGTCTGAGCGTCACGCCGGGACACCGTTCGATCGTCGGTACCAGCGGCAGGTCGTCGTGGACGAGGCGGATTGCTGCGGTAAATCCCATTTCGATCTCGCTGTCTACGCCATCGTCGGGACCGTCGACCCATACTTATACCGCGTTTAAGCGGCTTGCAATGGATCAAACCGTCCGGTTTGGCCACTCAGTTCATGTACCCGAGATCGGCCAGCCGGTCCGTTACCTCCTCGTCGGTCGCCGGCCGCGACTCGTCGGCCCCCTCCTCGTAGTCGGGATAGGAAATCGGGTCGACCGGGTCGACGACGGGCACGACGCTGCCGTCCATGCGGTCGCTGTAGGGGACCCCCATCGCGGCCATGATCGTCGGCGCGACGTCGAAGAGGTGGGCCCGCTCGAGCGAGGCGTCCTCGTCGATACCCTCGCCCGCCGCGACGAAGACGCCGTCGAGCTTGTGGTTCCACGGCTCGGCCGGGCCGAAGTAGTCCCCGTCGCCGAGTTGCTCGGAGAGCATGTGTTCGAAGTCGGCCGGGATCGTGACGATATCGACCGTTTCCTCGATTTCGTCGCCGTGGAAGTACTGCTCGCGCGGCGCGACTGTTTCGAAGAACGGCTCGCCGTCGGGCGTCTCGACGGCCTGTAGCGCCCGGATGAGGTTCTCGCGGAGTTCCTCGTACTCCTCGGGCGGCACGACGCCCGTCGGATCCCGGCCCTCGAGGTTGATCCGGACGCCGAGTTCGGTCCGCGCGCGGACGTACGCCTCCGACTCGGCGAAATCGACCTGTTCGTTCGCCGTCCGGGAGACGCCGCCCGGCGCGTACTCGATGGCGACATCTGCCAGTCCGACGCGCTCGAGGGCCGCCCTGATTCGACTTGCGGTCACGCCGAATCGCGCGGCGATCGACGCTGCACGTGCGACCGCTCCCGGCTCCCACGTGTCACACTCCTCGCCCTCGCGGAGGCGTCTCCGCATCGGCGTCCACGACGGCATTCCCTTGCCGCCGGTCGTCGTCTCGAGGAAGCCCATGTCGCGGAGGTACTCGTTGACCCGGAACTCGTAGCCGTCGTACCGCCCCATCCCGTGATCGCTCACGAGGAAGACCCGGTCCGGATCGCAGGTCTCGAGGATCTCCGCGATCTGTTCGTCGGCCGCCTCGTAGACGGGCGCGACGTGTCGCTCTTCGCCGCTGAATTCGTGGAATACTGTGTCCGTCTTCTGGAACTGCACGAAACCGAAATCCGGATCGAACTCGTCGGCGAGATAGCGAAACGCCTCGCCGCGCATCCGGACGAGGTTTCGATACTCCGCGAGTTTCTCGTCGTCGTCGAGCGAGTCGTCGTCCCGCGTGTAGTTCGGATAGACGCGATACTCCCCGATCGCGTCGCGGACGTCGTCGAGCAGCCCCTCGGGCTGACACGCCGGATCCTCGGGCCCGAGGAAGCCGGGGATCACCGCGCCGTCGAACTCGTCTGGCGGATGAGTGACCGGCGCGTTGACGACGACGCTCGAGCGGTCGTGTCGATCCAGCAGCGTCCACAGCGGGTGCTCGTGGACGTCGTCGTTGCTCGTCACGTGCCAGTCGTAGCCGTCGTAGCCGACGAACCCGACCACGCCGTGTTTTCCGGGGTTGACCCCGGTGTAGATCGACGGCCACGCGCTCGGCGTCCACGGCGGGATCTGTGACTCGAGCGGTGCGGTCACGCCGTCCGAACAGAGCCGCTCGATGGTCGGAATCCGATCGGCTTCGAACAACCGCTCGAAGACCGGGAGACAGCCCGCGTCGATCCCGATCAGTAACGTCTCCAGCCCGTTCGATTCGCTCGCGGTACTCCCAGTCGCTGTCGCGTCGTCCCGGCGAAACGTCCGAGTCATCGTTCAGTTGACCTCGTTTGTCGCAGTACTCCCGTTCGCCCGCCGCCGAGAGACCCCGGCAGCGGTGTCGTTCGTTGCACCACGTCTCTATTCCCGATAACTGAGACGAAACACTTCATTATCTATCCGTTAAATCCGTCACTGAGCCCTGAATACCGCGAATCTGACAGACGCGGCGGCCGGCGAAAGGACGGACTCGAGACGATAGTACGGACCGATTGACCGATGGCGTTCGATTCGACGCGGACCGGACTGACTCCCCACCCGACGTTCGCAGTCGGATCTCATCCGATCCTCTGAGCGGACTCGGACTGGCGGACCCTCGCCGCTTGCGCGAGACGAGGGCCACGATAGCACGCGAGGTCGGCGGCGAAGAGCGACGGCGCCCTCGAGAAAGTCACACTCGTCAGGACACCGGCCATTTCGATTCCGAATCGCGGCGAGCCGACTGACCGGATGTTCCGAACCCAGGCGACGCGAGGCTCACAACTGGCGTTCCATCTCGTGTTCGCCGCGCTCGCGGGCCGTCGTTTCGAACCCGGCCGATCGGTAGAGGTTCATCGCGATTCGATTGGTTCGAGCGACGGTCAGCCAGACGTGGTCGACCCCGTTCGCCTGCCCGTGTCCGAGCAAGCACCGGATGAGTTCCGTCCCGATACCCGCCAACTGATACGCCGGCCAGACGAAAATCGCCAACTCCGCCGTGTCGTCGTAGGGAATCAACACCGCGTGCCCGACCGCGTCGTCTCGATGCCAGACGACGACGTTCAGCCCGTCCTCGAGGAGGCCGTCTAACCACTGGCGTTGCCGGGCCTCCCCGCGCGGCGGGAGTCCCTGCGACCGCGATTCGTCGTCGAAGTGGGCGTACATCTCCACCAGCGGGTCGGCATCGCCCGCATAGGTACTGACCGTCACCGTTCGCCCCTCGCGATCGGTGACCGTCGACGGCGGACGCTGTGACTGCTGGTCGGACGAGAGCGCCATATGACCGCTTGCTCGAGCGCGCTCCTAAGACTGCCCCGCATTCCCGGCGACTGGGAGTGGTCGTCGATACTGTGGGTTGGAATGATGCTCGAGTCTATGGGTTGCGACGTTTCGTCCGAGCCGCCGGTGAGTGATCGAACTCGGTACGCGAGCTACGGTAGATTTGAATCGAAAGGGCTCGAATCCTCTCGACTTCTACGATCGACTTAATGGCGATATTTTCGCCTCTCAGGTATGTAAGACGTGAAAATAGTCCCGGGCAGATTCGAACTGCCGTCATGGGCTCCAAAGGCCCATATGATTGGCCACTACACCACGGGACTGAGCCGTCAACTCGAAGTTATCGACAGAACGATTTATGAGTTGTTATTCGCTCTGAGTCGCAGTAGGAGAGAATGCCTCAATCGGTTCAATTTCAGCGTACCGGTGGCAACTTCGGCAGAGGCAAATGACGTTATCGAGGGTGTGTGCAAGCTGTGGGTCGGTGAACGTTCGTACCGGGACGATATGGTGAACGTCGGGTTCGTGGCCGATCTCTTCGCGAGTGATGCCACAGCGTTGGCACGTGTGATCGTCTCGTTCGAGGGCTTTCCGTCGAACGCTTCTCCAGCGGCCATTGTATGCGTTTTCGGTATTTTCCCACTGTGCCGATAGCCAATGGCTGAGGCAGTTCTGGCTACAGAACCGGACTGGTTCGCGTTCCGCTTTCGACTTCAGTACGGTCGAAATCCGGCCACACCATTCACAGACCGTCTTTACTCGCTCTATATCGTGGTATTCGTAATAGGGCGTCCCGAGGAATGTATCGGCGTTCGCAACGCATTTTGGACAGTATATGCCCGGTTTGTCTGATGGATAGAAGTCAAACGTTGATCCACAGCGGCTGCATGTCGTCGTTTCTTTCCCGCCCTTCCAGTTCCCGTTGTGGGTTCCGCCGTTTGGGTTGCAGTCGTCGCAGAACTCGAGGCGGGCTTTCGGATCGTAGAACTCGGTCCCGCACCCGCTGCAGGTGCGATTCGGCAGCGGATCGCCGTGGACTTTCGTATGGTGTTGTCGCATTCCCTGTTCCGTCGAGAGCGATTTCCCACACGTCGGACAGTCCATGCGGGGACTGGCTTCGGTATCGGATATAAACTCGCGGCCGCTGGCACCAGTGACGAGCGGCTTCGCTCAGCAGACAGCGAGGCGTTGAAGAATACGTCGAGACGGGTCGCGAAAGCGGATACCTGCGAAAAGCCGACTACAGGTAGCCTTCCTCGGCCAGTCGCTCGATCCCTTCCTCGAGCCGTTCCTCACTCGCCGCATACGAGATTCGGGCGTAGCCGGGCGTGCCGAACGCGCTGCCGGGGACGGTCGCGACGTGGGCGTCTTCGATCGCGCCCTCGCACCACGCCTGGTCGTCCTCATCGACGGGAAGCATCATGTAGAACGCGCCCTCCGGAACTGATACGTCGACGTCGTACTCGGCGAGCAGGTCGACGACCAGATCGCGGCGCTCTTCGAAGGCCTCGACCATCTCGGTGACGGCGGCCTCGGTCTCGAGGGCCTCGAGGCCGGCGTGCTGGACGAAGTTGACGGCCGAGGAGACGGAGTGGCTGTGGAGCTTGCCGGCCTGATCGATCAGGTCCTCGGGGCCGGCGAAGTAGCCGAGCCGCCAGCCGGTCATCGAGTAGGCCTTTGAGAAGCCGTTGACCGTGACGGTGCGGTCGGCCATGCCCTCGAGCGTGCCGAGACTCGTCGGCTCGACGCCGTAGGTAATCTCCTTGTAGATCTCATCGGAGATGACGGTGATGTCGTGTTCGACGGCCAGATCGCGGACGCCCTCGAGGGCGGCGTCGGAGTAGACCGCGCCGGTGGGGTTCGACGGCGAGTTGACGATCAGCAGTTCGGTGTCGTCCGACACCGCTTCGGCGAGGTCGTCGAGCGCGGGCTCGAGTTGGAAGTCGGTCTCGGAGAGGTCGACGCGGGTCAGATCGCCGCCGGCCATCTTGACCATGGCCTCGTAGGAGACCCACGCGGGGTCGAGGAGGGCGACTTCGTCGCCGTCCTGAACGAGCGCCTGGACGATCTCGTACAGCGCCTGCTTCGCGCCGGGCGTGACGATGATCTCGTCCGTGCTGTGATCGAGGCCGTCGTCGGCGAGTTTGTCGGCGATGGCCTCGCGGAGTTCGAGGATGCCCGCGGAGGTGGTGTAGCCGGTGTGTCCGGCGTCCATCGCGTCTTGGCCCGCCTCGATGATGTTCTCGGGCGTGGGGAAGTCGGGTTCGCCGACGGAGAGGTCGACGACGTCTGCGCCCTCGGCCTCGAGTTCGGTGGCGAGTGCAGAGATGGCGAGCGTTGCGGACGGTTCGACTCGGCTGACGCGGTCGGTGAATTCCATCGTCATTGTGGATCTAGTCGGAATCGGCGGCGGGACTGGGGTCGGGTAGTTCGTCGACGAGATCGAGCGCGCCGTCGACGGCTTTCGCCGCGTTTTCGACGCGCTCGCGCGCTTCTGCGGCGGACATGCCGGGGCCGGTGACGCCGAGTGTCACGGGCGTATCGCGCTCGAGACTCACGTCGGAGAGCCGCTGGGCGGTGGCGTCGGTGATCACCTGATCGTGGTCCGTGTCACCGGTGATGACGGTTCCGATGACGGCCACGGCATCGACATCGTCGCGGCGTGCGAGCCGGTCGGCGGCCAGCGGCGCGTCGTACGCCCCCGGGACGCGGACCGTCTCGGACACCTCGGCACCCGCGGCGGTGGCCGCCTCGAGCGCTTCCTGCTCCATCTGCTCGGTGATCGGACGGTTGAATTCCGCGACCACCAGTCCGAGCGTGGTCATACGCGAGCGGTCGGGAGGGCAGGTAAAAGAGGTACCGTTCTCCGGTGACCGAAACCGACTCGCGCCCCGAGCGACGGCCCATTTGCGAATTCTTAAGCGCGGGCGACGAGAACCGCCGCGTAATGACGACGCTACGGACGCCGGGACCGACGATCGGTGTAGTCGGCGGGGGACAGCTCGGGCGGATGCTCGCGGAGGCGGCCGCGCCGCTTGGCGTCGAAGTGGTCGTGCTCGACCCGACGCCGGACTGTCCGGCGGCGCTCGTGGCCCGCGACCAGATCGTCGCCGAGTTCGACGACGAGGCGGGGATCCGCGAACTCGCCGCGCGCGCCGACGTGCTCACGTTCGAAATCGAACTCGCGGACCAGGACGTGATGGAGCGCGTCAGCGAGGAGACGGGCACGCCCGTTCACCCGAAGCCGTCGACGCTCGAGACGATTCACGACAAACTCGTCCAGAAACGGGAACTCGAGGACGCGGGGGTTCCGGTGCCGCCGTTCCGCGCGGTCGAAGACGCCGACGACATCCGCGCGGCGATCGACGACTACGGCGCGCCGGTGATGCTCAAGGCCCGCACGGGCGGGTACGACGGCCGCGGGAACGTTCCCGTCGAGTCGAAGGACGAAGCTGCGGACGCGCTCGAGTCCGTCGCCGGTCCCGCGATGGTCGAGTCGTTCGTCGACTTCGAGCGCGAGGTCTCGGTCATCGCGGTCAAAGGCGAGGACGAGGTCGCGACCTTCCCCATCGGCGAGAACGTCCACGTCGACGAGATCCTCCGGGAGACCATCGTTCCCGCGCGCTCGAGCGCCGCGGCCGCGGAACGCGCCTACGACGTCGCGCGCGACGTCCTCGAGGTGATGGACGGACGCGGCGTCTACGGCATCGAGTTGTTCGAGACGCCCGACGAGGAAATTCTGCTCAACGAGATCGCCCCGCGTCCGCACAACTCCGGCCACTGGACGATCGAGGGCGCTCAGAGCTCGCAGTTCGAACAGCACGCGAGGGCGGTACTGGGCTGGCCGCTCGGCTCGACCGAACTGCGCTCGCCGACCGTGCTGACGAACCTGCTCGGCGACGTTCGAAAGAGCTTCGCTCTTTCGAGCCAATCAGAATCGCAAAGCGATTCTGATGATGTCGACGAGGAACAGCGCGCGGGGTTCGGTGATATCGACCGGATCCTCGAGACGCCGGGCGCGCACCTCCACTGGTACGGCAAGCGGCAGGTCCGGCCGCTGCGCAAGATGGGCCACGTCACCGTCTCGGGCGAGACCGAGGACGCCGGCGTCGAGGACCTGCTCGAGCGTGCGCGCGACCTCGAGAATTCTGTGACGTTCCGAACAGACGAGTAGCCGAGACGGGACGCCCGGGACCGGCCCGTTTGCCACCGTTTCAAGTCACCCGCCCGACCACAGTCACGCATGAGCGACAGCGTCACCGATCTGATCGACCGCTTGCACGACGAGGCCGCACAGGACCGCCCGGCCGAGGAGACACCCGATGTCGGGATCGTCATGGGCAGCGACTCCGACCTCGAGACGATGATGACCGGCGGCGAGCGCCGCGGCGCGTACGACGCGTTCGTGGACGAACTCGGCTTCGCCGAACAGACCGACTACGAACGCGCGCCCGACGCGCAGTTTACGTTCGAGACCTACGTCACCTCGGCCCATCGCACTCCCGACTTAATGACGGCTTACGCCGAAACCGCCGAGGAGCGCGGCCTCGAGGTCATTATCGCCGGCGCGGGTGGGAAGTCCGCCGACCTCCCGAACATGACCGCGTCGATCGCGTACCCGCTACCGGTCATCGGCGTGCCGGTCCAAGAGAAGTCCGTCGACAGCGTCATCGGCATGCCGACGGGCGCACCGCTGGTCGCGGTCGATGCCGGCAAATCGTTCAACGCCGCGCTGTCGGCCGCCCAAATCCTCGCACGCCAGCACGACGAGGTTCGCGACCGGTTGGTCGCGTACCACGAGGACCTGCGCGACGGCGTCGGGGACGTCTCTCGCAAACTGCACGACAGCGGCACGCCGGCGTTCCGGGACCGCGATCGGTAACGGCGTCTCGGATTCGCCATGTGCTCGTAGTGGTCCTCATCGTCGCCTCCATATCAGTCGCCGCCACAGTAACCGAACGACTGGCGAACTCGTTCGGCGCACACTCCCGTCCGCTCACAGGCCGCGTCGCAGTCGATTTCGGCGGTCGCCAATCCCGTTTTACCGATCCGTTCGCGTTCTCGACGACCGGCTATCATCTCTCGTGATTATTCACGAGAGTCGTTTTCACAGAAGTCGCTCCTTGGCCCGTGCTTCCCCGAAAAACGAAGAATCAACCCTTATGTGCGTGCGGTTTGAAGCCTCGGACGTTACCGAGATGAATGATTGGATCGCCATCGGGGCGCTGGCGCTCGTCGGGGTACTGATACCGTTCGGGATGATGGCGGTATCGTATCTCCTGCGACCCACCGTGCCCGAAACGAGCAAACGAGCCACCTACGAGAGTGGCGAGATTCCGACCGGCGGGACGCGCATCCGGTTCAATATTCAGTATTACATGGTTGCGCTGCTGTTCGTCGTCTTCGATATCGAGACCGTCCTGTTGTTCCCGTGGACGGTCGCCTATCAGGATGCGCTCGCGGCGGAGGAAATCTCGCTTGTCAGCGCGCTCGGGCCAATGCTACTGTTCGTCGCCATCCTACTCGTCGGACTCGCGTGGGCGTGGCGCACAGGTGCAGTACAGTGGGCACAGACACCGCGTCAGCTGGAAACTGACAGATCATGAGTAGCGAACAACCACGCCAGCAAATCTACGATAGCACCGCACCGTCGACGGACACCCGCGACTCGCGAATCGGTGAGGGTGCCGACGACCGCTTCAACTCCAAGCTTCGGGAGGCGTTCGGATCGACGCCGTTCATCCTCACGAAGTTCGATAAGTTCATGAACTGGGTCCGGGGCAACTCCATGTTCATGCTCCAGTTCGGGATCGCGTGTTGCAGCATCGAGATGATGCACACGTACGCGATCAAACACGACCTCGACCGCTTCGGCGCCGGGGTCCCGCGGGCCTCGCCGCGGCAGGCCGACGTGATGATCGTCCCGGGGACGATCGTCTCGAAGTTCGGGCCCCGCATGAAGCGAGTCTACGACCAGATGCCCGAACCCAAGTTCGTCGTCGGTATGGGGTCGTGTACGATTTCCGGCGGCCCCTTCCAAGAGGGCTACAACGTCGTCAAGGGAGCCGAGGAGATCATCCCGATCGACATCCACGTCCCCGGCTGTCCTCCCCGACCGGAAGCGCTCGTCTACGGCATCGCCAAACTCCAAGAGCGGATCCGAAACGGCGAGTCGACGCCCGTCGTCGTCAAACCGTACGAACTCGAGGAGTTCGGCGACCTACCACAGGACGAACTCGTCCAGAAGCTCGCGGACGACATCGACGAGGAGGACCTCGTCATGCGCTACAACTGGGCTGATTCGCCATGAGCACGGGACTCGAGCGCGGCGGCCAGCCGCCGATCGAAGTCACGGAAGACGACCTCGAGGCGCTGCTCGGTGATCGCGCGCTCGCACGCGACGACCACATGAACGCGCCCGGATTCGTCATCCGACCGGACGACGTCCAATCGGTCCTCACGGACCTCCGGGACGAGGCAGGATTCGATCACCTCGCGAACCTCACCGCACAGGAGTACGCCGATCGGTACGAATCGATCTACCACCTCCGGAAGTACGACGATCCGACCCAAGAGGTGTCGATCGTCGTCCCGACGACCACCGACGACCCGGTCAGTCAGAGCGCCGAACCGGTCTTCCGAACCGCCGACTGGCACGAGCGGGAGGCCTTCGACCTCGTCGGCATCGACTACGAGGGCCACCCTGATCCGCGACGCATCCTCCTGCCCGAAACGTGGCAGGGCCACCCGCTCTCGCGGGGCTACGATCAGGAGAAACCCCAGCTGGTGACCCTGACCGAACACGCCAACCCGGTCCAGCCGGACCACCACGACGACGAGTCGGACACGATGTTCCTGAACATCGGTCCCCACCACCCGGCGACCCACGGCGTGCTCCACATCGAGACGGTCTTGGACGGCGAGACGGTCGTCGACGTCGATCCCGACGTCGGCTACCTGCACCGCTGCGAGGAGCAGATGTGCCAGCAGGGGACCTACCGTCACCAGATCATGCCCTATCCCGACCGCTGGGACTACGTCTCGGCCGGCCTGCTCAACGAGTGGGCCTACGCGCGCACGGCCGAGGACCTCGCGGACATCGAGGTCCCCGAGTACGCGCAGGTCATCCGGACGATGGGCGCAGAACTGTGCCGGATCGCCTCCCACATGCTCGCGCTGGCGACGTTCGCGCTGGACGTCTACGGCGACTTCACCGCCATCTTCCAATATGGCATGCGCGACCGCGAGGTCGTCCAGGACATCCTGGAGGATCTGACCGGCCAGCGGCTCATGTTCAACTACTTCCGTCTTGGCGGCGTCGCGTGGGACCTGCCCGAACCCCGCGAGGAGTTCATCGAGAAGACGCGAGACTTCCTCGACGGGCTCCCCGCGAAGGTCGACGAGTACAACGACCTGCTGACCGGCAACGAGATCTTCCAGATCCGGTGTCACGACACCGGGGTCTTAGAGCCCGAGGTCGCCAAACAGTACGGCTGTACCGGGCCCGTCGCACGCGGATCCGGCATCGACTACGACCTCCGGCGCGACGACCCCTACGGCTACTACGATAACCTCGAGTGGGACGTCGTCACCGAGGACGGCTGTGACAACTACAGCCGCGTCCTCGTGCGCATGCAAGAGGTCGAGGAGTCCGCGAAGATCATCGAGCAGTGTCTCGATCTGCTCGAGGACTGGCCCGAGGACGAACGCACGGTCCAGAGCAACGTCCCGCGGACGCTCAAGCCGGACACGGATACGGAGATCTACCGCAGCGTCGAGGGTGCGAAGGGCGAACTCGGGATCTACATCCGCTCGGACGGCACCGACAAGCCGGGTCGGTTCAAGATCCGGAGTCCGTGCTTCCACAACCTCTCGGCGCTGCCCGAGATGTCCGAAGGGGAGTACGTACCGGACCTGATCGCGTCGTTGGGCAGCCTCGATATCGTGCTCGGAGAGGTGGACCGGTAGTATGTCCGGCGGCCAGATCGCAGGTGCGGCCGGCGAACTGTCCGAACTGCCGGCGGTGCCGCTACAGGACACGGTCTTGCTCCCCGAGCGGATCGGCGAGCTGACCGGTCTCGACGGGTTCGGGTTGGGTGGCGAGTTGCTCGCGACCTTCCTCGCGGCCTTCCTCATCGGCAACCTGATGCTCGCGATGACCGGCGTCGCGGGGCCGTGGGCGAAGCGGAAGATAACCGCGGCCTTCACGGACCGGATCGCGGTCAACCGGCTCGGACCGGCCGGGCTGTTCATCATCATCGCCGACGCGGTGCGGCTCCTGTCGAAGGAACTGGTCGTGCCCGAGAACGCGGACCGACCGGCTTACGACCTCGCGCCGATCGTCGTCGCGTCGTCGGCGCTGCTTGGCTTCGCCGTCATCCCGATGGGCAATGGGATCCATCTCTCGGATCCCGAAGTCGGGCTGGCCTATGTTTTCGCCGTCTCGGGGATCGCGAGCCTCGGACTGGTGATGGCCGGCTACGCGTCGGCGAACAAGTACTCGATGCTCGGCGGCCTGCGCGCGGTGGCACAGAACGTCGCCTACGAGATCCCGCTGGTCGTCACCGGGATGTCGGTCGTGATCTTCGCCGGCACCCTCCAGATGGGTGAGATCGTCTCGGCGCAGGCGGAGCCGCTTATCACGATCGCAGGAATTTCGATTCCGTCGTGGTACGCGCTGGTCAACCCCTTCGCGTTCGTCCTCTTTCTGGTGGCGAACTTCGCGGAGGTCGGCCGTAACCCATTCGACACGCCGGAGGCACCGACTGAAATCGTCGCGGGCTACCAGACCGAGTACTCCTCGGTCTACTTCGTCCTGATCTACCTCGGGGAGTTCCTCCACATCTTCCTCGGCGGTGCGATCATCGCGACGATCTTCCTCGGCGGACCCGCCGGGCCGATCCTGCCGGGCATCGTCTGGTTCATCATCAAGATCTGGGCGGTGTTCCTCGCGACGCAGTGGCTGCGCTCGGCGGTTCCCCGGGTTCGTATCGATCAACTCATCGAGATCGGCTGGAAGGGACTGCTCGTGCTGGCCTTCGCCAATCTCATCTTGACCGCGGTAATCGTGGGGCTGATAGCATGATCGGGATACTCAAATCGATGGCAACGACGATGAAACACGCACTGGACGGCTCTACCTTCACGGTGGAGTACCCGGAGACCGCACCCGACGTGTCGCCGCGATTCCGCGGCGTCCACAAGTTCAGTCAGGAGCGGTGTATCTGGTGTCGCCAGTGTGAGAACGTCTGTCCGAACGACACGATCCAGATCGTCACGAACGATCAGCGACAGGGCGAACAGTACAACCTCCACATCGGGCAGTGTATCTACTGCCGGCTCTGCGAGGAGGTCTGTCCCGTCGACGCCATCCTGCTCACGGAGAACTTCGAGTTCACCGCGGACACGAAACACGATTTCGTCTACAACAAAGAGCAGCTGAAAGCGGTACCGTGGTACAAGGACATCGACCCGCTCGCCGCCCGCGAACCCGACCGGGGCGCGTGGGTCGGTGAGGGTGACGGGGAGGTCGACTACCAGTAACGGGTCCGCCCGTCCCGCAAACGGGCACTATCAACAAAACATGAACTACGAGCTGATCGCGTTCGCGCTGTTCGCCGTCGTGACGCTTTCCAGCGCGGTGGGTGTCGTGCTCATGCAGGACCCGTGGCATTCGGCGCTCCTGCTTGGTGTGGCGCTGCTCAGCGTCGCGGCCCATTACGTGATGTTGGCGGCTGAATTCGTCGCCATGATGCAGGTCCTCGTCTACGTCGGCGGGGTCCTCGTCCTCATCACGTTCGCCGTCATGCTGACCCAGCGCGACGATTCCGACGCCGACGCAGACGAGGTGGTACAGGCATGACGACCGGTCCGAAACTCCGACTCGGCAAGACGCTGGTTCCGGGACTACTCGCCGTCGGACTGTTCGCCGTGATGGCGCTCATCACGCTGAACGCGTCCTTCGATCCGATGACCGCGGCCGCCGGAGCCGGCTTCCCCGACGACGTCTCGATCACGGCCGAACTCGGCTACGCGCTCTTCGGCTACGACTCGCTACAGCAGATCGGCGGCACCGAACCGTTCCTCGCCGCCGTCTTGCTCGTCGCGATCGCACTCGACGCCGCACTCGACGCCGCGCTCGTCCTCGCGAAACGCGAGGAGGGCGGCGAACCCGTCGCCGCGCTCTCGAGCACCGGCGAGTCCTCGAGTAGCGGTGAGGGTGCGGCGCCGACAGTCGCCGACGGTGGAAGCGCCGAATCGACCGGCCGATCCGCAGACACCGGTGGTGAGAACCGATGACCGTCGACGTACAGTACTACGTGCTGCTGTCGATGGCGGTGTTCTGTATCGGGCTCTTCGGCGTGCTGACGCGTCGTAACGCACTGTTGTTCCTGATGTCCGTCGAGCTAATGCTGAACGCGGCGAATATCAACTTGATCGCGTTCGCGTTCTATCACGGCAACCTCACGGGGCAGTTGTTCGCGCTGTTTACGATGGCGCTGGCTGCCGCGGAGGTTGCGGTCGGACTCGGGATCATTCTGGTGCTGTACCGCAACTTCCGTGACGTCGACGTCACGGTACCGACGACGATGAGGTGGTAGAAGATGGCAGCAACAGCAACAGGACCGTTCGGATTCGCACCGGCGATCGCAGTGCTCCCGCTCGTGGCGTTCGTGATCACGCTGCTGTTCGGGAGGTACCTGCCGAAGAAAGGCGCGCTCCCGGGTATCATCGCGACGGGTGGCTCGCTTCTCATCTCGCTCGTGATGTTCGCGGCGGTCGCGGGCGGCAACGCACATCACACGGAACTGTACGAGTGGACGGCCGGCGCGGCGATGAGCGAGACGGGCGCGGAGACGATTTCGTTCTCGTTCGGGGTCCTTATCGATCCCCTCTCGGCGCTCATGCTGGTAATCGTCTCGCTCGTCGCCTTGCTCGTCCACGTCTTCAGTCTCGGCTACATGAACGCCGAGGGCGAAACGGGGCTCCCGCGGTACTACGCCGAACTCGGCCTCTTTACGTTCAGCATGCTCGCCTTCGTCTTCGCGGACAACCTGCTGATGGCGTTCATGTTCTTCGAACTCGTCGGGCTGTGTTCGTATCTCCTGATCGGGTTCTGGTTCCGCACGAAATCTGCACCCTCGGCCGCGAAGAAGGCCTTCTTGGTCACCCGATTTGGTGACTACTTCTTCCTGGTTGGGGTCGTCGCTATCGCGGCGACGTTCGGCACCGTCGGCTTCGCCGGCGAGGAGTCGTTCGTCACCGCAGCCGAGACGGCGATCGACGACGGCGCAACCCTGTTCGGGTTCGACGCCGAGACGTGGGTGACGATCACCGGACTGCTCGTCCTCGGTGGCGTGCTCGGCAAGTCCGCGCAGTTCCCCTTCCACACGTGGCTTCCCGACGCCATGGAAGGCCCGACCACCGTCTCCGCGCTGATTCACGCCGCGACGATGGTCGCGGCCGGCGTCTACCTGGTCGCGCGGATGTTCGGCTACTACGCACTGAGCCCGACCGCGCTGGCGATCATCGCCTTCGTGGGCGGCTTCACCGCGCTCTTCGCCGCGACGATGGCCGTCGTCAAAGACGACATCAAACAGGTGCTGGCGTACTCGACGATCAGCCAGTACGGCTATATGATGCTCGGCCTCGGCGTCGGCGGCTACGTCGCCGGCGTCTTCCACCTGATGAACCACGCCTTCTTCAAGGCGCTCCTGTTCCTCGGTGCCGGGGCCGTCATCATCCTGATGCACCATGAACAGGACATGTGGAAGATGGGCGGGCTCAAAGCCAAAGCGCCCGTCACCTACTACACGTTCCTCGCCGGCGCGCTCGCGCTCGCGGGAATCGTTCCGTTCTCCGGCTTCTGGTCGAAAGACGAGGTGCTGTTCGACGCGCTCGCCGTCGGCCTCGAGCAACCGATCTTCCTCGCGGCCTACGCGATGGGGTTGATCGCCGTCTTCTTCACCGGGTTCTACACCTTCCGGATGGTCTTTCTGACCTTCCACGGCGAGCCCCGCTCCGAGACGGCCGAGGACCCCCACGCGGTCGGCTGGGCGGTTAAGGTCCCGCTGCTCGCGCTCGGGACGCTCGCGACCGTCGCGGGTCTCGCGAACCTCGCGCCCGTCGCGGAACTGCTCCACGCCGACATCACCTTCCTCGAGTTCTGGCTCGACGGCGAATACGGCTACCTCGAGGGACTGACCTACCACGACTACCACGAGACGGTCGCCTTCGAGGAGGGCGTGATCGGCTCCGAGACGACGACCATGCTACTGGCTGCGGGGCTGTCGCTCGGGCTGGCACTGGCCGGCGCGCTCGCGGCACACGTGCTGTACAACGTCCCCGAGCCGAAGCGCCACACGACGAAACTCGGCGGCGCGTACGGCGTCCTCAAGCGCAACTACTACCAGGACGAATACCAGGTCTGGCTCGCGGAGGGCCTGACGCTACCGCTGGCTCGAGCCGCCGATCGGTTCGACCAGACGGTGATCGACGGGGTCGTCAACGGCACCTCGCGGATCAGCCTGTCCGGTAGTAACGTGGTCAAGCGGCTGCAGACGGGTATCGTAACTAACTACGCGGCGCTGTTGGTGGGCGGGTTCATCGGCTTGCTACTCGTCCTCGGCTATATCGGAGGGTGGTTCGCATGATGATAGAAGCGCTTATCGCGGTCGCACTGCTCGGCGCGCTGGTGACGTTCGTCGCGCCGAATCGAATCGCCGGCAAACTCGCCTTCGCCATCAGCCTCGTGCCGGCGGCGCTATCGCTGTGGCTGTTCGCCGCCTTCGACGGCAGCGGCAACGCCTTGCGCGGCGGCGAACTGGCGTTCGAATCGCAGGCCGCGTGGATCGAACTCGGCGAACACTCGATCTCGTGGTTCGTCGGCGTCGACGGGATCAGCCTGCCGCTGGTCGTCCTGACGACGATCCTCTGTACGCTGGCGATCGTGAGCTCGTGGACGCCGATCGACGAGCGCGAATCCCAGTTCTACGGCCTGATCCTCTTCATCGAGGCGAACCTGATCGGCGTCTTCACGGCGCTCGATTTCTTCCTCTGGTTCGTCTTCTGGGAGGCGGTCCTGATCCCGATGTACCTGCTGATCGGCATCTGGGGCGGCCCGCGCCGCAAGTACGCCGCGATCAAGTTCTTCGTCTACACGAACGTGGCGTCGCTGGTGATGTTCGGTGCCTTCATCGCGCTCGTCTTCGGGCTCGGTGACTCGGTCACCTCCTTTGCGCTGCCCGAAATCGCGGGGGCGATGCTCGACGGCGGCCCCGAGGGCTTCTTCGGCCTCGAGGGAACGACGCTCGCGTCGGTCGTCTTCGTCGCGATGTTCCTCGGGTTCGCGGTGAAGGTGCCCATCGTCCCGTTCCACACGTGGCTGCCGGACGCCCACGTCGAAGCGCCGACGCCGGCGTCGGTGCTGCTGGCGGGGGTCCTGCTGAAGATGGGGACCTACGCGCTGCTCCGGTTCAACTTCACGATGTTCCCGGAACAGGTCGAAATGTATGCGGTCCCGATCGCGGCGATCGCCGTTATCAGCGTCATCTACGGCGCGATGCTGGCGCTCGCCCAGACGGACCTCAAACGGATCGTCGCCTACTCGTCCGTTTCGTCGATGGGCTACGTCATCCTCGGACTGGTCGCGTACACCACCTTCGGCGTGGGCGGCGCGACCTTCCAGATGGTGTCTCACGGTCTGATCTCCGGACTGATGTTCATGGCCGTCGGCGTCATCTACAACGCCACCCACACCCGAATGGTCACCGATATGTCCGGGATGGCCGATCGGATGCCGATCGCGGTCGGCATCCTCATCGCCGGTGCCTTCGGCTACATGGGGCTGCCCCTGATGAGCGGGTTCTACGGCGAGTTCACGATCTTCTTCGGGGCCTTCGGCTCCGAACTGCTCGACTACTCGCCGCTGTTTACCGCGGCGGCGATGTTCGGCATCGTGATCGTCGCTGGCTACCTGCTCTTTGCGCTCCAGCGGACGGTGTTCGGACCGTATCGACTCGAAACCGACTACGAGGTGGGCCGTGCACCCCTCCACGACATCGCGCCGATGGTCGTGTTGCTGGGACTCATCATCCTGCTGGGCGTGGCCCCCAGCCTGATCTTCGACATGATAACCGACGCAATCGATCCGATCATCCAGCACGGAGGTGATCTCTGATGGCGGTCCTCGAGCTTCCGCAGTGGATGGCACTCGCGCCGGCACTGATCCTCGCGGGGACGGCGCTCGTGTTGTTCCTGCTCGATAGTATCAACCCGCACTCGACGAACCGCACGCTGCTCGCCGGCGTCGCCGTCGTCGGTTCGCTGTCGTCGCTGGCCGTCGCCGTCTGGTTTACCGCCGCCGGCGTCGGCGCGACGGGGATCGAGAACTACGGCGTCATCGATCTGATGGGCGGCCAGTTCATCGTCGATCAGCTCGCGCTGTACTTCATGATCATCATCGCGATCGTCACCGCCCTCGTCACGGTCGCGAGCCACGACTACCTGCGGGATCACACCTATCAGGCCGAGTACTACTCGCTGGTCGTCCTCGCGGCGACCGGGATGTCGATGATGGCCGCCTCGAACAGCCTCGTGACGATCTTCATCGCACTCGAGTTGACGAGCCTGCCGTCGTACGCGCTGGTCGCGATCCTCAAGGACAACCGCGGCAGCGTCGAGGCCGGGCTGAAGTACTTCCTGATCGGCGCGCTGTCCTCGGCGATCTTCGTCTACGGCGTCTCGCTGGTCTACGGTGCGACCGGCTCCTTGCAACTCACGGATATCGCCGCGGTTCTCGAGAGCGGCGATGGAGCCGTCGGCGAAATGGGCGGCCTGCTCGGGCTCGGGATCCTGATGCTGATCGGCGGCATCGCGTTCAAGACCGCGAGCGTTCCGTTCCACTTCTGGGCCCCCGAGGCCTACGAGGGTGCACCCGCGCCGATCTCGGCGTTCCTCTCCTCGGCCTCGAAGGCCGCCGGCTTCGTGCTCGCGTTCCGCGTGTTCACGACGGCGTTCCCGGTCGCCGCGACGACGGAGGCCATCGGCGTCGACTGGACGCTGGCCTTCGTCATCCTCGCGATCGTCACGATGACGGTCGGGAACTTCGCGGCGGCGACTCAAGAGAACGTCAAACGGATGCTCGCCTACTCCTCGATCGGCCACGCAGGCTACGTGCTGATCGGCCTCGCGGCCCTCTCGGCCGAGGGCGGGGAACTCGTCATGGGCGCGGCCATGATGCACCTGCTGGTCTACGGCTTCATGAACACGGGCGCGTTCCTGTTCGTCGCCCTCGCGGAGTACTGGGGCGTCGGCCGGACCTTCGAGGACTACAACGGCCTCTCGAAGCAAGCGCCGTTCGCCTGCGCCGCGATGGCCGTGTTCATGTTCAGCCTCGCGGGGGTGCCGCCCTTCGGCGGCTTCTGGAGCAAGTATCTGCTCTACACCGAGACGATCAACGCGGCCGCGGACAACACGATCCTCTTAGTCCTCGCCGCCGCGCTCGTGGTCAACAGCGCGCTCTCGCTGTACTACTACTCGCGGCTGGTCAAGGCGCTCTGGATCGAGGAGCCGATCCTCGACCGGGACCGCCTCGCCCAGCCGACCGGGCTCTACGCGGCGATCATCGCCGCGGCCGTCCTCACGGTCGTCGCCCTGCCCGCGTTCGGGCCGATCGCCGACGCCGCGCTCGAGGCGGCCGCGGCGGTCGTCGCCTGAACCGAGCGGAGACCCGGTAGCTTTTACCCGTCGGGGTCGCAAGCCGCGACAAATGGTTTTCCGGCTCGTGCTCGGCTGTGGGACCGTCTGCCGACAGGTCACGGAGCGACTGTCCGAGCGCGACGGCGACCGACTGCTCGCGATCACCGACGACGAGAGCGTCGTCGAAACGTTGCGCGACGAGAGCGTGCCGGCCCGCGGCGCCGACCCGGCCGACCCCGACGTGATCTCGAACGTCGACCCCCCGGACGTAATCTTCGTCGGGAGCGACCGCACCGACATCAATCGGGCCGCACTCGAGGCGGCGCGGGATCGGTTCCCCGAAGCCTCGATCGTGGCGTATCTGGGCGGGAACGCGACGGCGGCGGACCGCGACCGGTTCGAGGAGTTGGCCGACGCCGTCGTCGATCCCTCGAGCGTCATGGCCGATCGGGTCCTCGACGGCGCGGCGAGCCCGTCGGCCGAAGCGGCGATCGAACTCCGGGAGCAACTCGCGGGGATCGACGGCCGGCTGGCGGTCCTCGCACACGATAACCCGGACCCGGACGCGATCGCGAGTGCGGTCGCACTGGTCGCCGTCGCCGAGTCCGTCGGCGTCGACGCCGACGCCTGTTACTTCGGCGAGATCTCCCATCAGGAGAACCGGGCGATGGTCAACCTGCTCGGGCTGAATCTGCGGAACTTAGACCGCGACCAGCCGATCTCGGAGTACTCGGCGTTCGCGCTGGTCGATCACTCCCGGCCCGGCGTCAACGATCAGCTCCCGTCCGACCTCCACGTCGATATCGTCATCGACCACCATCCGCCCCGCGGGCCGGTCCCCGGCGAGTTCGTGGACCTGCGCCAGCAGGCGGGCGCGACCAGCACCGTCCTGACCGAGTACCTCGAGCGATTCGACCTCGACTTCGATCCGGCGACGGCGACGGCGCTGCTGTACGGCATCCGGGTCGACACGAACGACTTCACGCGGGAGGTGTCGCCCGCCGACTTCCGGGCGGCGTCGCGGCTGTGGCCCCACGTCGACACGTCGCTCCTGCGCCAGATCGAACAACCCTCCCTCGAGGGCGAGACCCTCGAGACGATCGCGCGAGCGATCAAGAATCGGGTGCAACGCGAGTCGGTCGCCGTCGCCAGCGTCGGGCGGATCAGCGATCGGGACGCGCTGCCCCAAGCGGCCGATCAGTTGCTCGCGATGGAGGGCGTCGAGACGACGCTCGTCTTCGGCTTCAACGACGAGATGGTCTACCTCTCGGCCCGGTCGCGGGCCGCCGATGTCGACCTCGGGGAGACCCTGCGGGACGCGTTCGACCGGATCGGGAGCGCCGGCGGCCACGCCGACATGGCCGGCGCGCAACTCGAGATCGGCATTCTGGGCAGCGCCGACGACGAGGCGGAGATCGAGTCGATCGTCAGCGTCGTCGAGGAGGTCATCACGAACCGGTTCTTCGAGGCGATCGAGACGCGGCCTGGGGTCCCGGTCGGGGCCTACACCCAGACCAGCGAGTGGCTGTTCACCCAGCGGGGCGAGCCCGAAGACGGCGAGTCCGCGTGAGGACTCGAGGGTCGAGAGGAGGAAGAGGCAGCGTCAGTAACAGTACTTTTGCGCGCGGCTCCCGTGTGTCCGGGTATGGAGGTCGTGTCGGGCCGGACGAAGCCCAAAGTCAAGGATTACATGACGCGGGACGTAGCGACGGTGTCGCCCGACGAAACCGTCGGCGAGGTCGCGACGCGGATCGCCGAGAGCGAGGAACACAGCGGGTTTCCCGTCACGGATCGACGGCGCGTCGAGGGCTTCATCAGCGCCCGCGACCTGCTGCTCGCCGAGGACGACGACCCGATTTTCAAGGTTATGGCGACCGATCTGCTGGTCGCCCATCCCGACATGAAGGTAAACGACGCCGCGCGCGTCATCCTCCGCTCGGGCATCCAGAAGCTCCCGGTCGTCGACGACGCGGGCAACCTCGTCGGGATCATCTCGAACGCCGACGTCATCCGCAGCCAGATCGAGCGCGCGACCCCCGAGAAGGTGGGGAAACTGATGCGGACCTTAGAGCAGATCCACGAGATCGAGCTGACGGAGGAGCGCCGGACCGTTCCGCTCTCGGAACTCACCCCGACGCAGGGCCGGGTGTACGCCGACGAACTCGAGGGGCGGCGATACGAACTCGAGCGCGGGCTCGCCGAGCCGCTGGTCGTCATCGACAACGGCGGCACACTGTTGCTGGCCGACGGCCACCACCGCGTGCTCGCGGCCGATCAGCTATCGATCGACGAGATGGACGCCTACGTCATCGTCATCGCCCACGAGATCGATCTGGGGATGGCACGCACCGCCGAGAAGGAGGACCTCGAGCGGATCGACGACATCGACGTCGTCGACTACGCGAGACATCCGCTGGTCCAGACGACCAAGCGGCTCCAGTCCGACGGCGGGGGCGGAGACAGGGACGAAGACGAGTAGGGGGTCGGCGAACCGCGGGGACGATTTCTCATACTCAGCAGGGAGACAGTCAGCCGGACCGACCGCTGGTGAGCGTTTTCCGTGTCGGCGCGGTACCTCGCTCGATGGCTGGATCACACACGCCCGATCGCGTTCTCATCGCCGGTGCCAGCGGCGACACCGGACACGAACTGCTGTCTGTCCTGCGGCCGACCGAACTGACCGTTCGTGCGATCACGCGGTCGTACGCGGCCGCGGACACGCTCGAGCGACACGGGGCGGACGAGGTGATCGTCGCCGATCTCTTCGAGTCGGCCGACGCCGTGCAGGCGGTCGACGACTGTGACATCGTCTACTGTGCGCTCGGTACGCCACCGGGCCTGCGCCACGCGACCGGCGGCAAACTGGTCGACCGGACGGGCGTCATCAACCTCATCACCGCCGCCGTGGCGGAGGGAGTCTCCTATTTCGTCTTCGAGAGCGCGATCGGCGTCGGGAACTCGAGGGCAGGGCTGTCGCTGCCGTCGTGGCTCGCGACCCGGGGCTCGCTGCGGGCGAAACGGGACGCCGAGACCTCGCTGCGCCGATCGGGGCTGGGATATACGATCGTTCGTCCCGGCAGCCTCACGAACAGCCCGCCGAGCGGCGAGGTTCTCGTGGGCGAGGGCGGCGATTCCGTCTCGGGGTCGATTCCGCGCGCCGACGTGGCCCGGATCATGGCCGCGTCGCCGTTCACGCCCGACGCGCGCAATCGGACGATCGAAATCGTCAGCCGCGACGGGCTGTCGGGAACGCCGAAACGCCTCGTCGATATCGACTGGGCCGACGACGCCCTCACGACCCCCCGCGAACGCAGCCGGGCCTGAGCCGTTCTCCGGGCCATTCCGGTCCCGTTTGCAGTCGGGCAAACACCCCCCGAACCTTCATTGCGCTGTCGGCAAATATTACGACCATGTACGACGACGAGGAACTCGAGGAGATCCGAGAAGCCGGCGACCAGTGGGCGGCGGAGCGCCTCGAGCCGGCCCTCGAGCGTCACGGCGAGCGCCGGGACCGGTTCGCGACCGTGTCGAACCACGAGGTCGACCGCCTCTACACCCCCGACGACGTTTCGGACCTCGACTACCTCGAGGATCTCGGCTTTCCGGGCGAGGAGCCGTACACCCGCGGGCCGTACCCGACGATGTACCGCGGGCGGACGTGGACGATGCGGCAGTTCGCCGGCTTCGGCACCGCAGAGGAGACCAACGAGCGCTTTCACTACCTGATCGATGAGGGCCAGACCGGGCTCTCGGTGGCGTTCGACATGCCGTCGCTGATGGGACTCGATTCGGACGACCCCATGAGCGAGGGCGAGATCGGCAAGGAGGGCGTCGCGGTCGACACGCTCCGGGACATGGAGATCCTCTTCGACGGGATCGATCTCGAGGAAATTTCGACCTCGTTTACGATCAACCCCTCCGCGCCGGTGATCTACGCGATGTACGTCGCGCTGGCCGACCGGCGGGGGGTCCCCCGCGAGAACCTGCGCGGAACCCTCCAGAACGACATGTTCAAGGAGTTCATCGCCCAGAAGGAGTGGGTCATCCCGCCCGAGCCCTCGCTGGATCTCGTGACGGACGTCCTCGAGTTCAGCACGGCCGAGACGCCGAAGTTCCACCCGATTTCGGTCTCGGGCTATCACATCCGCGAGGCGGGCTCGACGGCGGTCCAGGAACTCGCTTTCACCCTCGCGGACGGCTTCGGCTACGTCGAAGATGCCGTCGAGCGGGGACCCGACGTCGACGAGTTCGCGCCGCGGCTCTCCTTTTTCTTCAACTGCCACAACTCCTTCTTCGAGGAGATCGCGAAGTTCCGGGCGGCCCGCCGGATCTACGCACGGGTGATGGACGACTGGTACGGTGCCGAGGCCGACGAATCGAAACGGCTCAAGTTCCACACCCAGACCGCGGGCCAGTCGCTGACGGCCCAGCAACCCCTGAACAACGTCGCTCGAGTGACGATACAGGCGCTCGCCGGCGTCCTCGGCGGGACCCAGTCGCTGCACACCAACAGCTTCGACGAGGCGTTGGCGCTGCCCGGCGAGAAGGCGGTCCGGGTCGCCCTGCGGACCCAGCAGATCATCGCCGAGGAGTCCGGTGCGGCCGACATCGTCGATCCCATGGGCGGCTCCTTCGCCGTCGAGACGCTCACGAACGAGATCGAGGAACGCGCGATGCGCTACATCGAGGAGATCCGAGAGATGGGCGACGGCTCGGTCCGCGACGGCATCCTCACCGGCATCGAGGACGGCTACTTCCTCCGGGAGATTCAGGATGCCTCCTACGAGTATCAGGAACGCGTCGAGCGAGGCGAAGAGGTCGTCGTCGGCGTCAACGAGTACACGCTCGAGGAGGACACCAGTCCCGACATCCTCCAAATTGACGAGACCACGTCCGAGCGCCAGCTCGGACGGCTCGCGGACGTGAAAGCCGACCGGGACGACGCGGCCGTCGAGGAGGCACTCGAGGCGCTGCGCGAGGCCAGCGAGCGCGGCGAGAATACGATGCCGTACATCGTCGACGCCGTGAAGGCCTACGCGACGATGGGCGAGATCATGGGCGTCTTCGAGGACCAGCACGGCGCGTACAGCGAGAGCATCGGGTTGGCCTGAGCCGTCGCCGGCGGGTACCGACGGCTACGCGGCGTCCTCGTCGAACTGCGAGAGGATACCGATGACGAGCCCGAGTACTCCGAGTAGCGCCGCGACGGCGACGGCCCCGTAGACGCCGAGCGTGAGCGGTGTAACGGGAACCGCGACCGCGAGGACGGTGATCTCCTCGAGCCCGGTCCGGCCGGGCAGCGTCGCGCCGAGCAGCGCCCCGAAGGCGGCAGTCGCGGCGACCAGCGCGAGGCCGAGACCGGCGATGGCGCTCCGGCCCGTAATCCGTCGATCACTGGACACGGTCCCGCGTACGACGGCCTGATTTGAGGGTCTTGTGTCGGATCGCTGGCGCTGACGAGGCGACGGCCCCGTCGACTCGAGGCCGTCGTTTACTCGAGCGGCTCCAATCGATCCGACCGCAACGAAAGCGAGGCGGAGTCGCTACCAGCGTCACGGCCGGTTGCTGGGAAACGTTCTTCCCCGATTACGGTGTAGCCCCGACAGTGACCTCCCGTGAGCTCCGATAAGGCCGACGCCGACGGGTCGGTTCTCCAGCACCGGCTGTCCGAGAAGGAACTGTTCCTGGTACTGCTCGTCGGCATCACGATACTGATGTCGATTACCGGATTCGTCCTCATTATCAACTGAGTCCGGGCAAGCGGCGTGCCCCACTCAGCTCTCGGACGTGTCGTGTCGCGTGCGGTCGTCGGTCTCGATCGCTCGAGCCGCGATGTAGGTGACGACCGCGAGCATTCCCATCGTCACGATCAGGATGGCGAATTGGATCGTCGATTGGAGCGGATCGAACCCCCACGGGTTGAACACCGCGAAGATCGCGACGAAGAACGCCATGATCGCGAACGGAATCAGGTTGACCGTGAGATCGAGCCCGATTTCGGCGTCGAATGCGCGTCGACTCATTGATTGTGGATGGTCTCGAGTGGACGTCTGCGATGGGTTTCGACTCGATTCAGTCGCGTTGCGACCGTGGTGGCCGTCGTGGCCATCACGGCTGTCGCGGCGCTGCTATCGTTCTATCTCCGTCGGAACCGCATGACGCCGGCTCCGGCGATCGTCACGACCCCGGCGATGACGAGCGCGACGCCACGACTCGCCAGCCCGGAGAGCGGTTCGAGGAGGCCGATCGGCACCGTCCCGGTCCCGTGGGCGGTCAGTACCCCGCCGACGACGACGAAGGCCGCGCCGAACGTCGCCGCGAACGCGAACGGACGATCGACGTAGTCGGCGTCCGCCAGAATCCCCGCGACGCTTGCGGCGAACGCGACGAGTCCGATGACGGCGACGGGGAGGAAGCCGACGACGATGCCGACTTCCGATCCGACGAGCCCGAGGGCGACGAGGATCGGCCACGGCCGCTCGCCGTCGGCCCGTGTCGGTTCGGTCGCCGCTCCCCGCGAGTGGTCGGCCATACTCGGCGTTCCACGTCGAGGGTGTAGTATCTGGCCCTACCCGTCTGATCTCGTGACGGTCTCGAGACAGTGAAAACGGAGACTCGGCGGGCGCGTCGGTTCGCTACTCGTCGCGCTCGATGACGAATTCGGTGAACTCCTCGAGCTTTCGGGTCGTCTCCGCGTCGAACTCCACGTCGTCGATCGCCGCCCGCGCGTCGGCGGCCAACTCGAGGGCTCGCTCGCGGGCGTACTCGACGCTGCCCGCGTCCTCGAGGATCGAGAGGGCCTCGAGGATTTCGTCGTCGGTGTTGTCCTCGGCCTCGAGGATCGACTGCAGCCGGCGGACGCGGTCGGGGTCGCTCGTTTGCATGGCGTGGATGACCATGAGCGTCTTCTTGCCCTCGCGGATGTCGTTGCCGAACTCCTTGCCGAACTCGCCGGCTCGGCCGAGCGAGTGCTCGATGTCCAAGATGTCGTCGCCGATCTGGAAGGCGACCGCGGTCAGTTCGGCGTATTCGGCGACGGCCGCCTCGACCTCGGGCGGTTGGTCGGTGATGATCGCGGCGAGGCGAGCGACGATCCGACCGAGACAGCCCGTCTTGCACGCACACATCTCGAGGTACTGGTCAGTGTTGATCCGAACCTCGCGTTCGTTGTGCCAGCAGATGTCCATCCCCTGGCCGAGATGGGTGCGGTTCAGTTCGTGCATGAGCATCTCGTAGGCGGCCAGCCGCCGGTCCGCCGGGAGGTCGGCGGGGTCCCGTGTGAGGACCTTCAGCGGCAGGAAGTACATCGCGTTGCCGGCGTTGAGCGCGATGTCGCGCCCGTAGACGCGGTGGAGCGCGGGCTCGCCGCGCCGAATCGTCGCCCCATCTTCGACGTCGTCGACGATGATCGTCCCGTTGTGCAGTATCTCCGGAATACAGGCGTAGGGCAGGTACTCGGCCGGGTCCTCGCCGAATCCCTCGACGAAGACGAGAAAGAGTACCGCACGCCACCGCTTCCCGCCTCGATCGAGGAGATCCCACAGCGGCGTCGCCAGCGCGCGCTGGATGCCGGTGGGGTCGTACTCGTAGGTCGGGGGGCCGAAGAAGGACTCGAGGTAGTCGGCATCGATCTCGCGTGGGACCAGATCGGCGATCGCCTCATCGATGGCCGGCCGCCAGTCGGCAAGCGTCTCCCGCATACCGACCCCGAGAGGGAGCGGCGTAAAAAAGATTCGTAGTTTGTCGTGTCAACGAGTGGTGTCAATCCACATACTACTGTCGGCGGTCAGAGTCCAGCGAGCGATACAGTTACCCGGCCGTCGTGTGTCACTCCAGCCATGAGCGCTTGGATCGGATCCGTTTTCGAGAGCGACGTCGGCTGGACCCACCTCGAGGACCTCGTCGATGTCGGGAACCGGATGGCCGGCAGCGAGGGCGAACGCGAGGCCGCCGAACTGACCCGGAACGCGCTGGCCGACGCCGGCGCGCGAAACGCCCGCCTCGAGCCCTTCGAGATACAGGGCTGGACCCGCGGCGACAGCGCGATTACGGCCGGCGACACCACACAGGAGTGTATCGCCCTGCCGCGCAGTCCCGACGAGCGCGTCGTCGCGCCGATGATCGATCTCGGCTACGGCATGCCCGAGGACTTCGCGGAGACCGATGTCGAGGACGCGATCGTCATGGTCCGCAGCGACAGCCCCGACTACTACGATCGGTACGTCCACCGGCGGGAGAAGTACTACCACGCCGTCGAGAACGGCGCCGTCGGGTTCGTGTACCGAAACCACGTCGAGGGCTGTCTGCCGCCGACCGGTAGCGTGGGGACCGACGCGGACCCGGTCGGCGCGATTCCGGCACTCGGCGTCTCGAACGAGGTCGGCGCGCGGCTGGCCCGGCGGTTCGACGGGGAGTCGATCACGGTCTCCGTCGAGGCTGACATCCACCCTGCGGAGAGCCAGAACGTGCGCGCCGAACTCGGCCCCGACACCGACGAGCGCGTACTCGTGACGAGCCACGTCGACGCCCACGACATCGCCGAGGGCGCGATGGACAACGGCGCCGGAACCGCGATGATCGTCGAACTTGCGAACGCCCTCGCGGAGCGCGAGGACGACCTCGAGACCCGCGTCGAGTTCGTCGGCTTCGGCGCGGAAGAGGTCGGCCTCGTCGGCTCCGCGCGATACGCCGAGCAGACGGACCGCGAGACGATCAAGGCGGCCGTCAACAACGACGGCGTCGTCCGCGATCGGACGCTCTCGATCGTCACGCAGGGCTTCGACGCGCTGCAGGAGGTCGCGAACGACGTGGCCGACCGGTACGATCACCCGATCGGGACGGTCCCGAAGGTCGGCCCCCACAGCGACCACTGGTCGTTCGTCGAGCACGGTGTTCCGGGCTGTCACGTCAAATCGATCTCGGACGGGCCGGGACGGGGCTGGGGCCACACCGCCGCCGACACCATCGAGAAACTCGAGCCCCGAACCCTGCGCGAACAGGCGATCCTCCTGACTGAATACGTCGTCGCACTCGCCGAGAGCGAGGTGACGGTCGATCACAGGGACACCGCCGCTATCGCGGCCGACCTCGAGTCCCAAGACCTCGCCGAAGGGATGCGGATCACCGGCGATTGGCCCTACGACGAGTGATCGCGCCCGCGGTGGCCGGGGCGACCGCAGCCGACCGCCGGCGTGCAGTCTGCGACCGACAACCGTACGCTTTTGAGCGGCCCGTGTGAACTGACGGCCATGGATGCCGCGTGGAGCGCGGGCGATTCGCCCGTGGTCGGCGTCGTCGGCGAGGCAGACGGGAGCGGCGCCATCGAAATCGACGACGACCTCGAGTCGGTGTTCGCCGATGCGGACGCCGACGTGACGGCTATCAACGGCGGTCTCGAGGACGTGCTCGCGGCGGAGCCGTCGGTGGTGGTGACGGCCGACGAAGCGACCCTGTCGGCGGTCGCTCGCGCCGATGTCGACGGTCCCGTTCTGCCGGTCGGTTCCGTTTCCGGGATCGAGTCGGTCGACCGCGATCGCCTTTCGGATGCGCTCGAGGCCGTCCTCGACGGCCGTGCTCGCAGTCGCGAGCGGACCGTTCTCGGCGTTTCCCTCGAGTCGACACGTGACGAGACAGCGGCGACCGCGACTCGAGTGCGTGCGCTGTTCGACGTGACGCTCATCACCGACGAACCCGCTCGGATCTCGGAGTACGGCGTCCGGGACCGGGGCGGGTCCGTGGCGACCTTTCGCGCCGACGGCGTCGTCGCGGCGACGCCGGCGGGGAGTCACGGCTACGCGAGCGCGGTCGACGCGCCCCAACTCTCGCGGGCCGTCGACGCGGTGGCGGTCGCGCCGATCGGTCCCTTCGTCACCCAGACCCGGCAGTGGGTGCTGCCGACCGACGAGCTGACGTTCACCGTCGAACGCGAGGCGTGCGACGTGACGCTCGTCGTCGACGGACGATCGATCGATCCGGTCACCGTCGACTCGGAGGTGACCGTCTCCGCCGCCGGGACGCTCTCGACGCTGGTCGTTCCGAACGAGTGACTCGCGGAGTCGGCAGAAGAGAGCGCGAAAACGGCGGTGTCGGCCGCTGGTCGGCGATCGGGACCGGGTCGCGGCCGGCTCGCTTCGATTGTGCCCGCTTAGCCGTTGTACGGCTCCTCGTCGCGGTGGTGGTCCGGATTCTCGTTCTCGAGGGCGTCGTCTTCCCGGTCGACCGATTGCTGTTCGATGTCCTGCCGGCGCTGTTCCTCGTCTTGGCGCTCGCGAGCTTCCTTCTCTTCCTCGGTGAGCCCCTCTTCGTCCTGGGCCTCCTCAGGATCGGTCTCCTCTTTCGTGAGCTGGACGTCCCGCCCGTGTTCGTCCTTGCCGGTGGTGTCGCGCTCGTCAGTGTTGTCAGACATAGTGATCCCGATTGTGGCTACCCTCGGTCGCTGAAAAGGCGTTGGGCTTGCGAGAGTCGGCGCGGCAGCTGTATTGCAGCAACTGGCCGTTTAGCCGCGTCTTACCAGGGTTCGTCGGAAGCGAGATCGATCTCGCTGTCGCCCTTTGCCGACGGGCAGATATCCGCCAGCACGCAGTCGGCACAGTCGGGGTTCTGGGCCGTACAGGTCGCTCGACCGTGATCGATACAGAGATGAGTGAACTGCTGCCAGTCGTCCTCGGGGACGATCTCGATCAGGTCCTGCTCGATCCGTTCGGGGTACTCCTCCTCGGTCAGCCCCAGCCGCTGTGTGAGCCGCTGGACGTGCGTGTCGACGACGATTCCCTCGACGATGTCGTGGCCGTGCTGGAGGACGACGTTCGCCGTCTTCCGGCCGACGCCCGAGAGCTCGGTCAACTCGTCCATCGTGTCCGGCACCTCGCCGTCGTGGTCCTCGAGGATCGTCTTGCAGGAACTCTTGATGTAGCCCGCCTTGCTGTTGTAGTAGGTGATCGAATTCAGATCCTCCGCGAGTTCCTCCTCTGGCGCGTTGGCGTAGTCCTCGGCGCCGTCGTACTTCTCGAAGAGGTGCTTGGTCTCCTTGTTCACCCGTTCGTCCGTACATTGCGCCGAGAGGATCACTGCGATCAGGAGTTCGAGCCGGTTCGAGTACCGCAGCGAAATCGTCGAGTCCGGATACGCCTCCTCGAGTCGGTCGATGACCTCCGTCGCCTGCTCGGCGCGGGTCTCGAGCGGGGTTCCCATGCAGGAGTCGTTGCGAGAGCGCGCATTTGAGCCGTTCGGTTCGAGGTGGGAGTTCGAATCTCCAGTAACGCCGCCCTCCGCTTTCGGAGCCGGTGACACGGCTCGCAGGGCTCACCGCCCCGTCAGAATTCACGGAAGGAGTACTATTATCATATCCGACGGACGTAGTATGAAAGGCGAGTCCGCCGGGAGGAGCGATCGATAATGACAGAGGAGACTCACCGGACGCAGGTCGACCGCGCGGAGGGACAGTCGAGAATCGGCGTGCTCGACGTGCTGATAGCCGAACTCGAGGCCGACGACGGCCCGAACGGGGAAGCGCTCCGCCGGGCGCTCGACCTCGAGCGGACGGCCACGCCGGAGCGGGTCGCGGAGACCGAGGCCGCCATCGAGTCCCTGCGGGCGGCTCTCGACGACCGGACGGCAGCCCACGCCGAACTGCGGGCCGAGATCGAGAACGACCTCGAGCCGCGGCTCGATACCGTCGACCGCCGCCTGCGGGACCTCGAGACCCGACTGTCGAGTCTCGAGTCCGAGACGCGGGAGTTCCGCTCGGAGCTCACCGCCGTCCGCGATTCCCTCGCTGACGTTCGCGACGATGATCCCGACCGCGTTGATGACACCGACATCGACGCGCTCGCGGACGATCTCGCGGCCCTCGAGCGAACGGTCGCGACCGCCTTCGACGCGGTCACGTCGGACCTCGAGAGCGATCTCGAACGGGTGCGAGCGTCCCTGACGGAGGATATCGGCGCGCTCGAGCAGCGGCTGTCCGCGCTCGAGGAGGTAACGGGGACCGACCCGGAACCCGAGACCGAGCGAAAATAGGTCGCGCGGCGTCGGAAGTGAGAACGCCGATCCGAGAGTTCGCCGCGGACGATCGATCAGACCGTTTATGAAATCGACGAGAAGTGCGATATACTGCGGATATAGGTGCGGAGCGTCGCTGAGACGTTCGAACCGTCGGACTGATAGGATGCCGTGAGGTTTAAGCGGTCTTCAGCCACGTATCCGGGTATGAAAGCCACGGCCATGGCCCACCCCATTCAGGGACTGGTCAAGTATCACGGGATGCGCGACGAGATCGAGCGGCTGCCGTACCACGACAGTATCAGCGTCTGTACGGCCCCGAGCCACACCCGGACGACCGTCGAGTTCTCGATGGACTACGACGAGGACACCTTCATCGTCGACGGCGAGGAACTCGAGGGACGGGCCCACGAACGGGTCGAGGCCGTCGTCGAGAAGGCCCGCTCGAAGTCCGACGCCGCCCACACCGTCTACCCGGTCCGCCTCGAGAGCGAGAACAGCTTCCCGACGAACGTCGGGCTGGGATCGTCCTCCTCTGGCTTTGCGGCCGCGGCGATGGCGCTGGCCGAGGCGGCCGAACTCGACGCCTCGAAAGGGGAAATTTCGACGATTGCGCGCGTCGGATCGGCCTCGGCCGCGCGGGCGGTCACCGGCGCGTTCTCGCATCTCCGAACCGGGATGAACGACGAGGACTGTCGCTCCGAGCGGATCCCCTCGAACCTCCACGAGGACCTGAAGATCATCGTCGGCCTCGTCCCCTACCACAAGGACACCGACGACGCCCACCGCGAGGCCGCCGACAGCCACATGTTCCAGGCCCGCAACGCCCACATCCACGAGCAGATCGCGAAGATGCGTGACTCCCTGCGCAACGACGACTTCGAGGGCGTGTTCGAACGCGCCGAACACGACTCGCTGTCGCTGGCCGCGACGACCATGACCGGCCCCTCCGGGTGGGTCTACTGGCAGCCGGCCACGCTCGCGGTCTTCAACAAGGTGCGCGAACTCCGCGAGGAAGAGGACATCCCCGTCTACTTCTCGACGGACACCGGTGCCAGCGTCTACGTCAATACCACCGAGGAACACGCCGAAGAAGTCGAGGAAGCGGTCTCCGACTGCGGCGTCTCGACGACCACGTGGGACGTCGGCGGCCCCGCCCGCCTGCTCGAGGAAGACGACCACCTGTTCTAACGACGGCTCGCGCGTCGATCCTCCGACGCGGCGCTTCGCGCTGTGCTCCGGTCGATCGTCGGCACGTTCTCACACCGTTTGCTATCGTAGCCACTGACCCGATTTGCACACTGATCGCAACGCTGTCCGGCGATCAGGTGCGCAGTGACTTTCAGTGGCTACTACCGTTTTCTCAGACCTGTCCGAGTTCCGAACGGTTGCGACTACGCAGTAGTACAGCCTCTCGTGATCGACCGATCCTCCCGACAAGTCGACGGCGACCCGGTACCGCCGGTTCGGATATAGTCGGAATGACTATCAGTCACGTGTTCGAAAGCGGTGTGATGTCATATTTGGATATTACAACCGCCGTGCTGCAACAAGGTGGCGGCGAAGCCGGCGGCGGCCTCACGATGATCATCGGATTGCTGTTTGTCGTGTCCTACATCGCAGGCGCATGGAAGACCTTCAGTAAAGCCAATCAGCCCGGCTGGGCGGCGATCATCCCCATCTACAACTGGTACATCATGTTCAAAATCGGGAACAACGAGTGGTGGTGGGTCCTCGTCATGTTCGTTCCCATCGTGAATATTTACGCTACCTACAAACTGTTCGCCGGCGTTTCGAACGCGTTCGGCTACGGGATCGGGTTCACTCTCGGGCTGTGGTTCCTGGGATTCCTCTTCTTCCCGCTGCTCGGCTTCGGCGACGCGACGTATCGTGGCTCTCCCACGCTGGGCGCGTAGCGCGGTCGTCTGCGCTGTGACCATCGTCCGAGCCTGCTAGAACTCGCGGTGGTCGGTTCGAACTGCGACTGACGGCCACCGATGCCGTCGCTCGAGCGAGCGAAAGACGAAATAACGAACTGACGTCGACCTCGAGCCGGGGTGTTAGGCGAAGGTTTTCGAGACGTCTTCGGTCTCGTCGGATTCGGCTTGGACCTTGTCCCACGCGTTGCGGAAGTCCTCCATCCGGATCTCGGTGCGGTCGTCGCGGATGGCGAACATGCCGGCCTCGGTACAGACCGCTTTGATGTCGGCACCGGAGGCGTTGTCGGCCTCTTCGGCCAGTTCAGCGAATTCGACGTCGTCGGCGACGTTCATCCCGCGGGTGTGGATCTCGAAGATGATCTCGCGGCCCTCGGCGTTGGGCTTTGGCACTTCGATCAGGCGGTCGAACCGGCCGGGTCGCAGGATGGCGCGGTCGAGCATGTCGAAGCGGTTGGTGGCGGCGATGATGCGGATCTCACCGCGCTCTTCGAAGCCGTCCATCTCCGAGAGGAGTTGCATCATGGTCCGCTGGACCTCGGCGTCGCCGGAGGTCTTGGACTCGGTCCGCTTGGCCGCGATGGCGTCGATCTCGTCGATGAAGATCACTGCGGGTTCGTGCTCGCGGGCGACATCGAAGAGGTCGCGGACGAGCTTTGCCCCCTCGCCGATGAACTTGTGGACCAGTTCCGAGCCGGCCATCTTGATGAAGGTGGCGTCGGTCTGGTTGGCGACGGCCTTGGCGAGCATCGTTTTGCCGGTGCCCGGCGGCCCGTAGAGCAGGACGCCGCTGGGCGGGTCGATGCCCACGTCGTCGAACATCTCGGGCTTCTCGAGGGGCATCTCGACGGTCTCGCGGACCTCTTGCATCTGCTCTTCGAGCCCGCCGATGTCCTCGTAGCTGACCTCCGGGCTCTCGGTGACTTCCATCACGCGAGCGCGGACGTCGGTTTCGTTCGAGAGGGGCTTGACGATAGACAGCGAGTTGTTGACCGCGACCCGCGCGTCGGGTTCGATGTCCTCGCGCATCTCGTCGGTGACTTCGGTCAGCGCCTCCTGATTGTTCCCGTGCTGTTTGATGATGACGCCCTCGTCCGTGACCTCTTGGACGGTGGCGACGAACAGCGGCGACTGCTTGAGTTTCTTGTTCTCGTGTGTGAGTCGCTCGAGTTTCTGCTGGTACTTGTTGTTCTCGGCGTTGGCGTCGAGGAGCTTGTCGCGCATCTCCTCGTTTTGCGCCTCGAGGATCTCCAGCCGTTCCTCGAGCGCCTGGATTTTCTCCTGTTGGGACGCCTCGTCCTCATCATATGGGAGGTCGACGTCGTCCACGGTGTCGCTCATCACCCGTCCTTTAGGTACTGGTTCATAAGAGACTTCGGGTAGGTGTATTCAGGCTCGTAATATAACTATAGAGCATTAAAACGAATAGAAAATATTATCACCCCGTATTCGGAATGGGGAGGTAGGATGAGTGCTTCAGAGTCGCTTCGACAGGAGACCAGCGAGCGGGGAACGTGGGACGACGTGCGCGAGCTGCCGCCGAGCGCCAAACTCGTCGCGAAGGTCCTCGAGTACAACGACACGATGACCCAACAACAGATCGCCGACGAGACGCTCCTGCCCTCTCGAACCGTTCGGTACGCTCTGAACCGGCTCGACGAGGAGAACGTCATCGATTCGCGCTTTTCGTTCTCCGACGCTCGCAAGCGCCTGTACAGCCTCGATATCGAATCGTAACTGGCGTTGTCGTGTCGATCTTCGCTGTTCTCGCTTCTGTTTCTCTCGTCTGCGAGCGCGACACGGTCGGCCGTCTCGAGGCTCTCCGAACTGTCCGTACTACTTTCACTTCGGTCACGGAACCCCTTTAGGGCGGGCTCGCCAACGACTGGCCAATGACGCGGGTACTACACACGGGCGATACCCACCTCGGGTACCAGCAGTACAATTCGCCCGAGCGACGACAGGACTTCCTCGAGGCGTTCCGGACCGTCGTCGAGGACGCGGTCGCGGACGACGTCGACGCGGTGGTCCACGCCGGCGACCTCTTTCACGACCGCCGGCCGGGACTGGTCGACCTGCAGGGAACCGTCGACATCCTCCGGGTGCTCGAGGACGCCGACATCCCCTTTCTCGCCGTCGTCGGCAACCACGAGTCGAAACGCGACGCCCAGTGGCTCGATCTCTTCGCGGATCTCGGACTGGCGACCCGGCTCGGTGCCGAGCCAGTCGTCGTCGACGATGTCGCCCTCTACGGACTGGACTTCGTCCCCCGCTCACGGCGGGACGATCTGACCTACGATTTCGACGCCGTCCCGGACGATGCGGCGTACGCGACGCTGGTGAGCCACGGCCTCTTCGAACCCTTCGCGCACGCGGACTGGGACACCGAGACCGTCCTCGAGGAGTCGACGGTCGATTTCGACGCTGTCCTGCTGGGGGACAACCACAAACCGGACACCGCGGAGGTACGCGATACGTGGGTCACCTACTGCGGGTCGACCGAGCGCGCGAGCGCCAGCGAGCGCGAGGACCGGGGCTACAACCTCGTCGATTTCGCGGACGACGAAGTCGCCATCAGCCGCCGCGGTCTCTCCTCGACCCGGGAGTTCGTCTTCGTCGACGCCGACCTCGCGGAGGGGGAAGGCGTCGACCGCGTGCAGGAACGCGTCCGCCAGCACGACCTCGAGGACGCGGTCGTCATCGTCACCGTCGAGGGCGAGGGCCGCCCCATCGCGCCGGCCGCGATCGAGGAACTCGCCATCGACCGCGGCGCGCTCGTCGCCCGCGTCAACGATCGCCGCGACCTGCCCGACGAGGACGAGGATGTGTCGGTGAGCTTCGCGAACCCGGACGACGCCGTCCGCGAGCGGGTGCGCGAGATGGGGCTCAGCAACGCCGCACTCGAAATCGACGAGACCGTCCGGAGCGGCGACCTCGCCGATTCGAACGTCCGCGAGTCCGTCGAGCGGCGGGTTCGCGACCTGCTCGAGGACGACGAATCGGCGTTCGAGCCCGCGCCGGAGCGGGAACCGGGCGACGAGGACGTGACGACGGTCGCCGATCAGCTCGCGGACGGGAGCGAGGCGGCGGACGCGACCGCGGCCGAGTCGACCGACTCGGCGGACGCGGACGGCGACGCGGCGGCCGCGACGAACGGGGGCGAGACAGTTGCCAACGAAGCCGATGACGCCACCGACGATACTGCCAGCGGCGACATCAACGATGGCGACAGTGACGCCGCCGAAACCGAGGAAACGACTGATGCCGACGCTGACGCCGATACCGCCTCACTGGGTGATTTCGCGTGAGAGTCGACCGCGTCCGCCTGTTGAACTTCAAGTGCTACGGCGACGCCGACCTTACACTCGAGCGCGGGGTCACCGTCGTCCACGGCGTCAACGGCAGCGGGAAGTCGACGCTGCTCGAGGCGGTCTTCTTCGCGCTTTACGGCTCAAAAGCGCTGGACGATCGCACGTTAGACGACGTGATCACGACCGGCGAGGAGGAGGCCGAGGTCGAACTCTGGTTCACCCACGACAACCGCGAGTATCACGTCGACCGGCGGCTCAAACTGCGCGGCGACCGCGCGACCACGACGAAGTGCGTCCTCGAGACGCCGACCGAGACGATCGAGGGGGCACGCGACGTGCGCCGGGAGGTGACCGAACTCCTGCGGATGGACGCCGAGGCGTTCGTCAACTGCGCCTACGTCCGGCAGGGCGAGGTCAACAAACTCATTCACGCCTCGCCGAGCGACCGGCAGGACATGATCGACGACCTGCTCCAACTCGGCGCGCTCGAGGACTACCGCGAGCGGGCCAGCGAGGCCCGGCTCGGCGTCAAGACGGTGCTCGACGGCCAGCGCGAGGTCCTCGAGGATGTCCGCAATCAGGTCGAGCAGAAAGAGGAGAAGGACCTCCACGAGCGCCTGAACAGCCTCGAGTCCCGCCGTGCCGGCGTCACAGAGGAGATCGAGCACTACGAAACGCAACGCGAGCAAGCCCACGAGACACTCGAGACGGCCGAAGACGTCCTCGAGCGCCACGCGGAGACCCGCGAGGAGATCGAGACGCTCGAGGAAGAGATCGAGGAGCTGCGGTCGAAGATCTCCGAGACCGAACGCAAGCGCGAGAACGCGAAAGACGAGATCGGCGAGGTCCGCGACCGGCGCGAGGAACTCGCGGACGAGCGCGACGACCTGCTCGCGGAGACCGACCTCGAGGCCACGGACCCCGACGAGGAAGCGGTCAAGGAGCGAATCGCGGATCTCGAGGCCCGCGACGAGGAACTCCGGGACGACCTCGAGGACATTCGCGTGACGATCACCGAAGGGAACAACGAGATCGAACGACTTCGGTCCGAGGCCGACGACCTCGAGACGCGGGCCGACGAGGCCCGCGAGGAGGCCGACAACCTCGAGGATCGGATCGACGCCGATGAGGAGGCGATCGCGGACCGCGAGGAGAAACTCGAGGACCTCGCGGAGCGGATCGAGACCGCGCGAGCCACCTTCCAGGACGCACCCGTCGAGTTCGGCGCGGCCGAGTCACAGCTCGAGGACCTCGAGGCCGAGCGCGAGGAACTGGTCTCGGCGATCAACGATCTCACCGCCGATATCCGGACCGCCGAGAACGCCATCGAGGAGGGCGAACGACTGCTCGAGGAGGGCAAGTGTCCCGAGTGCGGCCAACCGGTCGAGGACTCGCCCCACGTCGACGTGCTGGATGAGCGCCGGGAGGAACTCGCCGACCTCGAGGCCGAGCGCGAGGAACTCGAGGATCAGCGCGACGAGATCGACGAACGGATCGACCGCGCCGAGGATCTGCGGGAGGCCGAGCGACAGGTCGACCGGCTCGAGGAGAACCGCGACAACATCGAGCAACTGCTCGCGGAGAAACGAGAGACGCTGGCGGACCGGCGCGACCAGCGCGAGCGGCTCCACGAGGACGCCGACGAGTACGAAACCGAGGCCGAGGAAAAGCGTGCGGCGGCAGCGGAACGCGAAGCGGACGTCGACGACGCGCGGGCCGAACTCGGCGCAATCAACACCGAACGCGGCGAGATCAAGGACGCCCTCGAGGCGCTCGAACGAATCTCGGCGATCGCCGACGAGCGGGCGGCCCTCGAGAGCGAGATCGAAACCCTGCGGGAGCGACGCCAGGACTGGGAGACGATGAACGACGAGCGCCGCGAGGGGCTCTCCGAGAAGCGCGACCGCAAGCGCGACCTCGAGTCCGAGTTCGACGAGGAGCGGGTCGAGACCGCCCGCGAGGACAAGCAAAACGCCGAGCGGTATATCGAGCAGGTCGACGACAAACTCGACGAACTCGAGGAGCAACGCAACGGCGTCCAGAACGCCATCGGCGCCGTCGAGAACGAACTCGAGGAACTCGAGCGCCTCCGCGAGCGCCTCGAGAGCCTCGAGGATCGGTGTGAGAAACTCGAGTCGCTGTACGACGAGGCCGAGACGCTACAGACGACCTACGGGGAACTGCGGGCGGAACTGCGCCAGCGCAACGTCGAGACCTTGGAGCGGCTGCTCAACGAGACGTTCGATCTCGTCTATCAGAACGACTCCTACGCGGCGATCGATCTCGACGGCGACTACCGGCTGACGGTCTACCAGAAGGACGGCGAAGCGCTCGAGCCCGAGCAGCTGTCCGGCGGCGAGCGGGCGCTGTTCAACCTCAGCCTGCGGTGTGCGATCTACCGGTTGCTCGCCGAGGGCGTGGAGGGGACCGCGCCGATGCCGCCGCTGATCCTCGACGAGCCGACGGTCTTCCTCGATTCGGGCCACGTCACGCAGCTCGTCTCGCTGGTCGAGTCCATGCGTGATCTGGGCGTCGAACAGATCGTCGTCGTCAGCCACGACGAGGAACTCGTCGGCGCGGCGGATTCGCTGGTCCGGGTCGAAAAAGACGCCACGTCGAACCGCTCGCGACTCGAGCGCGGCGAGCCGCCGGAAGCGGAACTGCTCGCGTCGGAGTAAAACGACGCTTCGTCTCCGTTCGGTTCAGTTCGGCCGGCTCACTCGGGGTCGGTGGTGGCCGTCTCGTCCGTCGCCTCGAGGCTCGGGCGAATCGTCTCGAGTGCGGTCTCGCAGTCCTCGGTGAGCCGGTAGCCGCGCTCGCCGGCGACCTCCGTCTCCTCAAGCAGTCCGGCGGCGGTGAGGACCGTCAGCCGGCCGTGGAGGTCGCTCTCGCAGAAGTCGTAGCCGTCGAGCAGGGTCCGCACGCCGAGCGGGCCGCGCTCCGCGAGTTCGACCAACAGGCCGAGCGTCTCCTCGTCGTGGACGTTCGTCAGCAGCGTCAGCACCGGGTCGCCCACGCTTCGGGCGGCCGTCTCGAGGGGGGATTCCTCGTCGACGACCTCGAGGCGGTCGTTCTGAATGTAACACTCGTTGCCGTTTTCGGGATCGCGGACGAGACTCGCGCTATCCGATCGTTTGAGAAGGAGGTATCGTCTGCCGGTGTCGTCCTGAACGGATTTCATGAATGAGTCGGGTCGTCGGGTGTGTTCGATTCGTCCGTCGGGTCCGGTTCGGTCGCGGCGTCGTCGGTCGGCTCCGATCCGTTCGGCGGGTCCGTCTCGAACGCGGTGTCCTGGTACTGCCAATACCGCCGCGCCGCGAACCCGCTCAGCACGAGTCCGATGACGAGCAGCCACCCGCCCGTCGTCGCGTCGCCCTCGAAGAGCAGAAACAGGACGCCGAGCGAGAGAGCGAGCAACGCGCCGTTGATCACGATGATCAGGACCCAGAACGCCTCGAGGAGGTCGTTCGGGGCGTCGGTCTCGTCGGTGGTTACGGCCGGAACGTCGACCGAGTTGGTGTACGGCTCCTCGTCGGCCTCGGCGGCGAGGTCGTCCGTTTCGACGCTCGGAATCGTCAGCGAATCGTCGTCCGGGTCTTCGAAGGCGTCCTCGGGGTCGTCGTAGGGATCGTCGGGCTCCCAGTCCTCGGACTCGTCTTCGAACGGGTCGAACACCACGTTCGGCGGAAGGGCGACCGACAGGAAAAGTGTTCGCGTTTCGACGGCAGTTCAGGCCAACTCCGCGAGCGTGAGCGTCCGGGAGGTCTCCACCCACGCGAGCGGGTTCTCGGCGTCGTAGAAGACGACGCCGTCCTCGGTCTCGTAGGACTCGATCGTTGCGGTCCCCGCGGGTTCGCTACTCGGTTCGCTCGGATCCGTCGCGTCGTCGTTCACATGGGTGGACACATCGATCACCTGATTCCGTGCTATGTGTTACCAAGTTATATGTCTTGTTGCTCCCGCAAGCCGTCGGGACCGAATTACACATTAAATTAATTATGTAAAACCGGCGGTGCTCCTGCGCCGGCACCGCCGATCGGGGTGAGTGACGGCGGCGCGGGATCGATCACGCAGACGGGGATTGCAGGGGTTTTTATCCGCCGACTGCGAATCTCGGTATCATGACTGAGGCGGGCCAGACCGGACTCGCGGCGTTCGGCGGCGACTCCGACGAGAGCGACGACCGGCCGGCGGAAGAGGCGGCTGCCGTCGCCGGCAACGGCGGGTCGAACGCCGCGGAAGTGATCGACGTCGTCGAGGAGACGCTGCCCGAGCCCGAGGGCGAACTCGAGCTCGCGGTGATGCAGGTCGACTACACGATCGCCGGCTACGGGGACGAGGAGCGACCGATCATGCACGTCTTCGGGCGCACGCCCGAGGGCGAACTCGAGCACGTACAGGTGGTCGGTTTCAAACCGTATTTCTACGCGCCGACTGAGAGCTTAGAGCGACCGCCGGAGGAGCAGTACGACCGGCTGACGGGGAGCAGAGAGGTCGGCGAAGACGGCGAGCCCTACGAGAGCATTCGCGGCGAGAAACTCACCAAGATCTTCGGCCAGACGCCCCGCGACGTCGGGCAGGTGCGCGACGACTTCGAGCACTACGAGGCCGACATTCTGTTCCCGAACCGGTTCCTGATCGACAAGGACATCCGCAGCGGGCTTCGCGTGCCGGAGCGACGCGCCGAGGACGACTCGTTGGTCGTTCCCCACGACGAGGTCGAATCGGCCGCCGTCGACGCCGATCCCCGCGTCAACACGTTCGACATCGAGGTCGACGACCGACACGGCTTCCCCGAGGACGGCGAGGAACCGATCGTCTGTCTCACCAGCCACGACTCCTACCGCGACGAGTACATCATGTGGCTCTACGAGGCCCCGATCGGCGACGGCGAGATCCCGACCGAGATCGAGGAGTACGACCCGATCGAGGGTGCTATCGACCACGAGGTTCGAGCCTTCGAGGAGGAGGAAGCCATGCTCGAGGCCTTCATCGAGTACATCGAAACCACCGATCCCGACATCCTCACGGGCTGGAACTTCGAGGACTTCGACGCGCCGTACTTCCTCGACCGCCTCGAGGAACTCGCGGGCCCCCACCACGAGTACGACCTCTCGATCGATCAGCTCTCCCGGGTCGACGAGGTCTGGCGGAGCAACTGGGGCGGCCCCGACATCAAGGGCCGCATCGTCTTCGACCTGCTGTATGCCTACCAGCGGACGGTCTTCTCCGAACTCGATTCCTACCGGCTCGACGCGGTGGGCGAGGCGGAACTCGGCGTCGGCAAGGAGCGCTACGCCGGCGACATCGGCGACCTCTGGGAGGACGACCCCACCCGGCTGCTCGAGTACAACCTCCGGGACGTGGAACTCTGCGTCGAACTCGACCGCCAGCAGGAGATCATCACCTTCTGGGACGAGGTGCGTTCGTTCGTCGGCTGCAAACTCGAGGACGCGCCGACGCCGGGGGACGCGGTCGACATGTACGTCCTCCACGAGGCCTACGGCCGGTTCGCCCTGCCCTCGAAGGGCCAGCAGGAGGCCGGCGAGGAGTACGAGGGCGGCGCGGTGTTCGAGCCGATCACGGGCGTCAAGGAAAACGTCACCGTACTGGACCTGAAGTCGCTGTATCCGATGTGTATGGTGACGGTCAACGCCTCGCCCGAGACGCGGGTCGATCCGGACGAGTACGACGGCGAGACGTTCGTCGCGCCGACCAGACCCGAGCCGACCCACTTCCGGAAGGAGCCGGACGGGGTCATGCGGGAGATGATCAACGAACTGCTGGCCGAACGCGAGGAGAAGAAGTCCCAGCGCAACGAGTTCGAGCCCGGAACCCGCGAGTACGAACAGTACGACCGCCAGCAGGGTGCAGTGAAGGTCATCATGAACTCCCTGTACGGCGTCTCGGGCTGGGAGCAGTTCCGCCTCTACGACAAGGAAGCCGCGTCCGCGATCACCGCGACCGGCCGCGAAGTCATCGAGTTCACCGAAACCGCCGCCAGCGAGATCGACTATCAGGTCGCGTACGGGGACACCGACAGCGTGATGCTCGAGCTCGGTCCCGATATCTCGAAGGAAGAGGCCCTCGAGCAGTCCTTCGAGATCGAGGAGTACATCAACGGCCGCTACGACGACTTCGCGCGCGAGGATCTGAACGCCGAGGACCACCGGTTCCAGATCGAGTTCGAGAAGCTCTACCGGCGGTTCTTCCAGGCCGGCAAGAAGAAGCGCTACGCCGGCCACATCACGTGGAAGGAGGGCAAGGACGTCGACAACGTCGACATCGTCGGCTTCGAGTACCAGCGCTCGGACATCGCCCCGATCACCAAGGAGGTCCAACACCGCGTCATCGAGATGATCGTCCGCGAGGGCGACGTCGAAGGGGCAAAGGAGTACGTCAACGGCGTCATCGAAGACGTCCTCGAGGGAGAGATTTCGCTCGAGGACATCGCGATCCCGGGCGGAATCGGCAAGCGATTGGACAACTACGACACCGACACGGCACAGGTCAGAGGCGCGAAGTACGCCAACCTCCTGTTGGGCACCAACTTCCAACGGGGCAGCAAGCCGAAGCGACTCTACCTCGACCGGGTCGACCCGTCGTTCTTCGAGCGCCTCGAGGCGGAGGACGGGTTCGACGCCCGCACCGATCCGCTCTACGGCGCGTTCAAGCGCGATCCCGACGTCATCTGCTTCGAGTACGAGGACCAGATTCCCGAGGCGTTCGACGTCGACTACGACAAGATGCTCGAGAAGACGCTGCAGGGGCCGATCGAGCGGATCCTCGAGGCGCTGGGGATTTCGTGGGAAGAAGTGAAAAGCGGTCAAGAGCAGAAGGGCTTAGACAGCTTCATGTAGCCACTCGCGCCTCCTCGAGGAAGTAGCGCATCCGAATAGCTGCTATTCGAGCGACGTGAACTCGCGATTGAGAGACTCGCTCGACCACAACGCGAGTTTCCCTTTTAGAAAATTATTTTGCTAATGTGGGACAGTATCCAATTGGATACGAAACCGTTATCAGTCATACGACCCACCCTTCAGACGAGCGAATACTATGGCACGTCTCGAACTAAACAACCTGCACGCGGAAGTAGCGGAGGGCGACGAGAAGATCCTCGAGGGCGTCAATCTCGAGGTCCAATCGGGCGAGATCCACGCCCTGATGGGACCGAACGGCTCCGGAAAGTCGACGACCGCGAAGGTCATCGCCGGCCACCCGGCCTACGAGGTCACCGACGGTGAGGTCCTCCTTCACTTAGAGGAGGGCGAGTTCGGTGAGGACATCGAGATCGACGAGGACCTTCGCACTTGGGACCTGCTCGACCTCGAGCCCAACGAGCGCGCCGCGCTCGGTATCTTCCTCGGCTTCCAGTATCCCGCCGAGATCGAGGGCGTCACGATGACGAACTTCCTCCGGACGGCGCTGAACGCCAAGATCGAGGAGCGCGAGGAGCTCTTCGAGGACGAGGACGGCGAAGACGAAGCGGAGGAGGACGACGGCTTCGAATCCTCGCCGATGGAAGGCCCCGCGGACGAGGGCGAAGTCGGCGTCGCCGAGTTCCAGCAGATCCTCCAAGAGAAGATGGAGCAACTGGACATGGACGAGAAGTTCGCCCAGCGCTACCTCAACGCCGGCTTCTCCGGCGGGGAGAAGAAGCAAAACGAAGTGCTGCAGGCCGCCATCCTCGAGCCCTCGGTCGCCGTTCTCGACGAGATCGACTCCGGGCTCGACATCGACCGACTGCAGGACGTCTCCGAGGGCATCAACGCGCTGCGCGACGAGCAGGGCACCGGGATCCTCCAGATCACCCACTACCAGCGAATCCTCGACTACGTCGAGCCCGATCACGTCCACGTGATGCTCGACGGTCAGATCGCCAAGAGCGGCGGGCCGGAGCTCGCCGAGAAGCTCGAGGACAAGGGATACGACTGGGTCCGCGAAGACGTCTACGGCACTGCGTAACGGAATTCGACTAGAACAACCGTAATAACGCTACAGCCGTAAACACAACTACATCAATCATGAGTTCAGATCAAGACCACCTGAAAGAGACAGACACCGAGGCCCGATTCGAGTTCAAGAAGGAGGAGAACTCCGCGGTCCGATCCGGCAAAGGCCTGACCGAAGAGGTCATCCGCATGATCTCCGACGACAAGGACGAGCCCGACTGGATGCTCGAGCGGCGTCTCCGCGCGCTCGAGCAGTATCACAACATGCCGATGCCGTCCGACTGGCCCGGCATGCCCGACCTCTCCGAACTGGACGTCGAGGAGATCATTCCGTACATCCGACCGGACGTCGACAAGCGCGAAGGCGTCGACGACTGGACGGAACTGCCCGACGAGATTCAGGACACGTTCGACAAGCTCGGCATCCCGGAAGCGGAGAAGAACGCCCTCTCGGGCGTCGGTGCCCAGTACGAGTCCGAGGTCGTCTACCAGAACATGCAAGAGCAGTGGGAGGAGAAGGGCGTCATCTTCTGTAACATGGATGAGGCCGTTCGAGAGCACCCCGAACTCGTCAAAGAGCACTTCATGACGACCTGCGTGCCGCCGAGCGACAACAAGTTCGCCGCGCTGCACGGAGCCGTCTGGTCCGGCGGATCGTTCGTCTACGTTCCGGAAGACGTCACCGTCGAGATGCCGGTCCAGGCCTACTTCCGGATGAACTCGGAGGGGATGGGCCAGTTCGAGCACACGCTCATCATCGCCGAGGAAGGCTCGGAAGTCCACTACATCGAGGGCTGTTCGGCCCCGAAGTACGGCACCCACAACCTCCACTCCGGCGGCGTCGAGGTCTTCGTCGGCGAAGACGCTCACGTTCAGTACTCGACTGTCCAGAACTGGTCGAAGAACACCTTCAACCTGAACACCAAGCGCGCCATCTGCGAGGAGAACGGCACGATGGAGTGGGTCTCGGGCAGCATGGGCTCGAAGGTGACCATGCTCTACCCGTGTACGATCCTCAAGGGTCGCGGCGCGACGGACACCCACATCACCATCGCCCTGGCGGGCGAGGGACAGGACATCGACACCGGAGCGAAGGTCTACCACAACGCGCCGGAAACCAGCTCGACCATCGAGTCCAAGTCGATCTCCAAGGACGGCGGCCGCACCAACTACCGCGGCCTCGTCCACATCGCCGACGGTGCCGAGGGTTCGAGCACCGCCGTCGAGTGTGACGCCCTGATGTTCGACAACGAGTCCACGTCGGACACCATGCCGTACATGGAGATCGAGGAGTCGAAGGTCGACGTTGCCCACGAGGCGACCGTCGGCAAAATCGGCGACGAGGACATCTTCTACCTCCAGAGCCGCGGACTGGACGACGACGACGCCAAGAAGATGATCGTCGCCGGCTTCATCGAGCCGATCACGGAGGAACTGCCGATCGAGTACGCGGTCGAACTCAACCGTCTCATCGAACTCGAGATGGAGGGGAGCCTCGGATAATATGAGCGCAGGAACACAGGTACACGCCAATCTGACCGAAGAACAGGTACGCGAAATCAGCGGGGATCTCGACGAGCCCGACTGGCTCCTCGAGACCCGACTCGAGGCCCTCGCGGCCCTCGAGGAGCTCGACATGCCGGACGTCATCCGGACGCCGGGTCGGGACTGGACGAACCTCCACGACCTGGACTTCGAGTCCCTCGTGGACCCGCTGAACGCGGCCGAGGACAAGGATCAGGTCGGTCCCGAAGAAGCCGAGGTCCTGTCCTGGAGCGACGCCGTCCAGGAACACGAGGACCTCCTCAAGGAGCACTTCGGTAGCATCGTCGACCCGCAGGAGAACTACCTGACGGCGCTCTCGACGGCGCTGTTCAGCACCGGGACGGTCATCTACGTCCCCGAAGGCGTCGACGCCGAGGATGTCGCCATCCGGACCGAGCAGAACTCCCGATCGCTGTTCAACTACACGCTCGTCGTCACCGAGGAGTCGTCTTCGGTCACGATCCTCGAGCGCCAGTCGACCGGCGCAGAACAGGACGAGCAGTACTATAGCGGCATCGTCGAAGTCGCCGCCGGCGAGAACAGCTACGTGCAGTACGGCAGCCTCCAGAACCTCTCGGAGGAGGCCTACAACTTCACCGTCAAGCGCGGCGTCACCGACACCTACGCCACGATCGACTGGATCGAGGGCAACCTCGGGACGCAACTGACCAAGACGGAGGTCTCGACGGAGCTTCGCGGTGAGTCCTCTGAGACGCAGATCGTCGGGGCCTTCTACGGCCACAACGATCAGCACTTCGACCTCGACGCGAAGGTCTGGCACCGCGCCGAGCACACGACCGCGGATCTCGTCACCCGCGGCGTCACCGACGACATCGCCCGCTCGGTCTACGAGGGCGTCCAGGACGTCGGCTCCGACGCGTGGGACACCAGCTCCTACCAGCGCGAGAACACGCTGATGCTCTCCGACGAGAGCGAGGCCGACGCCTCGCCGAAGCTGATCATCAACAACCACGACACCGAGGCCAGCCACTCCGCGACGGTCGGCCAGATCGATCAGGAGGACCTGTTCTACATGACCTCCCGCGGTGTCGACCCGCGCGCCGCCCGCAACATGCTCGTCGAGGGCTTCTTCGTGCCCGTCCTCGAGGAAGTCGATGTCGACGAACTCCGCGACGATCTCACGGAACTGATCGGCGCTCGGCTCCGCCAGCGCGACTAACCGCCGTCGCCCTGTCGTCACTGTCGCACCCGATTTGACCGCCGTTTCTCGCGGTTTCGCTGTCCGTGCTCCGAGACGACTAAGTAACAGCGGCTCTCTTGTGATGATATGAGTCTGGGACAGCGTGTCTCGAGCGACCACCAGCTGACCCGATTGCTGCAGATCGGGGTCGTGCTGGAGGAACTCGTCGAGTCACGCGCCGCCCACCACATCGACTCGCTCCCGCCGGCGGAGCGGGCGGAATTCGACGAGGAGGTGGAAGAGTTGCTCGCGGAGGCCGCTGCGGAGTCGGCCGAGCACCGCGAGCGACTCGAGGCGCTGATCGACGATCTCGAGGCCGAAACGGTCGGATACGAGGAAATCAACGCACTGGTCGACGCCCAATACGGGCCGCCGGAAGACACCGACGGCGTCCTCTACGATCAGTTAGCAAACGAGGAGACGGCCTACAAGTTCTACGACGACCTGATCGAGGCGATCGAGGCCTCCGAGTCCGAGTTCGCCGTCGATCGCGACCGGCTGCTCGAGACGCTGTCTACCATCCGCGAGGAGGAAAAGGAGGGCGTCGAGGAAGTGACCGAGATCATGGAGCACAGAGCATGAACGGGGTAACGGCGAACGCGGCGGCCGCGACCGTCGACGGCGGAGCGGTCGAGACGCGAACCGATTCCCGGGTTCGGGTACACCGGCGAGGGACCGACGCGGCACGCAACGCGACCGACGGAGGGACGCTATGAACACCGCAGATCAATATCTCAAGGCGATCTATCTGGCGCAACGAATCGAGGACGGTCCCGCATCGACCGGCACGCTCGCGGACTTGCTCGAGGTGAGCCCGGCGAGCGTCAACGAGATGATCGGGAAACTCGAGGACCGCGAACTCGTCGACCACGAGAAGTACAAGGGTGCCAGCCTGACCGATGAGGGGCTCGAGCGCGCCCACAACGCGCTGCAGACCTACTGTATCATCGAGCGGTTCCTCGCGAACGTCCTCGAAGTCGAGGAGTTCCGCGACGAGGCCCGCGCGCTCGAGAGCGTCATCGACGACACGGTCGCCGAACGGCTGGATACGATCATCGACCGGCCCGAGCAGTGCCCCGACTGTTTCGACGCCGAGCAGGACTGCTGTGAACTGCTGGAACTCGAGGCCAGCGGTCGCGCGGACTGAGGCTCACTTTTCGGTTTCGGAACCCGGTTCAATCGGGACGATGTCTCCGTCTTCGGAGTTACCGAATCGAATATAGCGACGCCCGACGAGCGCGGCGGCCGCGAGGGCGACGGCGACCGCCACGGCCAGCCCGACCGGGAACGACCACGAGTCGCCCGACCAGTCGGCGTCGAACACGTCGGCGTAGTAGCTCGCGACCTCGTCTCCGTGCAGCGCGACGAGTACCTCGCGGTTGTTCTCGAGCGAATTTGCGTTCCAATTCGCACTGCCGACGACGGCGGTCTCCCGGTCGATCACGACGCCCTTGGCGTGGACCTTTTCGAACCGGTCGGTATCCTCGACGAGGCGGACCTCGAGCGGGAGGTCCTCTTGCTCGGCAACCCGCTCGAGGTCCGCCGCCAGCGCATCGTTCTCGTCGGCGTTGTACCACGCCGACCCGAGCAGGATTCGAACGTCAACGCCGCGGCGCGCCGCCGCGAGCGTCTCCTCGAGCACCGAGACGTCGGCGGCGATAGTGGGCTGGACGACGAGGATTTCGTCGTCGGCGTCGGCCAGTAATACCTGCAACCGCCGGTCGGCGTTGTCCGGCGCGAGCAGGAGCTCGGCCGACTCGACGGGGACCGTCGCCGCCTCGTGATTCGTCGGGAACTCGGCGTTTGAATCGGTGGCCGCGAAGTCCTGACTGTCTTCCTCGACGAACGAGGTGGTCCTGCGATAGGTCTCGCCGGACACCGTGTCTCGACCCGCGAAGTCGGCGCGAAAGACGGTCGCGAGGTCGGTCGCCAGACTCTCGTCCGCGAGTCGGACGCCCCAGCCGCGGCTGCTCTCGCCGCCGACGCCCGACGGCTTCCAGTTCTCGCTGGTGACGAGCACGCGGTCGTCGGCGACGGCGTATTTGGGGTGGTGATACCGGTAGCGTGCACCTTCGCCGCCGATGGCTCGCACCTCGACGCCGCCCGACTCGAGCGTCTCGATGACGCCGTCGGTCGGTGCCGGCGTCCCACCGACCGGGCTCGCCTCGAGGAGGACCTTGACGTCGACGCCGCGCTCGGCCGCGGCGACGAGGTCGGTAGCGATCGCCTCGGAGGTGACGGTGTAGCCGGCCAGCAGGAGCCGATCGTCGGCGCTTCGGATCGCTTCTCGCGGAATTTCGGGGCCGTCAGGGAGGACGAACGCCGTGGCGTCGTCGACCTCGCTGCTCGAGACCGGCAGACAGGTCGCGTCTCGCGGCCACCACTCCCCCTGCGTCGGCCGCTCATCGCCGTTGCCGGCGGTTCGATACCACCGTTCCGCAGTCGGCGCGCGCTCGTAGGCAACCGAATCGATCGCGGCCGTCGCGTTTCGCAGTCGGAGGTCGTCGCCGTCGGCCGCGAGTTGAAGGTGGCCCTCGAGTTCGAGGACCGGCGCGTCGGTCAGCGTTCGCGTGACGTTGGGTGCCGTGCTCACCGCGACGCGTCCGGAAACCGTCTCGTTCGGGAGTCCCGCCGTCGTGTGGCCGTCGGTGAGCGTGACGTTCTCGAGTCGGGTTTCGGGCGGCGTCTCGAGGACGACGAACTCGCCGACGTTCCCGTCGGTCGTGGGGTTCGGATAGAGGCCGGCGATCCGCGGTTGTGTCGGGGGGTCAGCGATCGAGACGTTCGCATCGCCCGCTCGTGGCGGACAGGCGAGCGCAGTCGCGTTCGCGGCTGGTTGGGCGGACGCTCGAGCGGTTGCTCGGTCGACCGCCGCCGGTTCGGGTTCGGTGGCGATCGCAAACCCCGCCAGTAGCGCGGTCCCGGTGACGAGTCCACAGACGACTACGGCCGCGACCGCGGCTCGACGGGTGTCCATCGCTCCGTCTGGCCCGCCGTTCGTACTTAAACCGTCGGAGCGATTCGCTCGAGTCGGCCCGTGACGGTATGACGTTAAAGGACCTCGTCCGACACTAGTACGCCATGGATCGCGAGACGGTACCACCCTCTCGAGCGGAGATCGAGGCGCGAATTCAGCGGGTCGGCCGGTACTCCCGGGCAGTGCGTCTCGGACTGGTGATCATTCTGAGCGCGTTTCTGTTGGCCGTCGGTGTCGTCCTCCCCGCGAACCTCGACAGCCCGTCGCAGGCGGTCGAGGCGATACTCATGCCGCTGACGTTCGTCGGGCTGGGCACCATCCTGTACGGGATCGGGATGCACCTCCACCTGATGCATCTGAACCTCGTCCGGCAGTTACAGCCCGAGCGGCCGGACGACTAGCCGTCGGTTCCCCAGCCGAGCCGTTTCGAACGCGGTGAAGCCATCCGTCGACGCCGTCAGGCCGCGGGCTCGAGGTCGGCGTTCTCGGCTTCGGCCTGGACGAGATACGCGCGGTCGTCGTCGTAGTCGGCGACGATCTCGAGGGCGTCCTGCGTGCCGATGCGGTTGAGCGCCCACGCGGCGCTGGCCCGGACGCGGTCGGAATCGTCGTCTTCGAGGATGTCCGCGAGCGGCTCGATGGCGCGGGTGTCGCCGATCAGGCCGAGCGCGCGAGCGGCCCAGCTACGGACGTCGGCCTCGTCGGCGACCAGCTGTTGGGCGATCGGTTCGACCGCGTCCGCGGCACCGATCTCGCCGAGCGCGCGGAACGCGGGCTGTTGGAGGTTCGGGTTGGAGTCGACGTAATCGACCAGCGTCTCGACGATCTCCTCGTTCTCGACGCCGATCTTCCCGAGGATACGCATGGCAGCCTGATCGCGGCGATTCGCCTTCTGCAGCATCGCGTCGATAGCCGGCTCCGCGCTAGAGCCCATGCGCTCGAGCGATTCCATGCAGTGTTCCTCCATGAAGTCGGAGTCGAAGGTCTCGAGCGCGAGCAGGATCTGGTCGACGTTGCCCTGTTTCTCGTGGACCTTGAGCGCGTGCCACTCCGGCGGGAAGTCCTTGACGTGGTCGAGCACGTCGTAGTAGCCCTCGCGGCGGAGCTGTTCGCGGATCTCGAGGTCGGTCCACTCGGTCGCGTCGTCGATATCGCTCTGGAGGTCGTCGGTCGCCTCGAGCAGGCCGGCGATCGTCTCGGCGTCGTCGTCCGCGTCGAGGGCGGCGTCCTCGACGGCTGTAGCCGCGTTGTCGAGGGTCGCGTCCAACTGATCGGGGACCGTCTCGCCCTCGTTGACCAGCGTGACCGAGCTTCCGAGCAGGTCGTTCAGGTCGTCGAGGAAGTCGTCGACCGCCTCGATCAGTTCGGCGTTGCCCTCCTCGGTCCAGCGGGTGCCCGTGATCGTCCCGCTCGCGTCGTCGATCTCGTCCACGACGTCTTCCCCGTAGGGACCGCGCTGGTCCTCGAGATCGGACTCGAGGTCCGAGAGGTCGCTCTCGATCTCGTCGTACTCGTCCTGTAGCTCCTCTTCGGGCGCAGGTTCCTCGTCTTCTTCCTCGTCCTCGTCGTCGGTCTCGGGCGGTTCCGGCACCTCGACGCTCTCGAGTTCGGTCCGGATGGAGTCGAGGTCGGCCTCGACGACGTCGAGGTCGTCTTCGGTCTCGGCGGCCTCGAGGTTCGACTCGAGCCCCTCGAGGTCGGCGGCGAGCGCCTCGAGCCGTTCGCGGATGGCCTCGAGATCGGCCGACTGGTCCGCCTCGTCCGCTTCCCCTTCGGCGGCCGCGTCGTCACCGGTCGCCTCGTCCTCGCTCATAGTCCCACCTCGGGACGACGCCGACGCGTGACAGTGTACATACTCTACGGTCGTGTCAGCACGGCCCTAAGCGTTTCCATGCACGTCGACCTCGCCGGTCCGCTCGGCGTCGCCCCAGTAGAGCCACGGGCTAAGTGCCATGTAGGCGAGTCCGAGCGTCAGGAGGGCGTAGGGGAACGTCCGACCGACGAAATTCGGCACGAGGATCGCGAGCGCGTGGACGACACCCATGATCGCGGCGTCTCGAGCCAGCAGATCGGGGTACTGGATCCGCGAGACCATCAGGTAACAGAACGCGCCGGTGACCGCGAGCACGAGCCACGGTTGGGTCTCGCCCGCGAGGATGGCCGCGCCCAGAACGGTCGCGGCCAGCGTCGTCTGGACGCCCTCGGTGTAACTACCCGAGATGTCGTAGGCGGTGTACATCCCGAGTCGGGTGACGGCCATCGCGACGAACAGCGCACAGACTGCGGTCACGACCAGCAGTTCGGGGGTGATCGCGTCGAACCCGACCTCGAGGCCGTCGGTGACGACGACGAAGGAGAGGACTGCGGGGGCGACGGCGAAGGAGGCGACGTCGGCGAGGGAGTCGAGGTAGGGACCGGCGTCGGTGCCACCGTAGCGGCGCGCGAGGATGCCGTCGAGGCCGTCCGCGATCGCCGCCAGCAGGATGAGTCGGGCGGCGAGATCGATGTCGACGACGGCGACGACGACCGCGACGAACCCCAGCGCGGCGTTTGCGATCGTCACCGCGTCGGCGATCCCGAGCCGACCGGCGAACCGGGGGAGCATATGCCCGGATTCGACGGGGAGTTACCTTACGTGTTTTCGTTTCCACAGGGTCGCCGTTTTCGAGAACTGAACCGGGGCGGTTATACCGCGACTCTCCTAACGGTCACGTATGCAACGGCGCGTCTATCTCGCCGCCGTCGGAACCGCCGTGTCGGCCACTCTGGCGGGTTGTTCGTCCGTCCGCAGCGCGTTCGATGACGACGAGTCCTGCAGCGGAGCGGACTGTTACATCGGGATGACTCGCACCGAGTTCACCCCCGAGAGCCACGAGGTCTCAGTCGGTGACACCGTCGTCTGGAAGAACACCAGCGAGGCCTATCACACCGTCACGGCCTACGAGAGCAAGATTCCGGACGAGGCCGAGTACTTCGCGTCGGGCGGCTACGAGAGTCAGGCGGCCGCCTACGACGCGTGGGACGACCACGGCGGCGAGCTCGGGACGCGCGATACGTACGAACACACCTTCGAGGTCCCGGGCACCTACGACTACTTCTGTATCCCCCACGAGCGAGCCCAGATGGTCGGCGAAATCGTCGTCACCGAGTAACGGACCTGACGCGCCACTGTCTACGGCGTACCGACACCGCCACACCATACCGCGCTGTGGCCCGAGTCCGAACGGTCACGCCACGTTTATCCCTCGAGGAACGCATGTCACTGCCGTAATGATCGTTATTCGCGCGAGCTTTCCGCTCGACCCCGACCGTCGCGACGACGCGCTCGAGTTGATCGAGGATCTCGTCGCCGAGTCCCAGACCGAAGACGGCGTGATCGACTACCGGGCCGCGACGGATGTCTCCGATCCGAACCTCGTCCGGTTCTTCGAGCAGTACGAAGACGAGGCCGCGTTCGCCGAACACGGCCAGAGTGAGCACTTCCGGGAGTTCGCGGCGGCGCTCCCCGACCTCCTCGCCGGCGAACCCGACGTTACCAGATTCGACGTCGAGTCGGCAGAAGACGTCGAGCTCTGAACGCAGGGCTAACTTCACTGCCGAGGGATCGGTTTTCGGACTGTGACTGCGTTCGGAGCCGCGACGCTCTCCGCTCAGCCCGCCAGCGAACCGTCGCAAAATATCGAAACGGTTCTCGAGAAAATTCGAACGATTCGCCGTCGAATCAGTCGCTCGTCGCGACGTCTTCGTCGTCGACGTCGACCGCGGTCGCTTCCTCTTCGGCGACTTCTTCGGGGTGGGCCTCGAGGGTGGCCTTCTGGATCTCGACGCGGCGCAGCGGGTAGATCGTCTTGGCCTCGCCGTAGATACCCGAGGAGAGACGACCTTCGACGACGCTGTCGATGAGTTCCTCGAAGGAGCGCTCCTCGGCGGCCTCTTCGATCATTTGGACCATCTGTTCGCGGATGGCCTTCTCCTGACTCGCGTCGGCCTTCTTGGTCGTGAAGGCGACGGGCTGGATCTGGACGCGGTAGTCGTCCGTCGTGAGGACGGTGACGTAGGCCTCGATCTTGGAGGCACCGCGTCGAACGAGCGAGCGCAGGTAGTCCCGCGTCAGCGAGTGTTCGACGAATTCGGTGTAGGCGCTGTCGCTGCCCACGTCCGTGATCTTGAACGTGAGCTTCGTGTTGTTCTCGCTTGCGTTGTTGTTGAGTTCGCCGAGCGTCGTCTCGAGCGTTCGGCCGTAGACTTTCTCCGGTTCGTCAGCGGGGGTTTCGCCGAGTTCCTGGCGGTCGAACTGCTCGGGTGCCAGAACGGTGTACCACCGCTTTTCCTGTTTCGCACGTGAAACTGATCGTTCACTCATTGTGTTGTATCGTGTTCTGAGTCGCTGTCGGTATCGGACACAGGTCCCGTGTCCGTCGGTTCGTCGCGCTGTACGGTCCGTGCCTGCTCGACGACGTCGATCGCGACCTCGAGGTTGACGACGTAGTCGTCGACCGTCGCTCGGAGTCCGCTCGTCGTCTCGCGGTCGATCCGCGTGACGATCGCGGCTGCGTGGTCGTCGTCTGCCGTCGCTTCGCTTCCGTCGCGTTCGACGGTCGTCGTCATCTCGTCGGTGTTGTCCGGGCTGAGCGCCCGCGCGACGAGTGCCGCGTCGTCGTGGTCCGTCCTGATCGTCGCTCGCCGGCTCATAGCAGGTCCCTCACTGCCGCGATGATCGTCGATTCGTCCACGTCGGGGTCGTACCGAAGGTAGCCGCGCCGGTGGCCGACATCGTACTCGACGCCGGTTCCGGTCTCGGATTCATCGTCCGCCTCCGGGTCCGTCGCTGTCGCCGCGCCCGCGAGTTCGCGAGCGACCCCCTCGACGGTCGCGCCGAGGGAGCCGGCCTCGCGAGTCGCGATGGCCGCCTCGCCGTCGGAAACGGCGAGAACGGTCGGTTCCGGCGACCGGGCAGCCGCCGCGACCCGTGCCACCGCTTCGACGGGGGCGTCGTCGATTCCGACGACGAACAGCCCGTCGTAGCGACCGGTCGACGCCGCCTCGAGGGCCGCGTGAGCGCGGCGTCCGCGCTCGCGCCACGCCTCGAGTGCGGGTTCGCGGACGTCGTGGCCCAGCACGAGCGCCGTGCCCGTTCCGGGGTCGGTCCGTGCCAGCGCCTCGAGCACGTCGGCGAAGCCGCCGAGCGTCGCGAAGGGGGCGTCGGGCGTGGCGTAGGGTCGCAGCGCCCGGCCGATCGTCTCCGCGGCGGCGTCGGTGGCGTCGTCGGCACCGACGGCGTCGAGTGCGACCAGCGAGCCGATCGCGCGATGATCGTCCGCGTCGAGCGCGTCGGGATCACCGGTGTCGGCGTCCGAAAGCGCCTCGCGGGCCGCGTCGGGATCGCCCGACCACGGCGCGCGAAGGCGCGTCGAGTACGCGAGCCCGTCGATCGGGTCCGCGGTCGGCACCGCGACGCCCGGTCGCCGCTCGAGGCGGTCGCGTTCGCGTGCGGTCTCGAGGAGCCACTCGCTCTCGCCCGCACCGGGGTCGCCGCCGCTGGCGACGAGGCCGGCGAGTGCGAGCACCGGGTCCGGCGTCGCACCGAGTTCGCGGACGAGATCGACGGCCTCGAGCGCTGCGGGTCGGTCCGTCGCCTCGAGTTCGAGGACGTGGGCCTCGTCGGCGGCCGCGTCCGCGGCCCCGACGACGACCGCCACGTCGCCGTCGTTGGTCGGCGCTCGAGCGCGCTCGGATCGCTCCGCGACCGTCCGTCCGACGGTCACCTGAAACGGCGTCTCGCGCTCGTCGAGGGCGCTCGCGAGGAGGCCGCTCGCGGCGAGCGCGTCGCCGTCCGCACGGGTGACCAGCCGAACGAAGCCGGCGCTCTCGAGTGCGCTCGTGGCGGACACCGGCTCGGCGGATCGACCCTCGGTGGACATCTACTTACTCGGCGTCTTCGATGAGCTCTCGGGCGAGCTCGGGCGTGTACGTGAAGTCCGGCTCGAGTTCGTCGCCGCGGTAGTAGTCGGCGAGGCGTCGAACCTTCGCTTCGGTGTTCTGCAGGGCGCGCTTGTTCTGGTGGTCCTGCTGGTTCTGCTGGACGTGCTCGCGCAGGCGCACGGCGCGTTCCATCAGGTTCCAGAGGTCCTCGGGGATGTCCGCTCGCGCGTCGTTCTCCTCGAGGATTTCAGTGATCTTCTTCCCGGTCGCCAGCTTGACGTCCGGGACGGGCGTGCCGGTGACGCCTTCGTCACGCAGCTTCATCCCGATCTGACTCGGGTCGTGACCCTGCTCTGCCAGTTCGACGACCCGGTCTTCGATGTCTGCTGGGTCGACGTCGCTCCACTCCGGTGGTTCGTCTGCCGACGGCTTGTCCGAACCGGACGAGCCGCGACGGCGGGTGTGCATTCGTGCCATTGTTGAGGATAGGAATCGCACTGACCGCTCGGGATGCTGTCGAACGACAGCATCCGGCTCTCGCCGTGCACTTCCGCAATCCCAAGCCATCCCAAAGAGCGGATGGCGCAGTCGGATTTGCGGCCGTGCGCTTCCCACCGGTCCTTCCCTCGTCGGGGACTAAAGGGTTTCTACATCGCCGGCACCACCGGTTCGCGTTCGGATACCGATCGGACGACACGTCCACATGCGAGCGGCCGACCCGGGAGACGCGAATCGATGTCCTGCTGGCTGATCGTCCGCCGAGATGACGGCTTGCGAGATTGTTCTGATATCTTACTTATCGTGCGTTACGTTCATACCGCGGGAGTCCGAAGCTACGGGTACGGAATGAGGCGCGAGCACTTCACGTTAGACGTCAACAATATCGACTGGGTCGAAACCGGCGGCGAACCCGAAAAGCCCGCGGTATCGATCGATTTCACCGGCCCGGCGACGATGCTTCGCGAGCGCCTCACTGGTCCCGACGGCGACGTTCTCGAGGCGAACGAAACCGACACGGCCCTTCGATTGCAGGGGCCGCTCGGGGACGACACCACGGGGGTAGTGAGCGTGACCAACCGCGTCACCGGCGAGTTCATCCTCGAACTCAACGAGGACGCCGACGACGTCCTCCAGTTCATTCGAGCGGCACGGGGCTACGGCGAGGACGCCGACGACGAGGGCCGGTACGAGGTTGCAATCACGCTCGACGGCGACCCCTTCGTCACGTACGACAAACAGACGTTTCTCGTCTACGACGACGAGGGGAGTTTGCTCCGTCAGCACAGCCTGATCCCCAGCGGCGTCGAACTGTAGACCCTCACGTTCCCACCGGTCGGGACCGACCGGCAATTATATGGATTTTACGCCCCCGTTCGAGAGTATACGCCGGCAGACGCCGGCGTCGATTCATGGCGAACGGACACCTGCCCTCGACGGTCGAGCACAGCGGACGGGAACCGCCGGCCGGGACGACGGTTCTCGAACTCGAGGACGTCACGAAACGGTTCGGCAGCGACGCCGTTATCCGCGACCTCTCGCTGACCGTCCGCGAGGGCGAACTCCTGACGCTGCTCGGGCCGTCGGGCTGTGGCAAGACTACGACGCTCCGGCTGATCGCGGGCCTCGAGAACCCCGATTCCGGCCAAATCCGGTTACGGGGCGACCCCGTCGCGGGCGACGGTCGCTTCGTCCCGCCGGAGGAACGCGGCGTCGGCATCGTCTTTCAGGACTTCGCGCTGTTCCCGCATCTAACCGCCCGCGAGAACGTCGGTTTCGGCTTACGGAACTGGGACGACGACGAGCGCGAGGCCCGCGTCGACGACCTGCTCGAGCTCGTCGGGCTCGCGGACCACGGCGGGGACTACCCGGACGAACTCTCCGGCGGCCAGCAACAGCGGATCGCGCTCGCGCGGTCGCTGGCTCCGGAACCGGAGATGCTGCTCCTCGACGAACCGTTCTCGAACTTGGACGTCGACCTGCGCGTCGAAATGCGCGAGGAGGTTCGCCGGATCATCAAGGACACCGGCGTCACCGCGATTTCCGTGACCCACGATCAGGAGGAAGCGTTGTCGATCTCCGATCGGGTCGCCGTCATGAACGACGGCGATATCGAACAGACCGATCCCCCACAGCAGGTCTTCCAGCGGCCCGAATCGCGGTTCGTGGCCGGATTCCTCGGCCACGCCACTTTCCTCTCGGGCGAGGTCCGCGGCGACGTCGTCGAGACTGCGCTCGGCGACGTGTACTGCGACGACGTTCACGGGGCGGTACGCCGGTACGACGGGAGCACCGTCGATTTGCTCGTCCGACCGGACGACGTGACGGCCGCTCCCGTCGGTCACAGCGATGGGTCGGCGGCCGACGGCCGCGTCGTCTCCCGGCGCTATCTCGGCCCGACCGTCCGCTACCGCGTCGAACTCGAGGGTGGCGAAACCCTCGAGTGTCTGCACAACCACGCCGATCGGATCGACCCGGACGAGCGCGTCGCCGTCCGACTCACACCCGATCACGACCTCGCGTGGTTCCCTGCGGACCACCGCGAGAAGAACCGGCGAGAAAACGTCGGGACGGACGCGGACGCTTCCGCCGGTACTGACTGACTCTCTTCCCGCCCTGCCACGATGACCGGCCCGTTCGATCGGTAGTCGTCCGCTCTCGCCTATCGGTTCGCGTGGTGTCAGCGTTCGAAACAGTCACGTTGATACGCCGGCACGCACGAGCGACCGTATGGCTGACAGGCGGACGATCGCGACGTACTGCGGGATCGCCGGACCGATCGTTTCGGTGGGCGCGATCGTGCTCGCGACGATCGTCGCCCCGAGCGAGACGTTCACGTGGCAGGGGCGGGCCCTCTCGGATATGGGCCGCTACGGTGCGCCGACGTTCCCGCTGTTCAACGGCGGGCTGATCGCGGGCGGCCTGCTCGGACTCCCGTTCGGCTGGCGGCTGTGGATCGCGAGCCGGAACGCCCTCGAGCGCGTCGGGACAGCGCTGCTCGCGCTCACGGTCGCCGGGATGATCGGCGTCGGCGTCTTCTTTCTCGACCACACGGCCGTCTACCTCGAGACGAGTCTACACGGCTTCGCGGCGCTTTCGGTGTTCGGCGTGGCCCCGCTCGCGGCGTGGGTCTACGGCACCGGGGCGGTGCTTGCCGGCGACGGTCGGCTCGCCGTGGCGTCGTTCTGGCTCGGGAACGTTCACCTGGTCGTGTGGCTGGGCTGGGTGCTGTCGATCGGCAGCGTCGACACCGAGACGTGGTTTGCCGTGCCGGAATTCGTCGCCGCCGTCGCCCTCGGAAGCTGGATCCTGCTGCTCGCGGTCACGCTCCGTCGTCGGGACGACGGCGAACTGGCCGCACCGAACCGCTGAGTGACCCGGTCGGTTTTGCGACTCTCGGCCACACAACGCTTAAATCGAAACCGTTCCTATACGGGGATATGCATAAAGACGAACTCCTCGAGCTCCACGAAGAACTCGTCGTCATCATGGAGTACTTCTCGGAGCGCGAGGAGGTCGACGAAACGCTGTTCGACCCTTACCGTCAGCTCGACGTCGATCCCTCGCACGTCCACAAGTCGAAGAGCGAACACAAACACGCCGTGTTCGTCCTCGGAAACGCGCTGGCGAGCGCGATGAGCGAAGACGAGTTCTCGAGCGCCGGCCGGATCGGCAAGCGCATGAAGGAACTCGCCGAGGACGCAGAGTCAAAAATATAGACGGATTCTAGGCGAAACGTATTTAGTGTGGTTCTCGCTTGTTGAACTATGGACCCGCGCACGCAAGAGCGCGTCGAGGAGTGGGACTCCCGCCAGTTCAGCGGCGGTTTCGATGGCCTCTCCGATCTCGCTGACGCTGATTTCTCGGGTGCCGTCTCGGCGGTCGGCACGTGGCTCTTTATGCTCAACGGCCGAATAATCGGGATCGTCGACGGCGATATCGAGGACTTCGAGACCGCTTCCGGGACACGCTACGAGGCTCCCCATCCGTCGCTGCCGCTACTCTGTGCAATGGAGGAACGCGGCGGCGAAACACGGGCGAAATACTACACGAACGAGACGCCGCTCCGGGAGGTCGACAACACCCTCCAGAGCGGCTCGTTTACCGGCTATATCGAGCTGAGCGAGAACGTGCTCAGCGGCGATTACTACGCCGTCTACTACGGCGGCCGCCGGATGGCCGCCGCCTACATCGGCAACGCCGGGCGACTGCTCACCGGCGACGAGGCGTTCGACCGGGCGGCCGACGAGGTCGGCATCTACGAAGTGACCGACGTCGAGATCGAGGTCACCGACGTGCCGGGGACGACCGACCCCGACACCGGTGACGGCTCCACATCCGCGGACGGGAGCCCCGACGGAGTCGACTCGCGGTCGGAACCGGCCCCCGCCGACGATCCGGGTGCGCCCGAACGGGACGGCTCGAGCGCCGACCCGGCCCCCGATTCGACCGGCTCGTCGATCGAACCGATCAACGTCTCGAGCACCGAGTCGGCCGGTGCCGGCGCGGCCGATTCCGATCCGATCGAGGACGTTACCGTCGACGATCCGTCGTCGTTGGCGTCGGATATCGATCTGACGGGCGATCCGTCGGGGATTACCGCGACCGACGAAACGCCGGCAGAGCCGGAGACGACCTCGGCCGGAATCACCGACGCGGAGCCGGCTGCGACCGATCTCGATCCGACCACCGATCCCGACCCCAGCCCCGAATCGGACCCGTCCGATGACGGAAGCGAACCCCGAGAACAGGGTTCCACCGAACGGTCGACGGACGACAGTCCGGCCGCAGCCGAACGCGGAGACGCGGCCGACTCGAGGACTGACGAGTCCCCCGTCGACGACTCGCCGGTCGGCGAAGCCGCCGGAGCCGATGCCGTCCCGACAACCGGTGACGAAAGCGCTTCGTCGTCCCCCGCCGACGAGACAGTCGAGGTTGACCCGGACGACGCGGCGGCCGTCTCCGATACCGAACCGACAGCGACCTCGAGTCCCGACCTCGCGGAGGTCGAGGCGGCGGCCGAGGAGCTAGAACGGAACGATATCTCCTGGGTCGACGAGGACGGGGACGAGGAAGACGCGGGCGATGACGGGGATGGCGGAGACGATTCCCCGGACCAGTCGGCTGCCGACGACGCCACCGCGACGGCCGACGATGCGAACCCGGACGCGGACGAAGACGAGGGCGACCTCGAGGAGCAGTTCGAACGCGAGGAAGCGTGGCGCGAAACGCGGCGCATTCCCTCGATCGATCCGGACAACAGCGAGTCCGACGAATCGACGGCCTCGAGCGGCGGCCGACCCGGCGGACAGGGGAGCCGATCGGCGGCGGCCTCGACAGCGGCGGACGCGGGGACGGAACCCGCAACCGCTGCTCCATCGGACGGAGCACAGTCCGATTCGAAGACCGCGGCGTCGACGACCGCTGCCGGGCAGTCGTCCGAGACGCGCGAGCAGCGATCGCAGACGCGATCGCGCCAACAGGAGCCACAGGAATCGGGACGGTCCCAGACGGCCGAATCGGCGACCGAACGGAGCCGAGAGGCGGGCGAGGACCGAGAACGGATCGCGGCGCTCACCGAGAAACTCGAGACCTTACAGGAACAACGCGACGCGCTCGTGGAGAAGGCCGAGGAACTCGAGGCCGAACGCGACCGGCTGCGCTCGGAGAACGACGAACTGTCCTCGACGGTCGATCGACTCCAGTCCCGGATCGAGGAACTCGAGACGGAACTGGAACGCGAGCGAGCGCGCACGCAAGATGCAGGGAACGCGGAGTCCGACGGGGTCGGTGGCGGCACCCAACTCACGGCCCAGCAGGCGCTTTCGGGGACGAATCTCTTCGTCCGATACGCCTCGAAGAGCCAGCCGACGCTCGAGAAAGCCCACGACGGCGCCGCCGACCGCAACGATGTCGCGGCGAACCTGCAACTCGAGCACCACACGCAGTTCGACTCGGCCGACGCCGTCGTCGACGGCGACCCGTTCGCGGACTTCCTCGCGTCGTCGATGGAGTACCGATTCGTCGACTGGCTCACCGAGATGCTCCTCTACGAGATCCGCGACACCGGCAACGCGGACGGACTTGGCGACCTCTACGACGCCATTCCGCGGATCGACCGGGCCGAACTCGACGCGACCATCTCGCTCGAGGACGACGACACCGAGGACGTTCCCGATCAGGTCACGTTCGACGTCGTCGCGTTCGACAAGATGGGGAATCCACTGGTCCTGGTCACTCTCAACGATTCGCGGGAGCCGGCATCGACGGAACTACTCGAGGGTCTCGAGGAAGCCGCCTCCGCGGTGAAGGCGAACTATCCGGATCTGGCGGCGGCGATCGCCGTCACCTCGAGTTACTTCGAGCCCGGCGCGCTCGAGGTGGCCGAGCAGGCGACCAGCGGCGGCTTCCTCAGCCGCGGCTCGAAACTCAGTTACGTCAACCTCTCCCGGAAGGAGGGGTATCACCTCTGTCTGGTCGAGTCCCGTTCCGAAGGGTTCCACATGAACGTGCCGGAGCTGTAGGCCGTCGCGCTCGCGATTCTATTCCTCACTCTGTGCGACGGTGTGTCGTCGATACGCACCGCGACTGCCGACCCGTTCGGCTAGCACACGTCGCGATCGGAATCGAGGAGCAGTTGCTCGACAGCGAGCGGAACGGTTGCGAAACGCACGAGCGAGGCGCTATCGCGGCGGAAAACGGCGATGAGAAGTTCGGCATGTTCGCGTCGCGCCGGCTGCCGGTCGCGGGGACGACAATCCGAACTGGGCGAGAGACTACCCTTCGATCTCTGCGACGTCTTCGATCTTCATTCCCTCGAGCTTGTCGACGATGTCGTCGATCTTGCCGTCGAGTTCGTCGACGAACTCGGCGGTGCGCTCGGTCTTGATCGCTCCCTGGCTCGAGGGTTCGATCAGGTTCTCTTCCTCGAGGACCCGAAGCGAGTAGCGGACCTTGTGGTGGGGGTAGCCGGTCTCGTTGGACATTTTGACGATCCCGATCGGTTCGTTCTCGATGACCATCTTCAGGACCTGGAGATGACGTTCCAGCATATCGACTTCCTTCTCAAGTCTATCTATCATGGCATTTGTTAACTTGTCTTTGGACCTTTTAAAAGTTACTCTCGGCGACTGAAAGGTCCACTCTCAACCGGATGATCGTTCCTGTCAGTAGTTAACGTTTCCGATCCCGGTGGTCACAGGGTCTCGCTGGCTCTCTCGAAACCCCGGTGTCAGTGGCTCCACGATCGTGGGGGCACGCGATTTGATGGGACCCACGCGATTGGACGGAACGGGTCGGCGAGGACGATGTCCGTCGATCGCCCGGCGATTCGCGACCGGAAACGGACGGTCGTCGCGGCTCCGTGTTTCGGTCGTTAGCCCTGCTGGTATATATACTGGTAGTTCTTCCGTTTCCCATCCGTGTCGCGATTCGCCCGCCCGGTCGCGACGAATCGAATCCTGGGGTACAGGCGGCAGCTGTCCGAATACGCCGGTCCGGCCGCGTTTCTCGGCGCGCTCGGTCAGTGTCAGCCACCCGTATACCGAAATCTGTTTATCGGCCCGGCAAGAATCCGCCGCTGTTATGACCGTCACTATCGTCGGGTCGCAACTCGGCGACGAAGGCAAGGGTGGGGTCGTCGACCTCTACGGCGACGCCGCCGACGTCGTGGCCCGCTACCAGGGCGGCGACAACGCTGGACATACCGTCGTCCACGACGGTACGAAGTACAAACTGTCGCTGGTGCCGTCGGGAGCCGTCCGTGGCAAGGTCGGCGTCCTCGGCAACGGCTGCGTCGTCAACCCCGAGACGCTGTTCGACGAGATCGATACCCTCCGCGAACGCGGCCTCGAGCCCGACGTTCGCGTCGCCGAGCGCGCACACGTTATTCTCCCCTATCACCGCGCGCTCGACGGCATCGAGGAGGAAGAGAAGGAAGACCTCGCCGCCGGGACGACCAAGCGCGGCATCGGACCGACCTACGAGGACAAGGCCGGCCGGCGCGGCGTCCGAGTGGGCGACTTACTCGACCCCGATACGCTCCGCGAACGGCTCGAGTACGTCGTGCCCCAGAAGAAGGCCCTCGCCGAGGAGGTCTTCGACAAGGAGACCGGCGAGGCGTTCGACATCGATCACCTCTACGAAACCTACCGCGAGTACGGCGAACGCCTCGCCGAGGAGGACATGACCGTCGACTGCGGGACCTTCCTGCAGGACCGGATCGACGCCGGCGACAACGTCATGCTCGAGGGCGCACAGGGTACCTCGCTCGACATCGACCACGGGGTCTACCCCTACGTCACCTCCTCGAACCCGACCGCCGGCGGCGCGACCGTCGGCACCGGCCTCGGCCCGACCGTCATCGGCGACGGCGAGGTCATCGGCATCGTCAAGGCCTACCTCTCCCGTGTCGGAACCGGCCCGCTGCCGACCGAACTCGGCGGCGTCGAGGACCAGACGCCCGACTACGACGCCGAACAGGGCAGCGCCGACGACGAGGAGGAACTCGCGACCTACATCCGCGACGAGGGCGGGGAGTACGGCACCGTCACCGGTCGCCCGCGCCGCGTCGGCTGGCTCGACATGCCCATGCTGCGCCACGCGGCCCGCGCGAACGGCTTTACGGGTCTCGCGGTCAACCACATCGACGTGCTCGCCGGGCTCGACACGGTCGAAGTCGGCCACAGCTACGAGTTCGACGGCGAGGAGATCTTCACGATGCCCCCGACGACCGAGCAGTGGGGGCGCTGTGAGGCCACGTTCAAATCGTTCGACGGCTGGCCCGCGGTCGACTGGGCCGCGGTCGCCGAGGACGGCTACGAGGCCATCCCGGAGAACGCGAAGGTCTACCTCGACTACATCGCCGAGGAACTCGACGCGCCGATCTACGCGGTCGGCGTCGGCCCCGGCCGCGAGGAGACCGTCATCGTCGAGAACCCCTACGAGTAGAACGCGCCGCGTCGGCCGCGCTTCGCTCGCGGCGTTCCCGAAACCTTTTGCTGGAGGCGGCAAGCCTACGTAGTATGAAGGAGTCGTTGCTGGAGATCCTCTGCTGTCCGCTCGACAAACACGACCTGGAACTCGAGGACGCCGAGTACGACGGCGAGGAAGTCGTCGGCGGCGACCTCGTCTGCACCGAATGCGGCGAGGCCTACCCGATCGAAGACGGGATTCCGAACCTGCTGCCGCCGGACATGCGCGAGGAGACGCCGGCCTGAGGCCACCCGACTATGTCCGGGACCGAGGTCACCGTCCACGTCAATCGCAGGGCCGCCGACGAACTCGAGGCGGCGAGCGACGCGCTCGAAACCAGCGAGTCGTTCGCGCTCCTGTTACAGGGCCACGAGACGCCCGCACACGTCCACTGTCGCCTCGGCGGTGACCTCGAACGGATCGCATCGCTCGGTGAAACGAACTACTACGTCGAACCCAACGGCGTCACCGCCGTCCCAGTTACCGTCACCGCGGACGCGATCGACCGGCCCGTCGACGGCCGCCTCGAGGTGCTGACCGGCTACGGGTCCGAATCGGTCTCGATCGCCGTCACCGTCACCCCCGGGCCGCCGGGCGTCGACGTCGACGACTCGCTCGCCGAACCCGCGCGCTCGGAGCCCGAACCGACGGCGCTCGAGCGGGTCGTCGATCAGTTCGCCGCCGTGAGCGGCATCGAGCCGGCGACGCTCGTGGTCGTCGCGCTCGGACTGGTCGCGGTCGGGATCGCGGCGCTGACGGCGGCGACGATCGGCGGCCCGGTCGCAACGGTCGGGACGGGAATCGTCATCGTCGGCGTTCTCGTGGCGCTGTTTCTGCTGGTTCAGTAGCGTAGTGCGGCCAGCGTCGCGTGGTGCTCACGCGACATCGACGACCGTTCGATAGCGTTGCCCGTCGTACCGGCTCGGCGTCTCGAACGACGTTTCGTGGTCGACCTGCGGATCGTGCCCGACGTGGCGGGCGATCAGCTGGATCACCATCCGGAACGCCATCGTGATCCCCTCGCGACCGGGCAGCGAGTCCCAGTTGACGTTCGCTTCGCTGTACGTTCCCGTTCGGGCCGCTTCGTCGACGATCTTCGCCTGACTGCTGGCCAGTCCCGCGGTGTCGAAATCGAGCGGTCGCTCGTCCGGCTCGTCGAGCGCGTCCGAGAAGGTAAGCGTGTAGGTGTATAGCCCGTTTCCTCGTCGCCGAGGCTCGAGCAGCCGGCGATCGCCGGCAGCGACGGCGCCACTGCTGTGGTCACGAGGAAGTCGCGACGGTTCACGATCGGAGTGTGCGACCGCCGGGATACCAAGATTGTGGCCGTCGACGGGTCGGCTGGAAAGGACAAGCGGGGGCAGCCGGCCGTCAGTCGTCGACCTGCGTCGCCTCGAGGTTCCCCTCGTCGTCGAACCGCTTGGATCGCAGGTACCGCGCCCGATAGCGGTTCGCGCCGTCGTTGACGTCCGCCTCGCGGATCTCGTCGGTGCGGCCCTCGGCGACGGCGTCGATCAAGTCCTCGAGCTGGTTCAGTTCGCTGGTGGTCAACTCGAGTTCGTAGGTCCGTTCCTCCTCGGACTCGAGGATGGCCCACTTGCGGGCGGCGGCGATCACGAGCGAGCAGGGCTCGCGACAGGGGAAGGGACCGTCGCCGCCGTCGGCGTCGAGGTCGTCGCCTTCCTCGTACTGCCACTCGCGGCGGCGCAGACACTGGGAGTCGACACAGCAGGCCTCGGCCATCCACTCGACGGCCTCGCGCGGGAGCTCGTCGATCACGTCGTAGATCCCCGTCTGTCGCTCGGCGGTCTCGAGCCAGTGGTCGATATCGAGGTTCCCCCGCAGCTCGCGGTGCCAGTTAGCGACCGTCGCGGGGTAGAAGAACTCGACCGTCTCGACGAGGTCCGCGCCCGAGAGGCCGGTAAAGGCCCAGCCACCGGGCAGGGTCGGCGCGGTCTTCAGCGGCCGGTAGCGGCCGTCCTCGTCGTAGGTCGCGAGTTCCCGCGCGTCCCGCGGGTCGTCGTAGACCTCGAGGTCCGCGATGTCGCTGTCGGCGTCGTCGACGTGCCACAGGTCGTAGACGCGCTCGCCGTCGGGGTCGTCGACGTCGACGAACCGGGCCGTGATCGATAGCTGGCCCCACTCGCGGTCGATGCCGTCGCGGAGCGCGCGGTACCGTTCGGGGACCGCGAGCGGCTCGGAACCGTCACCGTGGTCGCTCCACGGCCCGGTCGTCGTGTCGCCGTCCGCGGTGTCGGCGAGCGGCGCTCGCTCGCACCACCGGAGGAACGCCCGGCGTGCGGTCCCCTCGCCGCCGACGGTCTCCTGCCAGTAGCGCCAGTTCGTGACGTACTCCTCGATCGACTCGAGCGCGCGCCGGCAGTCGGCCTCGTCGAGGCCGGTCCACTCGTTCGCCGGCGTCTCGAGGGCGTATTCCCCGTCAGTTTCCGCGACGCGCAGGCCGTCGAACGCGACGCCGGTCGACGCGCGTTCGAGCAGGGTCTCGAGGTCGTCCGTCGATGCCGTCATCAGTCACCCGCGCCCGCTCCCGCGTTCGGTTCGGGGCCGGACTCGGCCCCGCTCTCCGCGACCGACGCGGCGAGTTCGCGGACCGCCTCGCGGGCGTCGCCGATGTCGGCCCCGGCGTCGGCCGCTCGCTCGAGGAGGACGTCGGCCAGCAGATCCTCGGTGCCGACCGCGCCCGTGTACCAGATTTGGTGGCCGTCGACCTCGCTCGGCACGTCCCATCCGAGGCGATAGTCCTCGGTCAGCCCCATGTCCTCGGGGATGTCCTCTTGGGTGTGGTAGCCGTCGGCGATAAAGAGCGGCACGACGACGATGTCCTCGCTTTCGAAGTAATCAGTAACGTCGTCGACCTCCGGCTCTTCGTCCATGAACAGCGCTTTGGCCTCGTCGAAGCGGTCCATCTCGCGGATGCGCTCGGTGTGGTACTCGATGGCCTTCGCGGAGTTCTCGTTCCGGTCGGTGCCGTGGCCGACGACCGAGAGGCCGAACCCCTCGCCGACGTCCGGATCGCCCGTCGCGGTCTCGGCCCGCTGGACGATCACGTCCGTCATGGCGTCGTGGGTGCCGACCGGCCCGCAGTAGTGGATCGTCTTCCCGACGTCCTCGGCCTCGAGGGTCGCCTGTGAGGCGCTCGTTCCGTCGGAGTCCCACTGCTCGGGGTCCCAGTCGTCGAGGCGCAGTTCCCGCGGGATGACCTGCTCGGTGAAGTAGCCCTCGCTGATAAACAGCGGGACGACGAACACCTCGTCGGACTCGAGGGTGCGGATCACCTCGCGGAAGTGCGGTTCCTCCTTCCAGAACGCCTCGCGGACCTCGTCGAACGCGCCCGTCTCGCGGATCGTGTCCGCGTGGGCGTAGGTCGGATCCGAGGCGTCCGGATTCAGGTGCGATCCGTGTGCCGCGATGACCAGCGCTTGCATGCCCGCGGCTTAGGATGGCGACGGTATAGGGACTTCGCTGTCGGCCCTCGTCGCCGGCTCCGACGACGGCGTCTTCGGTCTTCTACCCCGCAAAAGACGGGTATCGCGGGATGTCGTCACGACGGCACCGAAACGTCGGCCCGCGCCGCGCAGTGCTCGTCCTGCGCTCGCAACTCCGCGACCGCGGTGTAGTCGCCCGGCTCGGGATCGGACCACTCCGCCTCGTAGGTCGTCTCCTCGCCCGGCGCGAGGGCGTCCGAACTGAGCACCTGCGCGAACATGCGCCCCTCGCTGAACCGCCAGACCTCGTTGCCGTCGTTCTCGAGCACGAACTCCGCCTTGCACGCGTCCGAAAACTGGAGGTCGACCGGCTCGTCGCCCGAGTTAGTGACGGTGAACACGAACATCACGGCGTCTCTGGTGCCGTCCGCTGCCGTCTCGAGCGAACCCTCGAGGCTCATGGGCCGGGCTTCGTGGCGGTCGCGGATAGGTCTTTTCTGCGGTCGCCGGCGGGCGACGCATCCGAGCGGGACCGCCACGACCGGAGAGCGCTACGTCTATTTGCGCCCGGTTCCAATCCGAACGCGTGCAACTGGTCGGCTACCAACCGAGCGGCCGGGGATCGGCGCTGCTGGTCAGCGACGGCAGCGGCGAGGTCGAACACCGCCCGCTCGAGGCCGGCGACGACCTCGCCTACTCGCTCGGGGAGCGCCACTGCGCCGGCACCATCGACGACGAGGGCGAACACGTCGCTTGCGACCGGCCGTCGACGCCCTACTGCGACTACCACACGAGCACGTGGGTCTGTGCGCGCTGTACGGGGACCTGCCTGAAAGACGAGATGGACTGCCACGAGGAGCACGCGGTCTACATCGCCGCGTTCGCCCCCGACACGTTCAAAGTCGGCGTCACGAAGCGGTGGCGGCTCGAGACCCGACTGCGCGAGCAGGGGGCCGATCGCGGGGCCCACGTTCATACGGTCTCGAACGGAAAAATCGCCCGCGAACTCGAGGCCGAGATCGCGACCCGACTCCCCGACCGCGTCCGAACCGGCACGAAGGTCGCCGCACTCGGTGCCGCGGTCGACGAGGCCGGCTGGGAGGCCGCCCTCGAAGAATTCGATGTCATCGACACTCTCGAGTTCGACTACGGACTCGGCCTCGAGTCCCGCCCGGTGCGCGAGACCATCGCCTCGGGAACCGTCGTCGGCGTCAGGGGTCGACTGCTGGTCCTCGAAAACGGCGGCACGACCTACGCCGTCGACATGCGCGACCTCGTCGGCTACGACCTCGAGGTCGGTCAGGCGGATCGCGACCTCCAGTCGTCGCTGGGATCGTTCGGGTGAGCGCGGTCGCGTTTTCCCGTCTGCGCTGCGGTCAGCCGGACATGTACTCGAGTTTCGTATCGCCCGTTTCGCCCCAGTTCTCCCGTTTCCGTTCTTCGACCCCGTACTCGATACTGTAGGGCGTTTCCCGACGCCAGTCGTCCGCGGCGAGGTGCGCCCGGACCTCCCGCGCGGCGGCGTCGTAGCGAGCGCCGCGGTGGAAATAGTCGTACTCGAGGTCGATGACGTCTAAGTGCGCGTGTACCGCGGCGCGGTCCGCGTCGACTTCCCAGACGTGGACGTGGTTCCATTCGTCACCCAGCCGCGGCCGGCGAACCGAGACGTCCGGGGCGACGAATTCCTCGCCGTCGCTGTCCCACGCTCCGGCCTCCGAATCCGGAAAGACCCGTGTCCAGCGCGGGTTCTCGAGGCCGGTGAACTCGTCTTCGATCGCGGCGAGCGCCGCACGCTCGCCGGGGACGGTGACGTGCATATTGATCGGCATCGTGACCGCCCAGCCGTCGCCGTCTGGCTGGTAGACACACCGGGGAAAGACACTCTCGCGGTCCGCCTCGGGGACCGACGACGGATCCGCCGCTCCGGTGACGACGCTCGCTCCGCCCGCGGACGCCAGCGCAGTTCCGATGCCGGCGATCGCTTCTCGTCTCGTTGCCCGCGTCATCGCCCGGCAGATCGTCGGTCCGATAGCGTTCGGTCGGGTCGTCGGTGCGTGCGCCTGACCATGCTGACTCAGTCTGTGCCGATTCGGCGACGCTCGTTACAACCGTTCGGCCTTCACACTCGTGGTCGCGGCGTCGACGGCGAGCACTGTTCTCCGCTCGCTCGAGTACGTCTCGCGGGGATTACGGCCCGATCCCCTCGACGGGGACCTCCGTCTCGCAGTTCGGACACGAGGCGTGCTCGTCCGACCCGGTGTACGTCCACGTCTTGCCACAGTCGTGGCAGGTCAGTTCGACCGACTCCGACGACTCCTCGGCGTCGGTTTTCAGCCCTCGAAGCCGCGAGACTGCGGTCGCGAGATCGTCGATAGCGGTCTCGTCGACCGGAACCTGGTACCGGTGCTCGTCCGCGTCGGCCGTCGCGTCACCTCGACTCGAGACGAGCCAGTAGTCCGCCGGGTCGCTATCGGTCGCGTCGACGATCGCGTACGGTCCCTCGCTGACGATCGGCTCTCGATCGGAGCGGTCGGTCATATGGCGGCTACCAGCTCAGGTCGGGTCGGTTTTGTGCAAGCATTGATCGCCGCGCGGGCACCGGAGAGCGACGGTCAGCGCCGACATCGAAAACATGGCAACCCTTTTCCCTCACGCAACGGAATCCGATGGTATGACGGACGAAAACGAATCACCCGACGGAGACGCAGGCGACGACAGCGAGGAGAAATCCTTCCGCGAGCGGGTCGAGGAGATCCGCGAGAAGCGAGCCGAGGAAGGCGAGGGCGAGGGTGAGGCCCCCGAGAGCCCGTTCGGCGGCGGTGGCGGCCCCGGCGGCATGGGCGGCGGTGGCAACCCGTTCGCACAGATGATGGGCGGCATGATGGGCGGCGGCCCCGGCGGCCCCGGTCCGGGCGGCCCGGGTGCCGGCCCCGGCGCTGGCGGACAGGACGAGAGCAACGAGGAACTCGTCCGCGAAGTCCGACAGATGCGCGACGAAATGCGCGACCAGACCCGCGCGCTGAAGCGCATCGCCGACGCGCTCGAGGACCAGTAACCCGCTTTCGTCCCGCTTTTGCCGGTTGCGATACTCGCGTAGCGGTAGGTGTATCGGTGACTGTAGCGAGAACGGTGAATCAACTGCGACTATCGGCCGTCGCCGACCGGCGACTCACTGTCTGGCTTGAAGCCGCCCTTGGTCGTCATACCGGAAGCCGGCGTCTTCGAACGCGATCTTTACTGCCTCGACATCGACCTCCCCGTCCGTTCCCAGAAACGGCATTTCGGGATCTCTGTCGTCCCATTCGAGACTCTCGGGAACCCAGTCGCCGGTAACGGGGGTCGCGATGGGACGAGCGTGGCCGTGGAATACGTCGTCGCACAGCCACTCCTTGTCGACGAGCTGTGCGATGATCTGCCGGAATCGGGGGTTGCTAAACGGCGCTTTACGCGTGTTGAATCCGAGGAAGTAAAACGACCACGACGGCGACTCGAGTAACGCCACGCTGTCGGATTCGTCGACGCCGTCGATCGTGTGAGCGTCGAGCGGGAGGCTCGTTACGTCGGCCCCGTCCTCCTGGACGGCTTCCGCCACCGTCGTGCTGCCCGGATGAATCGTGATCGGACAGTCGCCGACCGTCAGTTCCGGGAGGTCAACGCCGAGTCTGCGTGTGAAGTGGTCGTCGAAGCGCTCGAGTGTCAACTGGCCGCCCTCGGTCCGGCTTTCGAACTGGAAGGGACCGCTTCCGATCGGCGGGACGTTGTCCGTGACCACCGCCTCAGTGGTGCCTTGCGCGACGCTGGGGCCGCCCGGTCCCGGCGTCTCGGTCGCGTACTCGTGCCAGATGTGTTCGGGGAGTATCGGGACGAGGAGCGCGCGTTCACCGACCGCTTGCGTCGTTTCGATCGGGAGTTCGACGTGGTGGTCGGTACGGATCGAGATCGACTCGACATCGACGGCGTCGACCTGCCCCCGATACATGGGAGCGGGCGATGGCGCATCGCGATCGTCGAGCGACGTATCCTGCAGGAATCGATACGTAAAGGCGACGTCTTTGGCGGTTACCGGTTTGCCGTCGTGGAACTCGCACTCGTCTCGGAGTCGGACATCGATCGTTCCGTCGTCCCACTCCCACGACTCCGCGAGCCACGGTTGGATCTCGCCGTCGCCGTTCTGCGTCGCCACCGAGTCGTACAGCAGGTCCATGATCATCCCGCGGCGACGATAGTCGGCTGCGATCGGATTGAGGTTCTCCGTCGGTCTGGCGTCGGTGTGGCCGACCCGAAGCGTATCGACGCCCGCGGACGGCTCGAGGCCGAGATAGCCGTGGCGCGTCGCGAGGTGGCCCTCGCTCCAGCCGTCGAACCGATCGGTCCTGACGACCCGGTGTTCCTCGGGGAGACAGATCGGAACGAACGGCTGTTGGGTCGCGATTTCCTCGAGAACCGCTGTGATGGCCTCGCGACGCGTCTCGCCCTCGGCGTTGCGTTGCTCCTCGAGGAGGTCGTCGATATCCAAGTTGGTGAATCCGAAGGGATTCTGCCAGCCGGATTCGTCGGCGTACCGCGAGTACAGCGCCTCGTAGAGGAAGTCGGGATCGGTCCCGCCCGGGTGACGACCGATGCAGATATCGAACTCGTGGTCGTACAGTACCGTCCGACGGAAGTCGATCTCGGACCGGATGTCGAGGGAGACGTCGATCCCGACGGCCTGGAAGTTTTCCTCGAGGCGACGGGCGATCTGGACGTTCTGCCTGTCCGAATCGGCCGGAATCGTCGTGATCGCTACGGAGAGCTGGTCGATGTTGTCCGGCATGACGATATCCCGGAGCCGGAGACAGCCGCTACTCGAGACCGTCAGCCCGGCCGTCGCTGCCAGCATCGCTCGCCGACTGCAGGTACCGCTGTCACCGCCGGGGTTGTCTCGGTTCGGGGCGGCCGATCTCCCGTTCATTTCGTTCGTTTCTCATAGTTGAAGAGCCACGATATAACAGTATTGTGCTCTTCCGACGCACAGAAACGCAGCCGATCGCCGTGCTGAACGGTGATTTGCCGTCCACGGTAGCTGCCAGCGACTGCGACCGATCACGACAGACGATCACTCGTCTCGGTCCAGCCACGGTAACCGATCCTCGATCTGGGGGAACCGGTCACCGAGTTCCTCGGACAGCGACCAGCGCCCGACGAGGCGATCCGAGAGGACGACACAGAGGGCCGCGAGAAGCAACCCGCCGGCCACGTCGATCCCCCAATGGATCCCGAGGAACATGGTCGAAATCGCGACGCTGGCTGCCAGCACGACCGCGACTGGGAACCACTTCGGAAACGACGAGCGAGTCATCGCCGCGAACGTCGCAACGGTCGCCGAGAGCGAGGTGTGAAGCGACGGGAAGACGTTGGTGTTGCTGTTGACTTCGCGAGTGAGGTACTTGTACTGCGGATTGGTGTCGTACAGCATCGTTTCCGCGACTTCCGCCGGCATCAGGTTCCGGGGTCCGTACGCGATGACGAAGATGTACAGCACGAGACCGATTGCGTAGTTGAGTGCATACGCCGTCAACAGCCGCCGAAACGTCCGCGTATCCGAAAGCGTAAAGTACGCTATGATCGGGAAGATCAACAGGAACGTATAGCCGTAGACGTAGATCGCCGAGAAGTACGCCGTCGTCTCGGGGTTTGCGATGGACTGGAAGAGCAGGATGAACTCCCCTTCGATATTATAAAAGCTCGAGGTGAGATGGAGCCCGATCTCCCGGGAGAGCCGCGGCGCTCGTTGTCTGGCGATCCGATTGATCAGCAACACCACGAGCAAGACGGCGATGGCCGGGGCGGCGGTCCTGAGTCGCGTTCGCCACTCCGATCGTGTCCGTACGAGGCGCTCACGACCGATGAAGATGGCTATCGATATCGGTAACAGGATACCGATGACGATGACGAGCTGTGTCAGCACCTCGGCGAGCATCGCTCCTAGTTGCCTCCAAGCAGCCGTCCGTTATCATCGTGTCGGAACCCGGCTCGCTCGAACGCCAGTTTCGCGACTTCGACGTTGAGGCTGCCGTTAGAGCCGGCAAACGGCGTTACTGGATCCTCTCCGTCCCACTCGAGGGCGTCCGGTACCCACTCGCCGGTCAGCGGTGTCGCGACGGGCGTCGCGTTCCCGTAGAACACCTCCTCGGTGATCCCCTTCTTATCGAGTAACTGGGTAATCGCTCTGCGGAAGTGGGGGTTGCTAAAGGGTTCGTTGCGGACGTTAAAGCCGATGTGATAGAACATCCGCGATTGCGTTTCCAGTCGTTCGACGCTCGAGGAGTCGGGGATCGCACCGAGCGAGTACGCGTCGAGCGTCGACGCCGTCACATCGGCACCACCGTCGGCGACCCGGCCGATAGCGGACGGACTGCCGGGATCGACCTCGAACAGGAGTTCCGAGACGGTCGGCTCGGACAGGTCGGCGATCGGGTCGGCGAGATCGATGTCCTCCCGGAGCGTAAAGTGCTCCTCGAATCGCTGCAGTGTGAGGTGTTCGTCTTCGCTCCGACTGTCGAACTGGAACGGACCGCTGCCGACGGGTGGGATATTGGTCATCGTGACCATGGCCCACTGTCCCTGCGTCGGGTCGAACGAATCGTCGTCTGCGCGCCGGTTGACCCGTTCGCTCCAGACGTGTTTCGGCAGGATTGGGACGGTAAGCGCCCGTTCGGCGGCCGCTCGACCGCCCGTGACAGTCATCGTCAGCTGATACTCGTCGTCACCGACGGCGATCTCGTCGATCGTATCGGCGTGGCTTCGGTACCGCGGTGCTGGCGACGGCATCTGAGACAGCGTCCACGACGTGTCCGTTATGAACCGGTAGGTGAACGCGACGTCCTCGGCGGTCACCGGCTCGCCGTCGTGGAACTGACAGTCCTCCCGGAGCGTCACCGTCGCAGTCAGCGACGGCTCGTCCCGGTCCTCGTCACCGTTCGATTCCGATTCGGCTGCCGGCTCGGACCACTCCACCGACTCGGCGAGCCACGGATAGAGGGAGCCGTCGTGCTCGGTCAGCAGCGAGTCGTAGAGCAGATCGATGATCGTATCGCGCTCCCGAAACACCGCCGAGATCGGATTGAGGTTCCGCGTCATGCGGCTGTCGGTCACGAGCGCGTGCAACTGATCGGTGTCGTCGGTCGGCTCGAGTCCCAGATAGCCGTGTCGTGACGCGAGCACATCCTGTCGCTCGCTCCAGCCGTCGAACCGATCGTTGCTGGCGACGCGGATCTCGTCGGGGAGACAGATCGGCTCGAAGGGCTTTTCCTGTGCCAGTCCCGTCAGGAGCGATTGGACGTGTCGCTTCCGTTCGTCGCCGTCGGCTCGGCGCTGGTTCTCGAGGAGGGTGTCGAAGTATATGGCACTGTACCCGAAGGGGTTCTGCCAACCGGATTCGTCGGCGTACCGCGAGTACAGCGCCTCGTAGAGGAAGTCCGGGTCGTAATCGGCGGGGTGGAGGCCGACGTAGATGTCGAAGTCGTGATTGATCAGCACCGACTCCAACAGCTCCGACCGCGACCGCATGTCCAGTGACACGTCGATGCCGACCTTCTCGAGGTTGCTCTCGAGGCGACGGGCGATTCGGATGTTCTGTCTGTCCGCGTCGGCCGGAACCGTGGTGATGGACAGCGAGACTTGGTCGTCTCCGTTCTGATCGACGACGCTTCGGACACGATTGATACAGCCGCCGGTCGTGACAGCAGCACCGGTCGCTCCGGCGGCGAGGAAGGAACGTCTGCTAACGCCGTTGTCGGACGGCGTGGGGGGCCAATTCATAACGTTGTGTAACACCTCATTTCAGTTAATATATAACAATATTGCGTACTACAACCCAATACGGGGTACCATAAAGAATCTTTTCACTCGATAGCACATTCGCCTCAACTGTCGACTGGTATGATATTAGCTGACAAGCCCCTCGAGAGGCGTCGGCGAATCCGCCTCGCCGGAGCGCAACATCAATAGGCCGACCGACGAAAAGGTCGGTATGGACGTCGCCGCTGAGCGGATCGACCGCCTACACGACCTCGCTCGAGCGGCGGCAGCGGACGGCGACGACGATCGTGCCCGGTACTACGTTCGTCTCGCGCGACGGGTCGCGGAGCGAAATCGACTGACGCTTCCCCGGGAGTTTCGACGGTTCACGTGCGATCGGTGCGACGCGTACCTTCGGTCGGGCGCGAACGCTCGCGTCAGATTGCGGGACGGTCACGTCGTGATCACCTGTGACTGCGGCGCGCACGCCAGATACCCGTACGACGACTAACGCCGATTCCTCTCAGCGGCGGCGTGATTCAGTTGAGACCGACCGCTACCGAATCGAGAAGATTGAAGCGCCTCGATTCGTTAATCAGGCCATGGATAAACAGGACCTTCGGCAGCGAGCACACGATCTCGACGTCACCGTCTGGGTCGGCAAGAGCGGTATCGACTCGGTCGTCGACGAACTCGACGACCAACTCTCCGACCGGGACCTCGTGAAGGTAAAATTCCTGCGTGCGGCCCGTGCGGGCAGTTCGACCGAGGAGAAGGCGGCCGACCTCGCCGAGACCGTCAGTGCGGACCTGATCGAGACGCGCGGGCACACGGCGGTGCTGCATCGATGAGTACCGCCCTTGGTTCGACACTGCTGCAGAGTGGGGACCTGGGGCCGATCGGAGAGGCACTCGAGAGCACGAACCTCTTCGGGTCGTCGCTCGCCGCGAGCGCGGAGGGCGCGATCCGGTTCGTCCTCGCCTTCGTCGCGATCTGGGTCGTCGGTCGCTTCGTCGTACTCCCGCTCGTCGAGCGCGCGTTCGACAGGCGCGGCCTCGATGAACACGCCCAGAACCCGCTCCTGATGCTCACGAGATTCGGGGTCGCGTTCTTCGCGGTCGCGGTCGCGTTCGGCTTCGCCGGCTTCGGAAACTTCCTCGTCTCGATGGCCGGTATCGCGGCGGCCGGCGCGCTCGCGATCGGGCTCGCGATGCAGGACGTGATCTCGAACTTCGTGGCGGGCGTCTTCATCTACACCGACAAACCGTTTCGTATCGGTGACTGGATCGAGTGGGACAACGGCGACTACGCCGGCGTCGTCGAGGACATCAGCCTCCGCGTGACGCGCGTGCGGACGTTCGATAACGAACTGTTGACGGTGCCGAACTCGGCGCTCACTGACGGCGTGCTCAAGAACCCCGTCGACGCCGACAAGCTCCGACTGAAGTTCGTCTTCGGGATCGGCTACGGCGACGACATCGAGCGGGCGACCGAGATCATCGTCGACGAGGCCGAGCGCCACCCCGACATCATGGACGACCCCGCTCCCTCGGTGCGACTGACGGAACTGGGCGACTCCGATGTCGGGCTCCAGTCCAGATTCTGGATCGCGAACCCGTCTCGAGCCGATTTCGTCCGAACGCGCGGGGAGTACGTCACCGCGGTCAAGGGCCGGTTCGACGACGAAGGGATCGACATCCCCTACCCGGTCCGAACGCTCGAGGGCGGTCTCAACCTCGAGAGCGGCGACGGCCAGAGCATCGTGCAACCGGCCGAATAACGCGAGGCCCGTTTTCGAGTTTCGTCTCCTTCTGCTCTCTTGCTCGGGATAGGGGCTCGAGTCGTCCTCCTTGGCCGGGAGAACGGCTCGAACGATAGTGAGAGCCGTCGGACCCGGGGGAGGGCAGGCGGCTACCCAGTAGACCGCGAGCGAACCCGAAGGGTGAGCGAGCGGGCCGACGACTGATGTGGAGCGAACGAGAGCGCGGCGCTACGCGCCGCGTATAGACGAGCGGCGTAAGCCGCGAGTCGAGTGAGTGGAACGGAAAGAGGAGTGCTTTTGATCGAAATTTTACCGAAGGCGCGGCGAAGGCGCGCCTACAGAGTAAAATTTCGTGCCGTATGAATGCGGACGACCGCGATTGCCCGGCGTTCCGACCGGGGGAATCTCGGTTGCCTTCTCCACCCCGCGACCCGTCGAGCGACAGGTGTCCGGCGGTCCACTGCTCGCTTCCGCGCCTGATGGGCTGTCGCCGACTAACCGTGATGGGTCGTCCCTGCGGACGGCCATCACGGACCGCTGTCCCCGACGGACGAGGCTTCTCTGTTGGCTCCCGAGGCCCCGGTCGGTCTGACCGGACGCCTGCGGTGTTCGGTCCCCGCTGATGACCATAGCGCGGGTAACGAGCAGGGCCAAACTGCCCGACCTAGTCCATCCCATCGTAGGCGACTGGTCCTTAAGGGCCTTTCGCCTCCGGAATCGCCCGACGGAACAGGGGAGACGCGGTCGGTGTGGCGTTCACGGATAGTACTTGTCGCCGCCTCGTGGCAGACTGTCGGCAATACGGACGACGGACTCAGGACAGAGACCGACCGGTCGACGCGGGCAAACGCGTCGACGTCGGAGCGGTTCGCCGGCGGAGCCGGGCGTCGATTCACCGAGACGACCGGCGGGGAGCGGTCAGCGGGCCGGTCGCCGAGCCGAGTCCGTTAGCTCTCGAGCGGTATTTCCTTCCCGTGGGCGGTCGACTCGGCGGTCGGCAGCCGGACCTCGAGCACGCCGTTGGTGTAGTCCGCGCTGATCTCCTCATCGTCGACCGTCTTGGGGAAGCGGAACCGACGGTGGTAGGTCTTCTTCCGACCGCGGCTCTCGTCGGCGTGTTCGGCGGCGACGTTCAGGACGCCGTCGTCCCACGCCAGTTGGATCTCGTCGGTTTCGAAGCCCGGCATGTCGATCGTGAGGACGAACTCGTCGTCCTCCTCGTACAGTTCGTAGTCGTTACCGCCGGTGTCTCCGAACAGTTGGGACGGCAGATCGAGGCCTTGCATCCATGTGCTCGGTGGGCTCGCTCGCACCATGGCTGATCACCTCGAGTTCAGTAGATGATTGTCCACGGTTCGTAATAAATTTGTCGAACCACGGGATATGGTGCCACACTATCTCGCTCGAGCGAGGGGAGGAAAAGGCCCATTAGTTACCCGACACATCGTTCGAGTATGGGACTCGGCAGCACTGCGAAGAAGATTCAGAGCCTCTCGGATCGGGCCGAAGCGATGTATAAGCAGGTACAGAAACTCCAGCAGCGGATCACCGGACTGGAAGAGGAGATGGACGAAACCCACGAGACGGTCACGCGGATGGACCACCAGCTCACCGAGCAGCGCGCACTGCTGCTCGCGATGGCCGAGGAACAGGGGATCGACGGCGAGGAAATCCTCGCGGAGGCGGCGATCGACGAAGCCGAACTCGAGGGCGAGGGCGACGCCGAAAGCGCCGACGAGTCGGCGACCGGCGAGGACGGTGCGGCCGACGCGACCGCCGGCGAGACGACTGCAGAATAACGCCGGTTGGCTCCGATCGCGTCCGCGTTCGATCTCCGTTTTGGCTTTCGATCGGTTCCTCAGGATAAAAGCTAACAACGGGGGCAACTTTTGCCGAACCAATGACGACCCACGAGGAGCCAGTGGACTCGGTTCTCGAGACGATCGGTCGAACGCCACTCGTTCGGCTCCACGACGGCCCCGAGACAGTCCCGATCTACGCGAAACTCGAGACGTTCAACCCCGGCGGGAGTATCAAGGACCGAATCGGCCGGTACATGCTCGAGGCGATGCTCAAGCGCGGCGACGTCTCGGAGGGCGGGACGATCATCGAGCCGACGGCGGGCAACACGGGGATCGGGCTGGCGGTCGCGGCCGAGCAACTGGGCTTGGACGCCGTCTTCGTCGTCCCGGAGCGGTTCAGCGTGGAGAAGCAGCAGTTGATGGCGGCGCTGGGTGGGGAGGTCATCAACACGCCCACGGAGGACGGCATGGACCGCGCGATCGACCGCGCTCACGAACTCGCCGCGGAACTCGACGACGCGGCCGTCCCCCAGCAGTTCTCGAACCCGCTGAACACGGAGGCCCACTACGAGACCACCGCCCCCGAAATCTTCGGTGCGCTCGATGGACAGGTTGGCGCGATCGTCGCCGGCTGCGGAACGGCGGGGACGCTCATGGGAATCGCCCGCTACGCCCTCGAGCAGGACCCCGACACCCACATCGTCGCGGTCGAGCCCGAGGGATCGGTCTACGGTGAACTCCTCGGGGACGAGCGCGCGGAAGCCGAGTACAAGACCGAAGGGATCGGCACCCACGACACCGCGACCAACGAACTGTTCGAGCCCGAACTGGTCGACGCGGTCGACGCGATTTCGGACCGCGACGCCCACGACGAACTCAAACGCCTCGCCCGCGAGGAGGGCCATCTGGTGGCCTCGAGTGCGGGTGCCGCGAGCGTGGCCGCGAAGCGAGTTGCTCGGCAAATCGCCGACGGCGACCTCGAAGTGCCCCACGAGACGGTCGTGACGCTCTTTCCGGACTCGAGCGAGCGCTACCTCTCGAAGGGAATCTACCGGTCGTTCGAGGAGTGGACGTCGTAGGCCGAGCGGGAGAGTACCAATAGACTCATTAAATTTCCTCGAACAGAGTGGATATGAGCCGGTTGTCGGATGCCCTCTCCTCGGAAGCCGACCTGCCGCCCGCCCTCCGGACGAAAGCCGACGCCTACGCCGATCAGGGCGGACTACTCGGTGCGTTCACGTACTTCTTTACGGTCCTCGAGACCGACGACGATGCCCTCGCCGAAACGCTCGGCTCGATCCCGACCGATCTCTTCGTGACGAGCGCGCTCCACGACGACGCCATCGACCAGGCCGACGAGTGGGACACGGACCGAAAGCGACGCCTGAACGAGCACGTCTCGCTCGGCGATATCGTCTACACGAACGTCGTCGAGGCCGTCAGCGAGGTCCCGGACGATGTCGATCTGCGCCCGGTCCTCGAGACCGCCCGCGACATCGGCGCGGGCCAGCTCGCCGAGGAGGAGTTCGACGCCGCGACGGCGTCCGACGACGACGCGATCGCACGCGTCGAAGCGCGCGGGAGCGTCTGGGGCGACCTCGCGGTACGGCTCGTCGCGACCACCGGCCGCTACTCCGACGCCCAACTCGAGCATCTCCGAACGATCGCGACGGACGGCCTGTTCGTCCTGACCGTCATCGACGACCTCGCGGATCTGCCGGAAGACGTCGAGAACGGCGTCGCGACGCTCCCGCTCGTCTGCTTCGACGGCGATCCCGACGAGTACGCCTCGACCGAGGCGCTGGTCGAGGCCGTCCTCGCGTCCGACGTTCCCGACAGACTCGAGGCACTCGTGGCCCGCCGGCGAGCCGAAATCGACGCCGCCGCGACCGCGCTCGCCGACTCGCTCGAGCGGTCGAACGAAGCGCTGCTCGCGGCCGCCGCTCGCGCGTTGACGTGGTACTGCGAGTCGATCTGTTCGGTTCCGGTCGCCGAGACCGTCTCGCCGGCCGAGCAGCGGGAGATCCGTGAGAGGCTGACCGGCGACGAGCGCTCGACGCGGCGCTACGTCGATGAGCGCGTTTCGGAATATCAGCGACAGGCTCCCGTCGATACGGCCGAGGTTGCTGCGACCGTGACCGAACTTCCCGACGAGCCGGTCGTTCGGACGGCGACCCGCCTGCGACACCTCGAGTCGATCGTCGACGGCGTGATGCACACGACGCTCGAGGACGCGCTCGCGGAACTTCGGAGCGCGACTACCCCGGCACCGTGATCGGGAGTCGGAGCGCGGTGTCCTCTCGTCGCGTTACGCCGCAAGCCGTCGGTGTTGGACCTTCATACACCGGTCCTGTACGACGGTTCGGCCGTCGCTTTCCGCGCGGGCCGCCGCCTCGTCGTCGCGGATGCCCTGCTGGGTCCAGATGACGCTCACGTCGTCGCGCTCGAGGGCCGCGTCGACGATTCCGCCGACTTCGTCACTCGGTCGGAAGATACAGACGACATCGATTTCCTCCGTGACGTCCGTGAGGGAGTCGGAGACCTCGCGGCCGAAGATCTCGTCCGCGTAGGGGTTGACCGGAATCACGTCGTAGCCGTGATCGAGCAGGTACTTCGGCACGTCGTGGGCCGCCTTGCCGGGCGTGCTCGAGCAGCCGACGACGGCGATCGTCTCGTACTCCAGTATCGCCTCGAGTTCGTCCGCGGATTCGACTGGCATACGCGGAGATAGGGGCTCGAGGAGTAAACGTCTCGGGGTCGTGGAACGGTCGGTTCGGATAGTCGATGACTTCGAGACGATATTCGCTGTGGCCGTGCGCCGGCGTGCCGAGACCGCCCTGAGTCCTCGCTCAGCGGCGGCTGTGTGTGCTGTGTGTGGGTAGTACCAACACTCGTCGGCTCCGGACTCGGACTGTCTATACCGAGAGGCCGGCGGTTCGGATCTCGGGCTCCTCGCCGTCGGCCGTCTCCTCGAGTTCGACGACGGCGTCGAAGAGCTGCTTGAGCGTGTTCATCGTCTGGTCGTCGTGTGCCGTCGAATCGATGACGTAGACGCCCAATGCGTCGGCGCTCTGGATCCGGCCTGTGAAGACGTGGAGGAACCGGAAGACGGTCTGGAGATCGGAGTACATCAGGAGCGTCGAGACGGAGTGTAAGAGCACACGGTTCTCGGTGAGCCCGCGGGTCTCGTAGAACTCCTGGAGGAACTCCGAGAGCTTGATCCCGATCCCGGTCATGTCGACGGGCGAGGAGGCGTACTTGATCCGGGGGTCATCGTCGACCGTCCCGATACCGCGTTGTTTCGTGACACAGTCGACGACGCCGATATCCGGCTCGACGCCCTCGTCGACGTGATCGCCGAAGCTCTCGAGAACCGTGTCGGCGCTGTCTTTCGTGGTGACGACGATCGAGCCGTCGCCGCGGTTCGCGCCGCTCCCGAGGATATCGAAGGCGATCCGTCGTTTCCCCGTCAGCGGCGGACCCGCAACGAGTACGTTCGTCCCCGGGTCGAGTTCGGTGTCCGGCAGGACATCTGCGAGGTCATACATATGGATACTCACATCCATCGCCGTGGCGACGACCGTTGCTGATACCGCATCCCACTCCGGTCCGGCGTGTTGTATGAAAATACGCGAAGCGGCTTATAGTACTTTTGATTATAAATCCCACTGGTTACGTTCGCTCCCGCGACGGCCGTCAGTCGGCCGGTACCGCCGCTCTTGCCCGCTACGTCACACCCGGTAGCTCGAGGGCGGCACGCCCGACGATAAACGCCAGCGCGGCGAGGAACATCCCGTACTTGAGCCGCGATTGGCCGACGGTCGGCTCCTCGAAGCTCTCGTAGGCCGCGGCGAGCATGACCGCGTCGGCGGGGGCGACGACCAGCAGATAGGCGATCCCGAACTCTCCGAGGAGGTACGGGACCGGGCTCGCGACGACGGCCGCGACGAGGAGAACGGCGGCGACGACCAGCGCTCGGCGCTCCCCGATCGCGATCGGAAGCGTGTGCAGCCCCTCCTCTCGGTCGCCCTCGATGTCCTCGACGTCCTTGATGATCTCTCGGGTCAGCGTCGCGATCGCCGCGAGTACGAAGAGCACGACCGCCGGCCCGATCTCGTCGACCGCCGCGGCACCGAAGAGGAACGTGCTGCCGACGAGGTAGGCGACGAGCGCGTTGCCGAGACCCGGAAGCCCCTTGAAGAGTTCGGTGTACGCGATCAGCGCGAGGAGATTGACCGCCGCGATTCCGATCGCCAACCGGGGGAGCGTGAGTGCGAGCGCGACCGCACCCGCGAAGAGAACGATGCTGAACACGAGCGCGCCGCGCGGGCTCACCGCCCCGCGCGGGATCGCCCGCTCGGGCTGATTGATCCGGTCGATCTCCCGATCGAAGTAGTCGTTGATCGCGTTCCCCGCGCCGACCGCCAGCGCCGTCGCTCCGACCGCCGCGGCGACCGCGACCGGCTCCTCGGCCACCCCGCCCGCGACGAACGCGCCGATGAACGTCAGCACGCCCGCCGCGATCACGTTCACCGGCCGCGTCAACTCGAGCAACCCGCGACCCGTCTCCCCGACTGTCATACGCGGCAGTGGTCATGCGGGCTGGTTAAACGGTGCGGTCCGCTGTCGGGTCGTGTAGACTAGTCACGGGCTGTTCGATCCGCGTCCTCAGCTCTGGGGTCGGAGGCGGCTGCTCGAGGAGAGATAGAGACGGCAACTGGTCTCGCCGCCGCCACCGCCGATCGGCGTCTCAGCGCCACTCCTCGAGATCGCAGAGCACGTCGTCCTCGATCTCGAGCCACTTGCTCACCCGCTCGTCACCGCTCGCGTCCGCGGGGACGGCGGTCCAAGCGCCGTCGTCGTCCGAGAGCAACTCGAGCGGTGTCGCGCCGGTCTGGGCCTCGTCTGGAACGGGGGATTCGGTTTCCGTCATGACTTACCTAGACGTTGAGACTACATAACAAAGACCCCCGGCGGCGATTGTCATCGGGTGAGAATTCACGACGAGTGAGTGTGTCGTTCCCTGTCGGAATCGGTGAAAATCGAGTGACTTATACGGAACCGGCCGGAACAAAGCGGTACGGGCGCTTAGCTCAGTCTGGACAGAGTACTTGGCTTCGGACCAAGCTGTCACGGGTTCAAATCCTGTAGCGCCCATCCTGTTCCTGCCCGTTCTGGGACTAATCTTACTCGGCTAGTACAGGCTCCGAAGTCCCTGTTTTCGTCACTTCACCCTGTTATAAATCAGGGGCCCGAATCGGATACAAGGCGGAAACCACTTGCGGACCCGTCACGTCGGGCGTTTTCCTTCGCAAACGCGGGGTGGTCGCGGTGACGCTCGAGGAACTTCTGAGCGAGATTGACGCGGATGAACTACAGCGTCGACTCAAACAACATCCTCGGCTAGAGACACCTCGAGAATGAGGTGTTCGAGAATGTCGGTATCGCGGTGATCGCCTTGGTGTTTCATCCGCATCCCGCGGTTTTTCAGTTCGTCGCGGATTCGGTCTGAGAGATCGTAGGCCGCACACCAGAAATCAAGCAGATCGTCGACTTCGTCCTCGAAATCGTCAGCCTCAGCTTCGGCCAGATATGGGCCAGTAACGTGCCCGAATCTCTCATTGAACCGGCTTCGATGCCGGCGTTGGCCATATTCAGTGATGTCGATATCCTCCGGCGCGTCGTGAGGGACGTGGATCTCCGGGTCCGTCAGTTCAGTTTCGTGGTTGTGAGTATGCAGCGCGAACGGGTCGTGTTCCAGGTCGGAGTAGCCTTTCTCGAGCCAGTCAAACAGGATCGACAGGCGATTGTCCGGCGTCGAAAACAGTGTGACCGGGCAGAGTTTCTTTGCGTGGATCGGCACAGGGAGTGTGACCCTGTTGCCGAGATCCGTGTACGCGCTCACGACGAGCACGCCCGTACCTAGCTTGGTTACTAGACACAACTATTCCAAACATAAAGAAACTACCGCTTACAGCTGTTTCACCAAGGTTGAACAATGTAGAAACAGGCTAAAATTAGTCAGATGATTCTCTCCCTGAAATCCACGAACGACTAGAGTTTTTGGGTTAGCGCTGTGAGTTGCACGCTATGGGCGACGAGCCCGTCGGTGACGAAGACGAGGCAAAGTCGGTCACGACGAAAATAAAGAAATCCGAACTGGACAAGCTCGCGGAGCGGATCGATAGCGAGTTCAACGACACAAATCGGGTTCGGAAGGCCGTCTGGCTGATCAATAACGCCTCAAAACTGGATATCGACTTCGACACCGACGAAAACGAATCGGAGTAAGAGCCCCGAAGGCCGTGGCAGGATTCGGAGTACAGGTATTGGTAACACTGCTGCAAAGAAAAGGATTCGGCCGGTCGCGCCAGACAGGCTCAACTAACCGTGGTGAGCACAAGCTCTTACACCGCGTAATAGAGACTATTTGTTCAAGGAGAGCGGTGGCCGTCCAGCGTTTCCGTGATGCACCGTGGGCATTCACCTTCCGTGTGATTGAATCGGAATCCACAACTGCTGCACCTCTCTAATCTCTGCCGTGTTAGATGCCGTTTCAGTAGATATAATACCATAAGATATCTGTCTCATTCCACTGCCAAATACCTACGGGTTTTCTCTTTTGTTACAGTTGATTGTGATTTCTCGGTGCGCTACCAGTGTTAATAAATCGGAAGCGATATTCTCTTCCAATCTATTTGCGCAGATGATAGCTATCCACACGTTATGATAGATGATCCTGGTCAGGACAGTTTTGAAGCAGAGATTCGAGGTATTTCAGTGGTGCATGTGGGGAATACTGCTGGTGTCGCCTCAACGATCGCAAATGAACAACGGCGGTTAGGGATAGATAGTACGGTCTTAGTCTATAACGAGGAAAAATATGAGTTTGGTGCAGATGAGATTGTTCAAGTAAAGCCCGAATCGGATGATATCTCTGGGAAGGTGTTCGCTCTCCATAATATTAAGAATAGGGTGATAGAAATTCAAAAGCGATTAGATTCGTATGACGTTCTCCATTTTCATTTTCGAAGTGCGATCGACATCGCAAATCCACTGTTGCCACGTGGGTTAGACCTCCCTATCTGGAAAGCCCAAGGGAAGCGGATCGTGATGCATTTCCATGGGTCAGATATTCGGTGGTCAGGAGTTGCTCGACTTTATCGAATGTTCGCGGACGAAATCTTAGTCTCGACACCCGACCTTCTAGAGTGGGCACCCGATCGTGCCCACTGGGCTCCCCGCCCCATTGATACAGCATCGATTGATCCGGTATATCCACAGCCGAACTCCGGAGACCCAATTAGAATAGTTCACGCCCCGTCTAATCGTGAGATAAAAGGGACAGAACACCTCGTGCAAGCAGTTTCAGATCTTCAGTCCCGCGGGTATGATATCGAACTGGAGGTGGTAGAAGATACACCACACAATCAAGCACTGGAAATATACCAGTCAGCGGATATTGTAGTTGACTGGGTAAACCCTGATTTTGGTCTATACGGACTGTTTAGTATCGAGAGTATGGCACTCGGGAAACCAGTAATTGCCACACTCGGTGATGTAATGAAAGAGCGAGTTCCGGACGAGAACCCGATTTTAGATACAAAGCCAGAGGACCTTAGCGATCAACTCGTTAGTCTGGTTGAGAGTAGAGACCAACTCCGCGAACTTGGAAAGCAGGGTCGTGAATACGTCGAATCGATGCACGATGTTCGGTCAGTCGTAGAAAAATACAATCGGGCATACAAATCGTAAGAGAAGGTGTTGAATGTAATGTGGAATTCAGTTCTCTAACATCGATCACTGTTTCAAGAGAACAATCCAGGCCGTCCAGCAATCCAGCGGGCTTTATCTCCCAAGGAATTTATGGACAGCAACAAGCCAAAGAATATGACAGACACCGCAGTTTGTATCCCTGTATTCACCCGGGTTAAGAAAGTTTCTGACCTCTTCAACTCTGTTGAGCGGGAAGGGCTTGAAAAAGTGTATATCGCTGACGATGGTGAAATGACTGATGAAAAAAGGGACCTGTACTCAAGAGATTTCGACTTCGAACTCGAGGTGTTCGATTTAGAGTACGACGCTGGCGTTGGGGAGAAGCGTCGAATATTGGCTGAACGTCCAGATGAAGACTATCTTCTCTTCGTCGATTCAGATATGGAAGTTCCGTCGAATTACGAACTGCTCGAGAGACAACTTGAAGCCCGGCCTGATATTGGGTTTCTCGGCGGGATGTATCTCGAAAAAGATCGGCTCTATACCGTCGCGTCAGACCTTTTTATAGAGGATAATGTCCTCTACAGAGATATTCGAGAGGTTAAGGAGATGGAAACCGTTGCAGGTTCACCATTGGTTGAATTCGATTTCTTGCCACAAGTTGGTCTACTTCGAAAAGAATGTGCAGAAGATTATAATTGGGATGGCGAGTACACCATTATGAGAGAGCATATTGACTTTTTTGTTGGACACTGGGAACATACCGACTGGACAATAGCGCTTTCGCCAAGCGTGTTTTTCCCACATTATCCCGGTGGAGATCAAGAATTTATGTCAAACCGTCATTCTGAGAGGAAATTCGAAGAGTCTGATGAATATTTTTGTGAGAAGTGGGGTGTAAAGGAGTTTAAAAAGGGGAATGCACTCTGGGTAGATACCTATCAGCCTATAGAAAACATGGGAAAACTCGAGCACTTCGCTGAGATTTGCAGGAACCATGGGCCTATAGAAGCCATACAGAGAACTATCAGCTTTCTCTACCGAAAGATGGGTTGATCTGCTACGCTATTCGATCGACCACCTCCGCACCGATCCCCGTAGCATGGTCTTTTTACCATCGTGCCATGGTGCGCGGAAGAGATCAACCAATTTCTACACACGGGTCTGGCCCGGCATTCGAATCCCTCGAGAATCAACTACGGAGCGTTAGTCATGGGGACGAAATCTACAATAAATTCCCCGACATACCTCTACAATCTGCCCCGTCTCCGCCGACAGCGTTGGCGCTGTGTTCGGGACGGAAGGAACAGTGAATCAACATTAACACGGCTTCGTGAATGCACCTGTGATTCGGTCACCCGCCCCGTTTTTTGCGAAGACCGTCACGGTATCGCCTGCTCGAATATCCGATTCCCCACGCGGAATGAGTAGGTCGCCGTCCCGCACTATCGCCACGATCACTGTCTCTTCGGGAAGGTGTCCGTCCGAGTCGGCGTCGATCAGACTGAGTCCGGCGATTGGAGCGTCCGCCTCCACCGTTAACTCAAAGATTTCGGCTCCGCCGCCGATTTCCATGAAATCCTGGATCGCGGGGCGTTGAACAGCCCGATAGAGATACTGGCCGTTGAGTTCGTGCGGGCTTTCGACGATGTTCACGCCGAGATCCCCGAACAGATCCATATGTTGGGGGTCGTTGATTGAACTCACGAGCGTCTCGACGCCGTACTGTTTCCCGAGCATGGAGATCATGAGATTCACTGAGTCGTTCTCCGTCGTAGAGATGAGCGCATCGGCCTCCTCTACACCCGCTTCGAGGAGGATTTCCTTGGCGGCAGCGTCAGCGTTGATGACCATGCAGTCGTACGTTGCGCTCACTGCTTCGGCGATTTCGTGGTCCCGTTCGATGACGACGACCTCGTGATCGTCTCGAGTCGCTAATTCGATGACTTTGCTTCCGGTGCGGCCTGCGCCGACAACGATGATGTACATTGGGTTTTGTGTGAGTGTGTCTAGTGGCTACTGGACGATACTATCAGGTGGACCTCAACGGCGCGGTGGAGGTCCGAGAACGTCAAGCACGGGCGTACTTGGCGCAGTCAGGTATTGCATGTGGGTCACCGCCTGACGATGCTGTTTAGCAGGACGAGGACGGGGATGATTTCGAGTCGTCCCATCCACATTTGGAGGATGAACAGGAGCTCCGCGATGACCGGCATGTCCGGCCCAGTGAGACCGGCAGAGAGGCCGACAGTACCCTGTGCAGTCGCCACCTCGAAGATCGCATCCGCGAGCGTAAACTCCGACGGCAAGACCGCCAAGAGTACGAACAGCGAGGTGGTTAACAGGAGTAGGTAGATGAAGGCGAAGGTCGCCGCAGCCCGGATCTCGTCGTTCGCTTCGTCAGCAGTGAACGTCCGCTGGGCGATGCGAAGATCCTTGATAGCATGTCGCGGGAGGAAGACGCGAGAGACCTCCCAGCGAATGCCACGAGCGATGATGTAGCCGCGGATAATCTTGATCCCCCCGACCGTCGCGCCGGCGGACCCACCGATCAGCATCGCTCCGAGGACGATGAACATGACTGCCCCGTCGTTCCAATTGCCGATAGCAGACGTCTGCCATCCGGTCGTCGTCTGTGCACTGATGAACTGGAACAGGCCGTCACGGAACGCTTGACTCGTGGCTACTCGTCCGACATATCCGATTGGGTCACCGTTGTATGGAACACCGACCCACCGGGCGAGAAACGCCGTCAGGACGACGACACCGACGGCGAACATCCCAAATAGCCCCCTCACTTGGGGATTACGGGTGAAATCCCGGATATCGTGCTCGGAGAGTACACCCCAGTAGACGGGAATCGAGATCGCTCCCGTGATCATCGCGGGAATGTGAACGAGTTCCATCACGTAGGAGTTGTAGCCCGCAATGGAATCGTCGAGCGTGCTGAACCCGCCGGTAGACTGGCCAGTCATCGCGTGATTGACCGCGTCGAAGAGCGTGTTTTCGATGCCGTATCCGGGTTGGACGAGGAACGTTGCTGCCGCGAGATAGACCGCCACAGCTGCGGTCACCCCGACGTAAATCTTCCAGATCGCTCGTGCGGTCCCGACGATGCTGGGGCGGAGTTTTTCGCTCCGCCCCTCCGACTGATACAATGAAATTCCCGCCGTCCCGTGGGGTTGGCGAAGGATCGCCAGGGACAGGACGATCATCCCTGCACCGCCGATCCACTGCATCTGCGAGCGGTACCAGAGGAAGCCGCGTCCGACCGACGGCTCTCGGACGCTCATCGTCAGTCCGGTCGTGGTATATCCGCTCATGCTCTCGAAGAACGCGTGCAGCGGGTTCCGGAAGTGCAGGAGACTCGAGTGGTAGCTCGCTCCACCGGGAACGAACGACTCGAGGACTGCCGGTGGTGTGATGGAGGCCGCGATGACGAACGGGAGCGCGCCGAAGAGCGCTGTCACGACCCAGCCGAGTGCCGCGACGATCATGGCATGATGCTGTTGCGGTTCGGGGGCGTCTTCGCTCAGTTTGTACGCGGCTCCACCGACGAACACAGTGATTCCTGCCGCGATCAGGAACGCAAGTGCGCTGTACCACTCCCCATAGAGGAGTGCGACGAGCATCGGGACGACCATCGAGCCTCCGATGAGGACCTGGAGGGCGCCAACGTCTCTGAGGACCGTTTTCGTCGCCGTCGCAACGGTGAGGCGCCCACCGGACGACATCGCAGCCGCTTCGTAATCAGACATCGTTGAAATCGTTATAGATCTCTTCTGGGTTCGATCCGAGACCCATGCTGGCGTGATCGTCGTCGTGTCCGAACACGTCGGTGACCTCGGACGTAGCCCCGGTTTCCGAGTAGACAGTTACCCGGTCACCCGAGCGAATACGGGTATCGCCCCGGGGCGTGATCGGTTCGCCCTCACCGTCGCGTTCGATTGCGACGATGAGAACGGCATCGCCGAGCAATCCGTTGTCGCCCGCCTCTCGAAGAGTCCGATCAGCGATCGGTGCGCCGGGAGAGACATCGATCTCGAACACCTCCGCGCGCTCCCCGATGCGCATGTAGTCAACGATCGTCGGGCGCTTCACTTCACGATAGAGGGATTCAGCGATGAGCCGTTGGGGATTCTCGATGGTGTTGACGCCGATCCGCTCGAAGATCGCCATGTGTTGGGGAGTATGTACGACCGAAACGACGCTAGGGACCGCTAACTCGGTAGCGAGCAAGCACACCATAATGTTCGTCGCATCTCGATTGGTAGTGGAGATCAACGCATCCGCCCGGTCGATCCCCGCGTCGATCAGCGACGGTTTCGCCGTCGCGTCAGTATTGAGGACCAGACAGTCGTACTCGCTCGAAATCTTGCTCGCCCGCTGGTCCTCGCGCTCGATGACGACGACTTCGTTGCCCGAGCGAGTGGCGATGTCGATGAGTGGGGTTCCGATGTCACCCGCTCCGACAATGATGATATACATGTCAGTGGTCCTCCCCGTCTACATCGTGAAAAGCGATGACTGGCAGTTCTGTCTCAGTTACAAGCCGGAGCGCTTTATCACCAGCAAGTAACTGCACGATTCGGTTGCCACCTCGAGGTCGGAACGCGATAGCATCTGCCTCCAGTTCGACAGCGATGTCGTTAATTCCCGTGACGACATCCGTGGCATACGTTATTTCCGTCTCGATATCGGGAATAATCTCTCTGAAGGCAGCGAAGGAGTCTTCGGCTCTCGACTGTGCCTGCTCGAGCGGTAGCTTATCGGGTTCGCCGCCGGCTTTCTCGACGACGTGAACGACTGTAATCCGGTTGCACGGATACTCTTTGAGGGCGGCGGCGGTCGCTCGCGCGTCCTCTACGGTGACGACCGGGACGACGAGATGGTCCGTGAGGGAGTGACTCATCGAATTACACCCCCTCACTGTCGTCGGACGTCCCCTCACCGCAGTTCCGACACTCCCCGTCGGATCGTTCCGTAACGTCTCCGAGGAACCGCCAGTGAAGCGTCTCTCCACCGTCTAATCGCTTCTCACGTCGTACACGGTAGATGGAGAGCGGTTGCGAGGACTTCTTGGAACGCCCTCGAGCTGGTGGGTACTTCCGGACGAGGGCGTATGCTCCATAGTCCTCGATATCGATGATTTCACCCTTCGCCTCCGAACGGATCTCTTCCTGTAGGCTGGGCCGAAGATCGTCAAGACGCTGCTCGACGTACGTACGAACCGCGCGAAGCGTTAGCGCGTCCACGTCGTTGAGGATCTCGACGAGCCTATCAGGGGGCTCCTGATCATCTGTCGGTATACTCATCAATCCCCACTCCACTACGGATTAGTAAATAATTTCCGCTTGTGTCTTCTAATCGTTCGAATTTATCCTAATTACTTTCTAATCGTTTCTATACTTGGATCACACCGTACAGACGGTAGAACACCGGTTCACGGATAGACAGTACCGGAGTAATGGCGTTTCTCGATCCGAAAACGATCGTCAACGTAGAGAAACGTAAAAGAAGATTGGGAACCAATTTGAGAGTATAAGTATGACCGAGGGAATCGATGAAATCGACGAGCGAATTCTCTATTACCTTACGGAAGACGCACGACATACATCTGCACCGGATATCGCTGAGGAGGTAGACATTTCACCGCCGACGGTTCGAAACCGAATTCGCCGTCTCGAAGAGAACGGCGTCATCATAGGGTATCACGCCCACGTAAACTACGAACGAGCCAACAGTCGGCTCACGAACCTGTTCGTCTGTACGACGTCAGCGACCAAACGTCAGGAACTCGCTCAGCGTGCCCTCGATATCCCGGGCGTCGTCAACGTGAGAGAGATCATGACTGGACGAGGAGACCTCCGCATCAAAGCCGTCGGCACCGATACCGACGACCTTACTCGAATTGCACAAGACATCACTGACCTCGGCATCGAGATCGACGATGAGGCCCTTCTCCACAGGGAGTACTTCCGCCCGTACGCGCAGTTCGGTTCGAAGGATGAGGAGGCCACATCACCCGTCACGGGTGTCGCAGGGCTGGCTGGAGCCGCCGACGTAGTCGAAGTAATCGTGAAAGACGGTGCGCCCATCGCCGGGAAAACTCTCAAAGAGGCGAACGACGAAGACCTGATCGCGTCCGGCATATTGGTCGTCCGGATTGACCGTGGAGAGGAAACGGTTACCCCCAGTGGCGGAACGGTCATCCAAGAAGACGATTTCGTAACACTCCATTCCCGTTCGGGCATCACCGATGAGACACTCGGCGTGTTTACTGGGAAGTAATTCGCTGCCACTAAGAGCCCGTTATCGACAGCGATTCCAATAGAATCGCGGCGGTGCACAACGAGACAGCGCCGTACTACGTATCAAACCCTGTCTACGTGCTTAGGTATTACTATCGGAAGGGTGTCGGGGAAGATCGATGGAGAAGAGACCGCCAGAGCACGCACAGACCCAGGAGCGACCGGAATCGGAGACCGAAGGGGCAACGGTCCTCGTGACTGCGGCCCAGCGCAAACCGGCGCTCGCGATCGCCCGGACCTTAGGGAAGCGCGAGTACGAGGTGGTCGTCGCGAGCCACCACAGGATCGCACAGTCGTTCTTCTCGAGGTACGCGACCCACACTGCGGTGTATACGGATCCGAAGCGAAACGAACGAGCGTTCGTGGCCGACCTGCTGGCGACGGTGGCGCGGTACGACGTTGACGTGCTCTTGCCGACCGACCACGTGACGACCATTTCGGTACTGCGGTTCCGTGACCGGTTCGCGTCCGACCTCTCGATCCCCGCCGTCGAGTACGAGACCCTGCTCGCGACCGAAGACAAGGCGCGACTGCTCTCGATCGCCGACGATATCGGGATTCCGACCCCTGACACTCATCGGCCCGGGTCGCTGGCCGAACTCGAGGAGATCGCGGCCGAAATCGACTATCCCGCGGTGATCAAGCACAACAAGGGCGTCGGTGCAAGCGGCGTCCAGTACGTTACGTCGCCCGCGGAACTCCGCAGTGTCTACGACTCGAGCGGGGAGTCCACACAGCACATCGAGCGCGATTGGCCGCTCGTCCAGGAATACGTCCCCGGCGAGACCCACGACGTGAACGCGCTGTTCGTCGAGGGCGAGCCCCGGGTCGCGTTCACCGCCCATCGGACGTCGACGTTTCCCCGCTCGGGCGGGCGCGCGGTCATCACGGAATCGACGCGCGAACCGGAACTCGTCGACTCCGCGACCCGGCTGCTCGAGCACCTCGAGTGGCACGGCGTCGCCGAGGTCGAGTTCAAACTCGACGCCGACGGCGACCCGAAACTCATGGAGATCAACCCGCGGATCTGGGGCAACATCGACCTCGCGATTCGGACGGGCGTCGACTTCCCGGCGTTGCTCTGCGACCTCGCCCTGACGGGTGCTGTCACCCCGCCGACGTCGTACGCCGTCGGGCGGAAAGTGATCTGGCTCGACGAGGGACTCGCGTCGAACCTGTGGGCCTCGAGCGGCCGGCTCGACTACGCGCGGTACGTCGCTCGCGAGTACGTCACCGGTGCGGAGACCCCGGTCGAACTGAGCGATGTCGCACCGCACGTCGTCCGACTGCTCCAGCTCGGAGCGCGAGGGGCGCGAGCGGCCGTGCAGGGCGGCTGGCGGACACTCGCATCGTCCGTGGTCGGGGAATCAGGAGCGTGACTGCTGACTCGAGCGCTCACTGAGCCGGTCTCGTCGTGGAGCATCCCGGTGCGCTCCCAATCCCCCGATCTCGATCGCACGGCGTCGATGGAATTACATGCTAGAGATCGGAACCATATCGTGTATGCCCTCCAACACGTGGAACCGACTCGCTCGTTCGACGCCGACGATACCATGAACGAACGCCGTAATCGGCGACTCAGCGCCGTCGTCGGTGTATTTCTGGTACTCGTCGCCGCCGCCCTCCTGTTGCTCTCGCGTCCCCTCCTCGAGGCACCGATGGAGTTCGGGCAGGCGATCCTGTTCGGACTGGCCGGCGTGTTCGACATCGTGGCAGCGACCGACACCCGACTCACCGACCGCTGGGCGTGGTACCAGTGGAGCGGACTCGGGAACATCCTGCTCGGGCTGGCGTTCCCGCTCTCGTTTGCCAATACCGGCGGACTGCTGTTGCTCGTCGTAATCGCCGTCGGCGGCATCTCGCTCATGATGACGGGCGTCGACATGCTCGTGTATCACGGGCAGTACACTCGAGAGGAGCGACTCGACCGCAACGGTGCCTGACCGGAGCGGTTGCAGTTATTCGTCCGCTCTACTCCAGAGGTAACGCGAAGTCCGATACCGAGAGTCCGTTTTCAAACAGTCTCTTATCGATCCCACAGTGAGAAACGAGACGCGCTCACCGGCCTGAGAGACGAATATATCGACGAATACAGCGATGAATCGAATGGTGGCCCGAAATGAGAGTTGTCTATAGCCCGCACCTGATCGACCTGATTCTCGCACATTAGCAGTAGATATAAGTCATTATGGGTCAACAATAAGAACGGAAGCCACTCTCTACGAGTCGCGAGGGGCATGCGCGCAAATGCCCCGGGTGGTGGAGCACCCGAGACGTGGCTTCCATCCCACACGAGGGATTCGAAGCCATGATTCCGTACATTCTACCGGGATATAAACATCCCGCACGACGATCGATTGCACCGCCTCGAGGAGCCTCGCAACCCGTCTTCACCAGAGCCACGTCCGGAGGTCGCCGTGTCTGACCGGTCCGACTCGAGCGGCGATCTGCTCCCGGACTGTCCCGACTGCGGCCGACCGGTCGTCGGCGTGACGGCCGTCGGGCCGACGGAGGGCTACGCCTCGCCCTGTGGCTGTCAGGTGCCGCCCGGACTGATCGGGAAGGGCTGCGAACCCTAACGGCTCGAGCCGGCAACTGACACACCAGCCGCCGCTCGAGCCGCGGCGGGCAGTCGGGCCGCCGACGGCGGTCGTCTCACTGCCGTCTCGAAACCACCACCAGACGCCGCAGTCGGGACTCGGCCCGTGAGCGGGGCTCGAGCGCGGGACACAGGTTTCGAGAAGGGCGTTCGCTACCAACGCGGCCTAGCCGCGAGACGAGCGCTCAGTCGTCGTCCGCGAGCCACGACTCGAGGCGAGACACGACGGCGTCGGCGATGGCCTCGCCGATGCGGTCGGGCGAGTCGGAGAAGTCCCAGACGTAGTCGCCGCTCTGCGTAACGGTTACCCAGTCGACGTACTCGTGGCGATCCAACTCGAGCAGGAGGTCCTCGAAGACGGATTCGTTGAGGCGACAGCCCAGCGAGTCCTCGATGGAGTCGGCGAGTTGGGGCGTCGTCGCGACGATGGCGTCCTCGAGGGCGGTGTCGACGATCGTGGGGCCGGTCGCCGGCGTCGACGGGGATGGCGGTCGATCGGTCATGTTCGGACACTGGTTGTGAGCGTGGTAGTAATAGGTCTGGTGGTAGTCACGGCTCCACGACGATGACGGATCGATACCTGTTGGAACACCGTCGACGGAGACCGACGAACGAGACGACGGTTTCGACGGGGACTCGAACGGGCTGTGCACGCCGGCGGCAGGGGACCGCACGCCCTCCCCAGCCGATTCTACTCACGGTGCTGGCTCGTCAGTTGGACCACGCATGACGATGGCGAACTCGAGGGCCACCGGTTGCCAAATCCTGCGGTCAGAAGGAGTCCCGAGGCACCGCTCTTCGCCGTGTCGCTGGCCGCGTCTCCCGCGTGTCTGCCGAATTGAATACGCCCGCTACGTCTTGGACATCTCGTTGATGATGACGACGGCTTCGCCGTCGATGACCGTCTCCTCGCCCTCGCCGACGACGGTCGTGTGCAGCCGGTAGCGGTCGCCGCCGAGGTCCTCGATGATCTCGCACTCGGCGGTGACCGTCTCGCCGATCCGAACCGGTCCCGTGAACTCGAGGTCCTGTGAGAGGTAGACCGTCACCCCGGGGAGCCGGGCCAGTGCGGCGCTGATCGTGCCGGCGACGAGCGTGCCGTGGGCGATCCGGCCCTCGAACTGGGTTGCCTCGGCGAACTCGGCCTCGAGGTGGAGCCGGTTGGTGTCGCCGGAGACCTGTGCGAACGCGGTTACGTCGGTGTCCGCGATCGGTTTGCTGAATCGGACGTAGTCGCCGACGCCGAGCGAGTCGTAGTCGTCGGTCGAGCGCTCCATGACCCACGTCTCGTCGCCGAACGAGACTTCGGCGGTCGACGGCGGGGTCGTCGTCTCTCCCTCCGCTCGGGCAGTGGACGTTTCGCCCGCCGCGGAGCCAAAGCCCATCGCCGCGAGGAGCGCGTTGTTGGCTTCGACGTAGCTGTTGACGACGTGTTTCGAGATGCTGGACCACTGGTCGGCCGCCGGCGTGGCGTCTGCGCTATCGGTGTCCGGACATTGGCTACTCATAGCATTGAATGTTGAAAGCTACCGTTCGACGGGAGCTGACGATTCCGGGTTGGGCTACCACGGTCGCCGCCTTTGTGGTATCGCCAAATCACATTGGGATATTGACAGCGATCGTCACCGATACTGACAGTTAGAGCACAGCGGTCCGAGACGGCTCTATGACTCGAGCCGAGCAGTGAGGAAATCCGGACTCGAGTGACGAACCCGAGACGCGGCGACGATGCGCAGTGTCCCTACGCCGCGGGGAGGGCCGCGAGAAAGTCGGCCGCCGCCGAGTTGAACGCCCGCGGTCGGTCCTGATTGACGAGGTGGCCCGAGTCGGCGAGTTCCAGCCGATCGCCGTCGGCGACCGCCGAGGCGATCTGGCGGCCCTGTCGCTTGACCAGCGGGGCCTCCTGCTCGCCGTGGACCACGAGCGTCGGCGTCTCGAGGCCGGTCAGTTCGGGCGGCTCGTACCGGTAGAGCGCGCCGAAGATCTTGCGGAACTCCGCCGCCGGGATGTCGCCGACGTCTTCGATCGCCGCGACCCTGGTCTCGGGATCGACCGACAGCCACCGCTCGCCGGTCGTCGCCTGAATCGACTGCAACATCGACCTGAACGTCCCCTTCGAGCCGGACACCGACAGCGACGCCGACATCGCCGGCAGCGGCGACCAGAACGACTTCAGCCCCGGCGGCAGCTCCACCGGCGGCATCGACCGCACCGCGCCGCCTAAAATCGCCCCCGTCGCGCCGTCGGGATGGCGATCCACGTACTCCTGGACGACCATCGACCCCAGCGAGAGCCCACAGAGGATCGGCCGCTCGATCTCGAGTTCCGAGAGCAGCGCCTCGAGGTCGTCGGTAAAGAGGCCGATCGAATACCGATCCGGCTCGGTCGCGCCGGTGTCGCCGTGGCCCCGCACGTCGAGCGTGACGACCCGGTAGTCGTCGGCGAAGTGCTCGACCTGCGGGTCCCACGCCTGCCCGTTCATCCAGCCGCCGTGGACGAACACCAGCGGCGGGCCCGCACCGCTCGTCTCGTAGTGGATCGTCCCGTCCGCGAGTTCGAGTGCTGCCATACGACTACTGGGGCTCGTGCGCTCTTAGAACGAGCGGTTGCACTGGCACGGACTGAGAGCGCCGAATTGATCGGATCCGATCGACCGGGTTCGACTCGAGTCGTGACGATCGGGGCGGATCGCTGCCCGCGCGACCGATTCCAATCAGTCCTCGCTGCGGGTCTCGGTCCGAACCCAGCGATCCCAGAAGGATTCGAACTCCGACTCGTCTTCGGTGAGCCGGTTCCACTCCGCGAGGCCGCGTTCCTCGCGGGTGCCCGGGATCGTGTTGTCGAGGACGAGCGCCGCGAGCCCGCCGACGGCCATCCCCGTCGTGCCGATGATGAAGATGGTGTCGACGACGGCCTGTGCCGCGGCTTCGATCCACGTCGCGGCGGCGGTTCCCGCGACCCCGAGCGTTCCGACCAGCGCGTCGACGCCGGCCTCGAGGCCGACGGTCTCCCGGAAGGCTATCGTGCTCTCGAAGTTGCCCATGTACGCCGGGATCGCCAGTCCGACGAAGAGCGCGAAGCCGATGACGAAGGTGTTGCGCGAGGAGTCGAGATCGACGTGGCGCAGGTTCGAGATCCCGACGGCGACGATCTGGCCGAACATGGCGATGAAGAGCCCGCCGACGATCGGGTCCGGAATCGTCGCGATCAGCTGGCCGAAGTAGCCGATGAAGCCGACGAACAGCATGATCACGGCCCCGATCTGGACGACGTATCTCGAGGCGACGCCGGTCAGCCCGATCGCGCCGATGTTCTCGGAGTAGGAGGTCGAGCCGGCGGTGCCCATCACGCCCGAGAAGACGTTCATGAGACCTTCCATCCCGATTCCGTGATTGATTCGCTTTCCGCTCGGAGCGCCGGAGCCGGTGATGTTCGCCACCGCGTAGTAGTCGCCGATGCTCTCGACGATCGATGCCAGCACCCCGGCGAACATGCCGACGACAAACGCGGTCGTCACCTGCGGTACCCCCCACTGGAAGGGGTAGATCGGCAGCAGCGCCCGGGTGTCAGTGACCTGTCCGAGTTCGACGTACCCGGGATGGCCCCCGCCGATCACGCCGAGGACCGACAATGCGGCGGCAGCCAACCACGCGATGACGAGCGCCAGAATAACCGGATAGAGACGGAACGCCCTGTGTTTGACGTCGAGGTACTGCGAGAACAGCAGAATGAGCCCGAGCGTGAGCCCGAGCAGCCACCAGCTCTGGTTCGCCGCGGTGATCTGATCGGCGTTGAACAGCGACAGTCCGATCAGCGCGATCGTGGGCGCGATGACGACCGGCGAGAGGAACCGGCGGAGCTTCCCGACCAGTCCGAAATAACCCATCGCGACTTCGACGACTGCAGCGACGATGATCGCCCCCTGTAACTGCAACAGCGCCGCCTCCCAGCTCGGTTGCCCGGAGACGCCGCCGGCGGTCACGACGCCGACGATGGCCAGCGCCGGCGCGAGCATTGAAAACGGCGCCCCCTGGACGATCGGGTACCGGTTCCCGAACGTCGTCTGGGCGAGCGTCGCGATTCCGGAGACGACGAAGAACGTCCCGATGAACCGCGCGGTCACCCCGGGTGGCATCCCCATCGCGTCGGCCAATATCAGCGGCACTGCGATGTTCGCACCCACCATCGTCAGGTAGTGCTGAATCCCCAGCACCATCGATTCGCCGACCGGCGGCTGTTCGTCGATACCGTATTCGATGCCGTCACCGACGGACTCGTCGGCGACTGGCTCGTCCCCCGTCATCGATTCTCGTCGGATAACGACCGAGAGTGGTCAAAGGGGTGTTGGTCCGTCCTCGCGCCCGCTCCCGACCTCGAGAACGCTATCGCTGTGTCTCGTCGGCCGCCCGCTCGGCGGCCGCCCGCACCGTGTCGACCGACAGCGAGGCGAGGTCGACCAGTTCGCCCTCGGTTTCGCCGGCGACCAGTTCCGAGAGGCCGGCCCGGGAGTCGTCGCCCGCGTCGACTACGACCACCCGAGTATCGCTGGACGCCAGCGCTCGAGCCGCGGTTCGGGTCGCCTCGGTCGGGCTCCCGTCGGCGACGTTCGCCCGACCGTCCGTGACGAGGACGACGACCGAGGCGTCGGTTTCGGCCCGCTCGAGCACCCGTCTCGAGGTCTCGAGGCCGGCCGGCAGCGGGGTGCGGTCGCCCGATGGGAGGTCTTTGAGATGGCGAGCGGCAAGCGAGACGCTGTCGGTCGGCGGGAGCAAGACGTCAGCGTCCTCGCCCGCGAAGGCCACGAACGCGACCCGATCGCGCTGTTCGTAGCTGTCGCGCAGGAGTTCGAGGACGACGCCTTTCGCAGTCTGCATCGCCGGCCGCATCGAGGCGCTGGCGTCGACGGCGAAGACGATCGTCACCGACGTCTCGCCGGTGCGAACCGATTGCCGGAGGTCCCGCTCCTCGACGCTGGATTCGCCTCGAGAGGCGGCCGAGCGGACCGACGCCGCGGCGTCGATCGAGCCCTCGCCCGAGGCGGGTTCGGTGCGGACCCGAGCGCCCCGGTTGTCCGTACTCGGTGCCGTGCTCGCCCGCGACCCCGTCGCCGCCGCGCTCCCGTCGCGCTCGGCCGTCGGCGTCTCGAGGTCCGGCGCTCGCGCCTCGCCGACGCCGGCCCGCTGCTGGCCGGGGACCAGCGGTTGGGCGGTTTCGTCGTCCCCGTCGTCTCCGCCGTCCTCGGACGACTCGTCCGATTCCGAATCGCCCTCGCTCGAGTCGTCGTCCGACTCGCCGTCACCGGCTTCAGCGGGCGACTGGTTCGCCGACATCGGTCGCTCGCCGTCGTCGGGTCGCCGTTCGGGACTCGAGTCGTCACCCTCGGACTCCTCGCTGTCCGAACCCTCGTCACCCGAGCCGTCATCGTCCGTGCCGCCGTCTCCGCGTTCGTCCGCGTCCCCGTCGCCGGGTTCCGACTCGGCGTCCTCGTCCGTACCGTCCGCGCCGTCCTCGCCGTCACCGTCATCCGGATCGGTCTCGCCGTCTCCGTTTCCCTCGTCCGGCGACTCCTCGTCGAACCGGTCCTCGAGCAGGTCGTCGAGATCCGGTTCGTCCTCGAAGGGCGTGCTCCGGAGGCGGTGGGGGAGCGCATACGTCGCGGCCTCGTGAACGTCGGACTCGATGACGGTCGTTCGGCCCTCGAGTGCGGCCAGGGTCATGGCGGTCCGCGCCGTCGCCACGTCGCCGCGGTGACCGTCGACGCCGGCCTCGAGACAGAGGTCGGCGATTTCCGCCTTGAACTCGGCGGGGAGCGAGACGCTCGAGATCGCCGCTCGAGCGGCGGCCAGATCGTCGCGAAGGGCGTCGACCTCGTCGGCGTACTCCGTTCGCGGATCGGGGTCGCTGTCACCGCCGGCACCGCCGTTGGCCTCGAGCGCGCGGTCGATGATCTCGACCCGATCGTCGATTTCTCGGCAGCCCTCGACGCTGGCCTGGAGGGCGAAGCGGTCCCGCAGTTGGGGTCGTAGGTCGCCCTCCTCGGGGTTCATCGTCCCGATCAGGGTAAAGTTCGCTGGGTGGGAGACGCTGACGCCGTCCCGCTCGACGGTGTTGACGCCGCTCGCGGCCGAATCGAGGATGACGTCGACGAGGTGGTCGTCCAGCAGGTTGACCTCGTCGACGTAGAGGATGCCGCGATTGGCGCGGGCCAATAGGCCGGGGTCGAAGTCCGCGTCTCCCGCGAGGGCGTCCTCGACCGAGAGGGTGCCGACGACGCGGTCCCGCGTCGCGCCGAGCGGGAGGGTCACGAGGGGAACCGGTCGCGTCTCGACCGGCAGGTCGTCGGGGTCGCGGTCACGACAGTCCGCACACTGCAGGTCGGGATCGTCGGGCGAACAGCCGTACGGGCAGTCCGCGACGGCTCGCTGCTCGGGCAGGAGATCGACGAGCGCCCGAACGGCGGTCGACTTCGCGGTTCCTTTCTCGCCGACGATCAGGGCCCCGTCGAGGCCGTCGTTGGCCGCGACGGCGAGCAACACGCGCTTTAACTCCTCCTGTCCGACGATCGCCGGAAAGGGGAGTGACGATAGCTTTTTGCCTCCGGCGTCTGCAACCATACTTGAGCTAATACAACAGAGGTTTAAAAGTACGATGACACGGATCGGGATCTACACCGCGACGGAGAACGAACTCGGCTCGATCGGCCGGGCCACACAGCGCCTCGAGGGCGTCGAGCTGGTCGTCCGCTCGGAGAGCGACCTCGAGGACGAGGCCGACGTCGAGGAGTTCGTCGAGGAATTGCACGACGCCGCGGCGGCGATCTTCTGGCTGCACGGGGCCGAAGACAGCATGCCGGGCTACGACTACGCGACGGGCGCACTCGAGGAGGCCGGCGTGCCGCTGGTCGTCAAGGCGACCGGCGACGCCTTTGCGTTCGAGGACACGACGGTCTCGGCCGAACACCGCGATCTGATCTACGACTATCTGGAGAAGGGCGGGACGATCAACGTCGCGAACCTGTGTCGCTTCCTCGCCGCCGAGTACGAGGGGCGGGACCTCGCGTACGACGAGCCGACCCAACTCCCCACCGAGGGCGTCTACCATCCCGACCACCCGGGCATCGAGTACGAGGACCTGCTCGAGACCCACGACCCCGAGAAACCGACGGTCGCGGTCTGGTTCTACGAGTCCCACTGGACCCACGAGAACACCCGCTACGTCGACGCGCAGGTCCGCGCGCTCGAGGCACAGGGGGCGAACGCCCTGCCGATCTTCTGTAACCCGGCAACGGATACGGACGAACAGGAAGACGCCGAATGGGTGACTGACAACTGGCTGCTCGATGCCGACGGGAACTCGATCGTCGACGCCGTGCTCTCTTCGTTTATGTTCTCCCTCTCGATGGACGAGCGCGGCCGCAGCGCCGACGACGAAGGCAGTAGTGCGGAGGACGTCTTCCTCAACCGACTCGGCGTACCGGTCCTGCAGACGGTCACCACGATGCGCTCCCGATCGCGGTACGAGTCCAGCGACACGGGCGTCATGGGCTTCGAACTCGCCCTCTCCGTAGCGCTGCCGGAGTTCGACGGGAACGTCATCACCCATCCGATCTCCGGCAAGGAGCGAACCGACGACGAGGCCGACATCGGCTCCGCGCCGAAACACCACTTCCCGATCGAGGATCGAATCGACCACGCCACGCGGCTCGCGGTCAACTGGGCCGAACTGCGACACACCCCGAACAAGGACAAGCAGGTCGCCGTCGTCCTGCACAACTACCCGCCGAGCGACGACGGGATCGGCACCGCGTTCGGGCTCGATTCGCCCGAGTCGACCGTGAATCTGCTCGAGGAACTCGAGGCTCGAGGCTACGATCTGGGCGACGAGATGCCGGACAGCGGCCAGTCGCTGGTGGAGAAACTGACTGCTCAACTCACCCTCGAGGACCGCTGGGTCGCGCCGGAGGACGTTCGCGACCTCTCGGTCGACGTAGTTTCGTCGGATACGTACGCAGAGTGGTTCGCCGACACCGACGAGCGCTTTCAGGAGAATATCGTCGAGGAGTGGGGCGAGGTTCCGGACCGCCCGTTCGCGGTTCCGGGCGTCGAGTTCGGCAACGTGCTCGTCACCGTCCAGCCCCCGCGCGGGTTCGGGATGGACCCCTCGAAGGTCTACCACGACTCGAACCTCCAGCCGCCACACGACTACTTCGCCTTCTACGGCTGGCTCCGGAACACGTTCGAGACCGACGCGGTCGTCCATCTGGGCACCCACGGCAGCCTCGAGTGGCTCCCCGGGAAGACGGTCGGGCTGAACGGCGAGAGCGCGCCGGATCAGCTGATCGACGACATCCCGAACGTCTACCCCTACATCGTCAACAACCCCGGCGAGGGGACGCAGGCCAAGCGCCGCTCGTATGCGGCGATCGTCGACTACCTGACGCCGGTCATGCGGAACGCGGGCACCTACGACGAGCTCTCGGAACTCGAGGAACTCGCGAACCAGTACCGCGAGGCCGGGATGGAAGACGCCCGCGCCGACGACGGCGACCACCTCGCGGACCTCATGCGCGAGAAAGTCGCGGAACTGGACCTCGCCGTCGAACTCGGTATCTCGGGCACCATCGACGAGAAGGCAGACGTTCGCGGCCCCGACGAAGCCGGCTCGAGCCTCGCGGAGGGCGACGTAGCTGGCGATGAGGTCGACATCGACGAACTGGTCGAGCGCATCCACGAGTACCTCACCGACGTGAAGACGACCCAGATCCGGCTCGGACTGCACACCATGTCCGAACCGCCGGAGGACGAGCGCCTGACGGAGTATCTGGTCGCGCTCACCCGGCTCGAGAACCCCGGTGCGCCGAGCCTGCGCGAGAGCGTGGCGGGCGCGCTGGGCGTCGACTACGAGAAGATGCTGAACGCGCCCGGCGAGTACGACGAGGCCCTCGGGATGACCTACGCCGAGGCGGCCGACGAGGTCTACGAGACCAGCGTCGACCTGATCGAGACGCTCGCCGAGCACGACTTCGACATCCCGGTCTCCGAGCGCGAGGCCGGCCCCGACGACGAGGTCAACATGAACCTTCTCGTGGTCGACCTCGAGACGATCGGCGACGGGCGCGCGAAGTCGGGTGCCCACAACGACCTGCGGGAGGCGCTGGCCTACATCTGTGAGGAGGCCCAGCCCCGCGTGCAGGGGGCCGAAGACGAGATTCCCCGGACCGCGGACGCCCTCTCGGGCGAGTACGTGCCGCCGGGCGGCTCCGGCGCGCCGACCCGCGGCGGCGTCGACCTGCTGCCGACCGCACGGAACTTCTACACGCTGGACCCGCGGAAGGTGCCCGCGAAAGCCGCGTGGCAGGTCGGCAGCGACGTCGCGGAGGGCGTCCTCGAGCGCCATCACTCCGAAAACGGCGAGTATCCCGAGGAGATCGGCGTGGTCGCGTGGGGGACCCCCACAGTTCGCACCCGCGGCGAGACGATCGCACAGGTGCTGGCCATGATGGGCGTCGAACCGCAGTGGACCGACGCCGGCCGGATCGACGACGTCGAGCCGATCCCGCTCGAGGAACTCGATCGGCCGCGGGTCGACGTGACGACGCGCGTCTCCGGCCTCTTCCGGGACGCCTTCCCGGCCGCAGCGGGGGTCATCCACGACGCCGTCGACGCCGTCGTCGACCTCGACGAACCGCACGACATGAATTACGTGAAGAAACACGTCGAGGAAGAGCAGGCCGAACTCGAGGCCGAGGAGGGCCTCGACAAATCGGACGCCCGCAAGGCGGCCAAACACCGCGTCTTCACGACCCGCCCCGGCGGCTACGGTGCCGGGACGAACAAGGCCGTCGACGAGGGCAACTGGGACGACCGTTCGGATCTCGCCGAGGTCTACGTCCAGTGGGGCGGCTACGCGATGGGCTCGAGAGGCCGCGTTTCCGACGCCCACGCATCCTTCGAGCGCCGCCTCTCGAGCGTCGACGCGACGGTCAAGATCGAGGACACGATGGAGCAAGACGAGTTCGACTCCTCGGACTGGTACGCCTTCCACGGCGGCTTCATCTCCGCCGTGAGCGAGATTTCCGGCAAGGAACCGGCCTCCTACGTCGGCGACTCCTCGGACCCGGACAACGTCGACGTCTACACGAACGAGGAGAAGGTCCGCAAGGCGATGCGCTCGCGCGTGTTGAACCCCGACTGGCTCGAGTCCATGGAAGAGCACGGCTACAAGGGCGCGGGCGACCTCTCGACGACGGTCGACGTGACCCTCGGCTGGGACGCCACGACCGGCGTCGTCTCGGACACGCTCTGGGCGGAGGTCGCCGAGAAGTTCGCCTTCGATGAGGAGCGCCAGGACTGGATGCGCGACGTGAATCCGTGGGCGCTCGAGTCCATCACCGACACGCTGCTCGAGGCGATCGATCGCGACCTCTGGGACGCTGACGACGAGACGATCGATCGCCTGCGCGATCTGAACCTCGAGGTGGAAGGCGACCTCGAGGCGCGGACGACTAACGAGGCCGTCGGTGCGGAGGTATCGACCGATGACTGACGACGGGAGCGAACGGGTTCGGCCGACAGTCGATATTCGGAGCGCGGAGTGTGATACCAAATGAGCGACAGTCAAGAGTTCGAGGAGGAGTACGCCGATTTAGGCGCGACGACACAGAACGCGATGGACATCGCGGAGACGAGCATGGACATCGTCCGCCAGTTCGTCCCCGACGAGACGCTGGCCGACCGCGTTCGACAGAAGTCGGTTCACTCGATGGGTGACATCGAGTTCCAGCACCTGATCGAGTTCACCGGGAGCGACGACCTCGGGGACGACGAGGACGCGCCTGTCCGTGCGGGGGCTCGAGCCGTCCTCGATGAGGCCACGATCGTCACGGACATCACGATGTCGAAGGCCGGCATCACCGGTCGCGGCCACAACTGCGAGAAGCGCAAGGCGATCGGCAACGGCGCCGAACTGGCGGAGAAGACGGGGATGACCCGGACCGCGGCCTCGGTGCTCGAACTCGACAAGCAGGGCGTCTACGACGGCGCGATCGCGACGATCGGCAACGCGCCGACGGCCGCCTTCGCGCTGGCCGATTGCATCGAGAACGGCACCCGTCCTGCGGCCATCGTCGCGACTCCGGTCGGCTTCGTCAAGGCCGAGGAGAGCCGCCAGCGCATCCGCGAGATCAGCGCGGAGTACGACGTGCCCGCGATCACGAACGTCGGCCGACGCGGCGGGAGCGGCCTCGCCGCGGCCCTGACCAACGAACTGATCCACGTCGCCAAAGACGTTCGGACCGACGAGATCGACCTCGAGCTCGACGCCGAGACGCGGGCCGCGGACGGCCGGAACCGATGAGCGGCGAGTACGACCTCGAGTCGGGCCCGGACCCGGCGACGTTCGCGGCGGGAGCGGCGGAGCCCGATAGTGACGAGCGCGCTGTCGACCCCGTCTACGCCGTCGGCGTCGGCCCGGGCAATCAGGAGTATCTGACTCCGCGGGGTCGGCGGGCGATTCGGGAGGCCGACGTCGTCGTCGGCTTCACCACCGTCGTGGAGTTCGTCGCGGACCTGACCAACGCCGACCTGCTGACCTGCGGCTACAAGGACGAGGCCGACGCGCTCGAGGCGTTCGGCGAGCGCGTCGCGGCCGGCGAGTCGGGGACTGCGGTCGCGATGGGCGACCCGAATCACTCGGGCTACCAGTTCGTCGGGAAGGTCCAGAATACGGTGGAACGCCACGATTCCGAAATTCCGGTCCGCGTGATTCCCGGTGTCTCCTCGATCCAAATGGCCGCGAGCCGCGCCCGGACGCCGATGGAGGACACCGAGTTCGTCACGCTCCACAAGAGCGGCGACCTCGAGGGCGACATGGACCGACTCGCGAGGGCAGCGACGGACGACGAGCGACACCTGCTCGTGCTCCCGCGGCCCTACGACCGAATGCCCGGCAATATCGCGCAGTACCTGCTCGAGGAGGGCGTTGATCCGGATCTCGAGGCGCTGGTACTCGAGAAGTTAACCCACGACGACGAGCAAATTCATCGGTTCACACTGGCCGAGTTGTCCGAGCACGCCGGTGGCACCGGACCGGAAGACACGCCGTTCTCGGATCTGGTCGTGCTCGCGGTTCGGCAACCGGTTCCGTAGTCGAACGGCAGAACGGATCGGTCGCGGGTATCGAAGGCGATCTCTCCGTCGTCGTCCCCGTTCGGTCTCCGCTGCCGTCTCACTCCGGAACGTCGCCGGCGACGACGTACTGCTCGTAGTTCGGCTCTTCGCCCCAGAGTACCGACTCCATCAGCGGCTCGTATTCGACCCGCTCGAGCCCGTGTTCTTCGAGTACGTCGACCAACGCTTCGGGCGGGCGTCCGTCGTACAGCGGCAACTCGTCGTGGATCTCTTCATAGCCGTCGAACGGTTCCTCGAAGTCCCAGTGGCCCTCGATCAGGACGATCCGGCCGCCCGGACGGACGACCCGTTGCCACTCCCGAAGCGCCGCCGACGGGTTCGGCAGCGTCCAGATGAGGTGGCGGGCCGTCAGCATGTCGTACGTGTTCTCGGGCTCCGAGATCGATTCCGCGTCCCCGTTTCGGAACTCGACCGACCGGTCGCGCTCGCGGGCTTTCGCTCGAGCGCGCTCGAGCATGTCCGTCGAGAGGTCGACGCCGGAGACGTCGTGACCGAGTTCGGCCAGCAACAGCGAGATGACGCCCGTTCCACAGCCGACGTCGAGAACCCGCTGGGGTGGGTCACCGTCACCGAACCGGTCCCGAAGGATCGACAGCCAGGCGTCGCGCTGCTCGTCGCCGTGTACGGCGTGGTGGCTGTCTCCGTCGTACGATTCCGCGCGGTCGTTCCAGTACTGCTGGACGCGCTCTTTGACGGCCGCGTCGTCTCGATCCGTCACGACTGTCTCCCCCTCCGGCCTGCGGATCGGTATGAACCGACGCGACGGTCCTCGAATGCCATTGTTCGCTGTGATTATCGAGTGGCCAAAATAACTGTTTCGCGAACGGGTAGCGGATTCTGCGCGTGTCCGCGAGCGACTATGTCTGCGATCAGGGGCCACGGACACAGTCAGGTGGCGGACGACCGATTAGCTTGGCCTTACTCGTCTTGTTCGTACTCCCGCAGGACCGTCGAAACGGTATTCTCGACCTCTTCGAGCGCGACGGAGTGAGTCTTCCGGAGGTCCTCGTCGTCCCGTGCCTCGCCCAGCTGTCTGAGCGCCTCGCGGAGGTGCCGTTCGGTGTCGGGTCCTGTTTCTTCACTCATAGTTCGAGCGGCGAATCGTAACCGACTCGAGCGGTTAAGTTCGTCGGTGGGTGGGGTCACTCGAGCGCGTCTCGGACCGCCGCCCGCCGTTCGGCGAAGGTCGCGTCGTCCAGCACGGGCACGGCTGCGTCGGGGTCCACGGCCACCTCGTCGACCAGTTCGATCCACGCGCGACAGCCCCGGTAGCTCCCGCGTTCCTCGATGAGACGCGGCGACTCGAGTGCCGACACGCGGAGCAACAGCACCCGCAGGTCGTCGTCCGGATCGTACTTGTCGCGGAGTCCCTCGGGCGTGTAGACGTAGTGGCGCGCGAGGGCGGCGAGGTCGTCGCTCGAAATCGTGTACTCCTCGCGGACCTCGGCGACGGCGCGGACCGGCACGCCGCCGTCGGGTTTCGCGCTCGATCGGTGGTAGTACTGCTCGTACCGGGACTGGTAGCGGGCCGGTTCCTGATGGCTGTAGGCCGGGTAGAGGACGAACCGGTCGTCGATCGTTCCCGGGTCGAGCGTCGGATGGCGAACGAGCACCGTCTGCGCGCCGTCGAGCAGGGCGTTGACGACGCCGGCCCGTTCTTTCAGCGCCGGCACCGTCTCAGCGGCCGTCGTCACGTCGTCCATTGGTCTCGGGTTCTCGAACGCGGACGATGCCCAACACGGTTTCGGTCGCCTCAGATTGCGACGCGGATATCGATCGCTGCACACTGTCCTGAGAACAGCGCACTCCGGGAAACTAGCGTGCCGTGGCGCGCGCTTGGCCACGGTGAGCGACTGCGAACCGTGGTCCGAACCGTGCGAGGTCTTCGCGAGAAGGCGTGTCAGCGCTCGCTCTGACACTGGATGAGCGAACGAGCCTGCGAGTGAGCGAATCGGCTGGGGAGGAAGTGGAAATTCCCTGTTGGCACGATAGCAGAACGCGTGTCCGATCTCTCGTCCTCTCTCGAGCGAGCCGCTCCCCCATCGAAACAGCCGCTTACGCCCCGTTCCGACGGATTCAAGTTCAGTTGTGCGAACGCAACCACAATGATGAACGGATTCGTCCTCGGTGGCGTCAGCTCCGGCGTCGGAAAGACAGTCGCGACGCTGTCGATCATTCAGGCGCTCGAGGACGCCGGCCACGAGGTCCAGCCCGCCAAGGCGGGCCCGGACTTCATCGATCCGAGCCACCACGAGGCGATCGCCGGTCGGCCCTCCCGCACGCTCGATCTGTGGCTCTGCGGCGCGGACGGCCTCCGGCGGAACTACCGCCGCGGCGAGGGCGACGTTTGCGTTGTCGAGGGCGTGATGGGGCTGTACGACGGCGACGGCTCGAGCACCGCCATGGTCGCCGAGGCGCTCGACCTGCCGGTCGTCCTCGTGGTCGACGCCAAGGCGGGCATGGAGAGCGTCGCGGCGACCGCGCTCGGCTTCCGCGAGTACGCCGACACCATCGGTCGCGATATCGAAGTGGCCGGCGTCGTCGCCCAGCGGGCCCACGGCGGCCGCCACGAGCAGGGCATCCGCGACGCCCTACCCGACGACCTCGCATACTTCGGTCGGATTCCGCCGAACGACGACCTCGAGATTCCGGATCGACACCTCGGGCTCGAGATGGGCGGTGAAGCCGCCTTGCCGAGAGTGGCGTTGCGGGAGGCCGCCGAATCGCTCGAGGCCGAGCGACTGGCTACCGTCGCGAGCGAGCCACCGGCCCCGGAGTCACCATCGCCGAGCGCCGCGAGCGCGGCGCCGGTCGACGCGACGATCGCCGTCGCCAGCGACGCCGCGTTTTGTTTCCGGTATCCCGCGACGATCGAGCGATTTCGGGAGCGCGCCGAGGTCGTCACGTTCTCGCCGGTCGCGGGCGACCCCGTCCCGGACGCCGACGCGGTCTACCTCCCCGGCGGCTACCCCGAACTCCACGCCGCCGAACTCGAGTCGGCCGGCACCCTCGCCGAACTCGGCGATCTGGCCGCCGACGGGCTTCCGGTCCTCGGCGAGTGCGGCGGGCTGATGGCCATGAGCCGGTCGCTGACCACTGCGGCGGGCGAGCGCCACGAGATGGCTGGCATCCTCCCCGCGGATGTGACCATGCACGACCGCTATCAGGCGCTCGATCACGTCGAACTCGAGGCCGTCGACGGGGCGCTGACCGCCGACGCTGGCGAGACGATCCGGGGCCACGAGTTCCACTACTCGAGCGCCGACGTCGACGGCGACGCCCGATTTGCCTTCGAGACGGTGCGGGGCGACGGCATCGACGGCGACCACGACGGCCTGACCGAGTACGACTCGCTCGGCACGTACGTCCACGTCCACGCCGAAAGCGGGGCGTTCGATCGGTTCCTCGAGGCCGTCGGGACGAGCGAGACATAACTGGATTCCGGTCTTTCACGAAGTCTGAAACACAGTCAAATAATTAACACGAATGGGCGCGTAGGGCGAGTATGGCCGAAACCGTCCAGCGCCTCGAGCCCCTGTCGCGTCGCCCGCTGACCGACCGAACCTGTCTCGTAACGGGATCGTCTCGCGGGATCGGTCGCGAGATCGCGTTCGAACTCGCTCGCTGCGGTGCCGACGTGGCGGTCAACTACCGCTCCTCGGAGGCACAGGCACGCGAGGTCACCGAGACGATCGAGGAAAACGGCGAGACGGCGGTTCCCGTCCAGGCCGACGTGTCGGACCCGGCGGCCGTCGAGCGGATGGCCGCGGCGGTCCGCGAGGAACTCGGCGAAATCGACGTGCTGGTCAACAACGCGGGGATCACCGTCGACCGGACGTTCGAGGACATGACCTACGAGGACTGGCAGACGGTCATCGACGTCAACCTCAATGGAACGTTCAACTGCACGAAGGCGTTCTACGAGGACATCAAAACGTCCGAGCACGGCCGGCTGATCAACATCTCGAGCGTGGTCGGCCAGCAGGGAAACTACGGGCAGGCCAACTACGCGACCTCGAAGGGCGGGCTCTTCGCGTTCACCCGGACGCTGGCGCTCGAACTCGCCAGCCACGGTTCGACGGCTAACTGCGTCGCGCCGGGCTTTACCGAGACGGACATGCTCGAGAAGGTGCCCGACCGCGTGCAGGACAAAATCCGTGCGGACATTCCCCTCGATCGGTTCGCCGAACCCGAGGACATCGTCGGCATGGTCCGATTCCTCGCCGGCGATCAGGCCGAATACATGACCGGGCAGGTCCTCGGAATCAACGGCGGGATGGAGTGGTGACCGCCCGCTGCGGCGGCTTCTCGGCGGCATTTTCAGTCTGAGCGAACGGTCCGGCTGTGTTCGACAACTCTCGTTGTCCTACTCCAACTCCACCTGGGCAATCGTAGTTGTTCTACCCCAAACAAAATTGTTTTAGGGACGGGCTCTGTTCCAACGGATGATGCCACCCATCGCGCTTCCACACGACGCGAAGGCCGGACCCACGAAGTCGGAGGTCCGCGCCGTCGTCCGCTCGAAGCTCGCGCTCGAGCCGGACGACCACTTCGCGGAGGTCGGCTCCTGCACGGGGGCCGTCACCATCGAAGCCGCACAGCGAGCCGGGCGAGTGACCGCTCTCGAGCGGAAACCCGAACGACTCGAGACGACCGAGCGCAACCTCGCGGCAAACGAGGACGCCGTGCGAGCGGATGTCGAACTCCGCAACGCGGAAGCGCCCGAGGGGCTACCCGACGACGCCGACGCGCTCTTTCTGGGCGGGAGCCGGAACTTCGAGGCGGTCCTCGACCACGCCGTCGAGACCGAGATCGACCGCGTCGTCATGAACGTCTCGCGGCTCGAGGTCGCGGGCGAAGCGACGGCGGCCTTCCGCGAGCGGGACCTGCTCGAGGAGGTCGTCCAGTTCCAGGTGAGCCACGGCTACGAACTCGCCGGGGCGACGAGTTTCAACTCGGACAACCCGGTGTACATGCTGGTCGGGAGTGCAACGCCGGACGACGAGGACGGAGACGGCGGGAAGACAGTTGCAGCCGACGGTAGCGGGGAGAGTCGACAATGACGCTCTACGGCGTCGGACTCGGTCCCGGCGAGGCCGATCTCGTGACGGTTCGCGGGAAGGAAGTCCTCGAGAACGCGGACGTGGTCTACTCGCCGGGCCGGCTGTCCAGAACCGTCGCGCTGAACCACGTCGACGAGTCGAAGATCGGGGACCTCGACTTCCCGATGACGAAAGACGAAGAGAAGCTGCGAGCGGCCTGGAAGGAGGCCGCCGCGGAGATCGCTCCCAACGCCCGCGACGGCGATGTCGCCTTCGTGACGCTGGGCGATCCGAACGTCTACTCGACGTTCGGCCACCTGCGCCGGACGATCGACGCCTTTCATTCGGACATCGACCTCGAGATCGTCCCCGGCGTGAGCGCCGTGACCGCGTTCGCGACCGCGATGGGGGTCGAGATCGAGGCCGGTGCCGGGCTCTCCCTGCGGGAGGCCGCGAGCGGCCACAGTCCCACGGGGCCGGATCGGATGATCTTGTTCAAGGTCACCGACGCGCCGGCGACCCACGAGGGACTCGTCGCGGCCGGCTACGACGTGACCTACGGCCGCCGGCTGTTCATGGAACAGGGCGAGACCCTCGTCACCGACGACCCAAGCGAGATCGACGAACGGGACTACTACACGCTCGCCTACGCCGAGAAGGAAGACCTCGAGGTCGAGCAGGCGACGGCTGCCTTCGGGTCCGAGAAGTCCGGATCGGAGGAAGCGACGACTGCGGATACGGCGGAGGCCATCGATGACTGACGACGCGCCGAACGACCCGCAGGACGCGATCGACTCCCAGGGCGAGCGCCGCCGCGAGGAACTGGACGACCGGATCTTCGAGCACAGCGCCGGCGACGAACAGGAGGGGATTCCCTTCGTCGGTGCCGGTCCCGGCAACCCGCGACTGCTGACCGTCGCCGGGAAGGAACTGCTCGAGGAAGCCGATCTCGTCGTGCACGCGGGCTCGCTGGTCAACAGCGAACTGTTGGACGAGTACTGCGGCCACGCTGAGTTGGTCAATTCCGTCGGAAAGGACCTCGAGGAACTGATCCCGCTGATGCGGGACGCCTACGAGGACGGCGACAACGTCGTCCGCCTGCACAGCGGCGATCCGGCCATCTACGGGGCCGCCTTAGAGCAAATGGACGCGCTGGAACACGAGGGCGTGCCGACCCACTTCGTGCCGGGCGTCACCTCGGCCTTCGCGGCCAGCGCGACGCTGCGGACGCAACTGACGCTCAACGAAGTGTCGAACCACGTCGCGTTCACCCGGCCGCAGGGGAAAACCCTGACCCCGGAGGAGGACCACATCTCCGACTTCGTCGAGATGGGCGACGTTACGACCTGCATCTACCTCGGCACCCACGCGGTTCGGGACACGATGGACCGACTGCTCGAGGACGACCACGACCCCGAGACGCCGGTCGCGGTGATCTACCACGCCTCGTGGCCGGACGAGGACGTGATCGTCGGTTCGATCGGCGACATCGCTGACAAAGTCGAGGAGGCGGGCTACCGCGCCTCGGCGCTGGTCGTCATCGGCGACGCCGTGACCGGCGCGGGCTACGAGCGTTCCTTCCTCTACGGTGATTGGGCCAATCGCGGTTCTTCGGAAAATTCGGCTGAAACGGAGGCGAGTGATGACTGAGATGATTCGGACTCGAGACCGCAACCACGGTGAAAGCCCCCAGTTCCCGCGACTCGGGGGCCTCGCTGCGCGTCTCGGTCGGTCGCAGGGCTCCCTCCCTGCGGTGTTGCTTCGTCCGCCTTCGCCGCGGGAACTGGCCCCTTTCGGTCCCACCCGATCGGTGGACTGGACGGGTCGATTAGACGTGGAACGGACGATTTCGGTACGAGAGGAGTTACACAATGAGTTCAGGAACTGAGAACGCGGACACGACGGACGATTCGGAATCGGACTCCGGCGGCGGCCACTGTTCGACGGCGGATTCGGACGGCGAAGTCGCCGAGGAGATCGCGATCATCTCCTTCGGCCGGAAGATGGACACCGCCGAGGAGATCAAATCGGAGATCGGCGATCGCTACGAGGCGATCGACATCATCGAGTACCACGGCGATGTCTTCGAGGAGCACTGGGGCGAGTACGACTGCTTCATCGGCCTGATGGCCTCGGGGATTGCGATGCGGAAGACGGCCCACCTGCTCGACGACAAGTGGGACGACCCCGCGATCTGTGTGGTCGACGAGGAACTGACGTGGGCGATCCCGATCACGGGCGGCCACCACGGCGCGAATCAGGTCGCACAGGACCTGGCGACGATGGGTGCCGTGCCGGCGATGACCACCGCCAGCGAGGCCGCCGGCAAGCAGGGCGTCGAGTCCCGCGCGAAGGCGATGGACACCCACGTCGTCAACGGCGATTCGACGGTCAAGACGAACCTCGCCGTTCTCGACGACAATCTCGGTCCCGTCGAGCGACTCGAGGGGCCGAAAGCCGTCCTCGTCGGTGACGACGTGACGGTTCTCAAGCGCAACAAAGACGACGGCGTCGTCCTCGGCACCGGCAGCGTCTCCGGCGCGAGCAAGGAGGCGTTCCTCGCCGCGTGGGAGGACGCCCTCGAGCAGACCGACTACGACCTCGCGGACGTCGAGTTCGTCGGCACCGCGACCCGGAAGGAAGACGAGGAAGGCCTGCTCGAGGCAGCCCAAGAACTCGATCTGGGCGTCGTCGCCTTCGGCAAGGAGACCCTGCTCGAACACGAGGGGCCGACCCCCTCGAAGTCGAAGGAGCTGATCGGCTGGCCGGGCGTTTCGGAAGCGTCGGCGATCGCCGGCGGGGCCGAGCAGGAACTGATCCTCGAGAAAATCAGCTACGAGAACGAGGTCACGGTGGCGATCGGGCGATGAGTTCGGACGCCGAATCGACTGACGCCGAGGCAGGCGGCACCCCCGACGACCACGGCACGCTCTACGTCGTCGGCATCGGCCCCGGCCTGCCCGACCACATGACCAAGCGGGCCAAGGAGGTCATCGAGTCCTCGGAGGTCGTCATCGCCTCGAGCCTCTATCAGGAGTTCCTGCGCGATGACGGCACCCTGCTGCCGGAGGAGGAGACGGACGATGACGGCATCGCGGTCCGCGGCGATGGCTTCGAGCAGGAGATCATCCGCTCGACGATGGGTCGCCAGATCGAACTCGCCCGCGCGGCGTTCGACCACGTCCGCGAGGGGAAGGACGTGGCCCACGTCTCCGGCGGCGATCCGTCGGTCTACGGCAAGTCCGACCTCATCTTCAAGATGGCCGAGGAGGACGACGCGACGGACGTACCGATCGAGATCGTTCCCGGTCTCACCGCGGCACTCGGCGGGTCGGCCAACGTCGGCGCACCGCTGTGTAACGACTTCTGTACGGTCTCGCTGTCGGACAAGTGGCGCGGCTGGGACGAGATCGAGGAGAAGCTTCGCGCGGCGGCGATCTCCGATTTCGTGATCGTCCTCTACAACTGCTGGCGCAACTACGAGAAGGCCGTCGAGATCGTCCGCGAGGAGCGGACCGACGACGCCTACGTGGCCATCGTCAACGACGCCGGCCGCGCGGACGCCGGCCGCAACGGCGAGAGCCAGTACATTACGACCCTCGGCGAGGCCGCCGACCACGACGACAAGGTCTCCGGGATGGGCACCTCGCTGATCATCGGCAACCACGAGACCGAAACGTGGCGCAACGACGACCGAACGTACCTCGTCACCCCCCGCGGCGGGCGTGACGTCGACGACTTCTGAAACACTACCACACCCATGAGTACGGACACCAACGCGGACGCCGACGACGAATCGACTTCCAAATGCGGAGCCTCGAGTACGGAAAGCAGTTCCAGTGAGACGAGCACCGATAGCCCGAGTTCAAAATGTGGCGCGTCGAACACGAGTACGGACGACTCCAGCAGTTCGAAGTGCGGAGCCTCCTCGAGTTCCAGCTCCTCATCTTCGTCCTCGAGTTGTGGTGCGAGTTCCGACGACGACGGGTCGAACGAGAAGGAGGTCGGCTCCACTGTCGACGACTTCGACGCCGAGCCGGGCCAACTGAGTGCCGTCGGTCTCGGTCCCGGCCACCCGGAGGGGATGACCGACCGCGCGAAGACCGCGCTGCTCGAGGCCGACCACATCGTCGGCTACACGACCTACATCGACCTCATTCCGGACGAGATCACCGAGGAGGCCGACGAGCTGTACGACACGCCGATGTGCGGCGAAGTGTCCCGCACCGAGGAAGCCATCGACCGCGCGCTCGCGGGCAACGACGTCGCCATCGTCGGCAGCGGCGACCCCAACGTCTACGCGCTCGGCGGGCTCGCACTCGAGATCCTCGAGTCCAAGGGCGCGACGGCGTCGATGGTCGACTTCGAGGCCGTGCCGGGCGTGCCGGCGGCCCAGTCCTGTGCGGCCCGACTGGGCGCGCCGCTGGTCAACGACACCGTCTCGATCTCGCTGTCGGATCACCTCGTCCCGATGCCCGAGATCGAGTCTCGGCTCCACTCCGCCGCCAAGGAGTCCTTCACGATCACGATCTACAACCCGTGGAGCCGCAAGCGCCGGGAGAACTTCGAGAAGGCCTGCGAGATCCTCATGGCCCACCGCGACGCGGACACACCCGTTGGCATCGTCCACGGCGCCGGCCGCGAGGACGAGCAGGTGATGATCACCGAACTCGGCGAACTCGAGGACCTCGGCGAGAGCGAGATCATCGACATGACGACGACGATCGTCGTCGGCAACGAGGACACCTACGTCTGGGACGACCGGATGGTCACCCCGCGCGGCTACGAGACGAAGTACGACTACTGAGGATTCGGAGGACACCCACAATGCCACGATACGAAGTTACAATCGAAAAGGACGCCTGCGACGGCATCTTCGCCTGTCTGACCCGCGACCCGCGCTTTATCGAGGGCGAGGACGGCCTCGCGACCGTCGACCCGGGCGCGGACCCGGTCTACGACTGCGAGGGCGAGGTCACCGACAACGCCGAGCGCGTCGTCGCGACGTTCGACGACGACCGCATCGACGAAGCCCAGCAGGCTGCAGCGGCCTGTCCGACGGACGCGATCGTCGTCGAGGAGGTGGGCGAATGAGCGAGACCGAAGCGACCGAAATCGAAGTGCCGGCCGATCCGCTCGCGGGTCACGCCGCCACGGCGTACTTCTGGGGTCACGTCGCCGGGAGCGGCGACGTTTCCGATGACGGCATCGAGGTCGTCGCCAACGACGAGGCATCAGCGCAGGTGCTCGCCGCCGTAGCCGGCGGCGACCTCGAGCACGACACGACGACCCGCGACTACGCCCACGACACCTCGATCACGCGCACCGAAGACGAGTACACGCTGTCGATCGACGGCGACGAGTCGGGGCTGCTCGGTCGCAGCGGCGCGCTCGGGCTGCCAGTCGACGGCCGTGGGAACTACCGCTTCGGCGCGTTCTCGGACTACGATCGGGAACTGCTCCGGGGCCTGCTCGAGGGCTGTGGCACCGTCTGCTTCAAGTCCTCGAGCGGCACCGTCGGCATCTCGTTCGTCCACGACGACGAAGACCTGCTCGCGTTCGCACAGGAACTGATCGCCGACTGTCCCGTCGATGCGCCGTTCGACGAGCTGTCCGAGACCTCCTCGGGCGGCTACTGGTTCGGCGTCGACGACGACGCCGCGCCCGCGTTCGGCACGTGGCTCTACGAGGACTGCGAGGAAACCGGACTGTTCGCCCCGAGTCGCCGCCGTAAACTCGAGCGGAGCCTCGAGCAGGCGACGGCGTACGACGACGAGTAACTACCCGACCAACACCCACGACACCGATGAGTACACCCGACCAGACCACGCCCGCATCGACAGCCGGCTTCGACGACGAGGCCGTCCTCCTGATCGGCCACGGCTCCCGGCGCGAGAAGTCCAACGAACAGGTCCGCGAACTGGCCGCCGCCCTCGAGTCCCGACTGGGGATTCCGGTCGACGCCGCGTTCCTCGAACTCGCGGAGCCGGCGATCGACGAGGCCTTCGCACAACTCGGGCCCGTCGCGTCGCAGGTAACCGTCGTCCACTGCTCGCTCTTTGCTGCGAGCCACGTCAAGAACGACGTGCCGCTGGCGATCGAGCAGGCCCGAGCCGAACACGACCTCGAGATCAACAACGGCTCGCACCTCGGGGTCCATCCCGCGATTCTGGACCTGCTGGACGACCGCGCCGCTGCGGTCGAAGCGGAACTTGGCGTCGACCGCGCGGACGACGACGTGGCCGTCGTCGTCTGTGGCCGGGGCTCGAGTGATCCGGACGCCAACGGCGACGTGCACAAACTCGCCCGACTGCTCTACGAGGGCCGCGCGTTCGACCGCGTCGAGGCGACGTTCATCGGCGTCACGGAGCCGACGCTCGAGGACACCCTCCACGGGCTCTCGAAGCACCGCCCGGACGCGGTCGTCGTCCTGCCGTACATGCTCGGCGACGGCGTGTTGACCCAGCGGGTCCGGGACTGGACCGCGGAGTTCGACGCGGACTACCCCTACGTCGACGCGCTGGCCGGCGACCCGCTCGGCACGGACTCCCGGCTGCTGGACGTCTTCGCCGACCGCTGGCAGGAGGCCCGCACCGACAGCGTCGAGATGTCCTGTGACACCTGTAAGTACAAGGTCGACCTCGAGGGCTACGAGGAAGACGTCGGCGGGGCCCGAGCCATGCTCCGAGCGCTGGCCCATCAGGAGGCCCACGCCGACCGCGAGGACGTCGACGACGAACCGCACAGCCACGACGCACCCGAAAAGCACGTCGCGGTCTGTACCAACCAGACCTGCGCGAAGATGGGCTCGCCGGCGGTCCTCGAGCGACTCCGGCAGGAGGTTCGAGACTCGGAGCACTGCGATGCCCGCATCACCCGCTCCTCGTGTCTCGGCCGCTGTGGCGACGGGCCGATGGTCGCGGTCTACCCCGACGGCATCTGGTACGGCGGCGTCGAGGACGAGGACGCCGAACGGATCGTGGGGGACCACCTCGACCGGGACCGCATCGTCAGCGACCTCGTCGATCAGACGCTGTAGTACCGAGACGGAACCAGAATTCGAATACCCATTCACGACAGACACCTATGAGCTGCTACGAAATCGAAGCACTACGACTCGGACTGATGAACGTCCTCGGCGTCGGGGACGACAGCGCCCGCGATCACGCGGAGAAGGAACTCGAGGGCCACCTCGAGGGCCCCATTCAGGGGCTCGCGGAGGCCGACAGCCTCGCCGAGGTCGAGCGCCACCTCGACGCGGCGCTGGTCGATTTGGAGGAGGAAGTCGCGTCGATGGACAGCGACGACCCAGAGTACGACTATACGCGGGGGCGACTGCTGGCGGTCCGCGACGCCGAGCGAGCCGTGCAACGACTGAGCGCGCAGGGCGAGCACATCGTCGGCGGACTCGGCGACGCCCACGACACGCTCCACGAGACCTTCCCCGTCGAGGAGTGACGATGGCCGACACTGCCGATACCGAACGCGACCGGCCCCGCCAGTTCCGCTCGGTCCCGCTCGGCGAGATCGAGACGGCCCGAAGCCGCCACATGTGGACCCGATCCGCGGTCGGGTTCGCCGAATCCGGCGACCTCGTCGTCACCGGCGAGTGGGACGGGACCGTCACCGCCCGCGAAACCGACTCGCTCGAGGCCCGGTGGACGGTCGATCATCCGGACCATGCAGTTGGAATCGCATCGCTCGCAGGTAACGGAGCCGAGCGCGACGAGACCATCGTCGTCGCCGGCCGCGGCGAAAGCGGGACGATCGCGGCCTACGACGCCGAGTCGGGGGCACAGCGCTGGCGGTACGACACCGTCGACGACCTCGGCGAGGCGGTCAAAGATACCGTCTTCTACCTGCCCTACATCGTGGCGCTCGAGACGGGGACCGACGCCGACGGCAACGAACGGCTCTACGCCGCCGCCCGACGCTACGAACGCGACGGCGAACGGCGGCAGTGGCACAGCACCGTCTACGCGTTCGAGGCCGACGGCTCGATCCGCTGGACGTACGAGACCGACGCCTCGCCGATCGCGCTCGATCTCGACACTGCGGGCGAGCGCCTCGCGGTCGGCTACAACCGCTGTATGGGCGACCACGACACCGGTCTGGTCGTCCTCGGGACCGAATCGGGCGACCTCGAGTGGACGTGGGACCCCGGCACGGAGGGCGACCGCCGCGTCGGCGACGTCTCGTTCGACGGCGATTCGATCGCGGTCTCGAGTCACGGCGACAAGCGCGGCTACCTGCTCGGGCCCGGCGGTGCCGAGCGCTGGCGCGTCGACCTCGCGACGGAGACCGAGATCGACGGCGAGCGGCTGTACGCCTATCCGAACCACGCGTACGCGAGCGACGGCCGCGTGGCGTTCGTGACCGGCAACACCTACGCGGTCGAGAGCCGGGAGACCGACTCCCGACACCCGAACGAACACCGAGTGGCCGCGTTCGACGCCGACGGCGATCTCCTGTGGGACGACGCGGTTCGCGGCTTCGTCCACGGCCTCGCCGCGGACGGCGAGCGGTTGATCGCGCCCTGCGCCCAGAATTTCCGCGTCCGCGATCCCGACACGCACGCCGTCCGCTGGTTCGACCTCGAGTCCGGTGACGGCGGCTGTGAGCGCCTCGAGGGAATCGCGACGGCGGCCGCCGTCGAAAACGGGACTGTCGCGGCCGTCGAGGAACCCGTCGAGTACCACGACGAGGGCGAGACCCGCGGCGAGTACGCGCTCCGGGTCGGCTCGCTCGAGTAGCGACGGTCGTCGGTTCGACCGGTTTTCCGCGGCGACTCTCTTCTCCCATACCTGTCGGCGAGTCGCATACGCAAGGCCAACCACCACAACGCTCACTGCCGTCTTTTCGTCCGTATAATGACCAAGGATTTCGCACATGACGGCCGCGAGGACCGTTCGGATCCCGAGAGGGTCGAGCGCTCCTCGAGCCGTCCCGATGAGGAAGACCGGGAGGCGGGACCGCCGCCCCGGGTGATGACCGACGGCGGGCAAGCGGAGATGGAAGAGGCCGACGAGGACACCGAAGCCGAAGACACGCCCGAGGGCGACGAGGCGGACGCGGCTGAAGAAGAGGCTGCGGACGAATCTCAGGAAGCCGAGGAAGAAGCCGAAGCGGAAGCTGAGGAAGCGGATCAAGAGGCCGAAGAGGAAGCTGAAGAAGAAGCGGAGGAAGAGGACCAGGAGGACGAAGAGGAAACTGAAGAAGAAGCAGAGGAAGAAGATCAAGAGGACGAAGAGGAAACTGAAGAAGAAGCAGAGGAAGAAGATCAAGAGGCCGAAGAGGAAACTGAAGAAGAGGCTGAGGAAGAAGATCAAGCGGCTGAAGAGGAAACTGAAGAAGAAGCAGAGGACCAGGAGGCCGAAGAGGAGGCTGAGGAAGAGGCCGAGGAGGACATCGAAAACGAATCGCCAGAAGCCGACGAGGGAGTCGAAGAAGAAGAGGCCGGCGAAGACGAGGACGAACGCGAGGACACCGGTGACCTCGTCGACGACGACCGCGAGGAGGGCCACGCCGAGGACGCCGAAGACGTCTACGAGGGCGACGACGCCTCCGGCGTCCTCCACCTCGACCTCGACGGCCTCTTTCTCGACGTGCTCGGCCTCGAGGTGAACCTGAATCCGGTCCAACTCGACGTCTCGGCGCGACCGGGCGGGAACAATCTGCTCGGAAATCTGCTGTCGGCGGTGACGGGACTGCTGGACGGTCCCGGTGCCATGCTGGACAAGGTAAAGTCGCTCCTGAGCAAGCCGGTAGAACTGCTCAAGCAGCTCCCCGGGAAGGCCAAGGAGGCTCTCAGCGGGCTGCTCAAGCGACCGAAGGAATTCCTCAGCGGACTGCTCAGCAAGCCCAAGGAGTGGCTCACCAGTCTGCTCGGTATCGGCGGTGACGAAGCAGAGGGCGATGCGGACGAAGCGGCCGAGGGAGAGGATGAAGAGGCTGAGTCCACTGGACCGCTCTCGTCGGCCGCCGGGTGGCTGAAATCGATCCTCGGCAAGCCCGTGGAGTGGCTCCGCGGGCTCTTCGGCGGAGCGGCCGACGAAGCCGAGGACACTGCCGATGAAGCGGCCGAAGTGGAAGACGAGGAAGCCGCGGAAGACGAAGAGGCCGCGGAACCCGAGGAGGCAGCAGACGAGGAGGAGACTGGATCGGAGACCCCCGGTCCCCTCTCCAGAGCGGCCGGCTGGCTGAAGGAGCAACTCGCCGGTCTCGTCCCCGGGTTCCCGGTCGAAGAACTCGTGGCGACGGTCGTCAGCGAAGTGATCGAACAGTTGATCGAGCAACTCGAGCCCGAGAGCGACGAGGAAGCGTCCGGCGGCGGACCCGACGCGACGTCACAGGCGGAGGCATCATCATGAGCGACGAATCACTCACACAGCGGATTGACACGGAGAAGATCACGGAAAACATCGACGTCGATCAACTGGTCGAAGGGACCCAGTGGGAAGAGGAGATCGACGGGGACATGCCCCTCGGCGCGGCGCTGGGCGGCCAGATCGGCGCGCTCGTCGGACGGAAGGTCGGCGAGTCCCTCGGCCGGACGATCGGCGATATGGTCGTCGAGGAACTGCTCAGCAGCGACGAGGCCGAGTCGGAGAGCGAGGACGACGAATCCGAGGAGGGCGCCGAAGACGAAGAGACGGCAGAGGAGGAATCGGAGGAGTCCGAGGACGAAGACGAGGACGAGGAATCGGCGGACGAGGAAAGCGCCGAACCCGATGAATCCGAAGACGACGAAGCCGAGGAGGAAGGCGACGCGGAAGCCGAGGCCGAAGGCGAGAGCGACGAGCAGAGCGACGCCGAATCGGGCGAGGAAGAGGCGTCCGATCAGGACGACGCCACCGAGGAGACGGAAGACGACGAAGAGATGGAAGCGGAAGCCGAGGAGGAGTAAGCCCATGACACGGAATCGCGACACCACCGAATCGGATCACACGCGAGGTGATCGCCGTGAGTGACGGATCGGGGCTGAAGAGCATGGTCGCCGAAGAGGTCAGCAATCAGGTCGACGTGGCCGATATGCTCGGCGACGGCAGCATCGAGGACAGCATCGACGGGAGCGAGATCGGGGCCGCGGTCGGCCGCCAGTTCGGCGAACAACTCGGCCGCGAACTGGGGACCGCGATCGGCCGCGAGATCCACGAGACGATCGACGAGGGCGTCGAGGAAGGGAAGGACCTCGGCGACCTGCAGTCCGAACTCCCGACGGCGATTCGGAACGCCATCCGCGACTCGGTCTCGGAGATGGAGGGCCGCGAGTCCCTCGAGTCGATGGCCAAGGGCGTCACCGAGGGGAGCAGCGTCGACGGACTCCTCGAGGGGATCGGCGGCGGCGAGAGCGACGACGCCGCGGACGAATCGGCGGAGGAAGCGGACTCGGAACCGACGGACGAAGACGAGGAGCCGGCGGAGTCCGAGGACGAGGAATCCGCAGAGGAAACGGAAGACGAGGACGGCGGTGACGATCAGGTCGCCGACGAGGCGGACGACGAAGGCGACGAACCGGATACCGAAGCGTCCGAAGACGCTGACGAGGACGCCGATACGGCCGATGAGGGTGAGGACGAGTCCGAGCCGTCCGTGGAGGACCTCGAGGACCTCAGGAAGGACACCCTCGAGGACTTCCTCGGGGTGATGTCCTACAGCGATCTGCAGTCGGTCGCGAAGGACGTCGGCGTGAAGGCGAATTTGAGCCGGGAGGAGATGACCGACGAGATCATCGAAACGGTGACGGACGAGGGGTCGGATTCGGACGAAGAGTCGGAGTCCGAAGCGGAGGCGGAAGCCGAGTAGTCGACTGACACGCATCGAACCCCGTTCGGAGAGGGGAAAGAGGCGGACACCACGCGGTAATCTCGGAGAGACCAATGAGCGAATCGCAACTACACGACCGGGTACACGAGGTACTGAACGAGGCCGACGCGTCCAGCGGGTCGATCGTTTCCGGGGGCGATGCGGACGGCGACGACGAGTCGGCCGAGACGGATCTACTCGAGGCCGCCGCGGACGCGAGCGATCTGCTCGAGTCGGCAGCGCCCGACGAGCTGCTCGCGGCGGTCGGGCTGGACACCCTCGAGGACGGGACCGAACCGGGCTCGATCCCGGAGGCGATCGCCCGCGGCGAACAGGAGAACCTCGAGGACCTCCAGCGGTTGCTCCACCTCTCGAAACTCGCCGATCGGGCGGACGACGGGGGGCTCGAGGCGGCCGTCGGCGACCTCCGGGAGACGATCGGCGAGCGGGCCGAGGCCGGCGGTGACGACGAGGAGAGCGACAGCGGCAGCGACGAACCGGACGCCGAACCGGCGAGTAGCGAGGACGGAGCGGACGAATCGACGAGCGACGAAGCGGACACGACCGAGAGTGAGGACCCGGACGAGTCAGAGACCACCGGTGACATCGGGGACCGTCTCCGATCGGCGATGAGCGATTCGTTCGCCGACTTCGGCGACGAAGTCTCCGAACTGAAGGAGCGACTCGAGTCGGCGAGTTCGGGGGCCGCCAGCGGCGAATCCGCTGGGGATGGGGACGATACCGACGAACCGGCCGCCGATGCCGAGGACGCGGACGAAGCCACGGCCGAGGAAGCGGAGACGGACGATACGGACGCGGAGGACGACGAGGGCCTCCTCGGATCCGGACTCGGAAGCGACGGAAACCGGGGCTCGGCGTCGGGCGGCCCGAGTCGCCACTCGACGATGGCACCGCCGCCGTCGAAGCGAGCGGACATGCGCGGGACCGCACGGCACTCGACGATGCCGGACAAGCACGGGTAAGTGCCAGGATCGGGTTCGGTCGGTGCCGGTTCGGGTTCGAACTCGCTCGAGACCGAGTGCGACTAGTCGGGACCGGGTAAGCCCGCTCGAGACGGGGCGAGACGAAGCCGGGCGAAGCCATGCGTACTCCCGCTGAAACCTTATTCGCCTCGCCGTCGACGACCGGGTATGACAACCCATATCAGCGAGACGCAGGTCCGCCACTGGCTCGACGACACGGCGATCCGCGACGTGACCGAGCACACCGACGAGGACACCGCGTTCAATTTTCAGGTCGAACTCTCGCATCTACCGGTCCACGTGATCAAGGAGGGCGAGTTCGGCCCGGTTCGAATCGTCGGCCGCAGCGGGTTCGACACCGAGGAAACCAGAAATCTGCTCCGCGACGATCAGCAACGCGCCGAGTTGCTCCGGTACGTCGGGCCGATGCTGGCGGCGACGCCGGGGTTCTACACGTTTCTCAACGAGGAGGGAATCTCCTGTCAGTTGCGCGAAGCGGAGACGGTGCAGGTCGAGTACCGCGTCTATCCGGACGGCGCATCCCAGCAGGCGCTAATGGACGGGATCATGTCGATCGCGACGAGCATGCGGTACGTCCAGAACGTCGTCGCGGCGGTCGCACAGTCCGAGTGATTCGTCGACGGTCGACGCCGTTCCGGTCGGCGTTGCGTAACCGGAAATCGTTACTATTTCGCCGGTAGCGCCGTCTCGAGCGGGAGTCGTAACCGCTGGCGGCTATTCGGAGCGGTACGTTTATAGGAGTGTCTTCCATCGTTGTTCCCAATATGGAATATCGACGCCGGGAGGTCCTCGGGGCGAGCGCGGCGGGGATCGCGACGGCCGTTGCGGGCTGCATCGGATCGGGAGAGGACGACGGTGAGGGCTCGATCGCCGGCGAGGAACTCGCGCTCGCGACGACGACGAGTACGGAAGCGACGGGACTGCTCACCGAAATTAACGAAGCCTTCAGGGAGCGATACGGCGTGCGCGTCGCGGCCAACGCGGAGGGAACGGGTGCCTCGATCCGTTCCGCTCGAGACGGTAACGCGGACGTGATTCTGGTCCACGCCCGCTCGCGCGAAGACGAGTTCATGCAGGAGGGGTACGGCGTCAATCGGCGCGATCTGATGTTCAACGATTTCGTCGTCGTCGGCCCGAGCGACGACCCGGCCGGCATCGGCGACGCCGAGGGCGCGGCGGCCGCCTTCGACGCGATCGCGAGCGCCGAGGCGACGTTCGTCTCCCGCGGGGACGAGTCCGGAACGCACACGAAGGAACTCGTGATCTGGGACGAGGCCGGCGTCGAACCCGGCGGCGAGTGGTACCAGGAACTCGGGCAGGGGATGGGCGAGACGTTGACCAACGCGAACGAGTCGGGGGCCTACACGCTCGCCGATCGGGGCACGTACCTCTCGCGGGACGACCTCGACCTCGAGATCCTGGTGGAAGGGCCGATCGAGGGCGGCCCGGAGCTACTCGCGAACCCGTACGGGATCATGGCGGTCAACCCCGAGATTCATCCGAACGTCAACTACGACCTCGCGATGTCGTACATCGGGTTTTTCACGAGCCCCGAGGGCCAACAGATCATCGAGGAGTTCACCGCGAACGGCGAACAGCTGTTCTATCCCGAGGCCCTGTCGGCGGACCCGAACTTCCGGCAGTACGTCCCCGAAGGGTGGCAACCGGACTCGTCGGGCGATTGATCGCGGTCGGCTCTCCCCACACCACTAATGGCATTCGAAGCGTTCTCCGATCCGACCTATCTCCGGAGCATCATCCGGATCTCGCTGACGGTCAGTCTGATCGCGGTCCTGCTGAGTACCGCCCTGAGCCTGCCGATCGCCTTCGCCGTCGGCTTTTCGGACTTCAGGGGGAAGCGGTTCGTCACCGCCGTCATCAACACCGGGATGGGGTTTCCGAGCGTCGTCGTCGGACTCCTCGTCTGGTACGTCCTCTCGAATCAGGGGCCGCTGGGGACCCTGAACCTCATCTACACGCCCGAGGCGATGATCATCTCCCAACTCGTCCTCGCCGCGCCCGTGATCACCGGCGTCGCGCTCTCGGCGATCGAAGGCGTCGACGACGCCGTGCAGGGGGCCGCCTACGGGGTCGGTGGCACGCGAGCCGATGTCGCCCTGATTACGCTCAAAGAGGCCCGATACGGCGTCATCACGGGAATTCTCGCCGGGTTCGGTCGCGCGATCAGCGAGGTCGGCTCCGTCCTCATCGTGGGCGGTAACATCGCCTACGCCGACGGCACCTCGAAGACCCGAACCCTGACCACCGCGATCCAGTTCGAGGTCCGGAAGGGCGAGTTCGAAACGGCGCTGGTACTCGGCGCGGTGTTGCTCGTCCTCGTCTTGCTCGTCAACGGAATCGTCTTGCGACTCGGAGGTCGATGATGCACGAGAAATACGACGCCCACGAGAAACCCGCGTCCGATCCCGATGAGACGACCATGAACCTCGCGCTCGAGGACGTCGCCTACGGCGTCGACGGCACGGAAATCGTGACGGACGTTTCACTCGAGGTCGAGTCCGGCGAGATCGTGACGATCATCGGTCCCTCGGGGGCCGGCAAGACCACGCTGTTGCGGCTGGCCGCCCTGTTCGAGCGACCGACCGACGGCGTCGTCCGCTGTGACGGGACGGACCCGTGGGCTCGCTCTCGAGACGAGCGACTCGAGATCCGCCGGCGGATCGGCATGGTCTTCCAGCGGGCGAGCCTGTTCGAGACGACGGTGGCGCGCAACGTGGATATCGGCGGCCGGGTCCGCCGGCCGTGGTCCCAGCGGCTCCGGGACTTCGCACGGCGAGTCGTCGCTCGCTGGATTCGAGGCTCGCCGACGGTCGACGATCGCACCCTCGAGGCGCTCGAACTCGTCGGGCTCCGGGACGAGTGGGACCGCGACGCGGGGTCGCTGTCGGGCGGGGAGGCCCAGCGGGTGTCGTTCGCCCGCGCGCTCGCACCGCGACCGGAGTTGCTCGTCCTCGACGAGCCGACCTCCGATCTCGACCCGCGGAACACGGCCATCCTCGAGCGGGCGATCGAGCGGGTCCGCGAGCGCGACCGCGGCGTCTTGCTCGCGACCCACGACATGCACCAGGCCGAGCGGATCTCGGACCGCGTCGCCTTCTTACTCGAGGGGGAACTCGTCGAGGTCGGCCCGCCGGACCGGATCTTCGACGACCCGCGCGACGAGCGGACCGCCCGCTTCGTCCGCGGGGATCTATTGTACGATGAAAACGAACTTCCAGCCTGACCGCGAAGGGTGACTCGAGCGGTCCCATCGCGATCGGTCGGGACCACCGCGTGAGCCACCGATGACCATGGAAAAGGAGTTCGACCCCTATCTGCGGATCGACGATGTCGCAGTCGACCGCAGCGACGTCGCGATGTTGCGCGCGATCGACGACCGCGGCTCGCTGTCGGGCGCGGCCGAGGCCCTCGAGCGCTCCTATCCGCGGCTGCAACAGCGGGTGGTCGAACTCGAGGCGGCGATCGGCCCGCTGGTCGAGCGGACCCGCGGCGGGGCCGACGGCGGCGGGAGTTCCCTGACGGGGACGGCCAGAGACCTGCTGGCGCGGTTCGATCGGCTGGTCGCGGCCTACGAGGGCGTCGCCCGCGTCGACGAGACAGTGCTTTCAGGCCCGGTCGTCGACCGCGACGGCGAACTCGCGACCGTCGCGACCGGTGTCGGGGACGTGCTGGCGGTCGTGCCGTCCGACGCCGCGAGCGCGTCCGTGACGATCCGATCCGACGCCGTCAGCCTGCACGCGCCGAGCGACGTGCCACGAGCCGAGGGAACGAGCGTCAGAAATCGGTTTCCGGGGACCGTCTCGTGGCTCGAGGCCGGTGACGCGGTCGCGCGGGTGGGGATCGAACTGGCGGGTGACGGGAGTCCGGACGACGGCGACGAGAGTGTGAGTGCCGGCGACACCGAACTCGTCGCGCTCGTCACGCGGCGAAGCGTCGAGGCGCTGGGGCTCGAGCCCGGTCGATCGATCGTCGCCTCGGTGAAGGCGACGGCGGCCCGCGGCGTCGCGGACCGTGTGCGGAGGACCGACGGCGACTGACCGGGTTACTGCGTCCCGCCGACGCCGATCTCGTTCTCGAAGCGCGCGAAGAAGTCGTCGACGAACCGCCGGCGGGACTCGCCGAGGCGACGTCCGGGTTCGGTGTACAGCGCGTCCAGCCGCTCGTCGACCCACTCTCGAAGGAGCGTGATGTCCGGCAGCCCCGACGCGGCCAGTTCGGACGCCGACGCGTCGTCGATTACCGCGTACGGTTCGCCCCGTCTCCCCGACCGTTCGCCGACGATACAGGACAGTCGGACGATCCCGCGTGCGCCGGCGGCATCTAACTTGTCCGCGTCGAAGAGCAGCCGCGCCTCCAGCGTCTCCGGCTCCGGCGAACTCGCCCGAATACTGTGCGCCCGGATACAGTGCGTGACGGCGTCGATTCGGTCCGCCGCGACGCCTTCTCTCTCGAGGCGGTCCGCGGCCTCGGCCGCGCCCCACGCATCGTGATCGTCGATCTCGCCCGTTCGCTCCAGCGGGCGACCGATGTCGTGGAACCAGGCCGCCGCAGCGAGGACGTCTCGCTCGACGGCGCTTTCGCAGTCGTTCGCCAACCGAATCGATAGGTCTCGGACGCGGGTGGCGTGGAACCGATCGTGCGCCGGGAGGGCGTCGTCGTAATAGGGCATCGACAGCGCTCGAGCAAGGGGGGCCAATTCCTGTGGCATCGTGGCCGTGAGAAGCACCGGCCGATACTACAATCCTTCTGAACTATCAGAGAGACGATCGGATTTCGAGAGCGTCTCCGGACGGCGGCCGACGAGCCATAGGCCTTTCTCGAGGCGGGCCGTATCGACGTCCATGTACGACTCCGTTCTGGTCGCGACCGACGGCAGCGAGGCCGCGGCCACCGCGGTCGACCACGCGGTCGCGCTCGCCCAGCGGTTCGACGCGCCGCTGTACGGGATCGCCGTCGTCGACGAGCGGACCGATTACGACAGCGGTATCGTCGACCCCGAGGAGGCCCGCCGACACCTCGAAGAGCGCGCGGACGACTGGCTCGCGGATCTCGAGACGACGGCGACCGAGGGCGACGTGGCCGTCGAGACGGTGGTTCGGTCCGGCGTTCCCCACGAGGAGATCCTCGAGTACGCGGCCGAGGTGGACGCGGGTGCGGTCGTCCTCGGCTCCCGCGGCCGCTCGTCGTTCAAGGGTGCGCTGCTCGGGAGCACCGTCGATAGGGTCGTCAGAACCGCGGACCGCCCGGTACTGGTCGTCGGGTAGCGAATCCGACGGGCTCGGATCGGTCGCGAACCCCGCAGGACGGCGGTATCAGACGTGAGTGTCCGGTTAGTGGAGGGAGAACATTTACCACTGCTGTCGTGTGACGTAGTCGTATGTCACTGCTCGTTCCCTTCGACGGCTCGGAACTGGCGACCCATGCGCTCGAGCGCGCGTCGACGTTCGGCGACCTGCTCGACGAGGAGGTCGTCGTCCTGACGGTGATTCCGGACGACGCCGACTACGCGCGAGAGCGGGGCTGGATCACGCAGGGCGAGCCGTTCGACGCGGAGGCGATCGCGGCGGGGATGCAGACGCGCGCCGCGGATGTCGCGCCGGAAGCGACAGTCAGGGTCGAGCGGGTCAGCTCCGACGAACCGACCGCGACGTCGACGATGAACGTCGTCCGCGAGATCCGCCGCGTCGCCGGCGAGATCGAGGCGTCAGTCGTTTTCATCGGCTCGGAGAACGCCGGCTCGGTGATCGCGCCCCAGTCGAGCGTCGGGAGCCCGGTCGCGAACGACCAGCGCTACGACGTGTACGTCGTTCGCCGGCACGATACCGACGGCACCGAGGAAATCGTCGATATCGACTCGACGACGGACGAACCGTAGCCGACCTCGAGCGGGACCAACCACACTGTTGGGGGATGGATTCTCGCGAACGATAGCGCAGCGCCGTCCGTCTCTGCCCACCGGCTGGCGATTTGGAGGAACGTTTATTCCCCTGACCATCCACGGTTCGGACGAGATATGGTCGATCGGAACGGGTGGGACCGAGACGCGTCCGCACCCATCGGACCTACCCACACCCCGCCCGAGTCGTTCGTCGAGCAGGCGAACGTCTCCGATCCGGGGATCCACGAGGCGTTCGAGACGAACTGGCCGGAGTGTTGGAACCGCGCGGCCGACCTCCTCTCGTGGGACGAGGCCTACGACACCGTCCTCGAGGCCGAGGACGCCCCCTTCTACCGCTGGTTCGCGGACGGACGCCTCAACGCCTCGTACAACTGTCTGGACAGACACCTCGAGTCGGGGCGCAAGAACCACGCCGCGATCCGCTGGGAGGGCAAGCAGGGCGAGCGCCGGACCTACACCTATCGGGACCTCTACGTCGAGGTCAACGAGTTCGCGGCGGCGTTGCGGGACCTCGGCGTCGAGGAAGACGACGTGGTGACGATCTACCTGCCGATGATCCCCGAGTTGCCGATCGCCATGCTGGCGTGTGCCCGCATCGGCGCGCCCCACAGCGTCGTCTTCGCCGGGCTCTCCGCGGACGCGCTCGCGACGCGGATGGACGCGGCCGACAGCGAGTATCTGGTCACCTGCGACGGCTACTACCGCCGGGGCGACGCCTTCAACCAGAAGAGCAAGGCCGACAACGCCCGCATCGGCCTCGAGCAGGACGTTCGAACCGTCGTCGTGGATCGGCTCGGCGACGACCTGCCCCACGTCCTCGGCGACGACGAGTGGGACTATCACGACCTCCGCGACGAGTTCGCCGGCGCGACCGTCGAGCCGGTGTCCCGCGACGCCGAGGACATGCTGTTTCTCATGTACACCTCGGGGACCACCGGCGAGCCGAAGGGCGTCGTTCACTCGACGGGGGGCTATCTCGCCCACGTCGCGTGGACGAGCCACGCCGTCCTCGACGTCAAACCCGAGGACACCTACTGGTGTGCGGCCGACATCGGCTGGATCACCGGCCACTCCTACATCGTCTACGGGCCGCTGGCGCTGGGGACCACCACCGTGATGTACGAGGGAACGCCGGACTACCCCGACCGCGATCGGCTCTGGGAGATCGTCGACCGGAACGCCGTCGACGTCTTCTACACCGCGCCGACGGCCATTCGCGCGTTCATGAAGTGGGGCTCGGACTACCCCGACGCCCACGACCTGTCGTCGCTGCGGCTGCTCGGCACCGTCGGCGAGCCGATCAGCCCGCGCCCGTGGAACTGGTATCGCGAACACATCGGCGGCGGTGACTGCCCGGTCGTCGACACGTGGTGGCAGACCGAGACCGGCGCGGTCACGATCTCGACGCTACCGGGACTCGACGAGATGAAGCCCGGGTCGGCCGGCCCGCCGCTGCCGGGAATCGACGCCCGAATCGTCGACGAAGCCGGCGACGAGGTCGACCCCGGCGAGACGGGCTATCTCACGATCGCCCGCCCGTGGCCGGGGATGGCCCGCACGCTGTACGACAACGACGAGCGGTTCGTCACGGAGTACTGGCGGCGGTTCTCCGATCCCGACGAGGACGCGTGGCGCTACTTCAGCGGCGATACGGCTCGGATCGACGAGGACGGCTACATCACCGTCCTCGGCCGGGTCGACGACGTGATCAACGTCTCCGGCCACCGGCTCGGCACCATGGAGATCGAGAGTGTGATCGCCAACGTCGACGGCGTCGCCGAGGCCGCCGTCGTCGGCCGCTCGAGTCCGACCGGGGACACCGAGGTCTACGCGTACGTGAGCACCGAGAGCGGTCACGACTCCGACGCGGCGGTCCGGCGCGCGATCCGCGACGACATCGAGTCCGCGATCGGCCCGATCGCCCGACCCGAAGCGGTGATCTTCACCCCGGAACTGCCCAAGACCCGCTCGGGCAAGATCATGCGCCGCCTGCTCGAGGACGTCGCGAACGGTGAGGAACTCGGCGATACCAGCGCCCTGCGAAACCCGGAGATCGTCGGCGAGATCCAGGCCGAGATCGGCGAGGAGGGAGACCCCGACGGATCGATCCGATAGGATTTCGCTGTTTCTACGATCGCGAAACGCTCTCTCCTCGGCTATTGCCCACTGCAATCGAGGTTCTGCTAGAAACGTTGTTCAGTGGCGATACAATTATGTTCGCGCCGCCAGAATGGCCGAACAGAATCGATGAGTCTCGAGGGGAGTGTGGGGGACGTACTCGGGCGGCGGGAGTACGAGTCGCTGCTCGACGCGGCCGAAACCTACCGGGAGGCGCTGGTGATCCGGCTCTGCGGGGATGTCGGGCTTCGGCCGGTCGAGTTGACGCGGCTCACGATCGACGATATCGATCAGGTCCGGATCGATCCGCCGCGGTACCTGATCCGGGTGCCGACCGACGACGAGCGAGAGTCCCGAACAGCGTACCTGCCGACCCGCGTCGAACGGGAACTCCGACGCTACGCCCGCAGTAACGACCTCTCGACGGACGATCGGATCTTCACCGTGACGCCCCGCCGGCTACAGATGCTGGTCTCGGACGTCGCCGATCGAGCGAGCGATCTGGCCGACGACCGCAGTCTCGCCGATATCTCTACGAGCGATCTCCGCCAGTACTTCGCCCACACCGCGCTGGTCGACCACGACGTGAACCCGCGCGTCGTCAAGACCGCGGGCGGCTGGCGCAGCTTCGAAGCCCTCGAGTCCTACCTGCCCGAGCCGACCGACTCCCAGATCGTCGACGCCTTCGACGCCGTCGAGGAGCCGTCGGGTCCCCGGTCGGGCGATCCCCAGACCGGGCCCGCGGTGAGCGACGACAGCGTCGTCCGGCTCCTGTTGGCCGCGAGCGACCGGTACGCGCTCGTCCGCCTCGACGCGGACGGCTACGTCGAGCGCTGGAACCGGAGCGCGGCCGCGCTGTTCGGCTACCGCGCCGGCGAGATCGTCGGCACGCACGTCTCCGCGTTCTACACCGACGACGCCGTCGAGGACGGCGCGCCCGACCGCACGCTCTCGCGGGCCGTCGAGGAGTCCGGCTGCGAAACCGACGGCTGGCGGGTCCACAAGGACGGCTCGCGCTTTCGCGCGACCGAAGTCGTCTCGCCGCTGCGGGACGATCAGGGTCGCCACCGCGGGTTCGCCGTCTTCGTCCGCGACGGGACGGCCGCCCACGAGGAACTCGAGACCGTCCGGGAGCGCCGCGACGAACTCGAGGGGCTGTACGCGGTCGCCCGGCGACACCGGGACGTGACCGACGCGCTGCTCGAGTCGACCGATCACGAGGAGGTCGAGACGACGACGTGTACCGCGCTCACCGACGGGGAGGCCTACGATGCCGCGTGGATCGACCGAGCGACGATCTCGGATCGCCGCCGGGAGTGGCGCGCGTCCGGCGGGATCGATCCGGATGCGGTCGAGCGGCTCGTTCCCGACGAGTGGCGGGCGGACGAGCCGGTCGAGTCCCTCGCGGACGCGGAGCCGACGGAGACCGCCCGGTCGCGGGACGAGGCGGTCACGGTCGCGGATGACGTGACGGCGACGCTCGAGGACGGCGATTCGTTTGCGGGGGCCGTCGCGAAAGTCCCGCTCGCGTACGGCGATACCGTCTACGGGACGCTCTCGGTCGCGACCGACCGACCGGCGGCGTTCGGCGAGGACGAGCGCACGTGGCTCGCGACGATCGGCCGACAGGTCGGCTACGCGATCGCCGCCATCCGCCGGCGGAACCTCCTGTTGTCCGATCGCGTGATCGAACTCGAGGTCGCCTGTCGGGACGACCGCTCCTTTTTCGTCGACGCCTCGCGCCAACTCGACTGCCGGTTCGAACTCGACTCGCTGGTGCCGATCGACGAGTCGACCCAGCTCTACTACGTCCGGCTCGAGGGGGCGTCGCCCGCCGACGTCTTCGACCTCGCCGACGCCGCGCCCGGGATCGAGGACTGCCGGCTAGTCGAGACCGACGAGGACGGCTGGCGCGTCGAGTTCGTCATCGAGGGCTCCTGTCCCATCGTCACGCTGACCGAGTACGGCGTGACCGTCCACGAAGCGATCTTCGAGGCCGGCGCGGCGACGCTCACCGGCGACTGCGCGGCCGACGCCGACCTCCGGACGATCATAGACGGCCTCCGCTCGTCGTTTCCCGACTCCGAACTGCTCGGGAAACGCGAGGCCGAACGGACCGTCCAGACGGCCCGCGAGTTCCGCGAGGGCCTCGAGGACCGGCTGACCGACCGACAGGAGGCCGCGCTCCGAGCGGCCTACTTCGGCGGCTACTACGACTGGCCCCGGGAGAGCACGGCCGAAGAAGTCGCCGACGCGATGGGAGTCTCCTCGCCGACGCTGCACAACCACCTGCGGAAGGGCCAACACGAGTTGCTCCGGACGTTCCTCGACGATCCGGACGGCTAGGCTGGGACCGCGTTCCGTCGGCCATCGAGACTAAGTCTCTAGAGAGTCCGTCGGTTCCGGACGAATCCAGCGCCAAAATATACGTTCGTTGTCATCCGTTATCGCTCGGAACCCCCGTTTCGCACTCGAAAACCCGAACGTTCGGGGGCGACGGTCGGCTATCAGGACCTAATATAGTCAATATATGCTAGGTTCCCCTCCGAGTATCGGGTCGATTTTGCACAACTAGAGGCCGCCTTTACTATGGATGTACTCGATTGAGTGGGTGTACCATGTCACAGGACAATGCCAACCTCGAGGCACGACTCGCGGAGCAGGAGGCCTTCGAGCCGCCCGAGTCGTTCGTCGAGCAGGCAAACGTCTCTGATCCGGGGATCTACGAGGAGTTCGAGGAGAACTGGCCGGAGTGTTGGGAGCGTGCGGCCGACCTCCTCTCGTGGGACGAGGAGTACGATTCCGTGCTCGAGGACGACAACGCGCCGTTTTACGAGTGGTTCACCGACGGGAAACTCAACGCGTCGTACAACTGTCTCGATCGGCACGTAGAGGAAGGACGCGGCGACAGCGTCGCGATCGAGTGGGAGGGCGAACTCGGGGAGACGCGAACCTTCACCTACGACGAACTCTTGGACGAGGTCGAGGACTTTGCCGCGACGCTGCGCGACCTCGGCGTCGAGGAGGACGACGTCGTCACGCTGTACATGCCGATGGTGCCGGAGCTGCCCATCGCGATGCTGGCGTGTGCCCGCATCGGCGCACCGCATAGCGTGGTCTTCGCCGGCTTCTCGGCCGACGCGCTGGCGACGCGGATGAACTCGGCCGACAGCGAGTATCTGGTCACCTGCGACGGCTACTACCGTCGCGGCGACGCGCTCGATCACATCTCGAAGACCAACGAGGGCCTCGAGGGGGTCGAGCACGAGGTCTCCGATGTCGTGGTCGTCGACCGACTGGGCGACGACTTAGAGCACGACCTCGCGGAGAACCAGCACGACTACGACGAACTCGTCGCCGAACACGAGGGGTCGACGGTCGAGCCGGTCTCCCGGGACGCCGAGGACATGCTGTTCCTGATGTACACTTCGGGGACGACCGGCGAGCCGAAGGGCGTCAAGCACACCACCGGCGGCTACCTCGCCTACACGGCGTGGACGAGCCACGCAGTCCTCGACATCGAGGCCGACGACACCTACTGGTGCTCGGCCGACATCGGCTGGATTACCGGTCACTCCTACATCGTCTACGGTCCCCTCGCGCTGGGGACGACGAGCGTAATGTACGAGGGGACGCCGGACTACCCCGAGAAGGACCGGCTGTGGGAGATCGTCGAGAAGAACGGCGTCGACATCTTCTACACCGCGCCGACGGCCATCCGCGCGTTCATGAAGTGGGGCTCGGAGTACACCGAGAACCACGACCTCTCCTCGCTGCGGCTGCTCGGCACCGTCGGGGAACCGATCAATCCGCGCGCGTGGAAGTGGTACTACAAGCACATCGGCAACGAGGAGTGCCCGATCGTCGACACCTGGTGGCAGACCGAAACCGGCGGCATGATGATCACGACGCTGCCGGGGGTCAACACCATGAAACCCGGTTCCGCGGGCCCGCCGCTGCCAGGGATCGACGCTCGAGTCGTCGACGCCGAAGGCGAGGAAGTAGACGCCGGACAGGCCGGCTACGTCACGGTCGACAACCCGTGGCCCGGCATGCTCCGGACGCTATATAACAACGACGAGCGGTTCATCGAAGAGTACTGGCAGGAGTACTCCGACGAGGAGGCAGACGAGTGGGTCTACTTCCCCGAGGACGGCGCGAAGATCGACGACGACGGCTACATCACCATCCTCGGCCGGGTCGACGACGTGATCAACGTCTCCGGCCACCGGCTGGGCACGATGGAAATCGAATCTGCCGTCGTCGGCGTCGAGGGGATCGCCGAAGCCGCCGTCGTCGGCGGCGACCACGAGGTCAAAGGCGAAGCCGTCTACGTCTACGCCATCCCCGAAGACGGCTACGAGGGCAACGAGGAACTCGAGGAGCGGGCCGTCGAGGCCGTCCTCGATTCCATCGGGCCGATCGCCAAGCCCGAGGAGGTCGTCTTCACGCACGAACTGCCCAAGACGCGCTCGGGCAAGATCATGCGTCGCCTGCTCGAGGACATCGCGAGCGGCAACGAACTCGGGAACACCTCGACGCTGCGTAATCCCGAGGTCGTCGACGACATCGCAGACCAGGTAGCGACCGACTAATCGATCGCCGTTCGATTTTCGAGATTCAACAACGACACACTCACACGATTCGCATACATATGCCAGATAATAACACTCACGACTCAGCCGACAACCGAACCGCAACGGACGGTGGCGTGGCCGGACAGGCCGGCCAAGCCCACCGAAACACCGACTACCTCGGCTCGGAGGTGAACCTGCTGAACCCGAGTACGCCGTTCATGCGCGATCACCTGCGCATCGTCTGGACCGGCTTCGCCATCTGGGTCCTCGCGGTCTGGGGCCCGGTGACGGCGACGTACCTCGCGACCGACGCGATGACGACGCAGATGCCGGTGCTCGGCTTCCCGCTGCACTACTTCCTGGTCGCCTTCGGCGCGCCGACCAGCGCGCTGATCCTGTCGTTCTGGTACTCGCGAAAGCGCGACGCGTTAGACGAGAAGTACGGCATCGATCACGCGACCGCCGGCGGAACCAGCCGCGGTGGCGAGGCCGCTGGTGCTGATGGGGGTGAGCGATCCGACGGATCGCGAGCCTCGTCGGAGCAACGCTCTGACGGAGGTGTGGACGAATGACGGGCGTTCCGGTCGTTCCGTTACAGGAGAGCCTCCTTCCCGAAGCGTTGGACATTTCGTTCAAGACGCTTCCCGCGCTCCTCGTGGTGGGGATGCTGGGCCTGTTCCTCGCCATCGGCTTCGTCTTCCGCGTGGCCGACACCGAGGACATGTGGGTCGCCGGCCGCTCCATCGGGAACCTGGAGAACGGGATGGCGATCGGCGCGAACTGGATGTCGGCGGCCTCCTACCTCGGAATGGCGGCCTCGATCGCACTGGCCGGCTTCTACGGGCTGGTGTACGTCGTCGGCTGGACGACGGGCTACTTCATCCTCCTGATCTTCATGGCCGCACAGCTGCGCCGGTTCGGGAAGTACACGGCACCCGACTTCGTCGGCGACCGGTTCAACTCCGACAGCGCACGCGCTATCGCGGCCGTGACGACGTTCCTCATCGGGTTCGTCTACGCCATCGGGCAGGCGAAGGGCATGGCGCTCGTCGGCCTGTACATCTTCGGCGACTACGGCGGCCTCATCCCCGGCCTCGACGGCTACCAGGTGATGGTCGTCGCCATGATGATTATTACCGTCGCGTACCTGACGCTGTCCGGTATGATGGGCGCGACGAAGAACCAGGCGGTCCAGTACGTCATCCTCATTCTGGCGTTCGTGGTCGGCCTGCTCGTCGTCGGCTACACGAACGGCTACTCGACGGTGCTGCCCCAACTCGAGTACGGGATGCTGATCGACGACCTCGGGAGCGAGTTCAGCGAACCGTTCGCGGGTGATAGTAGCTACTACCTGTGGGTCGCGACTACATTCTCGCTGATCGTCGGGACCTGCGGACTGCCCCACGTGCTGGTGCGGTTCTACACGGTCGAGAGCGAACGAACGGCCCGCTGGTCGACCGTCTGGGGGCTGTTCTTCATCTGCATCCTCTACTGGAGCGCCCCGGCGTTCGCGGCGTTCGGGACCGACCTCTACACGCAGAACGTCGCTCCGACCTACGGCGACCCCGGCATGACCGGTGCAGCCAGCGAGGTCATCGTCGTGCTGGCGGCCCAGCTGTCGAACCTGCCCCAGTGGTTCGTCGGACTGATCGCGGCCGGCGGGATCGCCGCGGCGATCGCGACGATCGCCGGCCTCTTCATCGCCGGTTCCTCGGCGATCAGCCACGACATCTACACGAACATCATCAACGAGGACGCGACCCAGCGCCAGCAGATCCTCGTCGGTCGTCTCTCGATCGTCGCGCTCGGCGTGCTGACGACGCTGGCCGCGCTCGACCCCGCGTCGTCGATCGCCGCGCTCGTCGGCTACGCGTTCGCGCTGGCCGGCTCCGTGCTGTTCCCGATGTTCTTCCTCGGGATGTGGTGGGAGAACGCCAACCGTCAGGGCGCTCTCGCCGGCATGACCACCGGGCTCGTCGGCTGGTCGATCCCGATGATCAACGAGATCGTGCCGAACTACGTCTCGTCGCTCGAGGCCCCGCTGTCGGCGGGGCTGGCCCAGTGGATGCCGGCCATCGGGTCGGCGCTCATCACGCTGCCGATCGTCTTCGCGGTCACCATCATCGTCTCGCTGATGACGGACGAACCGCCGATGGAGACCAAGCGCGTCGTTCGGCAGTGTCACAGCCCCGAACCGATGCGCCAGCAACAGACCGCCGAAGACGTCGTGACCGACGGGGGCGAGACCCCCGCGGACGACTGAACCCATGTACGAACGAATACTCGTTCCGACTGACGGAAGCGACACGGCCGAGATGGCGGTCGAGCACGCGCTCGATCTCGCCGAACAGTACGGGGCGGAGCTACACGCCCTGTACGTGGTCGATACCAACGCGATGAGTCTCAGCCTCGGCGGCGAGCAACTCGACCGCATCGAGCAGGGCCACTACGGCGAGATGGACGAGGTGCGGGAACGCGCCGAACGCGCCACCGGCTACGTGGCCGACCGCGCGGCCGAGCGGGGGATCGAAACCGTCGAGCACGTCTCGGCGGGGCGACCCCACGACATGATCGCCAACTACGTCGCCGACAACGGAATCGATCTCGTCGTCATGGGATCGCACGGCCGGTCGGGCGTCAGACGGGCGCTGCTCGGCAGCGTGACCGAACGGACGCTTCGCTCGACCCGCGCACCGGTCCTCGTCATCGACACGGACGAAAGCGAGTAATCGATCGGGACGCAGCTTTTTTCGCGACACCACTCGAGTAGCGACGGCGAATCCGATCCGGCAGGCGGTGAGAACAGTCGGCGGCGCTGTCGGTGTTACTTTGACGGGGTCGTCCGATCGACCGGTCCAGAACCGGCCGTCGAGACTATTGGTTCTGGCGTCTGGTCGCGAGTTCGAAGTTCCAGATGAACCCGAAGTACGCGACGATTCCCGCGAGCATGAGCATGTAATACACCAACGTCGGCGGCCCGAGCAGGTAGTTGACCGTCTCGACGATCGTCACCCAGACGACCGCGAACGCGAGATCCGTCAGGATCCCCCACCGCTCCTGCCGTGCGGTCCGGAGCCACTCGCCGGCCCCCGTCATCGGCGCACCACCCGGTTCCTGAAAGCGACCATAGTGTGACCCTTTCGCAGGGGGCCGAAAAAGCCTATCGGAGAGGCCGGTCGCCGACCGCCGCTCGAGGCCGGCTCCGACCCGCTACTCGTCCCAGTACGCCGTCTCGTCGTCGATGCGATAGTAGCCCTCGAGCGACCGCTCGTCGCGGCCGCCCGGCGGTGAACCGACGAAGACGCCGAATTTCTCCATCCCGGGATAGACGGTGATATCCGGCTCGTTCATCGTCGACATCGCCAGATACCGGAGCGGTTCCTCGCCGTCGTTGACGACCCTGTGACCGCCGCGTTCGTCCGCCGGGAGCGTCACGTAGTCGCCGGCCACAAGCGGCTCGAGGCCGCCCTCGGTTTCGAGCTGGCCGTCGCCCGCCAGCACGTAGATCGCCTCCTCGTTGGCCGTGTGGTAGTGATAGGGCCACGACCGCATGCCGGCCGGCAGTTCGTAGAGGCTGCAGCCGAGGTCGTCGGCGTCGACGGCGTTGGAGAGCTCTTTTCGGCGGAACGCGGTCTCCCCGTGATCGTACTCCTTCCAATCAAGAGTCGATTCGTTGACCTTCTCCATAGCCTGTTACTGACAGGCACAACAGTATAAGCGTTCTCGAGCCTCGAATCGTGTCAGGTCACGACTGATCGGGGCACGAGAGGGGAACGAACCGATCGGTGGGTGCAGCGCAGCATCCGCTCGCGAAGCGAGCGGTTCACCGAGCGCGCCCTCGGCGCGCTCGGCCTTTTTCATCGAAGTTTTTGTGCCAGCGCGGGACCTTCGGTCCCGCGGGCCATGCGAACGGGCGCGTAGCGCCCGTGAGCAGACGAGCGGTGAGCGAGCATAGCGAGCGAACCCGAGGCACAAAAAGTTCGGTCGGAAAACGAAACCCCCTAACCCCGTCCGAGAGTGAGTTCGCACATGCACGACGATAGCGAGGTCGTCGTCCTCCGGCTCGGCCACCGCCCCGGCCGGGACGATCGGATGACGACCCACGTCGGACTGACCGCGCGGGCGCTGGGTGCCGACCGCGTGCTCTTTCCCGACAACGCCGGCCAGTCGCTCGAGACCGTCGCGGACATCACCGATCGGTTCGGCGGTCCCTTCGAGGCCGAACTCACGGAGTCGCCCCAAGCCGTCATCCGCAACTGGGAGGGGCGAGTCGTCCATCTCACGATGTACGGCGAGCGCGTCCAAGACATCGAGGACGAGATTCGGTCGGCCCATGCGACCGAGGGCGAGTCGCTCCTGCTCGTCGTCGGCTCCGAGAAGGTTCCCTTCGACGTCTACGAGGAAGCCGACTGGAACGTCGGCGTCACCAACCAGCCCCACTCCGAAGTGGCCGGTCTCGCCGTCTTCCTCGACCGATTGTTCGAGGGGCAGGAACTCGAGCAGGAGTGGAGCGGTGCCGATCGAGAGGTGATCCCGATGGAGACGGGCAAGCGCGTCGAGTCGGCAGGGTCGGACGCCGACGCGGAGCGAGACTAGCGACGCACGAAGCGATCGGTCCCGCTGTATCGCGGGTCGACTGTCGACTCAGCCGCCCAGTCGAAACAGCCGGAACGGTCGGCGGAGCCGGCTGCTGACTGTCCCCACGAGAGTTCGGATAAACGGGCCGGCCCCCATCTCGTTTTCGTCGATCCGATACCCGTTTCCGATCCGTTCGATCGGCCCCGACTCGCCGTGGATCTCCAGTAACCGCTCGAGGTCCTCGTCCAGTAGGCCGGTTCGGTCGCAGATTTCGTCATCGGTGAGCGGGCGGTCGGCCTCGCGGAGCGTCTCGAGCAGCCATCGGTTGTGCTGGCCCACAAGGGCAACCTCGTCTTTCGTCATGGCCTCAGCAGTCGTGTCCGGTTCGCCATCGGTGGTCGCTCCGCCGCTGTGTCGTGCATACAACCCGTCGAGGCAGATCCAACAACCCGCCGCGAGGAGGGCGCTGCCGAACCAGAGGCCGCCATCTCGGAACTGGACGACACCGGCGATGACGGCAAACGAACCGAACCCGATCCCAGCGAGTGCCGGATCGATGTCTGCGCTGTCGAACGCGGCTTCGCCGAGCGGCGCGATGACTGCGGCCACGAGGACCATCCCGATGATGGACGCGTCAACGCCGAGAGCGAAGAGGACGCCGGCGAAGACACCTACCGTGACGATATCCGCGGTGTCGATCCGATTGCGGAGCCACGTGACGGACCCGGAGGTCATTTGTCGTCCGTAATACAATAACAGTGGTAAGTGTATCGCTCGAGTCAGCAGCCTATCGGGACGATCGAATGCTCTGTCCCGGTACTGTGTGGGGTACAATTTTAAGCACGGCCCTCGGTACCACAAATCATGGATCTGGAAGCGGTCGATCAGTCCGCGCGAGCGGGGAACGTCGCGAAACTGTTCGACCAGACCGCAGTGCACCACGGGGAGACGCAGGCGATGGAGCACCACGGCCGGCACTGGACCCACGCGGAGGTCCGGGACTGGACGGCCGAACTCGCCGGCGGCCTCCACGATCTCGGCCTCGAGCCCGGCGACCGAATGCTGGTCTTCCTGCCGAACTGCCCGCAGTACCTCGTCGCTTCGCTCGGCGCGTTCAAGGCCGGCGTCGAGATCTCGCCGGTCAATCCCCAGTACAAACGCCGCGAAGTGGCCTACCAGCTCGAGGACACGGCAGCGAAGGCGATCGTCACCCACCCAGCGCTGCGCGAGGTCGTCGACGAGGCGATCGCGGATGCCGAGATGGAGCCGGAAATCATCACGATTCAAAGCGAGGAGTGGCCCCGGGACCCCGAGGACCACGCCTTCGAAGAACTGCGCGGCGAGCCGACGCTGGTCGACCGCGCCGACGACGACGTGGCGCTGCTGCCCTACACCTCCGGGACGACCGGCGATCCGAAGGGGGTCCAGCTCACCCACGGCAACACGCGGGCACAGCTCCTGTGGCCGCTGACCGCCTCGAACGTCGACGTCGACCCCGACGACATCCGCAGTCTGACGTGGCTCCCGCTGTACCACATCACCGGTTTTACCCACACCGCCCTCCAGCCGCTGGTCGGCGGCGGGCGGCTCTACTTCCGTAGCGCACTCGAGTGGGACGCCCAGGAGTGCATGCAACTCATCGAGGACGAGGGAATCACCCACTTCGTGGGCGTGACGACGATGTACGCGGATATGGTCGAGGCCGAGGACTTCGGCGAGTACGATCTCACCAGCCTCGAGTCAGCGTCCGAGGGCGGCGCGAAGCTTTCGACGGCAGTCCAAGAGCGATTCGAGGAGACTGCGGGCGTGAATATCTCCGAGGGATACGGCCTCACCGAGACCCACGGCGCGACCCACACCCAGAGCGGCTCGACTTTTGGCCTGAAACACGGCACGATCGGCCAGCCCTTGCGGATGACCGACTGCAAGATCGTCGACGAGTCGGGCGACGAAGTCCCGCCCGGCGAGGAGGGCGAACTCGTCGTCCGCGGGCCGCAGGTCATGAAGGGGTACCTCAACCTGCCCGAGGCGACCGAGGCGGCCTTCACCGAGAACGGCTACTTCCGGACCGGCGACATCGCCCGCCGCGACGGGAACAACTACTACGAAATCGTCGATCGCAAGAAGCACATGATCAACACCGCCGGCTACAACGTCTATCCCAGCGAACTCGAGAACCTCCTGCTCGAGCACGAGGCCGTCGCCGACGTCGCCGTCGTCGGGATTCCGGACGACCGGCGCAACGAGGTGCCGAAGGCGTTCGTCGTCCCCGCCGAGGGCGTCGCCCCCGGCAGCGACGTGACGGCCGCGGAACTCACTGAGTTCTGTCTGGAGGAGGTGGCCAGCTACAAACACCCGCGCGAGATCGAGTTCATCGAGGAACTCCCGCGGACGACGAGCGGGAAGATCCAGAAGTACAAACTCGAGGAGGGCGAGGCGTAACCACCCGCTCCCGTCGCGACCGGTCGGACCGGCGCTTTCACTGCGTTTCGTAGTAGCGGACGCCGTCGTCGGTCTCGTACGAGACGGAGCCTCGGTTCTCGAGCGTTCCCAGCGCCCCAAGCGTGTCGAGAACCGGCGCGTGATAGCGGACGTTCCCGACCCGCTCTTCGGCGATCGAAAGCGGCGTCGCGGGTTCGATCGCCTCGAGTGCCGTCCGCGTCTCCTCGAGGAGCGTGTCCAGCCGCTCGCGCGTCGTCTCGACGACTCGCTGGGGGTCCTCGAACGCGGGGCCGTGGCCGGGGAAGACGTGTGTCGCGGTCGTCTCGGCCAGCCGGTCCATCGCCTCGTAGTAGGCCCCGACTCCCTCGTAGGCTCCGCGATCGAATCCGACCTGAAAAGCCCCGGCGCGGAACGGTTCGATGAGCGTATCGCCCGCGAAGAGGACCGTCGTTCCGTCCACAGTCGTCTCGTAGCAACAGTGATCGATCTCGTGGCCGGGCGTTTCGAAGACCTCGAACTCGCGGTCACCGACAGAAACCGGCCCCACGGGATCGAACGGCTGGACGGTTTCGGCATCGATTAATCGCCGGTCCCTGCGGCGCGACTCGAGTTCCTCCTCGAGGATGTCGTCGCCGTCCTCGCCCCGATAGCCCGCCGATCGCGCCGTCTCCCGGAGTCCGGACCGGATCGTCTCGAGGTCGCGCTCGAGTCGCGAAATCGCCGCCTGCGAGACGTGCACCGTCGCACCGGCGTCCCGGAGCGCCGGGAGTTGGCCGAGATGGTCGCTGTGGACGTGAGTCACGAGAACGTGATCGATATCGGCCGGTTCGTAGCCGAACTCGGCGAGTCCGTCCCGCAGTTCCGACTCGCCGTCCTCGCCGGGTGCGCCCGCGTCGATCAGGATCGGGTCGGGCCCCTCGAGCAGGTAGGCGGCGACGTGTTTCGGCGGCCACGGAACGTCGAACTCGAGGCGACGAACGTGCGACAGATCGGGGTCAGCGGGGTCGGCCCGAACGGCACCGCACGACCCGTCGGCATCGGTAGTCATCGTCTCGAGACGTGCCAGCCAGCACCATAAACGTCGCGTCCGAACGCGCCGACGGCGTCGCTCCGTTGCGGCTCCCGTTCGGCCGCGACCCGCGCAGTCGCCGCGCGACCGCGGGCGGGGTACTTGATAAGACTTAATGGCCTCATGCCGTTACACGTAGGTAATGGCTTTTGAGGACCTGCTCGAGGACCCGGTGATCCAGAAATATTTGCACGAGCTGGTCGGTCCCAAGGGGATGCCCGTCGCGGCGGCACCCCCGGACGGGGAAGTGACCGACGAGGAGCTCGCCGAGGAGCTCGACCTCGAGTTGAACGACGTGCGGCGCGCGCTGTTCATTCTCTACGAGAACGATCTCGCCACGTACCGGCGACTGCGCGACGAGGACTCGGGGTGGCTGACCTACCTCTGGACCTTCGAGTACGACAACATCCCGGAGAACCTCGAGGAGGAGATGTATCGGCTCCACGAGGCGCTCGACGAGCGCCGGGAGTACGAGCGCAACCACGAGTTCTACCTCTGTGAGATCTGCTCGATTCGCTTCGAGTTCGGCGAGGCGATGGACTTCAACTTCGAGTGTCCAGAATGTGGCTCGCCGCTCGAATCGATGGACAACAACCGACTGGTCACTGCGATGGACGACCGCCTCGACGCCCTCGAGGACGAACTCAACATCGACGCGGACGCCTGATGGTCGTACTCGCAACCAAACTGTACGTCGAGGGCGACGCTCGAGAGCGCTCGCTGGATTCGCTGCGCTCGCTGGTGGCAAACGAGATCGGCGAACTCGATGTCGAGTTCGAGATCGGCATCCGCCACGACGACTTCCCGTCGGTGACGATCGAAGGCGAGGACGCTACCGTTGCGCGAAACGTCCTTCGCGAGGAGTTCGGCGAAATCGTCCCCGACCTCGAGGCCGGCGAGACCTACGTCGGCACGCTCGAGTCGTGGGACGAGGACGGGTTCGTCCTCGACGCCGGGCAGGGAGACGGCGTGCGGATCCCGACCGACGAACTCGGGCTCGGTCCGGGGTCGGCGATGCAGATCCGCGAGCGCTACGGGCTGGTCCAGCACCTGCCCCTGCGGTTCGTCTACGGCGGCGACGGCGAGGAGCCGTCGCGGCTCGCCGAGGACGAGCAGGATCGCCTCTACGAGTGGACCCGCGGCGACGGCCGCCTCAACGTCAACAGCGCGACCCGGGCCGAGGTCCGAGCGACGCTCAACCGCGCCGGCCACGCACAGGACTACGTGACCGTCGAACGGCTCGGCCTGCTCGAGCAGAGCGTCATCTGTACGGAAAACACCGATCCGCCGGGGCTGCTCGCGAGCGTGGGCGAATACCTCCCGGCCGAACTCCGCTGTGTCGTCCCTTAGCATGAACCGACGGCTCGTTTTCGCGACGATCGCGGTCGTGTTGCTCACGACGGTAGCCGGCTGCTCGGCGCTTTTCGGCGGGGTATCGGACGAACAACTCGATCAGGAGCAGGACTACAGCGATCTGCGTGACAGCGACGCCGACGTCGCCATCGAGGTCGAAGACGGGAGCGTCATCGAGAGCGGCGAGTTCCGGGCGGTCTACGACCTCAATGGAACGGAGGAACTGTCGCTGTACCGGTCGGCACTCTTCCACGACGAGCCGCTAGAGATCAATAGCGTCCGCTACTGGCATCCCAACGGCACCGAACTGACCGGCTCGGAACTCGAGGTCGATCAGAGCCGTTCGGAGACCACTGTCCAGGTGCCCGACGGAAACGGCACGCTCGCGTTCTCGGGCGACGCCGGCCGAAAGACGTTCCAACTGCCGGCCTACGTCGAGGGTTCCTACGAGGTGACGCTGCCCGAGGGCCACCGGACGACGAACTTCCTGTTCGGGGACGCCTCGCCGAACGGGTACGAACGCGAAATCGTCGACGACCGGGAGCGACTCTACTGGGACGAACTCGACAGCACGGTTTCGCTGCGCTACTATCTCACGCGTGACATTCCGCTGTTCCTCGGACTCGTCGGGGCGGCAATCCTACTCGGGGGCATCGGCATCGGGTACTACTACCGACAGGTCAAACAGCTCCAAGAACAGCGAGAGGAGTTCGGCCTCGACGTGGACACTGACGACGATTCGGACGGCGGGCCGCCGGGCTTCCCGTAGTTCCCGTAGTCTGTTTCTGCCGCACCGTCGCCGTTGCCGTCGAATTCGGAACGACAGTCAGGAGTGGATCGTCCGCTCGTCGAGCCAGACGACTTCGTCGCCGTCGATCTCGAGTCGCCCTTTCACGTGAGTCGTCGCCATGTGCGGGGCCTCGAGCGAGGCGGGTCGGACGCGTCTGGTCACGTCGACATCGTCGACGAGCCAGCCGTAGTAACGGCCGTCGCCGTCGGTGACCGAAAAGACGAGGAGTTTCGGATCGTCGACCCGGGCCGCCGTCCGGAACGACGACCCGAATACCCGCGGCAGGTCGACGACTCTGACCCGTTCGCCGGCGGCAGAAAGCGTCCCCGCGTTCCACGGATCGTCGGCGGCCGCGAGGGGGTCATCGTCCGCGACGCCGAGAACGGAGGCGACCGACTCGGCCCTGACACAGTATCGCTTCTCCTCGAGGTCGAACGTGAGTACCGAGACTCGGTCGTCAGTCCCGCCGTCGTCGTTCGATGCCGATCCCATTCCACCTGACGGATGTCCGTTCGAAAAATAAGCGTTCCGATGCGCGACATAGCGCGAGATACCTGTAGAATCAGAGATGACTAGTACTGGTTACGGCATACCAAGCGGCGGTCGTCGACGCGAAACGCGTTCTCGGTGCCGTGTAAACGAGATGGTGAGGGTGACGGTGACACAGGTGAACGTTTTGGACTGTGTGACTATCACGGTGGAGTCAACGTTTTATTGATGGAACCTGATACACGAACAGGACCATGGCCCCGGATCTCTCGGAAAAGCTTCTCGGAATCGATATCGACGACGCCGATCGGACCCGCGACGCGGACGGCGACGACGGCGAGCAGGAACGACTCGTCCAGTTCGTCTTCGTCGGCGTCGGCGAACACCGGCTCGCGCTCCCGGTCGACGCGGTCAGGACGCTCGCGGAACCGCCGGCGGACCTGACGCGAGTCCCGCGCTCGCCGCCGGCGATCGAGGGACTGATGGACCTCCGCGGGGAGATCACCGCGGTCATCGATCCGACCGTTCACTTTCCCGTCACCGAAACCCGGTCGGGCCGCGAGCGCCTGCTCGTGCTCGATCGGTCGAGCGACCAGCAGTCGGTTGCGATCCGGGTCGACGACGTCATCGGCGTCGAACCGATCCCCGAGAGCGATATACTCGAGGGCGACGCGGTCGAGACCAGTGACCTCTCGGGGGACGTCCTCGAACATCCCCTGATCGTTGCGCTCGTCACGCAGGAACGGGAGCCACGCGCCGATCTCGGGAGTGCGGTGGCCGACGATCCGGCCGACGACGCCGCCAGTGTGACGGCTGCGCCCGGAGCCGGTGGACTGGACGCCGCGGGCGGCTCCGCGGTTCTCTCGTCGGCTCGAGGGACGGACAGCGGGATCGGTGAGTCGGTCGGCGAGGCGTTCGAGGTCGAACCGACGGCGGACGACACCGCGGACGCGGACGACCGGGACGAGGGCGATGAATCCACGCGCGAAATCGTCGTCGAGGCGACCGCAGTGATCGATATCGACCGTCTGCTACAGGCGTCCGGCCACTCCGAATAACCGCCGTAGACGGCCCGTTTCCGATCTAGTGTCCTGAGTGGTGTCTCCGGGGCGTATTCGACCTTATCACGTCTGATAATCGGGAGACAGCATTTATGGTAGTTGTATCTCTACGGGGATTTGGTGTACTAACTGAATGTCGACAGGGGTGCTCATCGTAGACGACTCTCATTTTATGCGGAATCTACTGCGCCAGATCTTGGAACAGGATTACCGCATTCTCGGAGAGGCGTCCAACGGCGCTGAAGCCGTTAAATTGTACAAAGAACACGATCCCGACATCGTCATGATGGACATCGTGATGCCGAAGTGTAACGGCATTAAAGCGACCGCGGCGATCAAGAAGATCGACCCGGACGCCCGCGTCATCATGTGTACGAGCGTCGGACAGCGTGAGAAAATGAAACTCGCCGTGAAGGCTGGCGCGGACGGATACGTCACGAAACCGTTCGAGGAACCCAGCGTCAGAAAGGCCCTTTCGGACGTCGTCGCTGCATGACGCGAGTACTCGTTGTCGACGACTCGAAGTTTATGCGGACAGTCATCGGCAACGCGCTCGAGGCGGCGGACTACGACGTCGAAACGGCAGCGAACGGGTCGCAGGCGGTCGAGGCGGTGGCCGCGTTCGATCCGGCCGTCGTGACGATGGACGTCGAGATGCCCGAGATGGGTGGTATCGACGCCGTCGAGCGGATCATGACGTCGAATCCGACCGCGATTCTCATGCTCAGCGTTCACACCGAACGCGGCGCGGAGGCCACGCTCGACGCCCTGGAACGCGGAGCCGTGGACTTCCTCCACAAGCCCGACGGCTCGGACTCGCGGAACATCGCTCACCTCACGGACGACGTCGTCGCGAAAGTCGACGAACTCGCCGAGGCCGACGTGTCGTCGGTCGCGCTCGCACGGGCCGCCGCGACCGCCCACGCGACCCGAACGGGACGCACGGGACGCGCCGGCAGCCCGGCGCGCGAAACCGCGACCGGAAACGCCGTCGCGGGCGGCGGCTCCGACGCCCGACTCTCTCCCGATCGCGGGACGGCCGCGCCGAACGCGTCGCCCGGGATCGGAACCGGCTCCGAATCCGACGAGGAGACGGCCCCCGTCGCCGTCGAGGGCGAGCGCGCGGACGCGCCGACGGTCGTCATTGGCGCGTCGACCGGCGGGCCGAAGATCGTCGAACGTCTGTTCGAGCGGCTCCCGGCCGACCTCGAGGCGAAGGTACTGGTCGTCCAGCACATGCCGCCGGGCTTTACGGAACGGTTCGCGGAACGCCTCGACTCACACAGCGCGTACGACGTCAGCGAGGCCGCGGACCGCGATCGAATCCGACCCGGCGAGGCGGCGATCGCGCCCGGGAACGCCCACCTCGAGGTGGCCAGCAACGTCGGCGACGCCCTCCGTCTGCGACTCGACGACGGCGACCGAGTCCACGGCGTGCGGCCGGCGATCGACGTGACGATGGAAAGCGCCGCCGAACGGGTCTCCGACGGGCTCTGTGGCGTCGTCCTGACCGGGATGGGCCGCGACGGTGCGGCCGGGATCGAGGCGATCAAGGCCGCCGGCGGCCACACGATCGCACAGGACGAGGCGACGAGTCCGGTCTTTGGTATCCCCTGTCAGGCGATCGAAACCGGCTGTGTCGACACGGTCGCGCCCGCCGACGGCATCGTCGGCGCGATCGTCGACGCGTTCACGACGGACGGTGAGAACGATGAGTGATTATCTGACAGACTTCGTTCAGGAGAGCGAAGAACGGATTACGGAACTGAACAACGCCTTACTCACGCTCGAGCGCGATCCCGACGACGAGGAGGCGATGGAGAACATCTTCCGGATCGCACACACCCTCAAGGGTAACTGCGGGGCGATGGGGCTGGAGTCGGCCAGCGACCTCGCCCACGCGATCGAGGATCTGCTCGATGCCGTCCGCGCCAACGAGACCGAAGTGACGGCGGAGCTGATGGACGTCATCTTCGACGCCGTCGACGAACTCGAGACGATGGTCGACGAGGTCGCCGAGTCCGGCGAGATCGAGACCGATCCGTCGGCCACCATCGAGGCGCTTCGCGACCACCTCGCGGACGGCACGGAGGGTCGCATCGGAACGCCCACGACGAGCGAGATCGACGATGTCTGTGCCCGGTTCGAACCACCGGCCGACGACGCTCACAACGTCTATCTCGCGCGGCTCGCGATCGCACAGCGCGAGGGGGTCAACAACGGCGAACTGGTCGTCGACGCCCTGATCGACGCGTTCGATCTGATCGGCACCGAGCCGCCCCGCGAGGCGATCGAGGCCGCGGACTACGGCACCGCCTTCGACGCGGTCTTCGGGACCGCGGTCGGCGAAGCCGCGATCTCCTCCGGTCTCGAGCCGGTCGAGGAGGTCGACGACTTCGAAATCGTCGATGTCAGCGATCGATTCGAGACTGACGAGGCCGCCGATGCAGAGCAGCCCGCCGCCGCGGAACCCGGTGACGACATCTCGTCGGACGAAGCCCAAGACCTCGAGGTCGACGACTTGCTCGACGAGTTCAACGAGTTCGACAACTTAGACGAGATGGTCGAAGACGTCGAGGACGAGGACCTCGATGCCTTCGAGGACATGGGCGAAGCCGGCTCGTTCGACGACCTGCTCGACGAGGACGACGTCGCCGAACTCGAGGCCGAACCCGGCGAACCGCCGGCCGACGCCCTCGAGGAAGACGAGACGGCCGCCGACTCGGCGGCCGCCGACGGTCAGTCCGGAGCCGACACGGCATCGGACGCCGACGCGGACGACGAAGTCGACGACGCCGGTGCGGTCTTCGACGAACTCAAAGACGAGGTCGAGATGGTCGGTTTCGACGAGTTACAGGACGAACTCGAGGAACTCGAGTTCGACGAGTTCGACGACGAGGAGGAAGTCGACATGGACGAACTCCTCGGCGACGACGCCGACGACGATTCGTTCCTCGACGACACCGAGCCGTCCGAGAGCGCGGTCGACGACATCTTGGTCGACGCGGAGTCGGACGAGGGAACGGCCCCGTCCGAGGATGCGATCGACGACGTGCTGGTCGACGCGGAACCGTCCGAGGATGCCGTCGACGAAGCGATCGCCGTCGACGACGAGACGACCGCTGAGAGCGATGCTGCCGAAGCGGCTCAGTCCACCGAGGACGACCTCGACGATGCCGTCGACGACCTCGCATTCGACGAGGACGACGTGTCGGAAACCACAGACGATGATGTGACGGCGACGGATTCCGATGCTGTCGCCGCCGGAGACGACGCACTCGAGGCGCCATCGCCGGCCGAAACCGACGACCAACCGGCTGCTACCGACACCCAGCCGGTTGATTCCGACATCCAATCGGTCGGTTCAGAACCCGCCGTCTCGAGCGACGAGACCGCCGGCGACGATGGCGTGGCAGCCGAAATCGACGGCGAGGACGGAGGCGACACGGTCACCAACGAGGAGCCGTCAGACGAACGCTCTACTGGTGCCGCCGAGTCGGCCGATACCGGCTCTGTCAGCGATGATGGCGACGACACCGACACCGATTCGGTCGACGAGGCTGTGCCCGAAACGGCCGCGGCCAGCGCCGAGGCTGCGGACGCCACCGCCGAGGCCGACCTCGAGACCGACGAGACTGCGGCCGTTGCGGAATCGGACGACACCGCGGTAGCCGCGGAATCGGACGCCACTGCGACAGCCGCGGACGACGAGCCGACGACCGACTCGTTCGGTGAGTCCGCTGCGGACGACTTCGAGCCGACGGCAGCCTTCGACGACGACTTCGAGGCCGCGAGCGACGAGACGGACCCGTTCGGCGACGAGGAGTTCGGGGTCGATGACGACTCGTTCGACGACCTCTCGGCTGACCCGGCCGAGTCCGAGACGGATTCGGACGACGACTTCGAGGCCGAGTTCGACGAGCAATCCGACGAGGCGTTCGCCGGAACCGGCGACTTCGAGACCGACGACGCCGGCTTCGATTCGCCGGCATCGGCATCCGACGCCGACGACTCGAGTCTGCCCTCGGCCGCCTCCTTCGGCGACGATTCGACCGCCTCGGACGACGACGGCGACGACGATGACGTGGTGCGGATCGTCGACGAGCCGGAGATGGAGATTCCGGATATCTCCCTGCCCGAGACGAGCGATCGGCCGGACGCCGACGACGAGACCGACGAGATTCAGTCGGTCCGAGTCGACGTCGAGCAGATCGACTCGCTGCTGACTCTCGTCGAGGGGCTGGTGACGAGTCGCGTTCGACTCCGGCACGCGGCCGATTCGAACGACGGCGGCTCGGCGCTCGAGACGGAACTCGACGCGCTGTCGGACCTGACGACGGATCTTCAGGAGACGGTGATGGACATCCGGCTGGTGCCGCTCCAGTCGGTGACGAACCGCCTCCCGCGGGTCGTCCGCGACATCGCCCGCGATCAGGACAAGGAGGTCGCCTTCGAGATGACCGGCGAGGACGTCGAACTCGACCGGAGTATTCTCGACCGGATCGGCGACCCGCTGATCCATCTGGTACGCAACGCGGTCGACCACGGGATCGAGGCCCCCGAACAGCGCGAGGAGGTCGGTAAACCCCGCGAAGGGGCCGTCGAGGTCCACGCCGACCGCTCGCGCGACCGCGTCACCATCACCGTCGAGGACGACGGGAGCGGGCTCGACCCCGATCGGCTCCGTTCCGAAGCCGTCGAGGCCGGTATCCTCGACGAATCGGACGCGGAGTCGCTCCCCGACGAGGACGCCTACGATCTGATCTTCCATCCCGGTCTCTCGACGGCCGACGAGGTGACCGACGTCAGCGGCCGCGGCGTCGGGATGGACGTCGTCAAGCGGACGATCGAGGACTTCGACGGCACGGTCTCGATCGACAGCGACGAGGGTGACGGAACGACCGTCACGATGACGCTCCCGGTGACGGTCGCGATCGACGAGATCCTGTTCGTCGAGAGCGGCGGCGAGGAGTTCGGCGTCCCGACCAAGGCCGTCCAGGACATCGAGACGGCGACCGCGATCGAGACGACCGATGGCGACTCCCTCCTCCCCGGCGAGGACGGCGACTATCCCGTTATTTCGCTGGCCGACGTCCTCGAGACGCCGGCGACCGGTGCGAACGGCGACGGCATGGTCGTCCGCATTCGCGACGAGGTCCGGGAAGTGGCGCTGCACTGCGATCACGTCCACGGACAGCAGGAAGTCGTCGTCAAGCCCTTCGAGGGCGTTATGAGCGGCATTCCGGGGATCAGCGGTGCGACGGTGCGGGGACGAGGGGAAGTAGTCAACATACTGGATGTGACGACACTATGAACGAACACGAACACCGACACCGACGGAGAAACCTATGACGATGATGGTCGATATTCGAAAGCTGAGCTTCATAAACGAAATGGCGAAGGTCGGGACGAACGGCGTCGCCGACAACATGAGCAAACTGACCGGCGAGGACGCCCAGATGGAGGTGACGAAGACCAACTTCATCGACGTCGAGGACATCGAGTCCCAACTCGACGGCGGGAAGCGGGTCGGCGTCCGCGTCCGGCTGCTCGACCCGCCCCACGGACACATCCTCATCCTCTTCCCCGAGGCGAGCGCGAAGAAGATCACCGCGATCATGCTGCGCGACGTCGTCGACGACATGGGCGATGTCTCCGGGAAGATGGCCCGCAGTGCCGTCGAGGAGATGGGTAACATGATGGCCAGCGGCTTCATCGACGGCTGGGCCGACGTGCTCGGGCGCGCGATCGATATCGCCGCACCGCAGCTCGTCTACGCGCCGACGGAGGACATCGTCACCCGGACGGCCAGCCTCGGCGGCGACGACCTCGCGCTGTTCTTCGACTCGGACCTGTCCGTCCCCAGCTACCAGATCGAAGCCGAAATCTACGCATTCCCCGACTTGGAAGAGTTCGTGGAAATGGTCAACGGCATCGAAGTCCAACCCGCATGAAACTCGACGTCAACGCACTCGGCACGTTCTACCGAATGGCTCGAGAGGGCGCCGGACTAGCGGCGGGCCGACTCACCCACATGCTGGGCGTCGAGACGCAGGTCGGCGTGACGAAACTCAACTTCATGCGGGGACAGGAGATCCAGCGCGACTTCGAGGATTCGACGGAGAAAGTCGGCGTTCGCGTCAAGTTGACCGGCGGGATCGAAGGCTACTCGGTCGTCGTTTTCGACCGCGAGAACGCGCTCCGGATCGTCGAAACCTTACTCGCCGAAGCGGACCCGGACTCGGGGGTCGACGCCGATCTCGGCGAGGTCGACGCGTTCGACGAGATGACCGAGAGCGCCGCGACGGAAGTCGGTCACATCATGAACAGCGGCTTCATCGACGGCTGGGCCGACGTCTTAGAGACCGTCATCGACGTCTCGACGCCCGAGTTCGTCGAGGGCCAGACCGCCGAGCCCTTTTTCGGCGATATCGACGAGGCACCGGCCGACGACGACCTTGCCTTGCTCTTCCAGAGCCGGATCGAAACCGTCGGCACCGAGGTGGGCTTCAGCCACTACCTCTTCCCGAAACGCGAGTCGATGTCGAAGCTCTTGGAGCGCCTGCGCACGAGCGGGGGCATCGAGTACGACAAACTCGACGGCTTCGACCGAATGGCCGAACGCGGTGCCGAAGAGGTCGCCAAGACGGCGACGACGCTGACCGGCATCGATACCAGCATCGATATCCGCCGGCTGAACTTCGTCTCGCTCGAGGCGATTCCCGAACAGGTCGCCGACGAGAAACTCGTCGGCGTCGCCTTCGAGTTCGACGGGATGCCGAGCGGCTATCTCCTCTTCTTATTCGACGAGGAGTCCGCTCACGAAATCGTCGACGCGATGGTACCGATGGAGGTCGACGAGGACGGCTTCGGGGAGATGGGAACCAGCGCGATCAAAGAGCTGGGTAACATCATGGCCAGCGGCTTCCTCGACGGCTGGGCGAACGTCCTCGATACGACGATCGATCACTCGACGCCGGAGTTCATCCACGATATCGGCGCTGCGGCCGTCGATCCGGTGATCATCCAACTCGGGGAAAACCAGGACTTCGCGTTCGTCTTCGACACGGTCGTCATGGCCGACGGTCGCGAGTTCGACTGCGAAGTGTACGCGATCCCCGACGAATCGGACCTCGAGCGGGCGCTGAACAACTTAGATGTCGATCGGATCGAGGAGGCCCCGACGACGGCGGAGTTCCAGGAAGTCGATAACGCATGAAAACCTACGGCACCGAACCGGGCGCACCGACGCCGGTCCAGGTCGGCATCTCGGAACTGGTCGTCAGTGACGGCGACGACACGCTCAAATCATACGGGCTCGGCTCGTGTCTCGCCATCGCGCTGTACGATCCGAACACCGGAATCGGCGGGTTAGCACACGTCATGTTGCCCGACGGCGACGACGCGGACAACAGCGATCGCAAACCCGGCAAGTACGCCGATACGGCGATCCGAGCGCTCCTCCGCCGAATGGTCGAGCGGGGAGCCAACTACACCGCCGTCGAAGCGAAGATGGCCGGCGGTAGCGATATGTTCGAGTTCGAGAGCTTCGGCGACGGCGTCGGGCAGCGCAACATCGTCGCCGCGAAGGCGGAACTCGAGAAGCTCGGCGTGCCCCTCGAGGCGGAAGACGTCGGCGGCGAATACGGCCGGACCGTCGAGTTCACGCCGGGCACGGGAATACTCACCGTGAAGACGTCCGACGGGGACAACGGAGTGACGGAATTGTGATCGGCGACGGTGCTGGTGACACCGGAATCGATCCCGACGACCACACCACCAACAGCGGGAGCGATGCGCCCGGCGGCGATGACGACGTCTTCGCCGACCTTCTCGCGTTCGTCGAGGACGAACTGGCGTTCGCGACGAGCCACTACAACGACAGCTATCTCGACCGACGCGTCTCCTCGCGAATGCGCCGCACGCAGCGTGACACCTACGACGCGTACTTCGAGAAACTACGAGCCGATCCGGCCGAGCAGGAGGCGCTACTCGAGGCGTTGAGCATCAACGTCACCGGCTTCTTTCGGAACCCCGATGTCTGGTCGGGGATTCGAACCATCCTCCGCAAACTGTCCAAAAACAGTGCCACCGTCCGGATCTGGAGCGCCGCGTGTGCCGACGGCCGGGAGCCGTACTCGCTCGCGATGCTCGCTCGCGACGATCCGGAGATCGACGAATCCAGCGTCTACGTCCTCGGAACCGACATCAGCACGCCCGCACTCGAGACGGCTCAAGCGGGGGTTTACGAGGAATCGAGAACGATCGATCTGGACGAGCAGCTCTCCTTTCTCGACGACTACCGGCAGTACGTCGACGTCGACGGCCGGACCTATCGGATCGGTGACGACGTGCGACGAAACGTCCGATTTCGGCGCCACGACCTGATCAACGACGAACCGAAGTCGGGATTCGACCTCGTCATCTGTCGCAACCTATTCATCTACATCGACAACGCGTACAAACGGCCGATGCTCGAGACGATCGCCCGATCGCTTCGAACGGACGGCTACCTCGTCATCGGCAAGGCCGAGACGATTCCGCCGAACCTCCAGTCGTCCTTCGCCGTCCGCGAGGCCCGCTTGCGGATCTACCAGCGAGAGCGGTAACCGACGGCGGGACGCCTTGGGTGGGCCCCAGTTCCCGATCGACCACGCGGTCCTGTTCGCAGACTGGAAGACAACCACTCGTTACATGACGGTCCGCCGTATACTCCCGACGGATGCCTTCGCCCGACCTCCGATCGTTCGTCGCCCGCGTCGGGGCACTGGTCGACGCCGCGCCGCCGACCTCCCGCCGGGAGACCCGGACCTTGCTCGTCGAACCCTTCCTCGAGACGCTCGGTTGGGACTGCCGTGCCGACTCGTGCGTCACGGACCGCTCCGTCGATGGTACTCGGCTCGAGTACGTGCCGTCGATCGATTCGGTTCCGGCGCTGTTCGTCGCCGTCGAAACCTACGACGACTCGCTCGACGAATCCCGAGCGAACGCGCTCCGGAAAGCGATGGCCTGGACGGGCGTCGACCGCGCGATCTACACGAACGGCCGCGAGTACCTCCTGCTCGCGGGCACGACCGACGTCGAGTACCGCGCGCTCAGGCTCTCCGAACTCGCCGATAGCGAATCGGCCCTCGACAACTACTCGAGGGAGACCCTCGACCGTCGGCTCGAGCAACACGCCAGAACCCACGTCGCCAGACAGCTCGCCGTCGAGCGACCGCAACTCGTCGACTCGATCGTCGATCGGCTCGCGGCGGCCACCGTTCAGGGCGACGTCTACGCCGACGAGTTCGAATCCGCGGCCGACCGGTTCCTCGACCGGCTCGTCGTCGCGTTCGCCGAGGACGATCCGAACGGCGGGAACACCGCGTCGGATGTCTCGATTCGGTTCAGCGAGTCGGCGATCACCGACGACGGAACGCCGACGACTGCCGGCAGCGAGCCCGCCCCACGGTCCGGAACGAACGGGTCCGAGCCCGATAGCGACGGCAGTTCCGAGGCCGGTACGGACGCGACGGTGGATCCGGAACACGTTGCGGGCTCGAGTACGGATGCCGCTGCCGAACCGGACACGGACGATACGACCGGGTCCGAACCGAACGATGAATCAGCGTCCGCCGCTCGAGACGACGGACAGACGCGATCGGCTACCGACACCGAGACGGACGCCGAGGATGACGGTGGTGACGGAAGCGCCACGGCGAGGACGGACGGCGAATACGTCGTTCGGTTCTTCAACGAGCGCGGCTCGATCGGTGCGATCGGCCACTCGACAGCTGAGGGAGCGCTCGTGGAAACCGCCGAATACCTCTTCGAACGCGGCCTCTCCGGGGTCGAGGTTCCGTGGAGTCCCGACGACGCCGACGACACGGTCCTGAACGCCGAGCCCACTCACGCCGACGGCTCGCCGATGGCCGCGTCGACACAGCTCTCGAACGGCCTCTATCTCGCGACTGCGGGTAATGTCGACGACCGGGCTACTCGAGTCGAGGCGCTGGCCGCTCGAGCAGGATTGCGGGCGATGTTGACCGGCGACTGGGAGGACGCGTAATCGGGAGTCGGCCGATCCGATCAGTACTTGATGTCGACATCGACCAGCGTCACGACGACGCGACCGGGATCACCGGCATCGCCGACGTCGCACGTTCCCGCATCCCAGTTTCCACTGTCGAGCGTCGAACTCCACGCGTCATCGTAATCGCTTTCTTCGACGGAGATATCCACGTCGCTCGTCTCATTGTAGACCTTACTACTACGATCTTCGACGGACATCGTGAACCCGAGCCCGTCACTGCTCTGTATCGATCGGTCATCCGCCGAGACCCTGACGAGCGAGATAACCGCCGTTTCGTCACCGCATCGCAACTGCGGTCGTTTGCTGACGAGACTCCAGGACTCCGACTCGTCGCTCCGGACGAGGCCGCCGCCCTCGTAGGCGATTCGATCTCCCTCGGACGTGTACGTGAATTCGCCGAGGTCAACGGTGGCCCCGGCCCCGTCTCCGTACCCGTCGAACCGAGCATCGTCTATCGGATCCCCATCGATCGAGATCGTCAACGACGTTCCGCTATCGCCGGTCCTGACCGTCCCCTCTCGCAACGCGAGTTCGCCGTAGCGTTGCTCGATTCCATCGTATCGGATAACGTCGTTGAAGTTTACGGCGAGCGTCTCCATCGCCCGTTCGGCGTTTTGCAGCTGTTCGGCCTCCTGATAGTCTCGCATCGCCTGGAGTCCGGTCATCGACAGCAACGTGACGGAACTGAGGATGATCGCGAACACGAGAATAAATGCGAGCACGTCGGATACTGCCCTATCGCCGCGCTGTTCTGACGCGGACGTCATCGGTTGTGTTCGTCTCATCGGGATCGACTCCTGATCGATATCTCATCGCTTTCGTAGACGATTTCGATCGTGCCGCCGGTCGCCGACGTCTCGCTGATAGTTTCGTCAGTCTTGATCGGCACGTGAGCGACGGCATCGGTGTCCTCCGCGGTCAGTGTCACACAGTCTACTTCGTCGAGCAGCGGCTCGTCACAGTCGGTTCGTAATTCGATAGTGTACCGAGAACTCGCGACCGTCCGCGGATGCTCGGTCGTCAGAGTCACGCTGTCGTCGGTTCCATTCGCGATCTGATCGACGTTGCCGATTTCGTTGGCGATCCGTTCGCCGATCGTCTCGAGCGAGGCGTCGGCGCTGCGTTCGGTCTCTGACTCGAGCATGGTTCCGGACGCCGTCAACAGCATGGCGATGAGGACCGTCGTGATACCGATCGTGAGGACGTGTGTGAGCGTGATCGACACGGCGCGGTCGCGCTCGTTGTGCTGGCCGATCGTGGGCATGTCAGGGACACCTCGGTTGGATGGTTAGATCTCGTCTGTGGCTGAGCGAATTCGAGTCGTACACGACGGTTACATTGACGTTTTCCAAGGTTGGATCGCTATTAGCGGTCGCTTCGACGTCCCTGATATTCACGGCCGCCGGTGTCGAGTGAGCCGTCGTGTTCTGATAGGCCGTATTGAACGCCGAGATGTTGGCTACTGCCTGATCCTCTAACGTACTGTTGTCACTCGCACCCGATTGGTCTTCCACCTCTACGAGCAGACACCCGATGCTCTGGTTAATCTCGTGTTCGATCACGTCGGCGTCACTCGCACTCTGACTCGTCCCGCCGGAGGATAGCGTCTCCGTATAGAGAACGCCGTTGAAGACGACGACGATGCCTAGAATGATGAACGCGAGCGAAACCGCGCCGATGAGGATCACCTGTGCGCGCTCGCGCCGTCGGGTTACCATAGTATCACCCGCACCTCTACGACGTTGTAGAGCGGCGTTTCATCGTCATCTGCATATTTCCGTGGGATCATCTCGTAATTGTCTACGTCCTCGGCAGCGTCCCGGAGTTCGTCGGTGTTCGAGTCGGAGGTTACCGTCTGGTTGTCGTATAGCGTGACGGTGTAACTCGCGGTCAACGCACTCGAGGGGGGACTGCCCTGATAGACGAACGTTCGCTTCCCGCCCTCTTCCGGGTGCAGTTCGACGTTGTAACTCCAGCCGTTTTCACTGAACCGTTCTTTGAGGACGTGTCCCAGCGTAGATTCGTTCGCGAACTGGTTCACCGAGTAGGTCTGATTCTCTTCCTCGGGTGCCGGCGGCTGCTCCGCGTTCTCGAAGCCGCCCTCTCGGTCCCAGTTTCGGGTCACCTCGGAGAGGTTCCCGTCCTGATTCGAGACGATCAGCGCGTCCTGTGCCTCCTGTTGAATCTGGGCCTGGACCGTCCGGTCGGATAATCCACCCGTCGTCGGCGTGATCACGGCCGACTGCAGCGCGAACAGGACGGCCATCAACACGATCAGCGCGCTGATGAATCCCTCGAGGGTGTAGGCCTGTCCGCGGTCCGTATCGGTTCGGTCGTCGGTTCCACGCATATTACCACACCCTCACGACGAGTCGACAGGCGGGGTCGCAGTTCCCGGACCCGTCTTTGATCGTGACGATACGTGCCGAACTGGCTGCCGCCTGCTCGTCGTACACGTCACCGGACGTCCGGTTTGCCTGCTCATCGATCGTGGCACTGTCACCGAACGTCTCGATACTGATATTCACGTTATCGATTTGATGTCCATTGCTCGAGCGAAGGCTGAGATTCTCGGTCAAATCCCCGTTTGCATACGTCGTGTTGAATGCCGTCGGATCGATTTCGTTCCCCGATCCAGTCGACGTGTTGTGGACGATTCGGTCCGCAATCCGGTCGGCTTGTGCCGTCTCCGCGCCACTGATCGACGAGTCGAATGGCGTCACGACCGTCGGGAGAAACGAGAAGACGAAGGCGATCGCCAGGAGGAAGACGCCGATTCCGACGGCGAAGTCCTGCGTGGTCTGGCCCCGTCGGTCCAGCGAGATCGAGATCGTCCGCGGCCGCCGGGATTTTCCTCCCCTGCGTGTTCGTTTGCGACTCATATTAGGCCACCAGCATCCAGCCGATGAGTGCGATCGACGACAGTCCGACCGCGTATTTCAACCCGCTCAGCAGGTCGGCGTCCCGGATGTAGCCACAAATGAACCCCGAGATGATCGCCTGTAAGGTCACCGCGTGGAAGAACAACACCGAGAGCATGTCGACGTCGATGTTCTCGCTGAGGTTCGCCCCGCTCGTCGCGCCCCCGCCACCGGCACTGGCACTGGAGCCGCCGGTCTCACCTCCGGCGTTGAGCCCGGCCATCGTGTCGATGAACTGCGTTTTGAGGATCGCGATCACCGCGAGCACCGTCATGAACGTCATGATGATGATCACGATCTGCATCCGCGTTCGGGATTTTCGCTCGCGTTCGATGTCGTCGTGGTTCTCGCTCGCGGTTGCAGCCGTCCGGAGCACGTCCGAGATCTGGTTCGACGCCTCCTGTGCTTCGGTAATCAGACGCGTCGTCCGTGCGAGTCGCGGAATGTGGTACTTGTTGTTGAACTCGATGAGCGCCTCCTTGAGGCTCATTCCGTAGTTGACCTTCGTGTGCATCATCTCGAACTCGCGGGCCAGTTTGCCGTTCGTGGTATCGGAGACGGCCTTGAGCGACTCGAGTAGTGTCAGTCCGGTGTCGTTCGAACTCGAGAGTTTGCGGAGGTCCTCGGAGAGTTTGTTGACGACGGAATTCCGGTGACGAACGTTCCATTCCCGGAAGATCGCGAGGGGGATCGCGGTGATATACAGCGGCAGGTAGATGTAGAGGAACGTCCCCCAGATCGGTTTGTCGAGGAGTTCCGCCCACGAAAGCGGCGCTGCGCCGTTGACTACGGCCGTGACGACGATGACCAGTGTCAGGGGGACAGTTAGCGCGAGGGTGATCAACGGATTGTCGCGGAAGAAGAGATGGGGCTTGCGCAGGACTTCCATCGTCTCGTAGGTCCCCTCGCGGTTCTTGATCCGGTCGAAGACGCTGTGCTCGCCGGTGAACTGCTCGACGAGTCCGAGGCTCAACAGCCCGTCGTCCTGCCCCGTTTCGGTCCGCTGATCGGTGTCTCCCATCGAGAGGAAGCCGTCACCGGGCTCGTCGTGTTTGACCGTCGAGACGAGCACGATGAAAGCGACGCCGATCATCGGAATGAGTCCGTAGACGACCATGTAGAGCATGTTGTCCGTCACGGTCGCGTCCGGAATCATCTTCATGACGACCATGATGATGATCAGAAGCAGCGGGAACAGGGACAGCGTCATGTACATCTCGCCGAACAACTCGAGCGTCTCGAGGGTGAGTTCCTGTTCCTGCTTTGCGGTTCGCATGTGCTTTTCTTTCTTGTCCTGCAGGAAGCTCTCCATGTCGCCACCGCTGTTGACGATCGAGAGCATGTCGGTCAGGAACTGCGAGAGGTCGTCGCTCGGCGTTTCCAGCGCCTGCTTTCGGATCGCAGTTCGATAGTCGATGTCGAAGTATTCGGTCTCCTTGACGATGCTCTGGAACTCGTTTGCGACCTCGCCGTAGGTGTCGTCGGCCTCAGCCATCGCCTCGATGATCTCGAGTTGGTTCAACCCCCCGACCGACAGGGCGTACATGAACGAGACCGAGTCGGTCAGGAGCATGTTGATCTCGCGCTTGCGGGTCGAGGCGCGCGAGTAGGGGATCGCGACCATCGATCCGAACCCGATCGCGAAGCCGATCGACCCGAATACCAGCCCGGTAACGAAGACGACGGCCGGGACGCGAAGCATCTCGATGATGTCGAGGAGGAGCCCGTGGCCGACCGGGATGCCGATGAGCGCCTCGTTCGAGAGGAGGCCGATGGCGAAGATGCCGTAGCCGAGCAGTAGGCCGATCAGCCAGAGACTGAGCCCGCTGATAAAGCCGATCCCGAGCGCCCGTGAGAGGTAGAGTTCGACCGTATCCGTCATCCGGGCCTGGGCCAGTTTCGTCTCGACGTCGCCGACGAACTCGCTGTCCTCGCCGAACAGTCGATCGTAGAGGGGGTAGAACCGATCGCCGAGCGCGTCGGAACTGGCCGACATGCCCGAGCCGCCACTGTCGTCGGTCTGCAGGCTCATGAGTCGCTGTCCTCGTCGCTATCCTCAGCGCCGAAGATACCGCCGTTGTTCTCCGTCGACTCCTCGTCGCCGCCTTTGAAAATCGACTCGTCGTCGCTCGAGTCGCCGCCGTCGAACAGCGAGCCGTCATCGTCGGCGTCGTCGGCGTCGTCGTCGGTGAAGATGGACTCCGATCCGCCGCCGAATATCGAGTCGCCGTCGTCAGCTCCGTCCTGCGAGCGTGGAGCCTCGGCCGTCGACTCGTCGCTCGGTGACGGGTCCTCGACCGGCGGTTCGTCGCCGGCGTTCGGCTCGCGTCCGGCGCTCGGCCGGTCTCGAGAAGCGGGGGTCGTTCCCGCAGCCGGCTCGTTATCGGCTGCATTGTCCGAACCCGATTCCGGTTCCGTTCCGGCTATCGGTTCGCTATCGTCGGCTGAACCGTCCGGCGGGTCCGCAGTACTGTCGTCGATATCGATCGTCGGTGGCTCCGGCTCGTCACTCGAGGCCGTTGCGTTCGCATTGTCGGGAGTCGCTGCGTCGTCGGTGGACGGCTTCGACTCGGTGTCGGATGCGCTCTCGGCAGTCGGTTCCGTCGTCGAGTCGCTCGGTGTGTCCGTCGACGGCGCATCGAACTCAGCGGTCATCTCCGAGGCCGAGTCGGCGGACTCGAACTGCTCGCTGAAATCGTCCGCAGACGTCTCGTCTGCCGATTCCGGATCGAAGATCGAATCGAGATTGTCTTCCGGGAACATCGAGTCGAATCCGGAGGTGTCCGGTCGAGGGGATGCCGTCGAATCGCCGGTCGCGGCTGCCCCTTCCGAGTCGGGGTCGTCGATTTCGTCGATCGTCCCGCCCATGTCATCGAACAACCCGCCGAGATCCCCGTCTTCGGCATCTTCGTGCGGGAGAACCGTCGAATCATCCGACCCGTCCGATCCGTCCGACCCATCCGAACTCGAGCCCATAGTTCCGTCCGCGCCGGTATCGGCCGGTTCTGCCGTCGAACCCGCCGCGGTCGATCGACTCGGTTCGGATTCCGTCTCCAGACGGGCCGGTAGCTCCGCCCCCGTATCCGCGGCTGCTGTTTCAGCGCCTGTGGCCGAGTCGTCTCCCGTTTCGCTACTCGAGGCGGTCGAACCACCGGGACTGCTCGTATCGCCGGCGGTCGCCGTCTCGGCGGCTGTGTTCGACGCCGTTTCGGAACCGGCGTCGGCGGTGGCCGTCTCGTCGGCGGACGCGGCGCTCTCAGCGCCGGCAGGCGCGTCTGCGGTTGCGCCGTCACTAGCTTCGACATCGAATCCGGTGTCTTCGCTCAGCCACGCCGGCTCGTCCCCGCCGTCGTCGCCCTCGATCGCGAACTCGGTCGAACTGTCGCCCAACTCCCACGCGCTCTCGTCGACGGTGTCATCGACATCGCCGCCGAACTCGAACTCCTCGCTGTCGGCGGAGTCGACGTCGATCGTACTCTCCGTCTCGACCTCGCCGAGCGCGCTCGCGAGACCGCTTGGCACCTCGCCGCGGAACTCCTCGAAGACCGATTCCTCGGCCCGCTCTAGGATGTCCATCGAGAGGTTGTACGTCTCGCTGGTCGACTCGGGCCGGGGCACGAGTTCCTCTTTCTCCGGATCGACGTCGATCAGCACGCTCTCCATCTCGCGGAGGTCCTCGAGGCTGTCCTCGAGTTGGCCGTTCGCGATGAGCGTGAGGATCGTATCGGGGTCGTTGATGAACGCTTGGACCGTCGCGGCGACCTGCGCGTACGTGTTCAGTTCGTTCTTGATGAGGTAGGCAAGGATGATCTCCCGCTTGAACAGTTCCTCCTCGAGCTTTTCGTTGCTCCACCCGCGGTCGAATTGGATCTCTTCTAAGGTGTTCGAGTCCCCCATTTTGAGGTACTCGTCGGTTTCGGCCTGCCACTGGTAGACGTCCTGAACGTTGATCTCGTCGTGTTCGGCCTCGTAGTGGTTGATCTCGGTCAGGGACTTGTTCCGGCGGACCTTCCGCCCTTGAACCCGCGTCTGGGTCTGGATCGAGACCAGATCCAGCGCCGTGAACATCGTCTTCGAGACGTTGATCGGGTCCGTCGTGAACCGCTTGAGGACCTCGTCGACGGAGTCGGCGTGGAAGGTGGTGTAGGTGGTGTGACCGGTCGACATGACCTGGAAGAGCGTCCGTCCCTCCTCGCCACGGATCTCGCCCATCACGATGTAGTCGGGTCGCTGGCGGAGCGCGGCCTCGAGCAGGTCGAACTCGTCGACATCGCCCTGCTCGTCGTCCGAGAACGACGGTCGGGTGACGCTGGCGATCCAGTTTCGCTGGGGGAGTTCGACCTCACGGGTGTCCTCGATGGAGACGATCTTCGCACTCGAGGGGATAAACAGCGAGACGGCGTTCAGCGAGGTCGTCTTCCCGGATGCGGTACCACCGGCGAAGATCAGGCTCTTGTGGTTCTCGATGGCGAGCCAGAGGAAAGCCATCTCGTCGAGCGAGAAGGTGTTCCAGTTGATGAGGTCGATCGGGGTAAAGGGGACGTCCTTGAACTGCCGGATCGTGTAGTTGGTCCCGTGGTCGGACACTTCCTCGCCGAGCGTGAGCTGGGCGCGCGAGCCGTCGGGCAGGGTCGCGTCGACCTGTGGAAGCCGCTTGCTGATCCCCTTGCCCGATCGCTGGGCGAGTTTGACGACGAAGTCGTCGAGTTCGTCCTCGCCGTGGTAGATGTTCGAGATGATCTGCTCGTACTCGGAGTGGTAGACGAACACCGGCGAGTTGTAGCCGTCGACGGAGATGTCCTCGACGTTGATGTCGTGTTTGATCCCGTCGATGCGCTCGTAGCCGATGAAGTCCCGTTTGAGCAGGTAGAGCAACTTCTCGACCTGATACTCGCTCAGCGTGTCCGGGTCGTCGGCGAGGATCGCCGGCTCGGGACGTACTTCGATTCCCTCGAGTTGACTCGGACCGGCGTTCTCGGCCTCTGTTTCGTCGTCGTCGAGAAGTCCACGAAGCGTCTCGAGGATTCCCTCGGCGGTCTCGCCGGAGGTCGCCTCGAAGAGGTCGTACCGCTTCAGGAGCCGCCGAGTCTCGTCCTCGATGACCGTCCGGCGGCCGTCCTCGCTCGACTGCTCCTTGATGCCGTCCTCGGAGTACTTGATCGCCTTCCGGAGTTTGCCCGAGAGGAACTCTTGGAGTTCGATCTCGATCTCGTTCCGGTAGGGCTCGATCATGTAGTACTTCTTCTCGTTTTCCTTTTCCGAGTGGAAGATGACGACGTAGGCGTAGGGTTTGTTCACCCAGTAGCGCTCGACTTCCCGGAAGTGAGTCTTCTTCTCGAAGGGAACGGCCTTCTCGAGGTCGTAGCGATTGGAGACGGTGGTGTTGCCCGCGGCCGTCGAGAAGAACTCGTCTTCCTCGATGTCCTCTTGGACGTTGACCGTCCGTTCCTCGACGATATCGTCGAGTTCCAGCGCGGCGTCGTTACCGGCCGCGAGACGCGCCTCTAACGTGTCCGGATCGAAACCCAACGCTTCCTCCTCGTCGTGACGGACGATCTCGCCGTCACCGTCGCGCGGGCGACTGCCGTCCTCGTCGTAGTAGTACTCCCACTTGTAGTGTTCCCAGGTCCAGGTGTCCTTGACGACCGGCGTCGTCTCCGGATCGACGTACTCACAGAAGATATCCCAGAGCGTGGCGGCGTCGTCGCCGGCGGTGGGCAGGACGCGGTCCGCGAGATCGTCCGGATGGTGTCCGAGATACGATTCCGGATCGAACTCGACCTGATTCCAGTCGTCCCCGCTCGGGACCCTCGAGCCGACGTTCTCGTCGGTATCGAGTCCGAGTTGGTCGTCCGTCTCGCTTCGTTCGGCGTCGTCCGGATACAGGTCGGAAACCTCGTCACCGTACCCGTACTCGTCCATGAACTCTTCCCACGTGTACTCGCCGACGCTGACGGCCGAGTTCGATATCGGGTCAGCCCCATGAGACCGCTCGTCTTCCGACGCAGAGTCGGATGCCTCCCCCTCAGAAAAGTCCCCGGCATCCGATTGGTCGGCCTCGTCAATAGCCATTGCGTCTACACGAACGCTCACCCCTCAAAAAATTCATCCGCCCATTACCACTTCTGATAACCCAAATCCGTCGATTTCGTATCATTTCCAGCAAGTTTTGTGTAACATGGCGTCTCGGTTACAGTAACTGAACACCGGATAGACTCGAACGGCCAGCCACTGCTCGTGGCCGGCTACATAAAATCGAAATGGGAGTGTCGGATTAGCAATCACTACTGGCTACAATGGGCGGAGGGGAACGGGATATTCCGACCGAATTCGAGTAACTCATACCAGTTTTTATCTGAATACATACATCATGTTTATATATTCTTATTTCGCACTTGTGGACGTGGTTGCCAGTGGTAGACAATAACACTACACAAGGGACGCGAGGTAACATCCAACAACGCAGTCTCACGGGGTACGATCGACGAACGTTCCTGAAGACGGCGACGGTCGGCGCGGGTCTCGCGTCGGTCGCCGGTTGTCTCGGCGGCGGGGGCGGGAGCGGCGTCACGCTGGGCGCGCTGAACATCCTGTCCGGTTTCGCGTCGCTGTACGGCGAGGAGGCCGAGCGAGGCTACGACCTCGCGGTAGAGGAGATCAACGATGACGGCGGCATCGACGGCGACGACGTCGAGGTCATCCTCCGCGACACGGAGGCCGACTCCAACACGGCGAACCAACAGATGACGAGCCTCATCGAAGAGGACAACGTCGACGGGCTGGTCGGACTCGACAGCAGCGGGGTCGCGAAGAACCTCGCGACGCCGGTCTCCCAGTACCAGATACCGATGATGATCACGCACGCGGCGACTCCATTCGTCACGTCGCCGGAGGGCGAACACGAGGAGTCCGTCGGGAACGACTACCTCTTCCGCTGTTCTAACACCGTCGCCCACGACATGTACGGGGCCGCACAGGTCGCCTCGGAACTCGACGCCACCGAGTGGGCAACGATCGGGCCCGACTACGCGTTCGGGTACGAGACGTGGGACTACTTCCAGGCGTTCGCCGAGGGGCTCGGCGTCGACGCCGAGTTCACGGCCGAGGAGTTCCCGGAGCTCGCGACGAACGACTACTCGGCGTTTATCAGTTCCATCCTCGACGCGGACCCGGACGCGGTGATCACGCCGCTGTGGGGGTCGGACCTGACGACGTTCATCGGGCAGGCCGAGGACGCCGGATGGTTCGATCAGATCGATCACACGCTGTTCAGCGTCGGGATGGGGACGGACCTCCCGTCCGACGGCAGTCCGCTCCCCGAAGGGGAGTGGGCCTCGACCCGGTACGATCCGTTCGTGCCCGACACCGAGGAGAACACCACGTTCCGCGAGACCTACGTCGAAGAGTACGACACGTTGCCGACGTACAACGCCGAGGGTGCCTACCGGGCGGTGTACCTCTACAAGCGCGCGATCGAGGAGGCCGGCGGTACGAGCGCCGACGACCTCGTCGAGCAGTTCTCCGGCATGCAACACACCGGTGCGGTCGGTGAGTACGAGTTCACCGAGAACAATCAGGCGTCGGTCGCCTCGATTTGGGGGGAGGTCAGCTACTCCGACGAGTGGGAGAGCAACATCCTCGAGCCCGTCGACCGAATGGAGGCCGCCCCCGAGGACGTCCGAAGCGCCCTCGAGAATTCGGACCTGCCGGCGGGCATGTAAGAGCCGACCGTCACCATTATTACCATGTTTCCAATAAACGTATTTCCACTCATCGGGGTCGGGGACGTCGTCATCGGGCTGAGCCTCGGGAGCCGGCTGTTCCTGATCGCCGTCGGGTTGAGCCTGATCTTCGGCGTCCTCGGCGTCCTCAACTTCGCCCACGGGGCCCTCTACATGCTCGGCGCGTACTTCGCGCTGAGCGCCGCGACGAACCTCGTCGGCAACTTCTGGGTCGCGCTCGTGGTCGGTGCGATCGCCGTGGGGCTAGTCGGCGCGATCATCGAAGTCGTGACGATCCGACCGCTGTACGACCGCGCCGAGAGCGACCTCGACCAGTTGATCGTCACCTTCGGGTTCGTCCTCGTCATTCACGAACTGGTCCGCGAGGTCTGGGGGTCCCAGCCCTACGGGACGCCGGTGCCCGGCGTCCTCGATTTTACCGTCTCGATCGGCGGCAGTCAGTTCACGGCCTACCGGCTGTTCGTCGTCGTCGCCGCTGCCGCGGTGATGGTCGGCCTGTGGCTGTTCATCAAGCGGACGTACTTCGGCGCGCTCGTTCGGGGGACCTCCTCCGACCGGGAGATGGCGTCGATGCTCGGCGTCGACGTGCCGCGGCTGTACACGGGGGTGTTCTTCGCCGGGAGCTTCCTCGCCGGACTCGGCGGCGCGCTCGCGGCCCCGATGCAGTCGATCTCCCCCGGACTGGGCGAGTCGGTCATCATCGAGGCGTTCATCATCGTCGTCATCGGCGGCCTCGGGTCCCTGTCCGGCGCGTTCGTCGGCGCGATGTTCGTCGGGCTGTTACAGAGCTTCGGCACGCAGTTCATCGACGCCGGCAGCATCGCCATCCCGTTTCTCGCCATGGTGATCGTACTACTACTCAAACCGGAAGGACTGTTCGGAGGGATCGGTGAATGAGCACGCAAAGCGACGGACTCGTGGGCCGAATCGGTTCCTTCGGGAGGCAAGCGTTCGGGAACGGCTGGACGACCGAACGGTTCGTCATCCTCAGCCTGCTCGGTCTCGTCCTCGTCTCTTTCGGCCCGCGGTTCCAGGTGTACCTGTTCACGGAGTTCCTGATCATCGCGCTGTTCGCCGTCGCCTTCAACCTGCTGTACGGCTACACCGGACTGCTCTCGTTCGGTCACGCCATGTTCTTCGGGGCCGGCGCGTACGGGCTCGCGATCGTGTTCCGCGACTACCAGTCGGCGCTGGCCGATGTCGTCGGCACCGGGCTCGCCCCGCTCGCGACGTTCGTGGTCGGCGGATTCGTCGGCCTCCTGTTGGTGCTGCTACTCGCGATCCCCGTCGGCTACCTGAGCGTCCGACTCGAGGAGATCTACTTCGCGCTGATCACCCTCGCGTTCGGGATGCTGTTCTACTCGCTGCTCCTGCAGGATCCGAACGGGCTGACCAACGGGACCGACGGCATCTTCGTGCTACTCGGGACCGTCGAGATCGGCGGGACGGAGTTCAGACTGGGCGAACGCCGGATCTACTACTACATCACGGCCGCGGTCGTCACGGTCTCGATCTACGCCATCTGGCGGATCGTCAACTCGCCGTTCGGCACCATCTGTAAGGCCCTGCGCGAGAGCCCCGACCGGGCCGCGGCGCTGGGGGTCAACGTCACCGTCCACCGGTGGATGACCTTCGTCGTCTCGGCGCTGTTCGTCGGGGTCGCCGGCGTGTTGATCGCCGGCTTCACGAACGTCGCCACGCCCAACGAGGCCCACTGGTCGATGAGCGCGACGCCGGTCGTCGCGACCGTCATCGGCGGCGCCAGCTACTTCGCCGGGCCGATCGTCGGCGCGTTCCTCTACCACTACGTGCGCTGGGGGATCAGCCGCTTCCCGGCGCTCGAGGCCTACTGGGAACTGTTCTTCGGGATCATGCTCATCGTCGTCGTCCTCTACTTCAAGCAGGGGGCGGCCGGCGGCTTGGTCATGTTCGGCGCGTGGCTACAGGACGTGCGAGCGGCCTACGACCGCGGCGGCGCGGGCGAAGCGGCGTCGTTCGTCGGCGATTCGGTCGCTGCGAAGGGTCGCGCCGTCGTCGCTCGAATCGCCGCGATCGTTCGAGCCTACGTGAACTTCCTCAAGACGCTTCTCGGAGTCCGGGACGGGGGTGCCGGCCGATGACCACGGTGCTTCGCACCGAGGACCTGCGCAAGGAGTTCGGCAATCTGGTCGCGACCGACGGCGTGAGCCTCGCGTTCGATGACGAGGACGTGACCAGCATCATCGGCCCCAACGGCGCCGGCAAGACGACCTTCTACAACCTGTTGACGGGCGTCTTGCAGCCGACGGGCGGCGAGATCTGGCTCCGAAAGGACGGCGACATGCAGGAGATCACCGACGCCGAGCCCCACGAGGTCGCCCGCAGCGGGCTCTCCCGGTCCTACCAGATCACGAATATCTTCGAGGGGCTGACCGTCCGGGAGAACCTGCAGGTCGCACGCATCACCTACGAGGGCCGGACATTCGACATGCTCTCTCGGCCCGACGCCGACGAGGAACTCAACGCCGACGTCGACGAACTGCTCGAGCTAACGAACCTCACCGGCATCGCCGAGACGAAATGCGACACGCTGAGCCACGGCGAGAAGCGCAACGTCGAGATCGCGCTGGCGCTCGCGATCGAGCCGTCGGTGTTCCTGTTGGACGAGCCGACCGCGGGGATGAACCCGACCGAGACGGAGGAGATCGTCTCGCTCATTCGGGAACTGAACCGGGACATCGAGGCGACGTTCATCGTCACCGAACACGACATGGATGTCGTGACCGACATCTCCGATCGGATCGTCGTGCTCGCCGAGGGCGCGGTGCTGGCCGACGGCGAGCCCCAAGCGGTACTGAGCGACGAACGAGTGACCGAAGCCTACCTCGGAAGTGAGACCGTATGACCGTTCTCGACATCGACGACATCGACACCTACTACGGCAACAGCCACGTCCTGCACGACGTTTCACTGGATCTGGCGGAGGGAGAGGTCGTCGCACTGCTCGGCCGCAACGGAGCCGGGAAGACGACGACGATGCGCTCGATCATGGGCGTCACCCCGCCCCGGCGCGGCAGTATCACATACCGCGGCGAGGAGATCGTGGGCAAATCGCCCGACGAGATCAACGACCTCGGGATCAATCTGGTCCCGGAGGACCGCCGGGTGTTCCCGACGCTGACGGTCCACGAGAACATCGTCCTCGCACACAAGCTCGCGGCCGATCCGCGGCCGGTCGAAGAGATGTACGAACTGTTTCCGATCCTCGACGACCTGCGGACGAACAACGGCCAGAACCTGAGCGGCGGCGAACAGCAGATGCTCTCGGTCGCCCGCGCGCTGGTCCAGCGGCCGTCGACGCTGTTGCTCGACGAGCCGACCGAGGGGCTCGCGCCGGTCATCGTCGACGACCTCCAGGAGATGCTGCAGGCCGTCGTCGAGGAGGATGTCACCGTCTTGCTCTCCGAGCAGAACGTCTCCTTCGCGTTCGAACTCGCGACGCGGGGCTACGTCATCGACACCGGCTCGATCGTGTTCGAGGGCTCCATCGAGGAAATCCGGGAGCGCGACGACCTGCTCGAGAAGTATCTGGCCGTCTCGCCGGAGGAGGTGGCCTGAGATGACCGGCACCGATCTGACGATCCAGCCGTTCTTCTGGCGGCCGACGAACCTCTTCCCGGAGACCCGGCTGGTCTCCCGGACCGACGACGGCATCGTTGATACGTCCTACGGCGAGTTCGGCGACCGAGTCCGGTCCCTGCTCGCGGCGCTCGAGGACCGCGGCTTCGGTCACGGCGACCGGATCGGCACGTTCGGCTGGAACCACCACCGCCACCTCGAGACCTACTACGCCGCGCCCCTCTCGGGCGCACAGTTGCACACGATCAACGTCCAACTCGGCGACGACGATATCACCTATATCGTCGAGGATGCGGACGACGACATCCTGTTCGTCGATCCCGGCGAGCCGTTCGCGACGATCAAGCGGCTGTGGGACGAGCTGGCTGTCGACGAGGTAGTCGTGATGGGCGAGACCGTTCCCGACACCGAGGTCGACGCCGTCGCCTACGAGGACCTGCTCGACGAGTACGACCCCATCGACGAGGCCGACATGCCGAGCCTCGAGGAGGAGTACCCCGCCGGGATGTGTTACACTTCGGGGACGACGGGTCGGCCGAAGGGCGTCGAGTACACCCACAAGATGATCTACGCCCACGCCATGATGGTGATGACTCCCGCCGGCCTCGGCATCGAGGAGAGCGACGTGGTCATGCCCGTCGTGCCGATGTTCCACGTCAACTCCTGGGAGTTCCCCTACGCCGCGACGATGGCCGGCGCGACGCAGGTCTACCCCGGTCCCTCGCCGAGCGCGGCCGACCTGCTCGAGTTGATCGAGCGCGAGGGCGTCACCATGACTGCCGGCGTCCCGACGGTCTGGATCAACCTGCTCGAGTACGTCGACGAACACGGCGGCGACCTCTCCTCCCTCGAGCGGATCGTCGTCGGCGGCAGCGCCGCGCCCGAGGAGATGATGCGCCGCTACGACGAGGAGTTCGACGTCACCGTCGAGCACGCGTGGGGGATGACCGAGACGATGAGCATCGGCTCGGTCTCCCGGCCGAAGTCCCGCATGGCCGACTGGGACCCGAGCCGGAAGTACGAGAAACGGCGGAAACAGGGGCTGCTCTCGCCCGGCCTCGAGATGCGCGTGGTAAACGACGCGGGCGAGGTGGTCCCCTGGGACGGCGAGGCCGCCGGCGAACTGTGGGTCCGCGGGCCGACGGTGATCACGGAGTACTACAACCGTCCCGAAGCCAACGAGGCGGATTTCGAGGGCCAGTGGCTCAAGACCGGCGATATCGTCTCCGTCGACGAGGACGGCTACATCGAGGTCGTCGACCGCGCGAAAGACGTCATCAAGAGCGGCGGCGAGTGGATCTCCTCGATCGCGCTCGAGAACGCGCTGATGGCCAACCCGGACGTGGTCGAATCGGCGGTGATCGGCGTCCCCCACGAGAAGTGGCAGGAACGGCCGCTCGCGACCGTCGTCACCGCCGAGGATGCCGACCCCGACGAGGCGGAACTGCAGGACCACCTGCGGGAGACCCTCGAGCAGCCCGACTGGTGGCTCCCCGACGAGATCCGCGTCGTCGAGCGGATCCCCAAGACGGCGACCGGGAAGTTCGACAAGCAGGGCCTGCGCGAAAAGCTTGACGTGGGCGACGACGAAACGGAGGACCGATGAGCGACCTGTTCGATCTCGAGGGGCGAGTCGCAGTGGTGACGGGCGGCGGCCGCGGTATCGGCCGCGCGATCGCCGTCGAACTGGCGAACGCGGGAGCCGCGGTGGTCCCGAGCGCCCGCTCGACGGACGAAATCGAGGCCGTCGCCGCCGACATCGAGGACGCGGGCGGCGACGCACTCGCCGTGCCCGCGGACGTGACGGACTCGGACGACGTCGGCGCGGTTATCGACCGAACCGTCGAGGAGTTCGGCGGCGTCGACATCGTCGTCAACAACGCCGGATTCAACCCCGACGACGCGCTCGGCCGGCCGGAAGACGTCGAGACAGAGGGCCTCGACCGCGTGCTGGATGTCAACCTGAACGGCGCGTACGAGGTCACCCGCACCGCGGCTGACCACCTCCTCGAGAGCGACGGCGGCTCGGTCATCAACGTCGCCAGCGTCGGCGGGCTGGTCGGCCTCCCGCGCCAGCACCCCTACGTCGCCTCGAAGCACGGACTCGTCGGCCTCACTAAGAGCATGTCCTTGGACTGGGCGCCGGAGGTCCGGGTCAACGCCGTCGCGCCGGGCTACGTCTCGACGGAACTCACCGAGGACCTCGAGGGCAACGAGCGACTGCGCCAGTCGATCATCGATCGCACGCCGCTGGATCGGTTCGCCGATCCCGAAGAGATCGCCGGCCCGGTCGTCTTCCTCGCGAGCGAGGCCTCGAGTTACGTGACCGGCTCGGTGCTCGCGGCCGACGGCGGCTGGACGGCCCGATAGGGACCGGGTTTCAGTCGATTGCCCGTTCGCGTCCACCTCTTTCTCCCGATCCGAACCGATCAGGTTCGGCCCGAGCCGTCCATCATGAAAAATGACGGGGATAGTTGCGACCGCGTGGGGGTTCTCCCAACGCTTAGCCGCCGGTCTGGGCTACACCCGCTATGCACTACAACGACAGCGACCGAGCGCGCGAGGTCGCCGAGCGTGCGAACGACTTGCTGGAGGAGGTCGTCCTCCCGATCGAACGCGAGCGGGCCGGCGGGATGGCCGTCTCGAGTGGCACCATCGCCGAACTCCGCGAGGCCGCCCGCGAGTACGATGTCTACGCCCCACAAATCCCCGAAGAGTACGGCGGGTTGGGACTGAGCTTCCGCGATTCGCTGCCGGCCTTCGAGGAGGCCGGCCGCAGCCTCCTCGGACAGGTCGCGATGCGCGTCGACGCCCCCGACGAGGGGAACATGCACCTGCTCGAGTTGGCCGGCGACGAGTTGCAGAAAGAGGCCTACCTCGAGCCGCTGGTCGCGGGCGAGATCACGTCCGGCTTCTCGATGACCGAGCCGATGCAGGGGGCGGGGTCGGATCCGAAGATGATCCAGACGACGGCCGAGAGAGACGGCGACGAGTGGGTCATCGACGGCCACAAGTGGTGGACGACACAGGGCGTCGAGGCCGATATCCTGATCGTGCTCGCTCGAACCGATCCCGAGGCCCACCCCTACGAGGGCTGTTCGCTCTTTCTCGTCCCGGCCGACGCCGACGGCGTCGAGGTCGTCCGCGACGTACCCCACATGGGCGGCGGCAACCGGGGCGCGTCGCATGCCGAAATTCGCTACGAGAACGTCCGCGTGCCCGACGAACACCTGCTCGGCGAACTGAATCAGGGCTTTACCCACGCCCAAGAGCGACTCGGCCCCGCCCGCCTGACCCACTGTATGCGATACTCGGGGATGGCCCAGCGCTCGCTCGACATCGCGAAGGCCTACGTGAGCGAACGACAGGGATTCGACTCGACACTCTCGGACAAGCAATCGCTTCGCCACCGGATCGCCGACGCCGAAACGAAACTCCACATGGCCCGGACCGGCATCCGCGACGCCGCCGATCGGATCGCCGCCGGCGACGAGGCCCGCGTCCCCGTCTCGATGTGTAAAGTCTACACCGCAAACGCCACGCAGGACGCGATCGACCTCGCGGTGCAGTGTTGCGGTGCCAACGGCATCGGCAAGGATCTCCCGCTCTCGGACTTCTACGAATCGGTCCGCCAGTTCCGCATCGTCGACGGGGCCGACGAGGTCCACCGACGGGTCATCGCCCGCGCGGCTTTCGATGACGTTCCCGAGGAAGAACTCGAGCCGCTCACCCGCTTCGGCGATCCGAACCGGGAGCGAAGCACGGACCACTGACGGTCCGTCGCCGATCCCGTTTTCGCCGGCCGCGTCGGCACCCCCGCTTTCGGCCGCTCGAGTGGCACGATCGTCTAGGAACGGTGACCGCGGTCACGGGCCGGCACATCGGGTGTCGGTCACCTCGTGAGTCGGTCCTCGAGACGGCTCTTGGGGTGACACACCGCTGGTCGGCCGGTTCCGAACGGGGGTCGCCTCGAGGGCCGTATCCGGCTGACGTGACGGGATTCGAACCACGCGAACGGCTCGCTTCGCTCGCCGTTCTCTCATTCGAATCCCGTGCCCGTCCGCTCCTCACGTCCGTTCGTCGCAGGACGGGCGTGGCGGGATTCGAACCGCGGTCGCAGCGAAGCTGCTCCCTGATTCAAGAATCCCGCCGTGCCGGTTCACTCGACGACTCGCTTCGCTCGTCGTCTCGCTGCACGGGCGTGGCGGGATTCGAACCCACGATCAGAAGGTTAGGAACCTCCTGCCCTATCCGCTAGGCCACACGCCCCGGCGCGAAAAGAATTTAGTTGGTTTCCGTTTCGGGTTCCGTCTCGGTCTCCTCGTCGGTGGTGACGGGTTCCGTGTCGACGAACTCCTCGTCTTCCTCGAGGTCGGCATCGCTCGCGTCGCCCTCGTATTCGCCGGTTTCGCGCATTTCCTCGAGTTCCGTTTCGACCTTCTCGCGCCCCTTCTGGAACTCACCCATCGCCTCACCGGTCGATCGTGCCAGCTTCGGAATCTTGTTGGCTCCGAAGAGCAAGATTGCGATGATGAGAATGATGGCGAGTTCCGGAGGCCCCATGCCGCCGGGGATGAACAGCGGTGCAATTTCGGCTACCATCTCTATGCGTGGCTTACCCGCTGTCAATTATAACCTTTTTGGACCACTTAGGTAACCAAAAAGCCGCGACAGTCCGTTTGAAGACGACAATAGGAGATTTTGACCGCATCGATCGGCGGCCGCATCACGGTCGGTCACAGAAACGCGGGTGACGGAGGACCGATCACCGTTCTCTCGGTCCAGTCTCGGGTGAGAACCTGGACGGTCGGACCGATAGCAACCAGTTCTCCCAACACCCGGGTAACTGGTCCGCGAACGAAACTATCTTTCCGGCTTGTACACAATACTCCGACGATGGTAACAACTGGAGACGCCGCACCCGACTTCACCGCACCGCTCGCAAACGGCGACATCGAGGAGTTCACGCTCTCCGAGCGCCTCGAGGACGAGGCACCGATCGTCCTCGCGTTCTTCCCCGGCGCCTTTACCGGTGTCTGTACCACCGAGATGTGTACGTTCCAGGACCGTCTGGCCGCGTTCAACGACCTCGACGCCACCGTCTACGGCGTCAGCCGCGACTCGCCGTTTACGCTCAACGAGTTCCGCGAGCAGAACGGCCTCGAATTCGGCCTCATTAGCGACTACAACAAGGAGATCATCGACGACTACGGGATCCCGATGGACTTCGCCGATCTGGGCGTCCACGGCGTCGCCAAGCGCTCCGTGTTCGTCGTCGACGGCGACGGCAACATCGCCTACTCGTGGGTCAGCGACGACCCCGGCGTCGAACCCGACTACGACGAGGTCGAGGCCGCGGTCGACGACCTGTCGTAACGTCGCATCACGCAGTCACGACCGTCGCAGGGCTTTTTTTAGTCCGCAACCGACGTACCGGTATGAGCGACCCCGCTGTCGACGAGGACTCCCGCCGCGTCTATACTCCAGACGACGATCACAACTTTCCCGACGAGAAACTGAACTCGGTCCTCGAGTTCATCGACGACGACGAGGAGATCACGACGTATCTCGAGGCCCAAAACGTCAACGCGGTCGACCGAATGCGGTACAACGACCACGGGACGAAACACATCGAGATCGTCCGCAATCGGGCGCTGTGTCTCTACGACCTGCTCAAGGCCGGTGAGGTCGACTTCAACGGCGCGCGCCAACAGGGACTGGCCGAGGAGGACGAATCGGTCATCGTCGCGCTGGCGGCGACGCTGCACGACGTCGGCCACGTCGTCCACCGCGACAGCCACGCCTACTACTCGATCCCGCTGGCGGCGGACATCCTCGACCGGATCCTCCCCGAGTTCTACGACGTCGCCGAGACGGTCCGGATGAAAGGTGAGGTCCTGCACGCGATCCTCTGTCACCACACCGCCGAGACGCCGTTGACCACCGAAGCCGGCGTCATCCGCGTCTCCGACGCCCTCGACATGGAACGCGGCCGCTCGCGCATCCCCTACGAGCACGGCGGCCGGGGTATCAACACCCTCTCGAGTCAGGCCATCAGCCGCGTCTCGCTCCAGCAGGGTGACACCACGCCCGTCATGGTCGAAATCTCGATGACCAACGCCGCCGGCGTCTATCAGGTCGATAACCTGCTCAAGGCCAAACTCGAGGACTCCGGCCTCGAGGACCAGATCCGGATCGTCGCGCTCAACACGAACGAGAACCGCGAGCAGTTGGTCGAGCGGATCGAGCTCTAATAGCGAAGTTTTACGCTGTCGTTCGGAAGACGCTTTGCGTCTTCCGTGATGACGAGAGGCGCTTTGCGCCTCTCGAACCACGTGCGGTCGCGAAGCGACCGCACTCGGTAAAATTTCGATCAAAAGCCTCCTCCTTCCGTTCCGCTCGTTTCTCTCGCTCCACATCAGTCGTCGGCCCGCGAGCGCCGAAGGCGCTCGCGGCGGGTTTCGGGTACCTGCCTGCCCTTCCCCGAGTCACGAGTTCCTCGCAGTGCTCGGAACTCGCTCCCGGCCATTCACGTCAGTCGATCTCCCCTCAGGCGAGTTTGTACCGTCCGTCCTGCCGCTCGAGATAGCCCCGGTCCCGAAGCGTTCCGGTGATCGAGAGGATCGTCCCCTTCGTGACCGCGAGGTCGTCACAGAGGTCGTCGGCGGTCGCGCCGTCGCTGGCGGCCAGATACAGGTACACCAGCTTCGCGCGAGCGGAATCGAGATCGGTCGGGATCGACACGTCGAGGTCCGTCGTCGCTGTTTGGTTCATACACGAACCTCTGCATTTCGACGATAATAAACGTCATCTACAACGATCGTCGAAAACAGAGTGATGAGACGGTCGTCATTGCTGTCGATACGGAAAGCGTCGATCGTCGAATATGCTCCAAAGAGACGAGTCAGTTGCTCGAGTAGCGGATTTCGAATATAGTCGATCGTCGTACCACTGATTCGTGAGACTCGTTCACAGCGGAACTGCGGCCGGTGAATCCGGGCGGACCGTTTTTGTGGGCTCACTCGCGAGTACTAATCCGATGTCGACGCAACTTACTCTCCTCGCGCTCCTAACCGGATTGCTGACCGGCGCACTGTTCCGGTTTCTCAACGTCCCGATCCCCGCCCCGCCGGAGTTCCCCGGAATCGTGGGTATCATCGGGATCTACATCGGCTACAGGCTGATCGAGTACCTCGACATCGGCGTTGACCTCCTCGAGATACTCGGCGTGTAGCGGGAAACGAGGCTCAGTGTGGGTTTCGGGACGACTCGAGTATCGACGAGAGCACACGTCTCTGCTGGGGAATTTCGTGTGACTAAAACGGTCGAATTGTCGGTCGGACGATCCGCTCGATAAAAAATCCGCTGTGACTGCGGAGTGCGATCAGTAGCTGCGTTCTTTCGGCTCGTAGGTCTTGTTCTGCCCTTCGAGGATGACCGGCCGGTAGAAGATCGAGGGTTCGCCGTCGTCCCACGAGATGAGCGTGTGCTTGAGCCAGTTCTCGTCGTCGCGGATCTGGTTCTCTTGGCGCCAGTGAGCGCCGCGGAACTCGTTGCGCACGAGCGCGCCGAGCGCGATCGTCTCGGCCACGTCGATCAGGTTCCGCGTCTCGATCGTCTGTTGAAGATCCGTATTGAACGTCTTCGAGGGGTCGTCGACGTAGACGTCCTGATACTCCTGTCGACACTCGCGGATGATCTCGAGTGCCTTCTTGACGCCCTCCTCAGTGCGGAAGACGTTGACGTAGTCGGTCATGGCCTTCTGGAGCTTGGCGCGGATCTCGGCGTGCTGGACGCCGTCTTCCTTGTCCATCAGGGTGTCGACGCGCTCGCGAGCGGCTTCGACCTTTCGCTCGAGGATGCCCTCGGCGTCGGCGGTGACGCCACCGTCTGCGGCGACGCCGCCGGACGTGTCGAGTCCCGCTTCGCCGGGCTGGACGGGGAGTTCGGTCTCGGTCTCGTCCTCGACGTCGTCGCCGTAGCCGGTCCGGATCTCGGGTTCGCCGAGGTCGTCGCCGGCGGCGTGGCGGCCCGCGCGCTTGCCGAAGACGATCAGTTCCGGCAGGGCGTTCCCGCCGAGGCGGTTGCCGCCGTGGACGGAGACGCAGGCGCACTCGCCGGCGGCGTAGAGGCCGTTGACGCAGGTCTGGCCGTTCTCGTCGACCTCGATGCCGCCCATCGCGTAGTGTTGGCCGGGCTTGACCGGCATCGGCTCGACGAGGCCGTCGACGCCCTCGAAGTCCTCCGCGAGGTGGAGGATGTTCTCGAGGCGGTCCATGATGCGCTCCTCGCCGAGGTGGCGCATGTCGAGGTGGACGTACTCGTCCTCGACGCCCCGTCCCTCGTTGACCTCGGTGAGTTCGGCGCGGGCGACGACGTCCCGCGAGGCGAGCTCGCCGGAGTTGTTCGCGTAGCCGTGCTCGAACATGAACCGCTCGCCCTCGCTGTTGTAGAGGATACCGCCTTCGCCGCGGACACCCTCGGAGATGAGGACACCCGTCGACGGCAGCGAGGTCGGGTGGAACTGGATGAACTCCATGTCCTCGAGCGGCGCGCCCGCACGATATGCCATGGCGTGGCCGTCGCCGGTACAGGAGACGGCGTTGGTGGTGTGATCGAAGGCCTGCCCGGGGCCGCCGGTCGCGAGGACGACGCCCTGATTCGCTTTGAAGCCTTCAATGTTGCCGGACTGGACGTCGTATGCGACGACGCCGTGGCACTCGCGGTCGTTCGGGTCCGACTCGTCGGTGGTCGCGAGGTCCATCACGTACCACTCGTCGTAGACCTGAATGCCTCGTTTGACGACCTGCTCGTACATCGTGTGCAGCAGGTGGTGGCCCGTCTCGGCACCGGCGTAGGTGGTCCGCGGGTACGAGAGGCCGCCGAACGGCCGCTGGGAGACCCGGCCGTCCTCCTCGCGGGAGAACGGCATCCCCCAGTGCTCGAGGTTGATGGTCTCCTCGGGGGCGTCCTGTGCGAGGGTCTCGACCGCCGGCGCGTCGCCGAGGTAGTCCGAGCCCTTCATCGTGTCGTAGGCGTGGAGTTCCCAGTCGTCGCCCTCCTGGAGGGCGGCGTTGATGCCGCCTTCCGCCGCGCCGGTGTGGCTGCGGACGGGGTGGAGTTTCGAGACCATCGCCACGTCGGCTCCCGCTTCGTGCGCTGCGATCGCGGCCCGGAGGCCGGCGCCGCCCGCGCCGACCACGATAACGTCGTGTTCGTACATGATTACCAGAACTTCAGGTTCTTCTTGACTGCTTCCCGCTTGAGCTCCTGAATGTGCTCGGTGAGCGGAATGTCCTTCGGACACACCTCGGTACAGGAGAACTGGGTCTGGCACCGCCAGACGCCGTGTTCCTGCTCGAGAATGCGGAGTCGGTGCTCCTTGATCTCCTCGCCCTCGCGGTCGTCCATGGCGAACTTGTAGGCCTTGTTGATCGCCGCCGGACCCAGGTACTCGTTGTCGCCGGCCGCGATGTTACACGAGGACATACACGCGCCACACCAGATACACCGCGAGGACATCTTGATCTTCTCGCGGTTTTCGGGGCTCTGGCGCTGTTCATCGAGGTCTTCGACCGGAGGTGTGTCCTCGTCCTGGAAGTACGGCTCGACCGTATGCATCTGGTCGTAGAAGTGGTCCATGTCGACGACCAGGTCCTTGACGACCTCCTGATGGGGCAGGGGCTCGATGCGAACGGGTTGTTCGAGTTCCGAGATCTGGGTCTTACAGCCCAGTCGCTGCTTGCCGTTGACGAAGAAGGCGTCGGAGCCACAGACGGCCTGTCGACAGGAGTGGCGGAACGTCAGCGACGAGTCGTACTCGTCGCGGGCGTACATGACCGAGTCGAGGACGGTCATCCCCTTCTCGAAGGGGACGTGGAAGTCGTCGAAACGGGGTTCCTGCTTGCCCTCGACTTCGGGGTCGTAGCGGAACACCTTGAGGTGGACCGTCTCGCCCTCGAGTTCGGCCTTCTTTTCGGCGTGTTCGTCGACCATGCCGCCGCCTTTCTGCTCTTCGGCAGCCGGCGACTCCGCGCCTTTCATCTCCGGGTCTTCCGGTGCTTCCTGCGTTTCGGGTTCGGCTTGTTGCGTACTCATATCAGATCATCCCTCCCATCGTGAGTGCGACGTAGGTGCCCTGTGCGACGAGGGCGAGACTCGCGATGACCAGCACTGCCAGCACGACCTTCTTTTGGGTTCCCTCGAGGCCCTGATTGACCAGCGCGTTGTAGACGCCGTTGACGCCGTGGAACGTGGCGGTAATCAGGAACAGGACCATCGTCAGGAAGTACCCGATGTTCTCCATTCGAGCCTGAGTGCCCATGAAGGTTACCTCGTACGCGTGGTTGACGAAGTGTAAGAGGAAGAAGTGGAAGGCGAGAACCACGACGAGAAACGCCGCCGTGACTCGTTGGAGGAACCAGCCGGTTCCGCCGGGCGTAAAGGAGGAGTATCGTTCCGCCATCAGATCCCCACCCCCGTCAGGAAGGTCGGGACGCTGGCGACGGTGATCGCACCCGTCAGCACCAGCGAGGCGTAGAAACTCTTGTCCTGTGCCTCGAGTCCGACGCCGAGATCGACCATCAGCAGGCGGAGGCCGTTCAGGATGTGGAAGACGGCCACCGCGAGCAGGCCCACCTCGAGCAGGCGGATGAGGAACAGGCCCTCGAGTCCCTGCAGCGTCGTGGTGTAAATATCGTTCTGTGCTTCGATGACTCGTTGACTCTCACTCGCAGCACCGATAGACGTGCTCAGCACGGCGATATGGGTGAACAGGTAGCCGATCAAGACCCACCCGGTGAACTTGTGGAAGATCCACGCCCACATGCCGGCCGAGAACTCCTTCCAGCGACCGAAGTCCTCGATGAGACCGCGATTGTAAGACTGACTCATGCGCTCATGTGGACCGTTTGACCGTGGGGGTATAGAAGTTACTTTTATCTCTCCTGCCCCAACTTCCGTGCATACAATTATTTTCAGAACGAAACGGTCTTTTGCCACGGATTCCCGAATCAGTTCGGGACCCGGTACCCGACCGTTCGACGCCCGGCACGGTCAGTCGTTCTGTCGGAGTTCGGACCGCGAACGCTCCGTCGTCCGCTCGCGCTCTAAGGCCGTGAGCGTGTCCGGCGAGAGGCCGACGAGGTGACAGAGCGGGTTCCCCGGGTAGACGACCGGATTCTCGAGGACGCCGACGATGAGCCCGGTAAAGGGGGCCTCGACGGTGACGATGTCTTCCTCTTCCTTGAAGGGGTTCGTAATGGTACAGATCACTTCGCCCTCCTTGACGAGCGTGCCGCGGCCGCATTTCATGTCGACGATGCCGCCGGCGTCGGCGCGGAGCCACGTCTTCTCGTTGTCGTCGTCGATGACGGTCCGCCAGCCGGGCCAGTGAACCGACGACTCCCGGTGGAGGCCGAACTCGGCCAGCACGCTCGCAACACCGGTGAGCGCGCGGTCGATCAGCCGCCGCTGGAACCGGTGGGCCTCGCCCATCTCGACGGTGATCGCGGGGATTCCGGCTTCGGTCGCCTCGCGTCGGAGCGTGCCCGAGGGGCCCTCGCCCGCGATGATGACGTTGGAACTGAACGCCTTGGCGAGTCGGCCCACGTCCGATCGTTCCATGTTGGCCCGGACGTGGAGCATGTTCGTTCGTCCGCGCGTCGACGTGTGGAAGTCGACCCCGAGGTCGCAGGGCTCGATGAAGTTCGTGAAGATTCGGTGGGCCATTCGTCTGGCGCTGGTCGACCCCTCGCGGCCGGGGAACGACCGGTTCAGGTCCCGATCGTAGATCGGCAGATACCGCTCTTGGGCGAGAAAGCCGGGAACGTTCATCACGGGGAGACAGACCAGCGTCCCGTGGAGCACGGAGTGGTCCCAGTCGTGGGCGACCTCGCGGACGACCTCGATTCCGTTGAGTTCGTCGCCGTGGGCCGCCGCCGAGAGGAAGACCGTCGGTCCCGGCAACTCGCCGTTGATCACCGTGACGGGAATCCTGACGGGGTCCCCGAGGTACGTCTCGCTGATGCCGTAGCGGATGTTCGCCGACTCGCCGGGATCGACCCGACCGCCGTTGTACGTGAACGGTTCGGCCGTCGCGTCGGAGCCGGGCTGATCGGGCGGTTCGGTCGCCGCCGCGTCGTCGCTCATATCAGGTTCTCCGGGGGCATCACCGTGAATCTTCTCCCTTCAGCTCCGAACGGTTCCGTGTTTTGCGCTCTCGAGGCGTTCCGTGCCGCTTTTTCCGGAGAAAATCGGTTTCCCTCGAACACCGCCGATCAGCATTTGGGATCGTGGGCATACGTTTTGTATCTGGCTGTGGTACGATATCGCATGGAGATCCGTGAGGCTACCAGTTCGGACGCCGAAGCGATTCGCTCGATCGCCCGCGACTCGCTCAACTCCACGTATACGACCTTCCTCGAGGAGGAGACCATCGACGCCGCGATCGAGCAGTGGTACGGCGACTCGTTCGTCGACGACCTCGCGGACGACCGCGAACTCGTTCTGGTCGTCGAACGCGACGGGGAGATCGCCGGCTTTTCCCAGAGCGAACTGGTCGGCCAGCAGTCGAAGACCGGACACCTCCTTTGGCTGCACGTCCATCCCGACCACCGCGGCGACGCGACGGGCGTGCGACTGCTCGTCCGCACCCGTGAAGGGTTACTCAAGGAGGGGGCCGACGGCATCCAGTGTTTCGTCCTCGCGGACAACGAGGGCGGCAACGAGTTCTACCGGGCCCACGGCTTCGAACAGGCCGGCCAGCGCGAGGTCGAGATCGGCTCGGAGACGTTCACCGAGAACGTCTACGTCGAATCCGACCTCGAGGACGACGGCGAGTGGGGTGCGATCGACGAGACCGTGGTCGACGGCGAGACGGTCTACGTGAGCTACGGCGAGGCCGCCCGCGGCACGCGGTCGCCGTTTTACACGGCTTACAAGAGCGCCGACCGGCACGATCGGTACGCGTGGTTCTGTGGCAACTGCGACTCGATCGACAACGCGATGGACGCGATGGGGCGGATCGAATGCAACAGCTGTGGCAATCGGCGGAAAGCGACCCGGTGGGACGCCTCGTACCTGTAGCAAGTAGATCCGCGTTCCGAGCCGCCGTCTCCACACTCCACACTCGAGGCGGTCGCTCCCGTTTCGATACCGCAGTGACTCTCCGTTCTCCCCGCATCGGTATCGATTCCGAATAGTCGTCTCAAAACGAGTGTTCGCTCCACCACTATCTCGTTTGTTCTAAGTAGTCACTCGAGCGGGAGAGACATCCTCGATTACCTGTACGGCCGAATTTCGGCCGTTTGAGTCCCCGTTACAGTCACGTTCGAGCCCGTTCCCGTCGAACCGCCGAACTGTCGACCTCGCTGGGGCCGCTGGCAATTTTCGCGCGATCGCTGCTGTTGCCGCCGGTTTCGGGCTGTTGCCCCCGCATTACAATTGACCGATCCCTCGTGGCCTCGAGTACGTTGGTCGCTATCCGCTTCGCGTCGGGCCGCCGCGAGTGTCCCGTCGGCCCCCATCTACTATGAACAGGGAAGACCACATCGTCAGCGGCTTCAAGGCAACGCTCGTCGCGCGCGCGATCTACATGGCATCGAGCGCGCTACTAATGTTCGTCCTGTCGCGGTATCTGCTCGAGCCGGACGGGTACGGCGCGCTGTACTGGGCGATCGGGGTGTTGACCATCGTCCAACTGTTCGCGGATCTCGGGCTCAGCAAGTCCGTCGCGCGGTACATTTCGGAGTACCGCGAGTCGGATCCCGGGCAGATACCCCATCTGATCAAGACGGTGATCACGGCCAAGATCGTCCTGCTGACGGTCGTCGGCTACGTCCTCTTGCTCTTTCACGAGCAGATCGCGATCGCGCTCGGCGATCCGGGCGCGGCCCCGTTTCTCGCCGCGGGCGTGCTCTACCTCGTCGTCTTCTCGGGAAGCACCTTCTCGCAGGTCGCGCTCCAGGGCTTCAACCACCTCGGCTACAGCGCGATCGTACAGGCGGTCAGCGGTGCCGGTCGGTTCCTCTTCGCCGTCGCGTTCGTCCTCATGGGACTCGGGGCGCTCGGTGCCCTCTTCGGATACATCGTCGGCTACGCCATCGCGGCCGCCGTCGGACTGACGATCCTCTACTACGGCTTCTACACTCGGTACGACACGGCCGAGGAGTACGAGGACGGCCTCGCGCGCCGACTGATCGAGTACAGCATCCCGCTGACGGCGACCCGGAGCGCGAACGTCATCGACAAGCAGATCGACATCGTGCTGGTCGGCGTCTTCCTCAATCCCGCCGCGGTCGCGTTCTATACCCTCGCAAAGCAGATCACGGACTTCGTCCTCGCGCCGGCGGAGTCGCTCGGCTTTACCATCTCGCCGAACTTCGGCGAGCAGAAAGCCGCCGGCCAACTCGAGGAGGCCAGACGGATTTACGAGACCTCGCTGACGAACATCCTGTTGCTCTACATTCCGGCCGCGGTCGGCCTCGCGATCGTCGCGGAACCGTTCCTGACGATGGTGATTGGGAACGACTACGCGGGCGCGGTCCCCGTTCTGCAGGTGCTCGCCGGGTTCGTCGTGTTGCAGGCGATCACGAACCTGACCAGCGACAGTCTCGATTACCTCGGTCGCGCCCGATCGCGCGCCATCGCGAAGGGCGGGACGGCCGTCGCCAACTTCGGGCTGAACATCCTGCTGATTCCGACGATCGGGGTCGTCGGCGCCGCGCTCGCGACGGTCGCGACCCACACGGTGTACGTCGCGGTGAACCTCTACATCGTCCACACCGAACTCGGGCTGAACGTTACTCGGATCGCCCGCACGACCGGCCTCATCTGCGGGATCACGGGCATCATGGGAGTTGCGGTGTTGCTCGTGACGCCGCTGGTCTCGAATCTGGTCATGCTGTTCGGGGCGATCGCCGTCGGCGCGATCACGTGGGGTGTACTCGCGGTGATGAGCGGGCTGGTCGATCCCGGACAGGTGCGATCGGTCATCGGGTGACGCCGTCTCACCCCTCGTCGGCAGCCCGGCGATTCGACCTGACTGAATGACCTGCCAATACTTATCCGGCGGGTCGGCGTCTAGTTCGTATGGCTGTTGCCGATCCCGTGACGGTCGGGGTATTGAGTCTTCATACGAGCAAGGAAACGAAAGCGATTCTCAACGCGGTGGAAGATCTCGGTCACGACAGCGAGTGGCTTCGCACCGAGAACACGTCGATCAGCGTCCGCGACGGCAGCCCCGTCCTCGAGCCGGACGTCGACGTGATCGCGAACCGAATGCTGCTGTCGAACACCGAACAGCCCGCCGAGGAACTCGGGCTGGTAAACGCGTTCTCGCAGCTCGTCCCGACGCTCAACACGCCGAGCGCGGTGATGACGGCGATCCACAAGCTCTCGACGGCGACCGCGCTCGCGTCGAACGACGTTCGGACGCCCGACGTGACGCTCGCTCTCAGCGGCGATAAGCTCAATGCCGCCCGCGAGCGCTACGGCGAGGAGGCCGTCTACAAGACCGCGATCGGCACCCACGGCGGCGGGACGTGGAAGGTCGGCCCCGACGACCCGATCAACGCCAAGGTGGGCAACCGGTACGCCTTCCTGCAGGAACTGGTCGACCAGGAAGACGTCCGCCACCGCGACCTGCGCGTCTACGTCGTCGGCGGCGAGGTCGTCGCCGCGATGTACCGCTACGCGCCGGACAACGACTGGCGGACCAACGTCGCGCTGGGCGGCTCCGTCGAGGACGCGACCGACGACCTCCCCGCGGAAGCCCGCGAGATGGCCCGGCGCGCAGCCGAGGTCATCGACCTCGACTACGCCGGCGTCGACCTCGTCGAGGGCGACGAGGGCTGGTTCGTCCTCGAGGTCAACCCGACGGCGGGGTTCAAGGGGCTCTACGAGGCGACCCAGATGAGCCCGGCACCCTACATCGCGAAACTGGCGATCGAGCGCGCGGGCGGCGAGGTCGACGACGACCGCGTCCGGGAGATCGCGAACGTCCTCGACGACTCTCGGCCGGCGGCCCAGCCGCCGGACGCGGTCACGGCGGATACGGAACCCGCGATCATCGGCTACACCGAAGAGGTCGTCCTCTCCGGGACGAGCGGCTCGAAGTCCGTCCTCGCCAAGTCCGACACCGGTGCGACGCGAACGAGCATCGACACCGGCCTCGCCGCGGATATCGGTGCCGGCCCGATCAAGTCGATTACCCGCATCCGCTCGGGGAGCAGCAAGCAGTCCAAGAGCCGCCCCGTCGTCGACGTCGTCGTCGGTGTCGGCGGCAACCAACACACCGTCACGGCAAGCGTCGAGGACCGCAGCCACATGGACTACCCCGTCCTGCTCGGTCGAGACATCCTCGAGAACTATCAGGTCGACGTGAGCCGCCGGATCGATAGCGACGTTCCCGATACGCCGGAAGAAGAGGAGTAGTCGACCGCGGGAGCGACAGAGCGACCATACCACCGTGATCCGCTACTCGGCGTCGCCGCTTCCGATTACTTTATTGACCTGTTTTGCGAATGGGGACTCACATGACGACGGTCCTCGCCTCTACCCTCTCCGACACGCCGGTGATGGGCTCCGACGGGACGGAACTCGGCACGGTTCACAATCTCACGATGAACGTCGAGACCGGGGAACTCCGACGAGTACTCGTTACCCCGGCGAGCGACGATATTCGCGGGTTCGACAGGAACGACGACGGAAAGATCGTCGTTCCGGCCAGTCGCATGACCGATCTCGACGACTACCTGATCGTCGATCTGACGAAACGCGAATCGGACGCGTAGTCGACCGTCGTAGTCGGACGCTCCGTCTTCGATCGGTGTCGGCCGACCACTCCGATCCACGAGATTGATGGGTCCTCAGGCAATGTTTTTCGATAACGATACCGCACGGTACCGATTCCCGCTACCGCCGAGTCTCTCGTCACTATCACTTTGTTTTCCACTATCGGAAATTTACTTCCCGAAACACGAACCTGAAGTTGCGATCGGTACATATATTATTCTCTAATTCGTTTGCCTAACTGTACGAACCATACATGAGCGACAACAAACGGAAGCGGAACCACGAGTGGTGGCCCGACCAGTTGAACTTGGACATTGTCGACCAGAACGCCGAAGACGTCAGTCCGTACGGGGAGGACTTCGACTACGCCGAGGAGTTCCAGAAGCTCGACCTCGAGGAAGTGAAGGCCGACATCGAAGAGATGATGACGACGTCCCAGGACTGGTGGCCGGCCGACTACGGCCACTACGGACCGCTGTTCATCCGGATGGCCTGGCACAGCGCCGGCACGTACCGCACCACGGACGGTCGGGGCGGTGCCACGGGCGGGACGCAACGCTTCGCGCCCCTCAACAGCTGGCCCGACAACGTGAACCTGGACAAGGCGCGCCGACTGCTCGAGCCGATCAAGCAGAAGTACGGCCGCAAGCTGTCGTGGGCCGATCTGATCGTCCTGACCGGGAACGTCGCCCTCGAGTCGATGGGCTTCGAGACGTTCGGCTTCGCCGGCGGGCGACAGGACGACTTCAAGGCCGACGAGGCCGTCTACTGGGGCCCCGAGACCGAGTGGGAGGGCTCCGAACGATTCAACGAGGACGGAGAGCTCGAAGAGCCCCTCGGTGCGACCGTGATGGGGCTGATCTACGTGAACCCCGAGGGACCGGACGGCGAACCGGACCCGCTCGGATCCGCGGACCGCATCCGAGAGGCGTTCGGTCGCATGGCGATGAACGACGAAGAGACGGCCGCGCTCATCGCCGGCGGCCACACGTTCGGCAAGGCCCACGGTGCCCGCGACACCGACGACATGGGCCCCGAGCCCGAGGCGGCCCCCATCGAGGACCAGAGCCTCGGCTGGACCGACTCCGGCAAGGGCTCCGACACGGTCACCAGTGGCATCGAGGGCGCCTGGAACAGCACGCCCACCATGTGGGACACCTCCTTCCTCGACACGCTGCTCGACAACGAGTGGGAGCTGACGGAGAGCCCCGCCGGCGCGAAGCAGTGGGAGCCAGTCGACGAGGCGGCTCACGACACCGTCCCGGACGCCCAGGACCCCTCGAAGAAGCACGCGCCGATGATGATGACGACGGACCTCGCCCTCAAGCGGGATCCGGAGTTCCGGGAGATCATCGAGCGCTTCCGCGAGAACCCCGACGAGTTCCAGGAGGCCTTCGCGAAGGCGTGGTACAAGCTGATCCACCGCGACATGGGGCCGCCGGAGCGGTTCCTCGGCCCGGAAGTGCCCGACGAGGAGATGCTGTGGCAGGATCCGATCCCCGACGCCGACTACGACCTGATCGGCGAGGAGGAGGCCGCCGAACTCAAAGCGGAGATCCTCGAGTCCGAGCTGTCCCGCTCCCAGCTGGTCAAGACCGCGTGGGCGGCGGCGTCGACCTACCGCAACAGCGACAAGCGCGGCGGCGTGAACGGCGCTCGCATCCGTCTCGAGCCACAGAAGAGCTGGGATGTTAACGAACCCGAGGAGCTCGCGATCGTGCTGGAGACGCTGGAGGGCATCCAGGAAGAATTCAACGGCTCGCGGTCCGATGAGACGCGGGTCTCGCTGGCCGACCTCATCGTGCTGGGCGGTAACGCGGCCATCGAGCAGGCGGCGGCCGACGCCGGCTACGACGTCGCGGTCCCGTTCGAACCGGGGCGGACGGACGCCTCGCAGGAACAGACGGACGTCGAGTCCTTCGAGGCGCTCAAACCGAAGGCGGACGGGTTCCGTAACTACTACGAGGGCGAACACGACCAACCGCCAGAGGACTTGCTGGTAGACAGGGCGGACCTGCTGAACCTGACGGCGTCCGAGATGACGGTGCTGGTCGGCGGCATGCGCGCACTGGGCGCGAACTACCAGGACTCCGACCTCGGCGTCTTCACCGACGAGCCGGGGACGCTGACCAACGACTTCTTCGAGACCCTGATCGACATGGGCTACGAGTGGGAGGTGTCCTCGGAGGCCGAAGACGTCTACGAGCTGCGCGACCGCGAGACGGGCGACGTCGAGTGGAAGGGCTCGCGCGTGGACCTCGTCTTCGGCTCGAACTCGCGTCTCCGGGCCATCTCGGACGTCTACGCGGCCGAGGAAGAGACGTTCGTGCAGGACTTCGTGGACGCGTGGCACAAGGTAATGCGTAACGACCGCTTCGACCTCGAGTAATCCGCTCGAGCAGTCGCGCTAGTACTGATCGCATCGTCGGCTGAAAACCGCTTTCGCTGGGACCGTTTCCCGGTCGGGAGCGCTCGACCGGTTCGACCGCATTCTCGCGTTACTCGCTGCGGATGACGACTTCGTCGTCCGTGATTTCGGATATCTGTGACGACTCGACCGGGTAGTCGTCGTCACCGTGGCTGCCCCAGTCCAGTCGCGCCTTGAGCCGATCCGTCAGCCCAGGCTCCGGATCGACGTACGCGGTCTGTTCCTCGACTTCGGCGACCATGCCGATCTGCTGCCCGGACTCGTCGAGGACGGCTTTCCCCTGATCGTCCCGCGAGAGTTCGACCGCCGATGCGTCCATCGGCGTGTCCATCGCCTCGTCCGTCGTTCCCGCGCCGGCCTCGGTTCCGGTACTCGCCGTCGCTTCGCCGCCCGCGGCACCGCCGGTTTCGGTCTCCATCTCGTCCCCGGCCGTTCCCGCGGCTCCGTACTCCTCGACATCGATGATTTCACCCTCGATCACGTCGCTGCCGATGATCTCGGATTCGACCAGTTCGGTCTCCTCGAGGAGGTAGGTCATCCGCAGGTGTTCGTCTAACTCCTCCTCGACGGTACGGCGCTCGATGAGTTCGCTCCGGACGGCGTCGCCCTCCGTGCGCTGGCTTTGGATGACCTCCCGCTCGAGCACGTCGTCGGGGGTGACACTCGAGCGGACGACGTCGCTCTCGAGGATCGATCGCTGGACGCTCTCGAGTTCGATGTCCGTCTCGATCTCGTCGCGTTCGACCTCTTCGTCCTGCTCGATGTCGATGTCGACGACGCGGCTCTCGACGATGTAGCGTTCGAGTTCCTCGATGGTATCGAGGCGGGTCTCGTCGACGGTCACCTCGAGGCGGTCCTCGCCGACGAACTCGGTCTCGATGACATCGCGAGAGAGCAGTTCGGAGTCGACGACCTCGCGCTCGACCAGTTCCGTGTCGATCACCTCGCTCTCGATCGTGTCCCGTTCGACGATTTCGGTTTCGACGACCTGCGTCTCGACGATTTCGGTCGTCACCGTCTCGCCGCGCCGCAGCGAGTCCTCGAGTTCGTCCCGGCCGAGGTCGGCCCGCTCGAAGGCCTGCTCGCGCTCGACCATCTCGAAGAAGCCCAGCCCCTCGCCGGTCGGCTCCTCCTCGTGGTAGACGAATACGAGGTCCTCGTCGTCGAACCGTTCTTCGAACTCGTCCCAGGAGTACTCCTCGTGGCTCTCGCCCAAATCGTCTCGGGGGGTGAAAGAGTGGCCGTGATCCTCGCTGTCCCGGATTCGGACCGGGACGGCGTCGCGGGCCTCCGCCCACTCCCTGATGCGTTCGGTGTCGGTGGTCATTCGCCGCTGGTCGGGTGCGTCCGGATCGGTCGGTGGTGTCTCGTTTGCCATCTCACTAGGCCTCCCGACCGACCTGTACTTGAGTCGGGCGGGCCATCCCGTCGGCTCAATAGCTCGTTTCTCGAGCCCCCGCTCGCGGCCTGCATACTCGGGTGCGTAATCGCGAATTAGCCGGCGCGTTCGTTGGTTCCTCGCTCGGTTTTACGAACCCAATCCCGTATTACGCCGCTCGAGGCGGCCGAGTCGAATCGGGGTACGGTCCAGCGGGCCCCGGACTGACCTACTCGGCTTCGTAGTCGGCCCAGAGATACCGGGTGGCGACGCTGCGGTACGGCCGCCACCGTTCTGCGACCTCGCGCATCTCCGCTCGAGTCATCTCCTCGCCGTCGCCGTACAACCCTTCGATCGCTCGACGGACGGCGAGGTCGCCGAGGGGCAACACGTCCTCGCGCTCCAGGACGAACAGGAGGTACATGCGCGCCGTCCACGGGCCGATGCCCTTGATTTCGGTGAGGGAATCGACCACAGCCTCGTTCGAGTGGTCGGCCAGACCCTCCCGCGTGAAATCGTTCTCGCGGAACGCGCGGGCGGCGTTGCGCATGTACTCGACCTTGCTCCGGGAGAGGCCGGCCCCGAGCAGCGCCTCGTCCTCCGCGTCTAACACCGCTTCGGGAGTCACCTCGCCGCGGAACAGTTCGAACACGCGGTCGCGGACGGCGGCGGCGCTCGCCGTCGATAGCTGCTGATTGATGATCGAAATACAGAGCCGCTCGTACTCGTCCCAGTCCTGTTCGACGTACGGGTCGTGTCGGTCGATGAGCTCCGCCATCACGGGGTCTCGACGCAGTACGGTGTGTGCCTCCTCGAGCATTCGTGTCGGTACGCCGGGAAGGGGCCGGGGAAAGATAGGCGTCTCGGTCGACGGGCCAGTCGGCGTCGGCGTTTCTCGTCTCCCTACTCTCGATGTCGCTCGTCGGGCAGGTCGGGCTCGAGGTTCGCCAGTCGCATCGCGTTGCCCGTCACGCCCAGACTCACGTCTCTCGTCAGTCGCGTGGATTATTGCCGGCAACGGGCCACACACGTGGTCTTTGTCGCGCTATCGCTGGTGGTCGTGGTCGTCTGTGACGGGCCGGTTGGTGGCCGAGAATGTGGCTCGAACGAATGTGAGAGCCGCATGATCCGGGGAAGGGCAGGCCGTTACCCGGTGACGACCGCGAGCGAACGCAGTGAGCGAGCGGGCCGACGACTGACCCGAAACGTAGTAAAGGGGAAGGAGGAGTGCTTTTGATCGAAATTTTGCCGAGCGTCGGCGAGACGTGCGCCAGCGATGCTGGCGTCGTCTCGCCAGAGCGCAGCGCAAAATTTCGGTTCTAGTCGTCGAGGAGCTCTCGAGCGATGACGTTCTTCTGGATCTCGGTGGTGCCCTCGTAGATCTGGGTGATCTTCGAGTCCCGGTAGAAGCGCTCGACGGGGAAGTCGTTGACGTAGCCGGCACCGCCGTGGATCTGGACGGCCTCGTTGGAGACGTCGACGGCGACGCGGGAGGCGTACTCCTTGGCCATCGAGGCGAGTTTCGTGATGTCGTTGCCCTGATCGACGTTCCACGCGGCCTTGTAGGTCAGGTTGCGCGCGGCCTCGGTCTTGGTCGCCATGTCAGCGAGCTTGTGCTGGATGGCCTGGAATTCCGAGATGGACTGGCCGAACTGCTCGCGGTCCTCAGCGTAGTCGAGCGCGGCCTCGAGTGCGCCTCTCGCGATGCCGAGTCCCTGTGCGGCGACGCCGGTTCGGGTGGCGTCGAAGAACTGCATCTGCTGGAGGAAGGCGGCGTCGCGGTCGCCGACGAGGTTCTCCTCGGGGACGCGAACGTCGTCGAAGATGAGTTCGGCGGTGTCGGAGGCGCGGATGCCGAGCTTGCCGGTGATCTTGTCCGAGGAGAAGCCATCGCGGTCGGACTCGACGATGATCTGGCTGAAGCCGTCGTAGCGGCTCTCGGCGTCGGGGTCGGTCTTACAGAGGACGACGAAGAAGTCGCCGACCGTGCCGTTGGTGATCCACATCTTGTTGCCGTTGATCACCCACTCGTCGCCGTCCTTCTCGGCGCGGGTCGAGACGGAGGAGACGTCCGAACCGGTGTCGGGTTCCGAAATCGCCGCGCCGGAGATCTTCTCGCCCAGCGCGACGGGCTCGAGGAAGCGCTCCTTCTGGTCTTCGGTCCCGAACTCGCGGATGGCCTCGGTCCCGAACGAACAGGCCATGATCGAGAGCGCGATCCCGGGGTCGTGGGAGAACAGTTCCTCGGCGATGAGCGCCGATTCGAGGGTGGAGTAGCCGGCCCCGCCGTACTCGATGGGGATCGAGGAGCCGACCAGTCCCATTTCGGCGGCCTCGTCGACGATCTCGTGGGGGAACTTCTCTTCGGTGTCGTACTCCTCGGCGTTGGGGACGATCTCGTTTTCGGCGAACCGACGGACCTCGTCCCGGATCTGTTGCTGTTCTTCGCTGAGTCCGAATTCCATGGACGATCGTTACTAACGGAGCGATAAAGAGGTTTGTAACCGGTAGTAAACAGAACTATCGTTTCTATGAGGGGAGAGGGAAACGTTGAAACGAGTCCACATAGGATGCTTGGGCATGGAACTCGAGGATATCAACACCGTCGCAGTTCTGGGTGCGGGCAACATGGGTCACGGGATCGCGGAGGTCGCCGCGATGGCCGGCTACGACGTGAACATACGCGACATCAAAGAGGAGTTCGTCCAGAACGGCTACGAGTCGATCGAGTGGTCGCTGGGCAAACTCGCCGAGAACGACCAGCTCACCGACGAGGAAGCAGACGCTGCCCTCGAGCGCGTGACGCCGCTGGTCGACATGGAAGAGGCCGTCGCAGACGCGGACTTCGTCATCGAGGCGGTCCCCGAGCAGATGGAGATCAAGAAGGACGTCTACGGGGAACTCGAGGAACACGCCCCCGACCGGGCGATCTTCGCGACGAACACCTCGAGTCTCTCGATCACCGAACTCGCCGAGGTGACCGAGCGGCCCGAGCGGTTCTGCGGGATGCACTTCTTCAACCCGCCGGTCCGGATGCAACTCGTCGAAGTGATTTCGGGTGCCGAGAGCGCTGAGGAGACCCTCGAGCTCACGGAGGCGTTCGCCGAGGACCTCGGCAAGACGCCGGTTCTGGTCCACAAGGACTCGCCGGGCTTCATCGTCAACCGCATTCTGGTGCCGCTGATGAACGAGGCCGCGTGGCTCGTCAGCAACGACGAGGCGACCATCGCGGAGGTCGACTCGACGACCAAGTACGACATGGGCCTGCCGATGGGCAGCTTCGAACTCGGCGATCAGGTCGGCAACGATGTCAGCTACCACGTCCTCGAGTACATGAACGAGGTGCTGGGCGAGGCCTACGAGCCGGCCCCGCTGCTCGAGGAGAAAGTCGAAAACGAGGAGCTCGGCAAGAAGACCGGAAAGGGCTTCTACGACTACGAGGACGGCGAGGGCGTCCAGATCCCGACCGACGAGCAGTCGGAGTTCGTCAAGGAGCGGCTCCTCGCGACGATGGCCAACGAGGCCGCGAAACTGATCGGCGGCGACGTCGCCCCGCCGGAGTCGATCGACGAGGCGGTCAAGCTCGGGGCCGGCTTCCCCGACGGGCCGGTCAAACTGGTCGACGACTACGGCCTCGCGCCGCTCCACGAGACTCTCGAGGAAGCCTACGAGGAAACCGGCCACGAGCGCTACGCGCCCGACGAGTACCTCGCGGAACGGGCCGATGCGGGCGGCTTCTACGAGTCGGCGGACGACGCCGACGGCGTCGACTTCGAGACGATCCGCCTCGAGTACCCCGGGGACTACGTCGGTCACATCGTCCTCGACCGGCCACACCGGATGAACACCATCAGCGACGACCTGCTCGAGGAGCTCTCGACGGCGATCGAGCAGTTAGAGGAGGACGAGGAGGTCCGTGCGCTCCTGATCACCGGCGAGGGCGAGAAGGCGTTCTCCGCGGGGGCGGACGTCCAGAGCATGGCCGGCAGCGGTGCCGACCCGATCGAGGGACAGGAACTCTCGCGGCTCGGGCAGTCGACGTTCGGCGCCCTCGAGGCCTGCGATATGCCCGTCGTCGCCGGGATCGACGGCTTCTGTCTCGGCGGCGGGATGGAGCTGTCGACCTGTGCGGACATGCGCGTCGCGAGCGAGCGCTCCCAGTTCGGCCAGCCCGAACTCGATCTCGGGCTGATTCCCGGCTGGGGCGGCACCCAGCGGCTCAAACACATCGTCGGCGAGGGCCGAGCGAAGGAGATCATCCTCACCGCCGAGCGCTACGACGCCGAGACGATGGCCGACTACGGCTTCGTCAACGAGGTCGTCGACAACGACGACCTCGAGGACCGCGCCCTCGAGTTGGCGACCGACCTCGCCGGCGGCCCGCCGATCGCCCAGAAGTTCACCAAGCGCGCGATGCTCGCCGGCCGCGACGACACGGAGGCCGGCCTCGAGTACGAGGCCTCCGCCTTCGGCCACCTGATGGCGACCGACGACCTGATGGAGGGTATCACGGCCTTCATGGAGGACGAGGAGCCGGAATTCGAAGGCAAGTAACCGAGCCGGACTGAGCGACGCAGCGATCGGCCACCCGTTTGGATTGCGTTCGAACTTCGGTGTCTGTCCGCCTCCGTTCGTTCGTCATCGACCGCGATATACGTCCTCACTCTGACATCTGGTCGCGAGATTTATCACCCAGAGGTACCATTGGTGTCCCGTGGCTGTAATCGATGAAGAGAACGGAGGGGTTCCAAAATGAGTGACGGGCCCGAGGTGCTCGTCGTCGACGACGAGGCTCGTCTCGCGGACCTGTTCGCCGCGTGGCTCCAAGGCGAGCGCACCGTCGAGACGGCGTACGACGGAGAGGAAGCGCTCGAGAACATGACCGACTCCGTCGAGGTCGTCCTGTTAGACCGACGGATGCCGGGACTCTCCGGCGACGAAGTCCTCGAGCAGATCCGCGACGACGGGTACGATTCCCGGGTCGTTATGGTGACGGCTGTGGATCCGGACTTCGACATCATCGAGATGGGCTTCGACGACTATCTGGTCAAGCCGGTCTCGAAGGACGAACTCGTCGAGATGGTCGACGACGTGGTCGGCCGCTCGGACTACGAGTCGGATATTCAGGAATACTACGCGCTCGTCTCGAAGAAGGCGCTGTTAGAGTCCGAGAAGGCCGACCGCGAACTCGCAGACAACGAGGAGTATCAGGACCTCTGTGACCGCGTCGAGACGCTCGAGCAGCGGGTCGACGAGACGGTCTCCGGGATGTCCTCCCACGACGATTTCGTCGGCGCGTTTCAAGACCTTCAGTCCGAAAATTGAGCCTCGGTTTCGAACTCGAAGCGGGCCCCTCCGCCGTCGCTTTCGGTCGCGTCGACCGACCACCCGTGTCCGGTAGCCACTTCTCTGACGATCCACAGCCCGATCCCCAGCCCTTCTGCGGACGACGACACTGACGGGTCGAAGAGTTCGCCCCGGAGGGTCTCGGGTAACCCCTCGCCGTCGTCTTCGACGAAGAACCCCCGGTTCGCGCCGCTCCCGTCCGCCTCGAGCGGCCCGACGCGAACGGTCTCGGTGGTTTCGCCGTGCTCGATACTGTTTCGGAAACAGTTCTCGAGGAGCCGCAGGAGCCGCGATCGATCGGCCTCGAGCGTCGTCGTGCCCGCGACCGATAGCGTCGCAGCGTCCGTCGAGACGTGTTTCCACGCCGCTCGCGCGGTCGACTCGAGGTCGGCGGGATCGGTGTCGGTCGCCCACTCGCCCTCGCGGGCGATCGCCAGCACGTCCTCGATGATCGACTCCATGCGGTCGAGTCCCTCGCGGGTCTTCTCGGCGTGCTCGGGGTTCCCGCTCTCCTCGAACAGGTCGAGGTAGCCCTGTGCGACGCTCAGCGGGTTGCGGAGGTCGTGACTGACGATTCGGGCGAAGGCGTCGAGGCGCTCGTTGCGTTCGCGGAGTTGCCGCTCCCGGCGCTTCCGTTCGGTAACGTCCCGGAGTACGCCGACCGAGCCAAGGAACGCCCCGTCGGGAACGAGCACGGCGATCTTGGCCTCGCAGGGGATCGTTTCCCCGAACTTCGTCTCGAGTGTCAACTCGAGGGTATCGGTACTCTCGCCGGTCTCGAGGAGCGATCGGATGGTCTCTTCGCCGGCAGCCACGTCCTCGCGGTCGAACAGGATCGAGGCGTGTTCACCGAGTAGCCCCTCGCGGCTGTAGCCGGTGATCTCGACCAGCGCGTCGTTGACGGTCGTGAAGTGGCCCGACTCGTCGAGGACGTACATCCCGTCGCCCGCGGTCTCGACGAGTCGCTCGTACCGGTGGAGCGTTCGTTCCTGCTGGTCGTGCCGGCCGCGGAGGGCGATCGTCTCGAGGACGTGGGACGCGGCCGCGGTCGCGTCTCGAATCGCGTCCCGCTCGCGCTCGGAGAACGGCTCCGTTGCGTAGACGACGACCACGCCGTAGGGGTCGTCGCTCGCGGCGAGCGGTGCGACAGCGACCGACCGAACGCCGCGCTCGAACGCGAGGTCGCCGAACGGAACGCGTCCCCGCTCGTCCTCGTCGTACCGCGTACTGTGGAGTTCGCCGGTCCGAACGGCCCGCTCGAGCAGCGGTTGGTCGCCGCCGCCGATGTCGAACGTTCGCCGGAGCGACCACTCCGTGGTGTCCGTATTGGAGAGCCACGGGATAATCGCGCGTTCGCCCCGGTCGTACTCGCCGACCCACGCGAACGTGAACCGGTCGCTGTCGGTCAGCTCCTCGCGGAGCACCTGCTCGACGGTGAGCGGCGACGTGGCGTCGACCAGCCGGCAGCGAACGCGACTGACGAGGGTCGCGAGGTCGTCGGAACGATCCTCGAGGGCGAGAGCGTCCTCGGCGGTCGTACCGGGATCGGCGGCTTCCGTGCCGGCACCGGCCGTGGTAGCGGGGGTCGCCTCGGCATCGGTTCGCTGGAGGATCTCGTCCGCCAGCCCCGTTGCCGGATCGGTGTCGCCCGCTCGAGCGGCGATGTCCCCAAGAACGGCACCGGTCTCGCCGTCTCCCTCCCAGTAGCTGATCGTCGAAGCCGTCGGGGCCTCGCGCTCGACGGTGTTGACGAGCGCCGGTACGTTCGCGACGGCGCTCGGATCGATGACGACCGCGTCGATCGACTCCCGCTCGAGCCGGTCGATCGCCTCGGCTGATCGCTGGGCGATGACGACGTCGACGGCCGCGTCAGTGAGAGACAGTGTGATAGACGCTCGCGTCGATCGATCGCTGCTCACGCAGAGCACGCGTGGCCGGCTCATACGGCCGGAACACTGACTGTTGAAATCTCCATGACGACGATGGGTCTGCCGATACACATGGAATCGAACGTGATTGTTCTTTCGGCCAACTAGTCCCCGAGAGGGCGAAGCGGCTGGTTTCCGCAGCGGAGACTCCCCGGCCGCTCAGGGCGCTTGCCCGTAGATCAGGTTGCGTTGAATCTCGTTCGCCCCCTCGTATATCACCGGGATTCGCGCGTCGCGGAAGACGCGAGCGATCCGCCGCTCGTCCAAGACCGAGCGGCCGCCGTGGAACTGCATCCCCTGCTCGGAGACGTCGACGGCCGTCTCGGTCGCCTTCGTCTTCGCCATTGCGGCCCAGTACCCCGCGTTGTCCTCGTTGGCGACTTTCTCGCGGGCGCGCCACGTGAGCGTCCGAGCGCTCTCGAACTCGACCAGCATGTCGGCGAGGCCGTGTTGGACCGACTGGAAGTCACTGATCGTCCGCCCGAACTCCTCGCGGTCGTGGGTGAACTCCCACGCTTCCTCGATGGCGGCCGCGGCGATGCCGAGTCCGTGACCGGCGACGGCCACGCGACCGTGATTGAAGAAGTCCGCGAGCAGCATGAACCCATCTCCCTCGCTGCCGATCATGTTCTCTTCGGGGACCCGGCAGTCCTCGAGTTCGATGTGGGCCTGCTTCGAGGCGCGCATCGCCATCTTCTCGGGGATGTGTTCGGCCTCGTAGCCGTCGGTGTCGGTCGGGACGATGAACATCGAGTGGTTGCCGTACCGGTTGTCCTCGTCGTCGCCGGTGCGGGCGTAGAGCGTGACCCAGTCCGCTTCGACGCCGTTGCCGATCCAGTACTTCTCGCCGTTGATGACGTACTCGTCGCCGTCTTTCTCCGCCGTGGTCTGCATCCCCGCGAGGTCGCTGCCGGTCTCCGGCTCCGACACCGCGAGCCCGGAGCGCTGGTCGCCCTCCGCGACCGGCCGAATATACTGCTCGCACTGCTCGTCGGTGCCGTGTTCGTAGGTAATTTCGCAGCCGAAACTCGCCAACTGCAGGGTCAGCGCGATCCCAGCGTCGGCCCGATAGAACTCCTCCGTGATCGCGAGCAGTTGGGCCAGATCCAGCCCCCGACCGCCCCACTCCTCCGGAATGTCTTGGGCCACGAGGTTCGCCTCCCGGCCCGCCTCGAGGATCTCCTCCGGATACTCGCCGGCCTGAAAGTACTCCCGTGCGTTCGGTTCGATGTGTTCGCGCGCAAAGTCGCGGGCCTCGGCCTTGACATCGCGTGCGTGCTCCGGGACGATGCTGTCGTCGAGCAGTTCCATGTTCCGTCACACGGGCGCTCGGTGGAAATATTCGGGGGACAGTATCGCAACCCGCGACGGCTGTCACCGGGTGCGAATCGCGCGGTTCCGTCCGCCGCTATCGAACTATCCGCACGAGATCATCGACCGAACCCGCCGCGTCGGCGTGTCGCTCGAGCCGGGAGATGTCCCAGACGAGATCGGCCAGCAGGTGGGCATAGAGGACGGCGCCGGTCACGATCGCCAGCGGGACGCTGGCCAGTGCGATCGCCGGGACCGCGATCCCGGCGATCACGACGTGGCTCAGCAGTCGCGAGAGGACGCCGACGTCGCCGGGGTCGAAGATTTCGGACTGATCGGTCGCCGCTGTGCCGGGGTTTGCCACGCAGAATCGGAGGGCGTCCCAGTCGCCGGTCTTGAACCGGGCGATGAGGAAGTGATCCAGATCGATGAAGACGCCGACCGCGGTGCCGTAGGCGACGACGACCGCCGCCGGGACGACGTTGCCGAAGAGGGAGATCGGGGGCAGCAACGCGGTCAGGATTCCGGCGACGACGACCGACACGGCCGCGTGGTGTTTCGAGTAAATCGGAACTCACCTACGGACGACGTGTACGCGGGCCCACTAAACCGTCCCGCCGATTTTCGGGTCGGCAGGCAGCGCCGTCCGCCGGTGACTGCGGCCGTCTGCCGACCCCCGCTCTCTCGTCTCATCCCTTCCAGTCTCGAGCCCGCGCCGAAATCAGCCGGCGAAGCCGGAGAGCAACCACTCGTCGCCGTCGCTGTCCTCGTCGGCGATACTCGGCGCGCTCACGAGGACGAACGCGCTCTCGCGGTCGCCGTTGCGGATCTGTCGCGTCGATTCGGGCGGGATCCACAGCGCGTCGCCGGTCTCCATCGCGACCGGCTCGTCGTCGACGACGACCGTCGCGTCGCCCTCGATGAGGACGTAGATCTCCTCGTGTTCGTTGTCGGTGTGGTCGTGTGGCTTGCTGTTCCAGCCGGGATCGCAGCGGGCCACCGTGACCCCCACCTGCTCGGTCTCGAGCGGGTCGCTGAGAAAGTGCATCGCACTCGAGACCTGCTCGACCTCCTCGTAGTTGACTTTCCGGTATGACATGTGTCCCCATTCGGGGGGCCAACAGTAAAACTACGCGTTCCGTTTCGGTCCGTGCCATTTCCGCGACGAACGGGCGTCGATTCGTGTGGTTCCGATACGAACGGCGCGCTAGTCCTGTGCGAGCGGGTCGAAGCTGTCGACCGGGATGACGGAGTAGTCGACGGTCAGCGCGTCTCTGGTCGCCCGGATCTTGCCGACGAACGTCGAGATGTCCTCGAGTTCGCCCTCGAGGACGAACAGTTCCATGCAGTAGTGGTCGCCGACGTGGCTGTGGAAGTTCGAGGCGACGAGGTCCTCGTGTTCGTGGCGGAGGTGCATCATCCGCTCTTCGACGCTCGTGGTCTCGTAGTCGAACAACACCGTGACGATCCCCATGAGATCCCGGTCCTCGAGTCGGGTGTCCTCGAACTCACCGAGGAGGTTACGCGAGGCTTCCCTGACGACTTCGCTCCGACCGGTGTAGCCGTGCTCCTCGGAAAACTGATCGAGTCGCTCCAAGAGTTCGTCCGGCATCGAGACGCTGACGACTGCCATATAATAACTCAGGTTGGGATACTATTAAGGATTATCATCATCGGCGACCGCGAGCGGCGTCTCGAGGCAACTGTGGGAGTGTCCCGAGCCGGCGACCTAGACGTGTTCCCGCGGGAGTAGATCCTCGAATTCCTGTGCGGCGAGCCACTCGCAGAGTCGGACGAGTTGGTCGCTCGCCGCCTCGAACAACTGTTCGCCCTTCTCGGCCGAGGCGTCCGTCTGATCGCCCAACACGCCGTTTTCGGTGTTGTCCGCCGCGTCGTAGAACGTCCGCGAGCCGTGTTTGACCGTCTCGGCCGCCTCGACGCTCGGAATTCCGGTATCTCTGGCCTCCTCGAGCCGATCGTCGTGGACCAGTTCCGGCTCGAGGTACTGGATCATCGAGGTCTCCTTCGGCCCGCCGTGGGGGCCGTTCTGCTCGAAGAGGTCGTCGACGAGGTCCGGAATCGACTCGTCCCACATCCACTCGATCGCGTAGGCGACCTCGTCCTGCCGCAGACGCGCCCCGACCTCCCGGAGGTGGGGGACGTTCCCGCCGTGGGCGTTCACGTAGATCACCCGATCGATGCCGTGGGACGTGAGGTTCCGCGTCAGCGATTCCATGTACTCCCGAAACGCCGGCGGTTCGACCCACATCGTCCCGTGGAACTGCCGGTGGTGGCCGCTGACGCCGATATTGATCGGCGGCGTACAGAGGTAGCCGGTTCGGTCTGCGACCTCGCGGGCGAACGCCTCCCCGATCAGGTGGTCGGTCGCCTCCGGCAGGTGCGGGCCGTGCTGTTCCGTCGAGCCGAGCGGCACGAGCGCGAGCGATTCCGAGTCGAAGTACGTCTCGAGGTCGGGCCACGCTTCGTCGGCGAGGTACATACCCATCCGTCGTGTCCGGACCACCAATAGCGTACCGCGAAACTCCGGCCCACGACCGAACGGAACGATGGGGCGCTCGACGCGCGGTCCAGTAGCCGTCGGAAACCAACGGCTCAGGGGACAGCGACGCCGCCGACGCGCCGCATTCGGTAATACGGTATTACCACAGTCGGGGCTTGCGGGGACGTTGTCGCTGGTTCGCTCCCGGTCCGTTCTGTCGAATCGGCCGGTATCGCCGCGTATTCGCGGATCTATTCGGAATCGCGCACCCGAACACGGCGGTTCGTCCGCGCTTTCGTCGCGAGGCGGTAGCATCGAACGTAGACCATCCGAGTGCAGTTGCACCCGCCTCGAGCCACAGTCGATCGCGCTCGGACCGGTTCTCTCGGCCCGTGCTCGAGACGGCATCCGCCGTCTCGCAATGAGTGAAATCGGACACGTTCGGTCGGCCGACGACGGCGGCGGGTCCCGCCCGATCGACGCCGCTCGTTGTTCCACCGTCGCGTCCGATTCCAATACGCGTTTATCGCCCGACTGAGCAGGGGTCGTTCGGCGACCGATCGCGATCGGCCACGTGGACTCGTTCGGAATTCGTATCGATCAGTCACGGTACGGTCGTCCCGCAATTCGCGGTAACGGACACTTCAATCGCCGCTGTCGAAGCGGGCGATACACGTTAGTTTCATTAGGTATTGATACGCACTCAATTACGAAGGGCGGACGACGACAACCCGAATCGTACATGGTATCACCGTACCTTGCCCAAGCACAGGTTCCCGACTGGCTGCAAGATCCCGCTGCGGAACTGATCACGTTCCTGCCGCGGTTGATCGGCGCGCTGATCATCCTCGCGATCGGCTGGGTCCTCGGCCGCGTCGCGGCGGGCATCGTCCGACGGCTCGCCGACGGGATCGAACTCGATCGGATGGTCCTCGAGACGCCGCTCGGCCGGATACTCGGCGGCACGGAACGGGCGGTCTCGAGCGCCTTCGGCTCGCTGGCGAAGTGGTTCGTCTACGGCCTCGCGATCCTCGCGGCCGCGAACGCGCTCGCGATCGCGACGCTTTCCCAGTGGATTTCGACGGCGGTCTCGTACCTGCCGGCCTTTATCGCGGGACTGCTCGTCATCACGTTCGGGTTCGTCGTCGCGGACTTCATCGGCGACGCGATCGAACGGACGCGCGCGGCCACCGAAACCGCCTACACCAGCTGGTTCGCCAACGGGGCGCGGATGTTCCTCTACTTCACGGCGATCGTCATCGGCCTCGACACGATGGGGATCGACGTCGCCATCCTCTACGTGTTCGCACGAGCGCTCGCGTGGGGACTCGGCGCGGCCCTCGCTATCGGCGCGGGCGTCGCGTTCGGGTGGGGCGGCAAGGACTACGTCTCCGAAAACATCGACCGCTGGATGAACCGGACGAGCGAGGTCGCACCGAGCGAGGGCGACACCGCCGGAAGCCGGTCTCGGAGCGGCGAGCCGACCGGCACCAATCCGAGCACCGATCGCGAACCCGGGTCCGAGCCCGGTCCCGGGCCGAGCGACGACGACTGATCGCACGGCGACTGATCGTGCGACGACCGACCGCGATCCGCGGTCAGTTCGCTCCGATCTCGGCCGCCGATCGGCCACGCGCCGACTCGTCGGCCTTCGCCCGCGGAAACAGCGGTTTGACCGGGACGATTACGTGGGCTCGCACGAGTCGCCCGTCGTTCCGTCGCCACTTTTTGAGGTGTGACAGCGAGTGCGTTCCGGCGTAGCCGTCCTCGATTCGCTCGCAGACCGCCTCGAAGGCGTCCCCGTCGAACTGCTCGGCGGCGACACAGTCCGAGACGACCGCGACGCTTCCGCGCCGGGCGTAGACGTCGAGGCGTCCTTCGAACGCGTGCTCGAGGGCCTCAATCCAGTCGTGGATCTCGCCGACCGTCGGGCGGTCCGGTGCCGTCGGAAAGGTGATCGACGCCTGATACCGGTCGGGTTCGGCCCGGACGTGGCGCTGCCAGAGTCGCCGCAGTGATCGTGCGATTCCGACGCCGGGGGCTCGCGAGAGCGCGCGAGTCGCTCGGTCGGTCGCGGCCGACGCGTGCCGCCGGAGGGCCGTCAGGGATTCGGCTCGATCGCGTTCCCTCATTCGTTCTCACCTGCGAGTTGCGGGCACCGGTAATACGTCCTTTGTTGTGGCCGCGACGCCGACCGCCCAGCGGCGGTCGATGGGCGCCGCCGCCGGTTCGCGAGAGTTTTGTACAATCACCCGCTACCCCGCGTCAGTATGCCTCCTTCAGGGAACCGCCCCTCACGTCCGATCCTCGCCGGCTCCGTGGCGCTCGTCGCCGTCGGCGTCGCGGTTAATACCGGCTTTGACGCCCCGCTCCGAACGGTCCCCGCGCTCCTGTTGATCGCGCTCGGCGTCGCCGGCGTCACGAGCACCGAGAGCGACTCCGGGACGGCGCGGCTCCAACGCGTCGCGAAGCGATGGTGGCTCGTCGCGTTCGCGGCCTTCCTCCCCTACGCGCTGGCGACGGCTCCGGCCAGCGAGTCCGCCGCGGCCGTGGGCGACGCGTTCGCCGGCCCGATCGTCGGCCTCGTCCTCGAGTCGATCGCCGGCGCGCTGGTCCTCTGTGCGGTGTCGATGACGGTCTGCTACGGCTTCGCCCGGTACGGCATTCATCCGGGCCGACCGACGGCCGAGGAGCGGGTCCTTTCGGGCAGCGGCGACGACTGAGACGGATTGCCGTAACATAACGCCGGACCGGCGTTCCGGAAACTCGACCGGTTGATCGGTCTCGAGGTCGTCGACTCGGCGGTACGTCGCGTCCGTCCCTGCGACGAGCGGCGGCGCTGGACTTATCCGTCAGAGCGGCTTCCTCTCTCTAATGACCGAACCGGCGGAGCCGGCGGGCCTAGCCCCCTGGAACGAGGGCGACGAGCGGGCGGCGCGTCAGTGGTACCGTACCCTCGTCGAGACGGTTCCGGGCGGCGTCTTCCAGCTGGACGGCGACGACCGGATCGTCGCGATCGACGACGCGCTCCTCGAGCTGACGGCCTCCGGCCGGGAGATTCTCCGGGGCGAACACGTCTCGGTGCTGCTCGGCGAATCCGGCGTCGAGGCGCTCGAGCGGGCCCCCGCGACGGGCGTCGCCACGTTCGAGCGATCGGTTCGGACGGCCGCCGACACCGCGATCCCCTGCGAGTTGCGGCTCGGGACGGTCCCGGCCGCTGACGGCCGGCAAGGGACGATCGGCATCGTCCGCGAACTCGATCCCCGAGAGGTAGACCGGGGTTCGCAGACGGAGCCGACGGGGCCGAAGACGGAGCCGGACGACCGGGCCGACTCCGCCACGGAGTCGGAACCGGAACAGCCCCTCTCGCCCCCGTTCGAACCGATCACCGCGGTGCTCGAGGGGGCCGACGTGGGCGTCTTCGTCCTCGACGACGAGTTCGAGGTCGCGTGGATCAACGACGCCGCCGAGCGGTACTTCGGCCTCGACTCGAGGGCCGTGATCGGCCGGAACAAGGACCGGCTGATCGACGAGACGATCAGTGAGCGGGTCGCCGACCCGGAGCGATTCGCCGAGATACTCGGGGCGACCTACGACGAGAACAGCGACGCCGAGCGCTTCGAGTGCCGCGTCACCGCGGACGACACCCGCGCGGAACGCTGGCTCGAGCACCGGAGCAAGCCGATCGAATCCGGCCCGTACGCGGGCGGCCGCGTCGAACTCTACTACGACGTCACCGAACAGCACCGGCGCGCCTACCAGCTCCGCCGGCTGAACGAGGCCGTCCGTGAATGGCTCGGTGCCGACACGCGCGAGGCGGCCGCCGAGCGGGCCTCTCGGCACCTCTCCGATATCCTCGATCTCGAGATCAACGGCGTCTTCCTCCACGATCCGGAGCGGGCGGTCCTCGAGCCGGTCGCCTGGTCCGAGCCGGCCGCGGCCCTGTTCGGCGACCTCCCCACGTTCGGGGCGGGCGAGGGGATCGCGTGGCGCGTCTTCGAGTCCAACGAGCCGGTTATCTACGACGACGTAACGTCAGATTCGGACGTCTACAACCCCGATACGCCCATCCGAAGCGAAATCTGTCTGCCGATCGGCGACCACGGCATCGTCCTCATCGGCTCCGAAGAGGGGACGGCGTTCGACGACGGCGACCGCTCGCTCGCGAAGATCGTCGCCTCGAGTCTGGAGGTGACCTTCGACCGGATCAGCCACGAGCGGACCCTCGAGCGCGAACGGTCGCAGACCGAAACGCTCCTCAAGACCGCACCGGTCGCGATCTCGGTCGAGGACGCCGACGGCGAGACGGTGCTGGCGAACAGCCACGCACAGACGACGCTCGGCCTCGATGAGCGCGACCCGCTCGGCGAGACCGAACTGCTCGCACAGCAGACTGTCGTCGACGCCGACGGGAACCCCATCGACCCCGACCGTGGCCCCTCGGCCCGGGTCAGGGAAACCGGCGAACCGGTCACCGACGAGGAACTCGTCTTCGAGGACGAGACGGGGGAACGGACGTGGTACTCCGTCACCGCCGTCCCCGTCTTCGACCGCGACGGCGCGCTCGAGCGGGTCATCTCCGCCGGCGAGGACATCACGGCGCTCAAAGCACAGGAGCGCCGCCTCGAGGACCGCAAGCGGGAACTCGAGACCGAACTGAGCGAGATCCTCGGTCGCGTCTCGGACGCGTTCTACGCCCTCGACGACGAGTGGCGGTTCACGCTGGTCAACGACCGCGCCACGGAACTCCTCGGGCACTCGGAGGCGGAGCTCGTCGGCGAGAACATCTGGGAGCGGTTCCCCAGCGGAACGCGGTCCGATCTCGTCGACCGCTACGAGCGGGCGATGGAGACCCAGCAGCCCCAGTCGTGGGAGCGCTACTCCGACTCGCTCGACATCTGGATGGAGATCCAGGCCTACCCCTCCGAGACGGGGCTATCGGTGTACTTCCGGGACATCACCGACCGGAAGCGCCGGGAGCGACAGTTAGAGCAGTACGAACGGATCATCGAAACCATCGAGGACGGGATCTACGCGCTCGACGAGGACGGCCGATTCACGATGGTCAACGACGCGTACGTCGAACTCACCGGCTACGATCGCGACGAGTTGCTCGGGAGCCACGCGTCGCTCGTCGTCGACGAACCCGTGATGGACCTCGCCCAGCGGATCGTGACCAACGAGAGCGACGAATCGACGGTCGAGACGACGCTCGAGACGAAGTCCGGCGAGGAACGGCCGGTCGAAGCGACGGTCACGTCGATCACGACCGACGAGACCGGGACCGGCCGGATCGGCGTCGTCCGGGACATCACCGAACGGCGGGAGCGCCAGCGCAAACTCGAGGCGAGCGAGCAGCGCTACCGCACGCTCGCCGAGAACTTCCCGAACGGGGTCGTCGCCCTGTTCGACGATCAGTTGCGCTACACGGCCGCGGGCGGGCAACTCCTCGCCGACCTCGGAATCGAACAGGAGACCGCGATCGGGCAGACGATTCACGAGCGGTACCCCGACGACGTGGCCGCCGAGATCGAGCCCCACTTCCGGGCCGCCCTCGAGGGCGACGAGCGCTCCTTCGAGATTCGGTATCACGGCCGGGACCTCCGCGCCCACACCCTCCCGGTCCTGACTGAGGACGAGGTCACCGCCGGCATGCTCGTCGTCCAGGACATCACCGAGCGAACGAGGTACCAGCGCCGCCTCGAGGAGTCGAACGAGCGCTTGGAACAGTTCGCCTACGCCGCCTCCCACGACCTCCAAGAGCCCCTGCGGATGGTCACGAGCTACCTCCAGTTGGTCGAGAACCGCTACGCCGACGACCTCGACGCCGACGGCCGGGAGTTCATCGACTACGCCGTCGACGGAGCCGAGCGCATGCGCGAGATGATCGACGGCCTCCTCGAGTACTCCCGGGTCGAAACGCAGGGCGACCCGCTCGAGCCGGTCGATCTCGACGGCATCCTCGACGACGTCTGCGAGGACCTGCAGTTCAGTATCGAGGAAGCGGACGCCGAGATAACGGCGGACGCGCTGCCCCGCGTCGACGGCGACGCGAGCCAGCTCCGGCAGGTATTCCAGAACCTGCTGTCGAACGCGATCGAGTACAGCGGCGACGAGCCGCCGCGGGTTCGGATCTCGGCCGAACGAGACGGCGGGAACTGGGAAATCTCGGTCAGCGACGAGGGGATCGGCATCGATCCCGACGATCAGGAGCGGATCTTTCAGGTGTTCCAGCGGCTCCACAGCCACGAGGACCACGCCGGGACGGGGATCGGCCTCGCGCTCTGTCACCGGATCGTCGAGCGCCACGGCGGCGAGATCCGGGTCGATTCGGAGCCCGGCGAGGGAGCGACGTTTTCGTTTACGCTGCCGGCCGTCGACGGGGCAGCATAGATCGATTCAGTCGGCTGCAGTCAGCCAACAGCTATATATCCGACCACCTACTCAACCCGGCAAAGCGGTGCACGACGTGATTCCGACAACACGCGGTTCGGACCGATCCCTGCTCGCCGCCTCGCTCGCCTGTTTCGCCGTCGCTGGCGTCGCGAACGCCACCGTCGACGGGACCGGGCTGACCCTCGGAGCGACCGGGGTCGCCATCGCGGGCGTCTACTGTGTCGCTCGCTACGCCCAGTCGGTCACCCGGCGAACGCTCGCCCGGACGGCGCTGGGGCTCTGGCTCGCGTTCCTCGGCGTCGCCGGCGGGCACGCCGTCGGCCTCGAGACGATCGGCTCCGTCGCCCCGGGTCCCGCGGGGGCGACGGTCGTTGCGCTCACCGCGGTCACGTGGGCGACGCTGCTGGCCGCCGCCGGCTCGACGATCTTCCTCGGGTTCCGGGAGTACGGCTCCCCGGCCCCGGCCGACGAACAGATGCTCGACGGCGAAACCTCCGACTCGCTCTAGGCGGAATCGCTGTTCTCTCACCGATCCACACTGATTCTCCGCCGAAACTGCTCCGCCATCTTCGGGACCGCTCTCGTCGCGGCTCCGGACTCACTCGACGCGGTAACTCACCGCGATCCCTTCGCCGAGCGGGACCATGATCGTCTCGAAGGCCGGATCGGCTCGCACAGTCTCGAGGTAGTCGATGACCCCCTGCGTGTGTTCGTTGACGTCCGCCGGCGCGGTTCCCTCGGCCCACTCGAGCAGGTCGTCGAACTCGACGACGCTCGCCGTGATCGCGTTGTCGGCGACGACGACGCCGCCGACGGGAATTTTTGATCGAACAGCTTCGAAGGCATCCGCGTAGCGCTCCTTCTGGTGGTCGATCAGGACGACGTCGAAGGGACCGTCGTAGCGGTCGATCGTCGCCATCGCGTCGCCGAGTTCGTATCGCGAGACGTCGTCGTAGCCGCCCGCGGCCATGTACTCGCGGGCGAGCTCGAGTTCGTCCTCGTCGACCTCGGTGAGGACGATCTCGCCGTCGTCGGGGAGCGCCTCGGCGAACCAGTAGGCCGAGTAGCCGTAGCCCGAGCCGAACTCGAACACGCGCCCGGCCCCGTTCAGGCGGGCGACGAAGCGCAGGAACGCGCCGACCTCGGGGCCGACGTGGGGGAACCCCTCGGCGGCGGCGAACTCGTCCATCTCGATCAGCGTCTCGTCGGGGTCCGGGCCGGCCGCGCGAACGAAGCGAGCGATCTCGTCGGTCAGAACGTCGGTCATACTCGCGTATACGTCCGCCAGCCCATAGGTTTCGGGGAGCCAGAGCCCCGCGGGCGACGGTATTCTTTTTGTTCTCGCAACCGTCATTTCGACCGATATGCCCGCCGAACACCCACTCGCCGACGCCGTCGACAATCTGGTGTACGAACCGGTACAGGTCCGCGACCACGGGATCGATCTGACGGTCAGCGCCGTCTACGAGGTGGCCGCTCCCGGGCGACTCGACTTCGGCGGCGACGAACTCACGGACGCCGACCTCGAGCCGGTCCCGACGGAACTGGAAAGCCCCCACGACGAGTACGGGTGGTGGCACCTCGAGGGCGGCCAGTACGTGATCCAGCACAACGAGTTCCTCACCGACCTCGAGGGGGCGGCACAGCTCCAGCCGCGCAACGAGTTGTTGGCCCGCGGCGGGTCCCACCCCTCGATGCAGGTGCGAGACCACCTGCCGCTGATCCCGCTGACGGTGGCCGACGGCGGCCTCCGGCTCAAGGAGAACGCGCGGGTGTCGACGCTGGTCCCGATCGGCGCAGACGCGCAGTAACGACCGCCGGCCATCGCCGGATCACCGCTGGCTTGCCACCGGCTCGCCGGAACGTCTCGAGCGGGCGCGGCTACGAGTCGTAGGCGAGGTGCTCGATGGCCACGACCAGTCGATAGAACAGTCGAAGCAGGATCACGGACAGGACGAGAACGAGCGGGAGGACCGAGAACAGGAAGATACTCCCGGGACTGAAGATTCCATAGACCGAACTCGCGAGCCACAGGAGACCGATGGCAACGCCGGCGGGGGACCGTAGCTGATCACGAAGCGAAGCTGGCGGCATAGCTATGCGTTCTAACAGCTTTGTGAAATAATTCAGGATGTCTAACAGAAACGCAGAGGCGAAATCTCGCTTGCGAGCGCGCCTATCGGCCGTCGTACTCGGGCTCGCGGTCCTCGAAGAAGGCGGAGACGCCCTCTTCGTGGTCCTCGGTCTCGAAGACGATACCCTGTGCGACCGCTTCGTCGGTCAGGGCCTGCTCGAGGGACTTCTCGAGGCCCTCGCCGACGAGTCGGTTGGCGTGGCGGAGCGCGATCGGCGGGCCGGAGACGATCTTCTGGACGAATTCGTCGACCCGCTCGTCGAGTTCGTCGGTTCCGTAGACGTGGTTGACCAGTCCGATCTCCTTCGCGCGGTCCGCGCCGACGATGTCGCCGGTGAGGACGAGTTCCTTCGCGACGTTCTCGCCGACGACGCGGGGCAGCAGGTAGGAGGTGCCGGCGTCGACGCTCAGGCCGACCTGTCGGAAGACAAAACCGAAGACAGCGTCCTCGCTGGCGAGTTGAATATCACAGGCCAGCGCGAGGTTCGCGCCGGCACCGACGGCGGGACCGTCGACCAGCGCGACCGTCGGCACCGGGAACTCGATCAGCGTCCGCAGCAGTTCGTTCGTCGAGCGCTCGAGGCTGCGCACTCGCTCGTCGGCGGGCACGTCGTTCTCGATCCCCTCGACCATCGACTCGATGTCGCCGCCGGCCGAGAAGGAGCCGCCCGAGCCCTCGAGGACGACACAGCGGGCGTCGCTGTCCTCGATCTCCGCGAGCGCGTCCGAGAGGCCCTCGCTGATCCCCTCCGAGAGGGCGTTGCGTCGGTCCGGCTGATTGAGCGTGATCGTCGCGACGCCCTCGGCTTCGATTTCGAGGAGGACGTCCTCGCCCAGCGCCATTATTCGGCCTCCGCTTCGCCTTCGTCCTCGCGTTCGCGGAGTTTGAACTTCTGGACCTTGCCGGTGGTCGTTCGCGGGAGTTCCTCCACGAACTCGACTTCGCGCGGGTGCTTGTACTCCGCGAGGTTGGTCAGACAGTACTCTTTGATCTCCTCCTCGGTCACGTCGCCATCGGGCGTGCGGACGACGAACGCCTTGACGGTCTCGCCGCGGCGCTCGTCGGGGATGCCGGCCACGGCGGCGTCGGCGATGTCTTCGTGCTCGAAGAGGAGTTCCTCGACTTCCCGCGGGTAGACGTTGTAGCCGCCGGTGACGATCATGTGTTTCTCGCGGTCGACGACGTAGAAGAAGCCGTCCTCGTCGTGGTAGCCGATGTCGCCCGTGTGGAACCAGCGGCGGCCGCCCTCCTCGGTGAAGGCCTCCTCGTTGGCTTCGGGCAGGCCGTAGTAGCCCTTCATGACGTTCGGCCCGGCGACGACGATCTCGCCGGTAATCTCGTGGAGGTCGGCTTCCTCCTCGTCGATCGGCCCCTCCTCAACGGGGTCGACTTCGCCGAAGTCGTCATCGACCACTTTGGAGTCGACGCCGGGGACCGTCTTCCCGATACTGCCGACCCGCCGCCCCTCGATCGGGCTGTTGAAGTGGGTGATCGGGCTGGTCTCGGTCAGGCCGTATCCCTCGTAGATCTTCGGCTCGTAGAGTTCCTCGAACTGGCGCAGGACCTCGACCGGAATCCCGGAGCCGCCGACGCCACAGAGCCGCAGCGAGGACATGTCGAACTCCTCGGCGTTCGGCTGGTTGATCACGTCGTTGTACATCGCCGGCACGCCGTGCATGATCGTCAGCTGTTCGTCCTCGATCAGCGAGACGGCGTCCTGTGCGTCCCACGAGGCCATCGGATAGTACGCGCCGCCGTTGAACAGCGCCGCGTTCATCGTCACCGTCATCCCGTAGATGTGAAACAGCGGGAGGACGCCGAGCGATCTGTCGTCCGGCCGGATGCCGTCGGGGATGAGCTTCGCCGCGGCCTTCGCGTTCGACGACAGGTTCTCGTGGGTGAGCTGGACGCCCTTCGGCTGCCCGGTCGTCCCGGACGTGTACGGCTGGACTGCGACGTCGCCGTCGGCCCGGTCAGCGATGTCGGGGGCTCCCCGCTCGAGGAATTCCTCGAACTCGGTCGCGCCCTCGGCCTCGCCGCCGATGCTGACCACGTGTTCGACGCCGGTCTCGTCTTGGACCTCTTTGACGAAGGGGACGAGGTCCGCCAGCGCGACGACGACCTTCGCCTCGCTGTCGCCGAGCAGGTGGCCGATTTCGCGGGCCTTGTACTGGGGATTCATCGGGACGACGACCCCGCCGGCGCGAAGCGTCCCGTGGAAGGCGATCAGAAACGGCGGGACGTTCGGGAGATAGAGCGCGACGCGGTCGTCCTCGCCGACCCCTCGCTCCTCGAGCGCGGCCGCGAACGCCCCCGTCTGCCCCCAGAACTCCTCGTAGCTCGTCTCGGACCCGTGAAAACCGATCGCGGTGTTGTCGCCGTGTTCCTCGACGGCACCCGCGACGTTAGTGACAAGATTTGTCATACTCCGTGCGATACGTTTCCGTGTATCGTAAAAAAGATTTACATCGTTCGGTCCGATCGGCGATTTTTCTTACCAGCGATAACGAGAGAGGCAGTCAGTCGCCGCCGGGACGGCACGGAATCGGACTCGCGGTCGCGACACTGCCGACTCGTTTGCCGGTCCTCGCCGGCGAGGACTCGAGGGTATTTACCGCCGCACTTCCAATCACGCGTGTCATGTACCAGGACATCCTCGTCCCGACGGACGGGAGCGACGGGACCCGTCAGTCGCTCACGCACGGGTTGACGATCGCGGACCGCTTCGACGCGACGATCCACGCGGTATCGATCGTTCCCGAGGGGCCGCTCGGGACGCTTCAGACCGACGAAGCGATTCCGGCCGCCGAGCGGGCGGTCGAGCGCGTCGAGGCCGAAGCGGACCGGGAGGGCGTCGACGCCGTCACGGCGGTCGAACGGGGCGTTCCCCACGAGGAGATCCTCGCCTATGCCGACGACCACGGAATCGATATGATCGTCATGGGGACGCAGGGCCGGACTGGACTCGATCGAGTGCTGGTCGGCAGCGTCACCGAGCGGATCGTCCGGATGGCCGACGTGCCGGTCGTGACCGTCCGTCTGAACGACGAAATCCGAATCGAGGACGCCGACGAGGCGGCGCGGATCGCCCGGAAAACGGCCGAGCAGGAGGGGTACGACGAGGTGACCGTCCTCGAGGACCCGCATCGAACCAGCGCCTCGTGGATCGTCCCGCTCGAGACCGACGCGGGGCCGGTTCACGTCCACGTCGATGCGATCACGAGCGAGGCCCGCATCGCGCGGGGACCCGAGACCGAATAGACCACTAGACCTGCCTCGAGCGCTGATGGGGCGGCCCGAGAGCACGGATCGACGGGTCGACGGGAGAGTAATCGGGGCCAACAGCGGGGTACGGACCGCCATCGTCGTTCCGGGAGAGCTTACACGGGACAAACGCGCCGTTTTCCGTCGTAACGGTAGCGCTACTTTTTGACTGCAATTCCGGTTGGCGAGCACGAATGAGGGACACACTGTGAACCGGCGACGGCTGCTGCGATGGGCTGCGGCGAGTAGTACCGTCCCGGTCGCCGCCGGCACTGTCCAATCACAGTCCGACGGATCGACCGCGGGAACTGACGGGGGCGGATCGGACGTGACCGTCCGTCTCGTCGACGTGACCGACCCGGTCGAAGGCGGCGGGCTGCTCCGGTGGACCGCCGAACTCGAGAACCGGACCGACCGAACGGTTCGCCCGACCGTCGAGTACCTCGTCGACGACGAGTCGGCCGGGACCGTCACGCTGACGCTCGAGCCGGGGGAGACGGAGCGGCCGTTCCCCCGCAGCTACCGGATCGAGCCCGCCGCCCGGGATCGCGAAGTGACGGTCCGGGTCCGAACCGAGGGCGATTCGGCGGCGCGAACGGTCACCGTACTCGGAGTCGACGAACTGGACGACGGCCTGACGCGTCCGGGCGAACCCGTCACGGTGCAGCCGGGAACGACGGTCTTCTTCGAGGCCGGGGCCGTCGATCCGGACGCGGACGGGTCGCAGTTCACCGGCTGGTGGGTCGACGGCGAGAGCGTCGGCGACTCGATGGTCGGCCCCGCGTGGCAGTCAGTTTACTACGCGGAGCAAAACGCCCATTACTGGCAGTACACCCCCGAATCCGAGGGCACCCACGAGGTCACCGCCGGCATCGACACGGAGGACGGCAACTACCGGGCCGACTGGACCGTGAGCGTGACGCCCGACGGACACGCGTCGCCGACGATCGAGGCCGCTCGCCCGGAACGAGGGACGCTTCCCGTCGATCGCGACGGGACGATCGACCTCGAGATCGACGTCGCCGATCCGGACGGCTCGCTCGAGCGCGTCGTCTGGTGGGTCGGCCAGTCGGATCTCATCCTCGGCACGTCCGAAGTCAGCGGGACGACGGATACGGCGTCGCTGACCGTCGACGGCGGCCTCTGTCACACGTGCCCGGTCATCGCGTGGGTGATCTGCGACGACGGCACGTTCGCGTCGGAATCGCTCTGGCAGGTCGACGATACCGGCTCCGGCGACACCGGGCTGAGCGCCTCGATCACCGAGACGAACGATCCGGTCGACGCCGGAGAGGTCCTCGAGGTGACCGCCGAACTCGCGAACGGCAGCACCGAACCGGTCACTCGAGACGTCGACCTCGTCGTCGGCCACGACCCCCAGCGGGTCGATACCCGATCCGTCTCCGTCGCCGGCGGCGGGACCGAGACGGTCACCCTCGAGTTCGAAACCGCCGTCGTCAACCGGACGCAGGCGTTCCCCGTCCGCGTCGAAGCCGACGACGCCGTCGCCGAACGGACCGTCGAGGTGATCGGGACCGCCGACGCGGGCGGCCGGGTGACGATCACCGGGACGAACGACCCCGTCGACGCCGGCGACATCCTCGAGGTGACGGCGACCCTCGAGAACGCGACCGACCGAGCCGTTACCCGGGATATCGAACTGATTGTCGGGCACGATCCCACAGTCGTGGACACGCGCCGACTCTCGATCGACGGCGGCGGGTCGGAATCGATCACGCTCGAGTTCGAGACGGCCGTCGTCGCGAACGACCAATCGTTCCCCGTCCGCGTCGCGGCCGACGGCTGTGTGGCCCAGCGAACGGTCACCGTCCGCGGGACGAACTGACGGGATGGGGACGGGGGCGGACAGGCGGTGACGAACCGCTGAGAATCCGCTGTCGACCGTGTACAGTTCGTCTCTACCGCATTCGTCGCCCCGCTCGAGTGCGCTCGTGACGGCTCGAACTGCCTCGAGACGAACGCCGGCTCCGAGACTGTACGGATCGAACGACCGAGTCGGTCGGATGCACGGCAGACCGATCGAGAAACGTCGTCCGCGGGGACGGTAGGTGGTGGTTTCGAACGCGACCCCACGGACAGTTACACGAGACCGATCCCGGAGTATAAAGCTATTCACATAGTATTTCGGTCGTTCCACGGGCAATGGACCCGTTCAGTCGACTCGAGTCCCCTCCGTTTACGACGACCGAGAGTTGGTCGCCGCCGTGCGAGGAGCGACCGCCGATCGAGGGACAAACGCCTCGCAACGTCCGTCGTGACGGTTCCGCTATGAATACTTTTTAGTAGGCAGTATCGTATGGTAGACCATGGCAAACAAGGAGAGCGATGGGGTGTCTCTCGACAGGGTGGCCACAACGTCTGGGCTGTACGAACGCCTGCTGCAGTCGTTCGGCTCGCCGGAACCGCTGGTTCTGGTACTGCTGGCGCTCCTGATGTTCCTCACACTCATCACGGGGCATCAACTCGGGCTCTGGTGACGTCGGCTCGATCGGTGACCGGGGATCACCGATAGCAGTGCGTTGACTTCCAGGGTCCGCACATTCGAACTGTGTTCCATCTCACCTGCCCGGTCCTCACACACCGGCGGGCCATGTCCCTGAAACAGTTATCGGAGGGACTCGGTCTCGAGACTTCTGACTAACTTGAGTCTGCCAGCCCTGTCGCTCCCAGAGATCAGCGACCAAGTGCTCGAAGTCTTCATTGTCCATCGACTAGAGCGGGCGCTTCAGCTCCGCCGCGGACATCTGTGTCCCACCTTGTGACATTCCACACCTGCCGTTGCTATCGGATGGGGGTGATGAGTCGCGAACCAGACATTACTCTTCTGCGAGCTCGAGTTCGACGTGCCAGCGATTATCTTGGTAGCCGGCGGACACCAACTACCAGTTCTGAATGAGGTAGGTTTCCGACTCGAAACTCGCCACTGCTGGCGCGTCAACCGTTACGGTCTGGGAACCCCTACTCGAGTCCTCGACGAAATTCTGACTATACGGGACAGACCGTTCTTAGGATTATACCCGCTCGACGTCTGGTAGCCCCGAGAAGACCTCAAAAGGTCACCCGGATGGGCACAAGGGGATGGCCGCCGGGCGGATACACGACATGGTTGGGGTGGGGTTCGGGTGCTGATTTCGTGTCGCGCCTGTGGGGAACGCGACAGTGAATATGTTCGCCTTGACCCCATATCAATACCGTCCCGGTTCCGAGTGCGTTGGAATCGACCCCACTAATCCTGTGAATTATACTCGTTCGGCGTTCCTCGAGGTCTGATCGCGGATCATCTGAGTCTCTCGCACGCGTAATACCAGATGAGCTGACGCTCAGGAATTGAAAAACACGCCGCGGGAGAAGAAAAACTACGGTCCCTACCCGGTAGTTTTGCTCCCGGGCGGCGCGCAACGCCAGATGGCGATCTGAACGTTACGTGGGATTACGCCCACATCAATACCTCATAGGCGACTCACATTATTCTTACGAAGCTGAATGTATTCTATTGAAATACTTCTGTTATCGGGCTTTCAAGGCCTGTATAGCCCCTCCGCAGTGCTTTCGTAGACATGATCCTGAACCTATAAGAACACAAGACTTATGCCAATTGTAGAAAGACACCGCTAGTACCCCTATCCGGGAGGCTGGTGGGTCTGTGGTGATCCGCCATTACGACACCGATGGTCGCCTTCCACTGTATCGTGCGCTAACCAGCAGACAACATACAACAACACACTACATGACAAGCGAACCGACCTATCGCGAAAAGGGACGCGCAGTAGTCCTGGCCGCGCTTATGGTCCTCTCTGTTGTCGCGATGTCCGCAGCGTTCGCGGGCAGTGCGGCGGCAGTTCAGAACGCCGATACCTATACCGACGGAGAGACGTACCACCAGACCAATGAACTCGAAAGCGATAACGCCTGGATGGGCCAAGAGATCACCATCACGGGTGTCGACGCTAACGGCCTCGAGATTCGTGAGGGCCTAGACGCCTCGGAAACCGAGTCTGATGATCGGGTGACCTTCGTTGAAGTCAACGAAGACGATGAAGCCACGATCGATACCACCAAGCTCGAAGCTGGCCAGCCGTACGTCATCTACACTGGCGATAGTAACAATAAGTGGCATGGCGTGTCCTTCTGGGTGAAATCGGAGGAACTCGATGTTAGCTTCGACCAGAACCGTGTGTCCGAAGGCAGCAGTACTAACTTCGAGTTCGAGACTGAGCGTAGCTCGCAGTG
>NZ_JBQVRP010000003.1:0-636053 GCF_052439245.1 Natrinema sp. LN54
CACCGAACTACCAAGGCTAACATCAGATCCCATCTGTACGGCGGACCGCAGGGGTGGAATCCTCATCTCGTGCGGATGTATTCCTAAGCCGTCTGGGGTACATAACCCCTTCGGACTCGAGCCATCCGCGGAGGTAGCGTGCATCGGGCACGCCGCCTCCTTCTTCGTATTAATTCACAATCGCTGGTTACTACTTAAGGCCTACGAACCGAGACTTCACAGAGAGGGAGTACCACACATGATTATAGGACAGTATCCCAATTATACTCACTAACATGATAGCATTTTATAGTACGCGCCACTCAGATATCTGGCCTGAATTCTGATGAATTCGAACCTCGCTGACGGCACGCTTCGCTTGTCGGCGTCTGGTTCGAACTGGGAAGAACGATTCCGTACCGCTCGCGTCGGCTCGCAGTACTCCATGGGCCCTGACGGATTCGAACCATCGACCACTCGGTTATGAGCCGAGCGCTCTAACCAGACTGAGCTAAGGGCCCTCTTCAGTCGGGAAAAATCGTGCGCGCTAATTAACGTTTGCTGTCCGGTCCGCTCGAGGGAAAGAGACGGAGCGACGCTACGCGGTCAGGGCCTCGAGTGCCTCGTCGCTGAGTTCGGCCTCGAGCTCCGCCTTGCTGTGGGCGTCGAGGACGTCCTCGCGTTCCTCGGCGTCGAGTTCGGTGACGGATTCGAAGTGGTGGCACATAGCAATCGAATACACGCGCGTGCGCTCAATAAAGGCTGGTTCAGGCAATCTGACTGTTCGCCTGGTGTTTCGAAACGGGGGAGAAATGTTCTCACTGCCGTGGGTCCTCGGAGGGCGATCCCTCGAGTGAGCCACGATCAGCATCTGTCATCGAGAGCACCGACTCGGAGCCGAGGTGAGCAGATAACAGTCGGGCTATTCGCTCCCGTAATCCGCGAGCGTCCGGTCGCTCGCTTCGGTGCGATGACGCGTCGCCAGCCCTGCGAGGTGGGGTGTCTCGGGGACGATCAGTTCCTCACAGGCGGTTTCGCAGGCGCTCTCGCTCCCGGGGAGACAGAAGACCGGTGTGTCGACGGCAATCCCCGCCGTCGCGCGCGAGGCCATCGCTCGCGTTCCGACTTCGTCCCACGAGAGCGACCGGAACAGTTCGCCAAAGCCCGGCAGTTCGCGCTCGAACAGCGACGCGGTCGCTTCGGGGGAGACGTCGTCGACGGTGACGCCGGTGCCGCCGGTCGTACACACCACGTCGATGTCTTGGCGCGCGACCAGCCCCCGAACGGCGGTCCGGATCGCCGAGTAATCGTCCCGAACCAGGACCCGTTCTCGAACCTCGTGGGCTGCAGACTCGAAACACTCCTGTATGGTATCCCCACCCGGATCGTCGGGGTCGTCTTCGTCCGCGCGCGAACTCGAGACGGTGACGATCCCGACGAAGAGGGGATCGATGATGTCGTGGCCGTGATCGTCGGTACTCCGCCGGTCATCGGTATCGCTGGTCATGTCCCCACGTCACTGCCGAAAGACGATAATCCCTCCCCCGATGGTGAGAGGACTCGCAGTTCGACGTGGCTGCTATCGTCGATACGCAGCAAAGACGGATCGCTCACCGTCGTGAATCAGGAAGAAGCGCCGAAGCCAGGACTCGAACCTGGGACAACCTCGTATCTGCGGCGGACAGGCAGTACCTGAGTCGCCGTAACAGCGAGGTGCTCTACCATCTGAGCTACTTCGGCTCATCTCGTGATAGTCGGGTGCATTTGATAGGGCTTTCGTTTTCCCTTCCCGCGGTTCGATACCCTTTCACGCACCGCTCGAGTACGCGTCCCCAATGAGCGAGGAGGACGCCGAGGGCGACGAGCCCGACGATCGAGACGGTGATCGCGAACTCGAGCGGGTCGTCGCCGAGGTTCGAGCGCAGGTCACGCCCGACGCGGACGAACGCGCGCGGCTCCGCGAGGTCGCCGACCAGCTCATGGAGCGAGCCGAACAGGCGGCGACGGAGCGGTGTGACGGAGCCGACGTCTTGCAGGTCGGCTCGACCGCCCGCGACACGTGGATCAGCGGCGATCGGGACATCGATATCTTCGTCCGCTTTCCGCCGGATCTCGACCGCGAAACGCTCGAGGAGTACGGCCTCGAGGTCGGCCACGCCACGTTGCCCGAGGGCCACGAGGAGTACGCCGAACATCCCTACGTCAAAGGGGAAGTCGAAGGGTTCGACATCGATGTCGTCCCCTGCTTTCGGCTCGAGTCGGCGACCGAGATCCGCTCGGCGGTCGACCGCACGCCGTTCCACACCCGATACCTCCAGCGGCGACTCGACGACGAACTCGCCGACGACGTGCGGGTCACGAAGCAGTTCCTGAAGGGGATCGGCGTCTACGGCAGCGATCTCCGGACCCGCGGGTTCAGCGGCTACCTCACCGAGCTGCTCGTTTGCGAGTACGGCGGGTTTCGACCGCTGCTCGAGGCCGCGGCCGACTGGCATCCACAGGTCGAGATCGATCCCGAGGGTCACGGCCGCGCACGCGAGACAGAGAATGCGGCGGCCGGCGACGCCGCCAGCCAGTTCGACGATCCCCTGGTCGTCATCGACCCCACGGACCCCGAACGCAATGTCGCCGCCGTCTGCTCGCGGGAAAACGTCGCCCGCTTCCAGCACTACGCCCGCGAGATTCTCGAAACGCCGCGGTCCGACTACTTCGAGCCCGACGAGCACGAGCCGCTGACCGAATCCGAACTACGCGCTCACCTCGAGCGGCGAGGAACTACCCCCGTCGCGGTCCGGTTCGACGCCCCCGACCTCGTCGAGGATCAGCTCTACCCACAGCTTCAGAAATCCCTCGACGGGATCACGCGAGGACTCGATGACCGCGGGTTCGATGTCTTCCGGGCGACGGCGATCGCGGACGACAGTGCCGTCGTCGTCGCCGAACTCGCGGTCAGCGAGCGTCCCGCGGTCGAGCGCCACGACGGGCCGCCGATCCACGTCCGCGATCACGCCGAGGGGTTCTACGAGGCCTACGCGGACGACGCCGACGCCTACGGCCCCTTCATCGAGGGAGACCGATACGTCACCGAGCGCGAGCGGGAGTTCACCACCGCTCGCGAGTTCCTCGAGAGCGACCGGCTCTTCGATGTCGGGCTCGGCGCACACGTCGAAACGGCCCTCGAGGACGGGTACGACGTACTCATCGATGACGAAATCACGTCCCTCCTCGCGGAGTTCGGAACGGAACTCACGGCGTACTTCGACCCCCGACCCTGAAAGCGGCCGGCGGGAACCCTAGAGGGTGTCCAGATCGACGTCGAGATCGTGTGCCTCGAGGACGTCCTCGAGCGCGGACGTCGCTTTGTCGTCGGGGTCGTCGTCCGGTTCGATCGGTTCGCGGCCGTCGAAGGTCTCGTGGACGAGCGCGATGCTGTCGGCGAGGACGTCGAGCCCGTAACCGCCCTCGAGGACGAACGCCAGCGCGGCGTCGGTGTCGTCGGCGAGGGTTCGAACGCGGTCGCTCATCAGGGCGTAGGCCTCCGTGGAGAGCCGGATACGGGAGATCGGATCGTGGCGGTGGGCGTCGAACCCCGCGCTGATGAAGAGGAGGTCGGGATCGAACTCGGTGAGCGCGGCGGCGATCGGCCCCTCGAGGGCGGCCAGGTACTCGCTGTCGTCGGTTCCGGCCGGCATGGGAACGTTCATCGTCGTCCCCTCGCCGTCGCCCTCGCCGATTTCGTCGACGTCGCCGGTACCGGGATAGAGCCCCTGTTCGTGCAGCGAGACGAAGAAGACGTCCTCCCGGTCGTAGAAGATATCCTGCGTGCCGTTGCCGTGGTGGACGTCCCAGTCGATGATCGCGACCCGATCGACATCGTACGCGTCCGAGTCGAGGGCGTGCTGGGCGGCGACGGCGACGTTGTTGACGAAGCAAAACCCCATCGCGTTGTCGTAGACGGCGTGGTGACCCGGCGGGCGACCGATCGAGAAGGGCGTGTTACGGCCCGTCGCACCTTCGAGGGCCCGTTCGGCGGCCCAACAGGCGAGGCCAGCGCTCCGGCAGGCCGCGTCCCACGTTTCCTCGACGGCCGTGGTGTCGGGGTCCCAGCTCCCGCCGCCGTCGGCACAGAACTCCCGTACCGACTCGAGATACTCGCGCTCGTGGACGGCCGCCATCGTCTCGAGTTCGCAGGGGTCGGCTTCGACGTACTCGACGCCGTGTTTCTTCTTCAGCCCCTCTCGGATCGCCCGTAGCCGGTCCGGCGACTCTGGGTGGCGCGAACCGGGATCGTGTGCGAGACAGACCTCGCTGTAGCCGAACTGCATCTACTCACTCGAACAACGAGAAGTACGTCTCGATGTCGTCGTCGGTGATCGTCCGCCGGTCGGCGTGGTGCGCGAGGATCGCGGCCGCCCGGGCGACGTTGTCCGCGTAGTCCTCGAGGATGTCGGCGAGGGCGACGCGGGCGTCCATCGAAACGCGGTAGCGGTCGTCGATATCGAGCCGGGCGATGCGATCGACCGGGGCGACCGGCAGCTCGAGATCGTCCTTGTCGACGACGCGTTCGACGCCGAAATCCTGGGCCATCAGCGTCTTGCGGCCGTCCGCCGTCGCCTCCTCGGCGGCGTCGATGGCGAGTTCGCTCCCGTGTTCCTGAATCCGCGTTGCGAGTTGCTTCGACGCGTCGGCACTCACCCGAAGATCGCCCGCGTTCCGCCGGATGATCGTATCCACCGGGGCGAACGGGAGTTCGACGTTCATATCATGATAGGCGAAGCTAACTCCCTTAACGCTTTTCCTAGACGGACGATGAGGTTGCTCGCGGCGTCAGAACACGTCGTTTGCCTCGAGGCGGCCGTCGCGGACGACCCCTCGGGCGGTTACCTCCTCGCCGAGTCCGACATCGGTGTCGGTCGCGACGCTCATCGTCGTCTCACCGTCGTCGAGAACGATCGGGTTCCCGGCTTGGACGACGACCCCGGTGAACTCGAGTTCCTCGCCGTCGGACGGGTCGTCGGAGTCCGCGTCGGCGTCCGCGCTGGCCGTCTCTGCACTGTCTGCCCCAGTGTCAGCCCCGCCGGATGACTCGGTGTCGGCGGAGTCGCCCGTCGCCGATTCCGCACCGGCCCCGTCTCCGTCACCGGCGAATGCCGACAGGCCGGCGTTCTGGTCGCTCGAGTCCTCGGCGTCGCCCTCGGAATCGCCGGAGCCGGTCGAATCGGATTCCAAGACCGTGACCGTCGACTGCCAGCCCGCGGAGGCCTCGAGGTCGTCCTGCCAGCCGTCCTGAATCTCGACGTCGCCGAGCGCGACTTCGTCGCCCGGCCCCACGTCGATGTCGGCCTTCTCGCCCCAGAGCGCGACGCGGATGTCTCCGGTGGCGTCCTGGACGCGGATGTTCCGGACCTGTCCCTCCGAGCCGTCGTCGCGGTCGAAGGTTCGCTTCGGATCCGCCGAGCGGACGACCCCTGCGATGTCGACCGTCTGGTCGATCTCGAGGTCCTCGATTGGCGTGTTCTCGGGGACGTACTCGACGTCCTCGTCGACTTCCTCGACGGCGCCGCGGTTGCCGACGTGGAGTTCGAGGCTCCCGTCGCGTTCCTTGACGTAGCCGTCGATCACCTCGACGGTCGTGCCGGCCTCGAGTTCCGTGGCGAGGTCGGCCTGCTCGTCCCACAGCGTCACGCGGATGCGTCCGGTCGAATCCCCGAGGACGAGGTTCGAGACCTTCCCCTCGGAGCCGTCGTCGCGGTCGAACGTGCGGACGCTGTCGGTGTCCAGAAGCAGGCCGACGAGGTTGACGTTCGAGAGCCCGAGCGAGAGGTCGTCGACGGCGTACGTATCGGAGATCTGCACGTCGATCTCGGTGTCCGGATCGGGCTCGACGTTGTCGACGCTGACCTCGACGCCGCTAAAGCCCTCCTTGGGTCGGCCCCCGATCCGCAGGACTTGCCCCTCCTCGAGTTCCTCGATCGCGGCTTCGGCGTGTTCGTCCCAGAAGGCGGCTCGCACGGAGCCGGTTTCGTCCGCGACTTCGACGTTGACGACCTGTCCGTCCTCGTCCTCGCCGTCGCGCTCGAAGGTCCGTTTCTCGCCGATCGAGAGCACCTTGGCGACGAACTTCGCCTCTTCCATCCCGGGTTCGATATCGGCGATGCCGCCGACCTCGCTCTCGCCGACTTCGTGAGCGACGAGCATCGCCGCCGTCTCCTCGTCCGCGAGTCCCCCCATCTGCTCGACTTTCGCCTCGACGGCCTCGCGAAACTCCTCGAGAGAAACGTCGGCCTCGAGGTCCTCATATACGCCCTCGATGTCGCTCATTCTATGCTCGTGCATGGGTAGCCCGCGCATAAGCGTTATCCATTCGGTGTCGCAGTACGGTACCGCGTTCGACGGAGGCGGCGGCCGTGTCGGTCGAATCGACTGGTCCCGACCGCACGGAAACTGCTCGTCGCGGCTGTGATTCGGTGAGACTCGAGCGGGAAATCATACACCACGCTGGCCGCCTCACAGTATATAAACGTCAGTACGGGCTGCGCGTCGTCACGACAGCAATTACGACGCACGCGACCGGCCGGCGGCGGTCGTGCGAGATTCCGAGACGGCGATGCGAACTCGAGCGGGCGAAACTGTCGACCGACTGCAGCGAAACCCCGTGCCGGCGGAAGCCTTTCGAAAGGGCTTTAATGTTCACCGGGGTATGAAGAGATGAGTCCTGATAGGGTAGTGGACTATCCTCTTGGCTTGCGGAGCCAGGGACCGGAGTTCAAATCTCCGTCAGGACGTTTCTCTTCAGCACAACACTGCGAGCGTAGCGAGCAGTCCGTGCTGAAAGAAACTCCAATACGGAGATTTGAGCAGACGAGTCGCAGTCCGGGAGCGAACGCAGTGAGCGACCCGGAACGTCTCGGCGTGTTCAAATCTCCGTCAGGACGCTCACTTATCGCGGGCGCTTCGCATTGCTCAGCGCCCGCTCTCGGGTTCGGTCCTGACTGCCCAACGCTCACTTCGTTCGCGTTGGACTCCGTCAGGACGCATCTACCGACACCAAACCGTGAGCGAAGCGAGCGGCTGATGTCGATGAAACTTGTCCGCGGAAATTGGCGAATCAACTCGAGCGAACCGTCCGATAGCCGTCGACGGCTTCAGTCAGGACGTAGCCGACGATCGTCACGCCGATAACGGCCCGTCCGATCGTCCTGAGTTCGATCGTTGCGATGGTCTGCTCACCGTTAACGGCGAGTGCGGCACCTGCGACGAGGAGGATGATGAGAACCGCGAGATATCGCCATCGTGCGGACGGTGGCACGTCGCTGCCCTCGTTTCGGAGCGCGAGGTACAGATGACCGCCGCCGAGTGCGATCCCGTAGAACACGAGCAACATTGCGATCTCCACCATGTCTGGGTTGAACTCGAGGACAGACGCCACAAAACCAGCTCCGAGTAACCCCACGAACGCCAGCAGTATGGCCCCGAGATAGACGACGACTTCGCGGCTGTTCATATCAGAACTGAGCGTGACAGTGAATAAATAACTTCTGTCAGGGGTTTCTGCGAGGATAGCGACCGCTCGAGTACGAAACTGGGTGAGAGGAGTAAGCCCCCTTCTGTTCGTCCCGGCATTCGGCTGAGCGTCCGCGCCGCCCGCGGCGGTGCCGCGGCGCGTTCGGGCTACCACGGCGCGGACTTGCACCGGTGAGGATTCGCCGTTCCATCGCTCCTCGGCCGTCCGTGTGCGGTCGATCACGACGAACGTGACCCGTAGATTCGAACCACGGTTTGGCAACCGCACACTGCTCGCGGCGAATGCCGCTCGCTCGGTCGGCGGTTCGCACCGCCTCACGTTTCGCGGTCCATCGGACCGCGCATCCCTCTGCGGGTTCGCTCCCCTTCCTCTCGGTCGGGTTCGCACGCATCATCGGTCGGGCCGAGACGTGTCGTTTCTGTTCCAGAGCCAGCGGTCTCCCGCTCCGGACTTGCGTCCGGTCACCTGCCCGAACAGGTGGGGGGACTTTCCTCGCGAGCGTGGCGCATCTCGAAGAGATGGGCCACGTTAGGTGCGTTGGGCACCTCGGAGAGGTGGCCAACGTTGTGCGCGTCGGTCACCAGCATGGGTGCCGACGGCATGGTGATCGCGCCGTCGCCGGCACGACCATCGCGGCAACCGGGCTCTCTCTCCCACTCAGTATAGGCACGTGGGGCGAATAAGTCCCCCGGTCGGGACACAAAAAGCGCCGCGCAGCGAATGGAAGCGTTTTAGGACGACTATCCCCTTGTCCATCTGTATGTCCCAGCGACAGGGCGCAGACCTCTCCTACGAAGACGGTGCTCGCGCGGTCGAACTCGCGCGTGAATCCGTCGAATCCTATGTACAACACGGGCAGCGAGAACAACCGGGCAGCATGCGCGAAGCCTTCTACGAGCGGACGGGCGCGTTCGTCCGTCTCGAGTCGACTCGCGGCCGGGGGAGCCTGCGAGGCTGTGCAGGCGGGTACCGTTCGGACGACCAGCTCGGCCACGTCATCGTCGACGCGGCGATCGAAGCGGCCAGCGAGGACTCCTGTGGCTCCGAAGTGAGCCCCTCGGAGCTACCGAACCTGACGGTCTCGGTCTGTACCGTCAAGAACGTCATCCTGACCGACGATCCGCTCGCCGACCTCGAGCTCGGCACCCACGGCGTCGCCATCGACGGCGGCGAGGGCGGCTGGCTCTACCCGACGGTGCCGGTTCAAAACGACTGGAGCGCTCGCGAGTACCTCGATCGGACGTGCCGCAAAGCGAAGCTCGCGCCGGGCGCGTGGCAGGACGACGACGTCATCGTCACGCTGTTCGAGGGGCAGGTCTTCCGCGAGCGCGAGGCCGACGGCAGTATCGAAGAAGTCTAAGACGCGATTCGCGACTGCGACCGTATTGCGACTCGATCTCAGCCATCTCCGAAGAGCCGCGCGACCTGCCTCTTCGCGACCGATTCCGGTCGTCTCTTCGGGAGACACTGAACGGCGTCAGCGACCGGTACTCGGACGTTCGAGCGCCACCGTTTCGGGACCGGCGACTCGAGTCGGCAGCTGTTATCGACGCCTTACGTATCTTTCCCGCCGAAATCGACCGCTTCGGCGTCCTCGAGACACCGCTCGCTCGCGTCGTCCAGATCGAACTCCCGGACGATGTCGCCGTCGCGAACCAGCGGCTCGAGCAGGGAGTCGCCCTCGTCGGGCCCGTCGCCGTCGGCGAGCGCGACGTGGTGGCCGCCCTCGGGGGTGCGATAGACGTCCTTGACTCCGGATAGCTTGCCCCGCTTGGAGATCGGTTCGCCTTCGATTTCGACGATGTCGAGGCTGAAGTCCACCGAGTCGGCACCGGTGATGTGGCTGCCGACGCCGAAACCGTCGGCGACGTCGCGCAGGGGTCGGATCGAATCGGGACCGAGGCCGCCGCTGCAGAAGATGTCGACGTCCTCGCGGCCGCGGGCGTCGAGTTCCCAGCGGACCTCGCGGATGATGTGCCGGAAGTCGCCGCGACGGGAACTCGTGGTGTCGATGCGGACGCCGTCGAGATCCTCGCCCAGCGTCTCGGCGGCGAGCAGGCTCTCGCTCTTCTCGTCCCAGAAGGTGTCGACCAGCGCGATCCGGGGCACGTCCTCGCCGACGGCTTCGTCGAACGCCGTCCAGGCCTCGGCTTGGTTCCCCTCGCCGAAACAGAACATGAGCGCGTGGGGCATCGTCCCGCCCGCCTCGCGGTCCAGAATCTCGCCCGCCGCAACGTGAGAGAAGCCGTCGAGTCCGGCGAGCAACGCGGCTCGCTCGACGGTCGACGCGATCGAGGGATGGACGTGGCGCGCGCCGAACGACAGGACCAGCGAGTCGGGCGCGGCCAGTCGGGCCTCGAGTGCGGCCGTCGCGAAGCCGCTTGGCTGGGAGAGAAATCCGAGCAGGGAGGTCTCGAGTTCGGCGAACTCGAGGTACGGGCCTTCGATCCGGAGAACGGGGCCGCCGTCGAACAGTTGTCCGTCCGGGAGCGCGTCGACGTCGACGTTGCGCCCTTCGAACAGCGTCGCGACGTCTTTCACGCCGGTGAACACGTCGAAGTGGCCGGTGGGGAACTGGTCGGCGGTCACTTCGGCGACGACGTGGGGATTCTTGTCCGCGTGCTCGAGCGTGGCCCGCGTGCGCTCGAAGTAGGCGTCCGTGGCTTCCCCCGCGAGAATCGCTTCCGGGGGAACGGTTCCGAACGGATTTGACATATCGCCGGTTTCCCGCGGGAGGCAAAAAAGCTACCCGTCTGCCGACGTGTGCGCCGCCGGCGTCGCCGACATCGCTCCCAGTGGCGCCGGTTCGGGCCGCGGCGAGGCGGGAGTTGGCGGGTTGGTCGCCGACTCGAGGGACGAGCGTGACTCGATCGCGGGGGTCGCTTCGGATTCGGCTGCGTGAATCCCCTCGAGGTCGTCGACCGACGGGGCGCCGACGATTTCGACCGTGTCACCGGCGACGGCGACGCGATACGCGCCGGCGAAGGGCTCGCCGTCGGGAATCCGATAGGTGCCGTCCCCGGCGGCGTCGGTCCGTTCGGCCCCGTTGTTCGCGAGAAGTTGGCGGTACGCGTCGGCGAACGCCGTCGCGTCCGCGGGGCTCTCCCACGCGAGTCGCCAGACGTGGCCGGTCCGACCGGGGTCGTCCGCGTGTCGGTAGACGCGGATGCTATCGCCGGCCCAGCCCGCGGTCGCGGGGTGGGAGTAGTTATACTGCGAGCGCTCGGTCGTCCCCTCCGTGAGTGGCCGATCGATCGCGCCGTTGGCCCAGAGCGTCGCGAACAGGGACGCCTCGCCGACGGTTTCTGTGCGGGGCTCGCCGCCCTCGATCTCGTCGCCGTCACCGCTGCCAGTGCCGTCGGTGATCGGCCGCCACTCGTCGCTCGAGCGGTCGGGAACGTCGACATCGATCGGGTCGGTATCGGGATAGCGGTTGGGGTGGATCAACTGGGCGGTGCTTTGGGGCGGCTCGTCGTGAGCCCGATCGATGGCGTCCCAGCCGCCGCGGTCGTAGAGATCGGCGACGAACGGCGGCCCCTCGGCGTAGGGCGCGTAAATCGAGAGGAAGAGGCCGACGTTGAACGGCCGCTGGGTGAGGGTTTCACCCGACGCCGCCGCTGGCTGGGGGTCGGACAGACACTGCCACTCGGTCCCGCATCGCCGATCGTATCGGTCGGGGACGTAGTTCGCTTCGCCCTCGAGCAGCCCGTTTTCGGCGCGCAGGCCGTCGATCGTCTCGCTCCGGCGAGCGATACCGAAGCGCTGGTCTTGCAGCGCGTGGGTCAGTTCGTGGACCAGCGTCCGGCGGTCGATCCGGATGTCGTCGGCGTCGTCCGCGACGATGACGATCCGATCGTTCGTGTAGTAGCCCTGCACGGAGTCGCCGTAGAGGTCGTCGAACGCTCGATTCACGTCCGTCTCGCTGTCGACGAGGAACGCGCCGCGCCAGAGTTCGTTCTCGAACGCCGACGCGTTCTCGGTCCCGGCCGTCTGGCGGTCGCGGTACTCGGCTCGATCGATCACCTCGAGGGAGACGTCGCGTTCGTACTTCAAGCCGCGAACCACCTCGATCCGAGCCATCGAGCGGTACTTGACGGCCTCGAGTTGCTCCTCGGTGAGGCCGTCGCTCGCGTCGAACTCGAAGACGTCGTCGTGGGCGTAGTCGCCGACGTATCCGAGTTCGCGGTCGGTATCGAACCCGCTCGAACTGCCGGGAAGCGCACAGCCCGAGCAAACGACGAGGACGAGTACCGCGAACAGTCTGACTCGGCTCATTGGGTGACTCTGCGGCGAGACGGTAACATGAGCGTCGGGTGGTCGTGCGGGCGATCAGTCACGGTCGCGTGGGCCACCGCCGGTCCGGCCGCGGCCGACGACGATCCGAGTCCCCGCGCCGAGCAGCGCGAGCGCGAGCGCGCTCGCCACGGCCAACGGGCCGAAGCCGGGAACGGTGTCGGTCCCGGTCCCGCTCGAGTCGGTGATTTCGAGACGGTCCTCGCCCTCGGGCGCGGCACCGGCCTCGACGTTCGGGAGTTCGTCGACCGAGGGCGCGCGGACGATCGTCAGCGTCTGACCGGTTCGCTCGAGGGAGTACGCGCCGGCGTAGCCGCCGTCGTCGATCACGTAGGTGTCCTGTCGCCCGTCGACGGCGTCGGCGTCGTGGTTCTCGAGCAGTTGGAGATAGCCGTTGACGAACTGCTGGGCGTCCCCGTTCGATTGCCACTGGGTTCGCCAGACGTAGCCCGCGTGACCGGCCGCCGCGGCCGGATCGCTCGCGTTCTCGACGTCGTCGTTCGTGTAGACGACCAGTTCGTCGCCGGCCCAGCCGTTCGTGTACGAGTGATTGTAATTATAGCTCTCGGGGCTCTGGAGGAGTTCAGTGGAGTCGATCACCGATGGCTGGTCGGAGTCGAGAGCGTCGGCGGCGAACATCGCGACCATGCCCGCCTCGCCGACGGTGTCGTTGGCCGTCTCGCCGTCGACTCGGAGCTGTCGCCAGTCACCGCTCGAGCGGTCGGGGACCGAAACGTTCGCCGGTTCGCGCTCCGAGCCGGGGTGGATCACCGCCGCGGTCGTCGCCGGCGGGTCGTCGTAGGCCGCGTTGACGGCCGACCAGCCCTCGCCCTGATCGCGCAGGTAGTTGACGTAGTCGGGGCCGTCGCTGTAGGGCTGGTAGACGCTGAAGTAGATACCCCAGTTGATATCGAGTCCCCCGCTGCTCGGTCCGTCGACGGGCTCGAGACAGTCCCACTCGGTGCCACACCGGTGCTCGTACTCGCGTTCGACCCGGCTGGCGTCGCCCTCGACCAGCCCGTTTTTCGCGGTCTCGCCGTCTTGGGTCGTCCCCTCGAGTTGCGACAGATCGAACCGCTGGTCCTGTAAGGCGTGGACGAGCTCGTGCCCGAGCGTGAGTTCGTTCAGTTCGGGCGTGTCGGGGTTTTCGGAGACGATGACGATCTCGTCGGTCGCGGGATCGTAGTAGCCGGCGACGGCACCGCCGTAGACCGTCTCGGCCGCGTCGGTCGCCGCGGTGTTCCGGTCGACCGTAAACAGCGCCTCGTAGCCGACGTTCTGCTCGAGTCGGTTCTCGGACGAGATGTTCGCGAAGCGGTCGCCGTTCGTCTCCCGGTACTCCTCGCGGGAGATGACATCGACGGAGACCCGATCGTCGAAGGTGAGATTGCGGATTCGCTCGACGCGAGCCATCGCCCGATAGACGACGGGGTCGAGATCGTCCTCGTCGACGACCGCGTCGGACTGGTCGTCGACGGGCAGGTCGTCGTCGTACCAGTAGCCCGCGACGTAGCCGACGGTGTCCTCGGTCGTCGGATTCGCGGGGCGATCGTCCTGGGTCGCGGCCGACGCCGTACTCGCGACCGCGGTCGAATCGGCACCGGGTACGGAAGTCGAACCCGAAGTCGCGGTGACGGAGTTAGTCTGCGTCGCAGCCGTGGACGCCACCACCGGACCGGCGAGTCCGCCGGTCACGAGCATTACGGCGAGGGCCACTGCGAGGAAGGTCCCAGACGGGCGGGTGCGCATCGATCTCATATGGGAGGGATAGCTATCCGTACGAATGGCAGTGTAAAAAGAACGACGATTGTACCGGTGGGCCGTCGCTCTCGAGTCCGGCGCGAACGTTTTTACGATTCCGTCCGTACGACCGCTTAGTCATGCGCCTCGAGCCAGCCAGCACGGCAGTGGTGGTCGTCGACATGCAAAACGGATTCTGTCACCCCGAGGGCTCGCTGTACGCGCCGGGCAGCGAGGACGTCATCGAGCCGATCGCGGCCCTCGTCGAGCGCGCTCGCGACGCCGGGGCGCGGCTGCTGTTCACCCGCGACGTCCACCCGCCGGAACAGTTCGACGACGCCCACTACTACGACGAGTTCGACCAGTGGGGCGAACACGTCCTCGAAGGGTCGTGGGAGGCCGAAATCGTCGACGAACTCCCCGTCGAGGAGGCCGACAACGTCGTCGAGAAACACACCTACGACGCGTTCTACAACACCGAACTCGAGGGCTGGCTGAACGCCCGCGGGATCGACGATCTCGTCATCTGTGGCACGCTCGCGAACGTCTGCGTGCTCCACACCGGTGGCAGCGCGGGCCTGCGGGACTTCCGCCCGATCATGGTCGAGGACTGTATCGGCGCGATCGAGGACGAGCACCGCGAGTACGCCCTCGAGCACGCCGCGTGGCTGTTCGGCGAGGTCGAACCGAGCGGGGAACTCGAGTTCGCCTGAGCGGTCGCTCCGCTCCGTTCGGCTCGCGCCGGTCGAAACGGCGACCGGTCCGGATCGGACGCGGGACGAGCCGCGAGCGACGCCCGGGCTCGGGTTGCAGTGTTTTACCGGATCGGCTCCAAGGACCACCTATGACCGCGCGCCTTTCGCGACCGCTGGCACCGGCGCTCCGACCGCACCTCGAGGCGACGACGGACGGTGAACGCGAATGAACAGACAACAGCTGCGACCGATCTACATCGTTGGGATCGCGCTCAACGCGGTCGCGTTCACGTACGCCGTGGCGAACGGCACGTGGCTGTACGCCGGCGCGTTCGTGTTCGTCGCGGTCTATCTCGTATTTCGGCTCCGGATGCTGTCCGCCGATACGTAGCCTCGAGCGGGCGATCCGACGGCGCCGCCTCGCCCTCCAGTGAGTAGCTTTTACTACCGAAGCACCGATCCACGGGTATGGAAACGCGGCGACTGCGGCTCGCGGTGCGGAGCGACGGACCGCGGCCCGACTCGAGGCCGGCGGAGGGGGTCAATTGAACGAACAACGGTTGCGACCCGTGTACTTAGCGGGTATCGGAATCAGCGCGTACGCGCTCTGGTATTTCGTCACGGCCGGCTCCACCCTTCCCGCCGCCGCGTTCGGGATCGCACTGGCTGTTTTCGTGGTTCGGCTTCGGCGGCTGATCGCCGATTCCTGACACCCCTGCTTGCGGGCGTAACGGGATGGAACTCGAGGTTCGGATTCTCCCGGTAGATCGGAGCACGGGTTCTTCATCCGGAACTCTGACTGAGAATCAATTGAATAGCACGATAACTGTGTGTGCGGATTGGCCGATTAGCCTTGCAAAACCACCTGCGGGTTAGGGTGGCGGATGTCTCACCGTCTCGGCTGTCAATCTGACGTTGCGGTCTCTTCTCGCGGGTGGGCTTTGACGAAGAGCGGCCACGCCAGCACCATCAGACCGACCACCAGAACGACAAATATCGTCCCGAGATACGCCGGTGGAACGGCGAGGAGGGAGAGGATGAGCGTTATAGAAATGGCAAGGACGACAACACCCAACACGACTAGTTGCATTTCATTGTATCCGCCTGTCGGGTTCGCATTCATACGTATAACTCATCGCAATAGTATAAATTTCTTCTTATGACCAACAATCCTTGTTCAAGAAAGTAGAGAGCAACGATTTAGTTGAATGCATGCTATGTTCCCATCTTGTCCAGGGCGATACGTCGCTCACCCGCACTGAACGTGACTTTCCAGGGTTACTCCGAATAAAGAAACCGTATTGCTGACGACTGCTACTCGGGACGGAACACGCGGTACGCGCCCTGTCCGATCGCGACGGGTTTGGTCTCCCCGTCGGGGGCCGTGCTCTCGACGGTGATCTCGCTGACGCCGACGCTGCCGCCGACCCGGATCACGTCCGCGGTCGCGACGAGGTCGCTCGTCGCCGGCCGGAGGTAGTTGACGTTCAGGTTGATCGTCGCGATCCGCGACGCGAAGGGGTCGTCCATGGCCGTCCGCAACGCGAGGCCGCCGACGGTGTCGACGAGGGTGGCCGCGACGCCGCCGTGGAGGTCCGCCTGCTCGTCGGGGTCGGGGTCCGGCCGCGTGTTCGTCAGCTTCTCGTCGTAGGGAATCGACATCGTCATCGTCCCGTCGCCGACGTTGTCGACGGTCGTCCCGAGCCACGAGAGGAACTCCTGGTTCTCGTCGAGGAAGTACTGGAGCATCCCCTCGAGGTCCTCGAACTCGTCGAGCGCGTCCATCGTCGGCGTGTCCTCGGCCATGGCGACCCGTCCGCCGGCGACGGTCTTGACAGCTACGTTTCTCGACGTATCCGTTGTTCGGCGTTCATCCGTCCGGACGGTGTCCGATCGGACGATACCCGATCACTCCGCCTCGCTCAAGCGGATCCGCACCCGAACGCGCTCCCCTCGCTCGAACGACCGGTCCGGACAGATCAACTTCGCGCCGAAGTCGCCGTCTCGAGCGCAGAACAGCGACAGGCCGGTGATCGGCTCGCCGTTGGCCGTGACGGTCACCTCGTCCCATGCGATCGTTCGGCCGTCGACGACGCCGAGTCGGTCGCCGTTCAGCGAGACGACGGGGTCGCGATCCGCGTCGAGCGATCCGCGGGACTCGAGCAGCCCGCCGCCGTCGTAGTGGGGGAGTCCGCCGTCGAGGACGCCGCCGCCGTCGGCTCGCACGCCGACGAATCCCGCGCCGGGTTTCGGATGCGCCGGCGCGTCGAGGACCGCGTAGGTATCCCCGGTCGAGACGACGCGGCCGGTGCCGTCCCACTCGAGCGGTCGGACCGAAGTCCCGAGTTCGAGCGGGAGCGACCCCGACGCGCGGTAGGGGTTCTGGTCGGGGCCGCGAAACCCGACGTGGAGGTGGTTGTCGACCCACGGCGCGAAAAAGCCCGCCCGGACGAGCCGGCCGAGCGAGTCGCCGCGGTCGACGCGCTGACCACCTTCGACCGACGGCTCGACGTGGAGGATTCGAACGGTCAGTCCCGAAAGCGGGCTCGAGTCCGCGGGCTCGAGCAGGATGAGGTGGTCGTGGTCGGGCGCGTAGGGTTTCGGCGGCGCGCGGACGGTCCGGATCTCGCGGACGGTGCCGGCGACCGGGCTCGGCGCGGCGGTCGTCCGCCCGTCTACCAGCGTCCCGGGATAGAGATCGATCGCGCAGCCGCCGTCGTGGGCGGGATACGGCGAGTTGTACAGCGAGAAGCGCTCGTACTGGGACAGCACGGCCTCGGGGAGGGTGACGGCCATTCGTTGTCGGTCTCTGGGGGCGGGAGCGTTTAGGCCCACCGGGACCTACGGCCGCTATGCGCGTTTTTCGCGGCCGGGCGTCGTCCGTCGAAGCCGATCGCGACGCGAGCCGGCGGCTGCTCTCGATCGCCGCCGGCGGCGAGCCGGCCGTCCGCGTCTGGATCCCGCACCGACAGGTCGCCTTCGGCCGCCGGGACACCCGTCTCGAGGGGTACGACCGCGCCCGCGAGGCCGCACGCGAGCGCGGGCTCCCGCCGATCGAGCGCGACGTCGGCGGCCGGGCGGTCGCTTACGACGGCGAGACGACGCTGGCCTTCGTCCGCGCCGAACCGGTCGCGGACTTCCGCACCGGGTCGACGGACCGGTACGAGCGCGCTACGGCCGCTCTCGAGCGAGCGCTTCGAACGATCGGCCTCGAGCCGAGCCGCGGCGAGCCCGACGAGTCGTTCTGCCCCGGAACGCACTCGCTGTCGGCAACAGACGCGAGCGCCGACGGGCGACGGCGGAAGCTCGTCGGCATCGCCCAGCGCGTTCGGGCCGACGCCGCGCTCGTCGCCGGGACCGTGCTCGTCGCTAATCGCGGAGAACTCGCGGGTGTGCTCGAGGGGGTCTACGACGCGCTCGGGGTGGCGCTCGATCCGGCGACGGTCGGGACCATCGCGGGGGCGGGCGGGCCCGCTGATCCCGAGACTGTTCGGGCAGCCATCGAGGATGCCCTAATCGGCGACGCGAGCGACACGGCTGACGTGTCGGTCGAGCACCTCGGCGACGGGCGGTAGACGACCATTCGGGTCCCAAAAACGGAGCGAGACGCCGTCTGGAACGCGCTCGAGAGTCGCCAACCGAGAGAGTTTTCGACGCGCGAGCCGGTGGGAGAACATGGGAGAGCGATTCGATAAAGTGCGGGAGATCGCCGCGTTCGCCGAGGCGGTCGCGGACGCCGATCGGGAACCGGTGGTCGTCGTCGCGGGCTGTGGCGCGGGAGCGACGGTCGAGCAGTTGCGCGAGCACGGCGTGACGGCCTACGGCTTCGACGCGTCGCAATCGATACTGGAAACGGCGGAGCCCGAGATTCGAGAGCGGCTGCTCGAGGCGGACATCCGAGACGAGGACCTGATCCCGTCGCTGCGCGAGGCGTTCGGAATCGACGCGATAGACGTGTTCGTCACGGAGTGCATGCTGTCGTTCCTGTCGCTCGAGGAGGCGAGGGAGACGCTGGCCCGGATTCGCGAGACCGACGGCGTCGGGACGCTGATCCATCAGGTCCGGATAGACCCGCCCGTGGCGGCCCAAGAGGGGGAGATCGACGCGACGATCCTGCCGCCGGCGGAGTGGCAATCGGCGTGTGATCCCGACGGCGAAGACATCTGGCGCGACGCGCTGGAACGACTCGATCTGCCGCGAACCGACGCGGAAGGCGGCGACGCGAACTGATCGACGGCGGTGACGGTTTCGTGAGGAACATCTCGGCGTCGTCGGCCGTTGTCGTCCGTTGTTTGGTACCGTCGGGTGTCCTCGAGACTCGAGTCCGACTGAGTGAGGTAACGTTTTTCCGCTCCGCGTCGTCGCCCTCGAGTATGACGAGACGACCACGACCGGAGGGGCTCCGATGACGGCGGAGGAGTCGGAACCGGCGGAGAGTTCGGAGCAGGCGGACAACCCGGATCCGACGAACAATCCGGAGCCGTCGGGGCCGCTGTGGGACGACCTCCTCGCGGACGCGCGGACGATCGCCGAGGAGTACCGCGAGGACGGCTGGGACGCCGTCGTCCTCGAGCCGACGGCCGTCTCGCCGGTCGACACCGAGGAGCGGATCGGACTCGATGTCACGGTCTCATCCGAGGCGTACGGCGTCGTCGAGGACCTCATCGAGGAAGGCAACGTCACGATCACCGCGGCCGACGTATACTACCGGCCGCTCGGGGACGAGGGCAGCGACCGGCGAGTCGCGCTGACCGTCGAGCGCGATGAAGCGAGCGAGACGGCCATTTTCGTGCCGCTGGCGTACGATCTCACGGACTGCAGAGCCGTCTTCGAACGGGCGCTCGTCGAGGAGGAGCTACTGACGCACGTGACCGCGGCCGAGACGGAGCGGTGGGTCAGCTTCTCCCACGACGACCCGTCGCTGTTCCTCGAGGCGGAAGACGTTCGCGCGTGGAACGCGGACTGACTCAGTCGCCGGTCCGGAACGACAGGTCAAGCGACGGCGCGGAGTGGGTCAGCGACCCCATCGAGATCACGTCGACGCCCGTCGCGGCGTAGTCCGGCACGTCGTCGAGAGTAATCCCGCCGCTGGCTTCGGCCAGCACGCCCTCGTAGTCGGCGAGTGCGTCGACGGCCGCCCGCGTCTCCTCGGGCGGCATGTTGTCGAGCAGGACGATATCCGCGCCCGCCGCGGCCGCCCGCGGCGCGTCCGCGACGCGCTCGACTTCCACGTCGATCTTCGTCGCGAACGAGGTGCGGTCCGCAAAGCGTTCGATCGCCCCCTCGAGTCCCATCTCGGCGACGTGGTTGTCCTTGACCATGACCATATGCGAGAGGTCGAGCCGGTGGGAGTCGCCGCCGCCCGCGCCGACGGCGCGTTTCTCGAGGCCACGCAGGCCGGGCGTGGTCTTGCGGGTCGCGGCAATTTGGACAGTCTCGCTCTCAGCGCGGGCGGTGTCGACTGCCTCCCGCGTTCGCGTGGCGATCCCCGAGGCGTGACCACCGAGGTTGACCGCGACGCGCTCGCCCCGCAGGACCTCGCGTGCGGGTCCCTCGACGCGAAGAATCTCGTCGCCGGGTTCGACGGCGGTGCCGTCCTCGAGCCGATCGGTCACGGAAACGCCGAGGTAGTCGAAGACGGCCGTCGCGGCCTCGAGGCCCGCGGCGACGCCGGACTCTTTCGCGACGAGACGACCGGTCGTCTCGCCCGGCACCTGATTCGTCACGTCGTGGTGGCCGACGTCCTCGCGGAGCCAGCGCTCGACCTGTGCGTCGGTGATCATGACACTCAATCGTCCGCCGTCGGTTCGGCCGTCGACTCGTCGCGCTCGGTCGCGACGTAGTGACAGCCGACCGATTCGGTGTTCTCGCTCGCGGCCCGCGCGATCAGCAGGGCCACGACGCTGGCGTTCCGGAGTTCGTAGAGGTCCCGCGCGGTCCGCGTGCGGACGTAGGCATCGACCTCGCCCTTGAGCCGCCGGAGGACGGCGCTCGCGCGGGCGATCTCGTCGGGATCGCGCTCGAGGCCCAGATAGTCGTCCATCGTCCGCGTGAGCCGGGTGAACTTCTCGGCGGCGAAGCGGTCGGGAAGCGCGGGATCGCTGTCGCGGAGTTCCGGCGCTTCGACGACCTCGGGCTCGAATCCGGTCGCATCCGTCCCCGCGCGGAGCCCCCAGACGAGGCCCTCGAGCAGACTGGTACTGGCCAGTCGGTTCGCGCCGTGGACGCCCGTGCGGGCGCACTCGCCGACGGCGTAGAGCCGGTCGAGGCTCGTCCGCCCGCGGTCGTCGACATCAATTCCGCCACAGAGGAAGTGCTCGCAGGGCGCGGCCGGGATCTCGTCGCCCTCGATCCCGCGGCCGCGGCACTTCTCGGCGATGCCGGGGTACTCGGCGTCGAACTCGAGGGGGCTCACGTCCAGCACGACCTCGCCGGTCTCCTCGCGTTCGGTTTCGACTGCGCGCGCGACGACGTCGCGGGGCGCGAGATCGCCCTGCGGGTGGTAGTCGTCCATGAACCGCTCGCCCTCACCGTTGCGGAGCACTGCGCCCTCGCCCCGCAGGGCTTCCGAGAGCAGGAAGGGGTCCTCGCCCGCATAGGCGGTCGGATGGAACTGCACGTACTCCATGTCCGCGATGTCCGCGCCGGCGAGGGCGGCCATGGCGATGCCGTCGCCGGTCGCGTCCTCGGGGTTGGTCGACCGACCGTAGAGCGCGCCGATTCCGCCGGTCGCGAGGACCGTCGCGCCGGCGTAGATCGGGTGCCCCTCCGGTCCTTCGTCACTCACCACGCCGTGAACGCGCCCCTCGGCGGTGATCAACTCGAGCGCGGCGGTGTCCTGCCGGACCGCGATACGTTCGTGGTCGTCGACGTGGTTCAGAAACGGCCGCAGGATATGCGTGCCGGTCGCGGCGTCGACGTGGAGAATGCGTGACTCGGAGTGGGCGGCCTCGCGCGTGTAGTCGAACGCGCCGTCCGCGCCCTCGTCGAAGTCGACCTCGAGCGTGTCGACGAGCACGTCCCCGACGGCCTCGTCGGCGTGTTCGACGAGGGTCTCGACGGCCTCGGGATCCGCGGTACCGTCGCTGGCGTCGATGATGTCCGCTTTGAGCGAGTCGGGGTTCCCGCGCGTGGTCGAGATGCCGCCCTGCGCCCAGTCGGTGCTGGCGTCGTCGGGTTTCGTCGCTTTGGTCAGGAGGCACACGTCCGCGCCCTCCCTGGCCGCCGCGAGCGCGGCCGCACAGCCCGCGATCCCGCTGCCGACGACGAGTACGTCCGCGCGTTCGCCGTCGGTCGTCGTCTCCGTGCCGGTGGTGGTCTCGGTCATGGTTAGATCTCGAGCATGCGATCGAGCGCGACGCCCGCGAGTTCCTTCTCCTCGGGCGCGACCTCGATCACGTTGTGTTCGCGGCCCGCGGCGAGTTCCTCGAGCACCCACGCGAGGTAGTTGGGGTCGATCTGGCGCATGGCGTTGCAGTCCATGCAGGCGTCGCCACAGAGCGGGACGACGTTCACCTCGGGGTGCCAGCGCTGGAGGTGCTTCGTGAGGTGGATCTCGGTGCCGATCGCCCACGTGTCGCCGGGGTCGGCGTTTTCGACGGTCTCGCAGATCGTCGCGGTCGAACCGGCCTTGTCGGCGGCCTCGACGACCTCGCGGCGGCATTCGGGGTGGACGATGACCTTTGCACCGGGGTTCGCTTCGCGAACCCGCTCGATGTGGTCCTCGCGGAACCGCTCGTGGACCTGACAGTAGCCGTCCCAGAGGATGATATCGCTCTCGGCGACCTCGTCCGCGTCTTTCCCCTCGGGGTCCCACGGGTCCCACTCGGCGATCTCGTCTTCCATTCCGAGCCGGTGGGCCGTGTTCTCCCCGAGGTGCTTATCGGGCAGGAACAGGACCTTGTCACCCCGCTCGAAGGCGTACTCGAACGCCTTGTGCGCGTTCGAAGAGGTACAGACGAGGCCGCCCTGACTCGCACAGAACGCCTTCAGGTCCGCGTAGGAGTTCATGTACGTGATCGGGATGATGTTCTCGTCGGGCGCGGCGGCCGTGATCTCGGCCCACGCGCTGTCGACCTGCAGGGCTTCGGCCATCCCGGCCATCGGACAGGAGGCCTCCATGCTCGGCAGGATCACCGACTGGTCGTCGTCCGTGATGATGTCCGCGCTCTCGGCCATGAACGTCACGCCGCCGAAGATCACGTACTCCGCGTCGGCCTCGGCGGCCTCCTTCGAGAGCTGGTAGGAGTCCCCGATGAAGTCCGCGTGCTCGACGATCTCGCGTCGCTGGTAGTTGTGCCCGAGGATCACCACGTCGTCGCCGAGTTCGGACAGCGCCGCCTCGATCCGGTCCGTTCGTTCGGCTTCCTCGAGGTCCCGATACCGAGACGGGAGTTGTTCGAGGTTATCGTATTTGAACAGACTCAGATCGGTTTCCAGCTCCGCCGTTTCCATTTTGACCATCTTACGTCACCTGTGAGTATCGCATATCACAGGCGACTATTGAATAACTTTTTCCTTCGAAAGGCTGGCATGGGTGAATACCACCGGTGGATAACCTAGTCGAAGGCGGAGAATCGGTTATTCGGTGGAACCAACTAGTTTGTGCTGCTGACTGTCACTCTCCCGTTCACTGCCGCCTTTTCGTCGCGGGCCCTAGAGACGGCATGGCACTCGAGGACTGCTTCGCGAACTTCACGCAGCGGGACTGGGAGCGGAAATCGATCGCGGGAACCGTTCGACTCGCAGTGATCGGGATCGGCGGCTTCGCCCGCCAGCGCGCACTGCCCGCGATCGCCGACGGCACCTACTGCGAGACGACGGTGCTCGTCACGAGTTCACCGGATCGGACCACGGGCATCGCTGAAGCGCACGACGTGTCACACGTCATCGACTACGACGCCTTCCTCGCGGGCGAGCGTGCGGACGCCTACGACGGCGTCTATATCGCGACGCCCAACGCCCTGCACGGCCGGTACGCGACCGCGGCGGCCGAATTGGGTAAACACGTTATCTGCGAAAAGCCCCTCGAGACCACCCTCGAGCGGGCTCGGGAAGTGGTCGACGCCTGTGACGACGCCGGCGTGGTGCTGATGCCAGCCTACCGACTGCAGACCGAGCCGACGGTCCGCCGAACTCGAGAGCTCGTCCGCGGGGACGTGGTCGGCGATGTGGTGCAGGTCCACGGCGGCTTTTCGCACCCGCTGCTCGAGCACGCGAGCCCCGAGACGTGGCGGCTCGACCCCGAGCTGGCCGGCGGCGGCGCGCTGGTCGACCTCGGCATCTACCCGCTCAACACGACCCGGTTCGTCCTCGACTGCGAGCCCACGGGCATCTACGCCACCACCCACTCGAGCGGCGAGCCCTTCGATCGGGTCGAGGAACGCGTCGCCTTCCAACTCGAGTTCGAGACCGGCGCGACGGCCTCGTGTACGGCCAGTCTCGACGCCCACGCCAGCAGCCAGCTCGAGTTGGTCGGTACCGAGGGGAAGATCCACATCGAGTCGCCCTTCGGCGGCGTCGTCCCCCAAGAGATGGTCGTCGAGAGCGGCGACGTACGCACGGAGTACACCGGCCCCTCGGTCGACGAGGTCCGCGAGGAATTCGACTACTTCGGCTACTGCGTGCTTTCGGGTACCGACCCCGAACCCGACGGTGCGGACGGCCTCGCGGACCTGCGCGCGATCGAGGCCGCCTACGAGTCGGCCGAGACCGGGTGTCGGGTGGGACTCGAGTGAGGCGATCCTGCCGGGTAAAAATAGACGACTAACTCGCTACTGTTGGGACTCGAGAGATCGCTACTTGAGAGTGTGTCACGAAGATATCAGAAAGAGCCTAGGCCGGGATTTGAACCCGGGCTCTCGTCCTTACCAAGGACGCGCTTTACCGCTAAGCTACCCAGGCGCGCACTTCTTCGTTGACCGGAGATGTCTTTATGGGTTTCGATTTTCCCGGGCCGTGCGTCGGGTTATCGCGGTGCCGTCCCACAGTTGGCAGCGGCTCACGGATCGGTCGCCGACGTCGCCCGGTCGACGTGGTCCTCGAGCGAGTGCTCTCGAGCCGAGGGCTCGAGGTCGCAGAGCGAGTCCTCGACTGGCGGAAACGAGGTGCCGACACCGTCTGCGAGTCCCTCGGCGACGGCGAGCAGGTGCGGCGAGGGGGTTTCGCCGACGGCGACGGAGCCGGTGAGGACGGCGAGTTCGAGCACGTCGCGCTCGAGGTTGGCGTCGAGCGAGGCGGGATCGCTCCCATCGTTCGCGGCGCGCTCGGCGCGGTGGGTCTGGTCGCGACCGAACGACCGGACGGTTCGGACCGCTTTGTCGGCGGCGTCGGTGCGAGCCAGCAGGTAGAAGCCGCGGGCGACGAGGATGTCGGCCGCGAGGATCGCGAGGTCGCCGTCGGTCTCGGCGTCAGTGTCGGTCGCCGTCCAGGGCTCCTCGCGGGCGAGCGACCGCGTCAGTCGCAGCCCCTCGTAGATGAGTTGGACGCCGGCCGCGTGGGTGGCGACGCCGTCGAGGTCGCTGTCGGCCGCTCGCGTTCGGTTTCCGTCGTCTCCGCCGTCCCCGTCGTCGAGACCGGGGTCGTACTCGTCCTCGAGGACGCGCCCCTCGGCTGCCATCATCGCGGCGCTCTCGAGCGTGAGCGCGCCGGGGACCATCGATGCACGATCGAGGGTAGATTCGATGTAGTCGTGTAGCTGTGGTGGTTCGACGTCCGCGACGGCCTCGGCGGCGGCACGCCGACAGCTGTCGGCCTTCTCCATTAGCGGGGGGTTACGACGGGGGAGCCAAAGACCTTTGGAAACGTCCGATCGACTGCGAACATGATCGACAGCGACGCCGACGGCCCGATTCGCACCGTGACGATCGACCGTCCCGAGGCCCGAAACGCGCTCACCGTCGACGGCCTCGCGGCCCTCGAGACGGCGGTCGACGACGCCGAGGAGCCGGTGATCTACCTGCAGGGGCGCGGCCCCGCGTTTTCCGCGGGGGCGGATTTGAACGAGGTCGCGGCACTGGAAGGGGACCGCGACCGCGCGGCCGACTTCGCGCGACTGGGTCAGCGCGTCGCGCGGACCATCGAGGACTCGCCCGCGGTCGTCGTCGCCGGGATCGACGGCCCCGCACGCGGCGGCGGCCTCGAGATCGCGCTGGCCTGTGACGTGCGGGTCGGCACGCCCGACTCGACGTACGGCGAGCCGGGGGTGGGCTTCGGCCTGTTCGGTGCGTGGGGCGGAACCGTCAGGTTGCCCCGGGTGCTGGGCGAGGGCGACGCCCTCGAGTTCGCGCTCTCCGGCCGGTCGATCGACGCCGAGGAAGCCCTGCGAATGGGGCTTATCTCGCGACTCGAGGACGAGCCCCGATCGGTCGCCGAGGAGATCGCGGGGAATGCGGACGACGCGCTGGCCGCGTTGAAACGCCGAATCCGCGACGACGGCGAGCGCGCCACACAGGAGCGACGCGAGGCCGACGCCTTCGCCGACCTCGTCGCCGCTCACGCCGACGATATCGACGCGTTACTCGAGTAACGCCGCCGACTCGAGTAGCGGGAGACGGTTGAACAAAAGTAATTTATTCGCTTACACGAAGTGGACTGGTATGCCCGGCCCGGTGTTTCTGGACGGCGACCGCGTCACGCTGCGACCGATCGAGGAGGACGACCTCGAGTTCCTGCAGACCCAGATCAACGACTCGCGGATCTGGCGGGCGATCGGGCAATCTCGGCCCGTCAACGGGGAGCAAGAGCGGGAGTTCTTCGAGAACGTGATCTGTGGCGACGACACCGTGAACTTCCTGATCACCGCCGATTCGACGCCGATCGGAACGATCGGTCTCCACTCGATCGAGTGGGAGACCCGGAAGGCCGAGATCGGCTACTGGATCGCACCCGACCACCACGGTCGGGGCTACGGCACCGAGGCGACGGAGCGCGTCGTCCGGTACGCCTTCGACCAGCTCGGGCTCCACCGGATCGCCGCCCGCGTGTTCGAGTTCAACGAGCCGTCGAAGCGACTCCTCGAGAAGGCGGGATTCACACAGGAAGGAGTCCACCGCGACGGCGAGTTCATCGACGGCGAGTGGCAGGACGTCTACTGGTACGGGCTACTCGAGAACGAGTGGCGGGAGTGACCGTCCACGAACTCGATCACTCGAGGGGCTCCGGTGCCGGCGGCGCGTTCCGTTTGTGCTCGCTGCGCTCGTACATCTCGCGGACCCGCTCGACGGTTTCTTCGTCGACCTCGAGCAGCCGAGCGGTCGCCGCCGCGGAGAGTGGTCCGTCGATGTGCGTCGCCAGAATCGAGTCGAGGGTGTCGTAGCTGATCCCGAGTTCGTCCTCGTCGGTCTGGTCGGCCCACAGCTCCGCGGTGGCGGTCTTCGCGGCGAGTTCCTCCGGCACGCCGACGTGGCGGGCGAGCTGGCGGACCTGTCCCTTGTAGAGGTTCCCGATCGGGTGGCAGTCGACGGCCCCGTCGCCGTACTTGGTGAAGTAGCCCACGGCGGCCTCGCTGCGGTTGCCGGTCCCGAGGACCAGCCGGCTCTCGTGGTTGGCCACGAGGTAGTTCAGGACTCCACGGACGCGAGCGCGCGCGTTCCCGACCGCCTCGCGGTCGCCCTCGGCTTCCGGGTAGGCAGACAGCAGCGAGTCGACGATCGGCTCGACCTCGATCACGTCGTAGGTAATCTCTAAGTCCTGTGCGACCCACTCGGCGTCGCTCATGTTCTCCTCGCTGCTGACCGTCGCCGGGAGGACGAGCCCGTGGACGTTCTCGGCTCCGAGCGCCTCGACGGCGAGCGTTCCGGTCAGCGTGCTGTCGATCCCCCCCGAGAGCCCGAGGACGGCACCGTCGGCCCCCGCGGCGTCGACCTGCTCGCGAAGGAAACCGGTGATGTGTTCGCGCCGCCGCTCGAGTTCCGCCTCCGAAAAGCGAAGGTCGATCATGTGGCGGGATACGGACGGCACGACCTAATAGCCTCCCCTCTCCGGAAAAAACTGACCGGACGGTCGATTTCAGCGGCCGCTGGCGGCTCGAGACAACTCGAAAAAGGTCCGGGTGCGAGAATCGAACTGCGCGTCTCAGCCTCCACGGGCTGAAGGATTACCACTACCCCAACCCGGACACACTGTCTTGCTGCATCTATCGCTACCACGGCGGATACCTAATACGTACGGAGAGTCTGCAGTTCTTGCAACTCGAGGCCGGGTTCTTATGCGGTGGGAAGCGAGGAGCGCTCGAGAGCGCTACGTTGAAGTGAGCGCAACGGGTAGCTTCGGGTGAGCGCCGGTGGTGAGCAGTTCCGGAGGAACTGCGATCCTCGGCGCGCGAGGAACGAAGTGACGATGCGCGCCGGTGGTGAGACGGACGCCGTCCGTCGAGCTACGGCGTGAGTGAGCGCAGTGAACGAGCGCCGGTGGTCCAGTGGTAGGACTCGAGCTTCCCAAGCTCGCGGCCCGGGTTCAATTCCCGGCCGGCGCACTTCTCGAGACCTCACGCGCCGATAGCGGCGGCTGTTCGATTGATGAACGGAACGTCTCCAGTCGCGGTAGAAACGGAAGAAACCCGGCCTACTCGTGAATGCCCATCGCTTCGATCTGCTCCTGATACCGGTTCCGGATCGTGACCTCGGTCACCTGCGCGACGTCCGAGACTTCGCGCTGGGTCTTCTTCTCGTTACAGAGCAGCGAGGCGGCGTAGATCGCGGCCGCGGCGTAGCCGGTCGGCGACTTGCCCGAGAGCAGCCCCTTTTCGGTCGTGACATCGATGATCTCGTTCGCCTTGACCTGGACCTCTTCGGAGAGTTCGAGCTCCGAGCAGAATCGCGGCACGTACTTCTTCGGGTTGACCGGCTCCATCTCGAGGTTGAGTTCCTGTGCGACGTAGCGATAGGTGCGGCCGATCTCCTTGCGCTCGACGCGGGAGACGGCGGCGACTTCCTCGAGCGATCGCGGGATGCCTTCCATGCGGCAGGCGGCGTAGAGCGTGCTGGTCGCGACGCCCTCGATCGAGCGCCCGCGGATGAGGTCCTCGTCGAGTGCGCGCCGGTAGATCACGCAGGCGACTTCCCGGACCGAGCGGGGGATCGCCAGCGAGGAGGCCATCCGGTCGGTTTCCGACAGCGCGAACTGGAGGTTTCGTTCGCCGGCGTCTTTGGTGCGGATTCGTTCCTGCCACTTCCGCAGGCGGCGCATCTGATTGCGCTTGTCCGAGGAGATCGATCGGCCGTAGGCGTCCTGATTCTTCCAGTCGATTGAGGTCGTCAGCCCCTTGTCGTGCATCGTCTGGGTCGTCGGCGCGCCGACGCGGGACTTGTTCTGGCGCTCGGAGTGGTTGAACGCGCGCCATTCCGGCCCGTGGTCGATGTTCGTCCCTTCGACGATGAGACCGCACTGGTCGCAGACGAGTTCGCCCTGATCCTCGCTCTTGACGAGTGTGCCGCCGTCACACTCGTCACATACCCGCTCGCGCTCTGTCTCCTGTGTTTGTTCTGTCGTTTCAGGATCGCGTTCGCGCTGACGGGTGGGGCTTGCCATTTCATGTAGATAACGATGTTGCAAGGACTTAAGGGCTCGCCACCGAAGACGCGCGCTTCGATCGGCCTCGATCACGGTGATAGCGGCAAAATATGGCAGTTTCGCGGCTCAGAGATAGCCGAGGAGGGTCCCGGCCAGCACGAGCAGCCACATCACCGTGCCGACGAGTAGCATGTCGTTGAACTTCGAACTCCGCGTCGCGCGTTTGGCCGCGCCGCCGGCGATCAGCCCGAGCGCGACGACGACGAGCATCCGCTGGACGATGACGTCGACGGGAAGCGACGAGACGCCGAGCAGGCTGTAGTCGAGCCAGACCGCGACCGCGAGCGAGGCGGCGGCGGTGACGGCGGCGTCGAGTCGTCGCGTGAGCCCGCGCGCGAGCAGGTAGGTCGCGACGGGAATGCCGACGCCGATCACCGGGTACAGCAACGCGGCGATCTGGTGGGGCGTCAGGAACGTGGCCTGACGCTCGAGGACGAGTCCCCCCATCCGGACACCGAGATACAGGGCCAGGATGGTGAAGACGAGGAGGACGTGGCCGGCCTCGAGGCGGGCGTAGGCGGCGGCGAGTCGGCGTCGATCGACGTCGGTCAGGCGGTCGTCGATCGCGCTCGGCGCTCGCTGGGCGATGCGGTCGCCCGTGGACCCTTCGGTCTCGCTCGAGGCGCCGAGACGGCGTCTGCCGGCTCCGACGCCGACTACCGTGGGGACGACGAGCAGCCCGGCGAGGTCGACGAGCGTCGCCCAGCCGTCGGCGTCGGCGGAGTTCCTGTTGTCGAGGTAGATCCGGGTCACGTCCTCCTGGACGTCGACCCGCGGATGCTCCATGAAGTCGTTCTCGACCTTCGTCTGGGCGTCCTGCGAGCCGTGGACGCGGTGGCGGAGCGTGAACCAGTCGAAGTGCTCCGAGTGGGTCTGCATCGCGACCCAGTCGTCGTCCTCGTTGGGACTCTCGTAGAGCCGGATGTGGTATCGCTGCCCGTAGTAGTCACCGTCCTCGAGCTGGCGGGATTCGGTCATCCAGTAGCCGCTCTCGTTCGGGCCGGGGTCGACGTAGGCGTAGCGGGTCCCGCCGTCGGCTTGGCCCCAGTCGAGGTTGGGGAGAGAGCCCCGCGGTTCGTCCGTCGCGTCCTCGTCGGTCGCGTTCTCGGCCGAGTCGTTGGCCGCCGTTTCGTTGTCGGGTACGGGTTGGTCGCCCTCGGCGGTCGCGTTGGCCGGTTGCGTTTCGTTCTCGGAGGCGTTCCCGCCGGTGAGCGAGTACGTCTCCGGGAGCGCTTCCTCCTCGGACTCGTTGATCTCCGACCAGTCGCCATCGTCGGCGTCGGTCAGTACCCGCTCGACATCAGCGAGGTCACCGCGGACGACGACGTTGACCGGGCTTCGCTTTTGGAACCCTCGAGTGGGGCTGAGATACTCCCAGAAGCCGCTTTCCGAGTCCTCGAAGGACACGAGTTCGGGCGCTGGTTTCGTCTGGGCCGACTGCTCGGAGGCGACCTGTTCGGTCGACAGCGACAGCAACAGCGACGGCCCGCCGACGAGTACGAAGGCGAGAACGAGCAGAACGGCTGTAATTACGATCGAACGGCGCATCTCCACGTCACTAGTGACGGAGCACACATCAAACCATGCGTTACCGTTCCGGCGTGTCCCGCTCGAAAACGGCGGCGGAGCGGGTGACGGCCCCGATCACAGCGCCGGCCGGAATCGTCTTCGACTGCACTCGAGTCGACCAGCGATCGGCCATCGGAACCCCCGTCGAACGGATATCGAACCGCCGGCGATCAGACGTCGGGTCCGACGGTGGTGACGGGGACCGGAGCTTCGCGGACGACGCGCTGGGAGACGCTCCCGACGACGTTACGTTCGTATTCGTCACCGCTGGTCCCCATGACGATCAGATCGACGTCGGCGGTCTCGGCGTAGTCGACGATACGCTCGGCCGGGTTGCCGGTATCGACCGCCGTCGTCGTCTCGAGGCCGCGGTCCGCAGCGCGGGCCGCCGCGTCGTCGGCCGCCTCGCGGGCGGTCGCCTCGAGGTCGTCGCGGACGCGCTCGACGCGGTCGTCGTCGAGCACGAGGAACGCGCGGTCGTCGACGACCGAGAGGACGTGGAGGGCGGCGTCCCGCGTGGCCGCGGCGTCGATGGCGTGGGCAGCGACGGTCGCCGCGTGGTCGCTGCCGTCCGTCGGAAACAGGATCGTCTCGTACATCGCTGTCTATGCGATGGTCTCGAGCGGACGGCAAAAGCAGTTGCCCACGTTCTTTCCGCGCGGGAATACCGGCAGCGGGCTCAGATGCCCGGGATGCCGAGCGCGTCGGGCGTGACGAAGCCGACGACAGCCATCGCGTAGATGATTCCGACCGCGACGATCCACGCGACGAACCCGATCGCGGCCGCAGAGCCCCAGCCGCCCGGGTAGCGCCAGTTGATGACGCCGACCCAGATGATCAACATTAACAGGACGCCGAGGATGGGGACCCACCCGACGAAGAAGCTCGTGATCGCCCACGCGGCCGCACCGATGAGCGCGGTCACCGCCGCGTTCACGAAGCTCGCGTCCCTGTCTAACACCAGCCGCGCGCCTGCCAGGATCCCGATCGTTCCGACCAGTAAACTCAGGACGAAGATCAGGACGGAGTCTGCGGCAGCCATGTTAGGGTTTCCAGCTCAGTTCGATCTCGACTGTCTCACGGTTCCCGCGGAGCATCGAGGATCGCTCGACGGTCTCGACGGAGACGTCGATGTTGTGGGGCGGGTTGAGCGATACGTTCTTGTTCCCGACCCTGATCGAGACCTCCTCGCTCTCGCCCTCGAACTCCGTCGCGAGCTCTTGGAGGTATGCGGCGAGTTCCTCTCGCGGCAGCGTTTCATCGGCTGTCGTCCGTTGGGCCATACCTCACTATCGGACACCTACCCGCAAAAGTATGGAGCCTGAACATGTCGATACGTCGCTCTTACTCGATCGAACCGCACTGTAACGCTCGATTGACGGAAAAGGGGGCGATGAGACGAGAGGACGAGGTAAATATGTCGACACATTACCCGCCCGTGATCTCGGACGGGTTCGTCCCCGAAGCGGTTCGCGTGGCGGATCGGCCGAATCTCGATCGACAGACGGGTCTCACGGGAGCCGTCCAGTCGGCTATCGCGAGACGGAGACGGCAGTCTCGTGACTCGAGGGCCAGCGCCGGAGTTCCGTCTTCGGTGTCGATCCGCCCGAAAACTCCGGTGGCGCTCGCCGGACAAGCGTGGCTTTTTGACGACGGGGCGGGTAGCCGCCGACGATGGACGTCGCCGTCGGCATCGTCGCCCAACGTGACAACGAGCGTGCACAGGAACTCGCCGCGAGCCTCGTCGACGCCCTCGAGCGCGAGGGTGCCGCCGTCGTCGTCGACGAGGCGACCGGCGAGGCGGTCGAGGCGACCCCCGTTTCGGTCGCCGCGATGGCCGGTCGGGACCTCGTCGTAAGCATCGGCGGCGACGGGACGCTGTTGTTCGTCGCCCGCGAGGTCGGCTCGACGCCGATCCTCGGGGTCAATCTCGGCGAAGTGGGCTTTCTCAACGCCGTCGCGCCCGCGGACGCACTCGGCGTCGTCACCGATCTCGTGACAGAACTCGATCGAACGGGGGCCGTCGAGGGCCGAGAGTTATCGCGGCTGCAGGCGACCGGCGTCGACGGGGACTGGACGCTCGAGCCCGCGCTCAACGAGATCGTCATCCACGGCCCCCGGCGGGGTCACGGCGGCGGGGCAACCGTCGAAATCGGCGTCGACGGCCAACGGTACGCCGAGAGCCACGCGGACGGCGTTCTCGTGGCCACGCCGACGGGGTCGACCGCCTACAATCTGAGCGAGGGCGGACCGCTGATCCACCCCACGGCCGACGCGCTCGTCGTCACGCAGATGGCCGCGACCGAGCCGATGCCGCCGCTGGTAGTCGAACCGGATACCGAACTAACCCTCACCGTCACCGGGACCGACACCGCGTACGCGATCAGCGACGGGCGCAACCGGCAGCGACTCGAGCCCCCGGCCACGGTCTCGGTCTCGCTCGCGGCCGAATCCGTCACGCTCGCCGGGCCGCAGGCGAACTTCTTCGACGCCCTCGACAAACTCGAGTGAGTCGGTCGCGTCTACCGACGCCCGCCGGAGCCGTCGCCCTCGACGAGTCGTTCTAAGTGCTCCGGCGGGACCGCGCCGCGGGCAACGTGGCCGTCCGAGAGGAAGGTCGGAACACCGGTGATGCCCTTCTGCTGTGCTTCGGTGAACAGGTCCTCGAGTTCCGTCCGAAGGCCCTCGTCGGCGACCGCGTCGCGGATCTCGTCGGTCGGCAGATCGATGTCGTCAGCAAGGTCGGCCAACACGTCGACGTCGCCGATATCGCGTTCGTCCTGCCACAGCGCCGTGTAGATCGCGTCGTCGAACGCGGCCCACTGCTCGGGGTATTCCTGCTTGACGTACCACGACGCGACCTGCGCGTTGAACGAGTCGATGTCGGTCGCCATTTCGTGGGCCATCTCGACGCCGTACTCCTCTTGGAGCCGGCGGACGTTCTGTCTGGCCTGCTCGTAGTACTGGTCGTCTTTGCCGTCGTCTCCCTCCTGATCGATCGACCCGTCGGGATTCCGTTTCCCGTGTCGCAGGTCGAAGGGATGCCACTCGACGGTCAGCGGCTCGTCGCGCCCCTCGCGGTACTGCTCGAGCGAGCGCGTCCCCAGATAGCAGAACGGACAGACGTAGTCGGCGTAGATTTCGATGCGGTCGGTCGTCTCCGGTGCCGATCCGGTGTCAGCGTCGGCCATAGCGCCGCTAGGAATCCGTGACGGAAAAGTCGCCGGTCACCGGCAGTCGACGGGACGCGGCTCGAGACGAGGTGCGGACCCGGTCCGGCCGTCGGCATGTGACGGGCGAACCGACTCGTTCACCCGCTGCTCTCCGATCCGGTCGCCGGCGCGTCGGCGGCATCGGCGTCCGCGTCCGTCACGTCCGGCAAGTTCGGGTCCCGGTAGGGATTGCGCCCGTAGGCCGGCAGTTCGTCCTCGAGTTGGGACTTGAGAACGCGGCGCAGCCGGTTCAGGCTCGTCGTATCCAACCCGTAGTCGGCCGCGAGTCGCTTGAACGTCTCCTCGTCGGTGATGTCGTGAGCGCGGTACTGCCCGAACAGGTCCTCCATCCGGTCGGCCGAGAGCTCCTGTGCGTCGATGTCGTCCAGCCCGAAGTACTGCTGGCGGTCGACGTCGACGACGTGGCGGATCACCACCAGCGCGACCTTCTCGATCGCGCGCTGGCTCCCGAACTCGGTGAGGTCGATCTCGTCCATCACACCGAGTGCGAGATCGCGCTGCCACGGCGTCACCTCGAGGGCGTTACACAGCGCCTGCGTGGTTCGCAGCCGGTCGAGGTGGTGGGCGCGCTCGCTGTAGCCCGGCGTCGCCGCGTGCTGTTCGTCGTGGAGGCGACGGACGCTCTCGGAGAGGTCCGCGTCGGGCGATTCCGCGCGGCCGATGACCGTCGCGCTCGGCGTGACGACGCCCCACTGGCGGACCGTCGAATCGCGCTGGACGTCCGCTCGAGAGAGCGACCCGGACCCGGGCCGGGTCTCGAGGCGGCGCTCGCGCTCGGGAGCGGGGTCGACACCGTCCGCGGGCACGGCTCGCTCGGAATCTGGACCAGGGTCGGCACCGTCGTCTTGCATCGTCTGTCGCTCGGAGAGGGAGAGTGAAAAAGGCTCGCTCCTTTCAGTACACCAGTTCGACGGACAGACAGGTGTTCTAACAGGTATCGGAGCGAAACGCGTCTCGATCGATACCGGACACTATCGCTCGCTGCTCGAGACGAGTGGTCCGCGAAAAGCCCTTCGTAGCTTCACCTTGTGACCAGAGGCACTTAAAGAACGACCGCTCGAGTCAGTCGGCGTCGTGAGGAGGTGGGTGTTCGACCACTGCTATCGCGAGACGCGCCGCTATCCGGTCGAGACACAGTCGAGAAGGAACCGTTCTCCCGTCGTAGCTACACCTTGTAACCAGAGACACTTAAAGGAGCGACGCCGGCACGAGCTATCGGACCGCGGCGATCATCTCGTCGATGAAATCGTCCAATCGGTCGGTATCCGGGCCGTCTCGAGCGTGAGTGTCGGGATCGATCGCTTTCGGCGGATGTGCGAAGTCACGGCCGACGGCGTCGCCGATCTCGGTCGCGCCCTCGCCCGCCCGTTTCCGCTCGAGCAACTCGCGAGCGCGGTCGATCCGGTTGGCGTCGAACACCGCGGGTGCCTGCTCGCACAGGAAGGTCTCGAACTCGAGTGCGGGCAGGTCGTGTGTGCCGCGCTCGCCGGTCTCTTTGAGGTAGTAAGCGGACATGGCCGCCCGGCAGATCGTCAGGTTTCGCTTCACCGTCGGTTTGGTCTGGGTCTCACTGAACCGGTCGTCGTCGGCCGGGACCGTCATCGTCCCGTCGTCGGTTTCGACGGTGTACGCCTCGTCGTTCGACTCGAGGATCGGAAATAGCTCGTCGTCAGTGCTGACCAGATGGTGCGAGACGTACTTGCGGTAGTTGCTCGTCGCGATCCCGCGCCACGCGTGATAGAGGTCGATCGGATTGTACGCGCGTTCGATGTAGTCCGCGAGCGTAGCGGGGTCGTACGCGAGCCGGTAGCGGATGGGACTCCGCAGCAGGTCGAGCGCGCCGTCGTTCGAGTCGGCGAGCAGGCGCGCGAACGTCCGCACGTCCCAGCCCTGATACTCGAATTTGCCGCGGTCGTCGACGAGGGTTTCGGGCGCTCCCTCGAGGTGGGTGTACCGGCGCAGATCGGTCGGCGCGAAGACGAAGCCGACGTCGTAATCGCTGTCGGGACTCGCCGCGCCCCACGCGTGGCTCCCGCGGGCGACCGCCATCACGACCGCGATGTCGTGTTCGCGTTCGATCGCCGTCAGATGGTCGTCGACGGTTTCGTGGACGTGGGTCGGAACGGAAGCCATAGCTGTGGCTCGAGGGTATGGAAGTAAAACCCGAGAAGGCCGGGTGACGAATGCCCTTCGTAGCTTCACCTTGTGACCAGAGGCACTTAAAGAACGGTCGGCCCGCGGATGGTGTAGCCGACTAGAACATCTCAACCGATACTCGCTGTGCTTCCCATAGACATATATCTAATCCAACACACGAATGAGATAATGTCTGGAATGAGATAATGTCTGCCCTCCGATCCGTACTGCTCGAGTGGGATCTGAACCGGATTTCGAGAATACTCGTCGCCGGACTTGCCGTCTTCTTCGCACGCCGCGTCACGGACGGGTTTCTCACCGGATTGGGTGCGACGTTGCTCTTCCTGTTCGTGCTCGCCGTCGCGTGGGAGGCAGCGAAACGGATTGTCGGTGGCTCGAGCGACTCGTGAACCCGTTGTCGCTGGGACTGGCGCTTATTCCCAGTCGAACGAAGATCGAAACCCAGCGGCGTGACTATCGAGTGTGAGTTACTGACTGCAGAACGGCCGTCCTCCCGTCATAGCTCTACCTTGTGACCAGAGGCACTTAAAGAATCGACGGCTCGCCCGAGGCGGTATCGAGGGCGTCCCGTTCCCGAGCCAACAACTACTGGTTCCGAAAGGTTGAATCGCGCCCTCGCCTGAATGCGGGCAATGAGTCATCAGTTGCCGGACGTGCAAGCGACGTCGCCCGACGTGACCGTCGGCCTGAGTCAGGTCGGCGTCACCGGCGTCGACAAACTCGTCAAGATCGCCCGCGAGGACAAGCGACCGATCGTCCTCACCGCCGAGTTCGAAGTCTTCGTCGATCTCCCCGGCTGGCGCAAGGGCGCGGACATGAGCCGTAACATGGAGGTCATCGACGAGATTCTTGAAGACGCGACCCGCGAGGAGGCCTATCAGGTCGAAGAGGTCTGCGGCGAGGCCGCCGAACGACTGCTCGAGCGCCACGACTACACCTCGAAGGCGGAGGTCTCGATGGAGGCCGAGTTCATGCGCCGTGAACAGACCCCCGCCAGCGACCGCGAGACCCAACACACCGTCGACATCGTGGCCTCGGCGACGGCGACCGAGGAGGGCACCCGCGAGGAGATCGGCGCGCGAGTCACCGGCATGACGGTCTGTCCCTGCTCGCAGGGGATGTCGACCGCCCGCGCAAAACAGACCCTCGAGGACTTAGGCGTCGAGGAGGAGACGATCACGGAGTTCCTCGATGAGGTGCCACAGCCGGGTCACTCCCAGCGGGGGCACGCGACGCTGACCGTCGAAGCCAACGGCGATCCATCGGTCGATCTGAACGACGTCATCGACATCGCCCGGGACTCGATGAGCGCCCGGATCTACAACCTCGCCAAGCGACCCGACGAGGACCACATGACCTACGCGGCCCACGCCGACGCGAAGTTCGTCGAGGACTGCGTGCGGGCGTTAGCCGAGGGTGTCGTCGACGAGTTCGATCACCTCGACGACGACGCGGTGATCACGATGAGCCAGTCCAACGACGAGTCGATCCACCAGCACAACGCCCACGCCGAGCGCGTCGTCGAGATGGGGACGCTGCGCGAGGAAGTCGGCAACTAGAACTGGAGCGGGTCCGCTTCGTCCCACCGCGGGACGAACTCGTCGTGGACGTTCGCCGCGAACTCGGGATCTTTGAGATCGATCATGCCGAAGGCCTCACCCGAGGTGAGGGGATTCGGCACCTGAATGCAGATCTCGACGCCGTCGATGATGTTGAACGAGCCCGTCACGTCGTCGTGCGTGCGAACCTCGAAGTCGTCGAGTTGCTGTAGGGTCTCCCGGTAGCGCTTGCCCACCTCTTCGGACATCGAGGCGACCATCTCGCGGGTCATCAGGAGTTTGACGGAGACGCCGCGATCGATCGCGTCCTCGAGTTGGGCGTTGATCTCCTCGCTGACCGCTTGGATGTCCCACTGCGGGGAGGGGTGGGACGATACCATCACGATATCGCGGTCGGCTGCTGCCAGCCGCTCTAAGAGCAGGTCCATCGTCTCCTCGGGGCCGACGGCGGCAGTCCAGAACTGTTCTTCGACCGGCTCGGCCGCGTCGAGTTCGTCGGACAGATCGTCGACGATCGACTCGTACTGGTCTGCCTTCTCCTCGAGTTCGCGTTTCTTGTCCTCGAGCAAGCGATCGAGCGCCGTCGAGGGTTCGACGGCGACGTACTTCTTCGGCCGGCTCGCGGTCTGACTCCGGACGAGGTTGTACTGTTCGATGCTGTTGAGCACGTCGTAGATCCGCCCCATCGGCACGTCGCTCGCCCGCGACAACTCCTTGGCCGTTGTGGGGCCAGTGGTAAGCAGCGAACGATAGGCTCGAGCCTCGTACTCGGAGAGCCCGAGATCCCTGAGAGTAGCCATGTGCGAACGCAACCCACTGGAGAAACATAAACGCTGTGGTAGTTTGGCGATCGGACGGGTTCGACCGGTAGGAGCCTAGTATCAGTCGTGAATCGTCTGGACGCGTTCACTCAACTCGTCGGGAGTTTCGGCGGGAGCCGACACGTGGTCGCCGCGTTCGACCCGTGCGGTCCCCGGTTCGAGGTCGTCCGCGTCGGGGACAACGACCTTCTCGTGGTCTGCGAGTCGGAGCGCCGCGCGGTGGAGATCCGAACCGGGGTCGGCGGCCACCCGGATCACCAGCGGCCCCTCGAGCAGCCGGGAGACGGCGGTCGCGTAGCGGGCGATCTGGACGCCGAATCGGTCGCTGGCCCCGGCGAACGCCTCGAGGGTTTCCCGCGCGAACTCGCGGTAGCGGTCGTCGCCGGTGAGAACCGCCAGATCGATCAGGGCGTCGGCGAACGCGACGTTCGCGTCGAGCGGACGCAGCGGGCGGTCACAGAGGCCGACCCCCTCGGCGGGGCCGTCGAGGAACGAGTCCTCGTCGTGGAGCCGATCGATCGTCGCCTCCGCGACGGCCGTCGCGTCCGAGAGTGCATCGGGCTCGAGCGTGCTCGCAGCTGTCGTCAGCGCCGCCAGCGTGCGCGCCTGATTCGTCAAGAGCGGGACTGCCTCGCCGTCAGCGTCGCGTTCGACGGACTCCTCGCGTGCGTGGGCGACGACGCCATCCTCGTCGAGCAGGTCCTCGCGGAGCGTCGCGAGCGCGCGTTCGGCGTACCGGCGGGCGCGTTCGTCGTCGGTGTAGGCGTAGTACGTGAGCAGCCCCTCGATGGCCAGCGCGTTCGGGCCGGCGAAGACGCCCTCGTCGATCGGCGGCTCGGCGGCGGCCGCCCGATCGGTCGCGTCGAGGCTGTACGCGTCGTCCTCACCGGGTGCCTGACTGTTCGCGAAGGCGTCGGCCTCGTCGTTCCACAGCGTCGTCGTCAGGAACTCGACCGTACGCTCTGCGGGGTTTCGGTACTCGTCTTTCCCGGTGTGGAGATAGGCGTTGGCGAACGCGCGCACTAACGCGGCGTTGGAGTCCAGTAGCTTCTCGCGCTGGAGCCCCGACCAGTCGCGGTCGGTCGCGAAGCGATAGAAGCCGCCGTCGTACTCGTCTAACAGGTTCGCGCCGACCGCGTCGTACGAGCGCAGCGCCATCTCCCGGTCCCGCTTGAGCGCGAACTCGAGGGCGTCTGGCAGCGGGAACTTCGGGGTCTGTCCCCAGCCGCCGGCGGTCTCGTCGTACGTGTCGGTGAGGTGGCCGAGCATGCCCTGCTCGATCTCGGCGGTCAGCTCGCCCGCGGGCGGGTTGTCCTCCCGGAGCGGGCGCGGAACACGGGCCGCGCCGCTTCCCTTCGTCTCCCACATGGTCCGGACGCTGTCGAGGACCTGTCGCATCCCGTCGGGACCGAGGTAGCCCGCGCCGGTCAGGACCCTTCCATCGGGCGCCAGAAAGACCGTCGACGGAAAGCCGCCCATGTTGTACCGATCGCGGACCCGCGGGTGCCGATCCACGTCGACCCGCACGGGAACGAAACTGTCGTTGAGGTTGGCCGCGATGCGGGGTTCCGAATAGGTCTCCTCGTCCATCTCGTGGCAGTGATCGCACCACGTCGCGGTCAGCGAGAGCAAGACGGGGCGGTCGGCCGCCGCGGCGTCCTCGAAGGCCTCCGGTCCCCAGTCGCGCCACTCGACGCGGGTCGTATCGTCCATACCGGACCGACGAACGTGGCGAGGGTAAGCCCTTCGTTCGTACACGGCACGGCCGGTCGGCTCCGGCCTCGAGTCGTGCGACTCCGTTTCTGGAACGAGAGTAAAAGATTTTCACCGTTCGGCGACTAGATCGGACTATGCTCCGGTGGATCTTCGCGCTGTTGCTCATTCCGTTTCTCGACGCCGTGTTGCTCGCGGTCGTCGTCACCCAGTTCGGCTTCCTCAGCTGGGTCGGGATGATCCTGCTCGTCGTTCTGACCGGCCTGATCGGCATGCTCCTCGTCCGCGCCGAGGGCCGGCGGACGATACGAAAGATGCAGCGGACGATGGCCGAGGGCAAGCCGCCGACCAACGAACTGCTCGACGGCGGGCTCCTGATCGCCGCCGGCGCGTTCCTGCTGACCCCCGGGCTCGTCACCGACGCCATCGGCTTCCTGCTCGCCGTTCCGCTGACGCGGATCCCGATCCGCGCCGTGCTCAAACGCTACGTGATCGTCCCGTATGCGGACAAGAAAACCGGCGGGTTCGCCAGCGGACAGGTCTGGACGTTCGGTTTCCCGAACGAGGGCGCGTCGGGTGGAGAGACCGCCTCGAGCGGCGGCGAGACGTACGACCTCGGCGACGACGCCTACACCGTCGATGGCGAGGGCTCCGAAGACGCTTACACGATCGACTTCGGCGACGAACGCACGGACGACGTGGACGACGAACGAGACGACGATCCCCTCGCTCGGTAGCGATTCGCACGGGTCCGAAAGAAAGAAACGCTTAAACGTCCCACCGAGCAACTATCGAGTGCGAAGGAAGGCAGTGCGGGCCAATAGCTCAATTAGGTTGAGCGCCACTCTGATAAGGTGGAGGCTCTCGGTTCAAATCCGAGTTGGCCCATACTTTTGCGGCGAGCAACTTCGTGAGCCGGGAGTGTGTGCTGCCGCGAGGATTTGAATTACGCGAGTCGCAGGCCCGGGAAGCGAGTGTAACGAGCGACCCGGAACGTCTCGAGGTGGGTCAAATCCGAGTTGGCCCATTTTTGCTGCGAACAACGCGAATGTAGTGAGCTGTGAGCAGCAGAGGTACACTCGCGAGCGCAGCCAGTAGGGCCGTCCGCAACCGGGTCGGACCGATGGGAGCCCGCTCAGTTTCTGAACAGTTTGTAGATACTCGATACTGTCAGGTCTGACTCACAGTCGTTGATATCTAATCGGGTATACCGATCAACTCCGCTATGTTACACGTAGTGAAACCAATGTCTGGAACTCGGTTCTGATCCGTACACACAGAGATATCACTATTAGACACAATATGATTTCTATATGGTTGATATCCGAAATCGCGAAACGTACGATACAATAGGGGAACGAGTACCATCGAAAGTCCGGGAGATCGATCGCTCCGGATCGCGTTAGACGCGGCGGTTTGCGCTTCGAGCAGACGATCAGTGAGGCCGTCTATATGTTATGTATGGAACGGAGCGATACATATATGCCGTGTTTAATCACAAAACAGAATTTGAAGGAGGTTTTCTCCGATTTTGTCCAGCAAACGATTCGCTTCGATCCTGTCCGTCTCTCCGAGAGAGCAACCGATTCAGAGGGTATTCCATCGATAAGAATTTCGACCTCGAGAGATGAAATACTGGAACAGTAGTACTGTTGTCTATATATTTGAGTCGATAGGATTAGTTACATACCATATTACATACTTTTCAAATCCGCAGCGCTACCAACCGTGGAACGGTCCCGATATTCCTTCTTACTGATAGTCGATAGCAATCCACCCTAGTCCCGATGCAAGGTGATCGATTAGACAACTTCCGCTCGAGACAGTACAGACAGAACAGATCAGAGCCATAGTTTTTCTAACCATTCTGCCAACATTCATTGGAGAGTTAGTCGTCATGGTGCGTGTGACATTCCCGCTCGAGCGCAATCGGTTCGTAGGGACGATGCGAGAACAGGCCGAAATAGGTGGGACCGACAACGGCGGCCTTCATCGAGTGGCACTGAGCGACGAGGATAAAGCCGTCCGCGACTGGTTCGTAACGCAACTCGAGGACGCCGGCCTCGCCGTTCGGATCGACGAGTTCGGAAATATATTCGGCCGCAGAGATGGGCGCCGGAACGTCGAGCCCGTTCTCGTCGGATCGCACCTCGACTCCCAGCCCAACGGCGGGATCTACGACGGCGCGTTAGGCGTCGTCGCCGCGCTGGAGTTCGTCCGCGAACTGAACGAACGAGAGGTGGAGACGGAGCGTCCCGTCGAGATCGTCAACTGGACGAACGAGGAGGGATCGCGGTTCCAGCCGGTGTTACAGGGCAGCGGCGTCTGGGCCGGCGTTATCGACCTCGAGGAGGAGTACGCCAAGACTGACGAGAACGGGCGGACAGTAGAGTCGGAGCTCGAGCGGATCGGGTATAAGGGCGACCATCCGGCGGCCCCCGCCGAAGCGTACGACTCCTATCTCGAACTCCACATCGAACAGGGACCGTCTCTCGAAGAGACCGGCGCGGATGTCGGCGTCGTCACCGGTATCGTCGGACTCACGTGGGGCGAAGTGACTTTTCGCGGCGAGGCGAGCCACTCGGGTGCGACGCCGATGCACCACCGCAGCGACGCGCTCGTCGCGGCTTCGGATCTCGTTACGCAGGTACGTCGAATTCCCAACGCGATCGGCGAACGGACCGTCGGGACCGTCGGCTCCGTTGACGTTCAGCCGAACTCGATCAACGTCGTTCCCGGCGAGGTGACGGTCAGCTACGGGTTCCGCGATCCTGAGTCATCAGTGATCGACCGTGCCGAGAAACGCGTGCAACGAGAAGCGGCCGCCGCTGCCGACCGCGAAGGCGTCGCGTACGACCACGAGGACCGCGCGCGAGCCGAGCCCGTCTCGTTCGACGACCGGTGCGTCGACGCGGTCGAACGCGCGGCGGCGGCGCACAACTACGAGACGAGGCGGTTGTTCAGCGGCGGCGTCCACGACGCGACCCACGCTACCGAGGTGTGCGACGCCGGCATGGTGTTCGCCGTCAGCGAAGACGGTAAGAGCCACACCGAAGACGAGTTCACCAGTTGGGACGACTGTTACAGCGCCGCGAACACCCTCGCGTCGGCCGCACTCGCGCTGGCGAACGACGACGCGTGAGTCGATAGTACCCGCGCTGTCTCGAGGTGGACGTCCCCGACCCCCCGCTCGAACTAGTGCATCGCGTCGCCGCCGTCCGGGCTGAGCGTCTGTCCGGTGTAGTAGTCGCCTCCGTCGCCGGCGAGGAAAGCAGCCGTCGGTGCGATATCCTCGACCTGTCCCAGTCGGCCCATCGGGAGCTCCGCTTCCTTGTTCTCGCGCCACTCCGCGGAAATGTCGTCGAGCAGGTCGGTTTCGACCGGGCCGGGCGCGATGGCGTTGACGGTGACCGCGGGGGACACTTCCCGCGCGAGCGCCCGCGTCATCGCGATGACGCCCCCCTTCGCGGCGGAATAGTGGACCAGTTCCTCGCCGCCTTTGATTCCCAGTTGGGAGGCAACGTTGATGATCCGGCCATCTCCCTGCTCGAGCATGCCCGGCAGCGCGAATCGGGTCGTCAGGAACACGCCGCGGAGGTCGACGGCGATCGTTTCGTCCCACGTGTCGACCGACATCTCAACGAGTTCCGACTGCGTGAGGATTCCGGCGTTGTTCACCAACACGTCGACGGCGCCCTCCCGCGCTTCGAACTCGTCGATCATCTCACGAACGTCGTCTTCGTCGCTGACGTCGCCCGGTAAGACGAACGCATCGCCCTCTGTCGTCTCGACGCTCTCGACGACCTCCCGACCGTATTTCGCGGATTCGTCCGGGTGGCGGTTGACTGCGACGGTCGCACCCGCGTCCGCTAATTCCTCGACGATGCCGCGGCCGATACCTCGGCTCCCGCCGGTAACCAACGCCGACTTGTCGCTGAGCTCTCCCATTACGAGTGTCCATGCTAGTCTGTCTCTTATAGTTACGGGTCCGTCGAATCGTACCGTGCCGCCGGCACCTCCACGAGAGAAAGGCCGTCTCGAGACCCGAAACTGGCTTTCGACTCGGGTTACCGCTCCGAGTCGAGAGCGAACGGCGGCAGTCGGCGGGCGAGGCGGCGTCCGGACGATCCATCAGGACGTTCGTTTCGATCTGTACGGTCCGCGGTAGATGCCGGAGATTCGACGTGATTGCTCTCATTGGTCTCGATCCCGCGACGAGACACCGGCAAATCTCGGCCGAATCCGATACACCCATATGGTTCGGTAATACATCACATGCTATGGGCTCGACAGACATTCGATTAGAGTCGGTAGACATCTCGTTCCGGAACGAGCAGGTCCTCGAGGACGTCCATCTGGACGTCGACGAGGGGGAGTTCTGCGTCATCGTCGGTCCGAGCGGCTGCGGCAAGAGCACGCTCCTCCAGAGCATCGCCGGGCTGACGGAACCCGATCGCGGTCGCGTCTTCATCGACGGCACGGACGCGGCGGAGCTGTCCGTCCAAGACCGGGAACTGGGGTACGTGTTCCAAGAGTTCGAAGACGCGCTGTTCCCACACATGACCGTCGGCGAGAACGTCGCCTTCGGCGTCCGACAGCAAGACGAGGCGATCGACGAGGAAGAGCTACAGCGGAAGATCGACGAGATGCTCGAGTTGCTGGCGATCGGGGACACGAAAGACGATCCCCCATCGGAACTCAGCGGGGGGCAACAACAGCGGGTCGAACTCGCACGACAACTCATTCGCGAGTGTGACACGATGTTGCTCGACGATCCGCTCGCCGACCTCGATTACAAACTCCAGAAGCAGATGGAACTCGAGATCCGTCGGCTCCACGAGGATCTCGGGAGTACGTTCGTCTACGTCACGCACAACCAGGACCAAGCGCTGAAATTGGCGGACAAGATCGTCGTGATGAACGAGGGTCGCATCGAACAGATCGGAACGCCGTCCGACGTGTACCACCACCCGAAAACGGCGTTCGTCGCCCGCTTCCTCGGCGACAACAACGCCGTGGACGGGGAGGTCGCCGAGACCGATTCCGACGGCTGTACCGTCGACACCGCCTTCGGCCGCGTCGCGGCGGAGAACGTCAACGACGCGGCGAGCGGCGATACGGGGCTCCTACAGATCCGCCCGGTCAACGTCGCGATCGGCGACGACGCGGTCGGCCTCGATAACGAGTTCGAGGCGACCCCGATGGGGAGTACGTATATGGGCGAGACGACGGAGATCGCCGTCTCGATCGAGGAGAACGACTTCTACGCCATCGTTCCCGGAAAGGCCGAGGTCGGCGAGTACGACGAGACGGTTCGAGTCGGCTGGGACCGTGAGGATGCACAGTTCTTCACCGAAATGAGTGCCACCGAGACCGAAACCGCCAGCGATATTCTGAAACTATGACCGTAGCACAAAACGCGACGTCCGCGGCCGAATCGACGGAAACCGACACGATACTCGAGGTAAACGATCTGACGAAGGTGTACCCCGACGGGACCGTCGCCGTCGAGGACATCAGCTTCGAGATCGAACGGGGCGACTTCTGCGTCCTGATCGGTCCGAGCGGCTGCGGGAAGTCCACGACGCTTCACTCGCTGGTCGGCCGGTTCCCGATCACCGAGGGCGAAGTGATCCTCGCGGACGAGGACATCACCCACGCGGAAACCCACCAGCGCGACATCGGCCTCGTCTTTCAGGACTTCCAGCTGTTCCCTCACCTGACGGTCGAAGAGAACATCAGGTACGGGCTCGAGCAACTCGGTCTCCCCGAGGACGAGCAGACCGAGCGCGTCGACGAGATGGTCGAGATCATGCGGCTCGACGAGATGCGCGACCGGTCGCCAGAGGAGCTCTCGGCCGGGCAGAAACAGCGGGTGGCGCTGTCGCGAAGCCTCGTGTTAGAGCCCCAGCTACTGTTGCTCGACGAGCCGCTCGGCGACATGGACTACAAGCTTCAAAAGCGCATGGAGCGGGAGCTGCTCCGGATCCACCGAGAGATGGACACGACATTCGTCTACGTGACCCACGACCAGACGCAGGCGATGCGGCTGGCCGACCAGATCATCGTCATGAACGATGGGAAGATCGAACACTCTGGCTCGACCGACGAGGTCTACAACGCGCCGAACACCGCGTTCGTCTCCACGTTCGTCGGGGACTCGAACGTGTTCACCGGCGAGCTGGTCGACATCAGCGACGACGGCACTCGAGCCACGCTCCAGACCCCCTTCGGCGCGTTCACGGCGTCGACGGCGAACCTCCACTCCGCGCCCGACTCGCTTTTGGGCGAGCAGATTCCGTTCTCGGTGCGCCCGCAGTACCTCGAGATCGGCGCGGACGGCGAGAACGTGCTCGCGTGTGACGTCAATGACGTCATCCACCAGCCCGGAGCCGGGACGCAGGTCCTGCTCACGGCGACGAACGACGCCGGGGAGACCACGGAACTACAGTTGAAAAGCCACGAGATCATCGATGTCGAAACCGATACCGTCGACATCACGTGGCGGCCCGAACACGCCACGCTCCTCGAGCAGATCAGCGTCTTGCCCGACGTCGACCTCAGCGAGGACGTCTTGGGAGAATAACGGAGTCGTCTCGGTCGCGTCTCTATTTCTCACTCGCGACGATCGTCCGGCGAGCCGTCGCCGATATCGTAAGCGATCGCGCTATCGAGCGGTCCAGCCACCGTCGACGGAGAGAACGTGACCGGTTACGAAGTCGCTCCGGTCGCTCGCGAGGAACAGCGCCGCGTCCGCGACGTCCTCGGGTTCTCCGAAGCGCGGCCACGGGGTCCGGTTTTCCCAGTCCTCGAGCAGGTCTTCATCGGTTTCGCGCCACTCGTGATTCTGTGCGGTCTTGATGATTCCGGGTGCCAGTGCGTTGACGTTGACCTCGTCGTCGGCGTAGTCGAGTGACAGCTGTCGCGTGACGTTCGCGACGCCGCCCTTCGAGGCGCAGTACGCCGCGCTGTTTTCGCCGCCGACGAGGCCGTAGATCGACGCGAGATTGATGATCTTCGCGTTGTCGCTGTCCCGGAGCGCGGGTATCGCCGCCCGCGTAAGGAGGAACGTCCCGCCGAGGTTGACATCGATAATGTCGTTCCACGCCTCGTCCGGCGTCTCGTGGGCCTGATACTGGTGATAGATCCCGGCGTTATTGACGAGGATGTCCAGTCCGCCGTACTCGGAGACGGCGGTTTCGACCGCCGCTTCCGCGTCGTCGGCGCTCGAGACGTCGGTTTCGACGAACGTCGCGTCCGCACCCGCTTCCTCGAGTTTCTCGAACACCGGTCGTTCGTCCTCGAGTTTCGGTTCTTTGCGGATGTCCGCGACAACGACATTCGCACCTTGTCGGCCGAATTCCGCCGCGATGGCGTTTCCGATGCCGGAGCTCGCTCCGGTAACCAATGCTGTCCGTCCGTGTAACCGTTGTGAGGCCATTACACCCATACCTCAGCAGTTCGATAATAATAATGGTATCGATGCCGCCGGTCCGATCGGCTGCAGCCCTGCCGCTGCCCGCGTGCTTCGAACGGTCACTGCGAGCGCGGCACTAACTCCGTCGGTCACTCCGCCGGAAATTGCTCTAGCGGGTCGGCCGTGGCCGTCAGTGCGAGTGCGAGTTTGATTCGCGCCTTCTGTGCGGAGAGGTCGCCGGCGAACCCGACGCCGTGTTGACGCAGCGTCTCGCCGCCGCCCGGATTTCCGTAGACGGGGGCCGTGGCTCCGCCGAGACAGCGCGAGGCAACGACGACCGGGACGCCCGCGTCGAGCGCGTCGGCGATCGCGTCGCTGAGGGCTGCGGTCGTGTTACCGAGACCGGTGCCTTCGATAACGAGGCCGTCGACGCCGGCATCGACCGCCTCGTCGACGGGATCGCGCGGACAGTCGGCGTAGCTCGGAACGATCCGGACCGCCGCGTCCGGCACGACGGGGTCGAAGAGCGCGTTCGCCTCAGGCGGCGAGTAGTGAAACCGGAAGCCGCCGTGATCGAGCGAGGCGACCGGCCCCGAGTCGGGCGACCGGAACGTATCGAGGCGGCTCGTGTGGGCCTTCGTGACGGACCGCGCCTCGTGGAGTTGCTCGTCGAAGGCGACATAGGAGCCGCCGGCCGCCTGCACCGCGTCGTGGTCCGCGGCTCGGACCGCGGTAACGATGTTCGCGGGCCCGTCGGGACTGATTTCGTCGGGTCGGCGCTGTGCGCCTGTGAACACGATCGGAGTGTCGCCGCCCAGAGTCTGGTCGGCGAAAAACGCCGACTCCTCTAAGGTGTCCGTTCCGTGAGTCACGACGATCGCGTCTGCACCCGCCGAGATTGCCGCCTCGGCTCGCCTGACGATCGTCACCATCGTCTCGAAGTCCATGGTGAAACTCGGAATCTGTGCGACCTGTTCGACCGAGACGGACGCGTAGTCGTCAATCTCGGGAATGTCCGCGAGCAGTTCGGACCCCTGCTTGTCCGGCTTGGCACCGTCATCCTTGCCGGTGCTTGCGATCGTGCCACCTGTGCTGAGTATATGAACGTTTGAATTCATGCTATCTGTGGGATGATATTTGCTGCACCTAATCGTTTCGAAGCGAGAAGCGGGAGCGGACGGAAGTGGGAGTGGAGATCGGAGACATCGGTTAGTTTGCCGTATTGCGGATGACGAGCCAGCCGGCGATGAGCAGGAGGACCGTCGAGAAGACTGTCGTCACGCTGCCGAGGGCGAACAGTTCCGGCGTGGCCCGATCGGCTGACGCCACCGAGAACACCTGAATCGGCATCGTCGTTTCCCGGCCGACGAGCAACAGCCCTCGCTCGGCTTCGTTGTACGAGAGCGTGAACGCGAACACCGCCGCCCCGAGCACCGTCGGCAGGATCTGCGGCAGGACGACCTTGCGAAAGCTGGTGAGCTTGCTGGCACCCATCACCTGCGCCGCCCGCTCGTTTTCCCGCAGGTTCGGCGGGAAGCCGGCGAGCAACACGATCACGGCAAAGGGGAGCGTCCAGACGACGTGGACCGGAATCGCGAGCATGAGCCCCCGGTTGAGCTGAAACACCTGTGTCAGCAGTAGCAGCGTGCCGACGCCGTACGTGATCCCCGGCGTGATGATGCCGAGAATAATGAGATACAACATCCCGCGCTGCCCCCAGAAATCGTACCGGTACGCGAGGGCGGTCGCCGTCGCGAGTAGCGTCGTGATTACGGTCACGACCAGCGCGAGCTGGATCGACCGGGAAATCGCACTCCACATCGTGCCGTTCGCGAACAGGGACTCGTAGGCCTCGAGCGTAAAACCGGCGAAGGGCGCCGTCACACCGCCGGTGTTAAACGAAAACACCAGCAGGGAGATGATCGGCGCGTAGATGTAGATCGCCATCAGGACGAAGTACGCCGTTACTAGTCGCTTGGTGTTGAGCCGATTCAGCAGCCTCGTTACTGTAGATCCGTCTGTTGAACTCTGGCGAGTAGCCATCACCCAATGTGGTACCCCATCACACATAAAACATGGTTTTTTACAGGACGGCCTCGCCTGCTGGCGACTTCGTCGCCGCTGCAACAACAGTCATAAGGCTCGAAAACCGATTTCAGATCAGATCATGTCCCTAGACGAAAGTGAGATTTCTTTTCCGCAAGCAAACATCGCAGCGATCAAAGGGATCGCAGGTGTTCTCGCTCCGTCGCTCGGCCCCGTGTCACACGACAAGTTCATCGGGGAACGGACCGCCTCGCAGGGGGTGTCCTCGCCCGGCGGGGTCGCGTACGACGAGTACGTCGTCACCGGTGACGGACGAACGATTCTAGACGCGCTGCCGCTGGAACACCCGATAGCGCCCGTCGTCAGACGAGTCGCAGGCGACGAGTTTCCGGAGGACACCGAAACGGTCGGCGAACACGTCACCGACGGCGTCACGTCGACGGTCCTGCTGCTCGCGTCGCTGCTCGACGAAGCCGAGACGCTGCTCGAGCAGGGCGTTCACCCGACGACCGTGCGACAGGGGTACGTCGACGCGCTGTCGATCGCGACGGACTCCCTGCGCGACTCGCGCCAACGGCTGGATTCGTTTTCGGACCCCGCGGCGGCCGAGCTGGCGGTCGCACGAACCGCGATGACCGGCAACGACGTGGGCGGGATGGCCGACCGATGGGCCGAGTTCGCGTGCGAGGCGGCCGCCGAGGTCGGATATCCGACGCCGGAAACGTTCGGCGTGGAGGGAGTGTCGACCGGCTCGATCGAGGACTCGAGGCTGCTCCGGGGGACCGTCCTCCCGAGAAACGAGATCGCCTCCGAGCGGATGCCGACCGCGGTCGACGACGCGACCGTCCTCGTCCTGTCGGGCTTCGAACGCGGGGACGCGGGGGACGGCCGCGTCGGCGGTCTCCGGAACCCCGAACTCACACAGGAGGCAACGATCGAGGTCTCCGAGCCGGGGGATATCGTGGGGTACGAAGATCTGTATGCGGAGCGGCGGGGCGGGATCATACGGGCGCTCATCGAGCACGATGTCGACGTCGTCGTCACCCGACTCGGGATCGACGATCGCTACCAACGGCAGCTCGCCGACGCCGGTATCCTCGCCGTTCGCGGCGTGAACCGACTCAAACTTGCACGGATCGCCAAGGCGACAGGGGCGAATCAGGTCAGGGACCCGAGCGACATCAGCGCTGACGACCTCGGCTACGCGGGACGAGTCGAGCAGCAACGCGCCGAGAAACGGAGCAGGCGGCGGGGTCGACGGCGGATCGTCGTCTTCGACGGCTGCCGGAATCCCGACTCGATGACCGTCTTCCTCCGCGGAAACTGGGGGGAACTCAACTCCGAGGCGGCGCGGCAACTCCGTAAGGCTACCGCCGCAGTCGCGTCGGCGCGCGGCGAACACGGTCGGTCGGCTGGCGTGGTGCCCGGCGGCGGCGCGGCCGACATCGGTGTCGCGCGGGACGTTCGGGCGGCGGCACCCGGGACGGGCTCTCGCCCCCAACTCGCGATGGACGCCTTCGCCGACGCCGTCGAACGGATTCCCTACGGGCTCGCGAAAAACGCAGGTCTGGATCCGATCTCGACGCTCGCCGACCTCAGAGAGGCGGCGAGTAACACGGGGTATGAGACCGGACTGGTGCTTCCTGAGGGAGTCGTCACCGACGTGGAAGAACGCGGCGTCCTCGATCCGTTCGCTCTGAAGACGTGGATCTACGTGACCGCAGTCGAAGTCGCCGGAGCGGTCCTCCGCATCGACGACGCCATCGACGCCAAAACGTCTCGAGAGCCTGCCGACGAGGGGGACGTGATCTTCGATGATCACGCCGAGAAACACCGAGATCACCTGGACGAACATGGCACGGACGGAACCGTCTGGGAGTAGGTTCGGTTACTGACGGCGCGCCGGTATCGGTTTTCAGGCGTATTACGCCGGAACTGCTTGACCGACGAGGGAGCCATTGGTTACAGCAATTCGACTGCAATCGGATGCAACGACCAACGATTCGATCCGCGGAGTCTCACTGGCCAACTCGTATCGGATTGGAAGGTAGAACTCGAGTCGAAAACGGAGACGGCGGCGCTAGTTCTGTGCGATCTCGCTGATATCGACGACGCGGAACAGTGCGAAGACGAACGCGAAGATCACGACCAGTAGCATGATCGACATCGCCGACGCGTTCGGGTAGTGGAGTCCGCGCTGGACCTCTTGGTAGATGAGCCCGGTAAGGGTCGCAGAGCCCGAACTGAGGAACTGCGGGATGGTGAGGTTCCCGATCGCGAGGACGAAGGTGAACATGCAGCCGATGGCGACGCCGGGCAGGCTGAGCGGCCACGTGACGTTGCGGAACGTCGCGATCGAATCAGCGCGCAGCGTCTCCGAGGCGTCGAGCAGATCCTCGTCGATCTGGGACAGCGAGATGTAGATCGGCGCCGCCATGAACACGAGGAAGTTCTGGAGGTATCCGACGACCTGCGAGAAGAGGCTAAAGATGAGCCACCGAAGCGGTTCGTCGATGATCCCGATCGAGAGGAGGACCCAGTTGATGGCCCCGGATCGACCCAGAATCGGGAACCACGCGATCGTCCTGATGAGCTCCGAGGTCCAGAACGGAATCACGAGGAACAATAGCAGGATGATCCCGCCCAACTCGCTGGTGTAGAACCGGAGGTAGTATGCGATGGGATAGGCGAACACGAGCGTGAGGAGCGTCACCAGGATGCCGGTTCCGATGGTGCGGACGAAGACCGCACGGACCGTCCCGTCGGTGAAGACGCGGGCCCACGGATCCAGCGTGAACTCGTATATCACGCTGAAACTCGAGTAGGACATGAAGCTGTAGAAGCCGATCACGGCAAGCGGCAGGAGGAGAAACGCGGTAAACCACGCGACCGTCGGCAGTGACAGCGCGTACGGCTCGCTCAAGCGCAGCCGCGAGCCCTTGCTCGTCGCTCGGTCCGATACTGATCTATCATCGGCGGAATCGGCCGCGGTATCGGTTGTCATTGTGAAGTGTATTACCTGCTATCAGATTACGCGGCGAGGAAGTCGCCCCAGCGGTCCTGCATGTAGTCCGCCTCGTCGGGCCAGATCTGGAAGAACCCGATGTTATCGAAGCGCTCCTCGATGGGGCCGCTGTCACGGGTCGAACCGTCCGAGTTCGGATCGCCCTCCTCGTCGGACCAGTCGTACTCTTGAGGATCGAACAGCGCCGGTTCGTCGACCGCGTCGTAGGTGCTTTCGCCGCGGTACGCCCAGTCGTAGTATTCGGGCCCCATCCCCTCGCCGGAGTCGTCGGAGCCGTCGCGAACGAGTTCCTCGTTCTCGTAGTGGGGAACGGAGTACCCCCATCCCTGAACGAACCCGGGGTACCAAGCGCCGTAGTGAACGTCGTTCAGGAGCGAGCGGACCGCCCCGAGGTTGTCGCGTTCTCGAGCGCCGGGATCGACCGGTGCGATACCGCCGAACCAGTAGCGGTAGCCCTGAATGCCGCCCTCCATGGTTGCGTACGTACACGGCGTTCCCTCGCGCCGGACGTCCATCGCTGCCGGTTGCCAGAGGTCGCCGATCACCGCCTCTTCGCCGGCCATCTGGGTCACGGACTCACCGTAGGCCTCCCACGTCGTCCGGAACTGGCCTGCCTCTTTCTGTTCGATCAGGAAATCGATGGCGGCGTCGAGTTGCTCCTGGGTCGGGTTGTTGAGGTCGCCGATGTCCCCGTCGACCATGTCGGTGTCGACCATGTGCATCAACGCCTGCGGGATGGTGATCGCCGCCGTTTCCCCGATGACCGACTGCCCTTCGTACTGCTCGTCGAACAGGGCGCTCCAGCGCGACGCCTCGTCGACGAACTTGGGGTTGTACCCAACCGCGTCGAAGTTGTACGCGTGTGGCGGGAACTGGAGTTCCGTCTGCTCGTCGTCCGCCCACAGGAGATCGTTGATCGTGTCCGTCTGCGCACCGAGGTAGCTCAGGCGCTCGCCGGGGTTGGTGAAGGCGTCGGAGACTTGCGTTTCGTCCCAGTTGTCTAACTCATCGGTCGGCGTCGGGATCGTGACGTCGGCCAGCGCACCGGCGCCCGAGGTCTCGACACTGTACGCGTCGATCGACGAGTTCTCGCCGCCGAGCAACCGTTGCTGGACCGTCGGGATCGTTGCCGTCGTGACGTCGATCTCGTTGCCGGTCATTTCGCTGTACTTCGCCGCCTGTTCGTCGCGGGCCGACCACGCGGGACCGATCCAGCGGAGGCCGTCATCGCTGCCACCGCCGCCGATACAGCCGGCGAGGCCGGCTGCTGCAGCTGCACTTGCACCCTTGACAAAGTTTCGTCTGTTAATACCAGACATGGTTCTGAGGGTGGTGCGAGATACTATAAAGGTATCGGTGGTGCCGCCGACGGCGGGACGAGGCGACCGACTCCGGCTAATATTACTGGAGCGAAAGTATTTAACTCACTCCGAAGAGGTCATCCGATCGCACTATGGGAGACATAGACATAGCAATCGGGATCGACGTTGATTGTGTCGCCGGCTGGCTCGGTTCCTACGGCGGCGAGGATTCGCCGGCAGACCTCTCGCGCGGACTGTGCGCAGGGAACGAAGGCATTCCACGGATGCTCCAACTCCTCGAGGACGAGGGCGTCAAGGGATCGTGGTACGTCCCGGGCCACTCGATCGAGACGTTCGAGGAAGAAGTCCAAGCGGTCGCCGACGCCGGTCACGAACTCGGTGTCCACGGCTATTCCCACGAGAACCCGACGGACCTCTCGCGCGAGCAAGAAGACGAGATCATCGCCGTTTCGAAGGATCTCATCGAAGACGTCACGGGAGAAGAACCCGTCGGCCACCGTGCGAGCTGGTGGGAATTCAGTGAGAACACGCCGGAACTCGTCGAAAAGCATGACTTCCTGTACGACAGCAGCCTGATGGAGCGGGAGTTCGAGCCGGGGTACATGCGCAAAGGCGACGACTGGGAGCCGATCAAATACGATCAGGAGCCGGAGAGTTGGATGACGCCCTACGAATACGGCGAGGAAACGGACATCGTGGAGGTACCGATTAGCTGGTACCGCGACGACATCCCGCCGATGCTGTTCATCAAGCAGCCGTCGTACAACGCCGGCTACAAGAGCCCCGTGATGATGTACGAGGAGTACTACAAGGCGCAGTTCGACTACCTGTACAACCGACGCGGCGCCGGCGTGTACACCTTTACCATTCACCCGGACATCCACGGGCTCCCGCACATGATCCCGCTGTTCGAGGACTTCATCCAGTACGTCAAGAGCCACGAGAACGCGGAGTTCAAGACAATCGAAGAGATCGCACGGAAGTACGAAGACGATCCGTCGGTCTACGAGAGCGAAGGCGAGTACATATAGAGAGTCGCATTCCGACCGGGACACTCCGCTATTTTTGCGCGTTTTGATCGGTACGTTCGACAGGGATCGCTATCGCCCTGCCATCAGACGTGTAACTCGTACCACCCCTAGTTTGTATCCTGCAAACTTATCCACGAAGCTACGACCGAACAAACATACTATATCGATATAATAGCTAGATCGTAAAATCATACCGGCCTCAAGAGCAGAAACGAGTATGGTCGAAAGAGCGGCCACAGAGATTCGTTTGCAAATAGCAAACGTTGGCGAGAGCCACGATGGTTTGATCCACGGTAACTAGTCTCGTGATTTTCGGAAAATCGCACCAGTGAAGCGGCTTGGGAAAAATTCATACCGTAAGGAGGGAACTAAAGTTGACTGCCGGATTTGCAGGCCACAAACGATTTAGGCGCAGTCATGGTAAGACATCACGATGACAGAGAACCCATCCGACCCCGACTCGCCTCGAACGCTCCAGACGGTCACGAGGACACTAGACGTGATCAAGGCGCTAAAGGAATTAAACGGCGCGACCGTCACCGAGTTAGCGTCTCATCTCGACCTCTCGAAAGGCGGGGCATACAATCACTTGACGACGCTCCGGCAGAACGGGTTCGTGATCAAGAACGGCGACGAGTACGACCTCAGCCCGTGTTTCATCCTGATCGGGGAACACGTCCGTCAGGAGAACCTCCTGTATCGGTTCGGGAAGAAGGAGATCGACAAACTCATCGAAGAAACCGGCGAGTACGCACAACTGGTGACCGAAAAGCACGGACTCGGTATCGTTCTCTACCTGAAACGCGGTGAGAAGGCAATCGGCAGCGACTATCCGGATCAGATGGAACGGAAGCCGCTCGGCCTCCATCACACGGCTGCGGGAAAATCGATCCTCGCGCATCTACCGGACGAACGGGTCGAAGAGATCGTCGACCAACACGGGCTCCGAAAGCGGACTGCAAACACGATTACGGACATCGACGAACTCTTCGAAGAGCGAGAGGCAGTCCGCGAGCGAGGGTACGCCTACAACATCGAAGAAGAGGTCGAAGGGCTCCGAGCCGTCGGGGCGGACATCAAAGGCCCGGACGGGAATATTCTCGGCGCGGTAAGCCTCTCGGGGCCGAAAAGCCGAATGCAGGGCGAACGATTCGAGGAAGAACTTCCGGAAATGGTGATGAACGCCGCCGATGTCATCGAGGTCAACATCAACATGCACGCTCAGTCGACGCAGTTTTGAGAGCGAACAGAGACTGTTACTTCCCGTTTCGTGCGTCCGATCGACACCGTTCTCTTGATCCACAGCCAAGTTTACAACCATATGGCCGTTATCCATCCAATGCGAGCATCCTACTCTGCTCGCCTTCGCGTCCAGAATTAGGACATATGTGATTACAGGTATGTGTTTGTAATTCATCGGAGAGGAGAATCGCACTGGAAGTAGCGAATTTCCAGTCGGTAGCAGCGCAACCATCGAGTTCCGTTTTCGTCCGATAGCAGTACGCTATGCTACTGAGATCACACAGTCGACAATGACTCGATGCTTGCATCTGTGGATATGAAGAACGGGACAGTCGACTCATCCCGCGAGCGACATCACTCTCGATATCCTCGAGCAGTCCCATCGTCGAGACGATGCTGTTGTCATCCTCAACGAAAAAATCTGCGTAGCAACGCCCTATTTGAACCGACCGGTGCATTGTCATGGGGGTGTTTCAATCTTGGCCCGAGCCGAGGATGCCGTTCGGCGTCGGACGACAGGTGAGTCGGTGCGATTTGTCGTGGTTCATTCCAGAAATCGACCGCCTCAACGATTCTCACGCACCGGTCCGATTGGGTTTCGCGAAGCGAGAGGCGATACCGTGGGAACTGATGCAAGTGAATTTTCCACACTATTTAGCAGAAGTATAACTTTGGAGTATAGTTCAATACATCTAGAAGTAGTGTCTCGAGCGCTCGCGAGAGGCCGTTCGCGAGTGAGGAGAGAAGGCCGACCGACAGCCCACCATTGATGCGAGCCGAATCACGTCGTACTCGAGGAAACCGTGATTCGGATCGACTATCGGCAGTACTGGCTGTACGCTGCGGTCGATTCAAAACGAACAGAATCCATCGAATACAGCTGTTTCCGGCGACTACGGTGGCAGTAACTGATCTCACTCTTCCAGCGTCGGTCGAGAAACGTGGCGTCGTCGAGGTCGTGTTTCTCGTCGATAAAGCACGGCGTTTCCAGTCGGGCACTCTGCCGACGCGGGCACCATTTCGAGACGAGAATCAGGGGCATCGGAACGCCACCGAACATGTCTTCAGAGATATAACGCAACGGACCTCTTCGATCGCAAACTGTTCAGTTACGGACAACCATCACTCCCGAATCGGAGCTCTAAGCCGTCGTCATTCTGCCCGGTACGACAACCGAAACACGACCGGCCGGTACCAACGAACTGATTCGTGAACGCCGCCAGTGTCGCGGTCACGGCTCTCGAGTGAGGGCGGCAAGCTTCGAGGGGGCCCTCGAGGGCGACGCTCGCGGATTACCAGGGTCGTCCGTCGTCGCCGTGACTGATCCGGCCGTTCCGGTCACGAACGCGCCGACGCCGATCGATTTCAGGACGGTTCGTCTATCGATATCTAGATAGTTGTGGTTGTCAACTATACGAATTCGTTGCATATATATTCAATAATTTTATCGGTGGATGGAGCCTAGAACGCGCCAGTCGACCTATCGAACCGCCGATATAGCCCGTGAATCGCTTGTACGTCGCATTTTGATGCGACTGTGGCCGACCGACCGAAATCGTATAGTGTTCACTCTTCGGAAACGAATTGGCGATTCCGATCGGCGAGAAACGGTGCTGACCCACGGAACCCACTGGCTCTCGGCCGCACCGTCGAACGTCCATTCGTCATTACCGAACCGTTGGGCCGATCGATCACGCCTGAAACGACCGATCCGAGCCGAAGTCGTCCTATCACTCGCGTCGAATTATACGGCCGTAGGTGTGTAAGGGAGAGAGTACCGTCCGGACGGGGGTCACGTTCGAGACGACCGGAACGGAACCCCGGCTGGAACGCGACGACGGTTCGCGTCGGATAGGACTCACGGCATCAACGGCGTGAGCAGCGGTTCACGGGAGACCAAGAGGACGACGTTGTTGCTCGCGAAGATGGCGTACATGACGACGACCGTGGCCACGAAGCCGATGTCGAACGGCCGCGAGAGGACGTAACCGATCGCGATCACGAAGCCGGCGTAGATGACGGCGGCGAGTACGACGCCGGCGAGTCCGAAGAGGTCGTACAGAAACACCGTCACGGGATTCAGTTCGTACGCGTAGGGCACGACGAAGAACAGGATCGTCGCGACGAGATCGACGAACCAGACGCTGAAAAACGCGGCGCGAAGGCTGGTGGTACCCGGTCTGTCCAACCCGATCCCGATTGAGGATGTTTCCACCATGATGTTCGGATAGAGCGGCCTCCGAGCATTACGCCTTTGACTTGCTGTTTCCGGGCACTGTGAGGGGTTCACACTATCGATATCGGCGGAGATGACACTGTCGTAAACGGCCGCTCGAGGGGCGTCCACGGGGTCCGTTTCGGCCGGTGCTCTCCGGCGTTCGATTCAGCCGTCGGACGAGAGGCGTTCGAAGTCTGGGTCAGGACAGCCGTTCGGTTTCGACGGGACGTGTCGGTACGCGCGCAACTCGTCGTCCGCGGCGACAGTCAACAGGATGTCGTCCGCCGCGATCTCGTCGAAGCGATCGACCGAAAGCACGAGCTGGTCGACGACTGCCTCCCCGTCCTCGAGCAGGAGGACGACGTGTTCGCCGTCGACGATCCGATCGACGACCCCGATGTACAGATCGGTGCCGTCGAGGACGTCGTCGGTCGCGTTATCCGTTGGCTCAGACGAGTCACCGGTACTCGCACCGGCGGTCGTCACTGCGGCGAGCCCGCCCGTGCCGAGCGCACCGAGCGTTCGAAGGACTGTCCGTCGCGGTCGTCGGGAGTGTTCCGACATACCCCCGTTGGCCGCGGATTCCCTGATAAACCCTCGGACGGTCTGCCCCACCGCTCAGCCGGCTGACTGGACTCGCCACTGACTGGACGTCTCGTACCCCAACTATCGATACTTTTCATTTATCTTTAATAACTTGTAAGTCGATATGCCGGATTGGATTTCGAGACTATCGACACTCGAGCGACCCGTCCGCAATAGGGCCGACTAAAGCCGAGCTACTGACGCTGATAGCCCGGGACCGGAGATACTCCTCGGAGACAGGAACGGCGAGTAGCCTGTCGCCGTCTCCTCGTGTGGCCAGTAGATGACAGCTCACTAGTTATCACGTATTGGCGATAGATACGCGAGGAGGCCGACATCCCATAACAGTAGTACGATTGTTATGGCTGTTGAGAGTGAGAATCGTTCGACGCTAGTCGACTGACGAACCATCGCAGTCGCACGCATCCGTCTCGAGCAGCGAGGCAGTGTCGTACTGTCGATCGCAGACCGCACAGAGGCCCTGCAGTCGGCTCTAGTCCCGGACCCGTCTGCAGTTCAGTCATCGAAGGGTCCGTCCCGGAAGCCGAAGACAGGCGTTTCGATGCGGAGATGAGGGAATTCACTATGCGGGATGAGTTCGACGTGTTTCGAAGCGAGCGTTCCAGCATGCGGAAAGTGTGGTGAATATCCGGGTCCGTTCGCTCGACGATGTCGAGTCGTCCGACCAGTGTTTCATCCAGTAAAATGTCGTTCCCGGACGGCGGTCCGATTCACCGGTCTGCGAGAACGACGCGGTCGATCAGACACTGCCGGGTTCGTCAGTCCGATTTCGGGTCCGTCAGCCGTACGCGAGGGTGACCCTGATTTCGCCCGCCTTGTCCCGGAGTCGCGTCGGGAGCTCGTCGTGGACGCGCTCGTCCGTGAATCGGCTGGTCGGCCCGAAGACGGCCAGCGAGCCGAGGAACTCGTCGTCGGGCGTGTAGACGGGGACGGCGACGCCGCGGAGTCCGTCCATATGCTCCTGATTGTTCACCGCGTACCCGCGCTCGCGGATCGTCTCGAGTTCGTCGAACAGCGCGTCGGGGTCAGTGATCGTGTTCGACGTAATCGGCTCGAGTCCGACCTCGTCGACGTAGCCGGAGACCGCCTCGTCGTCCCACTCCGCGAGAATGAGCTTGCCGGAGGCCATCGAGTGCAGCGGCCGCCGCTGGCCGATCATCGTGTTCGAGAGGCTTCCGTAGCGGTGGACGTAGACGGCCTCGTTGTCCTCTTCGACGATGAACACCGCTCGTTCGTCGGTCTCCTGTCCGAGTTCGAACACCGCTCGCTTGGCGGCCGTGTATCCCACTTTTCGGGATCGAGCCTGTTCGCCGAGTTCGACGAAGCGGAACCCGACGTAGTAGTTCCCGTCGCGCTCGATCACGTAGCCCAGATCAGTAAGCGTTTGCAGGTGTCGGTAGACGGTGCTCTTCGGGAGGTCGGTCCGTTCCGTGAGGTCTGCGATCGTGACGCCCTCCTCGGCTTTGAGCGCCTCGAGGAGCGCGAACGTCTTCCGCGTCGTCGAGACCCCCACACCCTCGGGCTCGGTCTCGTCCCGATCCGTGTCCATATCCGTAGATATTCACAGACCGCAATCAATGTTCCGGATACTGAAACGGAGGTGTCGCCTGACGGGACGAACCTTCCGTCTCCGGATTCGCGTCGACGAGGAGTCCTCGAGTCGGTCCGCGATCGGAGAACGCGAAGTGAGAAAAAGCGAAAAGCGAAGCCGAACTGCCGGATCGCGGCGTTACTGGTAGGCGGGAATGCCGGTGAACTCCTCGCCGAGAACGAGGGTGTGGATGTCGTGAGTACCCTCGTAGGTGTAGACGGTCTCCATGTTGGACATGTGACGCATCGGGGAGTAATCGGTGGTGATGCCGTTGCCGCCGAGCATCTCGCGAGCGATCCGGGCCTGATCGCGGGCCGTCCGGACGTTGTTTCGCTTCGCCATCGAGACGTGCTGGGGCCGCATGTCGCCGCGTTCCTTGAGTTCGGCAAGGCGGTAGGCCAGCAGTTGGGCCAGCGTGATCTGCGTGCCCATCTCCGCGAGCTTGCGCTGTTGAAGCTGGAACTGACCGATCGGACCGCCGAACTGGTCGCGATCCGTCGCGTACTGGCGGGCCTCCTCGAAGCAGTCCCGGGCAGCGCCGATGGCACCCCACGCGATCCCGTAGCGGGCCTGCGTGAGACAGGACAGCGGTCCCTTCATCCCGGAGACGCCGGGCAGGACGTTCTCCTCCGGCACGTAGACGTCGTTCAGCCCGATTTCGCCCGTGATCGAGGCGCGCAGGGAGAGCTTCTCGGTGATCTTGTTCGTGCTGACGCCGTCGCGGTCGGTCTCGACGAGGAAGCCGCGAACCGGATCGTCTTCGGCCGAGCGGTCCCGCGCCCAGACGATCGCGACGTCGGCGATCGGCGAGTTCGTGATCCACGTCTTCGAGCCGTTCAGGACGTAGCCGTCGTCGTCGCGTTCGGCGGAGGTCTCCATCGCCGACGGGTTCGAGCCGTGTTCGGGCTCGGTCAGGCCGAAACAACCGATCGCCTCGCCCCGACCCATCGCCGGCAGCCACTCCTCTTTCTGTTCCTCGCTCCCGTAGGCGTGAATCGGATACATGACGAGCGCGCCCTGGACCGACGCCATCGAGCGCAGCCCCGAGTCGCCCGCCTCGAGTTCCTGCATCAAGAGCCCGTAGGCCGTCTCCGAGACGTTCGGCGACCCGTAGCCCTCGAGGTTCGGCGCGTAGAAACCAAGTTCGCCCATCTTCGGGATGAGCTCCTTCGGGAACGTCCCGTTCTCGAAGTGCTCGCCGATATCGGGTTTGACGTGTTCGTCGACGAACTCCCGGGCGGTGTCCCGGATCATCCGCTCTTCCTGGTCGAGGTCCGCCTCGAGCTGAACGAAATCCAGCATACGTCATACTTCGCCAAGGGCGCAATAGGCGTTGCGATACCTGTTATCAGGTCGATACCTGAGTGACACGTCAGGGGTGTTTCGCGGCGGATTGCACGCTATACACTTGATATTATTTTACAATCAATTGTTTTATACCGTGTGAGATATGTATGTTCGGATAATAGCGGAAGGATTATACGAGGGAGTTATGTAACGACTTGGCATGGTGGATCGACCTATTTCCACGAACACGGGGACAACTCGACGATCGCTGCTCGCGGCAACCGGAATCGGCACGGCCACGGCACTGGCCGGGTGTCTCGGCGGCGAAGGCGGCGATGTCGAAGAGGGCACCGTTCGGATGCGAACGTCGCAGGCGTCGACGACGGCCTACTCTGCCAACGAGGGCATCGCACAGGTCATCAATGACAACAGCGACGACCTCAACGTCGAAGCGCGCACGAGCGAGGGCACCGAAGCGAACCTCGGTGCGCTCAACAGCCAGGAGGCGGAAATGGTCTACATCCAGAACTGGTCGGCCCAGGAGGTCCAAGAAGGGGCGGGCGACTTCGACCAACTCGAGTTCGAGATGGCGCAGGTGTTCCACTTCTATGACCTGCCGTGGTTCTTCCTCTCGCAGAGCCTCGAGTCGCTGTCGGAGATCGAGTCGGGAACGACGGTCTCGCCGACGCCCCGAGGGTCGGGCACGGCCCCCGCACTCGAGCGGGCACTCGACTACGCGACGGACGACTACAACCGGACGAGCGTCGGGTACGGTGACCAGAGCGGGTCGCTCAACGAGGGCAGCCTCGACGTCGGGGTCGGCACGTACATGAACTTCAGCATCGTGCCCGGTTGGGTGCAGGAAATGCTGAACTCCGCCGATCTGAACATCCTCGACGTGGACGATTCGACCCTCGAGGAGTGGGAGGGCGACGACCGCCTGCTCATTCAGTCGTTCAGCGGCGACGAGATCGACGGCACCCAGAACGCTCCCGACGAGGTTCACTGTCCGACCTTCGCGTACAACTTCGTCTCTCGAGCCGACCTCGATTACGACACCGTCTACAACTTCCTCGAGACGATGCACGAAAACCGCAGCGCGCTCGAGGACTACAGCGCCGTCCTCGCCCGACTCGACGACGAGGAGTTCTGGGTCGAGAACATGTACGACGACGTTCCGTTCCACGCCGCCGCGGCGGACTTCTACGAGGAGATCGGCGTCTGGCAAGACGAGTTCGAACGAGCCGAAGAGCCGTAACTCGCGATGGCTTCCATTAGCCGCCTTTCCCGCCGTGCCCGCCAGTCGCTCGGCCGAGCCGGTCCGCTGGACGTCCTCTCCGGGATCGTCTACGTGCTGGGCGTAGCGCTGACGCTGTTGACCATCGGATACGCGATGAAAATCGCGTTCGCGGTCCAGATCGACCTGTTCGCGGAGACCGACGAGTACGTCAACGTCTTCCTCGGATTGGGGTTGGCGTTGTACTACTTCGATTACGCTCGCTCGCAGTACGCCGATCGCGACGCGAGCAGCGACGCCGCAACCGAACCGTCCGCGACTGATGCGACCGGGACGGCCGAGTCCGGCGAAACGGGACGAGGCCTTCAGGCACTCAAAGCAGCGTACGCGCGGGTCGACCCGATCATCGCCCTCGCTCTCGGTGTCGCGGCGATCGGCGCAGTGCTGTACGTCCACACCAATTACGTTCGGCTGACCGAGTCCGCACACCTCCTCGGATACAATACGACCGACCATCTGGTCGGGGTGCTCCTCATCACGCTGGCGATCGACGCGACGCGGCGGGCGTTCGGGAACATCATCGCGGCCGTCGCCGTCCTCTCGATCGCCTACGCGCATACGGCGGTCGGACCAAACCTGCCCGGCCTCTTCTACCACACCGGGATGAACTGGCAAACGATCGCGGAAAACGGCGCGATCAGCGTCAGTGGCGTCTACGACGAGACCCTCATGCGGATCGGCTCGACGTGGGTCGCGATCTTCATCATGTTCGCCGGGATCGCCAAGGCCTACGGACTGATGGATTTCGTCCTCGACGTGGGCCGTGAACTCGGGACGAGTCTGCGGACCGGCGTCGTCCAGATCGCCGTCATCTCGAGTATGGTCATGGGATCGATCACCGGTAGCGCCGCGGCGAACACGGCGACGACCGGGAGCTTCACGATCCCGATGATGAAAGATCAGGGCGTCCGCGACGACTTCGCCGCCTCGATCGAGGCGGTCGCCTCCGCCGGCGGACAGATGCTGCCGCCGGTGATGGGGGTCGCGGCGTTCCTCATGGCCGACTTCACCGGCGTCAGCTACGTCGAAATCGTTCAGGCGGGCGTCGTCCCCGCAGCGCTGTTCTACCTCAGCGTCTGCATCGCCGTCCACTTCACCATCCTCAAGTTCGGGTGGGTATCGAAGGACCTGTCGACGTTCGACTGGCGGGCGCTGGTCAGCGGGCTGCACTTTACGATCCCGATCGGCGTGCTCCTGCTGACGCTCGTCTACCTGCAGTACACGCCGCTTTCCGCCGGCCTGTACACCATCATTACGCTCATCGGTGTGATGTACATCCGAAACGTTCTCGTCGGCGTCTTTGGCGTAGGCGAGGAAGACATCACGCTCGAGGTCGGCGAGACGAGCGTCGCGGCCGACACGATCGGCCGGAACCTGCTCGCGACGACCAAACAGACGTTCGACGGGCTCAAACAGGGCGGCATCGAAATGGCGCCGCTGATCGGCGTCCTCGCCGCGATGGGGCTCATCATCGAACTGCTCGAGGGGACCGGCCTCACGCAGGGGATCGCCACGACGATTATCGGACTGGGCGATGGCGTCTCGCTGTTCGGGCTGGGAAGCGGACTCTTCATCGTCCTCTTCCTCGCGATGATCGCGAGCATCATGTTCGGACTCGGAATGCCCACGCCGGCGGCGTACGTCCTCGTCGTCGTCTTGGTCACGCCCGGGATCATCGGCATGGGCGTGCCCCAGATCACGGCACACATGTTCGTGTTCTACTTCGCGATGCTGTCGGCGATCACGCCGCCGGTCGCGATTTCGGTCGCGATCGGGTCCCGGATCGCCGACTCGAGTTTCCTGCAGTCGTGTCTGCAGGCGCTCAAACTCGGCGCGCCCGGGTTCGTCATCCCCTACGCCTTCATCACGAACAACAGCCTCATCTACTGGTCGAGTGAGACGCTGATCGCGTTCCCCGTCGTACTGGCGGGCACCGTCGGCCTGATCGTCGCGACCGTCGGTTTCGACGGGGCTCGAGACCTCTCGATTCCGATCCGCGGGCTCTACGTCATCGCCGCGCTCTGTGCGATGTTCGGATCGATCGTCCACGTCGCGGTCCAGATCGTCCCCGCGGCCGCCATCGTCGGCGTGTTGCTCCACGCCCGCTTCGTCGTCGGCTACGAGATGCCGGCCGAGAGCGGCTCCGACTCCGGTATCGACACGTCGTCGACCAGCGACTGACTGCGGCCCGCCGGCCGGGCCACTCGCCCCCGGTTTCTCGAACAACCGAAATAAATTGGATCGATGAGTAACAACCCTTTTGTGGCCCTCAGACGACCGTACACAAAGTATGACAAATCTCGTTCGGGAGGTCGGGGCGACGGTCGATGCGAACCCGGATTCGGCTGCGATCGCCTACGACGGCGCGGAACTGAGCTACGAGGAGTTCTGGACGCGAGCCGGACAGTTCGCACAGGCACTCGAGGACCGCGGGATCGGCGAGGGTGACCGCGTCGGGATCTACCTGCCGAACCTGCCACAGTTCGTGACGGCGTTCTACGGCACCCTGCGTGCCGGCGGGATCATCGTCCCGATGAATCCCCAGTACAAGGCCCGCGAGATCCGCCACATGCTCGGCGACAGCGGGGCGAAGGCCGTCGTCGCGCTGGCCGATCTCGTTCCCAACGTCCTCGAGGTACAGGACGACACCGACGTCGAGCAGGTCGTCAGTGTCGGCGCGGACGTCGACGGCGCGACGGCGTTCGACGAGTTCCTCGCCGAGGAGACCAAGGCGACCGTCGATCGCGCGGACGACGACGTCGCGGTCCAGCCCTACACGTCGGGGACGACCGGCACGCCGAAGGGCGTGCTGTTGACCCACCACAACCTCGCCTTTACGACGCGGGCCAACGCGAGCGTGCCGCCGGGCGGGTTTCAGGCCTCCGACCGTCTCATCGGCACGCTCCCGCTGTTCCACATCTACGGCATGTCCGTCGTGATGAACGGCGCGATGTACAGCGGCGGGACCTACTACCCCGTCCCCGAGTGGGACGCCCCGACGGTGATGGACCAACTCGAGGACGACGATATCACGATCATGTTCGCCGTCCCCGCGATGTTCAACGACATGATCAACCAGCCCGACGCCGAGAGCTACGAGTTCGAGGCCCTGCGCTTTGCGAACTCCGGGGGCTCGAGCCTGCCGCTCGAGGTCTTAGAGCGGTTCGAATCGCTCTGGGGCGTCCAGCTCAACGAGGGGTACGGCCTGACCGAGACGAGTCCGGTCACCCACGCCAACACGAACGACGCCCGCCGGAAGGGCAGCATCGGTCAGCCCCTCGAGGGCGTCGAGGCGAAGATCGTCGACGAGGAGTTCAACGAGGTGCCACGCGTCGAGGAGGGGCCGATCGACGAGGAGGAGGCGGCGATCCACGAGATCACGGGCGAACTCGTCATCCACGGGCCGAACGTGATGAAGGAGTACTACGGGCTACCCGAGGCCAACGAGGAGGCCTTCACGTACGAGGACGGCAAGCGCTGGTTCCACACCGGCGACATCGGCTACTGGGACGAGGATAACTTCTTCTACGTCGTCGACCGGGAGAAGCACATGATCGTCACGGGCGGCTACAACGTCTACCCGCGCGAGGTCGAAGAACTGCTCTTCGAACACGAGGACGTCGCCGACGCCGCCGTCGTCGGGATTCCGGACGAGCGCCGCGGCGAGACCGTCAAGGCGTTCATCGTGACCACGCCCGACGCCGAGGCGACGCCGGAAGACATCAAACAGTACTGCCTGACCAACCTCGCGGAGTACAAACACCCCCGCGAGGTCGAGTTCGTTCGGGAACTCCCGCGGACGACCACCGGCAAGGTCCAGAAGTTCGAGCTTCGCGGCGACGACGCCGACGACATCGGCGAGTAATCGCGAGCCCACTCGCCGCTCGGTCTCTCGCGATCCGTTCGTTTCCGTGCTTGCGGGCCGTTCGACGGAATATTAACAAAAACAAATTTCGGGCATATCCGAAGCTACTTTGTAAGACGACACCAAGCAAACGATATGGCATTCCAGCTGTCAGCTGAGCACGAGGCGATCCGCGAGGCCGTCCGCGAGTTCGGTGAAAACGAGATGGTGCCGGTCGCCGAGGAACACGACCGGGAACACAAGTATCCCGAAGACCTGCGCAGAAAGGCCGCCGAGTACGACTTCGTCGCGCCGAACATCCCGCTCGAGTACGACGGAGCCGGGATGGACAAGATCTCCTCGACGATCGTCACCGAGGAACTCTGGCGCGCCGACCCCGGGATCGGTTCGGCCGTCGGCTCCGCCGGCTTCGGGACGGACATGATCATCGAGTTCGGCGACGAGTGGATGAAAGAGGAGTGGCTGCCCAAGATCGCCAACGGCGAGACCGCCTCCTGTTCGATGATCTCCGAGCCCGCACACGGCTCGAACGTCGCCGGCATCGAGACGGTCGCCGAGAAGGACGGCGACGAGTACGTCCTCAACGGCAACAAGATGTGGATCACCAACGGCACCGTCGCCGACGTCGGCGTACTGATGGCCAAGACCAGCCCCGACGAGGGCCACCGGGGCATCACCGCCTTCCTCGTCGAGATGGACCGCGACGGCGTCTCGACCGACAAGATCACGAACAAACTCGGCATCCGAGCCTCCGACCTCGCCGAAGTCGTCATCGACGACGTCCGCGTCCCCGAGGAGAACGTCATCGGCGAAGTCGACAAGGGCTTCTACCAGCTGATGGAGTTCTTCGCCTCCGGCCGCACCAGCGTCGCCGCACAGGCCGTCGGCGCCGCACAGGGCGCGCTCGACGCCGCTATCGAGTACGCCAACCAGCGCGAGCAGTTCGACCAGAAGATCTCCGAGTTCCAGGCCATCCAGCACAAGATCGCCGAGATGGCCACCAAGGTCGAGGCCGCCCGCTCGCTGACCTACCGCGCCGCGACCCAAGTCGAACAGGACAACCAAGACGTCGCCGCGCAGTACTCGAGCATGGCGAAGTACTTCGCGAGCGAGATCTCGGTCGAAGTCGCCGACGAGGGCATTCAGGTCCACGGCGGCTCGGGCTACGTGACGGACTACCCCGCCGAGCGCTACTACCGCGACGCCCGCATCACGAAGATCTACGAGGGCACGAGCGAGATCCAGAAGAACATCATCGCCGACCAGATCCTCTGATTGGGAACGTCGCGGCGTAGATCGATCTTCTGTCTGCCGTTTTCGCGGCTCTTTTCGGTCCGTTTCAGACTCGTCTCGTAGGCCGAGTGTTCGAGGTGCGAAATCCACTCGAGTCCGTCCTCGAGCAGTCGCGAACCCAAAATCAAGATCGCTCGAGACGCGAGCAGCGCGCCGCTCGACTACTGTTCTGGCACGCGGAGTTCGACGGCGGCGCCTTGGCCGTACCCGACGCACATCGTCGAGAGGCCGAGGCCGCCGCCGCGCTTCTGGAGTTCGTGGATCAGCGTCACGGGGAGGCGAGCGCCGGAGGCCCCCAGCGGGTGGCCGATGGCGATCGCGCCGCCGTTGACGTTGAACGTCTCGTCGTCGAAGCCGAGTTCGTCCCGGCAGTAGATCGTCTGGCTGGCGAAGGCCTCGTTGAGTTCCACGAGGTCGTAGTCGTCGGCGTCGCGGCCGTTTCGCTCCCAGATGCCCCGCACCGCCGGCACCGGGCCGATTCCCATGACGGTGGGATCGACGCCGGCGACGTTGTGATCCTCGATTTCGGCCATGACCTCGAGGTCCCGCTCGTCAGCGAATTCTCGGCTCGTGATCAGGACGCCCGCAGCGCCGTCGGAGACCTGCGAGGCGTTGGCGGCGGTGACGGTGCCGTCCTCCTGAAACGCGGGCGGGAGGCCGGCGATCTTCTCCGCGGTCGTCCCGGGGCGGAGCCCCTCGTCCTCGGTGATCGTGCCGTCCTCGGTCTCGATGGGGACGATCTCGTCGTCGAACTTGCCCGCCTCGGTGGCCTCGCAGGCGCGTTGCTGGCTCCGGGCCCCGTACTCGTCTTGGGCCTCGCGGGAGATGTCGTACTCGCGGGCGACCTTCTCGGCGGTCTGGCCCATCGCGAGCCCGGCCGCGTCGTACTGCTCGGCGATGCCCGCGTAGGAGTCGATCCCCTTTCGGCGCTCGTTGCGGGACATGTTCTCGACGCCGCCGGCGACGATGACCTCGCGCTGGCCCGCTCGAACGGCGTCGCTGGCGCTCATGATCGCCTCGGCCGAGGAGGCACAGAGCCGATCGATGGTGGTGCCGGGCACGCTTTCGCCCAGCTCCGACAGGAGGGCGATCACCCGCGCGATGTTGTTGCTCTGCTCGTTGACCTGCTTGGCACAGCCCCACCGGATGTCGTCGACGTCCTCGCCCGAGAGACCGGTTCGCTCGAGCATCGCGTCGACGAGCGGGACCGAAAGTTCCTCGCTGCCGGTCTCGGCGAAGACGCCGCCGTGTTTCCCCTGCGGAGTCCGGACTGCCTGCACGATAACTGGCTGCCGATCGCTCATTGGTACTGAGTGGCTCGCGCTCGGGAACCAAAGGCGCTCCGTTCTTCGGGTTCGGTCGTCGGGTTACAGAAGTAGGCATTTCGCCGTCGTGAATAGACAGGTGCCACACGGGTAGAAAATATAGTAGTCACTGAAACGATTTACATACTGATCGCAACGCGGTCGTGCGATCAGATGTGCAATGACTTTCAGTGGCTACTATCGGTGCCCAGAAAGCCCCGAGAGAGCTCGACTCGGGGGACTCGCTTCGCTCCTCGGCCGTCGGCCTGCGGTGCTTCCGTCGTCCGCCTTCCTCGAGCCCTCTCGCCCCTTTCAGTCCCGCCCGGCACAGCACCACGGCCTCCCCACCCGACTGCGGTCCTCGCTCCCCGGCTCGCGGCGTTGCCGCTCGCCTTTCCGCGCCGCTTCGCGCCGCGCTTTCGGTCGCTGCGGTCCTCGTCCCTCGCACAGTGGCGTCGATCGGCCCTCGAAATACTCGGGCACGATCGACAGCGCGCGCCGTGAGTTGGTTCGGAAACGGTACAGACGGGGACTTCGTCTCGGTCGCAGTAGTGCTGTTTGTTCGAAAGGGAACGCTTTTGATCGCTTCGTCTGTGGGTTCGCACATGCAAATCGCAGTCCTCGGAGCCGGCAGTATGGGCCACGGAATCGCACAGGTCTCCGCGATGGCGGGCCACGACGTCGTCCTGCGGGACATCGAGGAGGACTTCGTCGAGGACGGTCTCGAGGGCATCCGAGAGAACCTCCAAGGGGGCGTCGATCGAGACAAACTCAGCGAAGCCGAGATGACGGACACGCTCGAGCGCATCGAGGGGACGACGGACCTCGAGGCGGCGGTCGACAACGCGGCCCTCGTCGTCGAGGCCGTGCCGGAGGACATGGACCTCAAGCAGGACGTGTTCGCAGACATCGAAGCCGCCGCGAGCGAGGACACCGTGATCGCCTCGAACACCTCCTCGCTGTCCGTGACCGAGATGGCGAGCGTCCTCGAGCACCCCGAGCGGGCGGTGGGACTGCACTTCTTCAACCCGCCCCACATCATGGACCTCGTCGAGATCGTCATCGCCGAGCAGACCGACGACCGCACGGAGGAGTTCGCCGTCGACTACGTCCGGGGCATCGAGAAGGAGGACGTGGTCGTGCGCGATACGGCCGGCTTCGCCACCTCGAGACTCGGTCTCGCGCTCGGCCTCGAGGCGATCCGGATGGTCGAACAGGACGTCGCCAGCCCGGCCGACATCGACGAGGGGATGGAGATCGGCTACGGGCACCCGATGGGACCGCTCGAGTTGACCGACCACGTCGGACTGGACGTGCGCCTGCACATCGCCGAACACCTCCGCGAGGAGTTGGGCGAGCGGTTCAAGCCGCCCCAGTCCCTGCGCCGGAAGGTCCGGGCGGGTAACCTCGGCAAGAAGACCGGCGAGGGCTACTACGTCTGGGAGGACGGCGAACGCGTCGGGATGAGCGGCGACTGGGGCGACGAGGGCGAATAATCGTCACGGTGTCCCCAACGTGAACGAAGCATATTTCCATGTGCCAGTTGGCAACTGGTGCCGGTCTCATGAAGCGGTTCTTCGATAGCCCTCATCCTCCTCATTACTGCTGCTGAAGTTTTACTTTCGTTCGCCGTACAGTGAGGGCAGAATACCAAAGAACGAGAGCGGAAACAGTACCGATGAGCCATCCGAGCTCTGGTTCGGCGGGATTAGATAGGATTGCGATAATCGAAAGAATTGAGAGTTCAAAGGCGAATAATACAAAGAAGAAGGCACGGAGATACGCTTCTATCACTGGATATCTCTGAATCGGGTATTTTACTGATTCTCCGTCATTTGTCGGATAAAACCGTTCCACCAACATGAATTTCATATTATTAACTCGTCCAGATAATGGATATTTGATAGTAATACCAACCATCTAAACACAGTATATATAGAAAATCCCAGTCAAGAAATAGGGATCTAATACACATTTTCCATCGCAATATAACTCATAAGTATCACTCCGGTGTGAACCTGTCTAATTGGTCACCAGACTATTCACTGAAAGGAGAATGATATTTCTGTGAGCGAATTCCGGGCTCCTTAGGAGGCCGCGCGACGGCTCAGAGCGTTCACGAGCGGCGTCGATTGACCTGACTAGTTAGGCATGCTATTTGTGATGGGAGCCCCACAACGTACACCTCCCGTCCGAGCGAATCGGACGGCGGCCCCGGGGGCACACGTGGGAAAACGACGGGGCCACTTTTCGACTCGGTCACCACTCCCAGCACCTCGCCCCACGTGCGGGCCGGACGACTCGAGAGCGGCCGTCCGGTCGCTTCCCGTCGGCTCCCGACCGACGGTCAGCCGACGCGTCGAGCCACGGAGTTCGCCAATGCGGATGCTTTTGGCCGCGCCTGCGCAAGGATAGCGCATGTCCCTCGAGCCGAGCGCTGACCCAGCCGCCGACCGGCGAGCGAACTACGACTACCGGAGCGACGACGTCGATCGTCCGGCGCTGGTCGCGGACCTCGAGGCACTCGTCGACTGCGAGGTCCGCGCGGACTCCTACTCCCGCGAATTGTACGCGACCGACGCGAGCCCCTACGAGGTGACGCCGATCGCCGTCGCCTTTCCCCAGTCGACGGCCGACGTGAGGGGGATCCTCGAGTACTGCGCCGAACGGGAGATCCCCGTGCTCCCGCGGGGCGGCGGTACGAGTCTCGCCGGGCAGACGGTCAACCGGGCCGTCGTGCTGGACTTTACGCGGCACATGAACGAGATCCTCGAGATCGATCCCGAGGGCCGCACGGCGACGGTCCAGCCTGGGACCATTCTCGGGACGCTCAACGAGGCACTCGAGTCCCACGGCCTCAAGTTCGCCCCCGACCCCGCGTGGGGCGACAAGAGCGCCATCGGCGGCGCGATCGGCAACAACTCGACCGGCTCGCACTCGCTGAAGTACGGGAAAACGGACGCCTACGTCGAGGAAGTGGAGGCGGTCCTCGCCGACGGCACTGTGACGACCTTCGGCGAGGTCACCCTCAAGGAGATCGGTGAGCGGGCCGATGCCGACGGCGACCTCGAGGGACGGATCTACGCCGAAGTCAAGCGGATTCTGGACGAGGAGGCCGACCTGATCGAGGAAACGTATCCCGATCTCAAGCGCAACGTGTCGGGATACAACCTCGACCGGCTCGTCGCGGAGGCTCGCGGATCGAGCCTTCCGGGCGGCGAAGAGACGGGTGATCCCGGCACCGTCAACCTCGCGCGCCTGCTGGCCGGCAGCGAGGGCACGCTGGCGATCGTCACCGAGGCGACCGTCTCGCTCGAGCCGATCCCCGAAACGAAGGCCGTCTCGCTGCTCTGTTACCCCGACCTCCACGAGGCGATGGAAGACGTCGAGCCGATCCTCGCACACGACCCCGCCGCCGTCGAGGTGTTAGACGACGTGCTGATCGACCTCGCTCGCGACACCGCGGAGTTCGGCCCCGTCACCGAGATGCTGCCCGCGGGAACGAACGCCGTCCTCCTCGTGGAGTTCTACGCCGAGGACGACGAGCACGGGAAAGAACAGGTCGCCGGCTTGCTAGCCGACCGCGTGCCGTCGGCGTCGCCGACGGCTGCGCCGGCCGAGGACGCGCCACGCAGCGATAGCGAACCGCTCGCCATCGAAGCCCTCGAGGCCTACGACGACGCCGAGCGCGCGAAGCTCTGGAAGCTCCGCAAGTCCGGGCTGCCGATCCTGCTCTCGCGGACGACCGACGAGAAGCACATCTCCTTCATCGAAGACACCGCGATCCCGCCGGCGCGGCTCCCCGAGTTCGTCGAGCGATTCGAAGGGATCCTCGAGAGCCACGACACCTACGCCAGTTTCTACGCCCACGCCGGCCCCGGCGTGCTCCACGTCCGCCCGCTCGTGAACACGAAGACCGAGATCGGCCTCGAGCAACTGCATGGAATCGCGGACGACGTGACGGACCTCGTGGTCGAACTCGGTGGGTCGGTTTCGGGCGAGCACGGCGACGGCCGCGCCCGCACCCAGTGGAATCACAAGCTCTACGGCGACGACCTCTGGGAGACCTTTCAGGACCTCAAGACGGCGTTCGACCCCGACTGGCTCCTGAACCCGGGACAGGTCGTGTTTCGGGAGGACGACCCCACCGATCTGCGCGAGCACCTGCGGTTCGACCCCGACTACGAGTTCGATGCCGGCTTCGAGCCCGCCCTCGAGTGGGAGAACGACAACGGCATGCAGGGCATGGTCGAACTCTGCCACGGCTGTGGCGGCTGTCGCGGCGAACAGGAGACCACCGGCGGCGTGATGTGTCCGACCTACCGGGCGAGCCAGGAAGAGATCACGGCGACCCGCGGCCGGGCGAACGCGCTCCGGCAGGCCATGAGCGGCGATTTAGATCCCGATGAGGCCGTCTCCGACGAGTTCGTCGAGGAGGTGATGGGGCTCTGTATCGGCTGCAAGGGCTGTGCCATCGACTGCCCGAGCGAGGTCGACATGGCGAAGCTCAAGGCCGAAGTCACCCACGAGTACCACCAGCGCAACGGCGCGAGCCTGCGGGACCGGCTCTTCGCCAACGTCGCGACGCTCTCGAAGGTGGGGAGCCAACTCGCCCCGCTGTCGAACGCCCTGCCGAAGCTCCCGGGCGCGCGCAAGGCCCTCGAGGTGGTCGTCGGAATCGATTCGGACCGGCCGCTGCCGACGTTCCACGCGACGACGTTCCGGGATTGGTTCCACCAGCGGGGCGGCGCTCGCGTCAGCGAGGCCGAGGCCGACCGCAAGGCCGTCCTCTACCCCGATACCTACACGAACTACAGCCACCCCGAGGCCGGGAAGGCGGCGGTCCGCGTGCTCGAGGCCGCCGGCGTCCACGTCGCGGTGCCCGACGACCTCGGCGATACCGGCCGGCCGGCGTTCTCGAAGGGGTTCCTCGACAAGGCGGAAGACGCCGCCCGCAAGAACGTCACCGCGCTCGCGCCGCGGGTCGCCGAGGGCTGGGACGTGGTCGTCATCGAGCCCTCCGACGCGGTCATGTTTCAGGGGGACTACCTCGATCTGCTCTCCTCGGAGGCGGCCGAGACGCTCGCCGGCGCGACCTACGGCGTCTGCGAGTACATCGACACCTTCCGGCTGGACGAGACGATCGCGTTCGACGCCGGCTCGGCGGCGCAGGATCTCGTCTATCACGGCCACTGCCACCAGAAGTCGGTCGCGAAAGACCACCACGCCGTCGGCGTGCTCCGCCGGGCCGGCTACGCCGTCGACCCGCTCGATTCGGGCTGCTGTGGCATGGCCGGCAGTTTCGGCTACGAGTCCGAACACGCCTCGATGAGCGACGCCATCGCCTCGATCCTGTACGAGCAGGTCGACGAGAGCGCGGGCGACCGCGTCGTCGCACCCGGAGCCTCCTGTCGCACCCAACTCGAGAATCGGCCGGGTGCGCCCGAGGAGCCGCCGACGCCGATCGAAGTCGTGGCCGAGGCGCTCGAGTGATCGCGGCCCGCGGTAGCACCGTCTGACGGAGACGGTCGGTTTTGGCGCCGGTCCGTCTTTGTTGCCGCCGAGACGTTTCATCCGTCATCCGACGCTTCCCTCGACTGACGAGGTGGCTCGAGTCGCCGCTCCATGACCGATGGCCGACTGGATGCAAAGATACCTTTACATTTATGTAGTCCAAGCCACAAGTGTCGCACATGCCTGAAAACCCGCTTAGGGCGTACGGTTCCCTCCTGGTCCTCGTTGCAGCGATCACCAGTGGTCTCGTCATCGCGTCCGGATTCGTCGCGATCGATGTCGTTCTCGACACGATCACGGTCTGGGGCTACCTCGGGGCCGTCGGCGTGATGGTCGTCTGTGCGTTCGTCGGTTTGGCCATCGATCTCAGAGGAACCCTCGAGGAGGAATTCTTCGGTGCCGACCGGCCGGAACCCACGCCGGCCGACGGGTCGACTGGGTCGCTGCTCCCCCTGCAGTACAACGTGCTCCTGTTTCTCGTGCCGGCGCTGATTATCCCGGCGTTCGAAGTCGCTACTGGGACCGCGCCCGCCGACCCGTCGCTCGGGGACCTCCTCGTGTCTCCGACGATATTGGTCGTCCTCTTCAACGTCGGGTACTACGGGCGGACGCGCCGTGGTTCGGGCGGCATCGTCGACGAGCGCGACGTCCGGAACCTCGATCTCGCGCTGGCCGTCGTCGGTGTCGTCCTCCTCGTGTCGATGGTGGGACTCTACGGCTGGTATGCGGTGAGTGACGCCACCGTTCCACGGGAGGTCGACGGTCTCGCCGCCGTCGGCGTCGTCACGGTCTTGCTCGTCCTCGGTGCGACCGAGATTCGCCAGCGTATTTGATGTTCGAACCCGATATTCGACCGAGCGATGGACAACGAACTCCGGGAACGGCGCGAGGAACACGGCCTCACCCAGCAGGAACTGGCCGACGAGGTCGGCGTGAGCCGCCAGACGATTTACGCGATCGAACACTCGAAGTACGATCCGTCGCTGACGCTGGCGTTCAAACTCGCCCGGTGTTTCGACTGTGCCGTCGAGGAACTCTTCCATCCGAAGGGAGACGATTGACGGTTCTTCGGCATCACGAAAACCGTCTTCGTCCGGTCACCGTCCGACCAGGTCCTCGTATCGCGCGCCGGTCTGTTTCAGCGTCTCGGTCGAGTAGAGCCGTTCGTGCTCGACGGGGAGGTAGTCGGCGGCGAGTTCGTCGATCTTCGCGTCGACGGCCTCGGGGTCGCGGCCGTGGAGCATCGTGAACAGGTTGTACGGCCACTCCTGCTCGGGTCTGCGGGGGCGGTGATAACAGAGCGTGACGTAGGGCAGCCCGCCGGCGCGCTCGCCCCACTCGTCGAGGGAGTCGTCCGGCACGTCCCAGACGACCATGCAGTTGGCGTCGAAGCCCGTTACGACGTGGTTGACCACGCAGCCGATCCGCTTGATACACCCCGTTTCCCGGAGCCGCTCGATGGCCTCGAGGACGTCTTCGACCGCGTAGCCGACGTTTTCGGCGATGTCGCGGTAGGGCGTCGCCGACAGCGGGAACCCGTTCTGGATCTCGAGCAGCAACTCGGCCTCGAGCGCGGAGAGGTCGCCCGTCGCCGCCTCGCTGATCCGGGTCGCCGAGGCGTCGGTGCGGTCCTCGAGCGATTCGCGTGCAAAGCGATCGCCGTTGACGACGGGAAACTCGAGGTCGATGTAGTAGTCGGTCAGCATCGGCAGGTCGAGCACCGCACAGCCGGTGCGGTCCTCGATTTCGGCGAGGATGTCGTCTCGAGCGTCCTGCGACCCCGCGGTGACGACGAACCACATGTTCCACTCGTGATCGCGGGCGTAGTTGTGGTTGACCTGCCGGTAGTCGTTGATGACGGCCGCGATCTCGTCGAAGCGGTCCGCGGGCGCACGGACCGCGGCGAGGGTCGACGAACCGATGACCGGCGGGTTGAGGACGGCACCGAACCGGCGGACGATCCCCGATTCCCGGAGGGCGCGAACGCGGTCGACCGCCGCCGATTCGTCGATCCCGAGATCGGCGGCGACGCTGCGGAACGGGCGCTCGGCGATCGGGAAGCCGCTCTGATAGCCGTCGATCAGGGCCGCGTCCACGTCGTCGATGGCTTCGCGCCAGTTCCCCGACAGGGTACTCATTGGTTGCCCTAGGGAGAAGGGGGCCGTATCGTTTTCGGGTCGTCCCGAACGACGGGACGGGTTGGGTTTCCGGTACTCGGGGCCCGCTGCGATGGAAAACCCGTTATTCGGCGGGGGAGGAACTACCGGAAACGGGGGGTTTTTGCGCCGTCCGTCCGAACGAGTGCACATGGCGCAGGCAACACAGGAGTTCGGCGACTGGCCGCTGAAACGGCTGATGACGGAAGTAGTCGGTTCCGGTCCCAAATCGGCCGACGACATGAGCCGCGAGCAGGCTCGCGAGGCCTTCCAGCGGATTCTGGCGGACGAACCCGACGCGACCACGCTCGGCGCGTTCTGGCTAGCCAACCGCTGGAAGCGCAACAACCCCGAGGAGCTGGCGGCCTACACCGACGTCATGCGCGAGGAGTCGGTCGTCACCGCCGAGCCCGAGGCCGATCCGGTCGACTGCGGGGCGAACTACGACGGCAAGCACACCTCCGCCGTCCTCGGCGTCGGTGCCGGCGTCGTCGCCGCCGCCGCGGGCACCCCCGTCGTCGTCCACTCCGGCGACCGGGTCCCGACCCAGAAGGCCACGGCCTACAAGCACGTCCTCGACGACCTCGGCGTCCGGACCGAACTCGAGCCGAGCGAGAGCGCGGACATGGTCGACGAGACCGGCTTCGGCTTCTACTACCAGCCGGCGTTCAATCCCGGGATTCAGGACCTCTACGACCGACGCGATCGGATGGGCGTCCGGACGTTCGTCAACACGATCGAGACGATCGCCAACCCCGCGAACGCCGACGTCCACCTCGGCTCGTTCTACCACCTCGCGTTCGCGAAGAAGCTGACGGACACGCTCAAAGCGAGCGACCAACTCGACTACTCCCGCGCCATCTTCTTCCAGGGGATGGAGGGCTACGACGACATCCGCCCCGGGTATACGAAGGTGGCCGAATGGGACGAGGGTGAGGACCTCGAGGACTACGAGATAGAGACCGCCGAGTACGGCATGGCGGTGGAAGCCGAGGACCTCGAGGTCGAGGACGTGACCGCCGATTCGGCCGCGATCACCGAGGAAGTCCTCGCCGGCGACCGCGAGGACCACTTCGCCGACGCCATCGCGCTCAACGGCGCGTTCCGAATGTACGCCCGCCAAGACGTCGAGAGCCTCGAGGACGGCCTCGAGAAGGCTCGCAACGTCATCGCAGACGGCAGCGCGCAGGCGGTGCTCGAGGACCTCCGAGCGTTCTGAGTCCTCGAGTACTCGTCCCCGGTTCGGTGATCGGCACTCGAGGTCGATATTTCAACACCCGGACTATGCGGTGATCGTGAGAGGTCGTCTGGTTGAATAGAGTGTTCTCCGCACAGTTGTGCGCTGCAGCGGGCTATTTTGAGCGAGAGCGGATAGTCAGGCAATTCGATGTGGATCGATTCGAACGTGTCGGGAGAGAAACGGAAATCCCAGTAGCGGGGCCGATATCGTCTCTTGGTGACCTATGAGAAGTATATGAATTGGGTGACGATTCCACCAACCCATCATCTTGCGAACGATTGTAGATGGTCGCTTTGAGTCGGCGACCGAACGCACCGCTCGAGGACGGCATTCTGGACGCGAGGCGACGAACAGTGTCCTTTTTGATCGTTGCCCGTGACCATCGGCCATGGACGACACACTGGACGCGGCTACGGTCGAGTTCGACGACGAGCGCGGCGTCGGCACGCTCACGATGAACCGGCCGGACGCGCTGAACGCGCTGAACGGGCAGCTCAGAGACGACATCATCGCGGGGCTCGAACTGCTCGAGGAGCGAAACGAGGACGCCGACGGCGTGGCCCTCCGAGCGGTGGTGCTCGAGGGAGCCGGCGAGAAGGCGTTCTGTGCGGGCGCGGACGTCGGCGGTTTCTCCGACGAGTCGGCGGGCGATTCCTTGGCGCGATCACACTACGACGTCATCCGGGACTTCCCGGCACCGGTTATCGCGAAGATCGACGGCTACTGTCTGGGCGGCGGCCTCGAGACCGCGCTGGCGTGTGACTTCCGACTGGCCAGCGAGGGGTCGACGTTCGGCTTCCCGGAGGTCACCCTCGGCATCCTCCCCGGTGCCGGCGGCATCCAGTACGTCGAGAAACTCGCCGGCCCCGCGGTCGCGAAGGAGCTCGCGATGACCGGCGAGCACATCTCGGCCGAGCGCGCGGCCGACGAGGGGATCGTCAACCACGTCTACGCCGACGACGAGTTCGAGGACGAGGTCGAGGCGTTCGTCACCGACCTCGCTGGCCAAGCCCCGCTGGCGATTCAGGCGATCAAGAAGTCCGCGACTATGGCGGTTCAGACCGGCCTCGAGGAGGGGCTGGAATACGACCGCCAGCTCTTCGAGGGGCTCCTCGAGACCGAGGACCACGCGGAGGGCGCGGCGGCGTTCTCCGAGGACCGAGAGCCCGAGTTCGACGGGAAGTAACCGGACGAGGCGGCCGACCGCTGTCCCCGGACCGATTGTCGACTTGCGGTGGCGTGCGCTGTCGATCGGCCAGAGCAGTAGCGACGGCCGATCGATGACCTGGCGAGGGGTGAGCGAGTGCAACGAGCGAATCGGTTGGGGTGGATGTGGCTATTCCGTGCAGCCACGATAGCAGGACGCTCTCTGTTGTCGGGTCTAACGATCCGTCAGCGTATTATTTCATCCGAGAGGGAGAGCGCGCTGCTATCGTGGCAACTAGGGACTCCACGCCCTCCCCAGCCGATTCGCTCCCTCTTTTCTATCGGTCGCTCATCCCTCGCGCAATGTCGTCGCCCGTCCTCGTCCCCACTCGGACGGGCGACAGCGCGCGCCACCACTTGCCGGATCGGCAGTCCGAATACCGGATCGGCAGTCCGAAGCGACACTGAAGGAGTTGCCCGCTAGTCCCACTCCTCGCCGATGCCGCGAAGCGAGAACGGGCCGACGGGGAGGTTGTACCCCTCCTCGAGGGCTTTGTCGACCTGCTCCTCCGTCGCGATGCCTTCGTCGACGATTTTCTGGGCTTCCTCGCGCATCGCGGCGTGACAGCGGTTGGCGATGAAGCCGTAGGAGCCGGGGTCGTCGTCGATGGTGACGCTGGTTTTCCCGAGTTCGCCGACGAGTGATTCGGCGCGTTCGACGACGCTGTCGTCGGTCAGCGGCGACCGCACGATTTCGACCATCGACATGATCGGCACCGGGTTGAAGAAGTGCGTGACCGCGACCCGCGAGGGATCGGAGACGCCGTTCGCGATGGCGGTCACTGAAAAGCCGCTCGTGTTCGAGTACAGCGGCTGGTCGTCCGTGACATCGTCCAAGTCCCGGAAGACCTGTCCCTTGATCGCGAGGTCCTCCGTGACCGCCTCGATGACGAACTCGGTTCCGTCGGTCGCCGCGTCGAGGTCGGTCGTAAACGTCAATCGCTCGAGTACCTCGTCTCGCTCCGCTTCGGAGAGGTGGCCGCCCTCGACGGCGTCCTCGAGGCCGTAGTTGCCCGAGACGAGTCGCTCGCGGGCCTTGTCGGCCAGTTCCTCGTTGATCTCGCGGATGGCGACCTCGTAGCCGTTCCGTGCGAGCACCTGTGCGATACCGGCACCCATGATACCGCCGCCGACGACGGCAGCGCGCTGTCGTGCCATGCCACCACGCTTCACGGGGACGGACTTAGTTCTTCTCGAGGGTGACGACTGACGGAATCGAAATCGGTCTCGGACGGGGGACGAGACCGGTGTCCGCCGAGTGAGCCCCGACAGCAGGCTTTTGGAACGCGGCAGGGACGTGGTACCATGCAACTCGATTCCGTGCGAGTGCTCGATCTGTCGCACCTGCTCCCGGGACCGTACGCGACGCAACTGCTCGCCGACGCGGGTGCCGACGTGGTGAAAGTCGAGGCCGTCGATTCGGGCGACGGCGCGCGGCGGATGCCGCCGATGACCGATCGCGGCGTCGGCGCACTGTTCGACGGCGTCAATCGCGGCAAGCGCAGCGTCGCGCTCGACCTGAAATCGGGGGCCGGACGGCGGGCGTTCTACCGGCTGGTCGAGACGGCCGACGTCGTCTTCGAGCAGTTCCGACCCGGCGTTGCCGAGCGACTCGAGATCGGGTACGAGACGCTACGCGAGTACAACGCGGACCTGATCTACTGCTCGCTGTCGGGCTACGGGCAGACGGGGCCCGATGCCGAGCGCGCGGGCCACGACCTCAACTACGTCGGGGTCGCCGGCTTGCTCGATATGACCCGCGAGGACGAGTCGATGGCACCGCAACTGCCGGGCTACCAGATCGGCGACCTCGGCGGCGGGCTGTTCGCGGCCTTTTCTATCGTCGGCGGCCTCCTCTCGCGGGAACTCGGCCGCGGTGGCGGCGAGTACATCGACGTGGCCATGACCGATGTCGTCGCCTCCTTCTCGCAGGCGGTCGCCTACGAGGCGCTCACCGGCGACGACCCACGGCCCGGCGAGACCGCGCTCACCGGCCGGCTCCCGTGGTACGATGTCTACGAGACCGCGGACGGACGGTACGTGACTCTCGCCGCACTCGAGCCGAAGTTCTGGAACGCATTCTGCGAGGAAGTCGGCCGCGAGGACCTCGTCGACGCCCACGGGAGCGAGGACCCGGCCGAACTCGAAGCCGTGCGCGAGGAACTGACGGCGCTGTTCGCGGAGCGCTCGCGGGACGCGTGGCTCGAGGCGCTGTCCGACGAGGCGACGGTCGGACCGGTGTGTACGCCGGCCGAAGCCCTCGAGCACCCCCAACTCGAGGCCCGCGGGCTGATCGAGCGGCCGGCCGACGCACCGCCGCGGGTCGGGTTCCCCGCCGCGGGATCGGCCGCGCCCGAAGACTGCGACGAGTCCGTGCCGGCCCACGGCGAGCACACCGACGAACTGCTCGCCGCGGTCGGCTACGACGAGGACGAGCGGGCCGACCTCCGCGGGACTGGAGCGATTCGCTGAGGGGTCGTCGGTGCAGCACGACAGCAGTTACACCTCGATTGCCAATCTATGGGTTCGCGGACCTATAGCTTTACAATGCTGTATGCGATCATGGATGATATGGAATACCACGACTCGGAGAAAGCGACGGACGTTGCGGGGCGGGTAGAAGACTTCATGGACGAAGTCGTCATTCCGCGCGAACGAGAGGCGCTGGCCACGGGCGAGGAGATCACGATGGACGAGATCGAGGAGATGTGGGAGCTGGCCAAAGAGCGCGATCTGTTCGCCCCGCAGGTTCCCGAGGAGTACGGCGGGCAGGGCTTGGACTTCAGCGACATGCTGCCGTCGTTCGAGCAGGTCGGGCGCTCGCTCATCGGCGCGCTGTCCCTCCGCGCGAACGCGCCCCAAGAGGGGAACATGCACACCTTGGAGATGGTGGGAACCGAAGAACAGAAAGCGGAGTACCTCCGCCCGCTCGTCCAGGGCGAGCTCTCCTCTGCGTTCGCGATGACCGAGCCCAAACAGGGCGGCGGCTCGGACCCGAAGATGCTCCAGAGCACCGCCGTCAAGGACGGTGACGAGTGGGTCATCAACGCCCACAAGTGGTGGACCTCCGACGGGTTGAACGCGGACTTCTATCTGGTGATGGCCCGGACCGATCTGGACGCCCACCCCTACGAGGGCACTTCGATCATCCTCGTTCCGCGGGACGCTGACGGCGTCGAGGTCGTGCGGAACATCCCCCATCTCGGCGGTCACGGCATCACCGAACGCGAGGGCGGCCACGCCGAAGTGAAGTTCGACGACGTCCGGGTTCCCGTCGAGAACACGATCGGCGAGGAAAACGAGGGGTTCCGGATCGCCCAGATGCGACTCGGGGGCGGCCGGCTGACCCACTGCATGCGCTACTCCGGCATGGCCGAGCGCTCGCTCGACATCGCCAAGGCCTACCTGCAGGAACGGGAGGCCTTCGGCACGAAACTCGAGGAGAAACAGGCGCTGCGCCACCGCATCGCCGACGCCGAAACGCGGCTGCACGCCGCCCGCTGTATGGTTCGCCACGCCGCGCGCGAACTCGACGAAAGCGACGCCCGCATCGAGGTCGCGATGTCGAAGATGTTCACCGCGAACGTCACCAACGAGACGATCGACCTCGCTCTGCAGTGTTGTGGCGGCAACGGGATCGGCAAGGACCTCCCGATCGCGCACTTCTACGAGAACGTCCGCGCGTTCCGCATCGTCGACGGGGCCGACGAGGTCCACCGCCGCTCGATCGCCCGCTGGGCCTTCGACGACGTCGACGAGACCGAGATCGAGAACGCGCTCCAGTTCGACGAGGACCTGCGTATCGACGCCCTCGATGACTGACCGAACGGAGTCCGGGGCCCGTAAGCGGTTCCGGTACGTCGACCGTGTCCGAATCGCGGCCGCGATGAGACGCGGACAGCGCGGTCCCGGCCGGGGCTCGAGCGACGCGAAACGACAATCCGACGCGGCGACCGACGCCGCCGCGGGGGGTCGCCGTGCCGACTAAGCCCCTCGCGGACCTCGAGGCGATGGTCGGCGACTCGCGGGTCACCGTCGAGGAGTTCCGGATCGAACCCGGCAAGGTCGAGGAGTTCGCGCGGGCCATCACGGCCGAGGACCCCGTTTTCCGCGACGAGGCGGCGGCCGCCGACCGGGGCTACGACCGCGTGCCCGCACCGCTTACGTACACGCAGGTCGGCCGGTTCCCGCGGTACACGCCCGACGACGTCGACGGGAAGGGCTTCGACCTCGGCTTCCGACCGGAGTACGTCCTCCACGGCGAGCAGGCCTACGAGTACGAGCGCCCGGTCGCCGTCGGCGACGTGCTCGAGGGGACGACCACCCTCGCCGACATCTTCCAGCGCGAGGGCGGCCGCGCGGGGACGATGACCTTCGCCGTCCTCGAGACGGAGTACCGGACCCGGGACGGCGAACTCGTGCTCACCGACCGGTCGACCGCGATCGAAACGGAGGGCGCGGTCGACGACGAAAGCGACCCCGACGATTCCGCGAGCGACGCCCCCGACGCGACCGAGCCCGACGGCGGTACCGCCGGCTCGGAGTCGGCGGTGCCCGCGACCGCGGCGGACGAATTCGACCGCGTCCGTACCGCCGCCGATCTCGCGGTCGGCGACGCCGGGCCGACGGTCGTCGTCGAGGACCTCGAGCGCAAGCAGTTCGTCAAGTACGCGGGCGCCAGCGGCGACTTCAACCCGATCCACTACGACGAGCCCTACGCCACGGCCGCGGGCAACGAGAGCGTCTTCGGGCAGGGGATGTTCACCGCCGGCGTCGCCTCCAGAGTCGTCACCGACTGGTTCGACCTGCGGGACGTGACGAGTTTCGGCGTCCGGTTCCAGTCCCGCGTGTTCCCCGGCGACACCGTCGTCGCGACCGGCGAAGTCGTCGATGTCGACCGGGAGTCGGGAACCGTCGAAACCGAACTCGAGGCGTCCACGGCCGACGGCGAGACGCTGCTGACCGGAACCGCGACGGCCGCCCTCGAGTAGCGCGCGCGGGCCGGATGCCGACCGGCGAGTGGTGAAAGATCCGGCGTATCGGCCGCGGAACGGCCGATGTTCGGCCGTTTGTTGATTACACACCTAGCTGTGTAATTCCTCGAGAGACGGATTCGAGGGAGAGATAGCGCCAACTCGTCTTCGCGCGTTCGAAGTCGAACTCGCGGTGGTCGGGTCGCCGACTACCCGGTTGAACGCGAGTTATTGACAGATATGACACTATATCCTGCAGTTGACAGTGCGGATTGGCTCGTGGTCCGATCTCACGGATACACCGAACGAAACGCAACCGCAGATTCGAGGTGAACCGTTCGTTCGGGATCGAGACGTAAACCGGGCCACCTCGCCAGTTTCGTCGCTATCGTCGATCGGCTCGGACACGCCTTCGGTCCGGGTTCCGTCGCGGACTCGAGACGTCACTCGGGGACGGGCGACGTTTTGCGGGGCCAGTTCTCCACCCAAGAGATATTCGATAGGACGGGAGAGTTGGCAGATTCGTTCGAAGTGGTTCGCTTCATCTCCGTCAGCCGGCCTCGTCCGCTCGCTCGGCCATCATCGACGCGGCCGTGGCCGCCCAATCGCCCCAGACGAACCCGATCGCGACGACGAGCGCCCACCACGCGTAGCTGAGCACGATCCCGACGTAAACACCGGTGAGTCCGTAATCGAACGAGATACCGGCGAGATACGAAAAGCCGAGCAGGAACCCGGCGGTCCCGGTGAATCGGGCGTAGAAGGGGGTGCGCGTATCGCCCGCACCGCGGAGACTCCCCGACAGCGGGAAGAACAGGCCGAAGAAGAACATCGAGACGCCGAAGACGCGAGCGAAGGTCGCGGCGTACTCGAGGGTGGCCGGGTCGGAGGTGAACAGCCGGGCGATCGGGGTCGCGCCGACGAGCAGGACGATTCCGGCGAGTCCGAGCGTGAGGACGCTCAGCGCCGTGATCGCCAGTCCCGCGAACCGCGCGTCGTCGGGCCGGCCCTCGCCGAGGGTCTGTCCGACGACGATGCTCGCGGCGACGCTGTAGGAGCGGTACAGCGGGCCGCTGAACTGCTGGTAGATCCGTCGCCCGATGTGGTAGGCCGCCGTCACTTCGGTGCCGAAGGTGAGCAAGAGCGCGTTGAAGGGGAAGTTCGCGAGCGAGGTGCTCATTCCTTCGGCGAAGTTCGGCAGGCTCACCGCGACGAGTTGGCGCGTGATCGTGAGACTCCGCGGGCGAGCGAACGAGAGGTCGGTCCGATCGACCGCGATCGCGGCCGTGATCGCGACGGCCTCGACCGTGCGGCCGATCGCCGTCGCCAGCCCGACGCCGACGATTCCGAGCGCCGGGAGGCCGCCGAGACCGAGCCCTAACCCGGCCGTCGCACCGATGTTGATCACGTTCGCGGTACCGTTGACCACCATCGGCGTCCGCGTATCGCCGGTGCCCTGCAGCGAGCGCGCGCCGACGAGACCGACGATGCGCATCGGCGCAGCGGCGAAGACCAGCGCGAGGTAGCGCCCGCCGGTCTCGGCCACGTCGGGGTCGGCACCCAGCAGGGCGATCAGCGGCCGGGACAGGAAGAGCCCGACGAGCACCAGCGGCAGTCCCAGCAGAAAGCCGATGAGAAGCGCCTGCGTGATCGCCCGGTCTCGAGTCGCCGCCGCACCCCGGCCGGTGTCCTGACTCGAGAGGGTAATCGCGCCGGTTCCGAGGCCGAGTCCGATCCGCAGCGGGAGCTGGGCGTAGAGATCCGCGAGCCCGACGGCGGCGACGGCGGTGGGCGAGAACAGGCCGGTGACGATGATGTCGACTGTGCGCATCAGCGTGTTGAGCGTCTGCTGGATCGCGATCGGCCACGAGAGGGCGATCGTCCGCCGCCAGACGCGCCGGACGCGCTGGAACCAGTTCCCGTGTTCGGCCATACAGCGGCTAGGACGGACAACCGGCGGATCAACGTGTTGGTTCCGATAGGGGTCGACGCCGCGCTCGGCGGCCGACGTGGGCGGGTAGTTCGAGAGCCGTGCGATGAGTCGATGCCGCACCCCTATTTTATCATTGTTAAATACTGATGCCGTTTTGTGGAACAGTCGGGATGTTGTGTCGGATAACCATGAACGAATTTATGTGGCAGCCGACCGATGCTGTGCTCATGCGACTCGAAGATCAGACGGTAGTCATTACGGGTGCAGCGTCGGGCATCGGGCAGGCGACGGCCGAGCGCTGCGCCGAGGAGGGCGCACGCGTCATCGTCACGGACGTCGACACCGACGGCGGCGAGGCGGTCGCACAGGCCATCGAGGAGGACGGCGGCGACGCGGCGTTCTACGAACTGGACGTCACCGACAGCGACCAGTTCCACGCGGTCGTCGATGAAATCGCCGAGACCCACGGTCTCGACGTGATGATCAACAACGCCGGCACCGGGCATCCGGGCGGCAGCCTCGAGACGCTCGAGGACGACATCCGGGACTTCGTCATCGACATCAACATCAAGGGCGTCTGGAACGGCTGTCACGCGGCGCTTCCGCACCTGAAAGAACAGGGCCACGGTGCGATCGTCAACGTCGGCTCGCTGGCGAGTATCCTCGGGCTCCCCAAGCAGTCCGCCTACTCGATGAGCAAGGGCGCGGTCCTGAACATGACGAAGGCCGTCGCCGCCGAGGCCGGCCCCCACGGCGTCCGCGCGAACACGGTCTGTCCCGGCTTCACCGAGACCTCGCTGCTCGATCAGTACCTCGAGGAGCAGGAGGACCCCGAGACGGCCCGCGAGCAGATGATCGAACAGTACCCGCTCAAGCGGCTGGCCGAGCCGGAGGAAATCGCGGACGCGATCCTGTTTCTGGCGAGCGAGGAGTCCTCGTTCGTCAACGGCCACGGGCTGGTCGTCGACGGCGGCTTCTCGGCGTGAACTGAGCGGCCGCGACCGCCGTTTCGCTCACTCCTCACTCCTCGCGGACCAGCGCCACGCTCGCGAGCTGGTCGCCCGCGGTCACGGTCGCCTCGCGGGTGAGCGCGTAGAGCACGCCGTCCCGGTCCGCGCGGGCCTCGTGGAGCGGCTCGTAGGTCGTCGGGTGATAGACCGTCCCGATCGGCGTCCCCTCCGTGATCGACGCTCCGACCTCGAGTTCCGGCTCGGGCCGGAAGAGTCCGGAGTCGTCGGCGGTGACCTGTCCGAGGTGGTTCCGCGCGACGATCGGATCGCGGTCGGGAACGTCGCCCGGGAGGAGACCGAGGTACCGACAGACGTCGAGCAGTCCCTCGACCCCCTCCGCGACGACCTCCTCGAGGATCTGTTTGTTGTGGGCGAGTTCGGGCGTGATCGACGGGATACCCTCCTCGGCGGCAGCGACTCGAAGCTTTCCCGCGAAGCCGCGGCGGTGCCACTCGTCGGGGGCCTCCTCGTCGGCCTGCTCGGACAGCAGGAGGTCGGTTCCGAAGGCGTCGGCGAGGCTGCGCGAGCGCTCGTCGTCCTCGCGGTAGACGACGTGGGGAAGCATGTTCGGGCTCCCCGTGTGGAGGTCGACGAGGGCGTCGGCGGCCGTGACGTACTCCCAGAGGCGAGCGGCCATGCGCTGGTGGAGGCTGCCCTCGTCGTCGCCCGGCCAGATCCGGTTCATGTTGGGGTTGACGCTATCGAGTTGCTCCGGAGTGGTGTAGGAGACGCGATCGAACGTCAGCGGGTTCGCGACGGGGACGGCGATCACGGTCCCGGACAGCGACTCGAGGGGCAGGCGCTCGTGGAACCGCCGGAGCACCTCCGTTCCGTTTATCTCGCGGCCGTGCTGGGCCGCCTGCACGTACAGCGTCGGGCCCGGCTCGTCGCCGCGATAGGTGTGGACCGTCGTCGTCAGTTCCACGCCCGACGGCAACCGGGCGAGCGTGATCGGCTCGGCCGTGTGCGTGCCTGCGCTCATGTCCGGACATTTCACGTCCCGCGGTATGTACCTGCGGCCGCCCCTCGCCACCATCGCCCGGATTCGCAGCTGAAAATAGCGGAGGAAGAGCAGTGGCTTACCAGTGAACGTATTCGGAGAGCTGCGCTGTCGCCTCGTCGACGATATCGTTCCGCAGTCTGCCCTGGTAGCTCTCGATCAGGTCCGAATCGATCGAATTGACCGACCACGGCATGATCGAACTCGATCGAGGCGCACCTCCCTCTTCCCAGTCCGCCTCGTCCAGCGGGATTCGGTCCTCGTACCACGTCCGATTCGTGACGAGAGCATGATATATTGCTCCCCGTGAAACGGCGTCTTCTCGTAATCGATGAGTAGAAACGGACGACCGCTCGAGCCATCTCTGAACGGATCGAGAGCGACGACGACGTCGCCGCGCTCGTAACTCATCGCTATTCGTCCTCGGCAGCGTGTTCCCGCCACTCCTCGAGGTCTTCTTCCCCGTATCGCTCGTCCAGCGCCTCCATGATCCGGTGTGTGCGGTATGCATCGCGAACGGTCTCTCGTTCACCGATCGCCCAGTAGTCTCCCTTGTGTCGAACGAGGTTCCGGTCCTCGAGGCGGCTGAGAACCGTCCCGATCGAATTTTTCTTGATATCGATCCGTTCAGCGATCTCGGAGGGGGTGTACGCCTTATCGTCGTTCGTCGCGAGGAATCGAACGACCATCTCACCGTTCGTGAGTGTATTCAGTTCGTCACTGGAACTCTCATCGAACGTCTCGATGTCGATCGGCATGGATGTCAATAGCGTACAGAGAGTCATAGGTGTTTTCCTGTAAGTGGAGTAAGCGATTACACGAGGGCAGCCTCATCCGAGCGAGACCACTAGCGTTTTCACTCGTCCCGCCGTCCCGGAACCTATGGGAGACGTTACTGCGACGCTGCACACCAACAAGGGCGATATCGATGTCGAACTCTACGACGAGCGCGCGCCGCGGACCGTCGATAACTTCGTCGGGCTCGCGACCGGCGGCAAGACCTGGGAAGACCCCGAGACGGGCGAGGAGGTCGATGGCGAGCCGCTGTACGACGACGTCGCCTTCCACCGCGTCATCGAGGGCTTCATGATTCAGGGCGGCGACCCGACCGAGACCGGTCGCGGCGGCCCCGGCTACCAGTTCGACGACGAGTTCCACGACGAGCTGCGCCACGACGACGCGGGCATCCTCTCGATGGCCAACTCCGGACCCGACACGAACGGCTCTCAGTTCTTCATCACGCTCGACGCCCAGCCCCACCTCGACGACCGCCACTCCGTGTTCGGCAAGGTCACCGACGGGATGGACGTCGTCCGCGAAATCGGCACCGTCGACACGAACGCGAACGACCAGCCGAAAGAAGCGGTCGTCCTCGAGTCGGTCTCCGTCGACTACGAGTAATCGCCGTCCGAACCGACTTTTTCGATCGATTTTACGGTGGGTCGCGCGCTCGAGTCGACTCGAGCGCGACCCCCCACCGCTTGCGACCCGAATCCGATAGCGTTAGGTCGACCCCGCGCCCACGAGCGGTATCACTCGCTATCGACGACCGCTACTGGCCGGCATCGCCTCGAGTCTCGGACTCGTGCTCGCGGGCTGTGCGAGCGACGGCGGAGACGAGACGGACGAAGAGACGACTCCCGACGCGGACGAGTCCGCGACGACCGCAGCAGTAAGCGGCGACCGCACGGCGACGCTGCACACGAGCGAGGGCGATATCGAGGTCGAACTCTACGGCGACCGCGTCCCCCGAACCGTCGAGAACTTCGTCGGGCTCGCGACGGGTGAGCGCGCGTGGACCGACCCCGAAACGGGCGAAAAAGCCGAGGGCGAACCGCTGTACGACGATGTCGCCTTCCACCGCGTCATCGAGGACTTCATGATCCAGACCGGCGACCCGACCGGCACCGGTCGCGGCGGCCCCGGCTACCGGTTCGACGACGAGTTCCACGAGGACCTGCGCCACGACGACGCGGGGGTTCTGAGCATGGCCAACTCCGGCCCAGACACCAACGGCTCGCAGTTTTTCATCACGCTCGCTCCCCAACCCCACCTCGACGGCCGCCACGCCGTCTTCGGGCGAGTCGTCGACGGAATGGATGTCGTCCGCGAAATCGGCAGCGTCGAAACCGACGGCAACGACCGGCCGACGGACGCCGTCGTGCTCGAGTCGGTCTCGGTCGACGGCGAGTAGGGTGACCGCCGCGGAGGCGGCGACGGACCTCGGAATCGCCGGCCTACGGGCCGGACCGTTCCGTTCGACCGGAACGGACCAAGACGTTTTACCGTATGCGCTGCTGTATTTCGGTGAATGGGATCGTCGTCCACTGACGCGGACCAAGAGACGCGTATTCGCCGACAGGAGGTCATCGCGGACCTCAGTCAGCAGGCCCTCGAGACGGGGGATCTCGAGGGGTTGTTGGGCGACGCGGCGACGGCCGTCGCGGAGACCCTCGCCGTGGAGTACTGTCCGATCTTCGAACTACGGACCGACGGCACGGCGGCCGTTCTGCGCGCGGGGAGCGACCTGCCGACGGCGTGCATCGGATCGACGACCGTACCCGCGGAGCGGTCGTCCTCCGCGGGACGCGCTCTTCGGGCCGACGAGCCGGTCGTCGCCGAACTCGACGGCGACGAATCGCCGTTCTCCGGGCCGGGGCCCCTCGCCGCCGCCGACGTTACCGGCGGCGTCACCGTCCGGATCGGGTCGAGCGACGATCCGTGGGGCGTCGTGGGCGCGTACACGACCGACGGTCGGACGTTCTCCGACGCCGACGGCGCGTTCCTCGAGCGCGTCGCGGACGTCCTCGGATCGGCGATCGAAAACGCCCGCACGCGACGCGACCTCGAGCGGACGGAACGGCGGTTCGAGGCGATCTTCGAGGATCCGAACATCCTCGTGGGACTGCTCGAACCCGACGGAACGGTCCTCGACATCAACGGGACGGCGATGGAGTACATCGACGCCGATCTCGAGGACGTGACCGGCGAGCCGTTCTGGGAGACGCCGTGGTGGAGCGGGGACGACGACGTGAGCGAGGACGTACGGGAGTGGACCGAACGGGCCGCCGGCGGCGAGTACGTGCCCTTCGAGGCCGATCTCACGGGACCCGACGGCGAACGGTACACGCTCGAGGGCGCGTTCCGCCCGGTCACGGACGACGAGGGGACCGTCACCTCGGTGATCGTCTCGGATCGCGACGTCACCGAGCGCACGGAACGCGAACGCGAACTCGAGGAGTCCGAGCAGCGCTACCGGACGCTGGTCGAGCACTTCCCCAACGGCGCCGTCGCACTGGTCGACGAGGACCTCACCTACCGGACCGTCGGTGGGAGCCCCACGGACACGGCCGGTGCCACGGTCGATGAGGTCGAGGGGCGACCGGTCTCGGCGGTCGTCCCGTCGTCGCTGGCCGACGACCTCGTGCCGCGCTACGAGGCCGCCCTCGAGGGCGAGTCGAGCGCGTTCGAGGCGACCATCGACGGCCGGGTCTTCGACTTTCAGGTCGTCCCCGTCCGCGACGACGACGGCGAGGTGTTCGCCGCGCTCGGCATGTCCCAGGACGTTACCGAGCGCCACGAGTCCCAGCGCCAACTCGAGGAGTCCGAGCGACGCTACCGGACGCTGATCGACAACTTCCCGAACGGCGCGGTGGCGCTGTTCGACGAGGACCTGCGGTACCAGATCGTCGGCGGGACCGCCTTCGAGGAACTCGAGGACTCGTCGGAGACGATCGTCGGGAAGACCGTTTGGGATCGGTATCCGCCCGACTTGGCCGAGCGAATGGCAGCGTCGTTCGAGGCCGCCCTCGAGGGCGAGCCCAATTCCTTCGAGATGTCGCTTCACGACCGGGACTGGATGGCCTACACGGTCCCCGTCACGGACGACGACGGAGAGAGCGTCGGCGGGATGGTCATGAGCCAAGAAACCACCGAGCGCAAGGAACGCGAGCGGAAGCTGCGCGAGCGCGAGCGCCGCCTCGAGCGGTACAAGGAGTACACCGACGAGATCCACGACGCCATCGACGACGTCTTCTACGTCGTCGGTGAGGACGGCTCGCTACAGCGGTGGAACCGGAGTGTGGCCGAGGTGACCGGCTACACCGAGGCCGAACTCGCCGCGATGGAGCCGACGGACCTCATCGCGACGGACGACCGAGCAGCGGCCGTCGACGCCATTCGCCGCGGGTTCGAGACGGGATCGGTCAGCGCGGAGCTGGCGGTTCGGACGAAAGACGGCGACACCGTTCCCTTCGAGTTCAACGCGTCGCGACTCGAGGACCCGTGGGGGAACACCGTCCTCGCGGGCATCGGTCGCGACATCACCGACCGGCTCGCCCGCGAGCGACACCTCGAGCGCTACGAGACGATCGTCGAGGTGGTCGACGACGGCGTCTACGTCGTCGACGAGGACGGCTACTTCACGATGGTCAACGAGACCTACGCGGAGATGCTCGGCTACGAGCCAGCGGACCTCGTCGGCGCGCACGTCTCGTTGGTCGTCGACGACGAGATCCACGACCGAATCGAAACGCTCGAGGCGACCGCGGAGAGCGGCGACGAGTGGCCGACGATGGAAGCCGACCTCCGGACGGCCGACGGCGAGACGGTCCCCGCCGAAGCGAACTTCGCGACGCTGCCCGAAGACGACAGCGACTGGCACCGGGTCGGGATCGCCCGAGACATCAGCGAGCGCACGGAACGGGAGCGCCGGCTCGAGGAGTCCGAACGTCGGTACCGGACGCTCGTCGAGAACTTCCCCGACGGCGCGGTGGGGCTCTACGACGAGGACCTCGAGTACATCGTCGTCGGCGGCGAGGCGTTCGACGATCTGGGGATCTCGGAGGACGAGGTCGCCGGCGCGACGATCGCCGAGCGGTACCCGGACGACCTCCTCGAGGAAGTCGAGCCGTACTTTCGGGCCGTGTTCGACGGGGAGGCGAACACGTTCGAGTTCCGGGCCTACGGCCGAGACATTTTGGCCCACACGCTCCCCGTCCGAAACGAGGACGACGAGATTTTCGCGGGCATGGTGCTGGCACAGGACGTCACGGAGCGCCGCGAGTACGAACGGAAAATCGAGGACTCCAACGAGCGCCTCGAACAGTTCGCCTACGCGGCCAGCCACGACCTGCAGGAACCGCTGCGGATGGTCACGAGTTACCTCACGCTGCTCGAGAACCGCTACGCGGACGCCTTCGACGAGGACGGGCAGGAGTTCCTCGCGTACGCCGTCGACGGGGCCGACCGGATGCGAGAGATGATCGACGGCCTCCTCGAATATTCGCGCGTCGAGACCCGCGGCGACCCGTTCGAGCCGATGGACCTCGAGGCGGTCGTCGACGACGTGCTGGCGGACCTCCAGTTCCGGATCGAGGAGACCGACGCCGAGATCACCGTCGAAGCGTTACCCCGCCTCGAGGGCGACGCGAGCCAGTTACGGCAGGTGTTCCAGAACCTCTTGTCGAACGCGCTCACCTACAGCGGGGACGAGCCCCCGCGGATCCACGTCGGCGCCGAGCGCCGCGAGGCGCCACGCGCCTCGGACCGGCGGCGCACGGAACGGGGTTCCGCGGACGAGCGAGCGGCGAACTCGTTCGAGACAGCGAAGCCGTCTCCTGATGACGGAAGTCCCGAATCGACTTCCGAATCACCGCGAGAGGACGGCGACGCCGCGGAGAACGCCGGCGACGAGTGGGTGATCTCGGTCGCGGACGAGGGAATCGGCATCGACGACGAGGATCAAGATCGAGTGTTCACCATCTTCGATCGCCTCCACAGCCGCGAGGAGTACTCGGGGACCGGTATCGGCCTCGCGCTCTGTGAACGCATCGTCGAACGCCACGGCGGCGACATCTGGGTCGAATCCGAGCCCGGCGAGGGATCGACATTCTTCGTCGCCCTTCCCGCCTCGCAGGCGGAGTAGTACGGTCTCGAGTCGCCGGCCCCCGTCGCGACGACGAAACGACAACGCCCCGGGACTTTACTCACGCGCGGTCATATTGCGGGTATGGGCTGGACAGCAGACGAGATCCCCGACCAGAGCGGACGCACGATCGTCGTCACGGGCGCGAACAGCGGCATCGGTCTCGAGGCCACCCGCGAACTCGCGCGCAACGGCGCGACGGTGATCATGGCCACCCGGAGCACCGAGCGCGGGGAGGACGCGGCCGACGAGATCCGCGAGGATGTCCCCGACGCCGACCTCCGCGTCGAGGAGTGCGACCTCGCCGACCTCGAGTCGGTTCGGGACTTCGCGGACCGACTCGCGGACGAGATGATCGACGTGCTGATCAACAACGCGGGGGTCATGGCGATCCCGCGCTCGGAGACCGAAGACGGCTTCGAGACCCAGTTCGGCGTCAACCACCTCGGCCACTTCGCGCTGACCGGACTACTGCTCGAGAATCTGGCGACCGACGAGGGGGAGCCGGCACGGGTCGTCACGGTCTCGAGCGGCGTCCACGAGAACGGCGAGATCGACTTCGACGACCTCCAGGGCGAGGCGTCCTACGACAAGTGGGACGCCTACGCCCAGTCGAAACTGGCGAACGTGCTCTTCGCGTACGAACTCGAGCGGCGGTTCCTCACCGCGGATATGAACGCACAGAGTATGGCGGTACATCCGGGCTACGCCAACACGCAGCTACAGGTCCGCGGGCCCGAGCAGAGCGGGAGTCGGCTCCGGAAAGCGGCGATGAAACTGATGAACGCAGTGGCCGCCCAATCGGCCGAGATGGGCGCGCTGCCGACGCTCTACGCCGCGACTGCGCCCGAGGCCGAGGGCGGCGCATACTACGGCCCCGGCGGCTTCCAGAACATGCGCGGGGCCCCCGAGCGACAGGCCTCCTCGGATCGATCGTACGACGAGGAGACGGCCCGTCGGCTGTGGGCGGTCTCGGAAGAACTGACCGGCGTCACGTACGACCTGCCGGAGCCGAAAGCCGAGGTCGCAGCGTAGGGCTGGGGGCCCCGCGCTCGTCGTCACCTGCGGCAACCGTAACGCGAAAGACGATACAGTCGAACCCCTACGTAATGAGCGACGACGACGGTATTCAACGCGCCAGCGATGTCGGTTCCAGCGACGCGCCGCCGGTCGAGGAGAAACCGTACAAGATCATCTTCGAGGCCAACAAGTGCTTCGGCGCGGGCAAGTGCGCTGAGGTCAGCGCCAACTGGGAGATGTCCATCGCCTCGGGCATGGCCCAACCCAACGAGTACTTCTTCGGCGAAGACGACCTCGAGCACAACGTCCGCGCCGCGGAGATCTGTCCCGCGAAGAAAGACGAGGGCTGTATCCACGTGGTCGACCGCCGGACCGACGAGGAGATCGCACCGGACCCCCACGGCGACGGCACGCTGAGCGTCGACTGGTAGGGCTCGAGCGGGGACCGGTTCTGACCGCCTCGAGGACACACCGAAACGCCATCCCCACCCCGGAACAACGGTCGACTGCCTTCTGTGCGAGGGTAGCCAAGCAGGCCAACGGCGGTGGGCTTATCACGCCGGGACCTTTTGCTGCGTTTCGCTCGCGAGCGCTCGCTCCACTTGCAAAATCTCCACCAAAAGCCGTCGTCACCCCCGCTGGGGGTTCCTCGGCCCGCTCGCTCCCGTCGGTCACTCGCGGTACACACCGAAACGCACATCCCCACCCCGGAACAACGATCGACTGCCTTCTGTGCGAGGGTAGCCAAGCAGGCCAACGGCGGTGGGCTTAAGACCCGCTCCCGTAGGGGTCCTTGGGTTCAAATCCCAACCCTCGCACTCGTCACGAGCACCCGCGAGTGACGAGTGTGAGACGCGGGATTTGAACGAGAGAAGTCGCAGCCCGGACGTGAGCGAAGGCGAACGTCCCGGAACGTCTTCGCGTTGTTCAAATCCCAACCCTCGCATGTCGCCGCGAACACACCGCGAGTGACGGGTGTGCAACGCGTGACTTGAACCAGACCGAGGTTCTGCGAGCAACGCGAGCAGGTTCTCGAGCGTGGTTCAAATCCCAACCCTGCAAGCGAGGTCGGCAAGAGCACGCAACTCGAGGGCGGCATAGCTAGCAGATACAGCGCGGTCGAGCGGGGTCAGAACTGCTAGCGCTGCCGTGCAGGAGCGCGCAGGTACAACCGTTTCACCCGATCGGGTGGTAGTCGACGGCGTTCGATGAGCGATCGGAACACCGCGAATCGAGACGACGAGGGGTCACGGATCGCGACCAATCGAGCGGCGGCCGCTATCGCTGTCGGATCGCTGCTGGTCGCGGGCGCGATCGCCCTGCTCGCCCGGCGCGGCCTGCTCGAGTTCCTCGTCGCTCGCGGGATCACCGTGGACGCGCTGCCGATGTATCTGCTGTTCGTGGCTCTGGTGGTCTGGCTCGTGATCTGGAGTTGGGGGCGGCTGATGTCGCTCCTCCAGTGAGACGCGTCGATAGCGGCCGCCCTCACGCGTAGCGGCGGGGGAGCAAGACCGCGAGCGGGGCGTAGATCGCCGCCGTGATGACGAGCGTTATGAGGACGCCGAGACGGAGGTTCTCGGAGACGAGCCGCCACGAGAGCAGCAGAATTCCCGCGGGCGGGAGCGCGAGGCCGGCCGCCGTCCGGTGAAACTGGCGGAGCCGCTTCCCCGCTTCCACCGACGTCAGCGCCGGCTCGCTGTGCTCGTCATCGTCGTCCGCCATGAAGGCGGGCGCGGAGAGGTACATCCCGAGGCCGACGACGAGCCCGACGAACGCGCCGAACGCCAGATCGCCGAAGAGTTCGAGACCGACGTACGCGAACACCGGTACGTCCAGCGCTCCGGCGACGAGCCCGATCAGCGTGGGCGAGAGCTGTCCCTCCGCGGTTGACTCCGACTGCTGACGACCTGACCCGCTCATTCGTACGTCGACCGACTCACCCCAGCCATATGACGTTGCTGTCACGCGGCTCAAGCGAAAACCTCGCTCGGTGATCCGGCGGCGCTCGTCGGGAGCGCGGCGAACTGCTGACGGCTTACTCCTCGCCGTCGACCACGTCCTCGGCGCGGAGTTCCTCGCTGGCCTCCCGGACCTCCCGCATGACACTCGAGATGCGTTCCTCGGCCTCGAGTTCGTCCTCGACGGAGAGGTCGACGCCCTCGACCTCGAGGAGGAACTTGGCGACCTCGGTGGCCTCGTACATCACGTCGTCGAGTTCCTCGGCGGTGAAGAAGTCACACATCGCGCCGTAGAGGAAGGTCGCGCCGGCGGTGCGGACCTTATCCTCGAAGGAGGAGCGAGCCTGATTGACCGCCTGCGGCGTGTAGGTGTCGGTCATGAAGGGGACCAGATCGGGCAGGTTCTCGCCGATCTTGGTCATCTCGACGCCGGTTTCGGTCCGGAAGTCCGAACAGAGCCGGGCGATGGCCCACTCGCGGGCGGTGATGTAGGTCCGATCCCGCAGGAACTCGTTGACCCGGTCGTACTGCGCGCCGTCCATCTTGGTAAAGCGGGCGTATTTCTGGATGTCTTCGGGGACGTCGCTTGCTTCGGGCTCGGGGTCCGGAACGCCCGGCATCGATCCCTCGCCGTCGCCCTCGGACGCCGCCCGCTCGTCGCTACCCGTCGCGGGCGATTCATCGCCCGCCGGTGGCTCGTCCGTCCCCGTCGCAGCGTCCGCGCCGCTCGAGTCCTCGTCCGGTCCGGCCGACTCGTCGGATCGTTCCGGGCGGTCGGAATCGGACCGATCGACCGTCTCGTTGCCGTCCATGGAGGGCCATTACCAAACGGCAGGCAAAAGGATTCCCCTCCCCCGTGGCGGTCCGCGACGGGGCCGGATCGCCGGCAACGGGCGCTCAGACGCTAGCCGGGCGGCCATAAACACGTTTCCCGTCCTCGAGAGTTCGACCGGATTTAAGGTCGTGAGGGACCTTCGGTAGTATATGTCACAGACGCCAGTCGTGGTCGAGGCAGTCCGGACGCCACAGGGGAAAGAAGACGGCGTGTTCGCCGACGTTCGCAGTGAGGACCTCTCGGTGCCGCTGATCGACGAGATTCTGGCCGAGACCGGCCTCTCCGGCGAGGAGGTCGACGACCTGATGTGGGGCTGTGCCCAGCAGCGCGGCGAGCAGGACAACAACCTCGCCCGCGTCATCGCCCTGCTCTCGGAGCTCGGCGAGTCGGTTCCGGCGACGACGATCAACCGCTGGTGTGCCTCCTCGATGCAGTCGGTCATCTCCGCGTCCGACGCCATCGCGGCCGGCAACCGGGACGCCATCATCGCCGGCGGCGTCGAGAGCATGAGCCGCGTCCCGATGGGCGAGGGGTACGGACACATCCACCCGCGACTGGCCGAGATGTACGACCTCGGCGATCTCCAGATGGGGATGACCGCCGAGAAGGTCGCCGAAGAGCACGGCATCAGCCGCGAGGAACAGGACGAGTACGCCGCACGGAGCCAGCAAAACGCCGTCGAGGCCACCGAAGAGGGTCGCTTCGACGACGAGATCGTCACGATCGAGACCGAGGACGGCACCGTCGAGGAAGACGAGGGCCTCCGCCCCGGCACGACCCCCGAAAAGCTCGCCGAACTGCCGACCGTCTTCAAGGACGACGGCTCCGTCACGCCCGGCAACGCCTCCCAGATCTCCGACGGCGCCTCGGCCCTGCTGGTCACGAGCGAGGCCTTCGCCGAGGAACACGACCTCGAGATCATGGCCGAGGTCGGCAAGAACAACGTCGCCGGCGTCGACCCCACCGTCATGGGCATCGGCCCGGTCCCGGCGACGAAGGGGCTGCTCGAGCGCAACGGGCGCGACATCGACGAGTACGACCTCGTGGAGCTCAACGAGGCCTTCGCGAGCCAGTCGCTGTATTCCCGGGACGAACTCGGGATCGACCCCGAAATCTTCAACGTCAACGGCGGTGCGATCGCCATCGGTCACCCGCTGGGGGCCTCCGGCGCTCGCCTCCCCGTGACGCTGATCCACGAACTCCAGAAGCGCGGCGGCGGCCTCGGGCTGGCGACGCTCTGTGTCGGCTTCGGGCAGGGCGCGGCGATCGAGTTCGACGTCAACTGAGACGAGTAGGCTAGATTTTTTGGTCTTTTCACGAACCGGCCGAGAAGAGGTGAGCGGCGAGAGACGACACTCGAGTGTGACCGAGACTGAACTGCTCGAGGTGTTTTCGGGGCGAAAAAACGGGCTGGGAAAGCGGCCTAGAACAGACCGTCGGAGATCCACTCCGGCATCCCGGCGAACGGGTCGTCAGGTGCGTCCGTGGGTTCCTCGGGAGTTTCGACGGAGTCCTCGGGGGCGTCCGTCGGCGCTTCATCGTCGGGCGCTTCTTCGGGGTCCTCCGACACGTCTCCGATGTCGGTCGGGACGTCAACGGAGAGATCGATGTCGTCGAGCGGGTCACTCTGGGAGTCGTCCACGACGTTCTGCGCTTCGGTCTCGAGTGACTCCTGGGTGACCTCGTTGATCGACTCTCGTTCGCTGATCTGTGAGACGTTTTCCTCGACGGACTGTTCTTCGGCGGCCGCCACCGCCCCCGTCCCGGCGACGGTTGCGAGCAGACCGATCGTGATCGCGACGACGAGTACGGCTCCGAACCGATTTCTCCTCCGTGTCATGGTTGTACTGCCCTCATGGGCAGGCCGTCCGATCGGGGTTAGTGACGATAAACCAACAGAACCGTTCGCCGATCGAACAGCGAGTTTCGCCGGTGAAATCGGGTTCGGGACACCGTACGCGAGCGACGGGCGACGCCGGCGGTGCGGCGAGGAACCGGTGGGGGAGACGGGGACGGCAGCGACACGGCACGGAATAGTCTCGAGTTACCAGTGGTCGACGAACCGAAAGCGGACGGTATTGCCGCGGGAGCCGGTTCCCGTATTCCGTCCCTACCGGACGACCCCGTCGAGCCGCGCCGCGGCGGCGAACGAACACCGAATCCCGGTCCGGATCGCCGCCGTCGGCTGACCGTTTTATACTCTCGAGCCGTACGCTCGCGCATGCAAACCGGCCTCCTCGCGATCATCGTCGGGATCCCGCTCGCGTGGCATCTCGGGCTGACCGCCCTGGCCTACTACGACGCCGGACGGGTCGGGCTCGAGCCGCCGAAGAAGTGGGCGGCGATCACCTTCTGCATCCCGCTGATCGGCTTTTTCATCTACCTGTTCGAGCGCAGCGAGCTGTCATACGATCCGGAGACCGATCCCTATCGGGGGCACAACGTCAACATCCATCCCTCGCGGGCCGACGACAGTTCGCTGCCGTCACGCGGTGACGACCGACTGTCACTGGAAGACGACCGAGACGAGGAGGAGTAGCCGAACGCCGTCGAGCGGGAGGCGGACGGCGAGCCACTGTCATGGGGCGGCTGCCGACCGGAAATGTGTGATCGGTCATATATTCCTCGGTAGTTGTGAACAACAGACATGGTCGGAGGAGACGGAGTCCGTCGACGCGTTGTACCGGAGCGGCGACCTTTTTTATCCGGGAACGCGGAGCCCGAGTATGGACCGGGCCCGCGGCTGGACGATTGCGATCTTTCTGTTCGTGTTCGGCGACGCAGTGGCGATGCAGGCCCGGGGGCCGATCCTCTCGGAACTCGAGGCCGGATTCGGCGTCTCCGAGGGTGCACTGGGGCTGGTCGCGCCCGCCGGAACCGCCGGCTTCGTGGTCGCCGTGGTCGCGACGGGGCTGCTCGCGGGCCGACTCCGCATGCGACGGACGCTGGTGGTCGGGGTCGTCGGCGTCGCCTGCGCGCTCGTCGCGATGGCGGCCGCGCCCCTATACGCGGTCTTCCTGCTCGCGCTGCTCGCACAGGGGGCCGCTGCGGGCGCGTTTCGCGGCGTCGACCGCGTCGTATTGAGCCACCTCCACGCCGCCCGGCGCGGCCGGGTGTACACGGCATACGCGCTCGTCTGGGCCGTCGGCGCGGTCGCCGGCCCGCAACTCGTCAGCGCCGTGCTCTCGGTCGCCGACTGGCGGGCCGTCTTCGTCGTCATCGCACTCTGTTTCGTGCCGACCGCGGTCGCCGCCGGCCGCCTCGAGCTCCCCTCGATGTCCGCCGAGCGGTCGCTCTCGCGGTCCGCACTGGCGGACCTGCTCCGGCGACCGTCGGTCGTCGGCGCGTGCGTTGGCATGCTGCTCGTCGGAGCCGTCGAGGGGATCATGTTCACGTGGCTCGCGTACTACGCGGGCGAGTTCTACGCCACGGCGACGGCGAACCTCCTGCTGTCGACGTACCTGCTCGCGTACATCCCCGCTCGGTTCGGGTACACGCTCGCCGTCGACCGCGTGCCGTCTCTCGCGCTGTTGTTCGTCGCCGTCCTGCCCGCGATCCCGGCGCTCGCGGTCGCGTTCTCCGGACAGGCCGGCCCCGTGCTGTTCCTCGCCGTCTTCGTCGCCGGCGCGGGCCTCTCGAGCGGCTTCCCGATACTGGCGGCCTACGCTGTCGAGGCCGCACCGTCGTACACCGGGCCGCTCAACGCGCTGACGACCGGCGCGACCTACGCGGGAATCGCGATCGCACCCGCCGCAGTCGGCGCGCTCGCGGAACTGTACGGCATCGGGCGCGCGCTGTGGCTCGCCGTCGCCATCGCGGGCGCGCTCCTCGTCACGATCGGAGCGACGTGGCTGTGGACCGGCACGGCGGCCGCGCCGACGGTCGCGACGGCGTCGGACTGAGCGTCGAATCGGCACCTCGCGACGGAAAAGAGTCCTCGAGTCGCACTGAAATAGCGTCAGTTCGGCCGATCAGTCGTCTGCCGGCGTGCCGTGACCGCTCTGGAACTGCGCGTCGGGGACCGTTCCGTCGTCGTTCCAGCCGCGTTCGTCGTAGTACTCCGCGAGTCCCTGCTCGAAGTCCGGAATCTCGTAGGGGAGCCGATCGTCGGCCCGGTCGAAGCCGCGCTGATTGTTGAAGTGGCGCTCGAGGGAGACGACCTCGCCGCCGAGTGCGAGCAGGTCCTCGTAGTCGGCGTCGAGCAGTCCTTCGAAGCGCTCCTCGGTGATGAAGTCCCGCGAGAACTTACAGAGGACAGCGCTGTCCTTGATGACGTTGATGTTCTCGAGTTCGACCACCTTCGGCGGTTTCCCCTCGAGACCGGACTTGTCGAAGGCGTCGTCGGCGTCGACGAGCGGGTACTCGTAGGGATAGAACTCGGCGTACATGTGGTCGGCACCGCGGTTCGAGGTGGCGAAGGCGAGGCCCTGTCCGTTCAAGGTGCGGCCGTCGTGGGCGGCGAACTCCATGCCCTTGACCGACCAGTTCTCGACGCCGAGGTCGTCGTGGATGCGGTCGATGCCCTCCGCGAGCTGATCGCCGACGCCCTCGCGGTAGGCGATCTTCTCGACGAGGTCGTGGATCAGGTCGACGTTGCCGAACTCGTCTTCGCTCGCGAGGTAGGCCGCGATGGTGTCGCCCGCCGAGATCGTGTCCACTCCGTACTCGTCGCAGAGCTTGTTCGACTGCATCACGTCGACGATGTCGTCGACGCCGGAGTTCGGGCCGAAGGCCATGAGCGTCTCGTACTCGGGGCCCTCGGTCTCGAGGCCGGACTCCTCGTCTCGCGTCGGCAGTTTGCAGGCGAAGGCACACGACGAGCAGGTGCCTTTCTTGTACTTCTTCTCCTCGACGCGGTCGCCGTTGACGCCCTCGATACCCTCGAAGGAGAGCTCCGAGAAGTAGTAGCTCGGCAGGGCCTCGACCATGTTCGCGTACTCCGCGACGGAGGTGGTCCCCTGATCCCGCATCGGGCTGTCGGAGTTCGCGGCCTCGCCGTGGACCTCCATCTGGAGCGACGGGATCTCGACCTCGCGGGTCGAGTCGCCGTCGAAGGTGATCGCCTTGACGTTCTTCGATCCCAGCACGGCACCGAGCCCGCCGCGGCCGAAGGCCCGCTCCTCGGAGGTCATGATCGAGGCGAACCGGACCTGATTCTCGCCGGCCGGGCCGATAACGGTGGTGTGTTCCGAGCCGAGGCCGTGTTCGTCCTCGATGTACTCGCAGGTCTCGGGGACGGTCGCCTCCTCGAGTTCCGGAACGGGCTCGAACTCGACGCCCTCGTCGGTGACGTGGACGATGACGAGTTCGTCGCTCGCGCCGGTGATCTCGACGGCGCTGTAGCCCGTGCCGGTGAAGTTTCGCGAGAGGAAGCCGCCGGCGTTCGAGGAGAGTAGCCCGTCGGTCAGCGGCGAGACGCCGGTCGCCGACATCCGGCCCGTAAAGCTCATCATCGAGTGCTGGAGCGGCCCCGTCGCGAAGAACAGCCGGTTTTCAGGCCCCAGCGGGTCGGCGTCGAACGGGATCCGGTCGTGGGCGAGTTTCGTGCCGAGCGCCCGCCCGCCGATGGACGACTCGAGGAGGTCGTCGATGTCCTCGGTCTCGGCCGTGCGCTCGCCGACATCGATCGAATACAGCGGTCCCCGTACGTGTTTCATAGTCACACAGTGGTGGTCACGGCCGCAAAACGGTATCGGTTTTCGAGATCGGGGCCGCGGTTCGACCCGCCGTCGTAGCGTGTCACAGGCGGTTGTCGACGGCGTTGGAACGACATCCGACCCGCCGGTTCGGCCGCGGATCGGTGACACTGAACGCCCCCATCGCCGCCTCTCACTCCCACGTTCACTCTCGCTCGAGCGGAACGTTTATCCGAGTACCGAAGAAGCCGCCCGCATGGCCAACACGGCGATCCTCTTTGCGCTCGGTGCATTGCTCCTGTACGGCGGCTGGGCGGTTGCCGGCGGCGTCGCGACGCGGTCGCTCTCGCCCGTAAACGCGGTGTTTCTCTCCTACGTCGCGAGTATCGTCATCGCCGGCGGCTACGTGCTCTCGCTGCGCCGTCCCATCTCCGGGACCCGCGTGGACATCGCCTTCGCGCTCGTCTCCGGGGCGTTCCTCGCGGCCGCCTCCATCAGCTTCTACGCCGGTCTCGCCCGCGGGAACATGGCGATCGTCTCGGCTATTTCTGCCCTCTACTTCGTGATCCCGGCGATCGTCGGCGTCTTCTACTTCGAGGCACAGCTCTCCCCGACGAACGTCGCCGGGCTGGCGCTCGCGGTCGTCGCCGTCGGCCTCGTCGCGGCCTGATTTCGGGACCCGCTCGAGCGCCCGATCTCAGAGCCCCTCGTCGCCGTCGCCCGCGACCTCGCTCAGGTGATCGATGCCCAGCGGCGGGCCGCGGACGAGCAGCGTCTCGCCGGCCGAACACGGGCGGTCGGCGTCCGGATCGAACGTCCAGCCGTCGTCGGCGCGGATCGCGAGGACGACGACGCCGGTCCCCTCCTCGAACTCGAGGGCGGCGACCGTCGTCCCGTCGAGGTCGCTGCCCGCGCCGACCGAAACGGCCGCGATTGCCTCCTCGCTGTCCGCGAGTGCCGCGCCGAAGACCGGCGGCAGTTCGACCTCGCGGAGGACGACCTCGGCGATGTCGACCGCGGCGTCACAGATGACCTCCGAGGCCGCGGCGAGGTGGAGCAGCCCGCGGAGCTGCTCGGGGCTCCCGACGTCGTCGTCGGCCTCGATGACCCACGTCTCGAGGCGCGTTTCGTGCGCGTCGGAGGCCTCCTCGAGCGTGAGCACTTCCCGGGCGAGGGCGTCGCTGTCGAACCGGGCCGCGCCGTAGGCCAGCCCGGCCGCGAGTTCGGCCATGTCCTTGAGTTCGACGACGGTGTCGGCCGCTCGAGCGATGGCCTCGCTCTCCGCCGCTGCTGTCGACGGTTGGGGGGTCGGAAAGGACTCGCCGGTCGCCCGCCGGTAGACCGTCTCGATGCCCTCGCGCGGGCCGCGGCCGACGATCACGTCGCCGGCGGAGAGTCGGTCGTCGCCCTCGGGCGCGAACGACCACTCGCCGTCGGGACGGATCGCGATGAGGACCACGCCGGTCTCGCGGTCGAGTTCGAGGTCGCGCAGGCGGGCTCCCGCGAGGTCGGAGTCGGCGGCGACGGTCGCCCGGACGAGTCGCTCGTCCGCGTCGGGGAAAGCCCGCTCGAAGGCGTCGGGGACGCCGTCGCCGGAGCGGACGATCCGGGCGATATCGGCCGCGGCCTCGGTGATGCGGACGGCGCTCGCGGCGACCTGAAAGAGGCCGACCAGTCGCTCGGCCTCCTCGGCGCGCTTTGCCGCGAGCATCAGCGCGATCCGGGCGTGGTACTGCAGGTAGTTGACCCGCGACTCGAGTTCGAGCACCTCGTCGGCGAGCGACCGGTCGTCGTACCGAACGGCGGAGTAGGCGAGATCGACCGCGAGCTCCGAGGAGTCTTTGAGTTCCACGAGGATCTCCCGGACGTTCCGGGGCTCGTAGGTGATTTCGCGCATTACACTCCGGTCGGCCGGATAGCTAATCAAGATTGGGTCGCAGGGAACGGGGCAGCGAACCAACGCTTAATGCATCGGCGACACACCTTGTGACAGATGTTGGGTCACGATTCCGCCCTCGACGTGTATCGGCAGGCGCTGCCGGTCGTTCTCGTCAGTCTCGTCGCGGGCCTGTTCGCCGGGACGCTGCTGGGAACCGAAACGATGCGCGACGGGATCGAGAGCGTCCCCGGAATCCTCCTGTTGCTCCCCGCCTTTCTCGCCACCCGCGGCGGCGTCTACGGCTCGCTCGGCGCGCGGCTCTCGAGCGGCCTCCATCAGGGCGTGATCGCGCCCCGCTTCGAGTGGACCGGTCGACTGCGAAACGCGATCGTCGCCTCCTTTCTGAACGGGATGATCGTCTCCGTCTTCATCGCCGTCCTCGCGTGGGGTGTCATGCTCGCGCTCGGTCGCCCGGCGAGCCTGCTCGAACTGGTCATCGTCCTGTTCGTCGCCGCCCTGCTGAGCGCGGTCGCGATGCTCGGCGTGTTGCTGACCGTGATCTTCAAGGGCTACCGGCGGGGGCTCGATCCCGACAACGTCATCGGTCCGGTCGTGACCACCGTCGGCGACGTCTTCGGCGTGGTCTTCCTGTTGACCGGTATCGCCGCGGCGGGGGCGGTACTGTGAGCGTCGGCGGCGACCTCCTGTCCGGCGAGGACCTCGAGGACGACCTGCTCGACGAGTGGTCGGTCAGGTCCATCGTCACGACGCTCGTCCCCCTGCTGGCCGTCCTCTCGGTCCTCCAGATGGTCTCGGGGACGGTCCTCGAGAGCTACGAGGAACAGTTGCTCGAGAACCCGGCGCTGCTCGTCTTGGTCCCGGTGATGATCGGCACCGCCGGCAACCTCGGCTCGATCATGTGCGCCCGGCTGTCGACGCAATTGCATCTGGGCACGCTCGAGTTCTCGCCGTCGAATCCGAATATTCGGGCCAACGTCGGGGCGGTCCTCGGGCTGGCGGCGACGGTGTTCGTGCTGCTGGGACTCGCGTCGTGGGGGATCGGCCGCGCCCTCGGCGGGACGCTCGGGATCGGCACGCTCCTGGTGATCACGATGATCAGCGGCATGCTGCTGGCGGTCTGGGTCGTCGTCGTCAGCTCCGTCTCCGTCTACGCCTCCTACCGGCTCGGCTACGACCCCGACGACACGACGATCCCGGTGGTGACGAACGTCTGTGACATCACCGGCGTGCTCATCCTCTTCGGTGTCGTCGGACTCGTGCTGTAAGTCGGCCGCGCGGCGACGAGACCGAATCTACACCGGCGTTCCGCACTGCTCGATCGTCTCGCGGACCGCCTCGGTCCGGCCGATGAGCGTGATGTGATCGCCCCGCTGGAGTTCGACATCGGGCGTCGGCACCTCGCTGGTCCCGTTGCGACTCACGAGCGCGATGAGGACGCCGTTGGGGAGTTCGCTCCCGATGTCGGCGATCGGCTTGCCGATGAGGTCGTCGCTGGTGACTTCGATCTCCTGGACGTCGCCGGAGCGGCCGAGTTCGGACATCCAGTTCGACAGCGCGGGCCGTTCGATCTGGTTGTCGATCGCCCACGCGGTCGACTCGGCCGCCGAGATGGTCTGGACGCCGAGGTCCTCGAACGCCGACGCGTTCGACGGCTCGTTCGCTCGAGCGATCACGTTCTCGACGTCGAAGTTCGACTTCGCGAGCTGTGCCACGAGGAGGTTCGCGTCGTCGTCGCCGGTCGCCGCGACGACGGTCTTGGCGTTTTCGGCACCCGACTCGCGTAACACCTCGACGTCGGCCCCGTCGCCCCGCCGAGCGGTGAAGCCGTCGTTGCGGAGTTGCTCGAGGATCGTCGGATCCTCCTCGATCAGCACTACGTTTTCACCGCGCGCTTCGAGCCGTTCTGCCAGCGAGCGACCGACGCGGCCGCCGCCGATGATGAGTACACGCATTGGAATCACGTCGAGTTTCTCCGCGATCTGTCGGGCGAGCCCGCCCTCGAGGACGACCGTGATGAGGATGACGAGGAAGACCGTGCCGACGAGCAGGTCCGCACCGGCCGCGTTCTGCGGTGCGGTCTCAGTCTGCAGTCGGATCGCGAACAGGGTCGCGACCGACGCGGGGATGATGCCCCGCGGGCCGACGAAGCTCATGAACAGCGTCTCTCGGAACGTAAACCGGTCTCCGCGGGTCGTCAGGAAGACCAGGAGCGGTCGCAAGACGAACATCACGACGAAGACGACGGCCACGCCGCCGAGCCCGAGCGCGAACAGCTGGTCGAACTGGAGCAGCGCCGCGAGCGTGATGAAGACGAAAGAGAGGACGATCAGTGTAATATCGCCCTTGAACGCCTCGATCTCCTCTTCGTAGGGGAGCCCGGCGTTCCCGAGGATCAGTCCGGCCGTGGCCGCGGCCGCCACGCCCGCCTCCGAGAAGACGTAATCGGCCATCCCGAAGGCGATGATCGCGCCCGCGAGCGTGAGCAACCGGGCGTTTTGGGGCGCGTTGTCCGGCGAGAGGTCGACGTACTGGAGCACCGACCAGACGACCGCGGCGACGACGACGCCGACGAGGAGCCCCGTGCCGAGCCGTTCGGCGAACAACTGGAGGTAGAGTTCGGTGGTCAGCGTCTCCTCCCCGACGGTCATCGCCTTGAACAGCACGACCGCGAGGATCGCCGCCGTCACGTCGTTGACGATCCCCTCCGTCTCGAGGGTCGCCGCGACCCGGTCGCGGACGGGAACGACCTTCAGGATCGGCGTGATGACCGTCGGCCCCGTCGCGATCAGGAGCGCGCCGATCAACAGCGCGATATCCCAGTCGGCTCCGAGAAAGAATCGCACCGCGCCGGCGGTCCCGAGAAACGCGATCACCGCGCCGATCGTAGTCAGCCGTAACACGGCCGTCGGCGCTTCTTTGATCTTCTCGATCTTGAGGTGGAACGCCCCCTCGAAGACGATGACGGCGACGGAGAGGCCGACGATCGTCGAGAGACCGCTCTCGCCGAAGGAGTCGATGGTCAACACGCCGAGCCCTTCCGGGCCGATCGCGACCCCGGACGCGATGAGAAAGAGGACACTCGGCACGCGGAATCTGGCCGAGAGGAGTTGCGAGAAGACACCGAGACCGACGATCGACGCGACCAAGAGGAGCAGATCGGCACCGCCTTCCGCCCCGGTCATGGTCGTCGCCGTCGCCCCGCGATCGGGTGGCGTATCGCTACTGCTTGTCCGTCCATTCGTGCAAATCCACTCGGTCCAATCGGTTAACTCCTGCGAGAAACGGCCGTAATTTGGTCGAGACGGGTTCCCCAGTCGTCACAGCGAGCGATTCGCGAGGGCGACGGCGTCACCGCGGCGAGAACGGAGCGGTCAGTCGTCCGCGTAGATCCGGTCGACGCGGTCCTCGAACTGCTCGAGGATGACCCGTCGCTTCTTCTTCATCGTCGGGGTCAGCATGTCGTTTTCCTCGGTGAACTCCTGTGGGACGAGTTCGAACCGCTTGATCGTCTCGTGTTTCTCGAAGTTCTCGTTGACCCGGTCGACCTCTTGCTGGATGTGCTCGCGGACCCGATCGTCGTCACACATCGCCTCGGGGTCGTCGGGGAGGTCGATGCCTTCCTCGTCGGCCCACTTGCGGAGGTGGGTCGTGTTGGGGACGAGCAACGCCCCGATGAACTTCTCGCCGTCGCCGACGACCATCGCCTGTTCGACGATCTCGCTGGCCGCGAAGGCGTCCTCGAGCGGGCCCGGCGCGACGTTTTTCCCCGTCGAGAGGACGATAATCTGTTTGAGCCGGTCGCGGAACTCGAGGTAGCCGTCGGGCCGCAGGTGGATGATGTCGCCGGTGCGGAACCAGCCCTCCTGCGTGAACGCCCCCTCGGTCGCGCCGGGCTTGTTCCAGTAGCCCTCGGTGACGTTCGGCCCCTTGACGAGGAGTTCGCCGACCTCGCCGGGGTCGTCGGCGAAGGCCTCCTGATCGGCGACGGTCTCGTCGACTTTCACGTCGACGTTGACTAAGGGTGCGCCGATCGTCCCGACCTCGACGGCGTCTTGGGGATTCGTCGCGACGACCGGCGAGGTCTCGGTCAGGCCGTACCCCTCGAAGATGGGCAGCCCCATCGCGTGATAGAGCCGACAGAGCTCCGGCGAGAGGCTCCCGCCGCCGCTGATGAGCAGGTCGATTTCGCCACCCAGCGCCTCCCGGACCGACGAGAAGACGAGTTTGTCCGCGACCGCGTGTTTGGCCGACAGGATCGGCCCCGGCGAGTCGGCCAGTTGATACTCGACGCCGACGTCGGTGGCCCACTCGAAGATCCGTTCGGAGACCGCCGAGCCGCTGGCCTCCTCGCGGATGCTGTCGTAAATCTTCTCGTAGACGCGAGGCACGCTCGTGGCCGTCGTCGGCTCGACGATGCTGAAGTCCTCCTGAAGCGTGTCCGGACTCTCCGCGTAGGCGACGCAGGCACCGCTCGCGAAGAGCACGAAGTGGCCGGCCGTCCGCTCGAAGACGTGCGCCAGCGGCAGGTACGACATCGCCACCGACTCCTCGTCTAACACCGGCACGTCGTCGTCCTTGTCCGGCCGCGGCGCGAACCGCTTCCGAATGCCGTTGACGTTCGACCGGAAGTTCCGGTGGCTCAACTGGACTCCCTTCGGCTGACCCGTCGTCCCGCTGGTGTAGATCAGGCTCGCCAGATCGTCCAACTCCGTCTCCGCGATCCGTTCCTCGTAGGCCTCGAGGTCGAACGTCTCCTCGCCGCGGGCGTAGACCTCGCCGAGGGTCAGGATGTCGTCGCGGTCGTCGTAGCCGTCGACCTCGTCGATCGAGACGATGAACTCGAGGTCGAGGTCGGCTTCGACTTCGAGGACGTCCTCGAGCAGGGCCTCGTTTTCGACGACGACACCGTCGGCGTCGGGATCGTCGAGCAGGTAGCGGACCTGATCGGGCGAGGAACTCGTGTAGACGGTAGTGACGACCGCGCCGGCCGAAAGCAACGCGAAGTCGGATTGGGCCCACTCCATGCGGGTGTTCGAGAAGAGCCCGATTCGATCACCCGTTTCGACGCCCAGATCGCGAAAGCCGGCCGAGAGCGTGCGGACGATGTCGCGCATCTCGGCGTAGGAGATCGTTCGGAACTCCCCGGGCGTCGCGGCGGGGAGGACCAAATCGGTCAGCGATCGCTCGTAAATGCCGCCCTTGTACTGCTGTGCCGGCCGGTTCGCGTTCCGCTCGGCCGAGTCCTCGAACAGCCGCGCGAGGGTCGTCTCGCCGATTACCTCGTCTTCGTACTCTCGTTCGGCGTCCCGCCAGTCCATACCCTGTGAGAATGGGTCGCGTGCGATAAAACGTGATGAAACTGATTTCATCACCGGCTGGGTTTCTCACATGCTCTCGAGGCCTCGAAACACGGCTGAGCGGCCGGTTACCGGCCGTTGCACGGAACCGAAGCAACTGATCGATAGTTCGATTGGAGTCGTCCGGCACTGCCGGCAGCCGCCCGCCAACTCGCAAATCGCGACTCGCCGCTCGAGGACTCACTCCCGGTGCTCGAGATAGCCGAGCACGCCCCGCGTGTTCAGTTTGGCCTCCTCGCTCGCCTTCTCGTCGCCCCAGACGCCGGTCATCTCGGTCGCGTCGGCGAAGTGCTCGACGACCGCCTCGTCGTCTCCGAGCGCCGCCCGCTCGTCCGCGACCGCCTCGACCCACTCCTCGAGGACGGCCGCGTACTCCTCGAGGACCCGGTCGACGTCGTCGCCGACGTACCGCGGGCCGAAGTGCGGGTAGCAGAACACGTCCGGATCGATCGCTGCGAGCGTCTCGAGGTCCGCGAGACACTGCTCGAGGTCGAAGTTCGATGGCGGCGAGGTCTCCCGGATCGCCTCGATTTCGGGGACCCAGATGCCGGCGGCGTCGGCGACGAAGACCGCGTTGTTGACCGGGTCCTCGAAGACCACCTGATGGGGCGCGTGGCCGGGTGCCGCGTGGACGCGCAGTTCGTGGGTGCCGAGGTCGATGGCGTCGCCGTCCTCGATCGTGACGATTCGGTCCTCGGGAATCGGCTCGGGTTCGACGTAGTACTCCCACTGGTCGCCGACGGCGTTTTTCGTCCCCGCGACCAGCCGCGACGGATCGGCCAGATGATCGACCCCGATGGGATGGACGTAGACGTCGGCGTTCGGATAGTCTGCGGCGAGAAAGCCCGCGCCGCCGGCGTGATCGAGGTGGATGTGAGTCAGCGCGATGGCCTCGAGGTCGTCCTCCTCGATGCCGACCTCGGCCAGCGCCTCGCGGAGCAGGTCGTAGTTGGTGCCGATACCGGTGTCGACGACGGCGGGGCGTTCGTCGTCGAGGATGTAGACGGCGCCGTACCCGTTCGTGTCGTACATTCCCGTATCGAGGTAGTAGAGGTCCGAACAGTCGCCGGTAGTGACTTCGCGGACGTCTCCGACTTCCATATCGGTAGCCCGTCGTCGGACGGGATAAAAGCTCGCGTCGCGGCGACTCGAGGCGAGTATGGCGGGAATCGGCCGGTGCCCCGTCTCAGTGCTCGTCGGCCGAGTCCTTCCACTCGCCGATCCCGGAGGGATCGAGGTGGACGTGTGCGTCGCCGACGTCCTCGACGCCCCGCAGCCGATCGACCAGTTCCGACTCGATGTCGTGGGCCTCCCGGAACGGCATGTCGCCGTCGACCTCGGCGTGGACTTCGACCTCGAGGACGGTGCCGTCGTAGAAGACGGTCAGGTCGTGGACGCCCTCGACGGCCGCGTGACTCCGCAGGCGGTCGGTGATCTCGGCGCGTTTCTCGGGGCCGGGCGCGGCACCGATGAGGTAATCGACGTTCTCCCTGCCGATCTCGACGCCCTGATAGACGACCAGCAGGCTGACGAGGCCGCCGGCGACGGGGTCGAGTATCGGGTAGCTGACCAGCACGCCGAGGACGCCGACGATGGCGGCGACCGAGGTGTAGATGTCGTTCAGGCAGTCCTTGGCGAGCGCCGTGAGCGCGGTCGACTGCAGTCGCTCGTTGATCCCGATCGTGTAGCGATAGACCAGATACATGTCGACGATCGAGAAGCCGAGCGCCGCGAGGAGCAGGACACTGAACTCGATGTCGGGCTCGGCGATAAGTCCCCGGACAGACCGATAGAGCAGGTTCAGTCCGAGCAGCGCGATGAGGGAACCGACGAACAGCGCCGTGAGGGGTTCGATCCGGGCGTGGCCGTGGGGGTGGGTGTCGTCCGGTTCGTCGAACGCGCTCCGGCCCCAGACGAGGACGACGACGCTGGCGACGAGATCGGCCAGCGAGTGGGCCGCGTCCGCGAGCAGCGCGACGCTTCCGAACACCAGCCCCGCGCCGCCCTCGGCGACGATCTTCGCGACGTTGCCGAGGACGTTCGCCCACGACGCCCGCGCGAACGCGCCCCGCCCGCCGTCGCCGTCCGCGCCACCCTCTTCGGACATGCATCGGTTTAGAGCCAGTCTAACCTTGGATCTTTTCCTTCCCCGCCTCGAGCCGAGAGAGCCCGCCCGGACGGCTTTCGCAACGCTCATTTCGATCCTGTGAGAACACCGCCGTATCCGGGCGATGGGGCCCGCCTGATCCAACCGCCGGAGGAACGCCGGACCCGCTGGCATCGTGCCGGCACGGGCCGAGCGTCGGTCGGCTGACGGTCCCTGCGACCAGCCAGCCATGACAGACGCTCACCCGCTCGTTCGACTCGAGACGCTCGCACTGATCGCCGTCGGCGGCTTCGCCGGCTCGAACCTCCGTTTCTTCGCGATGGGGGCGCTCCCGGACGTGCCGTCGATCGTCCTCGTCAACGCCGTCGGAAGCGCCGCGCTCGCCGTTCTGGTCTACGAGGCCGAATACGCGGGGTACGTTGGACCACGGGCCCGACTCGTCTTCACGACCGGCTTCCTCTCCTCGCTGACGACCTACAGCACGTTCGCGCTGCAGACCGCGCTCGCGTCGGCCCCGCTCGCGCTACTCGGCATCGTCGCAGCCAACTACGGGCTCGGAGCCATCGGCGTGCTCGCGGGGCGGGCGCTCGCTCGCCGCATCGGCGATCCGCGACCCACCGGTGGTGAGACGGCGTGAGTGCGACGGCGTTCGATCCGATCGTCGGCGCGCTCGTCGCGATCGATCCCGAACCCGCCCACGTCGTCGGCACCGGCGGCGCGATCGGCGCAGTCCTCCGATACTGGGTCTCCCAGCGGCTTTCCGCTCGGGCCTCGAGCGATCGACTGCCGCTTCCGACGTTCGCGGTCAACGTCCTCGGCAGTTTCGTCTTCGGGCTCGCGGTCTTCGCGGGCGCGAGCGAGTCGACGCTGTCGCTCGTCGGCACCGGAATCTGCGGTTCGTTTACGACCTTCTCCTCGTTTTCCGTCGAGACGCTCCAGTTGTACGAGCGCGGCGACCGGGCCCTCGCGGTCGGCAACGCCGCGGCCAATCTCGCGGGTTCGCTCGTCGCGATCGGGGTCGCGTGGGCGCTCGTTGCCGTCGGTCCCGTCTGAGACGCACGAGTCCGTCCGTCTCTCGGTCGGGACCCGTTAGCGATCGGTCACGTGCGGTAGTGGTTCGCACGCATTCGAGCGATCGCATCGCGTCCGATCCGTGGTAGGTTTATGTTCGGGGCGCGTGAAGCGACGCTATGGAGGCTCGCCAAGAGGCGTGGCGCATCTACCGCGAGTCACTCCCGATTCTCGCAGTCAGTCTCGCCGGCGGGATCTTCGCGGGGTCGGTCCTCGGATCGGAGGGGATGACGGCGGGGTTCGAACGGTTTCCCGGACTGCTGTTGTTGCTTCCGGCTTTCCTCGCGACTCGAGGGAACGTCTACGGCGCGATGGGGGCGCGGATCTCGAGCGGACTCCATCAGGGGATGATCGACCCCGAGTTCTCGTGGGACCGGCGGCTGGTCAACGCCGTCGCCGCCTCCTTTATCAACGGCATCGGGATTTCGGTCGTCATCGCGGTCCTCTCGTGGGGCATTCTGCACGTTCTCGGTCGCGAATCGGCCAGACTCGTCGAACTCGTCGGCATCATGTTGGTCTCCGGCGTCCTCACGTCCGTCACCTTGATCTTCGGACTGCTGGGGCTGGTGTTCGCGAGCTACGAGTACGGGCTCGATCCCGACAACCTGATCGGCCCGATCGTCACCACCCTCGGCGACATCTTCGGCGTCGTCTTCCTCTTCGTCGCGATCACCGTCGTCGGGGGGATCTTCTGATGGCGGCGACGGAGCCCGACGACTCGCTCGACTCGTGGTCGATCCGCAACATCGTCGCCACGATGTTCCCCATCCTGCTCGTCCTCTCGGTGCTCGAGATGGGGTCGGGCTACGTCCTCGAGGAACTCGAGGAGACCTACCTCTCCAATCCGACGCTGCTGGTGCTCGTCCCCGTGATGATCGGGATGGGCGGAAACCTCGGCGCGATCCTCTCCTCGCGGCTCTCGACGCGACTCCATCTGGGCTTACTCGAGTTCGATCCGCGGGACGAGGTGCTGTGGACCAACGTGATCGCGATTATGGGCCTCGCGCTCACGATCTTCTCGGCGCTCGGACTCATCGCGTGGGTCGTCGGTCAAACCATCGCCGCACCGATGGCACTCGCCGATCTCATGCTCATCTCGGTCGTCAGCGGCATGCTACTCGCCGCGATCGCGACCGTTCTCAGCATCGCCGCGACCTACGTCTCCTATACGCAGGGGCTGGATCCGGACGACACGACGATCCCGGTGGTGACGAACGTCTGTGACATCCTCGGCGTGATCGTCCTCTCAGGAGTCGCCATCGTCGTGCTGAACTGAGTCGCCGAGAGCACATGCAGAGCGCGTTCTCTTTACGACGGCCTGCCGTCCGCGATGACTACCACGAGACCGCATTGACTATCGGTCAGAACGTCAGCTACGGAGATCCCCTGCGGCGATCGTGACGAACTACGTCCTCGACTCGCTCGAGTGTAATTTCATACTTAAAATCACACCGTACTGACCAATGATTTGTATCCTAGAGGATATCAGAGATACATCTGATTAGAAATGGGGTAGATTTTTTATTATTAGTATTCGAATAAATCTGTATGAGTGGGTTATCTCACTGGCGCACATGGGCCAACATCGGATTGATAGCATTTTTGTTTCTATTTATGTCCATGGTGATACAATACACAGTAGGAGGACTAAATGGCACACTCAAATCAGTAGGCATCTCTCCAGTAGTGTATACCCAAGCGCTAATCGGAATCGTGATTCTATCAACAGTTATGATGGTGGTTTGCCTAAACGAAAGCGAAGAAGAGACCGAGTACTGATGTTTTGAGTGACGAGATGTAGAGATGTTTCAGAATATCCATGGTTGACGATGTTTTAATTTCTAACAGATGTGTGAATAGTAACTATAGATGGTCGAAATCAGCCATCGAATGACTACAGAAACCGTGCTGATTATGCTGCGGCCAGATTCCGGAAATCCGCTGCAGCGGTGCGAGTCCCCTTCGAGATGAGCACGTCACCGCCGCGCAGTTCGGCGTCGGCGTCCGCGACCAGCAGCCAGCCCTCGCCGGGCCGGCGGATAGCGATCACCGACATCGTCGACTCGGCGTCGGGAACGCCGGCGGTCACCGCGGTGCCGTCGAGGTCGCTCCCCTCGCCGACCTCGACGCGGGTGATGATCTCGTCGCTCTCCTGGACGGCCACCTGCACGACCGGGTGAACGTCGATGTCCCGAAGGACCCCCTCGCTGATCTCGATCGCGGCGTCGCTGATCCGCTCTGTACAGTTGCCGAGCTGGATCAGCCCGCGCAGGACGACCGGATCGGCCGCGTCCGCGGCCGCCCGAAGCGTCCACGCCTCGAACCGCGACTGCATCGCGTCGACCTCGACCTCGAGGTTGCGGACCTCCTCGGCTAACTCCTCGCTGTCGAACAGCACGCTGCTGTAGGCCAGATCGACCGCCAGTTCGGAGAAGTCCTTCATATGGACGATCGTGTCCACGGCTCGCTCGAGGTCGTCGATATCGGGCGTCTCGACGCTCGGCGCCTCGTAGACCTCGCCGGTCAGCTCCTCGCAGACGTTGCCGATCGCCGACTCGGGGCCCCGGAGGAGCGCGACGTCGTCGGCTTCGACGCGGGTCGTCGGCCCCGGGTTGAGCAGCCAGTCGCTGCCCCGCCGGAGCGCGATCACGCGCACACCCGTCTCGGACTCGAGGTCGATGTCCTCGAGGGTGCGCCCGGCGTAGGACGAGTCCGGCGCGACGACGCCCCGGAGGAGTGCTTCGGCGGCGTCGGGCAGCGCCGCTCGCATCGCCTCGGGCAGGCCCATGTCCTCGAGGACGATCTTCGCGATGTCGCCCGCGGCGTCGCTGATGCCGTCCGCGGCCCCGACGATTCCCAGCACGGGCGCGAGCTGTTCCGCGTCGGCCGGCTTCCGGGCGGCCATCAAGAGGCTCATCCGCGCGCGGAGCTCGAGGACGTCCATCCGCTCTTCGAGTCGGAGCACCTCCGTCGCGAGCTCCTCGCTCTGGTGGAGCACGGCCGAGTACGAGAGGTCGATCAACAGCTCGGCGGTGTCTTTCATCTCCACCAGCACGTCCTTGACGCTGACGGGCTCGTACTCGATCGGAGCCGACGACGTCTCGCCCTCGAGCGGATCCATACCTCGAGAGAGGCGGGCCCGCGGAAAAAGGGTTTCCCGCTCGAGCGGGCCGCGGACGAGGATGGGACGACGCGGCCTTCCGACACGGTTTTGCCCGGGCGCAAAGAACGCACGCCTAATACCAATGCTCGACCGGACCTATCTGCGCGAGAACCCCGAGGAGGTACGCGACGCCCTCGACGCCCGCGGGGCCGACGTCGATCTCGACGAGGTACTCGAACTCGACGAACGCTGGCGGGAGCTGAAAGCCCGCGGTGACGACCTGCGCAACGACCGCAACCAGATCACAACGCGGATCGGCACGCTCGTCGCCGAAGGGAAAGACGAGGAGCGGGAGGAGGCCATCGAGCGGTCGCGGGAACTCAAAGCCGAAATCGAGGACGTCGAGGACGAGGCCGCCGAACTGCAGGAGGAACTGCAGGAACGGATGCTCGAGATCCCGCAGATACCCCACGAGAGCGTCCCGCTGGGGGTCGACGAACGCCACAACGAGGAGGACCGCCGCTGGGGCTTCGACGACCTGCGCGACCTGCCCGACGAGGTCACCCCCCACTACGACCTCGGCGAGGAACTGGACATCATCGACGAGGAACGCGCCGCCAAGACGACCGGTTCCGGCTTCTACTTCCTCAAAGGGGAAGGCGCACAGCTCGAGCACGCCCTGATCCAGTTCATGATGGACGTCCACCGCGACCAGGGCTACGTCGATCTCTTCCCGCCGGTGCCGGTCAAGAGCGCCTCGATGCGGGGGACCGGCCAGCTCCCGAAGTTCGCCGACGACGCCTACCGACTGGGCGGGAGCAACGAGGAGGAGTACGAGGAGGAAGACCTCTGGCTCTGTCCCACCGCGGAGGTGCCGGTCACCAACATGTACGCAAACGAGATTCTGCTGGACGACGACCTCCCGCTCAAACATCAGGCGTACACGCCGAACTTCCGGCGCGAGGCCGGCGAGCACGGCACCGAGACCCGCGGGATCGTCCGCGTCCACCAGTTCAACAAGGTCGAACTCGTCAACTTCGTCGAGCCCGAGGAGAGCTACGACCGCCTCGAGAACCTCCTCGGGGAAGCCGCGGATATCCTCGAGCGGCTCGGGCTCCCCTACCGCATCCTCGAACTCTGTACCGGCGACCTGACCTTCGCCAGCGCCAAGACCTACGACATCGAGGTCTGGGCTCCCGGCGACGACATGGACGACGGCCCCGAGGAGGGCGGCCGCTGGCTCGAGGTCTCGAGCGCGTCGAACTTCGAGGACTTCCAGGCCCGGCGCGCCGGCCTGCGCTACCGGCCCGAGCGCCACGAGTCGGCCGAATACCTGCATACCCTGAACGCCTCGGGACTGGCGATTCCCCGCGTCATGGTCGCCATCCTCGAGTACTACCAGAACGAGGACGGCACGGTGACCATCCCCGAGCCGCTGCAGCCGTACATGGGCGGAAAAGAGGTCATCGAAGGGCACGAAAAGGTCGGTGAGAGCGCGCTCGGTGCAGGCGAGCGGGAGTAGACTGGGGCGTCGTTTCGCGGATCGTCCGATTCTGTCAACGAGAACGATTATAGTGGTGAACTCGGATCTACGGGTATGTACATCGATCTCCGTCAGAAGGTCCTCGCCTCGGTCATCGGCGTGCTGTTCGTCGTCGGTGCGTTCGTACTGTTCTCGTGGTGGCTCGCGTTGCTGGTCTTCTTCGTCATACTCCCCTTCTTCATGAAGGTGCTGACGGCGTGACGACGTACCGAGGCGAACCACCGCTCAGTGACGATCGAAAGAAGACGGAAAGCGTCTCACAACGCGTTCGCGAGACGGCTGTTCTCCGAGCAGTGCCCGGCAGCGAGCGCACCCGAAGAAAAGCGGTGAGAACGGCGTTTAGATGTAGTCGATGCTCGGCGGCAGCTCGAGCTTCATGCCCTTGCGCTCGCGGATCTCCATGATCTTGTCGCGCTGGAGCGAGTCGGACATGACCTCGAAGCCGGCGTTCTCGGTGTTCCAGGAGGCACGGCCCTCGGTCGCGGAGCGGATGTCGCTCGCGAAGCCGATCATCTCGCCGACGGGCGCGATACCCTCGACGACCATCAGATCGCCTTCCTGATACATGTCGTCGACGCGGCCACGACGGCCCTGAATCTCGCCCGAGGCGGCGCCCATGTGGTCGTTGGGCACGTCGATACGGACGTCCTGCATCGGCTCGAGCATCTTGATCTTGCCGTCGATCAGCGACTTGTGGACGGCCTCGCGGGTCGCGGGGATGACCTGTGCCGGACCGCGGTGGATGGTGTCCTCGTGGAGTCGGGCGTCGTGCAGACGGATGAGCGACCCCTGTACCGGCTCGTTAGCCAGCGGACCGTTATCGAGGGCCTCCTCGAGCCCCTCGATGACGAGTTCCATCGTCTCGTTCAGGTGCTGGATACCCTTCGTGTCGTCGATGAGGATGTTGGTCCCGTGGATGTGCTCGACTTCCTGGGAGTCGTCCTTGTCCATGCCGGCGTCCTGCAGGGCCTCACGACGGTCCTGCTCGGGCATGTCCATCGAGGCCTCGCCCCGCTGGATCGTCTCCACGAGCTCGTCGTTCATCGGCTCGATGGAGATGTAGAAGCGGTTGTGGCGGTTCGGCGAGATACCCTCGACCTGGTCGCTCGCCTGCTGGGGCTGCTCGCGGTAGACGACGATCGGTTCGCCGGTGTTGACCGGGATTCCCTGATTCTTCTCGATACGCTGGGTGATGACCTCGAGGTGAAGCTCACCCTGCCCGGAGATCAGGTGCTCGCCGGTGTCCTCGTTGATGTTGATCTGGATCGTCGGGTCTTCCTTGGAGACTTGTCGAAGCGTCTCGATCAGCTTCGGCAGGTCGTCCATGTTCTTCGCCTCGACGGACTTCGTAATGACCGGCTCGGAGATGTGCTCGATCGACTCGAACGGCGTCATCTCGACGCTCGAGACGGTCGAGCCGGCGATCGCGTCCTTGAGTCCGGTGACGGCGGCGATGTTCCCGGCGGGAACTTCGTCCACTTCCTCGCGCTCGCCACCCATGTAGACGCCGACGGACTGGATGCGGTTCTTGCCCGCGGTCCCGGAGACGTACAGCTCCTGGCCCTTCTCGAGGGTCCCCGAGAAGACGCGGCCGGAGGCGACTTCGCCCGCGTGGGGGTCCATCGCGATGTCGGTGACCATCAGGACGACTTCGCCGTCCTCGTCGACCAGACGCATCTGTTCGGCGATATCGGACTCGTCGTCACCACGCCAGACCCGTGGGATACGACGGGGCTGGGCGTTGATCGGGTTCGGGAAGTGCTCACAGACCATGTCGAGCACGACGTCCGACAGCGGCGTCCGCTCGTGGAGCTCCTGGCGCTTGTCGGCGCGCTCGAGTTCCATGATCTCGGCGAAGTCCATGCCGGTGCGCTGCATCGAGGGCATGGAGACGCCCCACTTGTAGAGTGCGGAACCGAAGCCGACGGTTCCCTCTTCGACTGAAACGGTCCAGTCGTCGATGTCGTCCATGTCCTCGGTCATTCCGCGGATGAGCTCGTTTACGTCGCGGATGACCGAGAGGAGTCGCTCCTGCATCTCCTCGGGTCCTTCCTGGAGTTCGGAGATGAGGCGGTCGACCTTGTTGATGAACAGGGTCGGCTTGACGCCCTCGCGCAGTGCCTGTCGCAGCACCGTCTCGGTCTGGGGCATGGCCCCTTCGACGGCGTCGACGACGACGAGCGCACCGTCGACGGCGCGCATCGCTCGCGTGACGTCGCCACCGAAGTCGACGTGGCCCGGCGTGTCGATGAGGTTGATCAGGTGGTTCTGATCCTCGTACTCGTGGGTCATCGAAACGTTGGCCGCGTCGATGGTGATCCCGCGTTCCTGTTCGTCCTCTTCGGTGTCCATCGCGAGCTGCTCGCCGGCAGTCTCGTCGGAGATCATGCCGGCACCAGCCAGGAGGTTGTCCGTAAGGGTCGTTTTTCCGTGGTCAACGTGAGCGGCGATGGCGATGTTCCGGATGTTCTCCGGGTCGTCCATCAGCCGTTCACACTCTTGGACGATCTTCTTGCGTCGGCCCATATACCCCCCAATACCGCCAGCGGGGTCAAAAGGGTAGTGTTTCGTCGCCGCCGGATTTCGTCGTTCTTTCCGGTCCGAGCGTTTGAATATCCAGTTTGAGTGAGTGAACGGTTCTCATAATTCCGAGACCGGTCGGACCGCCACGATCCGCCGCGACCGCCGAGGTCGCGATCGATCACCGGCGTTCGGGTCGAAGACGGCGGTTGAAGCCCGACACCGGTAACAACATTCATCAATCTGTGACAGAAACGCAGGATGACATGGTGGACTCGAGCCGACGGGCGTTCCTTGCGGGGGGTATCGCAGCGGGAAGCGTGGGGATAGCCGGGTGTACGGGCGACATACCCGGGTTGAGTGAGGACGAGACCGACGACGGCGACGGTGACGAGGGGCCGGCGTTGCCGGCGTTTCACAGTTGGTTGTACGCGCCCGAGACGGTCGGGATGGGGTCGTACACCTACACGTACGTCGACGACCGGTTCGAGGACTCGAGTCGCGAACTGCCGTCTCGGAACGTCGACTGGGCGATCGAGACGGTCACCTACGTCAACAACGAGCAGTTCGACGGCATCGATCACGCCGTCTCGATCGATTACCGCGAGGACCGAACCGCGTTCGGGCTCGCCGTCGTAGACGGGTTCGACCCGGCGACGATGCGGTCGGAACTCGAGGACGCGATCACCGACGAAGACGGCGTGGAAACGGAAACGTACGCGTCCCACGACGTGTACTTCGACGAGGAGTACGCCGTCGCGATCGGCGACGGCACTCCCGCGACGTACCTCGTCGGGAGCGCCAGCGCGGATCGTGAGGCGACCGGTCGCGACATCGTCGAGGCGATGATCGACGCGCGAGCGGGGACCGCGACGCGGCTCCACGAGGGCGACGAGACTGCCGCGCGACTCCTGCGTCGGCAGGACGAGCGGGCGGTCGTTTTCGGCGCGCCGACGTTGCAGGGCCGCGCCGAATCGCTGTTCGAACCCTCGAGCGGCGACGGGACCGACACGCCGTCGGTCGAAGCCGCCGGCTTTAGCGTCGACGCGGGCGAATCGGGCAGCCGCTACCGGGCAACCGTGATCACCGACGAGCCCGTCGAGGACCCCGACGGATTGGCCGCTGACCTCCCCGTTCTCGAGCGGGTCGACGAGCCGTCGGCCACGCAAGACGGGGTCGTACTCACGTACGAGGTGGAACACACCGCGGAGGGGACCGACTCCGGCGACGAGCGGTCGGGCCCCAAGGCGAGGTTCGAGGTCGAAATCGACGGCGACACGGCGGAAATCACGCACACTTCCGGCGATTCGATCCCCGCCGACGAACTCGAGGTGCGGATCGAGACCGGTGGGCGGACTCGGACGATTCCCTTCGGCGTACTCTCGAGCGCCGACGAGGTGCAGGCGGGCCACACCGCGAGCGTCTCGGTCGGCGACGCCGACCCGGGGTCGGACCTCCGAATCGTGTGGACGCCCGGACCGACCGTGCTCCACGCCGAGACGCTTCCGGAGGAGACGAGTCGCGTCCCGGACGCGTCGTTCGAGATCGAATTCGATCGTACTCTCGATACCGCGACCGTCCAGCACACGGGCGGTGATTCGATACCCGCCGCGGAACTCGATATCGTCGTCAATAGACGAACGCTCAACTGGCCCGAGCTATCGAACGAGCAGACCGTCGAAGCGGGCGATTCCGTCACGGTCGATCTGACCGAGGACGACTACGGCGGACGGCTCTTCGTCGGCTGGCGAGTCGAAGGGGAAATCCTCGCGAGTTGGTCGGTGCCGCGGTCCCAGTGACGACGAACCCTGTCGACGACCGGACGGGAACCGGTCTCCGCTGACGACCGGGAGTCCCCGGCAGGTGGAGAACGGTTCGGTTCCGTGCAACCGCACAAAAGAGTCAAATCCCGTCGGACTCTTGGTACTGCTACACATGGATATTCGCGTACAGGGACCGGGACCGACTTCTCCATTCCTCAGCGCCCGCGACCTCTTCGAAACCGAACAGGACCTCTCGCTGCCGGTCCACGTCCGCCTGCGGGACGACCCCGACGAGCGGACGTGGGCCGCCCACTACGACGACCGCCACGTGCTGAACATCTCGAGGCAGGCCGCCTCGTCGGCGATGGCCCGTGAACTTGCCCTCCACGAGTTCGCCCACATGGCCCGCCACGAACAACAACATCCCTCCCACACCCAGTCCACCGAAGAGGTTCTCTACCTCGCGCTGGCCGGGAAGAGCGTCGAGCGGCGCAAGCTCTCACACTGCTACCAGATCGCGAACCACATGAAAGACATCTACGCCGACGACATCACGCTCTCGGTCGGCCCCGGCGAGAAGCTGCTCTCCTTCCTCGAGTCGAGTCTCGCAGCGGCCGTCGCCGACCGGCCGGAGACGCCGCCCAGACCGGGATTCGAGCGACTCTCCGCGAGCGCAGATCCCGAGATCACGGCGGTGAACGCGGCCTTCGCGCTCGCACTCGCCGAGCGACACGATCTGGTCGACGAGGACCACCGGCTGTACGATCTCGCGCACGCGGCCGCGATGGACGCCCCGGAAATCGACTTCGACGGGTTCAAACGCCGGTTTCGGGAGCTCGCACGGGAACCCGACACGAGCACGTATCGGCAGGTGCTCGTCGACGCGACGCGCTCCTACGTCGGCGGCGGGAGTCGCGCCGCGGACTGACTCGGCGGCGGGAACCGCCGATGGCCTGACCCTGCGCGACCGACGAGCCGACGGCGACCGACGAATCGGACGCCGATCGCACATCCGACTGCCCGTCTCAGTAGTACATCGCGGTGACGCCGCCTTTGAGGAGGTACCTGATCGCAGTTCTGAAGCCGAGCGTCCCGGAGTGTTCCCAGTGCCCGCTGACCTCGAGCGTCGTTCCCGACACGCTCGTGGACTGGGAGTGTGAGACCCTCGTCTCCGGGATGACGGGGAAGTCGGTGTTGTAGTAGTCGGCGGCGGCGGACGTGCGGTCGTAGTCCCGGTCGTCGGTGTGCCACGTGGTGTTGAACGCGTCCGGGATCGAACAGTCATAGAGCGACGGAATCTCCGCACAGGGGAACCGATCGCCGAACTCCTCGCCGTCGCACGTGGAGCCGTCCACCGTTTCGAAGCGGCCGGTCGAGTCCGCGATGGAATAGTCCGTCGCGTCGCTTCGGTCGATATCGACCACCAGATTGGTCCGACAGAGCGGCCCACACTCGCTCGAGCTCGTCTCGACTGCCGTCACCGCGTCGCCGAGGTGTTCGAAGGCCGGCTCGTCGAGCCCCTGCGTACTGACCTGCCCCGTCTGATCGCGGTCGGTACCGTCGAACCGCTCGGCCGGGTCCACGGTGTCTACGTCCCGCTCGAGCGCGACCGCATCCGAACCGAGATCGGCGATGATCGCGTCGCTCCACGTCGTCTCGTCGCTGTCGGGTCGAATCGAGTCCGGCTCGAGCGAGAGGGAGTGACTGACTTTCGTGAGATCGGCGTCGCTGCGCGTCTCGGACGCGTCGATCTCGTGACTGGCTTCGATCTCCCCGCGAACGACGTTCTGTCGACCGCGCCGAAGGAACGTGACGGATGCGCGTTCGACCGCCGGGTGCCCGTCCGTCTCGACGGCGAGTTCGGTGAGCACGGTCTCGTCCGCCGATCGGTCGTGCCGGTCGTGGTCGCGGGCGGCAACGCCGGCCGTCCCGACGAGTGCGAGCGACGACGTCGCGCTCGCGCGTTGCAACAGCGATCGGCGGTCCAACTCGAGCCGCGTAGAGTCGTCGGACATGACGTGTCAGCCACTGTCATTGTCGTCCCGGATATAAGTATCGTCAAAATTGAGTGTTTATCTATCCGACTGCACAGCTGATTCATCCCCGCTCAGTAAGTGACGGTTCCGGAAGGGATCGATACTCCTTGAGTCGGCGCTCGAAGCATCGGTTCTCGACCGCGAGTCGGACCGACGGCTGGAAATGTCGATAGCGAGCCGCAACCTCGAGAGAAAACAACCGAAAGACGCTCCGCTTAGCGGGCGGCCGCCGCGACGCGTTCTTTCTCTTCTTTCTGACTGACCGCGTAGGTCTGGACGTCGTAGTTGGCCGCGCCGATGAGTTGGCGGGCGATGGCCTCTTCGACGTCGGTCGTCGTCTTGAACGAGTCGTTGTAGACGCCCTCCGCGAGGAACTTCAGCGCCTGGTCGACGCGGCGCTGGGGCGCGACGTCGACGGCCTTCGGGACCGAGATGCCACCGTATTTCAGGCGGACGGTCTCCTCCCGCGGGGCCGCGTTCTCGACTGCCGTGACGAGCACCTGAATGGGGTTGTCCTCGGTGCGCTCGTTGATGATGTCGAAGGCGTCGCGGACGTAGTTGAGCGACTGCTGTTTCTTGCCCGTGTTCTCCTCGGTCTGCATCAAGCGGTTGATGAAGCGCTCGACGATAGAGATCTCGGACTTCTTGAACTGTTTGCTGGCGTGGCGACCCGCGGTGTGAGCGACGGGCGAGACCGTGATGTAGCGCTCGGTCGAGGGGTCGGCGTACTCGATCTCGACGAGGTCCCACGTGCCGAAGAGCTTCGCCGAAACGTCTGCACCACCGGCCGGCGCGTCCGGATCTGGTTGATCTTCTGCAGCCATGATTATCGCACCGGTTTCTCCGCGTTCCCGCGAACGAGTTCCTTCAGCGCGACGCCGTTGACCTTGTCGACCTTGTAGTTGACACCGGAGAGGTCACCCATCGCACGACCCTTCGCCCCACCGATGCCGGCGATGGTGACTTCGTCGTGTTCGTCGATGAACGAGATCGCACCGTCACCGGGACAGAACGCGGTGACCTGCTTCCCGTTTTTGATCAGCTGCACTCGGACGCACTTTCGGATCGCCGAGTTGGGCTGTTTGGCTTCGATGCCGACCTTTTCGAGTACGATACCGCGAGCCTGAGGTGCGCCCTCGAGCGGGTCGGACTTCTCGCGAAGTCCACGGGCGCGGCGCGCGTAGTCCGAGTCGGACCACCGCTGATTCTGGCGGTCCTTCTTGAGCTTGCGCGCGGCGTATTTGCCGTTTGCCATAGGGGCCGCTATCCGTCGAAGGCACTTAAGCGACCTGTTTCGATCCGGCGTTACGGCTCGAGAACGGTCGATCAGGGTCAACGAAGGGATATGAGACGGTTTCACCACCGCACGACAGCTCTCGGACTGTCCGCTGCAGTCTCCTGTCCGGAACCCAGCCGAAAGTGCGGAATTATAGGGAGAGCGGGTGATTCGGCGATCATTTCGTTCGATCGCTGACTTGCCGTTCTCGAGTCTCATGGATGCAGACTGCTCCGGACAAGCAATCGACCGCGATTCCGATTGGTACGTCGAATCGGAAACTGTCGTCTTCGATCTGATCCATCGACCGAGACACAGGGGTCCCACGGACAGCAAATCGTCTCCCGAACACTGACAGCTTGATATCATACCGAACAGTAACAAGAGGATATTAGTTATACGGCTGAGATTCTGCACTCGTTATGAATACGATCAATACAGTATTAATCACCTCATCTTGGCTCAACCGACTACTCGGGGGCGGCGACGAAGAGTCCCAGTCCGGGACCGAATTACCCGCCGTGAACGACCGAATCGGCTACGACGGATCGCTCGAGGACGCGGAAGTGATCGGACGGAGTCCCGTGTCGTATATCGCCGCGGGCGAATCGGTCTCGTCGTTCGTCGGAAAACAGATCACCAACAAACTCGCCGAACACGGACTCGAGGACATCGAGCCCGAAGAGTGGTATCCGCTCGCCATTCCGCTGGCCATGTTGTACGATATGCGTGACGAGTACGGCGGGGTTAGGATGCGAAACATGGGACAGAACGTCCCCGAGCACGTCGAATTCCCGCCGGAGCTCTCCGACGTCGAGAACGCGTTACGAGGGATCGATCAGGCCTACCACCAAAACCACCGCGGCAGCGGGATCGGGTCCTACGAGTTCCAGCTGGACGGGGAAACCGAAGGCGTGATGACCTGTGAGAACCCCTATCCGTGCGAGTTCGATAAGGGACTCATTCAAGGGGTCGCCAGAAAGTTCGCCGACAGTCCCGTCGAGGTCGAAGAAGTCGGCGACCAGTGTCGATCGGACGGCGGGCAACACTGTAAGTATCGCGTCGACTGGATCTGATCGCGCCCCCGTCACAACGGATAATCAGTCTCGAACAGCTCTCCGGCCTCAAGGGTGTCGAACCCAGGGTCAGTACGGGTACTCCCGCGGCTCGCGCTGGATCGAGATCCACTTCAGCGTCGTCAGGGTATCCATGATCCACTCGTCGTTGTACCGCCCCATCCCTGACGCGCCGACGCCGCCGAACGCGACGTGTGGCTCGTCGTTTAACGGCTGATCGTTGATGTGGACCATGCCCGTCTCCATCGCGTCAGCCACGTCGCGCGCTCGAGCCACGTCCGTCGAGTGAACGGATCCCGAGAGACCGTACTCGGTGTCGTTGGCGATACGGATCGCTTCCTCGTCGTTCTCGAATGGGATAACCGGCGCGACCGGTCCGAAGTGCTCGTTGCAGGCGACCGGCATGTCACTGGAGACGTCCGATAGCACCGTCGGTTCGACGAACAGGTCGTCGTGGCTCCCGCCGGTCTCGACCGTCGCACCGCGCTCGACCGACTCCTCGACGAAGCCGACGATCTTGTCGCGCTGGCTCTCGTTGATCACCGGTCCGACGAGAGTCCCTTCCTCGAGCGGATCGCCGATGGGGAGCTGCTCGGCGCGGTCGGCCAGTCCGGCCACGTACTCGTCGTACAGCGACTCGTGAACGAGGTGACGATTGATTGAGATACACTCCTGGCCCTGATGGGTGAACGACCCGAACGCGCCGGCGTCGATCGCCCGCTCGAGGTCGGCGTCTTCGAGCACGACGTGAGCGTTGTTGCCGCCCAGTTCCAGTGCGGGCTCCGTGTACGAGCCGACGGCGCGCTGACCGACGCCGCGTCCGACTTCCGAGGAGCCGGTAAACGACATCACCGACGGAACGTCGTGGCCCGAGAAGTGATCGCCGATTTCGTGGCCGTATCCGGGGACGACGTTCAGGACGCCCTCGGGAAGACCGGCCTCCTCGAAGACCTTCGCAAGCACGAGCCCGCCCGTCAGCGGAGTGTGCTCGTCGGGCTTTAGCACGACGCTGTTGCCCAGCGCGATGGCTGGCGCGACGACACGACTGGAGAGATACAGCGGGAAGTTCCACGGCGTGATGACGCCGACGACGCCGGCCGGTTCGCGCACGAGCAGGTTCTCCTTGCCCGGCGTGACCGAATCCTTGCGGCGGCCGCCGTCGCGCATCGCCAGCCCGGCACCGACCTCCATCGTCCCCTGTGCGAGCTGGGTCTCGAAGCCAGCCTTCAGTTGGACGCCGCCGCACTCGACCGCGAACAGCGTCTCGAGGTCGGCGGCGTACTCGCCGAGTAACTCACAGGCCTCGGAGACGATCGCGGCTCGCTCCTGTGGCGGTCGCTCAGCCCACTCCTCTTGGGCTGCCGCCGCGACGGCGTACGCCTCGTCGACATCGTCCTCGGTTCCCGATGGCACCGTGGTCACGGTCGTCCGCCTCGCGGGGTTTTCGACATCGATCGAGTCGCGGTCGCCAGCGGGAACCCACTCCCCGTCGAGATACAGTGCGTTCCACCCGTCTTCCGGTGCGATATCGAGTTCGTCTACGTCTCGCTCGTCAGCAGATTGTGTCTCCGTACCCGTCATACGAATTCGTTCTAGGTGGCGTCCGTTTATTGGTTTGGTTATGATAGTCTCGAGCGGAAATGGGAGGACAGACTCGCAAGAAGGCGCTACCGCGTCGAGGTGAAACCGATCACTGGTCGCACAGCATCTCAGCTTCCAGTCACTAACCAAGCGTTGTGTATCGGCGGACGGTAACGAAGAGGGGAGAACGAACGCTCAGATCAGCTGTACGTCGTCGATCCCGAAATGGCGCGCCGCGAGCGTTCGGGCAGCGTCGATCGTCCGCCCGTTCGTACCGATCGCGACGCCGTGGTCGTCTTCCGCGACTTCGACGTAGGCGACGGTATCGTTGTTCTCGCTGATCGTGACGTTGTACACCGCCGCGGGCGCGAGGAGGTTCGCGACGAACGCCTCGGCCGTGTCCGCCCCTTCGACGAAGCGGACCCGTGCGTTGACTCGGTCCTCGAGTCGCTCGACCGTGCGGCCGCCGGGGCCGATCGCCTCGCCCATGCCGCCGCGTTCGACGACGATCAAGAGCCTGTCACCGCCCTCGGTGACGAGACAGTCCCGGCCGTCGACACCCGTCACGTCCTCGAAGGCGGCGAGATATCGACGGGCGTCGTCATCGAGGGTAACGCCCATCGATCAGTCGGCCTGACTGCTACCGGAAGTGGTCGATCCCATCCGGAGGTCGACGTCGCCGGTCCCGAGCTTGATCGGCTTGCCGACGATGACGTTCTCCGTCACGCCGTCGAGTTCGTCGACCTCACCGTGGATCGCGGCGTTGAGCAGGTGATTGACCGTCACCTCGAACGCCGCGCGGGCGAGGACGGACTCCTTCGAGCCCGAGATGCCGTGGCGACCGATCGACTCGATCTCGCCGCGGTTGGTCATCATATCCGCGACCAACATCAGGTGCCGAACGTTCACGTCGTCGAGCCCCTGTTCGGCGAGCGTGTTGTTCGTTTCCTCGATGATGGCTTCGCGGGCGGCCTCGATCCCGAGTTCGCGGTGGATCTCGTGGATGTTGTTACACGTCGTCCGCGAGGCGTCGACGCCCTCGATCTCGAGGGCATCCCCGAAGGCCGATCCCTCGGTGTAGAGGACGAACTCCTCGTTGCCGTTATCGAGTTCCTCGCGGCGGATGACGACCCGCGAGACCTCCTCGATTCCCTTGAACGTGATGTCGCGGAGCTCCTCGACGAGTTGGAGGAGATCGCGGTAGGACGGCTCTTCGGGGCCGAATTCGATCCGGGCTCCCTGCTGGACCGTACTCACGCCGAGCGAGTCCTCGATGATCTCGGCGACCTCCTCGGCCGTGATCATCCGTTCCTGAAGCGTGTCCTCGTTGAGCGAGATCTGGACGCGCATGTCCGCGACGTTCGTCGAGACGTCGCCCAGTGCGAGAATCTGGGTCGCCTCGATGTTCCAGACGACCTCGTGGGCCTTCTCGCGTTCGGTCGCGTACTCGCCCTCGAGGTAGACGGTCATCATCGGCGTGTCCGGGGTCTTCCGAGCGTCGACCAGCTCGATCAGCCGGGGCAGCCCCTGGGTCACGTCGATCTCCGCGACGCCGGCGTAGTGGAACGTGTTCATCGTCAGCTGCGTTCCGGGTTCGCCGATCGATTGGGCCGAGACCGTCCCGACGGGGTCGAGCGGGTCGACGCGCGTGTCGAGATAGCGAGTCTCGACGGCCTTCGCGAGTTCGTCGGCCTCCTCGACCGTCGCGCCATCGCGGGCCTCGAGCGTCTCGTAGACCTCGTCTTTGAGCCGGCGGGGAAGGTCGGTGTCCTCGACGACCGCGATCGTGTCGTCGTCGACGGCGTACTCGACGTTAGTCATCGGAGGTCACCTCCGTACCCTCGGTCAGTCGGTCGTCGGCGTGTTCCGAGAGGTTCGTCGGTCGCGGTCTGGACCCGAGGAACTCCTCTCGCTCCTCGGCCGAGTCGAACTCGGAGTCGAGCACGCGGCTGGCGATGTGCTCGACGTCGATGTCGTTGTCCTCGTCGGAGGAGACCTTGACCGGCGAGGTGCCGTCCTCACCGAACTCGAACTGAACGATCGTGTCCGAGGTGTCCCGGACCGTGCCGTCGTACTGCGTCTCGAGTTCGGAGAGGGCGTTGATCAGCCGCCGCTGCAGGTACCCGGACTTGGAGGTCCGGACCGCCGTGTCGACCAGGCCCTCGCGACCACCCATCGCGTGGAAGAAGAACTCCCGCGGCGTGAGCCCGCTCGTGTAGGAGTTCTCGACGAAACCGTGTGCCTCGGCCGAGAGGTCGTTAGGCTCGTAGTGAGAGAGGGTGCGGTCCTCGTAACCGCGGTTGATCCGCTCGCCCCGAACCGCCTGCTGGCCGACTGCACCGGCCATCTGGGTCAGGTTGAGCATCGATCCGCGGGCACCGGAGTCCGCCATGACGACGGCCGGGTTGTCGTCGTCGAAGTGCTCGTCAGCGATGTTCCCCGCGTTGTCGCGGGCACGCGAGAGCGTCTGCATGATCTTCATCTCGAGGGTCTCGTCGAGGGTCCGACCGGGCAGGCTCTCGAGTTCGTTGTTCTCGTAGGCCTCGATCAGCTCTTCGACGCGGTCGTTCGCGTCCTCGATGGTCTCGTCGATGCGGTCCTGTGCCTCGCCGGGGATGGTCTCGTCGTCGATCCCGATCGAGAACCCGAAGTGCATGATGGCACGCATCGCCAGCGTCGAAACCTCGTTGACGAAGATCCGGGCGCGGGTGTTGCCGTAGACCTTCGTGATCGTGTCGACGATCTCGCCGCCGAACTCGCCGACCTCGTCCTCGGCGATCGTCCCCTTGAGCAACTGGCCGTCCTCGACGACGACCTCGTCGCCGACGGTGCCGGTGAACTCGAGGTTCAGATCGTCTGGCAGCAGTTCGGAGAAGACGTCGTACCCGGTCCAGAACGGCTCGCCCTCGTCGTCGATGCCGCTGGGTTCGGGCAGTTCGTCGATCCGGGTGGCACGGAGCAGGTCCAGTGCCTGCGTCTCGTTGAACCGGGGGTTGTCGTGGGTCAGGAGGTACATCCCGCTGATGTGGTCCTGAATGGCCCCGATGATGTTCTCGCCGAACCGCGGCGAGAGCATCTGCTCTTGGACACGCATGAGGACGCGCGCTTCGGCGCGGGCCTCCTCGTTCTGGAGCGCGTGCATGTTCATCTCGTCGCCGTCGAAGTCGGCGTTGTACGGCGGACAGACGACGGTGTTCAGCCGGAACGTCTTGTACGGCATGACCACGACCTCGTGGGCCATGATCGACATCCGGTGGAGCGACGGCTGGCGGTTGAAGATGACGATGTCGCCGTCGATGAGGTGGCGGTTGACCTCCCAGCCGGCCTCGACCTTCTCGGCGAGCTGTTCGCAGTTCTTCTCGGTCACCTTCAGCCGGCGACCGTCCGGTCGTCGGACGTAGTTCGCGCCGGGGTGGCCCTCGGGGCCGTTCGAGACGAACCGGCGGGCGTCCGCGACGTTGCGCTCGGTGACGTTCATCGTCTGGGTCATCTCCTTTGCCACGCGGTCCGGGACCCCGACCTCGTTCAGCGAGAGGGTCGGGTCCGGCGAGATGACGGTTCGGGCGGAGAAGTTCACGCGCTTGCCCGAGAGCGAACCCCGGAAGCGACCCTCCTTGCCCTTGAGCCGCTGGGAGAGAGTCTTGAGCGGCCGGCCGGAGCGGTGTCGCGCCGGCGGCGTCCCCGAGATCTCGTTGTCCATGAAGGTGGTGACGTGGTACTGGAGCAGTTCCCAGAGGTCCTCGATGATCAGCTGGGGCGCACCCGCCTCGCGGTTCTCCATGAACCGCTGGTTGATCCGGATGATGTCGACCAGCTTGTGGGTCAGGTCGTCCTCGGAGCGCTGGCCGTTATCCAGCGTGATCGACGGTCGCGCGGTGACCGGCGGTACCGGAAGGACGGTGAGGATCATCCACTCGGGACGGGAGCGTTCGGGGTTGATCCCCAGTACCTCGATGTCCTCGTCCGGGATGTTTTCGAACCAGTCCCGGATGTCGCTCGGCATCAGCTTGTTCGTGTCCTCCTCGGTCAGGTCGATATCGAGGGCCTTCTCGATAGCCTTGCGCTGGCTCTCCCGCGGGCGGAACGAGCCCGAGAGGATCTCGTTGACTCGAGTGAGTTCGATCTCCGTTTGCTCGGCGAGTTCGTCCGGCGTCGTTCGCTCGACGCCTTCCTCCTCGTCGCCTTGCATCGCACCGGCGATGCGCTGGGAGTACTCGCTCGTGAGGACCTGCTGGACCTCGTAGTAGGTGGTCGGCTTCTCGTGGTCGATGTCGTACTGGACTTCGCCACAGAACGGACACCGGTCCTTCTTGCGGGCCTGCCGGATCGCCGCCTTCGTCACGTCGTTGAGATCGCGGCTCAGCTTCCGGGATTCCGTGAGCTGGTCGCGGAACTCGTCGCGTTCGTCCTCGGTGAGGAGGAGCTTCGAACACTCCCGACAGGTCCCTCGCAGGAGCCGCCGGATGAGTTTCGTAAAGCCGACGTGGATGACGGGTGCGGCCAGTTCGATGTGACCGAAGTGGCCGTTACACGAACCCGAGTGCTTGCCGCAGGTCTTGCACTCGAGGCCGGGGTCGATCACGCCGAGACGCGGGTCCATCAGCCCCATGTCGATGGGGAACCCGTCGTCGTCGTAGGTGTCGGCGGTGATGATCTTCGTCGCGCTCATCTCCCGGTACTCCTCGGGCTCCATGAGCCCGAAGGAAAGTTGTCCGATGTCTTTTGGTGTCGTGTCTTGCATGGTTTAGACGGCGTCCTCCAGTTCGAGTCGCGGTGCGATACCCAGGGCCTTCATCTCGTCTAACAGGAGCTTGAAGGCGTAACTCATCTCGATCTCGTGGATATCGGTTTCCTCGTCGCAGTTCGGACAGTAGACACGCCGTTGTTCGACGTTCTCGACCGCGCTCATCCCGCAGTTCGCACAGACGTGGATGAACTCGCGGTCGGACTCGTCGAGGAGTCGTTCCTTCAGCGTCATCGCGGCCCCGTGACCGATGAACACGTCGCGTTCCATCTCCCCGATACGGAGTCCGCCCTCGCGGGCGCGCCCCTCCGTCGGCTGCCGGGTCAGCACCTGCACCGGCCCGCGCGAGCGGGCGTGCAGCTTGTTCGAGACCATGTGGTAGAGCTTCTGGTAGAAAATGACGCCGACGAAGATCTCGGCCTCGATCTTCTCGCCGGTGACGCCGGAGTACATGGTCTCCTTGCCGGCCGAATCGAAGCCGGACTCCTCGAGTCCGCCACGGAGTTCGTCCTCGTCCTCGCCGAGGAACGGCGTCCCGTCGACGCGGCGACCCTCCATCGCACCGAGTTTGCCGCCGATCATCTCGAGGATGTGACCGACCGTCATCCGCGATGGCAGCGCGTGTGGGTTGACGATGAGGTCCGGAACGACGCCCCCCTCGGTGAAGGGCATGTCCTCTTGGGGTGCGAGGTGGCCGACGACACCCTTCTGTCCGTGTCGCGATGCGAACTTGTCCCCGAGCTCGGGGATCCGCTCGTCGCGCACCGAGACCTTCGAGAGCTTCGAGCCGTCCTCGCCCTCCATGAGCGTGACGGTGTCGACGATTCCGGATTCCCCGGATCGCATGGTAACGGAGGTCTCACGCCGTTTCTGGGGCGAGAGACCGCCCATGTCGTCGGGCTCCTCGAGGAATCGTGGCGGGCTCGTCTTCCCGAGCAGGACGCTGTTCTCGTCGACCGTCGTCTCGGGGTTGACGAGGCCGTCCTCGTCGAGGTGGTTGTACGCTTCCTCGCCGCGGGCACCGCGGACGTCCTGTGAGGGGATCTCGAAGCGGTCTTCCTGTCCGCCGGGGTAGCGGCGTTCCTCGCCCTCGTAGGTGCGGAAGAAGTGCGAGCGGGCGAGCGCGCGTTCGACGCTGGCCTTGTTCATGACCAGCGCGTCCTCGATGTTGAACCCTTCGTAGCTCATCACGGCGACGACGAAGTTCTGTGCCGCCGGCCGCTCGTCGTAACCGATCTGTTCGGTGGTCTGGGTCTTGACCATCGAGAGCTGCGGGTAGTGCAGCAGGTGCTGGCGCGTGTCCGGTCGAATGCGGTAGTTCGCGCTCGGCAGCCCCAGCGACTGCTTGATCATCCCTGCCCCCATCGTAATGCGGGGCGAGGCGTTGTGCTCGGGATACGGAATCATCCCCGCACCGATCGAGAAGATCAGCGACGGGTCGATCTCGAGGTGGGTGTGTTTCTCGGTCAGATCGTCTTCGTCGACGGCGACGAGGATGTCCTCTTCCTCCTCGGCGTCGATGAACTCGATGTAGCCGTGATCGACCAGATCCTCGAACTCGAGGTCGCCCTCTCGGAGCGCGTCCATCTCCTGATCGGAGATGCGTGGCTCGCCGTCCTCGACGACCAGCAGCGGTCGTCGGGCCCGTCCCGCGTCGGCGTTGACGATCACTTCGCGGGTGCGATCTTTCACCGAGACGTTGACCATCTCGCTGACGTCGCCGATGCGTCGCGCTTCCCGGATCTGTTCTGCCAGTTCGTGCGGATCGGGGTGTGTCCCCACCAGCGATCCGTTGACGTAGACTTTCGCCTCTCGTTGTTGGCTGCTCATGATTTAGTCGTCCCCTGAGGCCGCCGTTCGTTCGATACCCTCGAGGCCGGGAATGCCCTCGACCCCCATGGATGCCAGTTCGCGTTTGAGTTCCTGTTCGTCCTCGACGTTCTGGGAGAGCTCCATCGACTGCGCGAAGTTCTTCACCAGTCCGCAGTTCGGTCCCTCCGGCGTCTCCGACGGCCCGATGCGACCCCACTGGGTCGCGTGCAGGTCCCGCGCTTCGAAGTGTGGCTGCGAGCGCGAAAGCGGGCTGCGAAGCCGACGCAGGTGCGAGAGAACGCCCATGAAGTCCGTTCGGTCGACCAGCTGGCTCACGCCGGAGCGGCCGCCGACCCAGTTCCCCGTCGCGATCGGGTGCTCGAGGCGCTCGGTCAGGACGTCCGAGCGGACGACCGTGTTCACCGAGAGCTGTCGGTTACGCATGTTCGCACGCTCGAGCTGGTATTTCACGTCCCGCGCCAGCTTGTTCAGCGCGGTCCGGAACAGGTCCTTCATCAGGTCGCCGCTGACCTTCAGGCGCTTGTTCGCGTAGTGGTCCTTGTCGTCGGACTCGCGCCGACCGAGTGCGAGTTCGAAACAGGCCTCGGCCATCCGACAGAGGTAGTGGGCCTTGTTGATCCGCACGTCTTCCTCCTCGACGCCGTCCTCGTGGAGGTGTGGCAGCAGATAGCGGTCGATGACGTAGTTCGCCCGCTTGAGCTGGTAGTTTTTCCCCTGGCCGGAGGCGACGCGTTTCCCGAGTTCCTCGATGGCCCCCTCCTCGGTCTGGACCTCCGCTTCCTCGAGGTTTTCCAGCATGTACTTGACGACCTCGGGATCGTTCGAGACCTTGTGAACGATCTCCTCGTCGCTCTCGAGTCCGAGTGCACGCACGAGGGTGACGAAGTTGATCGATCCCGAGACCGACGGGAACGAGACCTCGAGCAGCCCTTCGCGGTTCCGTTCACACAGCACCAGCGCACGGTAGCCACGGCGCTGCGAGAAGGTCTTTGCGACCTGAATCTCGTCGCCGTACTTGCTGTCGTACTCCGCGAGGATCTTGTTCGGTGCGAGGTCCTCGCTGGTCATCAGGACTCGCTCGGAGCCGTTGACGATGAAGTAGCCGCCGGGGTCGGCGGGGTCCTCGCCGATCTCGATCAGTTCCTCGTCGGAGAAGCCGGCGATGTTACACTTGTCGGAGCCGACCATGATCGGCATCCGGCCGATCTTCGTCTCGGTCGAGTCGACGACCCGCTGGTCGCCCTCCTCGCCCTTGACGATGGACATCTCCATGAACACCGGCGCGGAGTAGGTGATGTTTCGGAGTCGGGCCTCCTGTGGGTACAGCAGTTCCTCGGAGCCGTCGGCCTCCCGAACGCGGGGCGTGACGACGCGGACGTCGCCCAGTTCGACGTGGACCGGTTCCTCGCCTTCCTTGTCGCCGATATCCGTGTCGATCGTCGCCTTCTCGTCGACGACCTCCTGCATCCCCCGGTTGAGGAAGGCGTTGAACGAGCGGTAGTGATGTTCGGCGATCCGTTCCTTCGAGAAGTATTCGCGCGAGATCTCTCGTCGTTTGTCGCGGTTGAGTTCCATTGCCATTTATTCCACCACGTATCGATAGACGACTGACTGCTCGGTCGTCCGCGAGTCGCGAACGATCTTGATTACGTCGCCGCGCTCTGCGTCGTCCGGCAGCGCGGCATCGTTGCGCTTGATCTTCGGTAAATCTGTACGGTCGATATCGTATTCCTCGAGCACCTCCTCGAGGGCCTCCTCCTCGAGGATGGTGTGCTCCGGAACCAGTTCGTGTTGGCTTACGTCTACCATGTATTGGTGTGTGTGTGGGTGTGCGTGTCGGCTATTGGGAGAGAAGCGGCTGTCACGAGATACTACAGGCAGGTAGCGGCGGGAGGCATTTAACGGTTACTAACTCGACGCACAAGCAGGGCTACCCGGCCGGGCGAACCTGACCGGAACCGTCGATCACACTCGAGAGTATCCGGTTCTCAGTTATATTCCTTGTGGGTCGTGGGGTTCGGTGTCATAGGTCAGTGGGCTGTGACCGGCTCGAGCCGATAATCACGGGGAGGCTGCCCGTACCATACGGCGTTTAATTGAAAAGCCTTAATACCAGTAGCGGGCAACGATGTGATGGAGCCCGGGTGGTGTAGTGGCCCATCATACAACCCTGTCACGGTTGTGACGCGGGTTCAAATCCCGCCTCGGGCGTTTTCTGTCGACGCAATTCCTCGAGTGAATACTGTACCGACGAGAAGAGTCCGTGATCGGAATGGACAATGAAAACGTCGCATCTCGTATTCTCACCGGGAAGAATATTCGCTCCGACTATGCTGAGTTGTCGATGTGATGATGCAATCTCGAACGCACAAAATCGTGGATGCTGCTCGGAAATGATTCGGCCTGATGGACCAGTTTCTGTCACTGAACCGTCCAAACGATCCCGGAACAAAACCCTTAATACCGTGACCGGGAAACCAAGAGTTGCAAGCCCGGGTGGTGTAGTGGCCCATCATACAACCCTGTCACGGTTGTGACGCGGGTTCAAATCCCGCCTCGGGCGCTTTTTCGAAGATCAAACCGGTGAGCGTTGCGTACGGCGGTATGAAGGCGAAGCGGCACTCCGTGAGCGAAGTAAGCGGTGGTTTCAACAAAACTGCAGCTAGAACAGCACCGCTACGACTGGTTTGCCGCCCAATTGTTCTTACCCGATCCCGCGGCGTATCTCGATATGCGGAACTCGAAAGCGGTCGGCGACGAAACCGAAGCGAGAGCGATTTCCGAACTCATCGCGTCCGGCTACAGCGTCTCGATTCCGTTTGGCGATAACGACAAGTACGGTTTGATCGTCGACGACGGGACCGCCCTGTACCGAATTCAGTGCAAAACAGGGTGGTCGAATAAACCGGAAACGCTCCGATTCAACACGCATTCACAGACGACGAAAGACGGTACCTATCACGAAGAGACGTATCACGGGTTGGTCGACGCGTTTCTGGTCTATTATCCTGAAAACGAGCAGTTTTACTGGATCCGTGCGGCCGACGCAACGGGACAGAAGATGGAACTTCGGTTCGAGTCCGAAATAGATCACCCATCGATAAACTGGGCGATGGACTACGAATTCGACGGCTGTATCCCGTGCACTCCCGAATCCGGCCCAAACGAGACGACTAGGTAATTCGAACGGATGATAGTCGAATGCTAATCGTTTAGTCACTCCTCATCAGTACGTCAGGAAACGCTCGCGTGGGAATTCAGATCAATGACGGAACCGATCACCGTACTCGTCGTCGATAACGAACCGGGGTTCGCCGATCTCGCCGGAGAGATGCTCGAGCGAGAGCGCGATTCGATCGTCGCCGAGACGGCGACGGACGGCACGGCGGCGCGTGACGTACTCGAGCGCCGCGATGTCGACTGTATCGTCAGCGATTACGAGATGCCGGAGATGACGGGGCTCGAGCTGTTAGAGCGCGTTCGCGAGGACGATCCCGATCTGCCTTTCATCCTGTTTACGGGGCGGGGATCGGAGGAGATCGCAAGCGAGGCGATCGCGGCGGGCGTCACCCAGTACCTCCAGAAGGAGTCGGGGAAGAAGCAGTACGCGTTGCTGGCGAATCAGATCACGAACGCCGTCGCGCAGTACCGCACGGAAACGGAACTCCGCGAGAGCGAGCGCCGCTACGAGCGGACGTTGACGACGTTACACGAGACGACGCGGGACCTGATGCGGGCGGAGACCAAAGACGAGATCTATCGGTCGGCGGTCGAAACGGCGGGCGAGATCCTCGACGTGACGGTCGCCGCGGCCTACGCGTTCGAGCCGACGGCCGGCAGCCTCGAGCACGCGGCCTCGACGGGGCGATCCTCCGAACTGGACGATCCGGAGCAGACCTTCGAGCGGGGCGAAGGACTGGTCTGGGCGGCGTTTTCGGAGGGCGAGAGCGCCTACTACGAGGACGTGACTCGCGAGGACGGCGCGGGGGCATCGACACCGCTGGAGGACGGCATCGAGCCCGCCGAGACGGTGAGCCGGAGCGAGCTGATCGTTCCGCTCGGGACCCACGGCGTCCTGGTCGCAGGCCGCGAGGAGGTCGACGGGTTCGACGAGACGATGATCGAACTGTTGCACATTCTGGCGGCCAACACCGAGGCCGCACTGGATCGGGCCGAGCGCGAGCAGTTGCTTCGGGATCACGATCGCACCCTGACCCGGCAAAACGAGGAGCTGACGCGGCTCAACCACACCAACGAGATCGTCCGGGAGATCAATCACGGGATCGCGCAGGCGTCGACGCGCGCGGCGATCGAGGAGACGGTGTGCGATCGCCTCGCCGAGACGGACCGGTATCGCTTCGCCTGGATCGCCGCGGACGACGACGAGCCGCCCGCACCGACCGCTTGGTCCGGGATCGACGCGGCCTACATCGACCGGATCCGCGGCGACGGCGCGTGCGCGCCCGAGATCACGCTGGCCCGCGAGACGCTCGAGACCGGGCGGGTGCAACTGGTACGCGACGTCCTCGAGGACGACCGCTGGGAATCACGGCGCAAAGCGGCGTTGACCTACGGCTATCAGACGGTGCTCGGAATTCCGCTGATCGCCGACGACCGCCGGTACGGCGCGCTGGTGGTCCACGTCTCGGGGGCCGATTCGGTCGGCGAGAGCGAGCGGGAGGTACTGGCTGAACTCGGGGAGACGACCGGGCACGCGATCCGGTCGGTCGAGCGGACGCGGGCGATGGTGACCGACAGTCGCCTCGAACTCGAGCTCGCCGTGGGGGATTCGCGGCTGCTGCTCAATCGACTCTCGGCGTACGTCGAGACGGCGGCCCCGATCACGCTCGAGGGCGTCATCGATCGCGGCGAAGACGGGATCGTCCTGTTCGTCAGCGCGCCGGCGACGGCGTCGCTCACCGACCTCGAGGCCGAGTGGGCGTCGATCGAGACGCTGTCGGTGGTGTCCGACGGTGACGAAGAGACGCTGTTCGAACTCACGGTCACGTCGACCCCGTTCCTCGACGTGTTGCGGACCTACGACGTCCAGATACGGCTGGCGACGGCCGAAGACGGTGCCTCGACGCTCGTCCTCGAGGTGCCACAGGGCGTCGAGACGCGGTCGCTGGTCGAGGCGATCGAGGCGGAGTACCCCGAGACGGAACTGGTGGCGAAACGGGAGACGACGCACACGCGATCGGCGCGGCGGCTCGATGCCTACCTCGCGGAGCGGCTCACCGACAAGCAGTTCGAGGCGTTACAGGCGGCGCACTACAGCGGCTTCTTCGAGTGGCCCCGAGAGAGTACCGGCGAGGATCTCGCGGACGCGCTCGGCGTGTCGCCGCCGACGTATCACTACCACTTGCGGGCGGCCGAGCGGAAACTCGTGACGCTGGCCTTCGACGGGTATTCTACGTAAGTAGTACCGTGAGGGAAGCGGCTACAAACAGGTAGGACGTATTCTTATTTCGCATCGGTTCCTACCGAATAGTGGCGATCTGAAACCACTCGTCGCCACCCTCATCCCCAACCCCTTTCCGAACCGATTTCCGATAGCGACGGCGTTCTCTTCGATCCGCTCGAGGCCTCGGTAGCGAAACCCGGACAGCCGCGGCTGGCGACCGAGACTGAGACGATGGGTCCCGCGACCGATTCGTGAACCGAGTACCTGTGGTTCGGGACAATCGTCACTGCGGTCTCGAGAGCGCGATGAGCGCGTGATCCGCTATCGATCTCACGCGTCGGCTGAGTTACTATGGGTATCGGAAAGCGATTACCGTAGCAAATTGGGCGAGTAGGTACTAATTGATTAGTACCACTCGTCAAACGCCACTAAAGCATTAGAAATTACGTTTAACCCCCACCAGTGTGTACCCGTAAGTGGCGATCTGAGACAGACTGTCGCCACCCCCCTTTCCCCCACCCCCACTTTCCGACGCACTGAAACTGTGAGTGGCATCGGTCCGTCGCGATACCCGTTGAGACGACGGTCTGCTGTGCGCTCGAGAAACGCCAGTCGTCGGGACTGGCGTCTTCTGGACGGAATCCATCGAAAAGTACTCGTCAGAACCGGCTCCGAACGTGACTCTCGCTCTCACACTCGCCAGAGAGCGGCTGTGCTACTGTGATCGGCTCCGTTGGGACTGCCGGTCGATTGTCTCGTCCCACTCGATCCAGTCCTGTTCCCAGCCGCGGCGGGATTCGGCGCGTCGCTGTGCGCGTTCGCGATCCTCGCGGGCCATTCGGTTGCGCTCGACGGCACCCGACTGTTCGCCCTCGACCAACAGCGGATCGAACGAAACGGCGTCGAACCGATCGGTCTCGCCGTCGGCCGAGACGGCCTCGAGGCGCTGCTGGTGGGTGCCGCGCGGAAAGACCAGTTGCCCGCCGTCGGCCAACTGCTCGAGCAGCGCGCGAGGCGGATCGACGGCGGCGGCCTCGAGGAGAATGCGGTCGAACGGCGCGTATTCGGGCAGGCCGTCCGCGCCGTCGCGACGGTCGACGAGGACGCCGTCGTAGCCAGCTTCGGCGAGATTCCCTCGCGCTTCGACGACGAGCGGCCGGGAGATGTCGACGGCGTGGACGTTCGTCTCGCCGACGATTTCGGCCGCCACGGCGGCGGTGTAGCCGACGCCGACGCCGACGATCAGTACCGACTGGTCGTCCTCGAGGGAGAGGGCCTGCAGCAGTCGCGCCACCGTCCGCGGCGCGAGGACGCGGGTGCCGAGCGCCTCGTGGTCGCGGTCCGCGTAGGCCGTCCGTTCCTCGTCGATGAACGCGTGGCGAGGCACGTCGCGCATCGCGACGGCGAGATCCTCGTCCGCGAGGATGTCCCTCGGTGGGGACTCGAGGCCGTCGACCATATCCTCTCGCAGTACCGCGGGGTCCATATCCCAGCTATCGGGGCGGCTGTTATGAATGACGCGCTTGCGCGGTCACCCACGACGGGGCTCGAGTCGGCGGCGTCGCAGCGCCGACCTACCCCCGCATCTCCACGAACCGAACGCCGCCGTGCTCGGTCCGCTCGAGCGAGCCGTCCGCCCGCTTCGTGGCGCTGACGAGTCGCTGACTCCCGATGCCGGTCCCGATCGGTGCGAGGATCTGACCGCCGGTTCTGACCTGCTCGACGACGGGATCGGGAACGGAAGACGCCGCGCAGGTAAAGTAGGCCGCGTCGTAGGGCGCGCGGTCGGGCCATCCCTCGCGGCCGTCGCCGGCGCGGACCGAGACGCCGTCGTAGCCGAGTTCCCCGAGTCGGTCGCGGGCCCGATCGGCCAGTTCCTCGCTGTATTCGACAGTGTAGACGCCCTCGTCGCCGACCAGTTCCGCCGTGACCGCGGCGTGATAGCCACAGCCGGTCCCGATCTCGAGGACGTCGTCGCCGGGGGCGACCGCGAGCAGATCGGCCATGATCGCGACCATGTGCGGCGCGCTAATCGTCTGGCCGTCGCCGATCGGCAGCGGGCGGTCAGCGTAGGCCTTGTCCCGGCGGTCGGGCGGGACGAACTCGTGGCGTGGGACCGCCTCGAGCGCCTCGAGGACGCGGTCGTCGTCCACGCGCGGCGCGACGGTCTCGATCATCCGCTGGCGTGGAGCCTCGTCGCTATTGGAACTGTCAAACATGGGTGGATCGAGTACGCGCTCGAGAACCGTATGGTACCGGGCGGCAAATACGGGGCGGTGTCAGAAACCGGGAGAACCGCTTACCACGCAGACCAGGCGCTGCTCTGCTCGTCGTAGGCGTAGACGCGCTTGACGTCCTTCGCGAAGGCGGTGTCGCCGCCCTCGTCGAAGCGGTCCCGTCGGTAGCCCTCGGCGTCGCCGCGGACGACGAAGGCGTCGATCTCGAACTCGTCGTCGCCGAAGGACTCGACCGCGCCGACCTCGAACTCGTAGTCGCCGGGGACGTGGACGGTGATGCTCCGGCTGTCGTCTCTCGAGCCGTCTTGGGGATGGACGGTGACGTTGACGCCGACGTTGTCGACCTCGCGGGTCCAGACGGTCTCGATCTCGTCGGCGGAAGCCTCCTCGACTCGCTTCTGGCCGTCGAGTTCGACGCTCGTCACGCGGACCGTCGAGAGCACTTCCTCGGTCTCGAGGATGAACTCGTCGCCGACCTCGATCGTCTCGTCTTCGGGCGTGGTGACGTTCGCCGTAAAGGACTCGCCGCCCTGCGAGACGACCACGTCGAGGGTGACCTCGCTCTCGCGGTCGGGCTGGACTTTGTGAACGTGACTACACTCGCTGCACCGAACGGTGAGGGTACCGCCGCCTTCCGTGAGTACCTCGTGGACCGTCTCGAGGTCCGGCGAGCACGAAGGACAGGGCGTCGGAACCCGATCCGGGATTTCGCTCATAACCCATCGTAGCGGCTACGCACCTAAAAGCCGATTGAACCGGTCGTCGCCGCCTGCGATCCTCGACTGTCGACCGAACCGACAGACTGCATTGGGTTCGGTTCGGGAAGCGGGCGTGAGACGCGGTTAGTTCCCCTGAATCGCGTCGATGACCATCGCCGCGGCGACGATGGGCTCTTTCGGGACGGAGCTGGCGTCGTCGATGACGATCTCGTAGCGGTCCCGCAGCGAGAACTGGCCGTCGATCGAGCCGACGTGATCGCCCGTCTGGTCGGTGATCTCGTACTTGTGGGGGATCCAGCCGCCGAACGGAACGACGTTCCGGGCCAGCGTCACCAGCGCGCCGCGAGAGTTGATCTCGGCCAGTTTCTCCTCGGTCGTCGCGTCGCGGATCTTCCACGTGTCCTGGAGCAGCGAGTAGTCGTTGTCCAGAATGATCAGATCCTCGCCGGTTCGGGCGTCGGTGAGGACGTAGTTCCCCGCCACGTCGATGATACCGCCGGCTTTGACCGTGAACACCTCGTCGCCGTCGGCGTCGACGAAGGGGAACTCCTCTTTCATCTTCAGCATCTTCTGTTTCCCCCGGAGGACGACGTTCCCGTCGCGGTCGAGCGCTCGGTACTTGTTTCGAATAAAGCCCTGTTCGACCGTGTAACGGTCGTCCGTGAGTTCGATGCCCTCGATATCGTACCCTCGAGTGTCGCTCATCGTACTCACTCAGACAATGCCTCTACTTGAATCTACCAGGTTCAGACAGGAATACTGATGTGTTAGACGAGCCGATATGATGACTTCTCCGGCTCGAGACCGAATTCACTCGAGAGACGCTGAGAGAGCGCGTTCCGATTAGTCGGAGTTCGGCGTCGGCAGTTCGATGGGGTCGCCGTCGGCGTACACTGTCGGCTCGCGCAGGATGCCGTCGAGGTGGATCGGCGCCTCCGTCTCGCCACCGATTCCCGCGTTATCGCCGATGGCGATGTGGACGGTACCCCCCGCTTTCTCGTCTAACAGGACCGAGCCGACGAGTTCAGTGACGGCGACGTTCGTACCGATGCCGAGTTCCGCGAGGTTGTACGCGGCGTCGCCGACGTCTGCGGCCGCGTTCTCGACCGTTTCACGGATCTCGTCGTCCGAGATGTGCGTGACGAGGCCGTCCTCGACCTCGAAGGTGAGCCGGTGACCGTCCTCGAGCAGCCCGTGGGGCCGCATTGTGCCATCGATGACGAAGGTGCCGTCGGCGGTCTCGGGGCTGATGAAGACCTCCCCCGCGGGGAGGTTCGACATCTCGCCGGGTTCGTGGACGATGCCGGTATCGGAGAGCCACTCGCGGTCCGCGACGCCGAACGTGATGTCGGTTCCGGCGTCGGTCGTCACCCGAATCTCGTCCGCCCCGGCGACCTGCTCGCGGACCGCCTCGCAGTGGGCCGCGATCGACTCGTAGTCGGCTGCCAGCCCGGTCGTGAAGACGTCCTCGGTGATCCCCGGGAGCGTCGCGACCCGCGCACCGGCCTCGTTTGCCTCGGTCCGGGCGCGAGTGTGACTCAGGCTCTTGGTCGTCGGCGCGAGGACCACGTCAGCCGCGGCCATCGCGGCCGCGACGGGTTCCGGTGGCTCGCTGCCGTGGGTCTCGCCCGGCGGATAGCGGACGATCACGGCGTCGTCGGTGATCTCGCTCGCAACCTCGTAGATCGCCTCCCCGATCGGTTCGCGCTCGTCGTCCGTAACGACCGCACACGACTCCTCCCCCTCGAGATTCAGACATTGGCGGACCGCCGTCTCGGCCGCGGCTCGAAGTGCTGTCATACGTTCGTGTGCGGCGAGCGGGCCGATATGTCTTACCTTCGGTCGCGATCCCGGTCGCTCTGCCGGTTTCTCCGTGAGGGTGCCAGCGACGGGAGCGGCGGCTCGAGTCGCCGGCTCGAGATCCGTGCGACTAAATGTCGAGATCGGGCTCGAGACCGAGTGAGAACTCCGATTCGAGTGAATATCCGCTGAGAGGCCTCGAAACGATTATCCCGCTCGGTGAGTCACTCCCGGTACATGCAACAGGTCGCCATCAACGGCTACGGCACGATCGGCAAGCGCGTCGCGGACGCCGTCCGGCAACAGCCCGACATGGAGGTGCTGGGCGTCGCGAAGACGCGCCCGAACTTCGAGGCCGAGACGGCCATCGACAAGGGATTCTCGCTCTACGCGGCCGTCGAGGAACGCGAGGAGCTGTTCGCCGAAGCCGGTCTCGATATCGCTGGGCCGGTCGACGACCTCGTCGCCGACGCCGATGTCGTCGTCGACGCCACGCCCTCGGGCATCGGGGCCGAGAACAAGGACCTCTACGAGGAGCACGACACGCCCGCGCTCTATCAGGGCGGCGAGGACGCCGACCTCGTCGACGTGAGCTTCAACGCGCGCTCGAACTTCGAGAACGCCGTCGACGCCGACCACGTCCGCGTCGTCTCCTGTAACACGACCGGCCTCTCCCGAGTCATCGCGCCGCTGCGCGAGGAATACGGCGTCGAGAAGGTCCGCGCGACGCTCGTCCGGCGCGGCGGCGACCCCGGCCAGACCTCTCGCGGGCCGATCAACGACATCCTCCCGAACCCGGTGACGATTCCCTCCCACCACGGGCCGGACGTCGAGACCATCTTCCCCGATCTGGACATCGACACGCTCGGGATGAAGGTGCCCGCGACGCTGATGCACATGCACAGTCTCAACGTCACGCTCGAGGAGGAGGTCGACGCCGCCGAGGTCCGCGATCTGTTCGCCGACGAGTCGCGGCTGTTCCTGATCCCCGAGCGGATGGACATCGACGGCAGCGGGAAGCTCAAGGAGTACGCCCTCGACGCGGGTCGGCCGCGGGGCGACATCTGGGAGAACTGCATCTGGGAGGAGTCCGTCTCGACCGAAGGACGGGACTTCTACCTGTTCCAGGGCATCCACCAAGAGAGCGACGTGGTTCCGGAGAACGTCGACGCCATCCGCGCCGTGACCGGTGCCGCCGACGCCGAGGAGAGCATCGAAACGACCAACGAGTCCCTCGGAATCGGGCTGTAGAGGGTCTCGCGCGCTTCGCAGTCTCGTTTCGTGCGGTTGATTCCGTCCGGTTTCGCGAAATCGTCCCGGTTCCGTTCTCACGCCGCTCGAGCCGAGCGCCGGACAAACGGCCCGTTTCGAGAACCGCAGACGGGATGCCGGTTCTCGAATCGTATAGCAGCGACAGAAAGTTTTTGCCACGCGATACCCTAGACACCCCCATGCGCCGAGACGACCGCGACGAACCCTTCGACGATCTGTTCCGCGAAATCGAACGAATGATGAACGAGATGATGAGCGGCGCGGACGGCAACGTCAATTTCGACTCCTCGAGCAGCGTCGACAACGGCTTCGGGATGGACACCCACGTCGACATCCACGAGACCGACGAGGAGGTCCGCGTCGTCGCGGACCTCCCCGGCGTCGAGAAGGACAACATCGAACTCGAGTGCGACGGCAAGACGCTGACTATCTCCGCCGAAAGCGAACACCGCCAGTACGACGAGCGCGTCTCGCTGCCGACCCGCGTCAACGAACACACCGCATCCGCGACCTACAACAACGGCGTCCTCGAAGTCGTCTTCGATCGCGCCGAACAGTCCTCGGACATCAGCCTCGAGTAGTCGGGCCGTCGCGGTCGTCGGTTTTCCGACTACCGGTCCCCCGCAGCGGTGCGTATCGCGGCCGCCAGCCGGTCGTAGAAGTCCGGTTCGTACTTCGTCTCCTCGTCGATCGTCGGCCGTGCGTTCGTCTCGTTTATCACCAGCCGGTCGCCCGTCTCGAGCAGGTCGACGCCGAGGAACGGGATCTCGAGCGCCGCCCCAACCCGCTCGGCCAACTCGCGGTACTCATCGGGCAACTCGACGCCCGTCGCCTCCGCGCCGCGGTGGACGTTGTGTTTCCACTGGCCCTCGCTGACCGCCGTGTCGGGTAGCCGGCGCTCGACCGCGCCGACGTACTCCCCCTCGAGTATCATCACGCGATAGTCGGTGGCGTTCGGGAGGTACTCCTGGACGAGAAACGACTGGTCGCCCGTCGCCTTGTAGTCGTGGACCAGCGAAAGGTAGTCACAGATGCCGAGGAAGGAATCGAGGTCGTGGGCCTTCGCGACGCCGACCCCCCGCGTCGTCGAGTTGGGCTTGACCACGACCGGCGGCTCGAACCGCTCGAAGACATCGGCCAACTCGTCCGCTCCGACATCGTTAGAGACATAGACCGATTTCGGGACCGGCAGCTCGGCCCGCCCGAGCCGCGCCAGCACCTCGGCTTTGTTCCGCGAGGTCAGCACCGTCTCGTGATCGTTGAGCCACGGCACCTCGAGCAAGGCGTCGGCGACCCCACCCTCCATGAGCCGGCCGGGGTAGACGAAGCCGACATCGTACGCGTCGGGCTCCCACGGCGGGTCGTCGAGCGCGACCGTGCGCTCGCGCACGGGCACGTGATGAACCCGTATCCCCCGCTCGGCCAGCGGCTCCCCCATCCGCTCGAACGTCTCCTTGTCGTTCGCAACCGCGAGATCGATCATATCCGGTACTCGGGAGGAGACGAGCAAAAAGGTGCTCGAGACAGCAATCCGAAATCGAGACGGAACGGCCGGGAGCGGGCACCGAGCGCTGCGAGGTGCCCGCGACCCTACGGAAGAGCTTGCTCTTCCGAGCATCGCGGAAGCAAAGCTTCCGCTCAACGGGGGAGGGCAGGCGTTTATCCGACTATAGACCGCGAGCGAAGCCGACGGCTGAGCGAGCGGGCCGACGACTGATGTGAGCGAGGACTGGAAGGACGAGTGAACGGAAGGAGGAGTGCTTTTGATCGAAATTTTACCGAGGGACATCGCGGTCGCAGCGGTTTGCGACCGCGATAGGCCGCAGCGTAAAATTTCGTTATGCGATCAGCTCTTCTTCGCCGCGCTCGACGACGACGCGACACGGCGGCGAGATCTTGTTGTAGGAGCGCCGAAGCGCGTCCTTGGCGAACTCGGCGTCGTCGACGTCACACCAGATGGTGAAGATGCGCTCGCCGGCGTCGATGCGAGCGGCGGTGCCGACGATCTTCCCGAAGGCCTGTCGCATCCCGTCGGACACACGGTCCGCACCCGCACCCGTCGCCTGCTTGTTCTCCCGGATGACGTGGTGGGGGAACTTGCGCAGGACCATCTTGTAGTTGTTCTCGCCGGCGTTTTTCAGCATGTGACGGTTCGCCGAAAGGCGCGAGGCCTCGAGGCTCCCGTGGCGGATCTGGACCTCTTCCTCGGTGATCAGGCTGATCTGGACGGGGTAGTCCTCGGCGTTCGCCTGAGCGTCGCCCATCTTGTGCTGTGCGATCTTCGATCCGGGGATGCCAGTAATGTATTCGCGGCGCGTGTAGGCCGGCTTACTGATCTCCCGGTACATGGAGGCAGGTTTGTCGGACATGGTGGTTACTTACGAAAACGGAAGCCCACCGAGCGGATAAAGGCTTCGAAGCGCCGCGTCGAGTCCGTTCCGCCGACAGTCGGTGACTGACCGTAACCGGAACTCAGTTCGCGGGGACGTATTCGGCGTCGGACTGCTCGATCAGCCCCTCGCTCTCGAGCGAGGAGAGCACGCTCAGAATCGTGAGTTTCTGCATGTTCAGCAGCCGGCTCAGGTCCGCGGTCGTCGCTCCGCCGGTCGCCTCGAGGGAGAGATAGACGAGTTTGCTCTGGGCGGAGTCGAGTTCGGTCGGCAGCTGGTCGAGTCGATCGGTCGTCTGCGCGTCTCGCAACATCGTACGAACGGCGACCACGAACTCGTGTATAAGCCTATGGGAGAGTGGGTATATAGACGCTAGTAGATATTATTGTGTATATATGCCGCATGAGAGTGAACGCGAGCGACGGAGGACGCGATTCGGGCACGCGAATTCGCGGTCGAACTCGCATCTCGGCGGCGTGTTTAAGGTTCCGCCGCCGAAACGGGTTCCCATGAGGAGTTTTCGGATCGGGTCCCTGTTCGGGATCCCGATCAAACTGGACCTGACGTTCCTGCTGGTGCTCCCGCTGTTCGCGTATCTCATCGGGGTCCAGATCGAGGGCGTCGCGACGATACTGAACGAGGGGTTGATGGCCGGAATCGACGTCGGCGCGATCACCGGCGGCGCGATGCCGTGGCTACTCGGGTTGGCCGCCGCGGTCGGCCTGTTCGTCGGCGTCGTGCTCCACGAACTCGGCCACTCGCTGACCGCCCAGCGGTACGGGTTTCCGATCGAATCGATCACGCTCTGGCTGTTCGGCGGGATCGCCGCCTTCTCGGAGATGCCCGAAGACTGGCGACAGGAACTCAACATCGCCGTCGCCGGTCCCATCGTCAGCGTACTGGTCGGCGTCGGATCGTACCTGCTCTTCGTCGTCACTCCCGAGAGTCTCAGCGGCGTGCGGTTCGTCCTCGGCTATCTCGCCGTGTTGAACGTCGCCCTCGCTATCTTCAACATGGTACCCGCTTTCCCGATGGACGGCGGGCGAGTGCTGCGAGCGCTGCTGGCCCGTAACCAACCGTACGCGCGGGCGACCCAACAGGCCGCGAGCGTCGGCAAGCTCTTCGCGGTCGGCATGGGGCTGTTCGGGCTGTTCGTCACGTTCAACCCGCTTCTGATCGGCGTCGCCTTCTTCGTCTACATCGCCGCCTCGAGCGAGGCCCAGCAGGTGACGATGAAGGCGGCCTTTCAGGACGTCACCGTCGGCGACATCATGACGCCGGCGAGCGAGCTCCACACCGTCGAGCCCGACACGACGGTCGCGACGTTGATCCAGCGGATGTTCACGGAGCGCCACACCGGCTATCCGGTCATCGACACCAACGCGTTCGAGGGCGAGCGGCTCGTCGGGCTCGTGACGCTGAGCGACGCCCGCGAGATCGATCCGGTCGAGCGCGACGCCTACACCGTCGACGACGTGATGACGAGGGATCTGCGGACGATCTCGCCCGATTCGGACGCCATGACCGCGATCGAGCGGATGCGAGAGCACAATATCGGTCGGCTACTCGTCGTCGACGACGACGATCTCGTCGGACTGATCTCGCGGACCGACGTGATGACCGCCTTCGACATCGTCCAGCAAAGCGGTGCGATCGCGCCGTCGGGCCGACCGCGAACCGCGGACTGAGTCCCCGAGGTAGTGTGAGAATCGATACCGGCAGTAACGGCCGACTCGAGTGCCGAGACCAACATTCTTAACCGCGGCCGGGGCCGACGATTCGGCGATGCCACCGGCCATCGAGACCGTCGACCTCGTGAAGGAGTACGGTGATTTGCGCGCCCTCCAAGAGCTGTCGCTGACCGTCGAGGAGGGCGAATTCTTCGGCCTGCTCGGACCCAACGGCGCAGGGAAGACGACCTTTATCAACACGCTGGTCGGCCTGGTCCGCAAGACCGGCGGCGACGCGCGGGTCTTCGGCTACGACGTCGAGGAGGACTACCAGCAGGCCCGCGACGCGATCGGCCTCGCACCCCAGGAGTTCAACGTCGACCGGTTCTTCTCTATTCGGGAAGTGTTGAAGCACAAGGCCGGCTATCACGGCGTGCCCGAGAGCGAAGCCGCCGAACGAGCCGACGAGGTGCTCAAGCGGGTCGGGATCTACGACAAGCGCGACGAGCGCTTCGACTGGCTCTCCGGCGGGATGAAACGCCGGCTCCTGCTCGCTCGAGCCCTCGTCACCGAGCCGGATCTGCTCATCTTGGACGAGCCGACCGCCGGCGTCGACGTCCAACTGCGCCACGACCTCTGGGAACTCGTCACCGAACTCAACGAGGAGGGGACGACGATTCTCCTCACGACGCACTACATCGAGGAGGCAGAACGACTCTGTGACCGCGTGGCGATCATGAACGAGGGCCGGAAGGTGACCGTCGCGACCCCGGACGAACTGAAGGGACGCGGCACCGACACCATCGCCGTCCGCCTCGAGTCGGCTCCCGCCAGCGCGCCCGATCTCGGCGCCTACGCACACGAAACGACGGTGTCCGGGGAGCGGCTCGAGGTCCGCGTCGACGACGGCGGCTCGACCGCGCCGCGGTTGCTCAACGACCTCGAGGCGATGGGCCACGAGATCGCCGACCTCGAGATCACGCGCACGTCGCTCGAGGAGATCTTCGTCGATCTCACCCGCAGCGAGGATCGGACGGTAACGCGGTCGTCAGCGGAGAGTTCGGACGACGGCGAGACCGCGACCGACGGACGCGAAACCGAGCGCGAACAGGAGGGTGTCGCCTGATGCTGTCGGTCGGCTTTCGCGCGCTCTTCCGGCGGGAGATACTGCGGTTCGTCCGCCGGCCCAAGAACACGTTCATGCCGCCGGCGATCACGAACGTGCTCTACTTCGCCGTCTTCGGGCTGATCCTCGGCGGCCGGATCGACCAGATCGCGGGCTTCGATTACATCCTCTTCATCGTGCCCGGTCTCGTCGTGCTCGGCGCGATTTCCAACGCCTTCGAGAACGCCTCGTTCTCGATCTTCCACGGCAGGTGGAACGAATATATCCACGAGACCTTGACCTCGCCGCTGTCCTACGTCGAGATGGTCGTCGCCTACGTCGGTGCCAGCGCGGTCCGAGGACTCATCGTCGGCGTCATCATCGCCGTCGTCGGCCGGCTGTTCGTGCCGATCAGCATCAAGCACGGCCTCTATCTCGTCGCCACCATGGTCGTCATCACGTCGCTGTTTGCCGGGTTCGGGATCATCGGCGGGCTCGTCGCTCGAGACTTCGACGATCTGACCGTGATGAACCAGTTCATCCTCCGCCCGCTGGTGTTCTTCGGCGCGGTCTTCTACTCGCTCGGGACGTTCGAGCAGGCGTGGCAGGTGAACCTCTCCCTGCTCAATCCGATGGTCTATATGGTCGACAGCGTCCGGTTCGGCCTGCTGGGCTACTCGGACCTGATCTCGGTCGGCGTCCTCCCCGAACCCTACACGGACTTCGCGCCGCTCGCCTCGCTCGCGGTGCTCACGGCGTGTACGCTCCTCGTTCTGGGAATCGACGTCTACCTGTTCAAAACGGGCTACGGGCTGACCGATTGAGGAACGGTCGGAGCGGTCGGCGACCCTCGAACTCGAGACCGAGCGGTCAGTCGCCGCGCTCGGCGACCTTGACCAGTTGCTTGCCGATGTTCTCGCCTTCGAACAGCCCGAGGAACGCGTCGGGCGCGTTCTCGAAGCCCTCGACGACGTTCTCGCGGTAGCGGATCTCGTCTTCCTGCACGAACTTCGAGAGGCGCTGAAGCGCCTCGCCCCAGCGATCCTGATAGTCGCCGACGAGGAGGCCCTCGACTTTCGCGCGGGTTTCGATGAGTTTGGCGAGCTTTCGGGGACCGGTCGGCACCTCGGTCTCGTTGTACAGCGCGATCTGGCCACAGACCGCGACCCTCGAGTGGACGTTCAGCCGGGGCCAGACGGCGTCGGTGATCGGGCCGCCGACGTTGTCGAAGTAGACATCGATCCCGTCGGGACAGGCCTCGGCCATCGCACTGCCGAGGTCGTCGGTCTCCTTGTAGTTGATCGCGGCGTCGAAGCCGAGTTCCTCGGTGAGCCACTCGGTCTTCTCGTCGCTACCGGCGGTGCCGACCACCCGAGCGCCGTTGATCCGGGCGAGCTGGCCGACGACGGAGCCGACCGCGCCCGCGGCGGCGGAGACGACGACGGTGTCGCCGGGGTTCGGGTCGCCGACATCGAGCAGTCCCCAGAACGCCGTCACGCCGGGCATGCCGAGGACGCCGAGGGCCGTCGAGATCGGCCCGAGTTCGGGGTTCACTCGCTGGAGTTCGTCCGCGTCGGCGACCGCGTGTTCCGCCCAATAGAGGTCGCCGGTGACGACATCGCCTGCCGCGAACGCGTCGGCTTCGGACTCGAGGACTTCCCCGACGACGCCGGCCTGCATCGGATCGCCGACGTCCCACGGCTCGGCGTACGACTCCGCATCACGCATTCGCCCGCGCATGTACGGGTCGACTGACTGGTACAGCGTCTTGACGAGGACCTCGCCGTCGTCCGGCTCGGGCCGGTCGACAGTCACGAGTTCGAAGTTCTCCGTGGTCGGTTCGCCGACGGGGCGGCTGGCGAGTCGCCACTGTCTGGTTTCTGCCATACGCGTACATGAACCCGCCCACGGGTGAAGATTTGCCTCGCGGAACCTCGGGACGCCGGCGCGGTCGACAGCCGTCTTCCCCTAGAGGACCGGCGGGCTCGAACCTTTTTCTTCACCGTTCGTGTAGGTCGAGTATGGGAACCGATCGCAGTACTCTCGAGCGGCTCCTCGCCGGGAACCGGCGCCACGTCGAGTCCCTGCCCGATGAGTACTTCGCGGACGTCCAGACCGGCCAGCACCCGACCGCGGTCGCGGTCTGTTGTTCCGACTCGCGGGTCTCCCACGAGGGGATGTGGGGGATCGATCGGCCGGGTGCGATCTTTACGCCGAGCAACATCGGCAATCAGGTCTGGGACGAAGACGACGGCGAGCGGATCATCGACGGCGGCGTCCTCTATCCGATCCACCACACCGGCACCGACGCCGTGGCCGTCGTGGGCCACACCGGCTGTGGGGCCGTCACCGCGGCCTACCACGTCGCGGCCGGCGCGGAGCCACCGGGGCCGCAGGGCGTCGACAAGTGGGTCGATATGCTCGTCCCCGTCGTCGAGGAGGCCCTCGAGAGCAGCCTGATCGACCGCGACGCCAACGCCGATACCGTCGTCAACCAACTCGTCGAATACAACGTCGGCTATCAGGCCCGCTCGCTGTGCGAGGCCGACGAGATCCCAGACACTGCTTCAGTCTACGGCTTCGTCTACGACTTTCAGGGCGTCTACGGCGACCGCCCCGGCCGGACCTACCTCGTCAGCGTCGACGGGGAAACCGACCCCGACGCGCTCATCGAGCTGGTGCCGGACGGCTACGAATCGACGGTGAAGAGCCTGCTGTACGGCGGCGAGGTCTCGACCGACTGACCGTCGACCGGTCAGTCGTCGGCCGCCGACTCCGCGACCGGCGTCGTCGGTTCCGGGACCGTCGCGTCCGCCGTCTCGCTCGCCCACTCGAGCTCGCCCGCGTAGTGGAACGCCTCGTTGTCCTGCTCGGGATCGACGACGGTCAGATCGCCGATCCAGCCCTTGTCGAGCAGCGTACGGACGTCCTCGTGCTCGCGGAGGATCTCGGTCACGCGCTCGACCGGCGCGTGGATCACCGCGGTCAGCCGCAGCGGCTGGTGGAAGGGGCGCTCGTCGTCGCGCTTGAGCGACTGCAGCGGGAGGCCGGTCAGGAGGTCGCCGCCGTTGCCCTGGACGACGCCGACGTTGCCGACCGGGTTCTGGGTGACCTTCGAGCCGCTCCCGTAGGCGGCGTTGTCGACCGTCGCGAAGTAGTACTGGTTGTTGATCCACTGGGTGACCACGAGCGGGCCCGTGAAGATCGCCTCGAGGGCGTCGCCGTCGGGGTCGGTCGTCCAGTCGTAGGAGTGGAGGAACGCGCGGCCGTCGAGGTTCCGGTCGGCGGTCAGTTCGCGCGGTCCGATGACGAAGGAGGCGTTGCCGGCCAGCCCCCACTCGGGGCGGGTTTCGGCCCAGTCGGCCGCCTTGCGCTCGACCTCGTCGACGGCCGCCTCGCTCTCGACCGATGCGGTGCGCTCGGCCGCGGCCCCGGCACGGGCGCGGTCGAGGTCCTCGCGCAGGGACTCGAGGTCCGCGCGGTGGCTCTCGGGCACCGAATCGTCGAAGAGGGAGATCTGGTCGGTCGTCGTGTTGTGTTCGCCCGCGAGGAAGACGGTGTCCTCGGGGATGTCGATCCCGCGCTCGCGCAGTTCGGCCTGCACGTCCTCGTCGTTACAGATCGCCGCGAGCACGCGGGCGTTGGGGCCGCCGGGGTTGCCGGCGCAGGCCCCGCAGTCCAGACTCGAGTCGAAGGGGTTGTTCGTCGTCTCGCTTGCGTGGCCCGCGAAGACGACCAGTCGAGCGAACTCCGTCCAGCCCATGAGTTCGAAGGCGGTCTGTGCGTACTCGACCTTCGCCTCGTGGCTCATCCCCTGCGGGAGGTCGTGGTCGGCGTGATCGTGGTCGTCGTACGCGTCGTAGTCGACGGCGGGTGCGGCGACCTCGGGGACGCTCGGGACGCGGTCCTCGAGGGCGGACTCGAGTGTCGCGATCGACGACGGCGACAGCGTCCGCGCGGTCATCGCCGAGCCGTAGGCGCTGCCGGCCCCCTCGACGAAGGTAAAGGCGGCGACGAGGTTCGATTTGAGCGTTTTGAAGTGTTTGCGGACCGCCGTGGCGAGCCCGGTCCAGCGGTCGCGATCGGCGGCCGCCTCGGCGTCGTCGGGCCGATCGACGATCCGGTGTTCGGGGTCGACGATCGGCGGACAGGCGTCGGTGTCGGCCGCGGCCTCGTGGCCCCGGTGGCGCATCGGGACGCCGAAAAAACCCGCGTAGCCGTGGGTCTCGTAGGGGCCTTGGGCCTCGATGTGGCGGCGGATCACCTCCGAGCGCGTGTCGATACAGAACACGAGTTGGGCGGCCGGCCGGTCGGCGGCAGCGTCGCCGGGCTCGGTCACCGAGTCGTCGATCCCGTCGAGGAGCCGCTCGCGATAACTCTTCTCCCACGCGGTCAGCCAGATCTCGGGCAGGGGAACGTCGTCGCCGTCCGCATCCGATTGGGCGGTCTCGGAGACCTCGGCGAGGTCGATCGGCGCGTCAAGCAGGTCTGCGAGCGTGAGCCGCACCGCGAGGTACTGAGCCAGCGTGATCGGGTACGCCTCCTGCCACGGATCGACGTCGTCGTCGGTCCGCTGCTTGATGAACCCGCTCCAGCCCGGGAGGGCGGCGAGGTGCGCTTCGAGGATCTCGTCCCAGCGCTCCTCGGGGTAGTCGCCGAGTGCCGACTCGAGGGCCTCGAGCGCCGTCGCCGGGAGGTCGTCGGCGTCGTCACAGCCCGGGATGTCAGCGTCGTGGGGAGCCACCGTGCGCCACGCCCGATAGAACCCGTCCTCGCGGTTGGGCATCGGCCACTTGGCCTGTCCCTCGTCGAGGAAGGCCGCGAGCCACTTCGAGAGGACCCGATCGACGGCTTCGGTCGCGTCGTCGGGCTCGGCGGCGGTGCGTTCCGACTCGGCCTCGGCCATCGCCTCGAGGAGCGTCTCGGGATCGCGGTCGATCCCGTGCGCCTCGAGTTCGACCCGGAGCGTGTCGGCATCGATCCGGCCCGACTCCCACGCGCGGCGGAAGACCGACGGGTGGGGATACCCCCGCCCGCCGAACAGGTCCTCGGCCTCGGCGACGGCCCGGTGGAACGACTCGTCCTCGAACCCCGAAAGGGGGTTTGCCGTGACGAACGAGTGCAGCGGCCAGACCGAGCCGATGCGTTCGGCCGCGCTGTCGATGTGTTCCTCGATGCGACGGGCGTCGTCGGATTCCTTACGCGTCATTGTATTCCTCCGTACTGGTGAGAACGGTCGACGGGTCGGGTTGCGAGACGTTCAGCAAGGCGACGTAGAGGCGTTCGCTCGAGCGGAGCCATCCCAGTTCCGCCGCGAGATACGCGCCGATAAAGAGGGCGACGACGAGGTAGTGGACGGGGGTCATCTCGGTCGAAACGTGGGTCATCGGGACGCCCGAGAGCATCGACGAGACGGCGTTGAACGCGACGGCGTAGCCGCCGATCGCGGTCAGGACGATCAGCGGGACGCTGACGAACCGGACCGCCGTCGGCAGGGTCGACCGCTGGAGGATGTCTCGGGCCGCGGTCAGCGTCGTCAGGACCACGACAAGCGTCAGGATGGTGCCGCTGTTCAGCGTCAGACTCGTCGCCTTCCCGGTGAGGACGCCGAACAGGACGCCGCCGCCGACGGCCGTCACGAGGCTGACGGCAATCCCCGAGAAGCCCAGTTCAGTGTGGCCCGCGTCCTTCGGGGCCGCGCGCTCGACGCCCGCTCCCGACGAGAGGAAGAGGTACGCCTTGTAGAAGCCGTGCAGGATGAGGTGGGCGATCGCGGCGGCGAAGAAGCCGAGCCCGCACTGCAGTATCATAAAGCCCATCTGGGCGATCGTCGAACTGCCGAGCTTGCGTTTGACGTCCGTCTGGACGAGGATCATCGCCTGTCCGAGCAGGGCGCTGACCGCGCCGACGAGGACGATCGCCGACATGATCACCAGTTGGTCCCCGATCAGCGGCGCGAACCGCGTCAGCAGGATCCCGCCCGCGTTGACGAACCCGGCGTGCATCAGGGCGGAGGCCGGCGTCGGCGCGGTCATCGACGACAGCAGCCAGCCGTGGAACGGCAAGAGCGCAGACTGGATGATCGCCGCGAGGACGATCCCCGCGGCGGCGACGAGCCCGACCGTCGGCGAGACGCCCTCGAGACCTTCAAGCAGGCCGGTGAGCGTGGTCGCACCGGTCGCCCAGACGAGCAGCGCCACGGAGCCGGCGAGTAACGCGGTGCTGGCGAGGAAGTAGCGGCGGGCGATGCGGCCGGCGGCCCGGGCCTGCGGCCAGTCGCGAACGTGACCGATGAGCCCGGCCATCAGCAGGCCCATCGCCAGCCACGCGACCACGAACAGCGCGACGTGGTTCGCCGCGGTCATCGTCATGACGGCGAGGGTAAAGCCGAAGACGCGACCGAAGAACCGCTCGAGGTCGCTGTCGCCGGCCATGTAGCGCCGCGAGTAGCTGTGGACGATCCCGCTGAAGAACGTGACTACGACCCACATGACCGCGGTCAGCCCGTCGATCCGCAGGAGCGTCGAGACCTCCCAGCCGGCTCCGCCCCGGATCGCCAGCGCGAGGACGCCGAGACTGGCGACGAAGAGCGTCCAGACCGTCCAGGTCGACGCTCGAGGGACGGCCGAACTCGGCGGCGTCGGTTCGGGGCGCGGTGCGATGTCGTCGTCGATCGTTGCTGTGTCCTCGGTCATGTGTCGTAGCGGCGACCAGCCCGTCACCGTCTCCCGTCGTGACGTGTCGTTCGCGGCAACAATTGCCCAACTGGTCGTCTATACCCCACATATGAACAGAGCGGTTATTATAGCCTTTGGTTCGAACAATTCGTTCGAATATCGCCAAATTCGAACGTCATGTTATACCATTACATATCTGTGGATGGTGCATAGAGCGGCTGTACCCAACGAACAGGAAAACGAGCGGCGTCTCGTACCGTCAGCGACGCGGTGCCGGGAGACTGTCGCCCACGATATCAGCGGGAGGAAAACTCGTCGAACGAGGTCGATTGGTGGCTGCGAACGAGTACTTCGTCCGTGATCGTCAGTCCCATGTCCGCGAGCTGCTGTGCGATCGGGGTGACGTCCCTGTCGTTTTCGACGACGACCGTCACGAGGAGGTTCTGTTCGCCCGTGATCAGTTCCTGCACCGAGACGACCCCCGAGATCTCGAGCAGGTCGTCGATGTACTCCCCGCGTTCGGGAATCGGCGCCGTACAGAAAAGCAGCATCCGGATCGGATAGCCGGACTTCGTGTAATCGATGTTCGCGCTGTACCCCTTGATGACCCCTTCCGACTCCAGTCGCTGAATGCGCTTGCGGACCGTACTCGAGGAGGCGTCGGTCCGGTCGGCGATCTCGCTCGAGGAGAGGTTTCGCGCCTCCTCTTGGAGCGCATAGAGGATCTCCCGGTCGACCGCGTCGAGGTCGTAGTCCGCCATACGCTCCCGTTGGCCGTGGCAGCTATAAGATACTTCGGCTCCCAAGGCTTCGAATACTTATACCGGGAGCCGAAAGGGAGACACATGCGAGAACGCCTCGAGTCGGATATCGCCTTCTACTACGCCGTCGGTGTCTTCATCATCGCGGTGTTCGTCGTCGGAATGGCGGCCTTCGCCGTGTTCAACCCCGGGGGCGTCGGAACCGTCGAACTCGTCGGGCTCTCGGGCGGGTTCTTCCTGTTCATGCTCGTCTACTTCATCGCGATCTCGATCCAGCGACTGGAGGACGGCGACAGTATTTGAGACCGCATTGCCCACAGATACCGGCTCGAGCGGGCCAGTAGCAGGGGAGAACCCGATTCGGAGGGTTTATGACTTTTCGGCGCTTCTCTTTAGAAGCAATGGCGAAAGGAACCGTTGATTTCTTCAACGACACTGGCGGCTACGGATTCATCGAGACTGAGGACGCGGACGACGACGTGTTCTTCCACATGGAAGACATCGGCGGCCCGGACCTGGAAGAAGGACAGGAGCTCGAGTTCGACATCGAGCAGGCCCCCAAGGGCCCGCGCGCGACGAACGTCGAGCGCCTGTAAAGCGGAATTCGTAACGGTATCGGCACTTGACTGCAGTATTTTACTACCCCTGAGCGACAGCGCCGTCGCTACTGACGGTGATCGGTTACCCACCCAATACGACCGCATCGCCGGTAGCACCACAGGATGATTTTGAAATAACAGTAGTTCCCAAGCGGGAGTTTATATCCTGATGACACGAAGGGCGCCACGTGGTGGATCGCCCCAGCGCGGTCACGTGGTCACGCAGCGCGTCGGCGTCGACGGCCGGCCGTCTCTGCCGGTACGTACAGGTAGGGTTTTTCGGCGGACTGGCGGTCCTGGTCGCCGGCTTCGTCATCATGGGTGTCGTCCTCTCCGTCGCGAGCGGGGCTTACGAAGGGGTCGCAGTGTTCGCCCTGCTCCTGCTGATCGGCGGCCCGTTCTCGCTGCTCTATCTCCTCCCGCTGCTCGAGGACCGAACGACGCGATCCGCGGTTCGCAACTGGCTGGTGCGTGCAGGGTACGATCGGCTGAGCCTGTCCCGGCTGGCGACGAGCGTCCTCGTCGGCGCTGTCGCGATCATCGGGGTGATCGCGACGGTCCCGAAGGTGCTGCTGGCGGGATTCGTGGTGATTCCGGTCGGGACGGGAACCGTGACATGGCTGCTCACGTCCCGCGGGCAGATCGATCCGGAGACGGGAACGGTCCGCGTAAACGGCCAGTCGTTCACGCTCGAGGAGCTCGCGGCCGTTCGCGCCTTCCGTATCTCGGCCGTCGAAACCGTCGTTCTCCGACCGTCATACGCCACCAAGACGAGGGGCGTGACGGCACCGCCGTCCGTCGTGATGCCCCGTGACGCATACGAGAACGCGAAACCGCCATTCGATGCCGCCACGCGTGAAACGGAGTCGACGGACCAGCAGAGCCGGGTCGAACGCGTCGTCCTCGTCGTCTTCGGCGTCGGCGCGCTCGCCGGTGCGGTCGGTGCTACGTCCCTCGGCCTCGAGCGGGGCGGCGACGCGCTCGTGATCCTCTTGTACGTCGCTCTGCTTGCGGGCTGTTTCGGAGTCGTGTTCCTTGCGCTGGCCGTTCGAAGGCCCTGACTCGACTGCGCTCGAGCGACGGACCGTCGCTTCCCAGTGGGGTCAGCGTTCGGCGACCCGGACGGTTTTGTGACTTCGGCACCGACTCGCAGTATGACCGAGCCACTGCTTCGCCGCGGCGACGAAATCGAGTACGAGACGGTCGACGCCGCCGACGGCCTCGAGAAGGGCGTTTTGATCGCCGACGATCACGGTGCGCCGAACTTCGCGATCCGGCGGTTCGTCCTCGAGCCCGGCGCAGAAGTGCCGAAACACACGAACGACGTCGAACACGAGCAGTACGTCCTCGCGGGCGAGTACACGGTCGGGATCAGCGATGAAGAACACGCGGTCGAGCCCGGCGACTCGCTGTTGATCCCTGCCGGGACGGTTCACTGGTACCGCAACGAGGGCGAGGAACCGGGCGCGTTCATCTGTGCGGTCCCCAACGGCGACGACGAAATCGAGCTGCTCGAGTAACGGCGTTCGCAGGATAGGAGACCGTATACGCGCGCTGATGCTGTCTCGGCGTATCGGCCCCGCCGCCACGTCGCTCGTTGCCATATCGTCTCGCAACCGCAACTACTATACGCTTTTTAGGGCTACCTAAATGACGATGGGAGAAGCGCAGTCGGTCGATGGGCACGGGTCAGCCCGGGAGCGAGAGGGATGGGTCACGGGGACGCTCGTCCTCTTCTGTCTCGGAAGTACGATCGTTACCGTCATCGCCGGACTGATACAGGTGAGTTTCGGCGAGTACTCGATGACGTTCGTCGAGGCCTGGAAGGCCGTCTTCAACCCCGCGGTGGTCTTCAACCTCAACGCGTGGTCGGCGTTCCTGTTCGGAACCGAACTGCCGGAGATGAGCACCGGCAGCATCGTCATCTGGAACCTCCGGCTACCGCGGGTGTTCGTCGGAATCATCGCCGGTGCGACGCTCGCGATCTCCGGAGCGATCTTTCAGGCCGTGACGCGGAACGAACTGGCGAGTCCCTTCGTGCTGGGAGTCAGCTCCGGGGCCGGGTTCGCCGTGCTGGCGACGCTCGTCGTCTTCAGCGGGCTCGCTCCCTTCCTCCCGCTGATCGCCGCGTTAGGCGGCACGATCGCGTTCGTGATCGTCTACACGATCGCCTGGAAGGGCGGCACGAACCCCGTCCGGCTCGTGCTCGCGGGCGTGATCGTCAACATGGTCTTCCAGTCGCTCCAGCAGGGACTGTTCTTCTTCGCGGACGATCTGGGCGTCGTCCAGACGGCGATCGCCTGGCTCACGGGATCGCTCACCGGCACCGGCTGGGGAGAGGTCCGGATCGCGATCCTGCCGGCGGCCGTCGCGATCGCGATCGCGCTCGCCGGCGCACGACAGTTGAACGTCCTCATGCTGGGCGAGAGCACCGCGCGATCGCTCGGCATGCGCGTCGAACGAGTCCGGTTTTTCCTCTCGGCCGTCGCCATCTTGGCCGCCAGCGTCGCGATCGCCGTCGCCGGCGTCGTCAGCTTCTTCGGCCTCGTCGTCCCCCACATCGTCCGGAACACGGTAGGCGGGGATTACCGACGGCTGATGGTCGGCTGTCTCTTTGCCGGTCCCGCACTGATGGTGACCGCCGACGTGGGCGCGCGGCTCGCACTCGGCGGGACCCAGATTCCGGTCGGCGTCGTCACCGGGCTGATCGGCGGCCCGTACTTCCTCTATCTGATGCGAAAGCAGCAATCGATGGGTGAGCTATAATGTCACGCACACAGCAGGACACGAACCGAGAACGGGAGCGGATCACGGACGACAACGGCGTCGCGATCGACAGCGCACTGGTCGGCGACGGTCTCGAGCTCAGTTATCCGACGAGCGAGGAGACGATCGTCGACTGCGCTCGCCTCGACGTTCCCGAGGAGGCGGTGACCGCCCTCGTCGGCCCGAACGGCAGCGGCAAGAGTACGCTTCTCAAAGCGCTCTCGAACCACCTCGAGCCGGATACGGGGTCGGTGCAGATCCACGGCGAGGACCTCGACACCTTCGATCGGAAGGAATTGGCGCGCGAACTGGGCGTCCTCTCACAGGAGAACGACTCGCTCAGCTCGATCTCCGTCGAAGACCTCGTCTATCACGGTCGCTACCCGCATCGGGGCTTCTTCGACGGCGTCAGCGAAGCGGATCATCAGGCGGTCGAACGGGCGATCGAACTGGCGGGAATCGAGGAGATCCGGGACACCGAACTCGGCCAACTGAGCGGCGGGCAAAAGCAGTTGGCCTGGATCGCGATGGTACTGGCACAGGACACCGACGTCCTCCTGCTCGACGAGCCGACCACGTTCCTCGACGTCCACCACCAGTTCCGGGTCCTCGAGACGATCCGCCAACTCAACGAGGAGAAAGGCGTTACCGTCGCCGTCATCCTCCACGACATCTCGCAGGCGGCCCGCTTCGCGGACTATCTGGTCGCGATGCGCGACGGCAAACTCTACGACTGGGGGCCGCCCGAAGAGGTCGTGACCGAGCAGTTGCTCGCCGACGTCTTCGGCGTCGAGGCGACGGTCACGTACGAGCCCGAACTGCAGGTGCTGCCCAAGCGAGCGCTGCCGGAGAGCCGGACGTAGCGCCGTTTAGGACGATCGCATCGTCTACGACGGCATGACCGACCATCCATCTCTACCAACTCAACGATCGGCGCGGGGTATCTACCCGGACGAGTTCGGCGACGAGGGGTTGTTCGACCGACGGGCCGTCCCCGATATCGTCATCGGCGATCAGTAGCGCTCGAGCGGGTCGAGCCGCCGTCGCGATCGGATGCGGAATACTTTTGTTGTTTTAGGCTAGCCTAAAGATAATGAGTGACGAACGGACGTGGACGCGACGCAACGTGCTTCGAACGAGCGGGACCATCGCGGGCGTGAGCGCACTGGCCGGCTGTATCAGCGGTGACGGATCGGACAACGACGACAGCGAGGACGTCGATCCGTACACGGTCTCGATGCAACCGGTCGGCGATGTCGAGTTCGAGTCGGTGCCCCAGACGTGGGCCGCCGGCACCGCGGATTGGGCCGACATGGGGATCGCACTGGGTCAGGAACCGCCGTCGGACCTCTATCTCACGCGGCGGCTCCATACGGGGTATTACGAAGATATTCCCGACGTGAGCGTCGATCCGGACGAGATCGGTTCGCTCTGGGACGACGAGCTGACGCGCGAAGAGTTCCTGAACCTTGCCGAGGAAGTGGATCTCTTCGTCATGGATCCGAGATTCCTCAAGGGACGGGCCGACTGGAGCGACGACGACATCGAGCAGGTCGAAGCGACGGGGACGCCGTTCTTCGGGAACAGTATCACCTCTCGGGACTACTCGTGGCATCAGGACTACGACTACCTCACGATGTACGAGGCCTTCGAGAAACTCGCCGAAGTCTTTCAGGAACAGGAACGCTACGACCAGTTCGAGACGTTGCACGACGAGTTCCAGTCGGAACTCGAGACCGTCGTTCCCTCGGGCGACCGCCCTGAGGCTGCAGTCCTGTACCCGCAGATAGAGGACGACTCGTTCCTCCCCTACGTCATCGACGAGTCGACGAGTTACAAACACCTGCGGGACCTCGGCGTCGAGGACGCGCTCGCGAACTCCGACGTCAAGGACTTCCACGCCACTCGCGGAGGGGTCGACTACGAGACGCTCCTCGAGGTCGACCCGGAGTATATCCTGCTTCGAACCGAGAACTACCTCACCGAGGAGGAGTTCCAGCAGAACTTCGTCGAACCGATGGAAAACCACAACGTCGGTCGGGAACTGACGGCCGTCCAGAACGGCAACATCTCCAAGACGCTCCCGTTCTATCAGGGCCCGATCATCAACCTCGTCGCCACTCAGCGGTTGGCCCAGCAGCTCTACGGCGTCGAGGATGCCCTGTTTGACCCACAGGAAGTCAGCGACATCGTCAACGGCGACTTCTGAACGGCCCGCTCGCACTCGAGCGCGACCGGCGCTCGAGCGGCCGAGCGCGTTTCCACCCCGAAAGCGAACGCTTCTGGATACCGAGCGACCGCCCTCGCGGCTCAGTCGGAACCGCTGCTCGGAGCCGCCGAGTCGGCGTGTTCACTTTCGTCGTCATCGTCACCGTCGGCCGCAGCGAAGAGATCCCCCTCGGTCTCGCCCGCTGCGGGGGCGACCGGCTGAGACGGCTCGCTCGAGACCTCGAAGGACGACAGCGCGTCGGAGAGATCTCGCGCACGGTCGGACAGCGACGTGGCGGTGTGGGACACTTCGACGAGCGACGAGGTCTGTTCTTCGGCGGCCGCCGCGACCGTCTCGGCCTCGGCGCTGGTCTCCTCGCTGATCGCCGTCACGTCCTCGGTCATGGTCACGACCTCTTGGGTCGCGCCGGCCTGCTGTTGGGTCGCCGCCGAAATCTCCTGAACCCCGTCGTTGGTCTCCTCGGCGAACGCCGAAATCTCCTCGAGGGCCGCGACCGAGGACTCGACCGCGCTGCGGTGGTCCGCGATCCGGTCGTCCGTCTCCCGAACCACGGTCGCGACCCGCTCGGTTCGGGTGCTGACCCGCTCGAGCCGTTCCTCGATGGTCGTCGCCGCCTCTTGGGTGTCCTCGGCGAGCGACTTGACCTGATCGGCGACCGCGGTGAACTCCGCGTCCCCCGGACTCGAGCGCGCGGCCTCGATGCTCGCGTTGAGCGCGAGCATGTTCGTCTGCTCGGTCACGTCGCCGATGAACTCGAGGAGGTCGTCGATCGCGTCGATCTCGTCCTCGAGCCGCGTCACTTCTGCGACGGCCTCGTCGGCCTCGTCCTCGATAGCGTTCATGCCGTCGATCGCACGGCGGGCGGACTCGCGGGCGTCCGCGCTCGTCGTGGCAGTCCGCTCCGCGAGAGACGCGACCTGCGAGGCGGTCGCGGCGATCTGTTCGGTCGTCGTCGAGAGGTCGTCGATCTCGGTGCTGATCGCGGCGAACTGGTCGCTCTGGCGCTCCGCCCCGTCGGCGATCTGCTGGATCGACGTGGTCACCTGTTCGGAGGCCGACCGCACCTCGACGACGCCCTCGGCCGTCGAATCGGCCGTCTCGTCGACCGCGTCGGCGAAGGCCCGCGCCGCGGCCACCGTCGCCTCGATGTCGTCCATCATCTCGTTGAACTCGGCGGCGACCGTCTCCATGGCCTCACTCTCGGCGTCGGACTCGAGTCGCCGCGTGAGATCGCCCGCGGCGCAGGCCCGCATCGTCTCGCCGTACTCGTCGGCCATCCGCTCGAGGTGGCGGGAGAACTGCTCGGACTCGGACCGTGCCTGTTCGGCCTCCGCGCGGGCCGTTTCGGCCTCCTCGAGACGGTCGCGCAGCGACCGGCGCATCCGGTCGATCGACCGGTGGAGATCGCCGAGTTCGTCGTGTCGCTCCGACTCGACGGGATCGTCGAGTTCACCGTCCTCGATCGCCGCCGCGCGGGCGGAGAGCGACCGCAATTCACCGGCGGTGTTCCGGCCGACCGTCAGGCCGAGCACGAGCATGCCGCCGAAGGTGACGGCGAGCATCGCAAGGATCCAGTTCGAGATGCTCGACTGGAGCGCGTAGGCCTCCGAGGCGGGGACGCGGGTCGTCAGTGTCCAGCCTTCGTTCCCGACGGCCGCGTAACCGACGACGGTCTCGCCGTCATCTTCCTCGAGCGAGGTCGTCCCGGATTCGGCCGCGGTCTCGCTCGACTCGAGGACATCGTCTTCGAGCAGCAGCGAGTGGTCCTCGGCGAGGACCACGGTTCCGTCCTCGTCGGTGACGATGACGTCGGCCGTCTCGTCGGTGCCGATCATGTATCGGGACAGCGACTCGAGGTCGACCAGCCCGACGACGGCGTGGTCGGACTCACCCGGGACCTCGCTGACGGCCAGCATCGCGGGCCGACCGTCCTCGGTCTCGAACGGCTCGGAGAAGACGACCTGTGACCCGTCGGCCGTTGCAGCCGAAACGTGTTCTTCAACTGTGGCACTGAGAGTGGTGTCGTCGGCGATGATTTCGTTCGCGCCGGCGTTCGCGTGCACGGTCCCCGTCTCAGTGTCGACGTAGTATGCCCCCTCGAACGCGGTCCGGTCGGTCACCCGGTGTAAGGAGTTGGCGATCGCGACCCGCTCGTCGTTGCGAAACGCCGTCGATCGGGGCAGCGATCCCAGATACCGTTCGGTCGACGTGAACCAGATGTCGAGCCGGTTCGCGTCCTGCTCCGCATCGGTGACGAGCTGCGATTCGACGTCGGACTGGAGTTCGTTGCCGGTGTGTGCGTAGATACTGCCGCCGAACAGCCCCACGATGAGGACGATGACGACGAGCGCAGCGAGGAATCGCAACGCGTAGCTGCGACGAACACCCGGAATTCCCTCCCACGGATTCGGACCCATCGAGTTGGAAATTCGACCACCCTCGTATGTAAGTCGCTAAGAGCGGTATATACTGCTATAGACCACAATTATCGCTCGATACCGGTACGGTTAGATACCGATCCGGCCGCCGAGCGGACGGCGATCGGTCGGCGGGTCAGCGCAGTCCGAACCGCTGAAATACCGTCCCATCCTAGTGGGGTTCGTGTCGAAGCAGGTCCAGCAGGTCGAAACGATATTCTGTCACGAAACGGGCGACGACTACCTCGTCGTCGTCGAACGTGACGGCAAACGGCTGTTCCGCGCGAAACTCGGACTCTCCGAAACCTCGGCCGGCCCCCGCCCCGCCAAGTTCCGGCTGAAGCAGGGCTCGAGCGAGGAGCCGCGCCAGCCCGACGAGTTCGTCGAACTCGCCCGCCGAGCGAAGCGGATCCGCATCTCCGAACAGACCTCCGCCGCCGGACGACGGGATCTACGGGAGATGCTCGAGGGCTACCAGCTCGAGGACAAGGCAAAGACCGTCAGGACCTGTCGCTACTGCGCCTCCGCGGGCCGATACTCGCCGATCACGACCGAGACCGCCGTCAAGGACGACAACGACTGGATCTGTCGGGACTGCGCCCGGCAGGAACTCGAGCGCCAACTGTCGTTTTCGGGCGGCGGTGCGGTATCGGGTGCCGCAAAGGAACGACTCGAGGACCTCATGATGGAGGTCCAGGATCTCGAGCGGATCGTCAACCTGCTCAAGGGCCAGCTGGATCCCGATCTGACGAAGTTCGATACGATTTCGGCGACGACCGACGAGGTCGAGCCCGTCCGCACCGACTCGCTGAACCTGCATCCGGGGCTCCAGAACCTGCTCGAGGACCGGTTCGATACCCTGCTGCCGGTCCAGAGCCTCTCCGTCGAGCACGGCCTTTTCGACGGGGACGACCAGTTGGTCGTCTCCGCGACGGCGACCGGGAAGACCCTCGTCGGCGAACTGGCCGGGATCAACCGCGTGTTGAACAACAAGGGGACGATGCTCTTTCTCGTCCCCCTCGTGGCGCTTGCGAACCAGAAGTACGAGGACTTTCAGGACGAGTACGGCCACCTCGTCGACGTCTCCATCCGCGTGGGCGCGAGCCGGGTCGCCGACGAGGGCGAGCGGTTCGACCCCAACGCCGACGTCATCGTCGGCACCTACGAGGGGATCGACCACGCCCTGCGGACGGGCAAGGACATGGGCGACATCGGAACCGTCGTCATCGACGAGGTCCACACGCTCAAGGAGGAAGACCGGGGCCACCGACTCGACGGGCTGATCTCGCGGCTCAAGTACACCTGCGAACAGCGGGCGAAGCGCCGTGACGACTACGGCGGCGCACAGTGGGTCTACCTCTCGGCGACCGTCGGCAATCCCGAACAGCTCACGGAGGCTCTCGAGGCGACGCTCATCGAGTTCGAAGAACGACCGGTGCCGATCGAGCGCCACGTCACCTTCGCGGACGGCCAGGAGAAGGTCCGCGTCGAGAACAAGCTCGTCAGACGCGAGTTCGACAGCGAGTCCTCGAAGGGGTATCGCGGCCAGACGATCATCTTCACCAACTCCCGGCGGCGCTGTCACGAGATTTCGCGGAAACTCGATTACTCGGCCGCGCCCTACCACGCCGGCCTCGACTACAAGCGCCGGAAGGAGGTCGAACGGAAGTTCGGCGAGCAGGAACTGTCCGCGGTCGTCACGACCGCCGCGCTCGCGGCGGGGGTCGACTTCCCCGCCTCGCAGGTGATCTTCGACTCGCTGGCAATGGGGATCGAGTGGCTCTCGGTCCAGGAGTTCCACCAGATGCTCGGCCGCGCGGGCCGGCCCGACTACCACGACAAGGGGACGGTGTACGTCCTCGTCGAGCCGGACACGGCCTACCACAACTCGATGGAGATGACCGAAGACGAGGTCGCCTTCAAGCTACTCAAAGGGGAGATGGAGTCGGTCATGACCCACTACGACGAGGCCGCCGCCGTCGAGGAAACGCTCGCGAACATCACGGTCGGCGGCAAGGCCGCGAAGGCGCTCAACGACCGCATGCTCGGCGAGGTCCCCACGAAACACGCCATCGGGAAACTCCTCGAGTACGACTTCATCGACGGCTTCGAGCCCACGCCGCTGGGTCAGGTCGTCACCGAACACTTCTTGGAGCCCGGACAGGCCTTCATGATCCTCGACGGCATCCGGAAGGACGCCCACCCCTACGAACTCGTCGCGGACCTCGAGCTTCGCGATACCGATTTGTAACGCTCGGTTCAGATCGAATCGGGACCGATCGATGGCGACCCGTTTCGCGGCCACAACCGTTTTTACTGACCTGTCGGCGGCCGGAACGGTAAAGAGCGAGAGGAACCAACCGGTGTCCAACGCGGGGACGTCCCCGAGACTGTCACTATGGAACCGAGTACGCCAGCCGCGATCGATCCGCCGGCGAACGTCCTGCTCGTCCACCCGAGCTGTGACGAGTCGGCCGCCTGCGAGGAGCTGTGTCACGACGACGGCGGCACGGCCCATCTGACGGTGACCTTCGCGGACGAGGAGCCGGACCGGCCGGACGAGGAGACGATCGACGGGAAACGCGGGCTGCTCACCGTCGGGAACGTCCTGACCGACGGCGGCGAGCCGGTGCCGGACTTCACCGGGCCGGTCGTCACCGACTCGGTGACCGACCCGACCGACCTCTCGGAGATCGGCGTCGCCGTGAGCCGCTTTTGCAAGCACTGGGCCGACTCCGACGAGGACATCACGGTCTGTTTCGACTCGCTCGACGCCCTCCTCCGGCACGCCTCGCCGAAGGACGTGTTCCAGTTCACGCACGTCCTCACGAACCGGCTCTCGAGCGTCGACGCCTACGCCCACTTCCACTTCGATCCGACGCGTCACGAGGATCGTGTCGTCTCTACCTTCGGCACGATCTTCGACGAGGTCGTCGCCGACGACGCTACCGACGACTCGCTCCCGGAAGCGACCGACGAAGAGGTCGCCGAACTGCTGGCCGAGTGGGACGAGGACCCGGCGATCGCACTCGGGCCGGATTCGGACCCGGTGACCGAAGCGACCGACGAGGATATCGCACAGACGCTCGGGAAGTGAGTCGGCGGCGCTTAGGGTACGAACGCGACACCGAACAGCGACAGCGCGAGGACGAGCACCGAGCCCGGGACGCCGCCGATCGCGACGATCGCGATCACGATCGGCGTCACGACGATCCCGAGCCCGAAGACGACCTGCGCGACGTACAGCACCACCAGCCCGACCACCGCGTTGACGATGAAGGGACTGACCGCCCGGACGAGCTGTGCCGCGGCGAGGACGAGCACGAGCACGATGACTAACAGCAGGATCTCGAGGCCGGTCATAGCCGGCGCTACCACAGCATCCGGGAAAACCGTTCGGTTCGTAACGAAACCCTTTATGATGTGCGCGCGGTAGGGTGGGTACGGGATCGTGGGTTAGCTTGGTATACTTCGGGCCTTGGGTGCCCGTGACCCCGGTTCAAATCCGGGCGATCCCATATTACTGCTGCGAGCAAAACCGCGAGCAGCAGGAATCGGAAAGAGCCCGGATTTGAACCTCGGAAGTCGCAGCGCTCGAGCGAAGCGAGAGCGACCGTCTTCCATTGGTTCAAATCCGGGCAACCCCATACCGTATAAAAGCAAAGCGGCTGCTGTTGCCGTTTTGCTCGGACCGTTTTCACACCACTTAGCGGCCGCTAACGGAGGGTGGCGATACCGTCGGTGGTGGTCTCCCAGCGCTCCGCTGAGTCGAAGTGCTACCACTGTAATGCTCACCTTACGGAGCAATTTCGGCGCGTTTTCGGTGACGATGACGGTCGGGCCCGACGGCAGCGGCGTGTCCGTCGCAGACGATCACTTCGACATCGTCGCTCACGATAGTCCCGTCGAACTCTCCGAAGACCCGACGCCGCGCCTCGAGGCGAAGTCGGACCACCTGTTGCTGACGACGCTGCGAGACATGGGTGAGATCACCCGGGATGTGATCGAGACGGTCGCGACCGACGGCGGTGCGACCGTCAATGATCTCGACGAGATCCGACGGCACTCTGCGGCACTGAGTTGACCTGGAAGACTCCCGGCGGTGGGACCGAATCCGGATTCGTCGGCGCGGTCGCCGATCGCTGAAGCGGCCCAGATAATGGCTATACTGTCGTTCCCACTCATTTCTGCACGTTTGCTTGACTACCACCGCTGCGTCTGAAACCTAAGTAGTAGTCGATCCCTCGAGGGCGGGGTCGGCGGCACGATCGTGCCGCAACGGCTGCGGGTCGGTTTCGCGCTTCGCGCGAAAGCCCCCTTGGCGGGTGTCCCCGAGGGGACAGCGCCAAAAAATTACAGCGCCCCACCCCTGCCGCCGCACGCAGATCTCCAGTTGAAGCAGATGAAATAGGGGTCAACTGAGAGAACACTTATAGCTAACTCTCAAGTAACAAATTCACTGTTCCACCTCCTGATACCTACGTAGGACGCGCAAACATTCTATCACCGTATCTCCAACCACCATAATTATGATAGATTGGTATATAGTAGATTCTAACGGACATGAAAGAACCTGCATACGCAGAAAAGGATATCGTAATAACTGAATCTCCACCGGGATATGATGCAGATCCCTATGCTGGGATAATTCTTGAGATATTGGATGTTTCGGCTGGCGAGTTTGAAACACGACTCCCTGACGGTACCGCTACGACTCTCTCAGAACACTACGGTGAGAAAGTTAGCAAATCTGATCCAGTATACCGGATTCACGATCTTGTACTCATAGATGGTGATCTCAAATCTGGTACTACTACTTATACCGTCCCGGAAGGTGCACTGCGCCATCGAGACCAGTAATTATTGAGATATTAAATTATGATGCGCAAAATTGATGGAAAAGATATAGTCCTTAAGACAAATGTTCCAGTGACTCAAGGGAAAACTACATTCTCAAATGAAATTTGTGAAGACATAGATGTATTAGACCCTGAATCAGTTGAAGAAGATCTATATAAGTACAAAGCGAGGAATGATCGGTTTGCCCCAGTCCCATCTGCTCGTAAATACATCGATCTTGAGGAAGATTGTACATTCGAATTAGATGAAGAGATGGTTATCGGACCATATGAGGAGATCTTGCCAATATTTCATCGCATATATGAATATCCATTCCTGTTGGTGGACCATTATCACAACCATGAGTTCCATATTTTTGAAGAGTCAGATGATGAACAAGATATAGCTCAATTGAACAACGAGCCAGAAAAGGCACTATCTTATGAAGGAATTGTAGAACAATTCCCCTCAGTACAGGAAGAATTTCAATTGAGTTCTGAGAAGCGTTACGGTATTATAACTCTATCAGAGTTAAACAAGAGAAAAATAAGAGAGCATTTTTACCCAATTATAGCAGAATTTGAGAAATCAATCGCCGGGGAAATTAAAGAAGAATACCCCCGTTCAGAGGATCTTACAGAAGCGGTAGGCCGAGCGGCAGAACGGGCTTGGGAACAAAATAGGAATACAGATGCTGAAGTACATATCTCAGAGTTTTTAGGCCTAAAAGATATGGAAAATCTAGTCAGTGATTCTCGGACGCTTGCGACAGCATGTGGGTTTGAGACTGAGAAACAAATTGATGATTTTTCTGAAGTAGAAGAACTTGGAGACTTACGAGCGCTTGATCCAGAAGAAGTTCTTTCCGAGATACGCGATCTGAGGAACAAGACAATGCATGCAAATCGGGTGTTAGTACAAGATGTCGACGACTTAGGGCATATAATTAACCAATATAACCTCCTCTGTGCCTTTATTGATGAAATTAGCGATCAGATGTACCTGAGCAAAATAGATTCGAATGGTGACTCGTAAGAAGGAAACTTCCCTCCTTGGGGTTGTACGTCGGCAGAATCTGTTTCCCGAATATGCACACGAGTTGCGACTCCTCGTGAGCATATCTCGAGTCGATCCGTTGTTCGGGTCGCCGTTCGTCTCTGGATGGGTGATACGTTCCGGCGATTGTGGACCGAAATGGGGCCGTTCAGTGAGCCGGAAAAACGAGGATTTCGGGGCTCGTGTGTACGAGTATGCGAATCAGAACCGACAGCGACTACACATACCGACGAGATGCGATCGAACGTGCAACTGACTTCGACGACTGTAACAAGACGAAAGCAGTGGTGAGTGCCTGCGACGACGTTCCGAAGGTCGCCCAAACGTCCCGCCAAGTCCTCGAGCGCGACGACCTCATCCTCGAGCGAAAGCCCCGAAAAGGACTATCCACAACGCTAGCAAACGGGAACGCATGATCGGAGACCGAACGCAGCAGTCGAAGAACGAGCGATCCGAGACGCGCCGGAGAAGGCGACTGTTACAACCGGTACTCCTCGCGGGAGCCGCCCTCCTCGTCGCGCTCGTGTATCGGCTCCGTCGGCGCAACGAGCCGGGACTCGAGCCACCCTTCTGAGAGCCCTCGACCGGCCGGAACCTGCCAACCCCACCCGTAGCTTTTCATGGCGGGTTGTGGGACTCGCAGGTAATGAGCGAACGGAGCAGTGCGGCGGACGGAGCGCCCGCGGTCCGCGTCGCGGCGGGGTCGCGGCGCGAACGGCGGGCACAGCGCGCGCTCGACGAGATTCGGGCGGCGGCGACCGACGCTCGCGTCCTCGAGATGGGACCGACCGGGGTCCGGAGTCACGAACCGCTCGTCCTGCTGACTCGCGACGGACGGACGGCGTTCCATCCGGCACCGGTCGCGGGACGGCTCGAGTCGCTGGTCGAGACGCTCGAGCGGGGTGGGCTGCCGACCGACGGCGCGGCGGCGGTCGTCGAACACGGATCAGAGCCGGCGTCGCTTCCGACGCCGGACGACGGGCCGCTCTCCGTGGGCCGGCGGCGCGTCCTCGGCCGGTGTGGCTGGGTCGACCCCGCGGCGGTGCCCGACGAGTCGGCGGCCGAACTGGCGACCGAGCGGCCGGAGGCGGCGCGAGGTCGCGTCCGCGAAATCGGAATCCGGGGCCGCGGCCGGGGGGACTGGAGCGCCGACGATCCCATCGCCGCCGAGTGGGACCTCGCCCGCGAGGCAGCCGAGAGCGGGGACGGCGGCGGAACGACGGCCGACGACGCACAAGCGCCGGTCGTCGTCGTCAACGCCAACGACAGCGACGATCGCAACGAGACCGATCGTCTCCTGCTCGAGGCCGCGCCGGGTGAGGTACTCGACGGGGCGCTGGCCGTCGGGGAACTGATCGGGGCCGACGATGTCGTCGTCTACTGTAACGAGGCCGACGATCAGGCGCGCGAGCGCGTCCACGAAGCCGCGCGCAACGTCGCGGAGACGGCCGAGGACCGACTCGGTCGCGCGGCGCGGCCGGAGGTCGTTGTCGGACCGAACCGGTACATCGCCGGCGAGCCGACGATGGCCCTCGAGGCGATGGAGGGCAACGACCGGCTCGAGGCCCGTCTCCGCCCGCCTTCGCCGACCGAACACGGGCTCTACGGGCGGCCGACCGTCGTCCACACGCCGCGAACGATGGCGCAGGTCCGGCGTGCGATGCTCCATCCCGAGGAGTTCGACGCCGACGACGCCGATCCCGGCACTCGCCTCCTCACCGCGACCGGTGACGTCGATGCGACGGCGACCGTGGAGCTGCCGACCGGCGGGAGTCTCGAGGACGTGCGCGAGGCCGTCGACCTCGAGGGGCGGTTCAAGATGGCCTGCGTCGGCGGCCAGTTCGGCGGGTTTACCCGGTCGCTCTCCCAGTCCCCGTCAGCGCCCGCCCTCGAGGGGGCGGGACTCGGGACGGAGGGCGTGGTCGAACTGCTGAACGAGGGGCGGTGCGTCCTCGCGACGGCGGGTCGGCGGGCCCGATTCGCGAAGGAGGAGAACTGCGGTCGCTGTGTCACCTGCCGGCAGGGAACGATCCAGCTCACGGAGATGCTTCGAGACGTCTACGACGGCGCATACGAGGACGCGAAGATTCGCGAACTGTCCCGCGTGATGGGCGAGACGAGCATCTGCGAGTTCGGCCGCTCGGCGGTCCGCCCGGCCGTCACGGGGATGCGCGAGTTCGAGACGGAAGTGACCGCTCACGCCGAGGGGCGCTGTCCCAGCGGCGAGTGCGAGGCCGGGGGGAAACGATGAGCGGCGAGGACCCGGCGAGTCACGTCGACGACGCGGAGACCGAGCGGCGGCCGACCGCCGTCGAACGACTCCCCTCGGTGCCGGACGTGTCCGATCCGCGGCCGAGTACCCCTCTCACCGAACAGTTCGAGACCGGGACGGCAAACGACCCCGACGTGGGCACCGACGGGGACCGGATGACTCACCTCACGATCGACGGCACGCCCGTCGCGGTACCGCCGGGGTCGACGATCATCGACGCGATCGAGTCGACGGAACCGGCCGACGAGCTCGCCGCGCTCTGTTACTACGACCGGGAGACGGAACAGGCGGACGACATCGGTCCCCGCGGCGAGTGTCGGACCTGTACGGTCCACACGGACGAACACGGGCTCGTGCCGGCCTGTTCGTTCCCGGCCGAGGACGACCTCACGGTCCGGACCGACGAGGACGCCGCGGCCGAGGCGCGGGACGTGAACCTCGACCTCCAACTGTCGGGACACAACCTGCGCTGTACGACGTGCGGACAGAACGGCCGCTGTGAACTCCAAGACGCGTCCATCCAACAGGGCGTCGAAGAGCCCCGGTGGGGCGTCTTCGAGGACCGCGACGAGTACGAACCACTCGACGACACCTCGCCGGCCATCCAGATCGACCGCAACAAGTGCATCCTCTGTAACCGCTGCGTCGACGCCTGCAACGACGTGCAGGTCGAGGGCGTCCTCCGCATGGAGGGCAACGCCGACGAGACCCGCATCGCCTTCCAGAACGACGAGGAGACGTTCGACGAGTCCACCTGCGTCTCCTGCGGTCACTGCGCCACCGTCTGTCCCACCGGCTCGCTGGTCGAGCAGGGGCTGGTCGACGCCGCGACGCTGCCGCTGCCCGGATTCACGCAGGAGAACTCCGTCGGGAAGGTCCTCGAGAGCCCGAAGGCGGAGACGGCCGATCAGACGGAGGCACCGAACCGCGACGTACCAGACGGGCGGCGCGAACGGGAGGCGAGCGGGGCCGAGGTCGAGGACCTGTCGGGCGTCGCCCGCTACATGGCGAAAGCGAAGGCGCGCGCCGGGGACACGAAACGACGGGCGAGCGACAGCCTGAAGCAGGCCGGCGATCGGGCGATCAAAGGGGCCGAACACGTCGCCGAGGGGGTCGCCAGCGAGGCGATGCCGGCCGGACGGTTGTTCGACGTCGCGACGACCGTCGGCGACGCGCGCCTCTCGCGGGTCACGAAGGCCGAGACCACTTGCAACTACTGCGCGGTGGGCTGTCGCTTCGAACTCTACGGCAAGGACGGCGAGATACTCGGCGTCCGACCCGCAGACCCCGAGTCGACGCCGGCCAACGATTTCTCGACCTGCGTGAAAGGGAAGTTCGGCTACGACTACGTGGACGCCGACGACCGCCTCGAGACCCCGCTGGTCCGGAAAGAAGACGCGGGCGACGGCCCGGTCGGACGCGACGGGTTCCGCGAGGCGTCGTGGAGGGAAGCCCTCGAGCGCGTCTACGAGGGCCTCTCCGAGATCCGAGAGGAACACGGCAGCGAGTCCCTCTCGGTCATCTCCTCGTCGAAGACGACCAACGAGGAGAACTTCCTCAACCAGAAGTTCGCCCGGCAGGTGCTCGGGACGCCCCACGTCGACAACTGCGCGCGGCTCTGTCACTCTTCGACGGTCGCGGCCCTCCAGCAGACGGTCGGCTACGGCGCGATGACCAACCGGATCAACGAGGACATCGGGGAGACCGACTGCTATCTCATCACCGGCTCGAACACGACCGAGTCCCACCCCGTCCTCGCGACGCGGATCAAGCAGAACGTTCGCGACGGGGCGGATCTCATCGTCATCGATCCGCGCGAGATGGGGCTGGCCGAGCACGCCGACCAGTACATCCGGACGACGCCCGGCGAGGACGTGGCCTGGATCAACGGGATGATCCGGTACATCATCGAGAACGACCTCCACGACGAGGCGTTCATCGAGGAGCGAACGAAACACTTCGACGAACTGGTCGAGAAGGTCGAGCCGTTCACGCCCGAGCAGGTCGAGGAGCTGACGGCCGTCCCCGCCGAGGAACTGAAGACGGCCGCGGAGACCATCGCCACCGCCGACACCTGCATCTTCGGCTGGGCGATGGGGCTGACCCAGCACACCACCGGCACGCGGAACGTGCTGGCCATCGCCGACCTCGCGCTGGTGACGGGCAACCTCGGCAAGCCCCGCGCCGGACTCTCGGCGTTCCGCGGACAGAACAACGTCCAGGGCGGCGGGGGCGACATGGGACCGGCGCCGCACACGCTCCCGGGGTATCAGGACCTCGGCGACGAGGAGGTTCTCCAGAAGTTCGAGGACGAGTGGGGCGAGCGCCCGCCGAACGACGTCGGCCTCCGTCTCCCGGAGCAGTTCCACGCCATCAACGACGGGGACCTCCGCGGGATGTTCATCATGGGCGAAAATCCGGTCCTCTCGGAGCCGGACCTCGACAACGCCGAGCAGGCGCTGGCGAAGGTCGACTTCCTCGCCGTCCAGGACATCTTCCTGACCGAGTCGGCCGAGTACGCCGATGTCGTCCTCCCGGCCGCCTCCGCCGCCGAGAAGTCGGGCACGTTCACGAACACCGAACGGCGCATCCAGCGCGTCCGTCCCGCGGTCGACTCGCCCGGAAAGGCGAAACCGGACCAGGAGATTCTCATCCAGCTCGCCCGCCGGTTCGGCTACGACTGGAACTACGACGGTCCGGCCGACGTGATGGACGAGATCAACGACCTCGTCCCCATCTACGGCGGCGTCACCTACGACCGACTCGAGGAGGAGACGAAGGGGATCCAGTGGCCCTGTTTCGACGAGGACGACCCCGGCACCCCCTACCTCTACGAGGACGAGTTCAACTTCGAGGACGGCAAAGCGCGGTTCGTCCCCGCCGACTACGCCAAGCCGCCGGACATGCCGGACGAGGAGTACCCGCTCACGCTCTCGTCCGGGCGAGTGCTGTACCACTGGCACACGGGCACGATGACCCGCCGGGTCGGGACGCTGATGGATCACGTCCCGGAGAGCTTCGTGACGATCCACCCCGAGATGGCCGACGAGTTGGGCGTCGAAAATGAGGAGTACGTCCGCGTCGAGTCGCGACAGGGCGAGATCGTCGTGAAGGCCACCGTCGAGGACACCTCCGATCCCGGTGTCGTCTTCATCCCGATGCACTTCCCGCAGGGAGCGATCAACAAGCTCACCCAGCACGAACTCGACCCGACATCGTTCATCCCGCAGTACAAGGTGACGAGCGTCCGTATCTCACCGCTCGACGCCGATCCCGAGGAGGTGAACGCGGACGTTCACCCGACGCCCGGCCAGCTCGAGGGACAGGGCGGCGACCCGGAAGATGTCGGCGGCCGCCAATCCGACGACTGATCGCGGACAGACTCACGTCAGGTCCGCAGCGGCGCTGTAAGTACCCGCTACGCCGTATCAGACGGGTATGTCTCGGTCCATACAGTAGTCGAGGCAGTGTTCGACTAACTCCGGCGGATCCCGATAGACGAGTTGGCTCGAACGACGGTCGTACTCGAGGACGTTCGCGGCGTGCAGTTTCGGAAGCGTGTGGTGCCGCCCGATTTCGTCGTCGAGACGCCGTCCGGAACGTCATCGAGGGGACGTTGCTGTGACCATGCCGCGATCCGGCGAGCGCGCGGAAGAGTTCGCCGAATCGGTCGCTCTGACCGCCGGCAGCGCTTCCGGGATCGGACACGGACACGACCTCCGTCCAACGGCGATCGGCATCCGCCATCTCTCGGCGTCCGTCTACGAAACTCGATACGTGAGTGCAGCGCGAACAGACAGGTACGGTTCTATCCCAGATATCGGGTAGAATGACCGCGTATTGTGTGTAGTATCACTACCGCGCTATCGACTGCGTAAAAACGAACGCCGAGGATCGAGGTATATCGGTGGCGGAAACAGCAATCGTCCGATGTGCGCCATGGCAGGGGTCGCACAGACGTATGGTCACAATAGCCACAGGGAGTCACTTGTGGTCGGGGTGGGTTCGGTATTCGTTTTCATCACCTCATAACCGATTAGCGTACGTACAACAATAAAGCTTATCGTCGGAGTAATTGCTATACATACTCGCCTAGAATAGGACATTCAGGGCCATATATGCACGAGTGGTTCGAGTATCTTCACTATTCGATCCGATACCAGCTAAGTTGTGGCTAGTTATCATTCAGCGGACGAACGATACAGCGATCGGCAGTGCCGATTGACGTCGCCGATCGTCCACCGACAACCGGTGTCGTCCAGACGGACAGTCACTTCGGACAACATCGAGAAATCGCTGTCCGGACTCGAGCGACTCGAGACCTGCTCACGCCGCTCGACGGACCACGGATCGCTCACTGGATGGACGCAGCGGGCTGCTCGAGTCGCGCGAAGGTGCCGTCACCGCAGACGCAGTCTTCGCTCGTCCCGAGCGGGCGGACGGAGCCGTCCGGCTCGATCTCAGCGACGAGAATTGCACCACAGCTCTCGCATCGGACCGCGGCTCGCGTCTGATCGGATTGGGTTGACATAGGATCTAAATGATGCCCCTACGCGGCTATCACTGTCGCTCCAAAGTGTGAAGGTGTCCGGCGTGATACCCGCTGCTCGATCCGCCGAGTCGAGCGGTGTTCGGCCCGAGCGGCGGCGATATCGAACGACGCTTCAACGAAACTGAATCGAATGCCGGTATGAGACGCTGCCGGAACTGTCTCTTGCTGCGATACTCGAGGTACCTGTCGTCGAGAGAGGAGACGGGACTCGGAGACGGACACCCGTTACGGTACCGACTAACACGCCGTTCCCGCGAGAGGTCGGCGACGAGTCCGCCCGCAAGCCCAACGGTTTCGGACTCATCCCGATTGTCAGACCACATGGCCGACTCCGTCTCGAGATTTCAGCGGTGGCTCATCAACGGGATCGTGATCACGATTCCGCTGGTCGCCACGCTGCTCGTCGTGCTCGTCGTGCTCGATTTCATCCTCGGCGTGCTCTCGCCGGTGATAACCGGCGTGACGTACGTCTGGCCCAACGAGCCGCCGGTTCCGATCATTCAGTTCGCGACGCTGCTGTCCGTGGTCGGGTTCTTCCTGCTTGTCGGCATCATCGCCGAGCACACTCCCGGGAAGTACATCTCCGAGCGCGTCCACGCGACGATGGAGACGATTCCCGGCGTCAGCACGGTCTACGAGAGCGTTCGACGGGCCAGCAAACTCCTGCTCGACGACGACACGAATCAGTTCCAGGACGTGAAACTCGTCGAATTCCCCCACGAGGGAGCGTACATGCTCGGCTTTCTCACCGCGGAGACACCACCCGTCGTCGAAGCCAGTGCGGGCGAAGACGAGATGGTGACGATCATGGTGCCGCTGGCACCGAACCCGGCCACGAACGGCTACGTGATGCACATGCCCACCGAGAAGGTCCACGAGGTCGATCTGACCGTCGAAGAAGCGTTCCGATCGATCGCAACGCTTGGCGTTGCGGCCGATACGCTGGGCGATGGCGAGTACAACGATACCTGAACGACGCCGGCACGGCCGCTTCCGCTCGCTCGAGGAACTCGCCCAAAACAGATTGGCCGTGGCTACATTACGTCGGAACGGAAAGTACGTCTGTGGACACGTACCCGGCCGACGGGAATACGGGACACGGCGTGTCGGACTCCGCAGCGACCCGGTAAACAGGGACCGGGTCGACGCGGCCCGAAATCGACCGGTTTCTCGCTGATGACTGTGCGTGGTCACAACGGTTTCTCGAGTCGCAGCCGCTCCGAGCAGCAACTGCGACTGTGACCGCGACCGCGAGCGACTCGAGTCCGAGCATCACACTCGGTCGTCGAGACGCGACTCGCCGCCGTTCGAACGACCGGTGAATCAGTTTCGCCCCGGTATACGACCATTTATACCCGATGGCAGTCCTAGGAGAGTGCAATGGCGCAAGCGGGAAATTCCGAACTCGTCGACTCTTTCGAGCAGTTCTTCCGCAACTATTACGACAACGAGATCAAGCAGCTTGCCCAGCAGTATCCCAACGAGCAACGCTCGCTGCACATCGATTGGCAGGACCTCTACCGGTTCGATCCCGACCTCGCCGACGACTTCATCAACCAGCCCGAACAGCTCCAGCGCTACGCCGAGGAGGCGCTGCGGCTGTACGACCTTCCGATCGACGTGAGCCTCGGGCAGGCCCACGTTCGAGTCCGGAACCTCCCCGAAACGGAGTCCCCCGAGATCCGGGAGATCCGCGCCCGGGACATGAACTCCCTCGTGCAGGTCCACGGCATCGTCCGCAAGGCAACCGATGTCCGCCCGAAAATCGAGGAGGCCGCCTTCGAATGCCAGCTCTGTGGCACCCTTAGCCGCGTCCCCCAGTCCAGCGGCGACTTTCAGGAACCCCACGAGTGTCAGGGCTGTGAACGGCAAGGCCCCTTCCGGGTCAACTTCGATCAGTCCGAGTTCGTCGACTCGCAGAAACTCCGCATTCAGGAGAGCCCCGAAGGGCTCCGCGGCGGCGAGACCCCGCAGGCGCTGGACATCAACATCGAAGACGACATCACCGGCGAAGTCACCCCCGGCGACCACGTCTCCGCGACCGGCGTCCTCCGACTCGAGCAACAGGGCGACCAACAGGAGAAGTCGCCCGTCTTCGACTTCTACATGGAGGGGATGTCCGTCGAAATCGACGAAGAGCAGTTCGAGGACATGGACATCACCGAGGAGGACAAGAAGGCGATCTACGAAATTTCGAACCGAGATGCCGTCTACGAGCAGATGGTCGCCTCCATCGCGCCCTCGATCTACGGCTACGATCAGGAGAAACTCGCGATGATCCTCCAACTGTTCTCCGGCGTGACGAAGCAGTTGCCCGACGGCTCGCGGATCCGCGGCGACCTGCACATGCTCCTGATCGGGGATCCTGGTACCGGAAAGAGTCAGATGCTAGGGTATATCGAAAATATTGCACCGCGGTCCGTCTACACCTCCGGGAAGGGGTCGTCATCGGCGGGGCTGACGGCCGCGGCGGTTCGCGACGACTTCGGCGACGGCCAGCAGTGGAGTCTCGAGGCCGGTGCGCTCGTCCTCGCCGATCAGGGGATCGCGGCCATCGACGAACTGGACAAGATGCGGTGTGTCACTGGAGACACACTTGTCCACACCGGTGACGGCATCAAACCGATTCGTGAACTCGCACACGAATCGGTTACCGACGGTTCGATCGAATCACTCGAGAACGGCCGGACGATCCGAGATGTCGATATGGATGTCCAGACGATGACCGATGACGGGAAGATAACCAAACGCGACGTCCTCGCGATCCACGAATACGACGCACCGGATGAACTCCGTGAAATCGAACTAGAGAGTGGAGAACAGTTAGCGACGACGGCTGACCATCCGTTCTTCGTTCTGGAGGACGGCAAACGGGAAGAACGCCAAGCCCAGCACCTCAGCGAGGGCGATTGGGTGTACGTTCCTCGAACGATTCCGGCGGCGGTCATGGACGGCGGTGTTAGCGTGTTGCCGGCTTCCGAGAGTGAGTCAAATATCGAGTGTCTAACCGCCGCTCACGGTGCCGTTCTAGGGTATATCGCCGGTGATGGAAACGTCATCTACAACCGAGAGGATGGAAGCTACGGCTTCCGCTTTACGAACCAAGAAGCAGAACTCCTGCGGGATTTCGAGGAGGCCTGTACGGACGCGTTCGATACACAGCCCGTTCGTCACCCGAGTGAACAACGCGACGACGGTGTCGAAACGGTCCGCGTCCACGGAAAACAGTACATCGACGAACTTCTCGACGCGGGTGCAAACCTCGAGACGTACGACGGAAAACGACTTCCGGAGACGGTTACCCAAGCATCCAGAGAAACGAAAGCCGCGTTCGTCCGCGCCCTCGCAGATTCGGAGGGAACGGTCGACGAACGCGCCGTCAAGATCCATTCATCGAGCTACGAGCTGTTACTCGGGACGAAAATGCTCCTGCTCGAGTTCGGTATCTCGAGTCAGATCCAAACGCGAACATACGAAGACAATCGGGATCTGTTCGTCCTCGCAATCACGTCCGATCGATCGTTAGAGGCCTTCGAACGGCATATCGGATTCACTCTCGAGCGCAAACAGCACGCGCTGGAACGAGCAAGCGAACGAACGACCGGGACCCGGACGATCTTAGACGTACTCCCGGAATGTGGAGAGTTGTTCGAACAGGCACGCGGTGCACTTCGTCTCCATCAATCCGAATGCGGTCTCGACAACGACTCCACCTACTGTAACTTCGAGAACGGCGATGCGAACGCATCACTGCGGCTTTCGGAACGGATTCTCGAGACGTTCGAAGACAGGAAATCGACTGCGAACGAACAGTACGACGAACTCGCGTCCAAGACGTCTTGGGCGCGCCTCGAGGAACTCCGCGAGCGATACCACGTCTCACAGCAGGAGCTAGCGGCGGAACTCTCGTTCTCCCAGTCGCATCTATCGACTCAGTGGGGAAGCGATACCGAACTTCGGGAACGAATCCGACGACGGCTACGGGAGCTGCTCGCCACGCCGGCGTCCGTCGATCTTGAACCGCTCCGGAACCTCATCAACGCCGACGTGAAGTGGCGTCGCGTAGCGGACGTTCGATCGATAGCGTCACGAGATCACACCGATACCAGAGTAAACGTACTCGAACAACGGCTTGCCGATGAAATCGGAGCAAAGACCATCGATTCAGTCCAGGAACGAGCACGGTCGATAATCGAGACCGACGAGACAGCCGAAACGTGGGAGGGACTTCGGAACCAACTGGAAGCGTACGGAATTTCGTTCCAGCAAGTCGCAACGGAGATGGATGTCGCGGGGTCGACGGTCTCACGGTGGTTCACCGGGACCGTCGACATCGGAAACTTCGATACCGTCCGCTCCGTCTGTGACCGGCTGCTCGAGACGAAACGGCAGCGAATCGCAGAACTGCTCGGAGAAATCGAGCGGCGGGCGGAGCCGCGAGTATATGACCTCACCGTCGAGGGAACACACAATTTTGTCGCGAACGGAATGGTCGTCCACAACTCCGAGGACAGATCGGCAATGCACGAGGCCTTAGAGCAACAGAAGATTTCGGTCTCGAAGGCGGGGATCAACGCCACGCTCAAGTCCCGCTGTTCGCTGCTCGGCGCAGCAAACCCTAAGTACGGCCGCTTCGACCAGTACGAACCGATCAGCGAGCAGATCGACCTCGAGCCGGCGCTGATCTCGCGGTTCGATCTGATCTTTACGGTCACGGACACGCCCGACGAGGAGAAAGACCGCAACCTCGCGGAACACATCATCACGACCAACTACGCTGGCGAGTTGACCACCCAGCGCGAGGAGATGAACCAACTCGAGGTCAGTCAGGGCGAGATCGACGAGATGACCGATCAGGTCGATCCGGAGATCGACGCGGAGCTCCTGCGGAAGTACATCGCGTACTCGAAACAGAACTGCCACCCGCGGATGACCGAGGCGGCCCGCAACGCGATCCGGGACTTCTACGTCGATCTGCGATCGAAGGGGACCGACGAGGACGCGGCGGTGCCGGTGACGGCCCGAAAACTCGAGGCGCTAGTTCGACTCTCGGAGGCGAGCGCCCGCGTTCGGCTGTCGGATACGGTCGAGCAGAGCGACGCCGAGCGGGTCATCGAGATCGTGCGCTCGTGTCTGCAAGATGTCGGGGTCGATCCCGAGACCGGCGAATTCGACGCGGACATCGTCGAGGCCGGGACCTCGAAGTCCCAGCGCGATCGGATCAAGAACCTCAAACAGCTGATCGGCGATATCGAGGAGGAGTACGACGACGGCGCACCAGTCGATATCGTCATGGAGCGGGCCGAGGAGATCGGGATGGACCACTCCAAGGCCGAACACGAGATCGACAAGCTCAAACAGAAAGGCGAGGTCTACGAGCCGAGTACGGACACGCTCCGAACGACGTAGCTGCTCTGTGCCCACTCAGGTGGGAGTCGTCGGTTTACTCGAGAACAACGCGGCCACAGCCGATGGCTGTCGGTAGCAAAAAAGGTTGGGCGGTCGTCAGGACCGACGCAAGACCAAGCACGCGCCGAGAACTGCAACGAGGGTCGCCGTCACACCGAATCCGGGAACGCTATCCCCACTGGTCTCGTTCTCATCGCCGGAATCGGTATCAGTTTCGGTTTCATCATTCGTTTCGTTGTCGGTATTGACGCTACTCTTGACAGTCTCGTTGGCCGGCGTTTCGCTGGTCGCTGAGGTGTTGAACGTAAAGTTCCGTCTCGTCGTCTCGCCTTCCTCGATGGTTACGGTATCATCGATACTGGGGTCTATCTCATATGCTGTTGCGGTTATGTTATACTCGCCGGGCTCGAGGTCAATCTCGAACTCGCCGTCGTCGTTCGGATTGACGACGAACGTAGCGGGTGAACTGACTCTACTTTTCGATATCGGATCACCGTCTTCGTCGGTGATCGTGCCGGTGAGCGTTCCCGTCGGTGGTTCGTCGATAGCCGAGGTATTGAGCGTGAAGTTTCGTCTCGTCGTCTCGTTTTCCTCGATCGTTACTGTCTCATCGGTGTGGAGAGAGGAATTGTCCGTTGCGACAGTTACGTTGTACTCACCGGGCGCGAGATCGATCTCGAACGCTCCGTCGGCATCCACGTCCACGATAAACGTGCCGATTGAGTAAATTGTGGCTCCCGGTATCGGGTCACCGTCTTCGTCAGTGACCGTCCCGGTGAACGTTCCGTGAGTCGTTTCGTTCGTCTCCTGATTCGAAATGGACTCGGTGATGGGGTCGTCTTGGAGGCGATGGTGATCGCTCTCTGCGACGGTAACGCCACTGAGTCCGACGGTGGAGACGAGTACGAGCACCGTGATGGAAAGGGCGGCAAGTCGGTTTTTATTCATGTCTCCGTTATCAACCGGTATTTGATAGAATTTAAATTTTTATAATTTGTAACGATAGCGTGAATTCGATTCCGGATGGATCAAGCCACAATATGCTGTTCGAGCACCTGCAGAGATGTGCTATCTTCCGATAATTCAGCCACGAGCACTGAGGTTTCCGTAGACGATACTGTGAAAGCGAGAACTGGTCTGTAGTCTAATCGAAGGAGACCGATTAGTCACTAAGCGGCCCACTATAGATAGCGATCCACAACCCCGTGCGACTGAGAGCGTTCCCAGAACCGTCTCTCAGAGTTCTCGCAGTGCGGTAACGGTCGACCGAATCGTCACCGCTGCCACGTCGGCGACATCGGCGGCCCTCGCTTGGGTTACCGTCGGCCACTCCTCGCGCTCACCGGCGGCCTTGTAGAGACAGGCCGCGGCGACGCCGCTTGGATTGCGGCCGACGACTTTCCCCGCCTCGAGTAGATCGGCGACGTGTTCGCTCGCGCGGCGTTCGACGGCGGTTCCGACCTCGAGTTTCGAGGCGTATCGCGGCAGGTACTGCGTGGGGTCGATCGGCCCCGTCGGGAGACCGAGATCGCGGTTCAAAGCGTCGTAGGCGACGCTGAGTTCGTCGGCGTCGGCGCGAGCGACCCCGGCGATCTCCTCGCTCGTGCGGGCGACCGATCGGGTTCGACAGATCGCGTAGATCGCGGCGGCGGCGAACCCTTCGAGCGAGCGGCCCTGAAAGAGCCCCTCGGACTGGGCGGATTCGAAGAGAGCACAGGCCTGTTCTCTGGCGGAGTCCGGTAGCGAGAGCAACGCGGTGATCCGCCTGATTTCGGCGAACCCGTAGACCTGATTCCGTTCGGCTTTCGACGAGATTCGAGCGCGATTGTGCTCCCGACGCAACCTGGCGATCTGGCGGCGTTTTCGACCGGTGAGCCGCGAACTGTAGCTCGAGTCGGAACCGGAGCCGTAGCCGATTTCCGTCGAGAGTCCCCGGTCGTGTCTCGAGCGAGTGAGCGGTGCACCGGTTCGTCGCCGGTCGGTGTCGTCGTCTTCGAACGACCGCCATTCGGGACCGTGATCGATCGCATCCTCGGCGGAGATAAGTCCACATTCTTCGCAGACGGTTTCGGTACCCCTCCTCCGTAATCTGCCGTCACACTCGGGGCAGATCGCAGACGAATCGGTATCTGCCATTGGCTATTGTTCTCTATATTCAGTTGTCTCCCCTTAGTATATAAACTGTTGGGAGTCGGGAAGGAACGGGAAGGCGAAGCGAACGGGCGGGCGGCTACCGATCGATCAACTGCGCCAGCAGGGACCGCGACTGCGAGTCCGACATGTCGGGTGACGACTCGGACGAGTCGTCCCGATCGGCCAAGAGCCGTTCGTACCGATCGATGACGGTCTGTCGGCGATGCTCGCTCGTTTCTAACGCACACTCGAGCGCGGCGATCCGGGCGAGGAGTCGCGTGCGTTCGATTCGGTAGGAAAGCGGCGGTTCTCGTCGATCCAAACCGGCAGCGGGTCGTCGCAGGGGACTGCTGGTTCGGTCGTTCGACCCGGGAGTCAGGTGCGGGGAGCTCCGGGTCCGGTCGTCGACGGAACGGACGGGAGTGGGGCCTCGTTGCTCGGCGGACATGGCTCGAGACAGACTACCACACAGGTTCGGAAAAAGGTCAGTCAGTCGGGCGTCAGACGCGTCCGACGCGGGGCAGACGCCGAACGACGTTTTCGAAGGTTGCTCGAGAAGGCTGTCGGCTCTATCGATCCGAGCCGATTACTCCTCGCTCGCGAGGTGCTCGAGCACGCCCTCGGTGTCGGCCGGCACGGGTTCCGGTTCGCTGCCGGCGGCGGCCGCGGCGTCGGGATCCTTGAGCAGGTGGCCGGTGGTGAGACAGGCGACGTGCTCGTCGTCGGTGACGATCCCCTCGTCGCGGAGTTTCCGCAGGCCGGCGATCGAGGCCGCCGAAGCGGGTTCGACCCCGATCCCTTCGGCCGCGATATCGCGTTGGGCCTCGGTGATTTCCTCGTCGGAAACGGCGACGGCTGTGCCGTCCGTCTCGCGAATGCCGGGCAAGGCCTTCGGCGCGTTAACGGGGTTCCCGATCCGGATCGCGGTCGCGCGGGTCTCGACGTCCTCCCAGCGGCGGACCTCGTCGGCGCCGTTCTCGATGGCCTCGACCATCGGCGCGGCCCCCTCGGCCTGCACGCCGGTCAGCTTCGGCACGTCGTCTTCCGCGAGTTCGCCGGCCTGCACGAGTTCGCGGAATGCCTTGTACAGCGCCGACGTGTTGCCCGCGTTGCCGACCGGCAGCACGATCCGGTCCGGCACGGTATCGTAGTCCGCGAGGAAGCCCTCGAGGATCTCGAGGCCGATCGTCTTCTGGCCCTCGAGTCGGAAGGGGTTCAGCGAGTTCAGCAGGTAGGCCTCGCCCTGTCCCGCGAGTTCCTGGACGATGTCGAGACAGGCGTCGAAGTTGCCGTCGACCTCGAGAATGCGTGCGCCGTGGAGGCTCGCCTGCGCGATTTTCCCCGCGGCGACCTTGCCGGCGGGGAGGAGGACGAGCGTCTGCATCCCGCCGCGGGAGCCGTAGGCGGCCAGCGCGGCGCTGGTGTTTCCGGTCGACGCACAGGCGAGTCGGCCGACACCGAGTTCCGTCGCGACCCGCACGCCGACGGTCATCCCGCGGTCCTTGAACGAGCCCGTGGGGTTCATCCCCTCGTGTTTGATCCGCAGGGCCTCGACGCCGATCTCGTCCTCGAGGGACGGCACCTCGTACAGCGGCGTCGCACCCTCCTGAATCGAGACGCCGGCCTCGAAGGGGAGCGCGTCGGCGTACCGCCAGACGCCCTGTCCCTCGAAGTCGTCGAAGGTGGGGAGGTCGGCGTAGCGGACCTCGAGCAGGCTATCGCACTCGTCGCAGGTGTAGCGGACGTCGTCGAACGGTGCGAACGTCTCGCCGCAGTCGATGCACTCGAGCCAGACGCCGTCGTCGGCGTCGGCGGGTTCTTCCGGCTGGTCGGCCGAGAGACTGAGACTCATTGTCAGTCGGGAAGGCCGCAAAGGGGAAAAAGTGAGTGGATTTGACGGTGGGCCGTCGCAGCGAGCGGGTCGCCGTCACGTCACCCAGTCGTACACTGTCGCCGTCAGAAGCGACGGCCTCGAGTATCGGTTCCGCTGTGATCTCGTGCTCGCTTGTGCCGATTACTCGAGCAGCCAACTCAACAGCGCCTTCTGGGCGTGGAGTCGGTTTTCCGCCTGATCGAAGACGATCGAACGTTCGCCCTCGATAACGTCGTCGGTGATCTCCTCGCCGCGGTGGGCCGGCAGACAGTGCATGACCGAGGCCTCGGGGGCGTGCTCGAGCAGGTCCGAACAGACCTGGAAGCCCTCGAAGTCGTTCATGCGGACGTCGCGTTCGTCCTCCTGTCCCATCGAGATCCAGACGTCCGTGTAGATGACGTCGGCGTCGGTGGCCGCCTCGACGGGGTCGGTCGTGACCGTCGGATCGCCGCCCAGTTCGCGGGCCCGCTCGAGGACCGCGCCGTCGACTTCGTACCCCTCAGGCGTCGCGATCGTCAGGTCGATATCGGTCAGCGCACAGCCGAGCGCGAAGGACTGGGCGACGTTGTTGCCGTCGCCGATCCAGACCGCCGACACGTCCTCGAACCCGCCCTCGTGTTCGCGGATCGTCAGCAGGTCCGCGAGCGTCTGGCAGGGGTGGGCGTCGTCGGTGAGCCCGTTGACGATCGGTACCGAGGAGTACTCCGCGAGTACCTCGACGTTCTCGTGTTTGAACACGCGGGCCATCACGGCGTCGACGTACCGCGAGAGCGCACGCGAGGTGTCTTTCAGCGGTTCGCCCCGGCCGAGTTGAATGTCGTCTTCCCCGAGGAAGATCGCGTGCCCGCCGAGTTGGGTCATGCCGGTCTCGAAGGAGACCCGGGTACGGGTACTCGCTTTCTGGAAGAGCATCCCGAGGGTCTGCCCGGACAGATCGGCGTGGTCCTCGCCGGCTTCGACGGCGCGTTTGTACTCGTCGGCTCTGTCCAGCACTGCGAGCAGTTCTGCCTCGGAGAGGTCATCGACATCGAGGAAATGTCTCGGCTGCGTCTCGTTCGTTACTGTTGTCATGGTCTGATAACTCGTCTGAAAATTCGATTACTCACTGAGCGTGCGTGCGACGCGCTCGAGGACCGATACCGACTGGTCGAACTCCGACAGCGGCAGTCGTTCGTCGGGCGCGTGATCGAGGTCCGAGTTGCCCGGCCCGTAGGTGACCATCGGACAGTCCCAGGCCCCGGCGTAGATGTTCATGTCGCTCGTTCCGGTCTTTCGCACGAGGCGGGGGTCGCCGCCTTCCTTCCGGATGGCGACGCGAAACGCCCGCGCGACCTCGGTTCGCGAACTCATCATCACCGGCGGGACCTTGTCCTTCCAGGTCACGGTCCCGACCTCGAGTTCGGCCTCCGCGGCTTCGCGGACGGTTCCGACGTCGAGGGCCGGCGGCACGCGCAACTGGACGTCCATCGTCGCCTCGACGGAGAGGCCGTCGTCGCTGACGCCACCCTCGATGTCGACCGGCTTGGTCGTCACCTGCTCGAAGACCGGTTCGTACTCGTCGCCCTCGAAGTACTCCTCGACGGCCGACCACCAGCGGACGGCGTGTTGGATCGCGTTCGGATCCGGCCGGGACGTGTGGCCGGACTCGCTGGTCGCGACGTAGGTGCCGGCGATCAGGCCGCGGTAGCCGAGCGTGATCCCGTCGGCGCCCGAGGGCTCGCCGTTGACGACGGCAGCCGGCGACTGCTCGCGGTCGTCGACCAGGTAGCGCGACCCTTTCGAGTCGATTTCCTCGCCGACGACGCCGACGAAGGAGACGCCGGTGCGGACGGCGGCGGCCGCCATCGCGGCCAGCGGCCCAGTCGCGTCGACGCTGCCGCGACCCCAGAGGACCTCGTCGTCGCCGGTCTCCTCGACCTCGACGGGGATGTCCCCCGGCACGGTGTCGATGTGCGAGGTCAGCAACACGGCGTCGTCCGCCGGCGCGCGGACGTTCCCGACCGCGTCGATCCAGACCTCCCGGTCGTGGGCCTCGAAGAAGTCCACGAGGCGTTTGGCCGCCTCGCGTTCCTCGCGGGTGGGCGAGGGGATCGAAACGAGATCGATCAGCAGCTCCCGGGCGTCCGCGGCCGTTACGTCCATCGGTTCGCTCGAGCTCGTGGTCATGATTCGGTATCGGGTGCGACGACCGCGGTCAGCGCGTCCACGAGACGGTCCGCCTCCGCCTCGTCGATCACGAGCGGCGGCAGCAGCCGCAGGACGGTCCGACCCGCGGGCAGCGCCAGTACCTGCTCGTTCATCGCCAGATCGCGGGCGACGCGGTTCGCGCCGCGTTTCAACTCGATGCCGACGAGCAGTCCGTCGCCGCGGACCTCGCGGACCGAATCGCCCAGCGCGGACTCGAGTTCCGACGTGAGATAGTCGCCCATCTCGGCGGCGTGGGCGGGCCACTCCTCCTCGACCAGCGTCGAGACGGTCGCGTGGACCGCCGCGGCGACGACGGGGCCGCCGCTGAACGTGGCGTTGTGCGAGGCCGCGCCGTCGGCGATCCAGTCCCGCACCGCGACCGCGCCGACGGGCAGGCCGTTGCCGAGTCCTTTCGCCGTCGTCAGCACGTCGGGCGTGACGCCCGCGTTCTGGCAGGCCCACATCGAGCCCGTGCGGCCCATGCCGGTCTGGACCTCGTCGAAGACCAGCGCCGCGCCGGCCTCCTCGGTGCACTCGCGGGCGGTCTCGAGGTAGCCCGCGGGCGGGACGTTGATCCCGCCTTCGCCCTGAATCGGCTCGAGGATGACGGCCGCCGTCTCGTCGTCGACGGCCTCGGCGAGCTCCTCGTCGTCGCCGTAGGGGACGAACTCGACATCGCCGGCCAGGGGCTCGTAGGGCTTCTTGTACTTGTCCTTCCAGGTGGCCGCGAGCGCGCCCATGGTGCGCCCGTGGAACGAGCGGGTCGCGGCGACGATCTTCGACTCGCCGGTCGCCGAGCGGGCGAACTTCAAGGCGGCCTCGTTGGCCTCGGTCCCGGAGTTGCAGAACCAGGCGGACTCGAGGCCGTCGGGCGTCGACGCGACGAACGAGGCGTAGGCGTCCTCGCGCGACTGGACCGGATAGGAGGAATCGACGAACGTCAGTTCGCCGACTTGCTCCTGTACCGCATCGACGACGGCGGGATGGGAGTGGCCCAGCGGCGTGCAGGCGAAGCTCGCGCCCGCGTCGAGGTACTCCGTCCCGTCGGCGGTGTAGAGGTACGGCCCTTCGCCGCGCTCGAGTCCGATCGGCTTGCTGCCGGAGACGAAGTCGAGATCGCTCATTCTGCTGCCTCCGTTTCCGCGTCGGTTTCGTCCGCGAGTACGCCGGGCTCAAGGGTCGTGCCCTCGCCCGCGAGCGCGCTACTGATCGGGTCGTCGGCGTTGGCGGTCGCGACGATCACTGACGCCGCGCCGCCCTCGAGTGCTTCCTCGGCGGCCATGACCTTCTTCGTCATGAACCCTTCCGCGGCCGTCTTGACGGCCTCGAACTCCTCGGGGGTCGCGGCCGAATCGATCTTGGTCGACTCGTCGTCGGGGTCCTCGTAGATTCCCGAAACATCCGTGAGGACGACCAGATCGGCCTCGAGCGCGCCCGCGATCGCTGCCGCGGCGCGGTCGGCGTCGGCGTTGACCGCCGTGTAGCCGCCGGACTTCTCCTTCCCGAGGACCGGGACGGAGACGACGGGCGTGTAGCCGCCCGCGAGGACCGTCTCGAGCAGGTCCGCATTCACGGACTCGATCGTGCCCGAGTGGTCGCCGCGCTTGATCTTCTTCTTGCCGTCCTCTTTCACGCGGACGGCGGACTTGCGCTTGCCCTCGAGCAGTTTGCCGTCGGTGCCCGAGAGGCCGACCGCGTCGACGCCCTCGTTCTGTAAGCTCTCGACCAGATCGGTGTTGAGCTTGCCGGGCATCACCATCTTGAAGACGTCCATCGTGCGCTCGTCGGTGAAGCGCCCGACGACGCCACCGGGGGTCTCGACGTAGGTCGGCTCCTCGCCGAGGTCTTCGAGTGTCTCGTCGACGGCGGTCGAGCCGCCGTGAGTCAGAACGACGTCCTCGCCGTCCTCGACGAGGCTCGCCACGTCGGCGAGAGCGCCTTCGGGATCGACGGCGCGTGCGCCGCCGATCTTGACCACAGTGGTCATCTCAGGGTGCCCCCACGGGGTGGAGCCCCGTAAACTCGAGTCCGGCCGTCTCCTCGAGACCCAGCGCGACGTTTGCGGCGTGGACCGCCTGTCCCGCGGAGCCTTTCATCATGTTGTCGATGGCCGAGAAGACGACGACGCGCTTGTTCGACGGGTCGAGTTCGAAGCCGACCTCGGCGAGGTTCGTGCCGGCGACCGCTTTCGGTTCGGGGTAGCGGTAGACGCCGGAGCCGCCCGCGGCCATGCGGACGAACGGCTCGTCCTCGTAGCAGCCGCGGTAGGCCTGCCAGAGGTCGCCCTTCGAGACCGGTCCCGACGGGAAGACGTGGTTCGTCGCGCTCGCACCGCGGATCATATCTACGGCGTGGCAGGTAAACGCCACCGAGGTGTCGAGGAACTGCTCGATCTCGGCCTCGTGGCGGTGCCCGGTCGGCGCGTAGGGACGAACGACGCCCGACCGTTCCGGATGCGAGGAGGCCTCGCCGCCGCCGGCGCCTCCTTCGGAGGAGCCGACTTTCACGTCGACGACGATCTGCTCGCCGCCCTCGAGGATGTCGTGTTCGAACAGCGGGTAGAGCCCGAGGATCGTCGCGGTGGCGTTACAGCCGCCGCCCGCGATGAGTTCCGCACCCTCGAGGTTTTCCCGGTTGATTTCGGGAAGCGCATACTCGGCTTTCTCGAGGTATTCGGGTGCCTCGTGACCGTCGTACCACTCCTCGTACTGGGCCTCGCTCTCGAGGCGGAAGTCCGCCGAGAGGTCGACGACCGTGTCCGCGACCTCGAAGAATTCGTCGATCTGGCCCATGGAGACGCCGTGTGGCGTCGCCGCGAACAGGACATCGACCGACTCGAGGTCGTCGGGTTCGGTAAAGCGCAGGTCCGACCCGCGCAACGGCGGGTGGACGGACCCGACGCTCTTGCCTGCCTTCGATCGGCTGGTGACCTCCGCGATCGCGAAGTTCGGATGGCCGGCGAGCAATCGCAGCAACTCGCCACCCGTGAATCCGGAACCGCCGATGACGGTCGCAGTGACCGTCTCGGCGTTTGCGTCGGCCCCAGTCTCGGTACTGATCGCCATCAGGCGGTCACCTCGAGGTCCGGATCCGCGGCTTTGGCTTTCGCCTCGAGCCAGTCGACGACGGTGCCGGCGATGTCGGTCTCGACGGCCTCGTCGAGCGCTTTGAACTCGACGGTGTGGTTGACCTCGTGGACGGTGTACGAATCGGCAGTTTCCATGAGGTCCACGCCGAGCAGGCCGCCGCCGACGGCGTCGCTGGCCTTCTCGACGAGTTCGATCGCCTCGTCGTCGAGGTCGAAGACGTTCGTCTCCGCACCCTTGGCGGCGTTCGTGATCCAGTGGTCCGACGAGCGGACCATCGCGGCGATGGGCTCGCCGTCGACCGCGAGCACGCGAATGTCGCGGCCCGGCTTCTCGACGAACTCCTGGATGTAGAACACCTTGTGCTCGTAGTGGCCGAGCGTCGCCTTGTGCTCCAAGATGGCCTCGGCGGCCGACTCGGAGTCGATCTTGGCCATCAGGCGACCCCACGAGCCCACGACGGGTTTGAGCACACAGGGATAGCCGAACTCCTCGATGGCCTCCATCGCGGTCTCCTTGGTGAAGGCGACCTTCGTCGCGGGGGTGGGCACGCCCGCCTTCTCGAGCGCGAGGCTGTTTTTCACCTTGTCCGCACAGATGTCCGCGGTCTCGTGGCTGTTGACCACGGGGATGCCGTAGGCCTCGAAGAACTGCGTGGCGTACAGGCTCCGGCTCGTGGCGAGACAGCGGTCGACGACGATGTCGAGGTCCGCGAACGCCGCGGGGACCTCGCTGATGTCGAAGGTCTGCTTGCGGACGTCGATCTTCGTGACCTCGTGATCGCGGTCGCGAAGCTCGCTCAACAGGAGCTTCTCGTCCTTGCGAATCCGTGAGTAGAGTATTCCTACGTTCACGCGAGCCACCTCTGATTGGGGGCCCCGGAGCTACGCGCTCCGCGGAGCGTCGCGGCGGGGGACGGCAGTATCCCAGCCGTCTGCAAGGTCACTCACCCCAGTCCTCTTCCAGCTCGGGGGCCTGCTCGAGGACCGGCGGCTCGGTATCGACGACTTCGAGCTCGGCACCGCAGGTCGTACAGTCGATGATCTCTCCGACTTCCAGATCGTCGTGCAGGGACACCTCAGCCCCACACTCGACGCATTCGGTCATTGTACTCGCACGTGGGTGCCGGGATCCCTTAAAGCCTTCGAACTTAACAGCAAAATTATACTTCCGCACTCGACTCTAACGGACCGAGAACCCTACTATCCCGCTATATCAGTTCGACATATCATGAAGTCGGTATATTATCCCCTCGCGGGGATCGCCGGACCGCTCGAGCCACCGGCTCAGACATAGCCGTTCACCACCGAGCGGAGCGTCTCGTGGGCCGCCTCGAGCGCGTTTGTCGTGTTCGCGAGCGCTTCCTCGTCGGCCGCGAGCGCCTCGCGGGCCGACTCGAGTTGGGCGGCGACCGCCTCGGGCGCGGGACCGCCCTGCGAGTCGCGGCTCGCGACGCTTTTCGCGGGGTCGAGCGCGTCCTCGACGGCCGCGGGGTCGACGTGGGCCTCGACCGACTCGCCGAGTACCTCCTGGGCGGCGGACTCGAGCGCATCGTAGTCCGCCCCGTTTTCCGCAGCGATCGCCACGAGTTCGTGGGCGGTGCGGAACGGCAGTCCGTTCGCCGCGAGCAGGTCCGCGACGCCGGTCGCCGTCGAGAAGCCCTCGCCGGCCGCCGCGGCCAGCGCCTCCTCGTTCCAGTCGGCCGTCGCGACCGCGCCCGCCGCGACCTCGCTCGCCTCCGTCACGGCGTCGACGGTTTCCCACGCGTGGGTCGTCGCCCGCTGTAAGTCGCGGTTGTACGCGCGGGGCAGTCCCTTCAGCGTCGTCGTCAGTCCCTGTACCCCGCCCGCCGCATCGCCCGCGACCGCGCGGACGAGTTCCAGCGTGTCGGGATTCTTCTTCTGGGGCATGATCGACGACGTCGAGGAGTAGTCGTCCGCCAGATCGACGAACCCGCGGTTCGCGAAGATGATCACGTCCTCCGCGAGCCCCGACAGCGTCGTCGCGTGCGTCGACAGCGCTTGGGTCGCCTCGAGCAGGAAGTCCCGACTCGAGGCGGCGTCCATCGAGTTCTCGACGACGCCCTCGAAGCCGAGCAGGTCCGCGGTGCGCTCGCGGTCGATATCGAACGTCGTGCCCGCGAAGGCGGCACCGCCGAGCGGCGACTCGTTGACCCGGTCGTAGGCCGCGAGCAGGCGCTCGGTGTCGCGGCGAACGGCCCCCTCGTAGGCCAGCGCCCAGTGGGCCACGGTGGTCGGCTGGGCGGGCTGGAGGTGGGTGTAACCGGGCATGATCGTGTCCCGGTGTTCGTCGGCGACGGCTGCCAGCGACTCGCGCAGCGCGAGCGTCGTCTCGATGGCCTCGAGAAGGTCGTCGCGCAGGCGATACCGGATGCAGGCCGCGACCTCGTCGTTGCGCGAGCGCGCGGTGTGCATCTTGCCGCCCTCGGCGCCGATGCGCTCGATGACGGCCGTTTCGATGGCCTCGTGGACGTCCTCGCCGTCGGGCAGGGAGTCGTGGCCGTCGACCTCGATCGCGTCGATGGCGGTCAGGATCTGCCCCGCGACATCGTCCGCGATGATGTCCTGTTCGGCGAGCATGACCGTGTGTGCGCGGTCGACCTCGAGGTCGGCCTCGAAGATCCGTTCGTCCGCTGCGAGCGAGGAGAGGAAGCTCCGGGCGGGGCCGCCGCTGAAACGGTCCCGGCGGACAACGCTCTCATCGTCGGAACCGCCGTCGGTAGCGACGTCCGACTCGAGTTCGGACCCGTCGTGAGCACTCTCCTCGGTCATCGTTACGCCTCGTCCTCGTCGCCGCTGCCGTCGGTCGCGAGTTCGACTTCCTCGTCGGCGTTGGCGGCGATCGCCTCGTTCGCGAGGCGGCGCTGGAAGCCGTGGTACTTCGCGACGCCGGTGGCGTCTTCCTGCTTGATCTTCCCGACCGTCTCCGTGTCGAAGGAGGCGTGCTCGGCCGAGTAGGCCGCGAACTTGCTGTCGCGGGCGACCGGGCGGGCCTGCCCGCCTTCGAAGCGGATCGTGACGGTGCCGGTGACGCGCTTCTGGGTCTCGTCGATGAAGCCCTCGAGCGCGCTGACGAGCGGGGCGTCGATCAGGCCCTCGTAGCCCTTCTGGGACCACTGCTGGTCGATCTGTTGTTTGAACTGGCGCTCCTCTTGGGTGAGGACGAGGCCCTCGAGGGCCTCGTGGGCGTTGAGCAGCGTCGTCGCGCCGGGGTGCTCGTAGTTCTCGCGGACCTTCAGCCCGAGCATGCGGTCTTCCATCATGTCAGTACGACCCACGCCGTAGCTGCCGGCGAGTTCGTTGAGGTACTCGATGAGTGCGACCGGCTCGTACTCCTCGCCGTCGACGGCGACGGGGTAGCCGTTCTCGAAGGCGATTTCGATCTCCTCGGTCTCGTCCGAGGGGTTGTCGGTCCACTCGTAGATCTCCGTCGGCGGGACGTAGTTCGGGTCCTCGAGGTCGTCGCCCTCGACCGAGCGGCTCCAGATGTTGGTGTCGATCGACCAGTCGCCGCCGCTGCCGCCCTCGACGGGCAGGTCGCGCTCGGCGGCGTACTCCTGTTCCCACTCGCGGGTCAGGCCGAGTTCGCGCACGGGGGCGATGACTTCCAGATCCGAGCTGCGCCAGACGGCCTCGAAGCGCAGTTGGTCGTTGCCCTTGCCCGTACAGCCGTGGGCGATACCGGTACAGTCCTGTTCCTCGGCGACCTCGAGGATCGCTTCCGCGATCACGGGACGGGCGAGCGCCGTTCCCAGCGGGTAGCCCTGATAGGTCGCGTTCGCGCGAACGCTCTCGAGACAGAGTTGAGCGAATTCCTCCCGCGCGTCGACGACGTAGTGGTCAAGGCCGAGCGCGTCGGCGGTCTCTTCGGCTTCGTCGAACTCTTCTGCCGGCTGGCCGACGTCGACCGTGACGCCGATTACGTCGTCGTATCCGTATTCCTCCTCGAGTAGCGGGACACAGACCGTCGTGTCCAGGCCGCCCGAGAACGCGAGTGCAACGCGTGTCATGTCGTACTCGAGTGAAGCCAAAGGAGAGTCTTAAGTTCACTGGTTTTAGTTTCGGAAATAAACGGCAGAGCGGTCGCTGGCCGAAAATACTGGGGTTTCGGGAACGATGAAACGAACCGGAACAAGGGGAGTAGTATAGTGCGGGCTCAAAGGCCCGGTCGGAGTCGCCGCGGCCGCCGCCGAGCGACGGACCCGTCGGTACCGGGAACGGCGACCACGGTGCCGACGGACTGGCTCATTGTGATGAACCTACGAAGCCACAGTATTAAATCCTGCTACATCGCGCGCTCCCGTCGTCAGCGCGGCGTTCGGTCGCTCCCGGGGAGATGGTGATCGAGATCTAGCAACGGAAACGGGACGATCGGATCCCGGCCTACTCCTCGTCGGGCAACGACAGCACGTTCTCCCGGCCGATCCGGAACACTTCGATCTCGTCGTTTTCGCGCAGTTCGCCGACGACCTGACTCGTCTTGGCCTCGGTCCACCCCAGCTCCGAGACGACGGCCTGTTGTTTGATTCGACCGCCGCGTTCCTCGAGCAGGCGCAGGACTCGCTCCTCGTTGCTCAGCAGTTCCGTCGGGGGACCGTTGGCCCCGTTCGGCTCGGGTTCGGGTGAGCCGTCGGCCCGGCGTGCGGTCTGCGGTTCGGCGCCGGCGGCCCCGCCGCCGGAGCGATCGCGCCCGAGCAACCAGCCGGCGACGCCGACCGTCGCGAGCAACGCGAGGGCCAAGACGACGATTACCCACGGCATCGCCGGCCCCTCGTCGGTCGTCGCCGGATCCGCGTTCACGGTGTCGTTCTTGATCAGGACGACCTGTGGCCCGCCGTCGGGCGTGTTCAACTCGTCCGTCCACGTGACCGAACTGTTGGATCGGTCGTCCGGCGACGGTTGTACCTGCGGTGTCCCCTCGCTCTCGTGGATAGAATACCCCTCGGGCCAGCGGAACTGCAGCGACGTCCCCTCCTCGAGCGTGAGTCCGGACAGCGCGGTCCCGGCCTCGATTCGGTTCAGTTCGACCAGCGCGAAGTCGGACCAATCGAAGGTGACGACCGCGTGGCCGACCTCCCGCGGTGCGGTGTCCGTCTCCGTCGTGATCGACATGTTCGAGAGTTCCATCTCCCGATTAGTCGCGTTGATGCCGTCGGTGAGAGTATCGTTCCACTTCGTCCGCTCCGCGGCGACGTACTGGTCCGGGTCGTCGGAGATGTTTTCAGACAGCGGCTCCCACTGCGGCGCGGAACTGTTCTCCCCGTAGAGATGGAACTGATAGTCGACGGTCACCCGCGCCGATCCGTCCTCGGCGATGAAGACGTCGATGTGGATCTCATCGGCGTCCTCGAGTTGCGGGCTTTCGTTCGTATCGGTCTGTTCACCGCCCGAATCGGCCTGTAGCGCCGCTCGCTGGACACCGTTGTCCGCCACACCAGCGGTCGCGGCCGGAACGAACGCGAACGAACACGCAACCACCACGAGCACGCAGATCAGGGCTCGCAACCCCCTCACGTCCATTACCATGACATGCCGTAGCCGTCTAAATAGGTCTTTCCGACCGCGGTAGCGACGTGTTTTTCAAACAGTCAGCCGTACGTGAACGTATGTCCGATACGCGCGGCGAACTCGAGGTCGAAACGCTCCTGAAAATCGTCCTCGGTCTAATCGCCGTTTTGCTCGTCCTCGAGGTGCTCGAGGCGATAATCGGTAGTATCGCGGGGCTGCTCGGTCCGTTCTTTATACTCGTCCAGCTCGCGATCGCCGTCCTGATCGTCCTCTGGTTGCTCGACCAGCTCTGAGACGGGCCGCGGCGGCCGTTCGGCTCGCGAGACCACCAGACTGATAGCGATACTGGCCCTATACCGACCGAAGTGTACAGCGTCAACGTTCCGGTCCCCGGTCGCGTTCGCCAGCTCGCGAACCGGCTCCATCCCGACCTCATCGGATTCGAGACCGTCCGCGAGGACCATTCGTGTCTGCTCAAGCGACTCGGCGAGGCCGACCACGTCGCACAGCTCCAGCACCGCGCCCACCGCGCGCTCGAGGGCTCCCCCGCCGTCGAAGCCGAAATCACGGGCATCGACTACTTCGACGACCCGCCGCTGGGCTCGGCACCGGTCGTCTACCTCGCCGTCGAGAGCCCCGGACTCGAGGGGATTCACGCCGAACTCACCGAGGCCTTCGAGACCGTCGAGGGACTCGAGGGGAGCGACTACGTCCCGCACGTGACCCTCGCCCGCGGCGGCGACCTCGAGACCGCGAAGCGACTGGCCAGCCGCGAGATCGAGCCGATCCGGTGGACGGTCAGCGAACTCGAGTTCTGGGACGGGACGTACAAGCTGCCGGTGAGTCGCGTCTCGCTGCCAGCCTAGCGCCCGTGTCCTGGGAGTACTGACAGCGGGGCGAAACCTCCGGGCCTGACGCGGTTTCGGCGGCTGCAAATACCGCTGCTATCTCCGCGACCGACTACAGCGGTCGTTCCGCAATAGCGGCTTGCTCTGGCGACAGATCCGCCGTCGTCGGGGATCGAGCGCGTCAACGGTCGGGGTAGCGTCGTCCGGCTGGCCGCGGGTTAAGTCGTCGAGGCCCTTGGCATCGGTGTGGTCTCAACGCTACTCGTCGCAGCGATCGTCGGAATCGCCCTCGGAGCCTTTCTCCAGAAGGGGCGGTTCTGTTTCGTCAACGCCTTCCGGGACTTCTTCGCTTACAAGGACTCCCGGGTCACGAAGGGCGTGCTCGCCGCGACGCTTCTGACGATGGTCTTCTGGGGTATCGCCTACCAATTCGGCTACTATCAGGGATTCTGGACGCCCGACTGGGGGCTGACGGGCCTCGTCGGCGGCTTCATCTTCGGGGTCGGGATGACCTACGCCGGCGGCTGTGCCAGCGGCACGCTCTACCGCGCCGGCGAGGGGTACCTGCAGTTCTGGCTCACGCTGCTGTTCATGGGCGTCGGCTACGCCGGCTTCACCGTCGCCTTCCCGACGCTCGAGAGCACGTACTTCAAGGGGCTCACGTTCGGGACCGGAGCGAGCCTGTTCGAACTCACGTCGGTCCCGGCGAGCCTCCTCGCGCTCGGGGTCGCGACCGCCGCCGTCCTCGTCTACGCCACGCTGGTCGGGCGCTCGGCGAGCGCCGCCGAGTTCAGCGAGCGGGCGGACGTGGCGCAACTCAACCCGACGGCGCTGCTCGCGCCCGTCGTCGGCCTCCGCGGGTTCGTCCGCGGAACGGCAACGTATTTCCGCGGTCTTGCCCGGGCGTGGCGACATCCCATCGCCTCGAGCAAGCAGCCGTGGGACCCCCGCACCGCCGCGCTCGGGATCACCGCCGCCGCGGTGCTCTGGTTCAGCCAAGTCTCGATCGTCGGCGTCACGGGTCCCGAGGCCCGCTGGACCGGTTACCTCCTCTCGCAGGTCGGCGTCGACGCGGGCTCGTTCGACTACTGGGGTTCGGTCCTGTTTCAGGGCCAGGGTGTCGGGGTAACCGTCGACATGGTGATGATCGGGTTCGTCATCGTCGGCGCGTTCCTCGCCGCCCTCTGGAGCGGGGACTTCTCGGTTCGGGTCCCGAAGCGCCGGCGGCTACCGAACGCCGTCGTCGGCGGCCTGATGATGGGCACCGGATCGCGACTCGCGCCCGGCTGTAACATCGGGAACATCTACTCCGGCATCGCGGAGCTCTCGGTCCACTCCTTCATCGCGGCGGTCGGCATCGTCGCCGGCGTCTACGTGATGACCCACTGGATCTACCGCGAAGTCGGCTGTGCGATCTGAGATCGAATCGTTCGCCAACTACAAACCGCGACAACAGAGACACGAGACAATGCCATCCATCGACGACGTTACCGACGCACCGGACGAACTGAGCGACGACCAAGCCGAAGAACTCCTCGAGGAGGCGGACCTCGTCCAGGACATGATGGGCGAGGTCTGTCCGTACCCGCAGGTCGAGGCCAAGAAGGGGCTCCAACAGATCGAGTCGGGCGACCTGCTCGTCCAAGAGACCGATCACGTCCCCTGTACCGAGAACGTGCCGCGAGCCGTCGGCGACGACGCCGACGCGCGGGTCTGGCGCAGCGGCGACGCGGTCTACCGCATCTACCTCCGGAAACGATAATGGTCGAAGAATTTACCCCCGAGACGGTCCGCGAACGAATCGAGCGCGACGCGGAGTTCGACCTCATCGACATCCGCGACGACGAGGACTACGCCGAGGGCCACCTCCCCGAGGCCGAGCACGTCACCGTCGACGAACTCGAGGAGACCGTCGTCGACCGAGACTGGGCCGACGACGTGGTCGTCTACTGTTACATCGGCCAGACCTCGGTCCAAGCCGCACGGCTCATCGAGGAGTACGGCGACGCCGAGCGGGTCGCGAGCATGGCCGGCGGCTACGACGCGTGGGAGCAGCAGAAAGCGTCGGGCGACGACTGAATTCGAACTCGAGCCTACGGTGCCGGCGGTTCGCCGTCGTACTCGTCGTGGCCGCCGTAGAAGTTGAGCATCGCGAACTTGAGTTTGTCCGGCGCGATGTCGATCAGTTCCTCGCGTTCCTCGTGCGGGAAGGTCCCGTTGACGCTGTACCTGCCCAGATCCGACTTCGCCGACCGCGAGTAGCGCCGATCGAGGAGCGCACGGACGCCGACCTCCTCCGGCGAGCGGATGACCCGCCCCAGCGCCTGTCTGGTCTTGCGGACCGTCGGGATCTCGACGGCGTAGCGCCAGCCGGTGTCGGTGCCGTCGAAGGCCGCGTCGTAGGCCTCCTGGACCGCCTCGGCGCGGTCGTCCAGATGCGGATACGGGACGCCGACGACCAGCACCGTGTGGGCGTCGTCGCCGTCGAAGCTCACCCCCTCCGCGAGGGTCCCCCACAGCGAGGTACAGAGCACCGCATCGTCGTCCGCGACGAACTGTTTCCGGAGGTCCTCGACGGACTCGCCCGGCTCGTCCAGATAGACCGTCCGGTCGCTGCGGCGCTCGAGTCGGTCGGCGTACCGACTCGCCTCGCCGTAGTTGGGGAAGAACGCGAGCGTGTTGCCCGGGGTCATCCGGACGGCGTCGTGAATCGTCTCGGTCACGTCCTCCTGAACCGCGGGATCGTCCCGATCCGAGGAGAAGAGCGGCGGCGTTTCGACGGCGTAGGTCCGGCGGTTCTCCTCGGGGAACTGGAGGCCGTAGGCCATCGTCACCGCGTCCTCGAGTCCGAGCACGTTCTCGGTGACATCGAACGGCTGGATAGTCGCGCTCATGAGGACGGTCGCGTAGATTTCGTCGAACAGTTGGCCGGTCACCTGCCGCGGGAGACAGGAGTACAGCTCCGCGCGCCCGTAGATCTCGTCGGTGCCGGCGTCCCGGGTGACGGAGACGACCGGGTAGAGCCCCTCCGCCGAGCCCTCGGCCATCCACGCGCTGACGAAGCCGGCTGCCTGCAGGGTCTGACACTCAGTTCGCGTCGCCGTCTCACCCTCGCGGTAGGCTTCCTCGTACTGCTCGTCGAGTTCCTGTCCCAGCTGCATCGCGGCCTCGAGGTCGTCGTCGATCCCGCTGCCGGAGTACCGTTGCAGGAACTCGAGCGTGAGGTCGTCCTTGCGGTCCTCGTTGGCGATCGGCACGTCGGACCAGTTCTCGGGGATCGACTCGCGGTCGCCGAAGCCAAAGGAGTCCTCGTAGGTCTCGACGAGCGCGCGGTGAAACGCCGAGAGGACGTTCGCGGCGTCCTCCGAGCGCGGGTCGTCGGTATCGGCCAACTCGTCGAGCGCGGAGTCGAAGGTCCGCTCGGAGCAGGTCCGGGTCGCGTGCTCGCGGGCGGCGTCCTCGACGTTGTGGGCCTCGTCGAAGACGGCGATCACGTCCTCCGGATCGCGGCCGAGCCACCGGAAGAACTGCTCTCGAATGGTCGAATCCAGCAGGTGATGGTAGTTACAGACGACCAGATCGACGCCCTCGATCCCCTCTTTCAGGAGTTCGTAGCCGCAGAACTGCTGTTGTTCGGCGTAGTCGTAAATATCGTCCGGCGTGCGGACGTCCTCGAAGAGCCAGCCGAAGAAGTCGTCCGTATCCTGCGTGAGATTGTTGCGGTAGTAGTCACAGACGTTCTGGTCTTCTAACTCCTCGAGTCGCTCCTCGATGTCCTCGAGTTCGTCCATCACCGCCGAGCGAGCGTCGGCCGCCGAGCCGTCGCCGTCTTGGCTCTCGGCGAGGAGTTCGCGCTGGCGGCGCTCGAGTTGGTCGCGGTCCTGCTCGGCGTCGACGACGGCGCGCGTATTATCGCGGAGTGCCTGACACTCCTCGTAGCCGACATCGATGTGACACATCGAGGACTTCCCCTTGAAGACGACCGCGCGGATGGACTCCTCGCGGGTGATCGCGCGGGCTTCGGCGACGAACTGGCGCATCTGCTGGTGGACGTTGGTCGTGATGACGACCGTCTTGTCCTGCTCGCGAGCGATCTCGAGCGCGGGGACCAGCGACGAGAGGGTCTTGCCGGTCCCGCAGGCCCCCTCGAAGAGGACGTTCTGCCCCCGATGGAGGGAGTTGTGGATGCGGTCCATCGCCTCGCGCTGGTTCTCGTACGGCTGCTCGTACGGGAAAAAGCGCATGTACCCGGCTGTCTCGGACACAGCGTATGATAGGTTCGCGCTACGATAAAAGGATTCGTCTCGATTCGGTCTGCCCTTAAAAACTGGCCGGCGACGGCGGGGTCCACCGGCCGGCGAACGCGCGGTACAGGGACATGTGTCTCGAGTGCCTGCCCCCGGTATGGCCATTCCGGGATACGATTCCAGCAGCGTCGCCGAATACACGCTCGAGCAGGCGGGGGCTCGCGTCGAACTCGTGGCGGGCGTCGTTCCCGACGCGTTCGGTCTCGCGAAAAGCGGGCGCGAACCGCCGGTCGACGCCCTCGGCGATCCCGTCGACCTCGTCGCGTGCGAGGAACTGAAGGCGATCGAAGCCGTCCGGATCGCGCTCGTCTACGATCCGTCCCGGCTTCCCCCCGGCGCGAGTCCGACGGACGTGGCGGTCGCCGTCGACGCGGACGACGGCTGGGAGCCGCTCGAGTCGACGGTGGACTTGGGGGAGACGACGGTCACGTCGGTCTTGAACGATCGGCCGCCGGGAACGACGGTCGTCGCGGGGTACGACGACACGGACGAGGAGAGCGGCGATTCGGCGACGTAGTGCGATCAGAACCGAATCCGGCCGATCAGGTTTCGGGCTCGATGTAGACCTTCTGTACCTGATCGTCGTGGGCTCGTAACGCGCGTTCGATCTCGGTGATTCGGTCGTCGATCGTCGCCGTGTCGAGTCCGGGGTCGAACGCCACGTCCGCGGTGACAAGCAGTTCCTCGGCCCCGAAGTAGACGGTCCGGAAATCGACGAGTTCGGCCACGCCGTCAGCGTCGGCGACGATCCGTCGCAGTTCGTCCTCGGCGGATTTCGAGAGGCTCTCACCGAGGATGAGTCGCTTGTTCTCCCAGGCGAGCGCGATCGCGAATCCCATGAGCATGATCCCGATCAGCAGGGCGGAGCCGGCGTCGTACATCGGGTTTCCGGTGGTCCGGGAGAGGTAGACACCGAAGAGGGCGATTCCCGCACCGGCGAGCGCGATGGAGTCCTCGGTGAGCGCGGTCAGGGTCGTCACGTCGCTGGTCTTGCTGAACGCCTCGCGGAGGCTCGTCCAGCCGTGCTCGTCCATCTGGCGGCTGATTCCCTGATAGGCCTTCCAGAGCGCGTAGGACTCGAAGGCGATCGCGCCGAGCAACACGGTGTAGTTGACGAGGATCGGGTCGAACTGTGCGCCAAGCAGCGTGATATCCTCGCTGGCGCGGTGGACGTCCCCCTCTTGCAGCGCACTGTAGCCGTGGCGAGCGCTCTCCCAGCCGGCGATCCCGAACAGCATGACGCTCACGAGGAGGCTGTAGAAGAACTGCGCTTTCCCGTGGCCGAACGGATGTTCGCGGGTCGCCTCCTGTGCCCCGTATTTGATCCCGATCAGCAGGAAGATCTGGTTTCCCGTGTCCGAGATGGAGTGATACGTCTCCGACAGCATGGCGGGACTCCCAGTCAGCGCGAAGCCACCGAACTTCAGAATCGCGATCGCGCCGTTCGCGAACAGCGCGGCGAGGACGACGGAGGTACTACTGGCCATCGACGAGGACTACGAACCGGCGGTCCTAAAGTGTAAGCCGTTCTAGAGCCGGTTCGGACCCGATCCGGGGCCGGTCGGCACCGTTCCCGACCCCGGTCCGGACGGCCGCGGCGACCGCATCCGAAAGGAACCTGTCAGTGGCAGGCAAACGGCGACTATGATCGCGATCTTCTCCGATACGCACAGCGGCCGGGACCACGAACTCGAGTGCGATGCGCTGACCGCGGCCCGGGAAGCGGACACCGTCATCCACGCCGGCGATTTCACGAGCGAGGCGGCGCTCGAGGCGTTCCAATCGGAATGCGACCGCCTGTTTGCCGTCCACGGAAACGCCGACAGCGCGGCGGTTCGGGACCGCCTGCCGACGGCTCGCGTCGTCGAGGCGGGCGGCGTCCGGTTCGCCGTCACGCACCGGCGGGACGGCGGCGAGACGGGGCTCGCGATGTTCGGCCGCTCGCGAGGGGCGGACGTCGTCGTCTCCGGTCACACCCACCGGCCGACGGTCGTCGAGACCGACGAGACCGTCCTGCTCAATCCCGGCAGCCACGCCGATCCGCGCGGCAATCGACCGGGCTTTGCCGTGCTCGAGGAGGGCGATGATGGCGAGGAGGCCCTCGAGGGCGAGATTCGCGAGCCGGACGGGACGGTGCTCGAGGCGTTCGACGTGCCGACGGCGTAGCTCGGCGGGGACTCTCGAGGAGAACGTGTCGAGTCGGTGTGAAGAGAGCGACGGAACGAGCAGCAGCGCCAGCGGGGACCGGCGGATCGGCGATCGGTATCGATCGGTTTCGGCCGCCCGCGTCGAGCCAGACTGTCAGACGGGAACGGGCACGAGCGGCCGCGCGATCGGGTGGGTGGAGGGGTGATCGTCGGGGACGGTGGCCTCGATCTCGAGGGTGATCCTCGAATCGGTGGTGGGGAGGCGATCGAGGCCTATTGCAGTCGAGACGCCGGGCGACGTTATAGTCAGCGCAAGCTGAAAGACCGGTTTTAGTTACCGTTTCGGTCGTGAGACGCCGGCACGGGGGCGACCGATCGTGGTCGAAACGGTTAACCACACTGACAGTGTAGCCGCGACGTATGCTGGATCCCATCATCGGTCTCATCCCCGACGACCCCGTCATCATCGCGGTCGTCGTGATCCTGCTGTCGCTCGTCTTCTTCGGCTATCTCCTCGTGCGCCGGACCGTCCTCGAGTTCCGCGACGGAATGCGCGGCGACCGGTAACCAGCGACCGAGCCGTCAGTCGAACGCGTCCTCGAGTCGCTCGAGCGCCGCATCGATATCCTCGCGAGCGACATCTCGGTGCGTACAGAACCGGACCGTCGTCGGGCCGAACTGGGTCGCCAGCACGTCCCGCTCGCGGAGTCGCTCGACGACCGTCGCCGGCTCGAGTCCCGTTCCGGAAACATCTGCGAGGACGATGTTCGTCTCCGGCTCTTGTGCGTCGAACCCGTCGACGCCGTCGATTCCGTCCGCCAACAGGCGCGCGTTTTCGTGATCCGTCTCGAGGTCGTCGACGTTCTCGAGGGCCTCGAGCGCGGGGCCCGCGAGAATCCCGGCTTGGCGCATCCCGCCGCCGAGTAGCTTGCGCGTGCGGCGGGCCCGCTCGATGAACTCCTCGCTGCCCGCGAGCATCGAGCCGACGGGCGCACCCAATCCCTTCGAGAGCGAGACCATGACCGAGTCGACGGGCTCCGTGAGGTCCGTGACCGGAACCTCGAGCGCCGTCGCGGCGTTGAACAGGCGCGCGCCGTCGAGGTGGACCGCGACATCGCGCTCGCGTGCCACCGTCGCCGCGGCGGCGATTCTCTCGGGATCGATCGCCAGCCCGCCGCGGGCGTTGTGCGTGTTCTCGAGACAGAGCAGGCCAGTCCCGGGTCGGTGCAGGTCTTCCGCGACGGTCGCCGCCGCGACCCGCTCGGGCGAGGGAACCCCGCGGTCGGCGTCGAGCATCCGCACCTGCAGTCCCGCGTGCTGTGCCAGCCCGCCGAGTTCGTACTTGACGACGTGGCTCTGGCGGTCGGCAAGCACCTCCTGTCCGCGCTCGGTATGTACCCGCGCGGCGGTCTGGTTCGCCATCGTCCCCGTCGGGAAGTACAGCGCCGCCTCGGTTCCCAGCCGGTCGGCGATCCGGGCCTCGAGGTCGTTCACCGTCGGGTCCTCGCCGTAGACATCGTCGCCGACCGCGGCGGTCGCGGCGGCCTCGCGCATCGCCTCGTCCGGTTTCGTCACGGTATCTGAGCGAAGGTCGATCACGCGTATCGATACCGTCACGAGGGTAAAAGAGCCCGCCGTCTCTGCGGCGGGGGTCGATCGACATCTCGCCGAGCGGCCAGTATCGCCGTCCTCGAGCGACGACAACTCTACAGACGAAAACGTTCAATAGAGCGTCATGAGTACGGCGACGTATGGTTCCCGATCCCGGTTTCGGATCGCCGCCGGACGACGACCCGCCGCCGGCAGCCGACGGCGCTGGTGCCGAGCGTTCGAACCCGTTCGCGCGCCACGTCTCCCGCGTCCTCGATCGGTTCGACGATCTCTGGCTGTTCGCCTCGGTCCCCCTGTTCGCCGCGGTGCTCGAGTTCGAGAAGGTGCGGCGGGCGCTCGGTCCGACCGGGCACGGGTTCTCGATCAACCTCGAGTTCACCTTTCCGACGCCGCTCGTGACCCTCTGGCAGTTGGCCGACCCGCCGGAGCCGCCCGCAGTGACCACGCGGTCCGGGTACGGGGAGCCGTTCGGCGGGGGACCCGGCGAACCGGAACCGACCGGCGGCTCGACGGGTTCGTTCGGGTCGACCGGAGCCGGCGGCACCGACGTGACGATCGAGACGGCCGTCGGCACCGTCGAGATGCCCCTCGAGGCCCTCAGCATGGGAATGCTGGGCTGGATCGGACTCGCGATCGTCGCGTACGTGACGCTCTCGGGAATCCTGATGGCGGCGTACGTCGGCGGAATCGACCGGCGGCTCCGCGGCGAGCCGATCGCCGTCGGCGCGTGCGTGGCGACCTATGCGCCCCGATACATCCTGTACAATCTCGTCGTCGCCGGCGCGTTTCTGCTCGTCTTCCCGCTGTTCGTGCTCGCGCCGCCGCTTATCCTGCTCGCGATTCCGGTGATCATCGCCCTCAGCTACGTCTTCTATCCCGTCCCGTTCCTGTTCGTCGCGGCCGACGCGTCGCTGCTCGAGGCGTTTCGCCGGTCGGCCGACCTCACGACGGCGGGCGGGCAGGTCCTCAGCTTCGGGCTCTGGCACCTCGTCGCGGCGGTCGCCGCCTCGCTGATGCTCTCCCTGCTCGTAAGCGCCGGCGGCGCGGGCTTCCTGCTCGCGCTGTGTGTCTCGGCCCCGCTGTCGCTCGTCCTGACCGCTGCGACGGTCTCGTTCTTCCGTGAAGAGATCGAAGACGAGGGCACGGCCTCGACTGACGGATTCGGCGACGACTCCGCAGCCGAAGCCGACGACTACGGGTGGGTCGCCGACTGACGGGGTCGGCGACCGCCGACCCGCCCTCGGTCGGCGGGTTCTCCATTACGAACCGTTTTTTCCTCCCCCGATCAATACCGGGGCATGGACCCGCGAATCCGCGAACACGCCCAGATCATCGCCAACCACTCGGTCGACCTCGAGGAGGGCGACAACGTCGTCGTCGACGCCCACCCGGTCGCCGAGGACCTGGTCGTTGCGCTCCACGAAGTGATCGGCGAACACGGCGCGAATCCCGTCACCACGAGCCAGCGGACCGGAAAGCGCAGCCAGCGCGCGTACCTCCGGTCGTCCGATGGCGAGTTCGAGACCCCCGAACACGAACTCGCGCTCATTCAGAACACGGATGTCTACATCGCCATTCGGGCGACGGACAACGCCACCCAGACCAGCGACGTCGACCCCGAGACCAGCGCGGCCTACCAGCAGGCCCAGCGCCCGATCCTCGAGGACCGGCTCTCGAAGCGCTGGTGTCTCACGCAGTTCCCCGCGCCGGCCAACGCCCAGCTCGCCGAGATGAGCACGGAGGGCTACGAGAACTTCGTCTGGGACGCCGTCAACAAGGACTGGGACGCACAGCGCGAACACCAGGAGAACATGGTCGAGATCATGGACCCCGCCGAGGAGGTCCGCATCGTCAGCGGCGACACCACGGACGTGACGATGTCCGTCGAGAACAACCCGACGCTCAACGACCACGGCGAACACAACCTCCCCGGCGGCGAGGTCTTCACCGCCCCACAGCCCGACAGCGTCGAGGGCGAGGTGCTGTTCGACATGCCGCTGTACCATCAGGGCCGGGAGATCACGGACGTGTACCTCGAGTTCGAGGGCGGCGAAGTCGTCTCCCACTCGGCGGTGAAAAACGAGGACGTCCTCACGGAAGTCCTCAACACCGACGACGGCGCGCGCCGGCTCGGCGAACTGGGCATCGGAATGAACCGCGACATCGACCAGTTCACCTACAACATGCTGTTCGACGAGAAGATGGGCGATACCGTCCACATGGCCGTCGGCCGCGCCTACGACGACACCGTCGGCGAGGGCAACGAGGCCAACGACTCCGCGGTCCACGTCGATATGATCGTCGACATGAGTGAGGATTCGTACATCGAAGTCGACGGCGAGGTCGTCCAGCGGAACGGAACGTTCCGGTTCGAAGACGGGTTCGAGGAGTAACGACCGCGAGCGAGCAGCCTTTTTCATCGAAGTTTTTGCGCGAGTGGTAGCGAACGGAGTGAGCTACCCGAGCGGAAAAAGTTCGAACTGGGACGTTCCGGTTCGAGGACGGCTTCGAAGAGTAACGACCGCGAGCGAGCAGCCTTTTTCATCGAAGTTTTTGCGCGAGCGGGAGCGAACGGAGAGCAAGCCTAGTCGAAAAGGTCGGAGTGATTCGCTCATCGATGGAGGCGAGACGGCGATTGAGAAACCGGGACGTATCGCCGAAGCGTACCGCTTTCCCGACCAGCCCGACCTAAACCGGCCACAATCTCCTTCACTGACCAGTTCGAGTCTGAGATATGTCACAGAGTACCGACCGCGTGCAACGGTACATGACGAACAGCGAGGAGATTTCGTACCAACTCTCGTTCCGTCCGCGGGGTCTCCTGAACTGGATCAAGTCCCTGTTCGGGTTCGGAGTTACGACGTGGTATCTCACGGACGAGCGACTGATTCAACAGACCGAGGTCGGGGGCGGGTTCAACTTCCAGTACATCCCCCTCGAGAAAATCAGTTCGGTCGAATACGGGACGAAACTCAATCTCCCGGCCCTGATATTGGGTTCCATCGCCGCGCTCATCGGACTATCCGGCGTCCTTTCGGACACGAGTGATGCGGGCGTCCTCTTCCTCCTCATCGGGGCCGCGAGTATCGGATACGCGTACTATCGTCGCCGACAGGTCTTGGCGGTGTCTGCAAGCGGGTCCGCCTCGTTCTCCTTAACCATCTCGAGCGGCGATCAGGTCGACGAATTCCTGTGGTACATCCACGCCGAGCAACAGAAGCAATCGGAACCGGTTCTCCGCCACTAACGGGGCGCGATCGACTCGAGCCGTCGTGAGTGGCCGCTCACTACCGGTCGGATTTATAGTCGTGAAAGACTAGTTACACGTATGGCGATCCTCGTCGCATACGACGGCTCGGAACCCGCACAGAAGGCGGTCGAACACGCGTTCACGACGTATCCCGACGACGAGATCGTGTTGTTGCGCGTCATCGAGGCCGCGGACGGGTCGACGGGAGCCGGGATCATGGCCGCACAGGAGTGGCTCCGGGACCGCGAAGAGGAGGTCTCGACGGAACTGCCCGAGGAAATCGCGTCGATCATCAGCGATCCCGATCGCGACTTTCGGACCGAGACCGCGGTCGGGAAACCCGCGCGCGAAGTCGTTCGCTTCGCAGAGGACAACGACATCGATCACATCGTCATCGGAAGCCACGGCCGGTCGGGGCTCTCGAGGGTCCTGCTCGGCAGCGTCGCCGAAACGATCGTCCGTCGCTCGCCCGTCCCGGTCACGGTAATGCGCTGAGTCGGTGGGAGGTCGCGGTCAGTCCACCAATTCGGCGACCATGCCGGAGACGTACTCCATTTCGTCCTCGTTGATGCCGTGGCCCATCCCCTCGTAGAGGCGCTTCGTTACGTCGGCGTTCATGTCTTCGAGGACGGCGGCCGTATCGTGGACCCGTTCCTCGGGGATGTGCGGATCGACGTCGCTACAGCCGAGGAAAACCGGGGTCTCCTCGAGGTCGCCGGGATAGTCGTCGTCGAGGTCCTCGCCGATGAGCCCGCCGGAGAAGGCGGCGAGGCCGCCGTAGCGCCGCGGGTTTCGCGCGAGGTACTCGCTGGCGAGACACGCGCCCTGCGAGAAGCCGACGAGCATGATCCGCTCGGTCGGGATACCGGCGTCGTTGGCCTCGGCGATCGCGTCGCTGATCGCCTGCAGGCCCGAGGAACGGCCGGGCTCGTTGCGCTCGACCGGCGCGAGAAACGAGTTCGGGTACCACGTCTGGCGAGCGGCCTGCGGGGCGAGGAGAGCGACGCCGTCCCGATGGATCTCGCCGGCCATCTGGATCATCCCGCGGGCGGTCGCGCCGCGGCCGTGGGTGAGCACGAGCGCCGCCTCGGCGTCCGCGAGGTCGGTCCCGCCCGTGACGAGTTGCTGGTTCTGGTGGGGGCCGTCGACGCGGTCGTCGGCGCTCATTCGACACCACCGACGCCGGCGCTGGCCTCGGGGAGATCGTGTTCGACGAGTTCGATGCCGAGCGCCTCGATCGCGCCGCGGAGGTGTTCGTCCTTGGCGTACTCGGCCCCATCTGCCTCGCGGAGTTCCTGTGCCTTCGCAAGCACTTCGCCGCGTCGCTCGTCGGGGAATTCGTACTTGTCCGTCGAGAGTTCGATGACGAGGCCGTTGTTGTCCGTGGTGTAGATCGAGTGGAAGATCCCCCGGTCGAAGACGTTGTACTGGTGGCCCGCCTCCTCGAGCGCCTCCATCGTGTCCTCGTACTCGTCGGGGTCGATGCTGAAACAGAGGTGGTGGACGGCACCGGTGCCCCCGCGCTGCCCGCGGCGGTTCGACGGCCGGTCGTCGCTGACGAAGAACGTCAGGATGCGCCCGTCGCCCGTGTCGAAGAAGAGGTGGGTCTGGGAGGGATCGTCGAGGTTCGGCTGGCGAAGGACCAGCGGCATCCCGAGGATATCCTGGTAGAACTCGATCGTGTCCGCCTCGTTGCTCCCCCAGATGGTGATGTGGTCGGTCCCCCTCGTGTGGACGGGGCTGTCGGGCAGTTCGGGCGTGACTGGGTTGGTGGGTTCGTTAGACATGGTGAATCGAATCGGTGGTGGGTCGGCGCTGCTCGATCGCGGGTCGTCGCCGCGATTACTCCGCGACGTGTTCGCCGAAGACGCGCTCGGCGTCCGCGGGAACGTCGAAGTCGTGGTAGTGTTCGCCCTTAATGTCCGAGAGGATGTTGAGTGCTGCGGCGGCGCCGTCGCCGACGGCGATCGCGGCCTGCCACTCCTCGGGACGGACCATCGCGCCGGTCGCGTACGCGCCCTCGACGCTGGTCTCCATCTCGACGCCGACGTCGACGGTGCCGTCCTCGGCGAGCTCACAGCCGAGGTCCTCCGCGAGTTCGCGGTTCGCACCCGTCGCGAGGACGACGAAGTCGGCCTCGTACTGGTCCTCCTCGGTCTCGACCGCGAAGCCGTCGCCGGCCTCGCTGACGGCGGTCACGGCTTCGCCCTGTCGTCGGTCGACGCCGAAGTCGTCGACCTGCTGGCGGGCCGTGGCCATGAACTCGCTGCCGCCGACCGAGCCGATGCCGAGGTAGTTGAACAGGTGGGCCTTGTGCATCCACGTCTCGTCCGTGTCGAAAACGGTCGTCTCGAGTCCGTTCTTCCGGGCGAAGAGAGCCGCACTCAGTCCGGCGGGGCCGCCGCCGACAACGATCACTGACGCATCGTCCGCAGTCGCTTCGTCGCTCATGTAGTTACACGATGTTACCACAGAAGTATCAATCCAGTAGCAACCCTCGAGCAACCGGGTGACATCGATGTTAGTGGACCTGAACGTACCGTGATCCGAGCGGACGGCCGTAGTCACGCTGTGACCGGATCACACGACCTGCGCACGCAGGCTCAATTCATTCGCTCGGGTCGGCCCTACGATCACATCCAACGAGAGAACTGCCGGCGGGCGACCCGGTGACCCCGCCCCTCTGTCTGGGGTTCGGTCGCCGACCGCCGTCCGCCAGTCACGGCCCAGTGACGGCTTGCTCGAGGGCCGTTCGCCACGCTCCAGAGAGACATCCATGAACACAAGCCTCGAGGTGGAGTACTGGGTCGTCGATACCGACGGCGATCTCGTCCCGCCCGACACACTGCTCGACGTTTCGGATCAGGTCGATCCCGAGTTCGTCGAGCCGATGCTCGAGATCAAGACAACCCCCTGCCAGTCGATGGCCGAGCTCCGCGAGGAGTTCCGCGGTCGGATCGGTCGCGTCGTCGACGCGGCACGCGAGCAGGACAAGCGACTCGTCCCGCTGGCGACGCCGCTGTACGCCTCCCCCGACGACATCCCCTACCGCGAGAAGGAGAGCACCGACCTCCAGCGGCGGATCGTCGGGCCCGCCTTCGACGACGCCCGCGTCTGTGCCGGGACGCATATCCACTTCGAACAGTCGAACGTCGCCGACCAACTCAACGCCCTGACCGCGATCGATCCGGCATTCTCGCTGGTCACCAGCGCCGCCCACCACCGCGGCGAACGCATCCTCGAGTGCGCCCGTCCGTACCTCTACCGGCGCTCGTGTTACGCGGCCTGTCCCGAACAGGGCCAGCTTCAGCCCTACGTCGACAGCGTCGCCGAGTGGGAGCAGCGACTCGAGGACGACTTCGACTCGTTTCGCGAGCGCGCGCTCGAGCGCGGCGTCGCCCCGGGAACTGTCGAAGACGAGTTCAGTCCCTACGAGGCGGCGTGGAACCCGGTCCGGTTGCGAGAGGCGATGCCGACGGTCGAGTGGCGATCGCCCGACGCGGCTCTGCCGAGTCAGGTGCTCCGGCTCGCAGAAGAAGTGCGGTCGATCGTCACCCGCGCGGACGACTGCGGGACGGTCATCGGCGGGTCGGACTCGCCCAGTCGGTCGGACGCGATCATCGATTCGAACGCGGCCGGCGAACCGCTCTCCCTCCCCGACTTCGAGACCGTCGAGTCGATCACTGACGCGGCCATCCGCGACGGGCTCGAGAACCCCGCGGTTCGAAACTACCTGCGCGGACTCGGCGTTACGCCCGCGGAGTACGATCCGCTCGTCGACCGCATGCCCGACGATCGGCTCTCCGAGCGGCGCGCGAAGCAGTTGCGACTTCGGGCTGCCGATCAGCTCGAGGCCGACCTCGAGCAGCGCCGCGTCCGGGCCTGACGATCAGCGACGAGATTCCCAGATTTCCGTGGTGAAATAGCGGTCAGCTCATCGAAGCTAGTCCAGAGCGACGCCGACGCGGAGAGCCCCCGCTCGGTCAGCGATTCGACGGGACCTCGCGGTCCGATCGCAGCCGCTCGAGCCACCGGTCGCCAGTCCGCAGCGCCATCGGAACCTCGTCGCCGAACGAACACCGCGTCGGCTCGGTCTCGCAGGGGTTGCCCATCGCGACCTCGACCGTCGGCGACCCGCCCTCGAACACCGCCGCGCTCGCGGTCGTGAGCTGGCCGAAGGCGTAGTCGTCCGTTTCCGGTTCCGGATGCCGGCAGATCGACTTATCGCCCGGGCCGTTCGCGTGATCCGCCGCGAACCGCCAGAGGGACTCGCGGTCGATCTCGTCGCCGCCGTCCGCGAGTAGGTCTACCGCTCGCCGCCGCCGGCGGCGCGAACTCTCGGTCTCGGCCGACCGCGACTGCACGAAGTGGTTCGTCCGGGTGACGGCGTCCCCGTCGTCGACCGCGATCCGCTCCTCGAGGGGGTTTACCTCGAGCAAGACGGCATCGGTTTCGTCGGCCAAAAACAGCGTCTGGGCCATCAGCTGTCGCGTCGGGATCGACTCGAGCAGCGTCCGGGCGTCCGCGACGGTGGCACACTCCTCGAGTACCCGCCGGATGACCGTGCCGTTTCGGTACTGGTCCTCGAGTTCGATATCGTCCCGGTTCGCATCGATGTAGGTGTTCGCCGCGACCAGCCCCCGATCGTTGACGCCCTTGTAGAGCATGACCGTGCCGCAGGTGTCGACCGTGAGAAAGCCGTGGTAGTCGTCGATCGGCGGCTGTTCGACGATCGATTTGGGCCGGGCACCCCGCCCCGCGATGTCGCGGTTCTTGAGCACGAGCGAGCCGTCCCGGCCGGTCCGCGGCGGCGACACGAGCGCGTTCGTACACCCGCGGGATGGATCGGCGGCCGGTTCGTCGGCCAGTTCGTCACAGAGGTCGCTGTACGCGAGCGCGTAGACCTCGTAGACGTCCGGATCGACGTCGAGCGTCTCGGCCATCGCCTCGTAGGCTCGCAGATGCCGGCTGGGGAGGCTCTCCTGACTCCGCCGCGCATACTCGAGCAGCGGCTCGAGGTCGACGTCGGCGTCGGCGATCAGCGACTCGAGTTCGGCGACGGCCCACTCGATGGCCTCGCGTTCGGTTTCGGCGCGCCGGCGCGCCTGCTCGGAGTACGTCTCCGGTTCGGCCGTCGCGGCGGGGCCGGTGTAGACGGCCGACCCGAGGTCCGTGTCGTCCATACGGGCAAAAGGAGGTGCAACGGGTTGTATCGTCGGCCTGAATGTGTCGTCCGGCAGTCAATGGCGAGGAGGTTTCGCTCGAGTGAGGGGTGGTGGCTCGCTCGAGGCGATAGCAGTCGCTTCCGGGCAGCTTTCGGGTATCGAAAGGGTGTACACGTCGGCAGCAGGGATGGTGATCGTCGCGTGGCGATGATCCGTGTCCCCCATATCCCCTGTGATGCCATTGGTCGGCTCTGCCGACATTCTATTTAACGTTAGTGGCCGACATTAGTGTATCGGAACCTTTCGAAATGACAAGGTATTCTGGGACGGGTGTCCGTCGTGTGATACTTCTGTGCTCTCGAGTGCGCGGCGACGAAGGAGGGAGTCGACCGCTCGAGGGCGGACGGCAGACGGTCGTCTCTCACGGGTCGAGGGAGAACCGGCGTTCAATAGGTATCTCAGGAACTAGATTCGATCTTCTAACCAGTTATCCGCTTTCCTATTGGGTTTGTTTATTAGCCATTTGCTCTCGGACCGCACTCGTGAAGGGTTGGCCAAGCCGCTTCGTTACCTTGTAATCGTCGTCAATAGCGGACCCCTGTAGTTTGATCTTGCTTGTTCGCATTCCCCGGTTGAACTGGATACTTGTGATTTCAGCCAATTGGTAATCTTCACTCTCAGAACGGACCATTCCTGATTTGAGACGGATAATACGGTTATCCGTAAGGATAAGCTTCGGATTGTGTTTTGAGCGGATCCGACCGCTTTTCGTATCGATTGCCTGTACGAATGTCTCATCATCGAACATCTTCGATTTTGCTCGTTTCCGGTATCGGCGTGGCAAGTCACTTAGATTCGAGTACCGCTCATAGGTCACCATACCTCGCGAGCACGTTCCATGTTACCATATAACTTTCCAGAAGTTGACTATTAAATATGTACTCTCGAGTATCATCCGTCACAGAACGATATCTGTCACCAACACCTAATTCTGGATCAGAAGTTGGCTACTCGGTGTCAACGCTGCTGTTTGGGTTTACTTCGAACGATCCTGTTCGCGTCGACAGTGTCGCAGCGATCTCCCGTCGTTGCTCGAAGGTGAGGTCGTCGCGCTCGAGGACTTGGCGGGACGCTTGGACGAACTTCGGAACGTCGTCGCAGGCACTCACAACTGCTTTCTTATTACAGTTGTAGAAGTCAGTTGCACATTCGATCGCCTCTCATCGATATGCACACGACGAGTCGCGGCTTGTGTTCATATTCGGGAAACGGATTATGTCGACGTACAACCCCCGAGAGAGGAATAATTTCGGCTAATTGTCTTGTAAGATGTCGGCCACCTTTCTATCAATCTCTTCCAATTTATATTCGATTCGATGATCTATCGAAGGTTCCTCAGAAATACACCGACTCCAATCCCATTGCTGGTCTAACGTTTCGTGGATACTCTCGACAAATATTTTATTTTCTCGGAGATGTGGGTCCTCGACATCAGGATACCCATATTCACATTCTATCCAAGTGGATAGTTGACAGGAGAGGATATCATTCCCTTCAACTAGGCCTGATAGAGGATGTGATTCGTCTATTCCTTGTTTAGGTTCGACAGGAGAACCTGAAAAGGTAAAATGGCCTTCTATCAGATCCCCTTTTTCAAATTCTAATGCTGTATTGTATTGGTCTATGCGTGTTATCTCAAGATCTGTTCCTTCCGGGACATGAAGACTCCTATAGAGAGGGTTTTGATCTAAGATTGTGAAGGGGTCTATTTCTATATCAGACATGACTAAATCTGGGTCATTTAATAAATCATCTGGGTCGTGATCTATGTCAGATAACACAATTTCATCAAAATACGAGAACATTTTACTCAAATCTTCAGAACCATATTCATCCTCGACACAATATACCCAATAATCAACTGGAATCGAATATAATGCTGCAAACGGGAATATTTCTGAGATGAACCGTTGGATTCGAGACTCTGTAGACTCTCTATCGCCACCATTCATTATCTGTCGCCATTCTTCATCCGATACTTCGGAGAGGAATGTTTTGAATGAGAGATAACCTTCGGGATAAGGGTCAGGACATTCGATGTTGTGTGTAGTAGTACTAACCGGGAGGTGGATCGCGCTACCGCTTTCAAATTTTTGTCCTGTTTCCCCACTGAATAAGGAATAGAGTTCAGAATCTGTAATCAGTCGACTATCCTCACCAGCACGGATTCTGTATTCCCGCTTTCGAATATCTACACCAGAATTATCAACTACAGCATGAGGAATCTGTTTTTTCGGATCAATTTCAATAACAAATGCCTGGTATTCATCATCAAGTTCCTTGTCAAAATAGTTACATTCAAAATCAATCGGTGGGCTACATTTATCAGACAGCACACTCGATATTGTTTCTCTGGCTTTGTCTGCAATTATATTCAATTCTTCCAACTCGTTAGACTCATCATCAATCCCAAAAACGAGATATCCACCACTTCGATTTGCTAATGCTACAGTTTCCTTAGCTATCTTATATCGATTTTTGGAATCGGGATTCCGAATAACTTCTGAACTTTTAAACTCTATCTTCTTTCCTTCACCAGACTCAATAATTGATTTGAGATCTTTAATATTCATCGTCCATCATTCAGTTGAACCATTATCACTCAATACTATCTGTTTTGCTAATACATTGGAGTTGTGAAACTCGCTATTTATCGACGTTGAAGGGGATGATCCGACCTTCATTTCGTATGCTTTAACTGGAGATCTGCGTGCGGAAGCGGAGCGCTATAACTTTTTGGCGCTGTCCCCTTGGAGACACCCGTCAAGGGGAGTTCGCGCGAAGCACAAAACGACCCCGCAGGCGTTGCGGTGCGATGGCCGTGCCGACCCCGCACTCGAGCCGCTGGCTACAAGCAGAGTTGTCGAAGCGGGGCTATTGTCCAAGCGAACTTGCAGAAAAGAGCGAAAACGAGAGCGTTGCACTATGCAGGCCGCTTCAGTGATCTGCGATCGCACCGACGAATCCGGATTCGGTCCCACCGCCAGGAGTCTTCTAGGTCAACTCGATCCCACGCAGTGCCGTCGGATCGTTCCCCGACTTCGACCACTTTTCGAGGGCTTCGCTGGCGATCGTCGTGACGTTCTCGAAGCTATCCTACTTCAGTCGGAAGCAAATCGTATCGATCTGTATCTGCCGAGGATCGCCATTTTCGTCGAACTGGAGGTCAGCACTGTTCTTCGCGGGCGATATTCGAAGTGAAAGGAATCGGCGATGGGATTATGAACAACGACGAGACGTGCTCGCGACGCTGCGCGCGACTCGTCTCGTTCAAATCCCATCTCATTGTACTGCTGTCGCTCACGGAGTGTTCGCGACAGCGAGCGGGCACGATGGGATTTGAACCCACGACCGTCGGATTAGAAGTCCGACGCTCTTTCCGGACTGAGCTACGTGCCCTCGAGTCGAAATCCACGACGGAACGGCATAAGCGGTTGGGATTTCCGGTCACGGTTCGCAGCGGGTTGCAGAACCGATCGAAGGACACCACTCCGGGCGGAAGTCACCGCTGTGTGAGACGCGCTGAAAAAAGAAGGTGCCCCTGAGCGTGACCGTCACTGCCGACCGTCAGAACTCGACGGTCGAATCCTCGTCGCTACTGGTGTTGTCAGTGTCGTCCGATTCGGTGTCCGTGCCATCGCTCGTCTCGCTGTCGGTCTCGTTGCCGGTCTCGCTGTCGGACTCGTTACCCGCGTCGCCCATTCCGTCGTCGGATTCGTTGCCGGTCTCACCCATGCCGTCATCGGACTCGGTGTCCGTCTCGTTGCCGGTTCCGCCGTCGGTGTCGCCGCCCGCGCCGCCGTCGGACTCGCCACCGCCATCGGAGCCGAGATCGTCGCCGTTTCCGTCGTCGGAGTTCTCTGACGACTCGTCGCTTCCTTGGTCCATACATCCCGCGACCGCAGCGACCAGCCCGGCACCGAGCCCGGCCGTGAATCGACGCCTGTTGAGATTCGTGTCTGTCATGATGCGACACCTGTCTCGGCAACGGACGACCACATAACGCCGAGAGTCCGTTTCGGCGATCAGTTCGAATTCACTCGGATTGGCTCGAGTTCCGACGATTGCACGAATCGTTGCCGACGCGACCACCGTTTCGGCGCGTGAAATCGACCGGAGCGGCGACCGATAGCCGACAGGTAAGGCGAGCCGCCTCGAGCGGGCTCCAGTCCCGCAGATCCCGTCTCGAGCGGCGGTTCGACCCGAAATGCGACACGCAACAATCGTTGCGAAACCGTTGCAGCGAGACAACGGAGAGGGAAACGACGAGCGCGTCGGAAGCGGTGCTCGAGACACGCGGGAGACGATCCCCGACGCCCACTCGGAAACGGTGAACGGCGAGCACAGCGTTTATGCACGTCTCGCCGGTACGTGGACTCGATGCACGTCATCGGAACGGTGGGACTCCCCGGGAGCGGCAAGGGCGAGGCCGCCACCGTCGCACGCGAGGACGGGATCCCGGTGGTGACGATGGGCGACGTCGTCCGCCAGGAGACGGCCGACCGCGGGCTCGACCCCGCGAAGGATCACGGGACGGTCGCGCAGGCGCTGCGCGAGGAGAACGGCCCGGCGGCGATCGCCGAGCGGTCGCTGCCGATGATCGAGGACCGCCTCGAGACCCACGAGACGGTGCTGGTCGACGGCATCCGCTCGGACACCGAGGTCGACGTCTTCGAGGAGCGGTTCGGCGACGCGTTCACGCTGGTCAGTATCGAGGCTCCCTTCGAGACCCGGGCCGAGCGGATCGACGAGCGCGGCCGGGACGCGAACGAGGCCGACGGCGGCGAGGGGCTGGCCGCTCGCGACGAGCGCGAACGCGGCTTCGGGATGGACGACGCGATGGACCGCGCCGACGTCGTCGTCGAGAACACCGATTCGCTCGAGGCCTTCCACGAGCGAATCCGCGCGATCGTTCGGAACGGAACCGATGGACGGAAACCCGCCGAAGCGGATGCTGACTCATGAGCGAGATCTACCGCGTCGACGTCGAAATCACGGCCCCGGTCTACGACACCGAGGTCACGGACCGCGTGATCGACGCCGTGGCGAACATCTTCCCCAACGCCGACCTCGAGGAGGAGTTCGGCGAGGTCAGGGGCGAAGCCCACGCGCTCGATCACTTCTCGGAACTGCTCCACAAACAGGAGATCCTCGATACCGCCCGCGGCGAGTTCTTCGCCAACCGCGAGGGCGACACCTTCACCTTCGCGCTGAAAAAGCAGGCGGCCTTCGAGGAGTACGTGAACTTCTCGGTCGGAAAGCCGGACGAACTCGGCGAGATCGCCGTTCGGGTCCGCGTCGAGGAGCCCACCCTCGAGGAGTACGTCGACCACATCGCGCCGCCGACGGAGGACGGGCGGCCGGTCGACGCCTGAATCGGCTCGGGTTATCGGTTGCGCGTGGCTGCGTTTCTCGTCGACTGTTTCGAATCGGTGGTCTCCGTTCCAGTTCGGCTCGAGCGTCGCCTCGGGACGATACTGCGGAGCCTCGATAGCGATTAGCTCGTACAGTTCCCGACATCGTCGAGAGCGGTTTCGCCGTCGTCCTTCCGGCGTTTCGCAGTGACCGCGTCACCCTCGGTCGCGGCCCCCGCCGCCTCGGCGAACGCCGACGCTGCATCCCGCAGGTGTCGGGTCTGACACTCCGCCGTGTCGAAATGGCCCGTGAGTCCGTCGGGCGCGTTCGCCGTGCCGTCCTCGAGTTGCTGGTGTGCCGTCGAGAACGTCGAGTCGGCGGTTTCGAACGCCGCCTGTGCGTCCTCGTACGCGCCGTTTTCGAAGTCGTCTCGCCCCTGCTCGAGCGCGCCGTACCCCTCGTCGGGGTCCAGCGTCGCGTCGTAGGCCGCGGCGAGCGTCTCGAGCGAGGTGACGACATCGCCGAGAGTGGCGGCTCCCGTCTCCAAGTCGGCGATATCGATGCCCGCCAGATCGTTGAGTCTGTCGCCGTCGAGGTTCTGGATCGTCGCGTTCGCCTCGTCCCAGCGCTCGTGGGCGTCGGCGATCTCGGTGTGGCGCTCGCCGACGGTCTCGCTCGCGCCCTCGATATCGCCCTCGTTTTCGATCGCTGCGGTGACCTCCTCGATGTCCGCGGAGATCCCTTCGTCGGTGACCGTCGCCGTGACGGCGACCAGCCCCTCGAGGGCGTCCGCGTACGCTCGGAGCGTGTCGATGTCGGCCCGCCGGTCGTCGCCCAGTTCGGACTCGGCGGTCTCGAGGTGGTCTCTGGCGTCGGCGATCCCCGTCCGCGGTTCCTCGGGATCGAATTCGACCGTTTCGGGGTCCTCGAGGTCGCCGAGTTCGTCCAGCGGTTGGGCGGCCTCGTTCAGCCTGCCGGCGGCCCGATCGAGCGCGCGTTCGCCGGTCCGGCTGCCGGCGTCGCCGGTGTCGGCGTCGTTCGTCTCGGACGACCCGCCGAGGTCGTCGAGGCAGCCGGCGAGTCCCGCGAGAAGTCCGGTGCTCGCGCCGGCCGCGCCGGTCCGAGCGAGATACTGTCGACGGTTCATTCCTACTCGAGGGTACGTCTAGAGGTGCATTAACGTAGTGGCACAGCGAGTGTCACTCGGCGCGACCGGACTGTGCGCTCGAGGTGAAAGAGAGGTCGATGCCTCGAGTCGAAAACGGGCGGTAGCTCACCCGAACGGACCCATACCGCCCATGCCGCCGCCTCCGCCACCGCCGCCCTGTTGCATCTGCTGCATCATGCGCTGCATCTCCTGTTCGGAACCCATCCCCTGGAACTGCTTCATCGTGCGCTCCATCATCTTGTACTGCTGGAGCAGCTCGCGGACCTGTTCTTCCTCGGTCCCCGACCCGCGGGCGATGCGTTGGATCTGGTTCGCACCGATGGCCTTCGGATACTCCTTTTCGGCCTCGGTCATCGAGTCCATGATCACCGTAAACGTCTGCATCCGCTCTTGGGTGACGTCCATGGCGTCCTCGGGGAGTTGGTCCTTGATCCCGCCGCCGAGCCCGGGGATCATGTCCATGACCTGATCGAGCGGCCCCATGTTGTTCATCGCCTCCATCTGCTTTTGCATGTCGTTTAAGGTGAACTGGCCCTGCAGCATGTCCTCGGGGTCCCAGTCCTCTTCCTCCATGTCGGTCTGCTCCATCGCGCGCTCGACGCGCTCGGCCAGTTGGGAGAGGTCGCCCATGCCGAGCAGCCGCGAGATGAAGCCGTCGGGCTCGAAGCGCTCGACGTCTTGGACCTCCTCGCCGGTCCCGAGGAAGGCGATCGAGGAATCGGTCTGGTCGACGGCAGTCAGCGCGCCGCCACCTTTCGCCGTCCCGTCTAACTTCGTGATGACGACGCCGTCGATGCCGATCGACTCGTCGAACTGCTGGGCCTGCTCTTTCGCGCCCTGTCCGATCGCCGCGTCGAGGACGAGCAGCGAGGTATCGGGGTCGACGACGCCCTCGATCTGCTCGATCTCGTCGATCAGGTCGTCCTCGAGCGCGTGGCGACCGGCCGTGTCCACGATGTGGACATCGGCGTCGCTCGTCTCCTCGAGTCCCTTCCGGGCGATCTCGACCGGGTCGTCGTTGTCCGGGTTGCCATAGAAGTCGACCTCGGCGCGCTCGGCCATCTCCTCGGCCTGATCGTACGCGCCGGGTCGGAAGGTGTCCGTCTGGATGACCGCCGGGCGCAGCCCCTTCGTGGAGAACCACCATGCCATCTTCGCGGCGGAGGTCGTCTTCCCCGACCCCTGCAGGCCCGCAAGGAGGATCGTCTGTTCCTCGAGGGGCAACTCGGTCGAGTCGCCGATGAGATCGACCAGTTCCTCGTAGACGATGCGGAGCACGAAGTCCCGCGCCGGGGTGCCGGCGGGCGGTTCCTCCTCTAAGGCGCGCTCCTCGATGTTGTCCGACAGCTCCATCACGAGCGAGACGTCGACGTCGGCGGAGAGCAGCGATCGCTGGATCTCCTTGACGATCTCCTCGATGTCTTCTTCGCTGAGTCGCGACTTCCCGCGGAGCTTGTCCAAGGTCCCCCGCAGAGACGTCCCGAGATCGTCGAGTACCATTTGCTCGGTATACGTGGCGATGGCGTTAAAGGCTTTTTCTACGACCGACACGAACGATCCGGTTCGAACGGGACCGAGACACGGCGGACCGCGTGCGTCGTCGATGCGTATTTCACTCGAGCGGGCCAATCCCCGCCCATGAGTTCCGATGCAGACGTCGACCCCTCGGAGTACGAGGCCCTCGCCGATGCGGACGTGACCATGCGACAAAACGACCACGGCCTCCACATCGCCGACGACGAGGACACCGGCGTCTCGAGTCAGGGCCAGACGCCGGAAGACGCCCTCGAGAACCTCGCGGCGGCGGTCGAGTCCTACCGGGAGGCATCGGCGGACGATACGGGCGACGACTGGCTGTAAGACGGCTAACGAGCCGTGTTTTCTACGATTGGACCAGAGTGACTATCGGATACTGGGGCGAACGATAGCCCGACGTATGGACGACTCACGACAGGCTTCGACGGAACGAACTGCGTCCTCGGTCGCTCGTCGACGCGTCCTTCGAGCGGGAACGGGGCTTATAGCAACGGGTCTCGGAATCGCGACGCTCGGCGGCCAGGCGGCCGCACACTTCCCGCCGGAACTCGAGATCGAGATCAGGCCGGGCAGCGACACGGCACCGATCAATCCCGACAGCTGCGGCATGGTCCCCGTCGCGGTCGTACAGACTGACGAGTTCGACCCGACGAGTGAGGCCGTTCGGTACCGGTTCGGCGCACCCGACATCGTCGCCGACGGCGGCGGTGCGCGACCGGTCCACGACACGGTCGCTGACGTGACCGGCGACGGTCGGGAGGATCGTCTCCTGCACTTCCGGACCGACGAGACGGGATTCGACGGTGACGAATCGATGGGACGACTCGAATGGGAACGCAGCGACGACGGGAGCCACGGATACGCCGGCACTGCGCCCATAACCATCGTCGGTCGACGAAGCAGGTAGCGCTGCCCGTCGCCCCCACTGGCGAACGAGGAGGGTGTCGGGCATAGCAGGCGCTCGTTTTAGGCGGCCGTCCGTGGTCGGGTGGGGTATGGACGCGTACGATATCGTCGTGCTCGGCGGCGGCTCGGGCAGTCAGGTCGCGACCGCGGCCGCCGACCGGGGCCTCGAGGCGGCCGTCGTCGAACCCGGGCCGCTCGGCGGTGCCTGTATCACTCGCGGCTGCGTGCCCTCGAAGGCGCTCATCCACCGCGCGGATATCATGGAGGAGGTTCGAGGGGCCGAGAACTTCGGCATCCCCGCGGCGTTAAACGACGCCGAGTACGGCGAGATCACGGCCTCGATCCACGACACTGTCTACGAGAAGGCAGAGAACCAAGAATCGAGCCTACAGGACAGCGAGAACGTTACCCTCTACCGCGGCGAGGGCCGGTTCGTCGACGATCGCACGGTCGAAATCGATGCAGCGGACGGCGAGGGAGAGGACGATCGAATCCGCGGCGACACCGTCGTCATCGCCGTCGGCGGCCGCCCGATGGTCCCGCCGATCGACGGCCTCGAGGACGTGGATTTCCGTACGAGCGACGACGCGCTCTTCCTCGAGGAGCAACCCGACGAACTCGTGATCGTCGGCGGCGGCTACATCGGCGCCGAACTGGGCTATTTCTTCGGCGCGCTCGGCACCGACGTGTCGATCGTCGGCCGCAGCGACCGACTCGTTCCGCGGGAGGACAACGATGTCAGCGCGGCCGTGACCGAGTCACTCGAGACCTACTGCAACGTCTACACCGGCTACGAGGCGGCCGCGGTCGAAGAGAGCGACGACGCGGTCGTCGTGACCGCGGAGCCGAGCGACGGCGATAGCGATGGCGATACTGGCGACGACGGTGACGGGGGCGAGACGGTCGAACTCACCGCCGACGAACTCCTGCTCGCGACCGGTCGGCGACCCAACACTGACACGCTCGACCTCGAGGCCGCGGGCGTCGAGAGCGACGACAAGGGGTACGTCGAGACCGACGAGACGCTCGCGACGACCGCCGACGGCGTCTGGGCGCTGGGCGACGTACTCGGCGAGCAGCCGTACAAGCACGCGGCCGACTACGAGGCGAAAACCGTCGCGGCGAACGTCCTCGACGACGCCGGGCGAACGGTCGACTACGAGGCGGTGCCCCACGCGATCTTCACCGACCCGCGGGTCGCCAGCGTGGGCCGAACGGAGGGCGAACTCGAGGCCGAAGGTCGCGACTACGACGCCGTAACGGTTCCCTACGAGACCGCGCCGATGGGGATGATCCTCGAGGCCGACGAGGGGTTCGTGAAGGCCATCACCGCACCGGACGGCGAGATTCTGGGCTGTCACATCGTCGGCCCGCAGGCCGCGACGCTGCTCCACGAGGTGGTGGTCGCGATGGACGGCGGCGGCACCGTCGACGACGTGGCTGAGCCGGTTCACGTCCATCCCGCGCTGAACGAGGTGGTCTACGCGGCGTTCGACGACCTCTCGGACGCGGCGTACTCGACGGCACCGGACTGGCGAGACGTCTCGTGATCGCCCCGACGGAGGGCGATCCGAGGGCGGCCGCTGACGGCTCCGTCTCCTTGGGAGTCGCCGCGGTTCACCAGTTCCACGGCCCGTGATCGGGGTCGATCACGCGCTGTCGACGATCGATCGAGTCGATCAGTTCGATGTCGTCGTCGTCGAGTTCGAGCGCTCGCGCAGCCAGGTTCTGCTCGAGATGCTCGCGACTGCTCGCTTTCGGGATCGCGGCGACGTTGTCGTGATCGAGGAGCCACGCGAGGGACACCTGCGCCGGCGTCGCGTCGTGTTTCTCGGCGACCCGCTGAATTTCGGGCACGTCGAGTATCTCGCCGTTGGCCAGCGGCGAGTAGGCGACGAACCGGTAGTCGTGGTCCTGTGCGTGAGCGACCAGTTCCTCCTGTGGCAGCAGGGGATGCATCTCGGCCTGATGGGCGAACAGCGGCGCGTCGAGGACCTCGAGCGCCTCGTCGAGCAGGTCGGGCGTGAAGTTCGAGAGTCCGACGCGGCGAGTCTTCCCCGCCTGATAGGCCTCGTCGTAGGCGGGCAGGACCGCCTCGTGGTCGTAGATGCCGGAGGGCCAGTGAACGTACAGGAGGTCGACGGTCTCGACGCCGAGGCGCTCGAGGCAGCCGTCGATCGCGTCGGGAACGACCGCGGGTTCGGGCGGGACGTCGTGGTGGACCGTCTTCGTCGAGAGGAAGACGTCCTCGCGGTCGACGGACGCGGACCGAAGCGCCTCGCCGACGTACCGTTCGTTCTCGTACACCTGTGCCGTATCGACGTGGCGGTAGCCGACGTTCAGCGCCGTCTCGACGGTGTCGCGCCACTGCTCGCGGTCGTCCTCGGAATAGGTGCCGAGGCCGATGCTCGGCAAAGAATCGCGGGCCATCGGTGCGGCGTACTCGATACCGGTGGATGGGTCTTCCGATCACCCGCACGGATTCCCGCTACCGATTCGGGGCTCACTCGGACGCGACCGGGCCGCTCTCGACCTCGCCGTCGTTGGCGAGCCACTCCGTGAGACTCCCCTCGTAGAAGCGGACGTTCTCGTAGCCGAGCGCTCTGAGGACGACGTAGGTGTGGCTGATCCGGCGCGCGGTGTTGCAGTAGAGCACGATCTCGCGGTCCGGCGTGATCCCGTGGTCGGCCAGTAGTTCCTCGAGTTCGGCCTCGGGCTTCAGTCGCCGCGTCTCGTCGTCGACGACTTCGCGCCAGTCGAACAGCACCGCGCCCGGCAAGCGGGCCTCCTCGAACTCCGCCTGCTCGCGCGTGTCCACGAACACGGCGTCGCGCTCGAGGGCGTCCGCGACGGCGTCGTAGCCGACCAGCGGACTCTCCTCGGGCGAGAGCGGGTCGGCCTTGTAGTCGGTCGGTTCGATCTCGGGAGTCTCGCTGGTCGTCTCGTGGGACTGGTTCCACGCGCTGTAGTCGCCGTCTAACAGGCGCACGTCGTCGTGGCCGTACTCGAGGGCGGTGAGCACGAACCGGGCGGCGAAGACGCCGTGGGTGTCGTCGTAGGCGACGATCGTGTCATCCTCGCTGATCCCCGCGTCGCCGAGCAGGTCCGCGAAGGCCTCGGCGCCCGGCAGCGTCCCGCGGTCGACGTCGCTCTCGTCGCGGTAGCTGTCGAACGGGATATTCACCGCGCCGGGCAGGTGCCCGATCCCGTCGAACTCCCAGGCGTCTCTGACGTCGACGACGCGGACCTGCGGATCGTCCAGACGCGATGCGAGCCAGTCGGGGGAAACGACGACGGAGTCGTCCATTAGGCCGTCGTTCGGAACGGAGACTCGAGTACGCACCGGTTTCGTCCCGGTTTCGGTTACCGGGACAGTGGCAACTCTTGCTTGTTTTTGGTGGGGGATCTGACCTGTGTAGCGTCCTATATATCGAATACCGCGCGAATCCGACGAATACAGCCCCTGTACGAACGGTGATTGTGATCGGCTTTGATGGATGCGGCAAGTGTTTCCGTCAGAGTCGATCGGTGTCCGAATTGACCGGTTAAGTAGTCCCTTTGTGTGTCGGCGTCGAAGGCACGGGTATGGCAAACGACTACGCCAACGACGTACTCGTCACGGCCGATTGGGTCGCCGACCGACTCGACGACTTCCAGGACGACGATTCCGACCTCCGACTGGTCGAGGTCGACGTCGACACGGAAGCCTACGAGGACGAACACGCGCCCGGCGCGGTCGGGTTCAACTGGGAAACCCAGCTTCAGGACCAGACCCAGCGAGACATCCTCGACAAGGAGGACTTCGAGGACCTCCTCGGCAGTCACGGTATCAGCGAGGACGACACGGTCGTCCTCTACGGTGACAACTCCAACTGGTTCGCTGCCTACACCTACTGGCAGTTCAAGTACTACGGTCACGACGAGGTCTACCTGCTCGACGGCGGCCGCGAATACTGGCTCGAGAACGACTACCCGACCACGGACGAGGAGCCCGACTTCTCGGCGACCGAGTACGACGCCGCCGGCCCGCGCGAGAGCATCCGCGCGTACCGAGAGGACGTCGAGAACGCGATCGACCGCGGCGTGCCGCTGGTCGACGTTCGCTCGCCCGAGGAGTTCAAAGGCGAGATCCTCGCGCCCTCCGGCCTGCAGGAGACCGCCCAGCGCGGCGGCCACATCCCCGGCGCACAGAACATCTCGTGGGCCGCCGTGACCAACGACGACGGCACCTTCAAGGACCGCGACGAGCTCGAGGAGCTCTACGCCGAGGAAGGCATCGACGGCGACGAGACGACCGTCGCCTACTGCCGCATCGGCGAGCGCTCGTCCGTCGCATGGTTCGCACTTCACGAACTGCTCGGCTACGATGACACCGTCAACTACGACGGGTCCTGGACCGAGTGGGGTAATCTCGTCAACGCGCCGATCGAGACGGGCGAAGCGGACGACTGAACGAAGTGAAGAAGTCCGCTTCGTAGCGGAACGGCGAACGAAGTGAGCCGTGGAGCAGGGCGAGGCTGACGACTGAGCGTAGCGAAGTCAAAGCCTCGTAGTGGAGCGGTGAGCCGTCAGGCGAACCGCGGAACGGGCGAAGCGGACGACTGACGCGAGGTCGACCGCAGGGAGACCTCGGTTTGCGCGAACGGCGGACGCCGTGAGCGAGCGGAGTGAAGCGGCACCGATTCCCGTTTCTGCTGCACTCGAGCGGAGAGCCCGCAAAGAGTCATCTTCGCCCACTGTGGCGACTAACAGAGAAGAAGCGCTTGCGCTATTTGCTGGCAACGGACTCGCATAAAATAGAGGTCGGTCAATCCGAAACGGACCGCGTTCTCAACCCAGACCGTCTGTCGGCCGACTACTCCTCTTGGATGTAGTCCGAGGCGAGGTCGTCCGGCGTGATGACCTCGAGGTCGCCGGCCGACTCGAGGTCGTCGAGCGCCGACACCATCCCCTCGAACGCCGCCGCCGAGTCGCCGGAGAGATCGGTGTAGGTGAGCGTCGTGATCGTCCGGAACTGGGCCGTCCACTCGAGGAGTTGCTGTGCCTCGTCGGCGGACGGGCTGACCGTTCGCGGGGCGAGTGCCGGGTTCAGCAGGCTTCCGTGGCCGGCGTAGCCGCCGACGAAGCCGACGTCGTGGGTCTCCTCGACGATGCCCAGGGTCGTCTCGTCGTAGCGGTTGAGCGGATACGAGAAGTAATCGGCACCGTCCTCGAAGCCGTTGTCCTCGAGCCACTCGACGGCGCCCTCGATCTGGTCGCGCTGGGCGGACTCGCTGTCGCCGGCGAGCCCGCTGCCGGTCGTCGCCTGACTGCCAATCGTCCAGCCGTCGCTCTGGAGGGTCTCGAGCTGGTCCTGATCGAGATAGCCGCTCGCGCCCACGCGGTCGGTGGGGACGAAGGCCGTCGCTGGGTAGTCGTACTCCGACAGCGTCGAGCGGGCCTGCGTGTAGGCCGTTTCGGTGCCGCCGTCGAACTGGATGAGGACCTTCCCCGTCTCCGGTCGGGAGACGAACTGGAGGTCGTCGACCCAGAGCGTGGCCGATTGGTCCTCGCTCGTCCACACGGAGATCTTGATGTGCTTGATCGCGCTCAGGTCGGGATCGCCGACGGTGTCGATGACTCCGAGGTCGTGGTGTGCGAACGGGAGTCCGGGCTCGACGTTGCACTGGAGGAGCAGCCGATTCCCGTCGGTATCGGAGAGTTGGACGACCGGATCGACGTCGTCCTCGGTCGCGAACGCCAGCGCGGGGAACTCGTCGGAGAGATCCCGCAGCGAGTCGAACCGGCGTTTGATCATGACCCGCTCTTCGGATTCGTCGGCCGTCATGCGGCCGGACTGGTCGCCGACGTACGCCCGCTCGTCGTCGAGTTCGAGCGAGCCTTCCATCACCTCCCACATCGAGAGGTCGTCGAACTGATCGAACGACCCGGGCTCCTCGTCGATCGTGTCCGAGGAGTCGGAGGAGTCGGTCTCGTCCTCGTCGTCGGGGTCGTCCGATGTTTCCGAATCGCTCAGGGCGGAACAGCCACCGAGCGTCGCTGCGGCGGCCGTCACGAGATACGCTCGTCGTTTCATTCCGATCGAGGAAAATCCGAGTACGGTAATTGTTATGCTGGCGTTGGGGTTCAACGGTCGAACAGTAACCGGCCCATATCGACGCCCGAGACGACGGCCGGACCCGCGGAGCCGTCACGATAAACCTAACCCGTGGCCGCCCGAAACCTACCGTATGAGCGATTCGGATACGTTCGTCGAGACCGTCAGCGAAGACAACCAGACCGCGCTCTCGCGACTCGGCTCCTCGAAGTCGCTGTACGCCGACACCGGCGGCGAGATCGACACCGAACCCGTCCTCGAGGCGACTGCCGACGCCGAGTACGCCGCGTGGCAGACGTTCCTCGCGTGGGCCGACGACGAGGCCGTAGACGAGGCCCGCGAGGCCTTCGAGGCCACGGCCGACGAGGAGCAGGACCACTACGAGACCGTCGACGGGAAACTCGACGACGAGTACGAACCGACCGACACCCCGCAGCTCCACGAGTTCCTCCGCGAGCAGGAAGACACCGTTTCCCGTGTCGGCGCGCTCGTCGGCCGCATCCTCGCGAGCCAGCGCTCGAAAGAGCAGGTCGTCGGCTATTTCGTCGGCGACGCCGACCCTCAGACCGCCAGCCTGTTCCGCGGCTTCGGCGAGGACTTAGACGACCAACTCGAGCGCGCGACCGCCCTTCTCGAGACTGTCTGTGAGGGCGACGAGGACTGGGAGCGCGCACGGGAGGCCGCGACGGGTGCGATTCAGGCCGCCTACGACGAGTACGTCGAGACGCTCGAGGGGATGGGCGCGAACCCGAAGCCGGTCTGCTAACGCGAGAGTAGTGCGTTTCCATCCGCGAGCGTAGAAAGCGGGCCGCTCGCTGGTATCGGATGTACTCCAGCGCAGACACCTCGATTCGGAGCGCAGCGTCGCGAGTCGCAGTTCGAGTTCCGATACCGTCGCTCGGTATCTGCGATTTCCCGACCCGCAAAAAACGCCCTTCTCGCGCCCTCAAACGCCTTCGAGCGTCGAACGGAACTCCGTGATCGCCTCGAGCGCGTCGTCGATCGACGCCGCGGCGTCGCCGCCCTCGTCGTCGGCGATGTCTTTCAGGATGTGTTCGTGGCGCGCGAGTTGGCCGTGGTCCGGGCCGCTATCGGCCGTGGCGTAATCCTCGAACTTCGCCGCTTGGTTCTGGAGCCGATCCCGTGCCTCGTCGTCGGACGCGGCCGTCGCCGCCTCCTCGATCGACTCGGCCGCGTTCTCGAGTTCGTCTCGAGCCATAGTCGACAGTTCACGCGGCGGTATTAAAACGGTTTCAGTACGATCCCGGGAACTGGAAGTTCCGGCTGGACAGACGGTCCACTCGACCCCGTTTCAGAGGATCTCTTCGAGCCGATCCTCGAGCTCGAGGTCAGCGACGACCTCGCCGGTGACGCCGGCGACCGCGTCGCGGAAGTTCGTTCGGTAGCTTCCCGGGCCCGCGTGGTCCATCTCGGCGGCGCGCTCACCGGCGATGCCGAACGCGAGCGTGGCGTGGACGGCGGCTTCGCGGTCGTCCTCGAGCGCGCCACAGAAGGTCGCGACGGTCGCGCCGAGCATGCAGCCGGTGCCGACGACCTCGCCGAGCGTCTCGTGGCCGGCGGCGACTCGAACCGCGCCGTCGGCGTCCGCGACGACGTCCGTGACGCCCGAGGCGACGACGATCGCGCCGGTCGATTCCGCGAGGGATTGCGCCGTCTTCTCGATCTCCTCGTAGTCGCCGACGGATTCGACGCCTTTCACGTCGGCCTCGACGCCGGCGAGCGCGCTGATCTCGCCGTAGTTGCCCTTGATGACGGTGAAATCGATCTCCGAGAGGAGGCTCTCGGCGACCGCCTCGCGCGAGGGCGTCGAGCCGACGCCGACGGGGTCGAGGACGACCGGAATCCCGCGCTCGTTGGCTTTCCGGGCGGCCTCGTGCATGGCCTCGACGCGGGCGTCGGGGACCTGTCCGATGTTGATCGTGATCGCGCGCGCGAGTTCGGCCATCTCGCCGGCGTCCCCGAAGGAGTCGGCCATCACGGGGAGCCCGCCCCAGTGCAGGGTCAGGTTCGCCACGTCGTTGATCGTCACCGTGTTGGTCAGGTGCTGGACGAGCGGCTCCGTCTCCCGGACCGCTCGGACCGACTCCGCGAGGTCGGCGGCGGCTGTGTCTGTAACGCTCATCGTCCGTTGCCTCCGGCGTCGACCGCCTTCGTCGTTTCGGCGGCTCGAGCAAGCGATTCGGTCGCGGCTCGCGGGTCCGCGGCCGCCGTGATCTCGGAGATGACGGCGACGCCCGCCGCACCCGCTTCGACGACCGGGGCGGCGTTGTCGGCCGTGATGCCCCCGATCCCGACGATCGGGATCGAGACCGCGTCGGCGATGTCGGCGATCCGTTCCGGCCCGATCCCGTCCTCGTCCGGATCGACGTCCTTCGAGGCGGTTCCGTAGACCGCGCCGACGCCGAGGTAGTCCGCCCCCTCGGCTTCCGCGTCCCGGGCGTCCGCGACCGTCGACGCCGAACAGCCGACGATCGCGTCCGGCCCCAGCAGATCGCGGGCGACCGCGACCGACAGGTCGGACTGGCCGACGTGGACCCCGTCGGCGTCGATCGCCCGCGCGATGTCGACGCGGTCGTTGACGATCAGCTCGACGCCCGCCTCAGCCGTGAGCTCGCGCACCTCCAGGCCGAGTTCGTACCGGGAACGGGCGCTCGTATCCTTCTCGCGCAGTTGGACGGCGTCGATACCGCCGTCGATGGCCGCGCGGACGATGTCGGGCGTCGACCGGTCGGCCGACAGCGACGCCTGCGTCACGAGGTAGGTCCGCCAGTTCGAGGGATTCACGCCCGATACCAGTCGGTGGTCACACTAAGCGGCTTCGGTCGAGAGAGCCGGACGCATCGCTCGCCCAGAGAGTCACGCTACGATCGCTCGAGGGACTCGATACCCGTTCGCACGAGCGAGTCCCAGTCCTCATCCTCGCAGACCGCCGGAAACGGGCGCGGCCGGTCGGGCGCGTCGGACTTCTCGGCGAGGGGTCGTCGCCACCACGCCACGTCCTGCCAGTCGTCTTGCGTGTAGCCGATCCGGGGGAAATCGACCAGTCGTTCGAACCCCATCCGCTCGTGGAAGCGCTCCGTTTCGGGGTTCGGAACCGTGGTCACGGCGTAGGCGTCCCGAATCCCCTGGCGCTCGAGGACGGCGAACAGTGATTCGTAGAGCGCGCGACCCACCCCGGACTGGCGAGCCGACTCGGCGACGTAGACCGACAGTTCGACGACCCACTGGTAGGCACGGCGCTTGCGCAGCGGTCCTGCGTAGGTGTAGCCGACGACCTCGCCGTCGATCTCGCAGACCAGCCACGGGTGGTCCTCGAGGGTCGATTCGATTCGATCGGCCAGTTCGGCCTCGTCGGGCGGTGCCTCCTCGAACGTGACCGCCGTCGACTCGCAGAACGGGGCGTAGATGTCTCGGACGGCGGCCGCGTCCGCCGCGGTCGCGACGCGAATCCGCGTGTCGGACTCCATGGTCGCCGGTTCCCGTGCGCGGAAGATAAGTTCGCTGAAGCCGGCTCGAGGACCGTGGAGAGTCGGCACTGGAGGATAGCAACGAACGCACTACTGGTCGCTGGTGGATCGTAACTGCCTCGAGAAGGGCGCTCGTCCGTCGTATCTTCACCTTGTGACCAGAGACACTTAAAGGACGATCGCGGGGAGCGCGGACGTGCCGGCTGAGAGATAGAGCGTTGTAACTGCGGAATCTGTGAGGCCCCCTCGAAAACGACGACTTCCCGTCATAGCTCCACCTTGTGACCAGAGGCACTTAAAGAACGAGCGGTGGCGTGGGCGAGACGAGATCGGACTCGAGTCGACTGCGACACCTTCCACAGCCCGCGATCGGCTCCGTTTCGGAACAGTCACGCCGCGCTACGCAAAACGGCGGGGTGTCTGGAAGAGTCGTCGGGCCTGTGTCAGAATCACGCCGCTGCGCCGTCGTCAGACGTGACCACGTCACGGGGTCTCCATCCGAAACGAAGGGGTTCACGAGATCGGTTGCGAGCGGGTGTGTTCGGATCTCCACGAGGGTGAGCTGTCATGGACTGGCGTCATACACCGTCTCCTCTCGGACCGCCTCGCGCTCGGCTTCGATCCGTTCGACGTACGCCTCGGTGACGGCGTCGAAAATCGCCTCGCCGGCGTCGGCGGTGGCTTCACTGGGATCGCCCAACACGCCATTCTCAGTGATCGATTCGAACCCCTCACTGAGGAGTCGAGCGGTGGAGATCGACCCCTCCGGCCCCGCCTCGAGTCGATCCGTCCGGACAAGCTCATTCTCGATCGCGAGGATCATGGCCGTTTCGGCGGCCCCGGCGTGGATCACGTCCTGTTGGTACTCCACGCCGGCCTCGCGGAGCCCCTCGTTGAGCAGTTCCATGTGGTCGTCGAGGTCCGCGAGGGCGATCACGGACGCATCGATCTCGCGAGCGATTTCGGGCGCGACGGTCGAGACCGGCGCGAAATTCCCGCCGTGGGTCGGGACGAGGACGACGTGCTCGAACCCGTGCTCGTCCAGCGACCGGCAGTAGGCGCGGATCACGTCCATCAGCGTCTCCGGTGGCATCGTGATCGTTCCCGGGAATTCCATGTGGTGACCCGAGCACCCGGGCCGAATCGTCGGCGCTGCCAGTGCATCACCGAGTTCCGCGGCAATCCGTCGCGAGAGTTCGTCGCCGTCGAGGGTATCCATGTTCAGCGGCAGGTGCGGCCCGTGTTGCTCGATCGAGCCGACCGCCACGATCACCGTCCGCGTTCCGTTCTCGAACGCCGTTTCGACTTCCGGCCACGTGCACTCCTCGAGGAGTACCGAATCGGGGGAGGACATTCGTCGTTTCGACGGAACCAGTCAACACAAATATAACTCGGGGACGATCGGTGAAGCCGTTCCGTCAGTCGTCGACCCGCTGTCTGACCGGCCAGTATACGAAAAAGCGTCCCGGGCGAGCCCCCAACCGCCAGGGACGCCACGGCTCCCGGAAACCGCACGCGGGGGTTGGCACTCGTCGAATGTCTTTCTTTCGCGGGACTGTGGAGAAAGTCAGGATAAATTGAATTCGGAAGCCGACCGCGCTCGAGGGTAGTCGAGAGCGTATCGTCAGGGTACTTATTTCTCCGGAGCCCGTTCGTCTAGGTATGAACTGGCAGGCGGACTGGGGACTGCGGCTTCGAATGTTCGTGACGATGTTTCTGCTGTTCGCGCTGTACATCGTCTTCGCCGGCGTGATCACGCTCTACGTCGGCGGCGGACTGTTGCTCTTCGGGCTGTTCTTCGGCGGGTTCTCGCTCGTGCAGTACTACTTCAGCGACACGCTCACGCTCCGGAGTATGGGCGCGAAGACGGTCTCGGCCGACGAGTACCCGCAACTGCACGGCTCGATCGAACGGCTCTCGCAGCAGGCCGACCTCCCGAAGCCGAAGGTCGCGGTCGTCGACTCGAAGGTCCCGAACGCCTTCGCGACCGGGCGCAACCAGCGCAACGCGGCCGTCTGCGTGACGACCGGGATCCTGAACACGCTCGACCAAGAGGAACTCGACGGCGTCCTCGCCCACGAACTGGCCCACGTCAAGAACCGCGACATGATGGTGATGACCATCGCCTCGTTCCTCTCGACCATCGCGTTCATGATGGTCCGCTGGGGCGCGTTCTTCGGCGGCGGCCACGGCCGCGGTCGGCAGGGCGGGGGCGGCGGCATCGTCGTCGCCATCCTCGTCTCGCTGGTCGTCTGGATCATCAGCTACCTGCTCATCCGGGCGCTCTCGCGGTACCGCGAGTACGCCGCCGACCGCGGCGCGGCCGCGATCACTGGCAATCCGTCCGCGCTCGCCTCCGCACTCCTGAAGATTTCGGGCGAGATGGACAAGGTCCCGAAAGACGACATGCGCGAGGAAGCCGAGATGAACGCCTTCTTCATCATCCCGATCAAGTCCGGCGTCATCGGTCGCCTCTTCTCGACGCATCCACCGACGGAGAAGCGCGTCGAACAGCTCCGGAGCCTCGAGCGCGAAATGCAGGCCGTCTAAGGGTCGGCTCTTGCCACTCGAGTGTGGATCGTTCCTCGAATCGGCGGTAGACGACAGCTGGCGGGTCAGGGGTCGGTGGTCAGCCAGTCCGCGAGTAGAACCACTCCGTCGAACTAGGTGTTTTTATACCAACAAGTAGTAGATGAAATCATCCGGATGTCTGCGAACAGCAATAGTCAGTACGTGCCTCCGAATGCTATAAAATTACTCGCGGGGATCGTACTCGGCGGGGTCGGTATCGCGGCCGCACTCGAGACGAGCACTGGTCCGGAATCGATGTCCAGTCTCGTTCTCGTACTCAGTGCCGGTCTGGGCCTCGTCGCGGGCGTTGCGGATGATATCGATCCCCTCAATCGCGCACTCGAGCGGGGGTACTGGGTCATCGCCGGCCTCGCGGTCTTCGCCCTGCTGGGGCTTATTTTCGGCGCGGACGGAGCCGCGACGCCGCTCGTAATCGGGTTCGCACTCGCGTTCAGTAGTGGTGTCGTGGTGAGCACGATCGCAACGGTCGTCGTCAAGTCGAGATAGCCTATCGCGGGCCGCACCCGATCGCGGAGTCGATCGAGCGCGAAATGCAGACCTTCTAAGGGGTGGCCGTCGCTACTCGAGATATGGGACTACTCGACGGACTCCGCGCCATCCTCGGGTCGCGCGCCGAGACCGACGCCGGACGCGACGCCGACCCGGACGACCTCTTCGGGATGAGCACCGCCTACCTCACGATGGAGGCCGATCTCGGCTACGAGTCGCTCGACGTGGGCGCGCTCTGCTTTTCCGGCGTCGACTCGAGCGACTTCCGGGAGGCCGTCGACGAGGTCGAAGCGATCCTCGAGGCCGGTCGCGAGGAGACGGGCACGGAGTTTTCGGTCACCGCGGACGACCACGGTTACCACTGGGTCGTCCTCGCGGACGACGATCCGGAGGACCTGATCACGAGCATGCACTTCGCGGCGGACACGTTCATCGAGCACGGCTACGGCTCGCGGTTGTTGGCGGCCGTTTTCGCGTACGAAAAGCGCGGCGGCGCGTTGGGCAACCGAGGCGGCGGCGAGGCCGCCGGCGCGGGCGAGTCGGCGTACTGGATCTACTCCTTCCGTCGCGGGCGCTTCTACCCCTTCGTCCCGAAATCCGGCCGAGAGCGGGACTCGAGCGCCGAGTTCACCCTCGAGTCGGCGTTAGACGGCGAACTCGAGATCGAGCGCGAGAAGGACTACTGGTACCCGCTCTGGCCCAGCGAGGGCGGGACTCATCCGTGGGAGTGACGGCTCGCGATTCGAAGTGAGTATTCGGACCGGACACGACTATCGTAGCCACGGAAACTCACTACGCATCGGATCACCGGACGACCGTGCGATCAGTGTGGAAATCGGTTCAGTGGCTCCGATAGCGTCCCGTCTCTCGGTTTCGTGCGTCCGGTCGGCGGACTCCCAAATCGTGTAGGAGTCACTGGTATTGCGGTACCTCGCATACGGGGAAGTACGCGGCAGGAAGCCACATCAAAACCACATCATCACAACTGCGCCATACACCAGTTGCTCCCTTTTCCTGCCGCCCTCTCAATTCCGACCAGTCCCGGACTCGGGCAGATTCGCCGCTCCCAGTCTGGGAGCGGTGAGTCGCGCGTTCGTTCCGCTCGCTTGACAGCAGGCCGGAGAGCCTATACTCGCGGCGCCACATGTCCGACTAACTACTGAGGAGTTCGATGAGGGTCACTTCCAATCGGTTCGTCGGCCGGCTGATCACCGTGATCGGCGTCCTCCTCTCTCTTTTACATCTCGTCAACGTCATCCGATTCGAGACGACGCTCGCGCAGGTACTCATCGACGGCGCCCCGATTGCCCTCTCGATGGTCGTGACGGTCGTCGGCGCGTTGCTCGCTCGAGATCGGTTGGTCTCGAACCAGTTCGTCGGCCGGATGCTGGCGTGGGCGGGTGCCGGCGTGCTGGCGGTCTCGGCGTTGGGTGCGTGGCTGCTCGGGACGGTCGTCGTGATCGGATTCTCGCTGGTCAACCCGTTCGTCCCGATGCTCAACGTCGCGACGTTCGGTGCCCTCGTCGGCCTGCTGGTCGGCGTCTACGACGTGCGAGGGCTGGAACGACAGCAGTCCATCGAGCGATTGAACCGCATCAACGATACGATCCGAATCGCGACCCAAGAAGTGGTGAACAAGACCGACCGAGCCGACCTCGAGCAGGCCGTCTGTAACCGGTTGAGCGAGTCCGAACCCTACGAAGGCGTCTGGATCGGACGGTACGAGGACGGTATGGAGCGGGTTCGTCCCGTGGCGTGGGCCGGCTTGGACGACGAGTACGTCGAGTCGATTACCGTCACCGTCGACGACAGTCCGACCGGTGGTGGTGCCGGCGGTCGCGCCATCGAGACGGGAGAGATACAGTGCGTCCCGGACGTCTTCGCGGACCCGACGATGGAACCGTGGTGGGACCTGTTCGAGAGCCGCGGCGTACAGTCGCTGGCGGTCGTCCCGATCGTCCACGACGAGACCGTCTACGGCTTCTTCAGTATCTACGCGGACCGATGGAACGTGTTCGACGAATACGAACAGGAAGTGCTGACGGAACTCGGCGAGACGATCGGCCACGCCGTCGCATCGATCGAAGCCCGGCGACGGCTGGCGGACCACGAGCGCGAACTCGCCCGACAGAACGAGCGGTTGGACGCGTTCGCTGGCGTCGTCTCCCACGACCTCCGGAACCCGCTGAACGTCGCGACGGGACATCTCGACCTCGCGCGCGAACAGCGAGGCGGTGACGGGGACGGCGATCGAGTGGACGAGAATCTGTCCCGGGTCGCGGCGGCCTTAGACCGCATGGAAGACCTCATTCGGGATCTGTTGACACTCTCGAGACAGGGGAAGACTGTCGACGAATCCCGTCCCGTCTCGCTCCAAACCGCCGTCGACAGGGCGTGGTCGACGATCGAGTCCTCGGAAGCACGGCTTCACGTCGACGGCGACCTCGGTACGATATCCTGCGACCGGAAACGGCTTCGACAACTGCTCGAGAACCTGTTTCGAAACAGTATCGAACACGCGGGGCCGGGCGCGACCGTCACTGTCCGCCGAACGGACACGGGGTTCGTCGTCGAGGACGACGGGCCCGGAGTCCCGCCCGAGGAGCGACAGACGGTGTTCGAGATGGGGTATACGACGAACGACGACGGAACCGGGTTCGGCCTCAATATCGTCCGGAGCATCGCCGACGCCCACGGGTGGGACGTCTCGGTCGGCGAGAGCGCCGACGGCGGTGCCCGTTTCGAGTTCTCCGGCGTCGAGGCGGCCGACTCGGCGGCACACGCCGCCTGACGGCTTCGTCTCGAGTCTTCTGCCCGAGCAGCCACCCGTCCGACCGTCAGCACGGTCGCCGTTCCACATCCATTATGCCGGTTCGGTCGGTACTCCCGGCCAGTGACGGAGTGGAATCAGTACAAGGGCGATTCGCGAAACTCGGGGCTCGGGCGCGACATCGAGGGACCGGCTCGGATCGAGGCGGCGTGGACGGCCGACCTCGTCGGCCCGGTCGGCTCGCCGGTACTCGACCGCGACACCGTCTACGTCGGCACGGCGCGGGGCAACTGCTACGCACTCGAGCGGGGAACCGGTCGCCGTCGGTGGGTGTTCGAGACGCAGGCCGCGACCGACGCGGCACCGGTCGTCGACCGTGATCGGCTGTACTATGGGACGGCGGACGGCACTGTCCGCGCGCTCGATGTCAGTACCGGCGAGGCGGAGTGGCACGTAGAGCTACCGGGCGCGCTCGAGTCCCCGCTCGCGCTCTCCGAGGGGCGGCTCTACGCCGGCCACGCGGCCGGTCTCTCCGCGCTCGAGGCCGAGACCGGAACCGAACTGTGGACCCACGAGACCGAGTCGGCCGTCGTCGGCTCGCCCGCGATCGCCGACGGACGGGAGGGGGAGCAACGGCGATCGGCGCTGGAGGGAGAGCCGGGCGAGGAGTTGCTCGAGTCGATGGATTCGGATCTGCTCGCGGCGGAGCGCGGGGAGGAGCCCGATCGGCGGTGGGCGACGACGGCGGAGCGAGCCTTCGTCGGGACCGCGGACGGAACGGTGGTGTCGCTCGAGGCGGAGACCGGCGAGGAAGTCTGGACGGCACCGGTCGGCGGCACGGTCGCGGCCGGGCCGACGATCGCCGACGGCCGGGTCTACGTCGGCGACGACGAGGGGACGATGGTCGCGCTGGACGCCGCCACCGGCCAGACGTGGTTCACCTACGAGATCCGCGACGGCTTTACCACCTCCGCGACCGTGCTCCCGGCCGCGGAGACGACCGTTATCGGAGCCGCGGACGGCTATCTCCACGTCACCGATACGACCGTCGGCCGGCGCAAACTGCGCGGCTGGCTGTTCTCGCGCAAGGGAATCGAACTCGACGGAGCGGCCAGTTCCTGTCCCGTCGTCGCGGGTGACGTGCTCTGTGTCGGCGACGCGAGCGGGTCGCTCTACGGCATCGACGTCACCGATCCCGGCCCCTACTGGCACTTCGCCGCCGACGGCGCTATCAGGGGAACGCCCGCGGTCGCCCCGGAGCGGCTCTACGTTGGCAGCGACGACGAACGACTCTACTGTCTCGAGTGGGACGCCGACGAGCAACTCCACTGAGCCGCCGGCGATCCGCGGTCCGACGCGAGGTCGCCACACTCCGCCGTACTGAGTGAGCGGTACCAATTCGTGCCGCCGACACGCACCTTTCCTCCTAAATCCGTTGCTGCCGTCTCAGTTCACCCCACCGCTTTCCGGCACTTTCACTTTCACTTCCCTGTTAACGAGGGTTTATGGGGGGTCCGGCACAAGCAGGGAGTATGCCCGAATCAGATCTCGAGGAACTCCCCGGCGTCGGACCGGCGACCGCAGACAAACTCCACGATGCAGGCTTCGACTCCTATCAGAGCCTCGCCGTCGCCGCCCCGTCGGAACTGTCGAACACGGCCGACGTCGGCGAGTCTACGGCCGCCGATATCGTTCGCGCCGCCCGCGGTGCCGCCGACATCGGCGGCTTCGAAACCGGCTCGACCGTGCTCGAGCGACGGAACGAAATCGGCAAGCTGAGCTGGCACATCGGCGAGGTCGACGACCTGCTCGGCGGCGGCATCGAAACGCAGTCGATCACCGAAGTATACGGCGAGTTCGGTGCCGGGAAGTCCCAGGTCACCCACCAGATGGCCGTCAACGTCCAGCTCCCACAGGAGGTCGGCGGGCTCCACGGCAGCGCCATCTTCATGGACAGCGAGGACACCTTCCGACCCGAGCGGATCGACGACATGGTCCGCGGACTGCCCGACGACGCGATCAACGCGACGCTCGAGGACCGCGAAATCGAGGGGTCGGCCGACGACGAGGACGCGGTCGACGCGCTCGTCGAGGACGTCCTCGAGAAGATCCACGTCGCGAAGGCGTTCAACTCCAACCACCAGATGCTGCTCGCCGAGAAGGCGAAGGAACTCGCGGGCGAACACGAGGACTCGGAGTACCCCGTCCGCCTGCTCTGTGTCGACTCGCTGACCGCCCACTTCCGCGCGGAGTACGTCGGTCGTGGCGAACTCGCGGACCGACAGCAGAAACTCAACAAGCACCTCCACGACTTAGACAAGGTCGGCAACCTCTACAACGCCGCCGTCATCGTCACCAATCAGGTCGCCTCGAACCCCGACTCCTACTTCGGCGACCCGACCCAGCCGATCGGTGGCAACATCCTCGGCCACAAGTCCACCTTCCGAATCTACCTGCGCAAGTCCAAGGGCGACAAGCGGATCGTCCGACTGGTCGACGCGCCGAACCTCGCCGACGGCGAAGCCGTCATGCGCGTCCAGGACGAAGGTCTGAAGCCCGAATAAACCGCGACCCGTCGCGGCGGATTCCCGATTTCGTTTTTCTACTCGAGAGTATAACTCCCGCGAGCGGTAGCTATTGATCCGAGTACAGCTCTCCTGCGTCGACGCCGCTCGCGATGCTGGCGAGTTAAACGAATCCCCGTCGCATGGGTAGTTCTGTCAGTCCATACGTCGTTCGTTTCGGCCCCCCATTACGGTCGTTTTCCGCGCATCGACGCCTGTTCGTCCCGGTGCCGGCGGTGATGTCGATCCGTCAGTACCCGATCCGTCGATGACCGAGTTCCCCTTCGAGCACGATCGAGGCGGCCGTACCGCGTCGCTACACGCGGAATTCGACCCGCTCCGCGCCGCAGACATAAGTTTTAGGTTAGCCTAAAATCCGACACGCTTTTATTTGTTTAGGCTAGCCTAAAAACCGCATGTCGCAGAGACAATTACCATTGGACCGAACCAGTGATCGGCGGCCGGACGGCGGTGAGTCGCCGTGACCGACGACGGTTCGTCGGCCGAGGGGCTCCTCGCACAGCAGGCGCGGCGGGAGTCGAACGCGCGGACCTATCCGCGCTCGCTGCCGCTCGCGATCGACCGCGCCGAGGGGGCCATCCTCGAGGACGTCGACGGGAACGAGTACGTCGACTGTCTGGCGGGCGCGGGAACGCTCGCGCTCGGCCACAACCACCCCGCGGTCGTCGAGCGAATGGAGGACCTGCTCGAGCGCGATCGGGCCGTCCACACGCTCGATCTGACGACCCCGGTCAAGGAGCGGTTCGTCGACCGACTGCTCGAGAGTCTGCCCGACGAGTTCGCCGAGACCGCGAGGGTACAGTTCTGTAGCCCGGCCGGGACCGACGCCGTCGAGGCCGCGCTGAAACTCGTCAAGACGGCGACGGGGAACCGATCGATGCTGGCGTTTCAGGGCGGCTACCACGGGATGACGAACGGTGCGCTCAGCCTGATGGGCGATACGGCGGCGAAGGAGCCGGTTCCGGGGCTGATGCCGGACGTCCACCACCTGCCCTACCCCTACGAGTACCGCTGTCCGTTCGGGCTCGGCGGGGAGGACTGCTGGCGGACGAGCGCGGAATACGTCGACCGCACGCTGTCGAATCCCGACGGCGGGATCGTCGATCCCGCAGGGATGATCCTCGAGCCCGTGCAGGGCGAGGGCGGCGCGATTCCGGCACCCGCCGAGTGGCTCCGGGAGATGCGCCGGGTGACCCGCGAGCGGGACGTGCCGCTGATCGTCGACGAGATCCAGACCGGGCTCGGGCGCACTGGCGAACTGTACGGGTTCGAGCACGCCGATATCGTCCCGGACGTGGTGACGCTCTCGAAGGCGATCGGCGGCGGGCTCCCGCTGTCGGTCGTCGTCTACGACGAGTCGCTCGACGTCTGGGAACCCGGCGCACACGCCGGGACGTTCCGGGGCAACCAACTCGGGATGGCCGCCGGGACCGCGACGATCGAACACGTCCTCGAGCACGACCTCGCGGACCACGCGGCGGCGATGGGCGACCGGCTCCGGGCTCACCTCGAGGAGACGGCCGCGACGTTCGAGGCGGTCGGCGACGTTCGCGGGCGCGGATTGTTGCTCGGGATGGAAATCGTCGATCCCGCCGGGGACCCGGACTCGTTGGATCACTTCCCCGCGGACGGCGACCTCGCGTCGGCCGTCCAGTCGGAAGCGTTCGATCGCGGGCTCGTGATCGAGACGGGGGGTCGTCGCGGGAGCGTCGTTCGGTTCCTCCCGCCGCTGACGATCTCGGCGGCGCGGATCGACGAGGTCGGCGAAATCGTTCACGAGAGCGTTCGTGCAGCGGTCGAAGGCGAGCGACACCGGGCGGAGGCACCCGCATGACGGGCAACGAGTTTGCAGGCCGGGTCCGTTCGGACCCCGACGAGCCGACGCCGCCGGACGCCGCGAGCGCGTTCCTCGGCGACGAAGCGGGCAACGCCGCTTACGAGGACGCGATCGACCGGGCGCGCGAGCGTCTCGTCGAGTCGTTCGCGACCGTGACGGACCCCTACGAGGGGACCGACCACGAGACGCTGCGCGAGCAGATCGACGACCTCGCGGTGTTCCCCGACGAGGGCGACTCGCTCGAGAACGTCCTCGAGACGGTCGCCGACGAGGTGCTCGCGGACTCGGTTCGAGTCCACGACCCCGGCTGTGTCGCCCACCTCCACTGCCCGCCGGCGATCCCGGCGCTGGCCGCAGAGCTGTTGCTCTCGGGGACGAACCAGTCGATGGACTCGTTCGATCAGGCGCCCGCGGCGTCGGTCCTCGAGGAGCGCGTCGTCGACGCCTGCTGTGCGCTGTTCGGGTATCCCGCCGGCGCGGACGGCGTCTTTACGGGCGGGGGCACGGCGTCGAACTTCCTCGGACTCCTGCTGGCCCGGGACTGGTACTGCGAGACGGCGTTCGATCGGACCGTCCAGACCGCCGGGCTGCCGCCCGAGGCCTCGGACCTTCGCGTGCTCTGTTCGGACGCCGCCCACTTCACGGCCGAGCAGGCCGCCCACCACCTCGGGCTCGGCGAGGACGCGGTCGTCACGGTGCCGACCGACGGCGACCGTCGCATCGATCTCGCGGCGCTCGACGAGACGCTCGAACGACTCGAGGCCGCGGGCCGGCATCCCTTCGCGCTCATCGGCACCGCCGGCACGACCGACTTCGGCAGTATCGATCCGCTCCGCGCGCTCGCGGATCGGGCCGCCGATCGGGACCTGTGGTTCCACGTCGACGCCGCGTACGGCGGGGCGTGTGCGATCAGCGACCGCCTCCGGCCGAAGCTCGCGGGGATCGACCGCGCCGACTCGATCGCCGTCGACTTCCACAAGCTGTTCTATCAGCCGATCAGCTGCGGCGCGTTTCTGTTGCGCGACGGCGACGAGTATCGGTTCCTCGAGCGCAATGCGGCCTACCTCAACCCCGAGCGCGACGACGCAGCGGGGGTACCGAACCTCGTCTCGAAATCGACGCAGACGACGCGCCGGTTCGACGCGCTGAAGCCGTTCGTGACGTTCAACGCGCTGGGCCGGACCGGCGTGGCCGACTGCGTCGAGTACGTCTGCGAACTGGCCGACGCGGTCGCCGCCGACATCCGGGCCGAGCCGGCGCTGGAACTGTGCTGTGACCCCGAACTGAGCGCGGTGGTCTTCCGGTACCGTTCGGATCGACTGACTCGAGCGAGCGAGGGAGACGCGCGGGACGATACCGCCACCGCGGCCGCCGACGCCGACGACCCCGTCGACCGCGTGAACCGCGCGATCCGCGACGAACTGTTGGCCGACGGCGAGGTCGTCCTCGCCCGCACCGAAATCGACGGCACCGCCGCGCTGAAGTTCACCCTTCTGAATCCGAAGACGACCGTTTCCGACCTCCGCGAGGCCCTCGCGGCGATCACCGACCGCGGCGAGGCTCTCGAACGCGAGGTGATCGATTCCGCATGACACAACCACACTCACCAACACCGACGACCGCGACCGACGAGCGCGATGTCGACGCGGCGCGGGCCGCCCGCGAGGCGACGGTGCACAGCTTCCTGAACTGCTACTGCCACGAGACCGGTGGCGGCGAGTTCGTCGCCGCCGCGGACGCCCCGATCGACCGCCAGCCGGCGAGCGGGCTCGTCCTGCGGTGTCCGCTGCCGAATCAGGGGATCGAGTGCTTCGTTCCCGTGGCGTACCGCTCCCCGACCGGCCGCCACCTGTTCGAGCTGCCCGCGTCCTATCGGGCCGGAGGCGACGGTGAGACGATCGAACTCGACTACGCCACGCTCGCGGCGCTCGCGACGAAGGAACTCGAGATCGAACGCGGCGCGGACGGGAGCCGCGACGACCTCCTCGAGCGAGTCGTGCGGTCCTGCCGGCGTATCGAGCGGTACGTCGACGCCCGTGCGGGCGACGAAGATGTACTGTACGGCACCGACTTCACCTTCCGCGAGGCCGAGCAGTCGCTGGTCTTCGGCCACCTCCGGCACCCGACGCCGAAGAGCCGCCGGGGGATGGAGCGCGACGCCGAACGCTACGCACCGGAACTCGAGGGGTCGTTCCGACTGCACTACGTCCGCGCTGACCCCGAGATCGTCGAGAGCGAGTCCGCCCGCGAGGACTCCGCGGCCGAGTGGGTCCGCGAGGCGCTGCGAGAGGATCCAGCCGTCGCCGAGTCCGTTCTCGAGGGGTACCTCGCCGAGGACGACGTCCTCCTGCCGGTCCATCCGTGGCAGGCCGAGCGGCTGTTCGAGCGCTCCGCGGTACGGGAGCTGGTCGCCGCAGGAAAACTCGAGTCGCTGGGGGAACTGGGCCGGGAGTTCCACCCGACGACGTCCGTGCGAACGCTGTACGCGCCCGACTCGCCGTTCATGGTCAAGGGCTCGCTCGCCGTCGAGATCACCAACTCGCTGCGGACGAACAAGCGACCGGAACTCGAGCGCGGGGTCGCGATTTCGGACCTGCTGGCGACCGACCTCGGGGACGACCTGCGCGAGCGATACCCCGGGTTCGACGTGGTCCGGGACCCGGCCTACCTGACGATCGATCCGGACGCGCTGGGCCTCGAGGGCGACGAATCGGGCTTCGAGGTCGTCCTCCGGGAGAATCCCTTCCGCGGTGCGGACGCCCGGCGGGCGACGCCGGTCGTCGCGCTCTGTCAGGACGGGATCGGTGACAGCGACTCGCGGCTCGGCCGCGTCGTCCGCGCCATCGCCGACCGCGAGGGCCGCGACGCCGCCGCGGTGAGCGAGGAGTGGTTCCGGCGCTACCTCTCGATCTCGGTGCGGCCGCTACTGTGGCTCTACCTCGAGCGGGGGATCGGCCTCGAGGCCCACCAGCAAAACAGCGTGCTCACGCTGGACGAGGCGGGCTACCCCGACGAGTTCCGCTACCGGGACAATCAGGGCTACTACTTCCCCGAGAGCGCTTACGAGCGCCTCGAGTCCCTGCTGCCCGGCGTCGGCGAGCGGGCCGGCAGCGTCTGTCCCGACGCGGTCGCCGACGAGCGGATTCGCTACTACGTCGTCCTCAACAACGCGCTCGGGGTGATCAACGCCTTCGGAACCGCGGGACTGGTCGACGAACACCGGCTGCTCGCCGTCCTCCGGGCGGAACTCGAGTCGCTCCGGGAGTTCGACCGGCCCGGCACGTCGATTCTGGACCCGCTGCTCGAGTCCGAAACGGTGCCGTGCAAGGCGAACCTGCTGACCCGCTTCCGGGGGTTAGACGAACTCGACGCGCCGTCGCTCGACGAGCAGTCGGTCTACACCGGCGTACGGAACCCGCTCGTCGACGCGGACGCGCCGGAAGCGGCGGAGTCACACGGTTCGGCCGACGACGCCGGGTCGGAGGTGAGTCGATGACGGGGCGAGAGCCGTCCCGCGGCCCGCACGCCACGGTCGTCTCGGAGTACGACTTCGAGTACTACGACGAGACGATCGATCGCCACATCGGCTTTCGGCCGGTCTCGCTCGAGCGCGATCTCGGCCGGCTGCACGCGTGGCTCGGCTCCGACCACGTCAAGCCCTCGTGGGATCTCGACGAGCCGCTGCCCGAGTTCCGCGAGACGCTCCGCGGGAAGCTCGCGGACGACCACCAGACGCTGTACGTCGGCTGTCTGGATCACGTCCCGATGAGCTACTGGGAGCGCTACTGGGCCGCCGAGGACGATCTGGCGGCGTACTACGACGCCGAACCGACCGATCAGGGAGTTCACCTCCTGTTCGGTCCGCCGGAGTACGTCGGCGAGGGATACGGGGTGGCCCTCCTCCGCGCAATGGTGGCCTTCCAGTTCAGTCATCCCGAGACCGGTCGAGTCGTCGGCGAGCCCGACGCCCGCAACGACGCGGTCTTCGCGACCGCGAAGCGCTGTGGCTTCGAGTCCCGCGGGGAGTTCGCGTTCCCCGAGGAATCGAAGACGGCGAATCTGATCGTCTGTCCGCGCGAGCGGTTCGAACGCGAGATCTGGCCGCCGACCGCCGACGACGAACCGACGGACCGCGCCGAGGTGAGCGGCGATGACTGAGCGGGGCGAGTCCATCACCGTCGTCGACGGCGCTCGAGACGGCAGGGACGCCGTCGACCGAGGCGACTCCGATACCGTCATCGACCGCGGGCGCTACGACGTGCTCGGCGTCGGCCTCGGCCCGTTCAACCTCGGCCTCGCGGCGCTGCTCGACGGCGCGGAGCCGGCCCTCGACCTCGACGCGATCTTCTTAGAGCGCGACCCCGAGTTCGCGTGGCACGAGGGGATGCTGATCGAGGGCGTCACGCTCGAGGTGCCGTTCCTCGCGGATCTGGTGACGATGGCCGATCCCACGAACCCCTACAGCTTCCTCAACTACGTCCGCGAGCGCGATCGAATCTACGAGTTCTACTTCTACGAGACGTTCCAGCTCCCGCGCCGGGAGTACGACGAGTACCTGCGCTGGGTGGCCGAGACCGTGCCGACGACCCAGTTCGGACGGGAGGTGACGCATGTCGAGTACGCCGAGGCGGACGCGAGCGGCGGGCGTGGCGAGTCCGACGAGATGGGCAATGATGAAACGGATGACAACGACAACGGGATGTTCATCGTCGAGGCCGTCGCTCCCGAGACGGGCCAGCGCTACCGCTACCGCGCCGACGACCTCGTGATGGGCGTCGGCTCCCGGCCCGCAGTGCCCGAGTTCGCCCGCGAGTACGCCGACGCGCCGGGAGACGATCGGGTGTTCCACACCGCCGACTATCTCGAACGCCGCGCGGACGCCCTCGCGGCCGACTCGATCACCGTCGTCGGCTCCGGGCAGAGCGCCGCCGAGGTCGTCCTCGACCTGCTCGAGCGCCAGTCCACCGGCGGCTACCGGCTCGATTGGCTCACCCGTTCGGACGGTTTCTTCCCGATGGAGTACTCGAAACTCGGGCTCCAGCACTTCACGCCCGAGTACGCGGCGTACTTCTACGACCTGCCCCAGTCGCGGAAAGACGACCTGCTGGCCGACCAGGACCTGCTGTACAAGGGGATCGATCCCGAGACCAGCGAGCGGATCTACGACACCCTCTACGAGCGCTCGATCGGCGACCGCGACCCCGACTTCGGCATGCTCGCGACGACCGCGGTCCGCGACCTCGAGCGCATCGAGGGCAGCTACTGGCTCGAGTGCGAGCAACGACAGCAAGAACAGCAGTTCGCCCTCGAGACCGACGCCGTGATCTTCGGGACGGGCTACCAGCGGCCGACGCCGACGTTCCTCGAGCCGATCGCCGACCGGATCGCGTTCGACGACCGGGGCCGGTTCCGCGTGAGCGAGGACTACCGCCTCGAGGGGGACCTCGGCGGGGCGGACGACGGCGGCGGTCGCGTGTTCGTCCAGAACGCCGAGCTGCACACCCACGGCGTCGGCACGCCGGACCTCGGGCTGGGCTGTTACCGGAACGCGGTCATCATCGATCGGCTCGCCGGCCGCGAGGTGTACCCGATCGACCGCGACACCGTCTTCCAGCATTTCGACGTCGAACAGTTCGCCGACCACGCGCCGGTTCGCACGGACGGGGCGCGACCGCGATCGCTCGATACGGAGTAATTCATGCAGAACACACCACGCAACATCGATCAGGACGAGATCGAGTACGGACTCGACGGCATCGACACGCTAGACGACGTGCTGACCGCGGACCGCTGGGCCGACGCCGGGCGGGACCTGCTCGCCAAGATCCTTCGGGAGTTCACCTACGAGGACATCCTCGAGCCGGAACGGGTCGCGGACGACTCGAACGATCCGGATGCCGACTCGACGGACTGGAGCACCTACGAGGTCGACCTCGAGGGAACGCGCTACCGCTTCGAGGCCGTCGAGCGGTTCTGGGACAGCCTCAGCGTTCGCGTCGACTCGATCGAACGCGACGCGGGCGACGGGTTCGAGCCCGCCGACGACCCGCTGCAGTTCGTCGTCGACCTCGAGCCGACGATCGACATGGACTCGATCACGGCCAGCCACCTCGTCCGCGAGTACACGAACACGCTGCTCGCGGACGCGCACATCGATGACGACGGCGACGGCAACGGCGGCGCGGCCGGGAGGGACAAATCGGTCATCGACATGTCCTACGCCGAAATCGAGGGCGAGATGACCGGCCACCCGTGGCTCACGTTCAACAAGGGCCGGGTCGGTTGGGGGTACGACGACTACCGCGACTACGCGCCCGAGCGCGCCGAGCCGATCCGGCTCTCGTGGTGTGCCGTCTCGCGCGAGGTGGCGACCTTCGTGAGCGTCGAGGGGCTCGACCGCGAGGCATTGCTCGAGTCGGAACTCGGGAGCCGCTACGGGCGGTTCCGCGCGGAACTCGAGGACCGGAGACTCGACCCCGACGAGTATCTCTTCCTGCCGGTTCACGACTGGCAGTGGGAGAACGCCATCGTCCCGCTGTTCGGCAGACAGCTCGCGACGAACGACATCGTCCCGCTGGGCGAGGGGCCGGACGACTACCTGCCCATGCAGTCGGTCCGGACCTTCGTCAACGCCGACGAGCCGACGAAGCACAACGTCAAGCTCCCGATGCAGATCATCAACACGCTCGTCTGGCGCGGGCTCCCCGGCGAGCGGACCGAAGCCGCGCCGCTGGTCACGGAGTACGTCAAGGACGTGCGGGACTCGGACCCGTTCCTGCGCGACGAGTGCGAGGTCGTCCTCCCCGGCGAAATCGCGGGGGTGAACTTCGATCACCCGACGTTCGACGCGCTCGAGGCCCCGGCCTACCAGTACAACGAACTGCTGGGGTGTGTCTGGCGCGAGAGCGTCACGGACCTGATCGACGAGGGCGAGCGGGCGATGACCCTCTCCGCCCTGCTACACGTCGAGGACGGCGAACCCGTGATCTCGAAACTGGTCGAACGCTCCGACCTCGAGCTCTCCGAGTGGCTCGACGAACTGTTCGCCACGATGCTCCCGCCGCTGTTGCACTACCTCTACCGCTACGGAACCGCCTTCTCGCCCCACGGCGAGAACACGATCCTCGTCCTCGAGGACGACCGCCCGTCGCGGCTCGCCGTCAAGGACTTCGTCGACGACGTCAACGTGGCCGAGGCGCCCCTCGAGGAACTGCAGGACCTCCCCGAGGACCTCGCGGATGTTCTGCTGTCCGTGCCGCCGGAAGAACTGCGCCTGTTCGTCGTCTACGGCCTGTTCGTCGGCGTCTATCGATACCTCGCTGACCTGCTGGCCCGCCACCACGACTACGCGGAGGAGCGCTTCTGGGGGCAGGTTCGGGCCGCCGTCGAGGACTACCACGCGCGGTTCCCCGACCTCGAGGAGCGGTTCGAACTGTTCGACCTGCTCGAGCCGACGGTCCCGAAGCTGACGCTGAACCGCAACCGGATCGTCGACATCGGTTACGGCGACCGCCCCGAGCGCCCCCACGCGGTCGAGCACGGCACCGTTCCGAACCCGCTGTACGAGGTCGATCCTGAGCGGTAACGACACCAGCGACACGTTCCGAGATCGACGGCGACGATCGGGAAAAGAGAACGCGGCTCTCGATTTCGGTTTCCGTCGGAGACGAAGCGGCGTCAGTCGTCCTCGGTCGTCGTCTTCTCCACGTCGAGGTCGCCCTGATAGATCTCCGCGCCGTCCTGTGCCACCTTCTCGGCCAGAACGGCACACTTGACCCGCATCGGCGAGATATCGACGCCGAGCATGTCGATCACGTCGTCGCGGTCCATCTCGTGGAGTTCGTCGAGGGTCTTGCCGGCGAGCTTGCCCGAGAGCATGCTAGCGGAGGCTTGACTGATCGCACAGCCGTCGCCCTTGAACGCGACCCGTTCGATCGTCTCCTCGTCGTCGTCGAGGACGATGTCCATGCGAATCTCGTCGCCGCACATCGGGTTCTCGCCGATGTGAGTGAACGTTGGATCCTCGAGTTCCCCGTAGTTACGGGGGTTCTTGTAGTGGTCGAGGATCTGCTGTCGGTACATATCGGAGCCCAGTCCCATCGTTGGATACGGATAAGTGAGTGAGTTGTAAAAGGGTTCCGGGGGGCGACACGGCGATCATGTCCGTCTTCGACGGACTTGCGGCCGGTTCTCGGGTTGCATCAAAAATCGCTCCGGTCGGTGCTCCGCTACTGGTGTGTCGGTGCAGCGGGACCGCCGCGTTCGCGAACGGGGAGAAATCGGTGGCGCTACGCTGAACCGCGGTCGACGGGCGGGTTCAGGTAGCAGGCGTCGATGACGGCGAACGCACCGACGCCCGCCGCGACTGACAGCGCCTGCACCACCGACACGCCCAGCACGGTCGCGGCGACCAGCGCAACCGCGAACGCGAGCGGCACGACCCCTAACAGGAGATCGTACCGGCTCGCCGCGGTGAGAACGTCGGCCAGGGCCGCGAACGGATCGCGTCCGGGATGGTCGGTTCGGTTCTCGTACATGCGTTCTCACCTCGGCGGACGCCGGTAGGAGCGCGACGCTAAAAACTCTTTTCTAGTTTTTTGTTTCTTCCGAGGAGACGCGAGCCGAGATTCGACAGCCCGATCACGCAGCTGGGAACGAATGGCAGACAGAATCGGTTCGGCCGAGCGGCGTCCGAGCGAGTACGGAAGACGAGCCGAACAGGGGTACTACGCCGGCTTCTGAACGATCGCGAACCAGAAGTCCTCGATCGACTGCACGAACTCGACGAAGTCCTCGGGTTCGACCGGTTTCTGAATGTAGGTGTCCGCCTCGAGCCCGTGGGACTGAACGACCTTCTCGCCGGCATCGGAACTCGTGAGCACGACGACCGGAATCTCGTCGAGCACCGGCTCGTTTTTCAGCTCCGAGAGGACGTCGATCCCGCTCTTACCGGGGAGCTGTGGCTCGAGGAGGATGATATCCGGGCGCGGTTTGTCCGCGTGGTCGTTTCGCTGGTGGACGAAATCGAGCGCGGCCTCGCCGTCGGAGACGGTGTGGATGGTATTCAGGAGTTTCGCGTCCGTGAACTTCTCTTCGAAGAGTCGACTGTCGCCGGGATTTGGCTCGACCAGAAGGATGTCGATCGGCTCGTTCACCTGCTCGTCTTCCGTAGTCATCTGAACCAGTTATCGTATCCGTGGATAAAACATCGAGGTAAGCCCCAGTGAACAGTCCGTTTTCTAGGGGTAAACTGCGATATCGTCGACATCTCCTCGCAGTCAGTGTTCGCTCACGCGAACAACTGACGTGCGTCTACGAAGCGGCTTCGCCGCTTCGAGCCTTGGCTCGCATTGCTCGCCAAGACGTCCCTCGCACGTCAGCTAAAGAGCTGCCGTGCGTCGTCGATGGCGTCGACCAGTTTGTCGACCTCCTCTTTCGTGTTGTAGACGTAGAAGGACGCTCGAGCGGAGGCTGCGACCCCGAGCTTGTCGTGCAGCGGCTGGGTACAGTGGTCGCCGGCGCGGATCGCGACCGCGTGGTCGTTCATGATCGAGGCGAGGTCGTGGGCGTGGACGCTCTCGAGATTGAACCCGACGAGGCCGCCGCGTTCCGGCCCCGGTTCGGGGCCGTAGACCTCGACGTCCGGTTCCGCGGTCAGCCGGTCGTAGGCGTAGCGGGCGATCTCCTCCTCGTGGGCCTGAACTCGGTCCATGCCGATCTCCTCGAGCCAGTCGATGGCGGCGACGAGGCCGACGGCCTCGGCGATCTGGGGCGTCCCGGGCTCGAACTTCCACGGCAGGTCGTCCCACGTCGAGTCCTCGAAGGTGACCTTGCGGATCATGCCGCCCCCGTAAAGATAGGGCTGCATCTCCTCGAGGAGCGCTTTCTTGCCGTAGAGGGCACCGATGCCGGTGGGGCCGGCCATCTTGTGCCCGGAGAAGGCGTAGAAGTCGGCGTCGATTGCCTCGACGTCGACGGGCCGGTTGGGGACGGCCTGCGCGCCGTCGATGAAGGCCAGCGCGTCGCGGTCGTGGGCGATATCGACCAGTTCGGAGACGGGGTTGACGGTGCCGAGCGTGTTGGAGACGTGGACCGCCGAGAGCATCGCCGTGTCGTCCGTGATGAGCTCGCGGGCGTGGTCCATGTCGAGGCGGCCGTCCTCGTCGACCCGGATGTACTTCACGTCGGCGCCGGTTCGCTTGCCGATCTGTTGCCACGTGACCAGCGAGGCGTGGTGTTCCATCTCCGTGAGGACGACCTCGTCGCCGGGGCCGAGTTCGTTCAGGCCCCACGAGTAGGCGACCAGATTCTCCGCTTCGGTCGTGTTCTTCGTGAAGATGACCTCCTCGCGGCCGCCGCTCGCGCCGATGAACTCGGCGACGCGGTCGTGGGCGTCCTCGTAGGCGATCGAGGCCTCCTGGCTCAGGTGGTGGATCCCCCGATGGACGTTGGCGTTCGACTCGCGGTAGTAGTCGCTCATCGCGTCGATAACCGGATCGGGCGTCTGCGTCGTCGCCGCGTTGTCGAGATAGACGAGTTGCTCGCCGTCGAACTCCCGCTGGAGGATCGGAAACTCCTCTCGGATCGCTCCGACGTCGAGCGCCTCGAGGTCCTGGTGACTCATTGGTGGCTACCAGGGACCGCACACAAAACACTCCTTCGGTCCGGACGTGGCCGATTTTTCCGGAACCGCGTCGAACCGGACTGTCTTGCCGAGTCGCGGCGATCCCGGTCCGCGAGCGGCGAGTCGAATAGCGACGGCTGCTCGAGCGTGAGAACGGAAAGGGGGGAGGTGGGGAGGGGAGGATGGGGACGGGGTTTCGGGAGGTGAACGGCAGGGGGAGTGGTGGGGGTACCCTGGTGGGTGCCCTGCCGCAACTGTTCATTGGAGTGTGTCAGGGAAACCAGTATCTCCAAACAATTTTGGTATCCACCGAATTGATGGTCAAATAAGTGATGGCCGCTACAAGTGAGACGCGAGCGGTCTCGCGTCATCGAGACGTGACCCTGATACTCGTCGGGGAGCCCCCGGTCTGCGAGCCGTTCGATCCGCCGGTAGAACGGCGGCGAGGCGTCACAGCGCTCGGTGAGTCGGTCGACGTACAGCGGTCCCTCGCTGGCGGCGATGAGGGTGCGACGCGCATACTCGTCCTCGAGCAGCGGGCACCGCTCGGTTCTCATCGTCGGTCATCGCGTCGTTCGTCTGCTGAAAAGTGTGAATCCCCCCACATTTTCCGATGGTGAAATCTTGGCCAGTGGATTATACAGCAGGCCGGTGAAGCAGTGCTCGAGATGTCCGCAATCGAGATATCCGGGTTAACGAAGGAGTACGGCGATCTCACGGCCGTCGACGACCTCGATCTGACCGTCGCCGACGGCGAGGTGTTCGGCTTTCTCGGCCCGAACGGCGCGGGGAAGTCGACCACGATCAACATGCTGCTGGATTTCACCCGTCCGACGGCGGGGTCGGCGACGGTACTCGGCTACGATACACAGGCGGAACCGGACGCGATCAGCCCGCGAGTCGGCGTGCTCCCGGAGGGGTTCGACATCTACCCGCGGCTGTCCGGTCGGCGGCATATCGAGTTCGCAATCGAGACGAAAGACGCCAGCAACGATCCCGACGAGATCCTGCGGCGAGTCGGGCTCTCTGCCGACGACGCCGACCGCCCGGCCGGCGACTACTCCAAGGGGATGCGCCAGCGGCTCGCGACCGGCATGGCGCTGGTCGGCGACCCCGACCTGCTCATCATGGACGAGCCCTCGACCGGGCTCGACCCCCACGGCATCCGCGAGATGCAGGACCTCGTCCGCAGCGAGGCCGAACGCGGCACGACCGTCTTCTTCTCGAGTCACATCTTGGAGCACGTCGAGGCGGTCTGTGACCGCGTCGGCGTGTTGAACGAGGGCCGACTCGTCGCCGTCGACACGATCGAAGGCCTCCGCGAGGAGATCGGCGGCGGCGCGACGATGACCCTCGCGCTCGCGGACGGGACGGGCGAGGCGCGCGAGATAGCCGGCTCGGTGCCGGGCGTCACCGAAGTCACCGCGTCCGGTCGCACCCTCGAGTGTACGATCACCGATCCGGCGGCGAAAGCCGAGGTCGTGACCGCGCTCGCAGGCGCGGGGGCGACGATCGAGGACCTGCGGATCGAGGAGGTGTCGCTCGAGTCGCTGTTTACCGCGTTGACCGACGGCGACGTGGATGAGACGGAAACGGCCGATGGGACCGCTCTGACGGCCGAGACGGAGACGGCGCGATGACCTCGCACATCCCGACCGTCGCCCGCAAGGAGTTCGACGACGCCGGCCGGTCGAAGCTCCTCTGGGGGCTGATCGGCCTGCTCGTCGGCCTCGTCGTCGTCGGCTACGTCGCGATCTGGTACACGGTCGACGACGTGACCGCGGCCGAAGTGTTGAGTTTCCTCGGAACGCCGCTGCAGGTGATCCTCCCGGTCGCCGCGCTGATCGCCGGCTACATGGCCGTCGTCGGGGAACGGCGCTCGGGGAGCATCAAGCTCCTGTTGGGGCTCCCACCGAACCGGACCGACGTCGTCTTCGGCAAACTGCTCGGCCGCACGGTCGTCGTCGGGCTCGCCGTCGGCCTCGCCTTCCTCGTCTCGCTCGTCCTCGGGGCCGTTTTCTTCGGCTCGGTCCCGTTCCTCGACTGGCTCGGCTTCGCCGCGGTGTCGCTGCTCTTCGGAACGACCTTCGTCGGGCTGGCCGTCGGCGTCTCCGCCGGCGTCGCCACGCGGGGCAAGTCGATGGCCATCGTCGTCGGACTCTACATGGTGCTCATCGCGCTGTGGGAACTGCTCACCGCCGGGCCGTACTACCTGATCTACGACGAGTCAGTGCCGGTCGAGGCCGAAACGTGGTATCTCGTTCTCGAGCAGTTCAATCCGATCTTCGCCTACACCAATCTCGCCAGTGCCATCGTCGAGGGCTCGATCTTCCCCTTCCAGTTCCAGTACGGCCTGCAGTCGATGGAGGCCTACGGGATGACCCCGGCCGAGCGCTATCCGGGCGACGCGCCGTTTTACCTCCAGGACTGGTTCGGGGTCGTCGTCCTGCTGTGCTGGCTCGTCGTGCCCGTCGCGATCGGCTACTACCGGTTCCAGCGAACGGACCTGTAGGCCGCTCGAGCCGAGCGCAGAAAATCGATCGCGGCGCTCGCGGTGTGGTCGACCGCTCAGGCCATCCGCAGCAACTGTGCGTGTAGCGTCTGGCCCACCTCGAGGACGTTCGCCTCGTCGATGAACCCCTCCTCGACGGCGAGTTCGACGGCGCGGGTGCCGACGATGTTGGCGACGGCCGCCCGCGAGAGGCTCTCGACCACCGCGTCCTCGTCGACCGTATCGCCGCCGTAGAACTCCTCGGTGACGGTCAGGGAGAGCTCGCCCTCCTCGAAGGTCTCGCCGAGGACGGCCTCGTCGCAGACGGCGACCAGCAGCCCTTCCTGTGTCTCGCGTTCGTTGACGATCATCCGATTACTCGCGTTCCCGCTCGCTCTCGTCCTCGTCGTCGGCGGTTTCGATGCCGAGGTCGGCGACACCGAGGTCGTCCAAGCCGATGTCACCCCCTCGAGGCGGCGACTGGCCGCCCATGCCGCGGCCGCCGCGTCCGGCTCCGGCACCCGCACCGCCGCGTCCAGCGCCAGCGCCACCGCGGCCGGCACCCGCACCGCCCTGCCCTTGGCCGTACATCTCCTCGCGGTCGTCCATCATCTCCTGTTCGGCCCGCTCGCGCATCTCGTTTGCCTCGTCGGCGATCTCTTCGGCCTGATCGAACTCGCCGAGCTCCTCGAGGATCTCGGCTTTCGTCTCGAGGACCTTGGCGTTGCGCAGCCCCAGCCGGATCGCGTTGTCGACGCAGTTCAGCGCCTCCTCGGAGAGGCCCCGCTCCGAGAGGAAGAAGGCGCGGTTGAACCAGCCCGCGGCGAAGCGCTCGTCGATCTCGATGGCCTTCTCGGCATGCTCTAGGGCCTCAGTCGTCTCGCCGAACTCCCAGAGGGCGTAGGCGAGATTCGTCTCGGCGGTGGCGGCGTGTTCGCTGGAGTCGTCGATCCGCAGTGCCTCGCGGTGGGCCCCGATGGCCTCGTCCCACTCCTCGAGTTCGCCGTGGGCGACGCCCTTGTTCACCCACGCCTCTTGCTCGAGTTTCTCGTCCTCGGCGTAGCGGGCGGTCCGCTCGAAGGCGTCGGTGGCCTGCTCGTAGCGGTTGATTTGCATGTAGTTCAGGCCGACATCGAGCAGTTCACTGGCGTCGACGGCGTCCTGATCGATGTTGTGCTGGTCGAGCGTGTCGGTGACGACGCGGGAGTCGACGGGGTCGACCTTCGACGGGTCGACGCCGAGCTCCGGCGGATCCAGATCGAAATCGTCGTACGGATCGCCGAACCCCTCTCCTTCGGAGAAGCGATGGTCGCGGTCGTCGTCTCGGTCGGTCATTACCCGAATGTGGCGGTGACGACTGTTAAGGCCTGCGACCCGGGTAGCACCGCATTGTGTCGCCGTTCGGATTGCGGCCGAGACGACTCACACCCGTCCGCCGAGTCGTCTGGTGACGCCCCGCAACGACTGGGTCACTTCCGCCGGGTGGGGGAGCCCGAGTCGGTATCGGAGCCGATCCTGCCGCTTGAGCGGCTCGAACACCGCGGGCTCCTCGAGGTCCCAGATCGCCGCTCGGTCCCGAACCCCGTGGCGCTCGAAGACGGCGTTCGCCGCGCGCCGGCCGGCCTCCGCGGCCGACTCCATCGAGGCCAGATCCGAGTTCGTTCGCACGTAGTCGCTCGCCAGCGCGAGATTCCGCACGCCGACGTCGGCCGGCGGGCGGTTGCGCAACGAGCCCACGGTGTTGATCAGCAGCGGCGAGCGGTTTTCGACGCCGGCCGCCGTTTCGATGATCGACGGGTCGAGGAACCACTCGACGAGCATGTCGTCGGTCAATCGGTCGTCGGGCCCGTTCAGGTGGACCGTCAGTTGCGCCCAGATCTCCTCGGCGATCTCCTCGCGCGTACACGCTCGAGCCGGCTTCTCGTGATGAATTCCCGGCGTGTCCCAGTCCGAGGCGATCACGGAGAGGACGCCCTCCACCGCGTCGGGACCGCGATTCTCGAGGTCGTAGCCCGTCCAGAACTGCCGCTGCGAGATCGAGGTCAGCGCCCACGGGGAGTCGGTGTAGACCTGATGGCCGCGGGTCAGTTCGACGTCCTCGGTGAGATAGAACTGGATCCCGTTCATCCACGCCGTCTCGAGCCGGTCGATCCGGGCCAGTTCGGGCGCGGCCCGGCCCAGTTCCGGCGTGACGAACTCGGGGGCGACCTCGACCGGCACCGCGAGGACGTAGTCGTCCGCGGCCACCGTCCGCCCGTCGGCCAGCGCGGCCCCGGTAACCCGCCGGCCGTCGAACTCGAGCCCCCGTGCTGGGGTGTTCGGCCGAAACTCGACGCCGAGGCGCTCGAGGTGGTCGACCCACGGCTCGATCCACGCCTCGGTCGTCGGCGCGTTCAGGACGCGCTCGGTCGGCGACGCGGGATCGAGCTGGCCGAACAGCAACTGCAGGTAGATCGCGCCGACCGTGCGGGCGCTGCCGACCTGCGGCCGGAGCGCGACGAGGGCCTGCGTGGCGTAGGCGAGTCGGTCGCGGAATTCCTGCGAGCGGTGCTCGGCGTCGATGAACGCCCACCACGAGACGTCGTCGAGTTCGCCCTCACGGCGGTCCTCGCAGGCGGTCAGCAGGTAGAGGAGTCGCTCGAGCAGGAAGCGAACGTCCTCCCGGGGCAGGTCCTCGGCGAACGCGGGCCGAAGCGCCTCGAGCCAGCCCCGCACCGTGTCGGGCGTGCGCGTCTCGGCGATCCGGCTCGGCCCCGTCGAACTCGCGATCAGCGTCGCCTCGGTCTCGACGAGGTTGTCCGCGACGGTCCCAGTCCCGTCCGGAATTCGCTCCATCGTGTCGATAACGTGCCGGTAGAACGCCGGGAAGAACCGGAAGCCGTGTTCGCCGTGTAACGCGTCCGGCTCGTCCGCGATCGGCATCGATCGGGCCTTCCCGCCGAAGCGGTCGTTCGCCTCGAAGACGGTTACGTTGAATCCGCGTTCGGCGAGTTCGTGGGCCGCGGAGAGGCCGCCGATCCCGCCGCCGAGGACGACAACGTCGGTCATTGACTGCTCTCTGCGCGCCACGGAGATAACGGGCGTCCCTAACCACGAACCGAGTTCCGATTACCCTCGTCGGAGACGAACCATCTCCCGTCACGCTTGAGTACGCCGCTCACGAGCACTCGCGTATGCGACTGTTCGTCAGCGTCGACCTGCCCGACGACCTCGCGGAACCGGTCGCCGACCTGCAAGACGAGTTCGCCGACGCCGGCGGGCTCAATTTCACCGACCCGGAGCAGGCCCACATTACGATGAAGTTCCTCGGGGACATCGAGGAGGACCGACTGCCCGCGCTCGAGCGGGAACTCGCCGCCGCCGTCGAGGATGCTGATATCGACCCCTTTTCCGTCCGCTACGGAGGGTTGGGCGTCTTTCCGAACCTCGACTACATCAGCGTCGTCTGGCTGGGCGTCGAGCGCGGCGGCGAGGAACTCACGCGACTCCACGAAGCCATCGAGGATCGGACGACGGCGATGGGGTTCGACGCCGAGGATCACGATTTCACCCCTCACGTCACGCTCGCGCGGATGGAACACGCCGGCGGGAAGGAACTGGTCCAAGAACTCGTCCGGGAGCGCGATCCGACGGTCGGCGAGACGCGAGTCGAGGAGATCCGCCTGACCGAGAGCACGCTCACGGACGAGGGGCCGGTCTACTCGACGGTCGAATCGTTCCCGCTCGAGTGACAGCGGTACTTCTCATTCTCGGCCGTTTCTAGCGAGGGGACAGTCTCCCGAAGTTGACCATTAGACCGCCGTTCCGGCCGATAGTCAGGAAATACAGAACTGGGTATCAAGACGGCGTTCGGTGTAGCGAATTCGATAGCATGGTCTCCGGACTCGAGGATCGACCGACCGAGCGCACAGGCGGTCGGTGGCGGGTTACGCGGCGGGAAGCCCTCGCCGCGGTCGGGGGCGCGGCGCTCGCCTCGTCGGTCGGCGCATCGAAGACGGCGACCGACCGCGACGACGCACCCGTTCGCGTCCGGGTCTATCCCGGCGACGTGCCGCTGCAGGCCCGACTGCGGTACGGACTCGACGAACTGCGTCGAGACTGGCCGACCCCGCTTCGCGACGCGCTTTCGGCCATCGACGCGGCCTTCGAGCAGGTACTCGCGTACGCCGGCGAGCACGACCGCCTCGAGTCCCTCGAGATCAGCGTCGAGCGCGGCGATCCGATCCGGTTTCCGCCCTCGGAAACGCCGCTGTCGACGGACGCCGTGCTTCCCTCGCTCGAGGGGCTGCTCGACCGATTTCGTGGGCGGTTGCAGAAACGCGACGCACTCACTGGCCGGGCCTGCCACGTCCTCCTGTGCTGGTCGCCGCTGAACTACCGGATCGGCTACGGGGGGACGCTGTCGCCGAACTCAGTCACCGGCGCGGCCGCCGACGGCGACGGCGGTGACGAGCAGGCGGGCGGCGACGCGCAGACGGTCGCCAACGTCGGCGCGACCGAGGTCTGGGACTCCCGGGCGGTGACTCGGAACATGGCGATCCACGAGACGATCCATACGTTTCTCTCGAACGCTATCGTCGAGTCGATCGGCGAGGCGTACTGCGATCACGAACTCGGGACGGCCGTTCGGACCGACGCGGAGACGCTGGAAGTGTCGCCGATCGCGACCGCCTACGCCGGCCCGGACCGGATCGGCGGCGGCACCCGCTTTCACGGCACCGGCTGCTGCGATCGGAGCCGGTTCGTTCGCCACGACGGCACCGACGGTATCGAGAACTGGACCTACACGACCGAACTCAGCGACGCCACGTGCGAGGGGGTGACCCGGTTTCTCGAGCGGCGATTCGAGCCCTGAGACCGCACTCGTAGGCGATCCGATCGCGATTTCGCCGGCGATTCGGCCCGATCGGTCGCCGTTTCGCCCCGCTTGCCCTGCAAGATGGACAAGATTTTAAGCCAGCACGGGCTACGTCGGGCTACTATGGGTAAGAAATCGAAGGGCAAGAAGAAGCGACTTGCCAAACTCGAGAACCAGAACAGCCGCGTGCCGGCTTGGGTTATGATGAAGACGGACATGGAAGTCCAGCGGAACCCGAAGCGACGCAACTGGCGGCGTAACGACACCGACGAATAACGATGAGTGCAAGTGATTTCGAGGAACGCGTCGTCACCGTTCCCCTGCGAGACGTCAAGAAGGGACCCAACCACGAGGCCGCCGACTACGCGATGCGAGTCGTCCGCGAGCACCTCGCGAAACACTTCGCGGTCGAGGAAGACGCCATCCGTCTGGACCCCTCGATCAACGAGACGGTCTGGTCGAACGGGCGCTCCAACCCGCCGCGAAAGCTGCGCGTTCGCGCGGCCCGCTTCGACGAAGAAGGTGAGGCCGTCGTCGAGGCCGAGGTCGCAGACTAAACTTGCAGCGCCTCGCCTTCGCCGGGTCGGCCTACGTCGGCGTCTTCGCCCGTGCGACCGACTCGTGCGTACTCGTTCGCCACGACGTCGACGACGACGTTGCCGCCGACCTGTCCGACGAACTCGAGGTGCCCGCCATCCAGACGACCGTCGGCGGGTCCTCGACGGTCGGCGCGCTAGCGACGGGTAACGAGAACGGGCTGCTCGTCAGTTCCCGCGTCCTCGAGTACGAACGCGAAGCCCTCGAAGAGGCGGTCGACGTGCCCGTCGACGAGTTACCGGGCAACATCAACGCCGCCGGCAACGTCGTGCTCGCGAACGACTACGGGGCCTACGTCCATCCGGACCTGCCCCGCGAGGCGACCCAGATCGTCAAGGACACGCTCGAGGTGCCCGTCGAACGCGGCGACCTCGCTGGCGTTCGAACCGTCGGCACCGCCGCGGTGGCGACGAATTCCGGCGTGCTCTGCCATCCGAAGGCGACCGACGAGGAACTCGATATCCTCGAAGACGCGCTGGACGTCCGAGCGGACGTCGGCACGGTCAACTACGGCGCGCCGCTCGTCGGCTCCGGCCTGATCGCCAACGAGGCCGGCTACGTGGTCGGCGAGGACACGACCGGGCCCGAACTGGGCCGGATCGAAGACGCGCTGGGCTATCTCGACTGACTCGCCGACGGTCGATTTCTCGGCGTCATCCGCCGTTTCTCGGCGCGATCTGCACTTCGACTCGAGTGACGGCACTGGCCAGAGATTCAGTCGGAATCGTGAAAATCACCCCACTGAACCGATCTCCGACCGGCATCTATATTTACTCTATACCGAGTATATAGTGTATGATCTGGCAGGACGTGGTTTTCATGGCCGGTAGTCTGCTCTCAGTCGTCTTTCTCGTGCCCGCGCTCCGAGACGCGACTGCGCGGATCCCCGTCGCGACGAGCCTGCCCAAGATGGCGCTGGGGGCCGTCTACGCGGCGACGTTCGCGACGATGGAGATGGATCTCGCCGCGATCGGGCTCCTCGCCACCGGCGTCATGTGGGGCCTCCTCGCGGCGTACCGCTCGCCGCGGGCGGCAGCGTCACCGCGCACTCGGCGCTCCGTTTCGATGTCCCACGAGGGCCAACCGCCCCTCGCGCTCGACGACTGAGGGGGTCGACGCCGCTTCGCTTACTGACGCTCGAACCGGTGTAACACGACCTCGCTATCGTCGTCCCACTCGAAATTTTCGTGGGCCCGCTCGAGCAGGCGCTCGTATGCGTCCAGATTCTCCATCCCTTCGGCCTGTGCGTCTTCGTCAGTCAGGTCGCCGAGCGTCCGTTCGGTTACGTCGGTCACCTCGAAGGTCGTCCCGTCGATCTCGAAGGTGTCCCCCTCCTCGGCGTACCGGTGACCGCGGTGGATCTGGGTGACCTCACCCTCGAGGACCTGATTCTGCATCCGATCGCTGGGCAACAACTCGCCGGGCTCGAGTTCGCTCATGGCCGCGGCTTCGATTCGGCGCGGTAAAATCCTTGACCCTCCGCTCGTCGGGAAACCGGCGACCGGAGCGGTTCTCCCGACGTCCTGCGGGGACTGTGGCCGTCCGAATGGGAAGGGAAGATTCTTCCGACTGCCTGCCGGAAGGACAGACATGAGTCAATTTACGGTCAGTGGTCGGTTCAAGAGCCGCGACGGCTTCGCGGAGTTCGAGACGTCGATCGACGCCGAAAACGAGAACGTCGCCCGCGAACACACCTACACCCAGCTCGGCAGCCAGCACGGGCTCAAGCGTAGCGAAATCGAACTCGAGGAGGTAACCCAACAATGAGTCAGCAGCAACTTCAGCAACTGTCCCAGGAGCTTCAGGAGATCGAAGAACAGATCGAAGGCCTTCAGGCGAACGTCGAGGCCGTCCAGCAGGAGAAGACCGAAGTCGACGAGGCCATCGAGGCGCTCGGCTCGCTCGAGACCGGTTCGACGGTACAGATGCCCCTCGGCGGCGGCGCGTACCTCCGAACGACGATCGAGGACATCGACGAGGTCATCGTCGATCTCGGTGCCGACTACGCCGCGGAGTTCGAGGAAGACGACGCCGTCGACGCCCTCGAGAACAAGAAGGAGAACCTCGACGACCAGATCGACGAACTCAACGAGGAGATCGCCGAACTCGAGACCGAGAGCAGCGAGCTCGAGCAGCAGGCCCAGCAGCTCCAGCAGCAGGCGATGCAACAGCAGATGCAGGGCATGGGCCAGGGTCAGCCCGACGAATAACGCGGCGTAGGGACTCCCATCGATACCCATGTTCGACAACCTGAAGGACAAGCTCGGTAGCTTCCGCGAAGACGCGGAAGAAGCCGCCGAGGAGAACGTCGAGGAAGTCGACGAGGACGACCTCGAGGACGAGGATCTCGAGACAGTCGATCCGGACGCAGCGGCGGCCTCGACGGACGCGGAAGCGACCGATACTACCCCCGAACCGGCGGCGGCTGAGACCGCCGAATCGGCAGCCCCGGCATCGGCCGACGTGGAGCCGGACGCGGAGTTAGAGCCGGAGCCCGAACCGGAATCGGAGACGGGGACGACGACCGACTCTGCGACCGCGGACGCGGCCGAATCCGCCGGGCAGGAGCCGGCGGCCGAGTCCGAACCCGATTTCCTCGAGTCCGACGAACCGGAGCCGTCGGCAGCGGAGGTCTCCGCCGAGGAGGAAGCCGACCCGACGATTCCCGACGACGAATCGGCCGACGAAGCCGACGAGGCTGAGGAAGTCGACGAGACCGAGGACGACGATGATGGCGGTCGGACCGGGCTCGGTGCTCGAGCGCGGTCCCTCTTTTCGAGTTCGTCCGGCGATACGGAGCCGGAATCGGACGACGAGACTCCGGACGAGGAGCCGGCCGAGACGCCCGCCGTCGACGAGGCGGCCGCCGAGACGGCGACCCCGGACGACGCGTCGGCCGGCGCGGCGGCTCCCGAGACGGAGGAAGTCGATTCGGCGACTGGCGACGGAGAACTCGACGATGTCGCAGTCGACGACGAGGCGTCGTCCGACACAGCGGCTGACGACGTGACCGAGGAAGCCGACGACGGCGGCACCGGCTTCGGCGCCAAAGCCAAATCCCTCGTCAAGGGGAAGTTCGTCATCGAGGAGGAGGACCTCGAGGACCCGCTGCACGAACTCGAGATGGCGCTGCTATCCAGCGACGTCGAGATGGGCGTCGCCGAGGAGATCCTCGACAACATCCGCGACGAACTGGTCGGCGAGACCCGTACCTTCACGACCTCGACCGGCGAGGTCGTCGAGGAGGCGCTGCACAACGCGATCTACGACGTGATCAGCGTCGGACAGTTCGACTTCGACGAGCGCATCGCCGTCGAAGACAAGCCCGTCACCATCATCTTCACCGGCGTCAACGGCGTCGGGAAGACCACCTCGATCGCCAAGATGAGCCGCTACTTCGAGGAGCGGGGCTACTCGACGGTGATGGCAAACGGCGACACCTACCGCGCCGGGGCCAACGAGCAGATCCAAGAACACGCCGACGCCCTGGACACGAAGTGTATTAGCCACGAGCAGGGCGGCGATCCCGCGGCGGTGCTGTACGACGCCGTCGAGTACGCCGAGGCCAACGACATCGACGTCGTCCTCGGCGATACGGCGGGGCGGCTCCACACCGACGAGGGGCTGATGGACCAACTCGAGAAGATCGGCCGCGTCGTCGACCCCGATATGACGCTGTTCGTCGACGAGGCCGTCGCCGGACAGGACGCGGTCAATCGCGCCCGCGAGTTCAACGAGGCCGCCGAGATCGACGGCGCGATCCTGACGAAGGCCGACGCCGACTCCAACGGCGGTGCGGCCATCTCGGTCGCCCACGTCACCGGGAAACCCATTCTGTTCCTCGGTGTCGGGCAGGGGTACGACGACTTAGAGCGGTTCGATCCCGACGAGATGGTCGACCGCCTGCTGGCCGAGGAGGACTAGCGCCCGTCGTCCCGTCAACGGTCCGCGATTTCAGAAGACACTTATTATCCGTTTGAGAAGTTAGCGTATGAACCGCCCCCGCTCTCGGCGAACGCTTCTCGCGTCGATAGCGACGACCGCAGCGGTCGGGACGGGCGGGTTCGAGTACGACTCGAGCGGCGCGACCGGGACGAATCTCGAGGACGGAATCGTCCCCGCAGACCGATACGAGTGCAGCGATGTGGATCGCCCCGACCCGGAGCCGCCGGCCGACGAGGACGCGCTCGAGCCACAGGAGTACCCGTCACCGCCGTGGGAGACGAGCACCGATGCGGACGGTGATCCATCGGACGACACCCCTTCGTCGATAGTGTACGGTGCGAGCCGGTACGTCACGGCGTTTGAACGGGCGTATCGACGGAACGCGTTTCTCGACCGATATCAGTCCGCAGCGCGAACCGTCGACCTTCACCGAACGGCGTATCGAACGGCCCCGATCGACTCGGACGCGACGGGAGACGCCGTGTTAGTGGCGATCCAGTACAACATGGCGATGGCGACACGGCCGGCTGACGTGGCTCCGCGCGACGAGTGGGGCGTCCGCGTCACCTACTATATCGACGAACGAGTCGTGCTCCGAGCGCGGTACAACGGCGTCGCCGAGGGTCTGGCGTTCGATCCCGACCCGCGAACGCGGGGCGAACTCGTCGCGTGTTTCGACTGATCGATATCGTCTCACAGTTCTCGAGACCGATCAATCATCCGACGAGAGCGGCGCTTGTGCGCTCGCTGCGCTCCGCCGTTACCGGACACAGTTGCCGGTATCCCCGACACGTATGGTACCGACAGTCGTTCTCGAGGGCGCGTTTCGACGTACTGCCGGCGGTTTTTCGCCGGCACCGTCGTCGGTGGTTGGATAATGCGGTAATATTTTCTGGTGAAAACGACCAACGTCATGATTCGCCGAGTTACGGGGGTGTATAGGTGTGGGGTGGTATTAGCCGCTAAACAATGGTCCTTCAAAAGAGCATGCAGGATGCCGAAAGCGTAGGTACTTCTGGCTCCGCACGAACCACGAGGTGGTTCGCGTGAATACGACGGAACAATACAAACAGAACAAGCACCCGCTCGACGTTATCGACGACGTCTACGACTACGCCGACGAGGAGCTTTCCTTCGAGGAGATCGAGGAGCGCGCTGGCGGCGGCGAGTGGGAGCGCCTGAAGTGGGCCGGCATGTACGCCCAGAAGCAGGAGGGCTACTTCATGATCCGGACGAAGGTTCCCGGCGGGAAGCTCACGCCGGAGCAGGCCGAAGTGATCGGCGAAGTCACCGAGGACTACGCCGTCGCCCCCGAGGAGTACGGCGGCGAGGAACAGAACGAACTCTGGGGCGACGCCTACCTCGACATCACGACCCGACAGGACATCCAGAAACACTGGATCCGCGTCGAGGACGTACCCGAGATGTGGGAGCGCTACGACGAGGTCGGCCTGACGACGGTCCAGGGCTGCGGTGACTCGGCCCGGAACGTGCTGGGCTGCCCCGCGGCCGGACTCGACGACCACGAGTGTTTCAACGCACAGCCGGTCATCGAGGCCGTCTCGGACTTCTTCACCGAGAACCGCGAGTACGCCAACCTCCCGCGGAAGTTCAAGATCACGATCACCGGCTGCGCCCACGACTGCGCGCAGTCCCAGATCAACGACGTCGGACTCGTCCCCGCGAAGAAAGAGATCGACGGCGAGTACCTCTACGGCTTCCACGCCCGCGTCGGTGGCGGCCTCTCCGACGGCCCGCGAATGGGCTCCGAACTCGACGTCTTCATCCGACCCGAAGACGCCGTCGAGTTCTGCCGCGCCGTCGCCCAGACGTTCAAGGAACTCGGCGACCGCAACAACCGCGGCGTCTGCCGCATGCGCTACCTCGTCGAGCAGATGGGCCCCGAGAAGTTCGAGGAGGCCGTCCGCGACCGCTGTACGATCGACCTGCCGACCGGCGGCGACAACCTGACCGTCGGCTATCAGGGCGACCACGTCGGCGTCCACGAGCAGAAACAGGACGGGCTCAACTACGTCGGTTTCAACGTGATCGCCGGCCGCATGGGCGGCGACGAGTTCGCCGCGGCCGCCCGCGCCGCGAAGAAGTACGGGACCGAAGACGCCTCCGTGCGTCTGGCGACCGATCAGAACTTCCTGATCACCCACATCCCCGACGAGAACGTCGACGACCTGCTGGCCGAGCCGTTCGCACAGGAGTACAGCCCCGATCCGGGGCCGTTCTCCCGTGGCGCGGTCGGCTGTACGGGCAACGAGTTCTGTAACTACGCCATCATCGAGACCAAAAAGCGCACCAAGCGCTGGGCCCGCCAACTCGACGACCGCATCGACGTGCCCGACGACATCGAGGCCATCCGGATGCACATGTCCGGCTGCTCGGCCTCCTGTGCCCAACCGCAGATCGCGGACATCGGCTTCCGCGGCGAGACCGTCAAACTCGAGGACGAGAATTCCACCAACGCCGAGGGCGACAACATCGTCGAAGGCATGGACTTCGGACTCGGCGGCTCGCTCGGCGCCGACAACGAGTTCCTCGATTGGGTCGAGAACGCCGTCCCCGCCGATTCCGTGATCCCGGCGCTCGAGCAACTGTTCGAGGCCTACTCGGCGGACCGCGACGAGGGCGAGAAGTTCTACGAGTGGTGTCGCGGCGTCGACAACGGCGAACTGCGGACGATCATGCAAGACGCCGATGCGCCGGTCGCACGAGGTGTTGCCCATGGGGACTAATAGCGAGGACGAACGCAGTGAGTCCTCGAGTAAGCGAGCGGGAGCGGAGCGATACGCGAGCCGCGAGGACGAGCGTCGCTTCCCCCGCGTTCCCGACTCGGACGACGATGACGACGCGGTCATGGTCCCCGAAGCCGGCAGCGGTGGGTCTCGCTCCCGAGAGGGAACGGACCACGCTCGAGAGGGCGCGATCGCGACCGACGGCGGCGCGAACGCGGAGGGCGACAGCTGCTCGCCCGACACCTGTACCTGCGGTGAGAAGACCGCTGAACCCGCAGCCGAATCGACCGGCGACAAGCGCGTCGCCACGGACGGCGCCGGCGCAGCGAACGTCGACGAGATGGGCGAACTCGGCGACCTCGAGTTCACCGAGCCCGCCGAGAACGTCAGCCAGGACGTCGACAACGGCTCGCCCGACGCACGCGTCGGGATACCCGACGGCGTCGAACTCGAGACGCCGGAGTACTCGATCCGGTCCCGGATGAACGACATCGAGACGCCGGACGAGAAGACCTGGTTCATGGAACTGGACGAGGCCGTCATCGACGAAGGCCGGTGTATCCAGTGTGGGACCTGCGTCGCCGCCTGCCCGTCGGACTCGATCGGCATCGGCGACGACGGCCACCCGGAACTGGTCAAGATGTGTACGGGCTGTTCGATGTGTTGGGACTTCTGTCCCCGCGGCGGCCTGCGCTACGAGCGCCAGTGGAAGATCACCGGCGGCGAGGACAACGTCAAGGGCGCGGGCGACCCGATCACGGAGTTCTCCGCGAAGGTCGAGGACGACTGGACCGATCAGGCCCAGGACGGCGGCGTCGTCACCGGCATCCTCTCGACGCTGCTCGAGGAGGGCGAGATCGACGGCGCGCTCGTCGCGACCGAGAGCGACGAACAGGAGTGGAAGGCCGAGAGCTACCTCGCGACGACGACCGAGGAACTCATCGCAAACGCCGGCACCGTCTACAACCAGACGATGGCACTTGGCAACCTCGACCTCGGACAGTGGGAGCACAAGCTCCCCGACAAGTCCTGGGACGAGCTCAGCATCGCGATCGTCGGCACGCCGTGTGAGATCGAGGGCATCCGCGCCCTGCAGGACTTCGAGTGGGACTATCAGGCCCAGAACGAGGGTATTCGGGCTGTGGACTACACCATCGCACTGATGTGTACGAAGAACTTCAACTACCACAGCCTCATGGGCGAGCAACTCGAGGAGCAACGCGGCATCTCGCCGTCGGAAATCGGCAAGATGGACGTCCTCAACGGCAAGATGATGGTCTACGACCACGAGGGCGAGATGATCGTCGAGGAGGACATCGAGAACTTCCACGACGCCGCGCTCAAGGGCTGTGACGAGTGTGCCGACTTCACCGGTTTCTGTTCGGACATCACCGTCGGCTCCGTCGGTAGTTCCGACGAGTACTCGAGCGTCATCGTCCGCACCGAGCAGGGGATGGACGCGTGGGAACTGACCGAGCCCAAGCTCGACTACCACGACCTCGAGGACAAGTCCGCGGTCGGCAAGCTGCAGGGCTGGGACAAGAAGAAGGCCTTCGAGAGCCTCGAGCGACCGTTTGACCCCGACGCGCCGCGGTTCATCGAGTACACCGACCACGCCGAGAACTACGGGACCACGCTGAACCCGCACGACGACGGTCACTGATCGGAGCGGACTCGAGTCGGATTTCGGCTTCGTCGATTTTTCGCCGTTCGATTTCCGGTAGCTACGTGTTCGAACTACTCGACTCGTGGGTCAGGGGTCTCATCTGTACCGGGTATAACGCGCCGGTTGAGCAGTGCGCCTGCTCCGATGAGAACGAAAAGGAGACCGCTGGCAAGCAGGAGATATAGCCCCGGTTCGACCGCATACCGTTCAACTGACCAGTAATTGCGAAGGGTATTACCGGATACCACGAGTAACAGACAACCGGCACTGATGAGTGCAATATCCGGTCGCCACGTTCGGTATCGTGCTAGTACGGCGACGCCGACGACGGCCACGACGAGCACAATGACGAACGGGTCGATACCACGAAGGCCGGTTTCCAAGCCCGACACGTATTCCGCGGTATAGATCGGTCGGCCATCTCTGTAGCCGGCCGGGCGCTTTCGAACCCACGGGAGCCACACCCCAACGACTCCTATCACAGCCGCGACAATCGTCGCGGTGACATACGCCGTCGTCGGTCTGCCCATCGTACGATAGCTGTCACTCGGCTCTGATAAACGTCTTGTCTATATCGAACGCGAGTCGTGTGGCCACCTCTGAATAACGAGCCCGTCTTACCAACTACTGGTAAACCGGGCTATCGCACGGATAACCACGGGATGACAGGTACTGCCGTCGACGAATGACACAGTACGTCTTCGAATGAGAGAATCAATAGCTCTCGGTGGACCGGTCGTTCCGTTCTGATCTGGGACGGATCCGCAACGTGCTCAGATGACGACCCCGGACTGCAGGATCGCGATCAGCACGGTCAACACCGGAATCGCCAGCAGCGTTGTGAGGAAGACGCAGGTCGAGACGTACTCGGAGACGAGCACCCCGTCAGTGCGGGCGCTGCCGGCGAACTCGATGACCAGAATCAGCGGCGTCACGGCGGCCGGCATCGCCGTCTCGAGCACGAACACGCGCGCGACGGTCGGATTCTCGAAGCCGATGAGGAGCGCGATGCCGAGTCCGATGACGGGTGCGATGCCCATCTTGAGGGCCGTCGCAGGCCAGGCTCGAGAGACTGCGGACGCGGTATCGGCCCTCGCGAGCTGAACGCCCAGAATCAAAAGCATGAGCGGGATCGAGGCGTCGCCGACGAGTTGGATCGTCTCCATCGCCGCCGCGTCCGCGGGCGGCACCAGACCCAGCGCCCGCGCGAGCAGCGCCGCGATAACGGCGTAGGCCAGCGGGATGTAGAACACCCGACGGACGCCCTCGAGGCCGGCCGACCCGCTGCTCCGGGAGGCGACGTAGACGCCGACGGTGTACATCAGCACGGACTGGACCGAGAGGAACAGGACCGCGGTCTGGCGGCCGACCTCGCCGAACGCGAAGTCGGAGACGGGGATGCCGAGGTTCCCCGAGTTACAGAAGATAGCGACGAGGACGAGCCCGCTCAACGCCGGCTCCCGCTCGCCGACGGTGCGACCGACGGCTTCCGCGATCCCCCACATCGCCGCGGTGAAGGCGGCGATGCCGACCGTCACCCGCAGGAGCGTCGACGCCGCGAGTTCCGTGACGGCGAGGCTGTGAAACACCAGCGCGGGTGCCAGCACGTAGACGACGGCCGTGTTCAACGGCTCCGGATCGATCTCCTTGACCGTGGCCAGCACGTAGCCGACGGCCGCGATGGCGACGATCGGACCGACCGCGGAGCCGAAGATCGCGACGAGGTCAGCCATCGATCAGCGCTCACCCTCACGACGAGGCGTTCGACTCGAGCGAGCCATCGATCGGGCGACAGTCGCGTCCTGCATCTGCATTACGCGGCGTGATACTCTCTGCACGTGATATGTGGCTTGCGATTGCGCTACACGGTGCCCGTGCTGACGACTGGCTCGAGCCGGGAGAACGGGTTCCTTAACTCCGTGAGACCCCAAGCGGGGCCAATGAGTGAATCGCGTGCGTTCTGTCCCCGGTGCGGGGACCCAGTTCCCGAGCGGTCGGCGAGCGACGCGAACGATCCGTTGCGACCCGGTGCGGAGGTCGAACTCTGTGACGCCTGTTACTTCGAGGACTTCGACTTCGTGGACGCCCCGGACCGGATCGACGTTCGCGTCTGCTCCCGGTGCGGTGCGGTCTACCGGGGCAACCGGTGGGTCGACGTCGGTGCGGAGGATTACACGGACATCGCGATCGAGGAGGTCAGCGAGGCGCTGGCCGTCCACGTCGACGTCGAGGACGTCGCGTGGCAGATCGACCCCGAGCAGGTCGACCAGAACACGATCCGGATGCACTGTTACTTCACGGGCGTCGTGCGGGGAACGCCGGTCGAGGAGCAGGTGACGGTGCCGGTCAAGATCGCCCGCCAGACCTGTACCCGATGTGGACGGATCGCCGGCGACTACTACGCCAGCATCGTCCAGATCCGCGCCGAGGATCGGACCCCGACGACCGAGGAGACCGAGCGAGCCAAAGAGATCGCGAACCAGATCGTGGCGGACATGGAGGCCACGGGCGACCGCAACGCCTTCGTCACCGAGGTCGGCGAGGTCGACGACGGGCTGAACGTCAAGGTCTCGACCAACAAGATCGGGAAGAAGATCTCGAACAAGATGATCGAGGAGTTCGGCGGCACCGTCAACGACGCCGAAACCCTCGTCACGGAGGACGAGGACGGCAACGAGGTCTATCGGGTCACCTTCGCCGTCCGCCTGCCGCCCTACACTCCCGGGGAGATCATCGAACTCGCGGACGACGACGGCGGCCCCGTCCTCGTCCGCAGCGCCCGCGGCAACCTCAAGGGCGTCCGCGTGACGACCGGCAAGCGCTACGAGGCGAGTTACGAAGAGGGCAATTCGCCCGACGCGCGCAGGCTCGGCGACCTCGAGGACGCGGCCGAAGCGACGGTCGTCACCGTCGAGGACGACAACGCGGTGCAGGTACTCGACCCCGAGACGTTTCGGGCGAAGACCGTCTCGCGGCCGGACTACTTCGACCCCGATGCCGAGACCGTGCCCGTCCTGAAGAGCCGCGCCGGACTGCACATTCTGCCCGACGAGAGCGACGGGAGCGATGACTGACGAGGACGCGCCGGAGCCGTCGGCCGACGACGCCCTCGAGCCCGCGGTCGACGAGGTCCTCGAGCGAGCGGAGGCCGACGCCCCGCTGGCCGCGATCGTCGCGAAAGACCGGGCCGAGACCGCCATCGAGTCGCTGCGCGCCGAGGGGGTCTACGACGAGACGCGGCGCGTCCGAGAGGCGCGAGGCGAACGCGACCGGGAGGACGCCACCGCAACGCGAGCCGAAGGTGATCGTGAGGACGACCCCGACAGCGTCGCCCTGCCGATCACGGAACCGCCGACCGAGACGCGGGTGCTCGAGGTCGTCCGGCAACTCGAGCCCGAGCCGCGGAATCCCGATCTGGAAGACCTGCTGGCCGACCGGGGCTGGAGCGAAGAGGACCTCGAGTCGGTGCCGGGATCGTGGGCGGTGATCGGGTCGGTGATCCTCGTGACGGTGCCCGCGGGCTGTCCCGACGAGGCCGAACTGGGCGAGGCCCTGCTCGAACTCCACGGCGAGGCCGACAGCGTGCTGGCCGACGAGGGGATCGCGAACGACGGGCCGGCGGGCACCTACCGCGAGCCCCGGACCCGGCTGATCGCGGGCCAGCAGGATACGGAGACGATCCACACCGAGCACGGAACGCGGTACGGACTCGACCCCGCGACGGTGATGTTCTCGCCAGGGAATCAGGCCGAGCGCGCTCGGATGGGCGACATCGGAAGCGACGACGAGCACGTCTTCGACATGTTCGCCGGGATCGGCTACTTCACCCTCCCGATGGCTCGGGCCGGCGCGCGGGTGACCGCGACCGAGATCAACCCGACCGCCTTCCGCTACCTGCTCGAGAACGCCGTGCTCAACGACGTCGGCGACCGGGTCGACGCCTACATGACCGACTGCCGCGATCTCGCCGGGGAAATCGAAGCTGATCGGGTCGTCATGGGCTACTACGGCAGTTCGGACGGCTCGAGCGACGACGACGGAAGCCCGGACCACGGCGCGCGAACCGGCGAGGCGCACGACTTCCTCGACGACGCCCTCGCGGCGCTCGTCCCCGGCGGCGTCGTCCACTACCACGAGGCGACCCCCGAGCCGCGGCTCTGGGACCGGCCGCTCGAGCGGCTCGAGGCCGCCGGCACCGCCGCCGGGCGCGAACTCGAGGTGCTCGAGAAGCGCCGAGTGAAGAGCCACAGCGCGGGCGTCGCACACGTCGTCGTCGACGCCCGGTTCGAGTAGCGAGTCGCAAGCGGCCCGACGGTTCGCGGCGGCGGTCGTGGGATTGATACACGCGGAGCGAATCCGGTCGTCTATGGACAAGAATCAGCTCATCGCGCTCGTCTTCGCGGTCCTCATGGTGTCCTCGATGGTCGCGTGGGGCGCGACGGCGATCTTCTAACGGGCCGCCGGGCTCACGGGCTCCGACGCGACGCAGTCCGACGTAGTATCAATAAAATGATTATCCGGTCGCCGCTATTCGTCCGTGTCCCAGACGTCCGCCAGCGGACTCGAACGGGAGGAGCGGCCCGATCCCGACCGGCTCGAGCGCGACGACGACCCCCCGTCGCGGCCGCCGGAGTCGGCGCCGTCGGCTCGTCCCCGGCTCGTGGCTCCAGTTCCGGAGCCCGAACGGGATCGGCCGCCGGTTCCCGACGCCGTCCCGTCGAGCGCCGACCGCGGCTCGAACGCCGGCAGGTCCGGCCGCTCCATGCGGTCGACCTGCGCCTCGAACCAGTCCGGCATGTCCGTCTTCGCGCGATCGAACAGGTCCACCAGACTCGAGTCCGCGAGGTACGTCGCCCCGTAGTCGTCGGGCGCGCGGACGACCCGGCCACAGCCCTGAATGACGGTTCTGAGCGCCGTGCGGTAGTACCACGCCCACTGGCCTTCCTCGAGTCGGTGGGCCACCCGCGAGTCACCGGTGTTGAGGAACGGGGCCTTACAGAGGACCTGCCAGCGACAGAGATCGCCCTTGAGATCCAGCGCTTCCTCCATCTTCACCGAGAGGAAGACGTCGGGGTCGTCGCTCGCTTTCCACTCCTCGAGGGCGGCGTCGCGGCCGTCGCGGTCGTGGAGCCGAATCCGGTCGCCGACGCCGAAATCGGAGAGGAGGTCGGCGAGGCGCTCCTGAATATCGTAGGAGTGGGCGTGGACCAACCCCTTCTCGTCGGGGTGGTGTTGCATGAGGCGGACGATGGTGCGGGCGATCTTCGGCGTCGTTTCGTCGCGCTCCTCGTAGGTCATCTTCCCCTGTGTCACGTCGTACAGCGGCCGGTTCTCGACGGGAAAGGTGTGTTCGACATCGACCAGTGCGACATCGTCGGGGTCGAGCCCGACCTGTCGACAGAAGGCGGCCTTGTTGAGGATCGTCGCCGAGAGGAGCGCGAACTTGTTGCCCCGGTCCCAGACGGTGTGCTGGAGGTACTTCTCGGGGTTCATCGGTTTGATCGTCAGCGGGCCGCCCTGCGGTTCGTCGCCCTCATCATCGGTATCGCGCGACCCCGACCGCAGTTCGGACTGGTCGACCAGCCACGTCGTCGGGCTCTGGGGATCGCGGTAATCGGAGACGAACCACTCGAGTTCGCCGATGAGTTCCTGGAGGCGGTCGCGTTCGCGCACCTCGCCGGGGGACAGCGAGTCCTGTGCGAGCAGTTCGTCCTTGCGGCGCTCGCAGGTGCCGGCGAGGTTCTCGGCGTAGCGGACGGCGCGCTCGATGCCGTCGATCTCGGGCACGCGGAGGTCGTCCCAGAAGGGGACGGTCCGCGGGCCGAGCTGGATGGTCGCGTACATCTCGGCCCACTCGGCGAGGCCGTGGGCCTCGTCGACGACGACGACGTCGCGTTTGCGGAAGACTTCGCTCCCGGCGGTCTGCATGAAGTAGGCCAGCGTCATCGCCGCGATTTCGCGGTTCGACGCGATCGCCCGGTCAGAGAAGTACGGACACCGGTGTTTGACCGAACAGTCGTAGCCCCGCTCTCGCACGCAGGGGGCCTGATTGACCGGCGTGTCGCGTTCCTCCGGTAGGATGCAGGTGTAGTTCGACTTCCCGCGGATGACGTTGAGATCGGCCAGTAAGTCGTCGGCCGCCACGTCGTCTAGCTGGGAGACCTGCGGGGTCGTGTAGTACGCTCCGGTGGCGTCGCTGGGGTCGCCTTCGTCCGCGCGGCGAGCGCAGCCGGCGACGGCGCGGGCGAGCAGGGACTTGCCGCTGCCCGTCGGCGCGCGAACGAGCACGACGTCGTTACCGGCCGCGAACGCGTCGCGAATGTCGCGGAGGGCCTGCTGTTGGGTCCCGCGGTAACTCGGCGCGGGAAACTCCTCGAAGATCCGCTCGGGATTCACCGTTCGTCTCACGGGGCGGCCGCGTCCTAAATGCTGCGGACCGTTGCGCCCGCTGCAGTGTTCCAGAGGGACCGGACCCGCAGCGCCGTCGAAACCGCCGGCTACCGTCGAGTATCACGCACCTACGGGAAACGGCCGGCTATCGACGAGGGGGTAGCCGGCCGATTACAAATACGAGATCCGCCGTCGGATCGACGTGCGGAAGGGTCGCTCAGCGGTAGAGCACCGCGGTGCCACTTGGTTCCGCGGCGGCATTTCGCCCCGTGGCGTTCGAATCCCACCCCTTCCGCTCACGGTTACGGGTTGCCGTGGACGCGACTGCGGGCCGTCGTGCTCGCGTCGCCACGGCGCAGTGCACCGTGACCGTCACACTCGCCTCCACGCTCCGACGTCCGACATTTTTTGCGGCCGATAATCGTCGCCGAGTCGCCCGGATCGATCGACGTTACAGCACGCCGAGTTGCGAGGTCTCCTCGTCGACCCGTTCTAACCGCTCGATGTCCTCGACCGTCGGATAGTCCGGCAGCGCCTCGATACACGGATAACACAGCAGATGCGACGATCCGTCCTCGAGTTCCAGCGTCATCGCGGTCCCGACGGTGCCGGCGTCGGTGCCGAACGACCAGAGGTTGGCGATCCCGCCCGACACCGTGACCGTTCGGCCGCAGCCGTCACAGGAGTCCTTCGACATACGTTGGCGTGGGTGCCCGACGGTCAAAGTCGTTCTCCCGTCGGACTCGGTCGCGCCGCTCGAGGCCCGGGCGGCGGGAGTCCGCACAGCGGTTATAGGCCACAGCGGCGTACCGCCGCGTATGGAGGTGAACTGCGAGGGCTGTGCGGGCTGTTGTATGGACTGGCGACCGCTGCTCGAACGCGAGGACGGAGCGACGGCCGCGGCTCGAGACACCGACGCCGAAAGCGGAGGCGACGGCGGAGCCAACCGCCGACGCCAGCGGTCGCGCGACCCGTTCACCGAGGGCGGCGACGAGCAGGGATCGTCCCGGAAGCCGCTCGACGACGACGCGAACTTCGTCCCGTTGACCCGCGACGAGGTACGGGCGTTCCTCGAGGCGGGGATGGCCGACGCGCTGACACCGCGGTTCTGGTACGCCCGCGACGCCCGCGGCGAGCGCTCCAGCGGTTCGAGCGGGGAGGAACGACCCGCGAGCGGCGCGCCGCGAGGGAACGGGGCCGACGACGAGGGCGTCGACATCGACGGCCACACCGTCGCCGCCGTCGCGGGCCGGCCGGTCTTCTTCGTGGGCCTCCGAAAACCGCCGAAGCCGGTAGCCCCGTTCGGTCGCGAGGAGCCGACGTGGCTCCCGACCTGCGTCTTTCTCGATCCGACGACGCTGCAGTGTCGAATTCACGGGAGCGACCGCTATCCCGACGAGTGTGGGGCCTACCCCGAACGCAACCTCGCGCTCGAGCAGGCGACCGAGTGCGAACGCGTCGAGGCGGCGTTCGGCGGCGACCGGCTGTGCGAGGCCGATCACGACGACCCGGACGGACTGCTGCTCGGCTCGCAGGCGATCGGCGCGAAACTGTTCTGCCATCCGCGGCCGGCCGATCTCGAGGGCATCGTCGAGCGAGCCGCGAACGGCGACCTCACGCGGGCGGATCGAGCCGAGGCGATCGCGGTCGCCGCCGCCTCGAGCCCCGGAACGCTGGCAATCTCCGACCACCACTTCGAGCGGGCGAAAGCGCGGGTGCTCGAGGATGAGGGCGGAGACGGCGAATCGACCGCTTCGGAAGAGAGGTCTTGGGTCGGGCCAGCGATCCGCGACTGGAACCGGCGCTACCGGGCGGCCGGCGGGACCGTTCCGTCACCGGCCGTCGCCGACGCCGTCGAAACGGCCCGCGGCGCACCCGAAACCCCGGGCTGGGACGCCCTCGAGTGACCGGTTCGGCGCGAGTGCGTTCGAAGTCGTACGAATTCGATGGCGTGCGAACGAGAGCGGACGAGTCGAGGGGGGTTCGAACGGACGGACTGCACTCTGGACCCGCGGAAACCCCTGCCAAAAGAGGAGAAACGCACCGCCGGTCGGCACTAGTCCGATTTCATCTGTTCGAACCGGTCGAGGAGTTCCTCGGTGGAATCGCCCGAATCGTACTCGACCTCGCCGCGGTAGATCGTCCGCTCGTCGTCGAAATCGGTGTCGACCTTCGATGCTTGTTGTTCGCGGCGCTCGTGCTCGTCCTCGTCATAGGCACCCATTGACATGGTAAGTATAGACATGGTAGGGGCGTCGCGACTATTAATGTAACGGTCCATCACATCTGCTGATCGCGTAAAACGAATCCCGTTTCCTGTAACGATTACACGAATCGGGCGACGAATCGGACGATTCGTTCGACAGGTGACAACGAACGATATATGCACCCCCGCGGCCTACTACCGAGCGTGGCACGGCCGCTTCGCTTTCGCTACTCGCCCCAGTCGTGGAGCGACGGGCGAGTACAACACGATATTCTCCAGCCGCTCCAGTCGAATATCGGCGCACAGGAAGTCTCGCCGTGGTTCAAGATCGGCGGCGGCTGGCAGACACACCGCTTCGAGATGCAAAACGGCGATGTCGCCCTCTTTGCACGCACCGACTCGGAGGCCTACTGGATGGGCAACACCGAAACGCCCTCCGCGCTCTGGAAGACCGACAAGTTCGGCTGGCAGGAAGTCCCCTATCACGTCTCGCGGTGGGCCCAACGGGAACTGACCGCGACGCTCCACGAGGAAGACCCGTGGCTCGCCGACTACCCGCATCTCTCGTGGTTCTTCCTGCCGGTTTTCATGTCCAAAGACGGCCGTCACTCGACTCGAGCGTTCTTCCGCGAGCACGCCGCCGGCTTTCCCGACGCCGGCCGCCGGGAGGCCACTCGCTTCTTCGAGGCGTTCCTGCAGACCGGCGTTCTCGACGAGTACCGACACGTCATGTCGGGGAAACTCGGGACCAGCGACCACGTCGACCGCGTCCGGATGAGCGCCGCGATGGCCGAGTTCATCGCCGCGAAGATCCTCACCGACGCGGGCTACGGCGTCGTCCCGGAGATCGAGGTCACGACCGGTCACTCGCTCGATTTCCGGGCCGAAAGCGCCGACACGAACGTCCTCGTCGAAGTCACTCGCCCGCAACCGCCGGGCAACCGCGCCGCCTCGGGTCCCGTAGCCGCCGTCCGCGACACCGCCGAGACCAAGACCAACGGCCAGCTGGCCGAACACGGCGGCGGCGCGGTGCTGTTCGTCGACTGCTCGAGCTTCCGAGACGATGCGTGGGCCGCGGTCCGCGGCGAACAACCCGACGTGCGCCACCGGCCCGCGGTCGTCTACCGCGTCCGGCCGAACGGCCACGTCGAGGGGTATCGGAAGGGCGCGGTCCCCCTCGATCTGGGCGACGCGATGGAATTTCTGGACTGAGTCGTCGAGACCGCGCTCGAGGCTGTCGTCTGTGCCCTCTCACACCCTGCAACGGAGTGTGGCGTATTTGTGGCATGCCATAGTTCCCGTTGGTCGCTCGCGGGTGCCAATAGGGGCCTCTCCACCAGTGGGAAGTACAAGCAGTTGTACGAGCGTGAGCGAAGCGAACGCTCGGCTTTTTTAATCGAATTTTTTTGCTCGAGCGGTCGGCCTTCGGCCGACCCGAGAGTAAAAAACTTCGTTCTTTAGAACGAAACGGCGTCGGGCGAGTACGGGCTGCCGACCGGGGTCGGGTCGCGGTCGCTGTAGCCGACGCGGCCGACGGCCTTGTCGCTGACGGCGGAGTAGACGGCAAAGCGCGCGTCCTCGGAGTTGTCGAAGGTTTCGGACTCGAGGCGGGCGAGTACATCGCCGACCGTCTCGCTACCGTTCGGGAGTTCGAGGGTACGGTCGCCGTACTCCTCGATCAGTTCCTCGGTCGTGGCGGGATACTCGTGGTCGTCGATGACGTCGCCGGTGCCGTTGAGCAACATTACACCCTATCTTCTGTGAACGATAATTATAAACATTGTCCACGTATGTTTCCTAGTAGCACTGGACACCTTATACACCTAATATTACACTAGAGATCGAGGACGACGGGTGCGAATCAGAGTAACGCCTTTACGAGCGGGCCCGTTCGGATACCGTATGCCGTATGCGGATTTACACGTCCACACGACGCGCTCGGACGGGAGCCTCGAGTTCGAGGCCGTCCCCGAAGCCGCCCGGCGCGGCGGCGTCGATGTCGTCGCGGTGACGGACCACGATCGGGTACAGCCGTTCGACGGACCGGTCGTCGAGCGCGACGGGGTGACGCTCGTCCACGGGATCGAGCTGCGCGTCGAGACGCCGGGGGGCCAGCGGATCGATCTGCTCGGCTACGGCCTCGAGCCGAGCACGGAACTCGAGGCGATCCTCGGGAAGATTCAGGAGAACCGCATCGAGCGCGGCCGAGCGATCGTCGACTGCGTCGAGTCGCGGCTCGATATCGATCTCGACGTGACCATCGACGGCGGGTTCGGGCGGCCACACATCGCGCGGGCGATCGAGGCCCATCCCGAGGCCGACTACGACTATCAGGGCGCGTTCGATCACGTCATCGGCTCCGATTGTCCGTGTTACGTCCCTCGAGACGTCCCGTCGTTCGAGCGCGGGCAGGCGGCGTTATCCGAGTCGTGTCGGCTCGTCTCGCTGGCCCACCCGTTGCGGTATCGCGACCCCGAGAGCGCCCTCGCGTTGGCCGCCGATCTCGACGCCGTCGAACTGCAGTACCCCTACGGTCGCGAGGTCGATCGCGAACCCGTCGAGCGGGCGATCGAGCGCCACGACCTGCTCGCGACCGGCGGCAGCGACGCCCACGACGAGCGACTCGGCGTCGACGGGCTCTCCCCCGAGGCCTACGACCGACTCGAGTTGACAGTCGAGTAACCCAAAGCATGGCCGCTAGCGGAGGGTTCAATGCATCGTGGTCCTAACGAGGGAGTATGAACTGCCACTATTGCGACCGCGAGGCTGCCTTCGCCGCGGAGTCCGACGGGCTCAAAGTTGGCCTCTGTGAGGAGCACTTCCGCGAGCGTCTGCAAGAGTTGGCGGAGGCAGACGGGCTCGAGAGCCTGAAGGAAAAAGTGGACGTCGATCGCGCCGAATAGGGCGTCCGTTAGGCCGTTCGTCCGGCGTCGACGTCGATGGCGTCGACCGGACAGACGTCGACACAGAGCATACAATCGATACACTGCGCTTCGTTCGCGGGGTCGGCTTTCTCTTCGCTCTCGGGGTGTCCCGGCGTGTCGATCCACTCAAAAACGTCGACCGGACAGTCCTCGACGCAGGCGCCGTCGGCGAGACAGATGTCGAAGTCGACGGCGACGTGCGTGCCGTGGATGCCGAGTTCTTCGGGTTCGTCGACGGGCCCCCAGACCGAGTGTCCCTCGTGTTCGTCGACCTGTTCGCGGTTCTCGTGGAACTGTGGATCTATGGCCATTGCTAGCAGTTTAAATGTGAGTCGCGTACTTAAAATTGCGTACTCGCTGGCGGGAGAGGCGCGCCGAAACGACGAGGATCGCCGAACACGATCGGTCTCGCTCGAGGAAAGTCGTCACGGGGGTCGGAAACTCAGTCGTCCGTCGTTCGGTCGTCGTCGCGTTCTGCGAGCCTGTCGTCGAGCAGTTCGCGTATCCAGACGGCGAAGCCGTGATCGCGGCCGTAGGTCCAGACGGCCATCTCGTTGACCACGTCGGGGAGGTCGCTCTCCTTGATGCCGGCCGCGACGATCGCTTGCTGGTCGACCATGAGCAACTGGGCCGGCCACTCGTTGTAGACTTCGTTCGTCGATTGGAGCGCCGAGATTATCTCGATGTCCGCGTCCGGAACCGCGTCCGCGAACTCCGCGCGGTCGTCGTCCGTCGCGACCTCGATGTACACGCTGACGCCGCGCTCGGCGGCCGACCGGAGCTCCGTGAGGATCTGCTGGTCGACGACCTCGGTCGCCGGAACGAGATAGTGAACCGTCTCCTCGGCTTCCTCCAGGAACATCACGACACGGTCGGTGATGTGGTCTTTCTGCGTGATCGCCCACATCCCCTCGTCGTCCTTGGAGTCCGGCTCCTCGAGTTGGCCGAGCGCGTTCTCGGCGGCGTTGATGCGGGAGTCGTAGTCTTCGCGGATCCGCCGACACGCCGTCTCGACCGGGACGGCCTTGTACTGGCGCGGTTCGGTCTGCTGGACGTTGACCAGTCCCTTCCGGTCGAGGCGCTCGATGGTGTCGTACACCCGGGAACGAGGGATGTCCGCGACCTGACTGATTTCCTTTGCGGTCCCCTTCGAGAGGCGGACGAGCGCTACGAAACAGCGGGACTCGTACTCCGTCAGCCCCAGCCCCTCGAGGGTCGTGACCGCTTCCTCGGCGTTTGACACGGTAGGTACATGGCCAGAGCGGAGGAAAGAGCGCGGCTTTCGAGCGCCGCCCCGTTATCAGCCCTCAGGAGAAGACTCGGAAAGAGGTGTTCCCGCAGGGACAGCCGTCCGAGCTGCCGATCGGCCGAACCTCGTCCGGCGAGAGCCAGACCGCAAGCGCCCGGCCACAGTCCGTACATCGTGCTGCGCCCTTCCGCCGTGACTGTGCTTCCATAGACCGTTCTTCGTCCGCACAACATATAAGCAGTCTGTGAGTTCAATGCGAGTCGGCGGACGCCTACTCCCGCCGTAACAACAGCCGCGCGGGCCTCGAGCGCGAGTCAGTAGCCCAGCGAGAACGCCCAGTTAACCGCCAGTGCGGCGAAGACGAGGGCGAGCAACGCACCGAGAAAGCCGAAGGAGACGCCCCAGCCGAACAGATCCGCCAGCGTGCCGGTCATCACCGACCCCAGTGCGCCGACGAAGCCGTAGACGGTGCGAACGAGTCCGAACCCCGCGCTGCGCTCGGCCGCGGAGAGTTCGTCCATGAACCGGGGCAGGAGCGCCGCGCCCCAGCCGAGGCCGATCCCGAGGAGGGTGGTCCCCGCGACGACGGAGACGGGCCCCGGAACGGCGATGAACAGGCCGAAGCCGGCGACCGAGAGCACCATACAGGCCGCCGTGGTGACCTCGCGGCCGTACCGATCGGAGGCCGCCCCCACGCCCACCTGCGTGATCCCCTGAACGACGAAGTAGCCGCCGAAGACGAGACTCGCCGTCGTCGCGGACTGGCCGCGATAGGCGACGAGGAAGGTCGGCAGGAACGAGGAGGTCGCCTGCCAGACGAAATCGCCCAGAATCGCGAGGACGCACGTAAAGGCGATCTTCGGCCGGGAGAGCAGTTCGATGAGCGGCGCGAGTTCGAAGCGCGAGGCCATCGGCTGGTCGGGCCGCTGGGGCGCGGTGGGCCGAACCGAGCGGGCGAACAGGACGAAGATCGGCACGGCGACGACGGTGCCGACCGCAATCGCGGCGCGCCAGCCGTACCGGACGGCGATCCACGCGGCGACGGGCGGCGCGACGAGTCCCGCGATCGGACCGCCACTGTTGTGGACGCCGATCGCGGCCCCGATTTCGTCGTAGGTACGGGTCAGCAGCGACGTCGCGACGCTGTAGTGAAGGCCGGCGACGGCCCCGAGCGCGACGGTTCCGACGACGAAGACCGGAAACAGCGGCGCGACCGCGAGGAAGGCGCTCGCGACGGCCGTCCCGCCGACGGCGACCAGAATGATCCGCCGCTCGCCGTACTTGTCCGCGAAGACGCCGCTGGGGAACTGCGAGCAGAAGTACGCCATCCACATCCCCGTCAGCGCGAGTCCGATCACCGAGTTCGAGATGCCGAACTCCGCGGTGATCTGTGGCACCACCGGACTGATCACCAGTCTGCCGGCCATCGTCGCCAGAAAGGCGAGCGTACACATCGCGAGGACGGTTTCCTTGTATCGCCAGCGCATCAGTCGACCTCGAGTAGTCCTGTCATCGCAATCATCACGTCGGCTGTAGTCACTCGTGGCTCATCGATTCCGACTGATGAGGGTATTGCTCCCGGCAGACGGCACTGGATTGCGGTTCGATGACACTGGTCACGAGACCGGCACGGCCGGAATCGATCCGACGGAGACGATCGAGCGCATCGCTTTTGCGACTCCCGCCGAATACACGGCTATGGATCTCACTCATCGTCCCCGACGGCTTCGACAGGACCGGGTGCGCGGCCTCGTCAGCGAGACGAGCCTCGAGCCCGCCGATCTCATCGCACCGGTGTTCGTCGACGCGACGACCGACGAACGCCGGCCGATCGAGTCGATGCCCGGCCACGACCGCGTGCCGATCGACGGGATCGTCGACCGCGTCGAGGAAGTCCTCGAGACGGGCGTCGAGGCGATCATGCTGTTCGGTATTCCGGCATCGAAAGACCCCGAGGGGAGCCGCGCGTGGGCCGAGGACGGCGTCATTCAGGAGGCACTGCGCCGCATCACGAGCGAGACCGACGCCTACGTCATCACCGACGTCTGCCTCTGTGAGTACACCGACCACGGCCACTGCGGCCCGCTCGAGGAGGAACTCCGGAGCGAGGACGTCGTCGACGCGGACGGCCCCGCCTGCGAGCCGACGATGACCGTCGACAACGACGCGACGCTCGAGGCCCTCGAGAAGATCGTCACGTCTCACGCTCGTGCGGGCGCGGACATGGTAGCTCCGAGCGGGATGATGGACGGCATGGTCGGAGCCATCCGGTCGGCGCTGGACGAAGCGGGGTTCGAACACGTCCCGATCATGAGCTACGCGGCCAAGTACGAGAGCGCGTTCTACGGGCCCTTCCGGGACGCCGCCGACGGTGCTCCCTCCTTCGGCAACCGCCGACATTACCAGATGGATCCCGCGAATTCGCGCGAAGCCATGCGGGAGGTCCGGTTGGACGACGAGCAGGGCGCGGACGTGATGATGGTCAAGCCCGCCCTGCCGTATCTCGACATCGTCAGCGCCGTCCGCCGGGAGTTCGACCACCCCGTCGCCGCCTACAACGTCTCCGGCGAGTACGCCATGCTCCACGCCGCCGCCGAGAAGGGATGGCTCGATCTCGAGGCGGTCGGCCTCGAGTCGCTGCTGTCGATCAAGCGGGCCGGTGCGGATCTGATTCTGACGTACTTCGCCGAGGACGTCGCGAAACGGCTGTAGGGTCGGCCGAGTCTCCCGTCTCCGGATCCGGCGCGGAGACGTACGCTCGGAAAGCGACCATTCCACGCCGCTCATCACCGTCGAATAGACGAATGTCAATCTCGGGTTCGGCCCACGGGCGGGGAAGGCAATATCTGCCGCGCGCGAGCGGAGGGACGCCGATACGCCCCTCTCAGCCGCTATCTCAACGGTAATTACCTCGGATTCGAACGGGTTCGTTGCTCAGTAGCGGTTGACAAACGCGTAGAATATAACCGAAGCTCGAAAAATACGTGATTTTCAATACCCTTATACAGATTAAATCTGATTTAACTTTGGACGGATCGTCCTATTACGGCCATTATTTTGCAGAACTGTCAACGCTAACCCTTAAATGGAACAAGTACAACGGACTCGAACGTGATTTGGAGGACAAATATGAACGGAATTGCACTGGAAAGGGACGATCGTTTGGTCACTGAACGCAGCGGTGTGGGGAACGCAGAGGTGAGCGCCTGATGGAGCCGACGCTGCTACAGAGCGAAGCGGAGCTCGAGATGTTGATCGACTCGATCAACTACGTGTGGATCCTGGTCGCCACGTTCCTGATCTTCTTCATGCACGCCGGCTTCGCCATGCTCGAGGCGGGGCAGGTGCGCTCGAAGAACGTCGCGAACCAGTTGACGAAGAACCTGCTGACCTGGTCGGTCGGCGTAACGGTGTTCTTCCTCATCGGTGCGACCGTCGAAGGCCTCGTCGCCGGAGACGGCCTCGCGTTCCAGTTCGAAAGCGCCGCGTCCAACTGGATGGACTGGCTGTACGGAGCCGTCTTCGCGATGACTGCGGCGACGATCGTTTCGGGAGCCGTCGCCGGTCGCGCGAAGCTCCGTGCGTACGTCACCTACACCTTCCTACTGGCTGCGGTCATCTACCCGGTCGTCACCGGCCTCACGTGGGCCGGCGAACTCCTCGCGTACAACGACGTCCTGTTCCACGACTTCGCGGGCGGGATGATCGTCCACGGGATGGGCGGCATCGCTGGCCTCACCGCCGCGTGGGTGCTCGGTCCACGCATGGATCGATACAACAGCGACGGGAGCGCGAACGTCATTCCCGGCCACTCGCTGACCTTCGCCGCGCTCGGCACGCTGATCCTCGCCTTCGGCTGGTACGGCTTCAACGTCGGTACCTCGGCGATCATCGACGAGGGCGCGTTCCTCGGCGATCAGCTCGGTCGCGTCGCCTTGACCACGACGGTCGCGATGGCCTGCGGTGCGATGGGGGCCGGACTCGTCGCCTGGCTCAAGACCGGGAAAGTCGATACCCTGTACGTTGCCAACGGGCTGCTGGCCGGTCTGGCCGCGATCACCGCGATCCCCGACACCACCGCGTGGTGGGGCGCGTTCGTCGTCGGCGGACTGGCCGGCGCGCAGCTGCCGCTGGTCTTCTCGTTCGTCGAGCAGTACCTGAAGATCGACGACGTCTGTGCGGTCTTCCCTGTCCACGGCTCCGCAGGGGTCCTCGGAACGTTGCTGTTCCCCTTCGTGGCTGCACCGGGCGTCGTCGATAGCATCGCGAACGCGTTCATCGCCCAACTCATCGGCGTCGCCGTCATCACCGTCTGGACGGTCGTCGCAACCGGCGTTATCTGGTACGCGTTCAAGGCCGCCGGACAGGCCCGCGTCTCGCCGGAACACGAACGCGACGGGCTCGACGTCTCCGAACACGGCGTCGACACCTACCCCGAGTTCGGCCAGCCCGATGTCGCTACGGACGGCGGTTCCGACGAGATCATCCGTACCGACGGCGGTGAACCCAACGACGGACAGATCAAGATGGTCACCGCCATCGTCCGCCCCGACCGACTCGGCGAGATCAAGCAGTCGCTGGCCGAAGCCGGCGCACCGTCGCTGACGGTTACCAACGTCTCCGGTCGCGGCTCCCAGCCCGCAAAGAAGGGCCAATGGCGCGGCGAGGAGTACACGGTCGACCTCCACCAGAAGGTCAAGATCGAGTGCGTCGTCGCCGACATCCCCGCCCAAGAGGTCGTCGACGCCATCCGCGAGGGCGCGGAAACCGGCGAACCCGGCGACGGCAAGATCTTCGTCATGCCCGTCGAGGGCGCGACGCAGATCCGGACCGGCAAGACCGGCCCCGACGCCGTCTGAACTCGGGACACGCGGTCGCCCATCGCGGTCCACACGCCGATGGACCGCGACGTGATGACTCACGCGACCGACATGCTCGAGGCTGCTGGCAACCACAGTCGGCGATTCGACGCTCGGCCTACTCGGGCGTCACCGTCGGCCGGAGCCGTCTCGGCTCGCGGCCGACACCCAGTGCAGTCCTCGTGGGTTCGATCGTGACGCTGTACTGGATTCGATACGATTTCGTCGCTTTTCTCGCGGTCCGGTACGATCCCGTGAGGCGCACACGTTCGGGGGGATGACCGGCGGTTCGGAGACGGACCTCGGTACTACTTTGCCGTCCGAACTACAAGTCACGCGCATGACCGAGGACAACTCACGCGAGCTGTACGACCGGGCGCTGTCGGTGATGCCTGGCGGCGTCAACTCGGCGGTCCGCGCAGCGATCGAACCCTATCCGTTCTTCGTCCAGAAAGGTGAGGGTGGCCACGTCATCGACGCCGATGGCAACCGCTACGTCGACTGGGTGCTCGGGCTCGGTCCGTTGCTCTTGGGCCACGATCTACCCGACCCCGTGCAGGCGGGCATCCAGCGGAAAGCCAGCGAGGGGCCGATGTACGGCACCCCGACTGAGGTCGAGGTCGACCTCGCTGAGTTCGTCGTCCGCCACGTCCCCAGCGTCGAGAAGATCCGCTTCGTCAACTCCGGCACCGAGGCGACCACCTCCGCGGTGCGGCTCGCGCGGGGGTACACCGGCCGGAACAAGATCGTCGTCATGCAGGGCGGCTACCACGGCGCACAGGAGTCGACGCTGGTCGAGGGCGACGCCGACGATCCGAAACCGTCCTCCGCGGGGATACCACAGTCGTTCTCCGAACACACGCTCCCGGTTCCCTTCAACGACGAGGACGCCATGCGCGAGGTGTTCGAGGAACACGGGGACGACATCGCAGCCGTCCTCACCGAGCCGATTCTGGGCAACTACGGCATCGTCTACCCCGAGGAGGGCTACCACGAGTTCCTCCGCGAGATCACCGACGAGCACGGCTCCTTGCTGATCTTCGACGAAGTGATCACCGGCTTCCGCGTCGGCGGCCTCGGCTGTGCCCAAAGCGAGTTCGGCGTCACCCCCGACCTGACCACCTTCGGAAAGATCATCGGCGGCGGCTTCCCCGTCGGTGCGATCGGCGGCCGCGCCGAAATTATCGAGCACTTCACCCCCTCCGGCGACGTCTTCCAAGCCGGCACCTTCTCCGGCCACCCCGTCACGATGGCCGCCGGCCTCGAGACCCTGCAGTTCGCCGCTGAAAACGACGTCTACGCCCACGTCAACGGGCTCGGCGACCGACTCCGGCGCGGGCTGACCGACATCGTCGCGGATCAGGCTCCCAGCTACACGGTAACCGGCACCGACAGCATGTTCAAGGTGATCTTCACGCGCGAGGGGCCGGGCCCCGACTCGCTCGAGGAGCAGTGTCCGGCGGGCTGTCGGCAGGACCCGACCTGTCCGCGCTACGACTACAGTCCCAAGAACGCCGGCGACGTGAAAAACGCCGAGACCGAGCGCTGGCGGCGCATCTTCTGGGGGAAGATGAAAGAGCAGGGCGTCTTCCTCTCGCAGAACCAGTTCGAGTGCCAGTTCGTCAGTTACGGTCACACCGAGGAAGACGTCGAGAAGACCCTCGAGGCCTACAAGGAAGCGCTGTAGCCGGATCACAGCGACTGTGTAGACGCAGTACGCGCGGTCGCCGACGTGTTCTCGCTCTCGAGCGGTTCAGCGTCCCCGTCGCTCGAGGCCGCCGGGAGTTCGACCGCGAAGCGGCTGCCCTCCGGGCCGGTTTCGGCGAGTTCGACGGTTCCGTCGTACCGCTCGGTCAGTCGGGCGACCAGATAGAGGCCCAGTCCGTGCGTGCTCCCGCGGCTCTCGACCCGATCGAAGAGGGACTCGAGTTCCGAATTGGGGATGCCGGGCCCGTTGTCCGCGATTTCGAAGCGGACGGTGTCGGGACCGGGGTCGACCGTCACCGAAACCCGCGGCGTCGCGGCGTCGTTGTGTTCGACCGCGTTCGAGAGGAGGTTCGCGAAGATGCGGGCGAGCAGGTCGTCGGCGCGGACGACCGCGCGGTCCGGAATCGACGCCTCCACGACGACCGAGTCGAACGTAGTCTCCAGTTTGCGGATTTCGTCGGCGACCACGTGAGCGGCGTCGACGGGCTCGGGTCGATAGTTCCGTTCGGTCGTCTGTAACAGCACGCGAACGTCGTCGATCACCGTCGACATGTCCTCCGATTCGTCGATGATGATCTCGAGCCACTCCCGGTTGCGCTCGTCGAGCGATCCCTCCGCGAGGAGCCGCGACGCGTAGCCGTTGATGATCGTCGCGGCGTTTAGCACCTCGTGGCGGAGGATGCTGTTGAGATAGCTGAGATACTCCCGTTGCTCCTCTACGTGTTCCGCTCGGAGCGCGGCGCGTTCGGCGGTTAGCGCGCGCTCGATGGAGCGGCCTTCGATACAGCCGACGAGCAACCCGGTCCCGGCACCGAAAGCCACGGCCCACCGGATCCACGAGAAGACCAGCACCTGCGATCCAGTCTGCACGACGGCGATGAGCGCGAGATTGACGAGCAGAAAGGTGGTGAGGCCGCCGAGACACCACCACCCGATCCGCGGGTACCGGTCCGGCGAGAGCGCGCCCGAACGGAGCCAGTAGCCGGCGTACGTGATCCCGACCAGAAAGGGCACGGACGTGACGGCCCCGACCAGAAACTGCCCGTCGGTGACCAGCGTCGGGTCGGTCGAGACGAGGAGACCGATTTCACAGAGCACGACGAACGCCAGTCCGATTCCGAGCCCGATCAAATACGCCGGGATCCGGTCCGTACAGGGGGTGGTGGCGTTCTCTGACCGTTGCATACCCTGCGGGTCACGATCGAATCGGTTAGCAGTTCCGGCCATCGCGGCCTCGCTGCCCCGTTTCGGCTGGATCGCGGTATCGAACGAAACGCAAAAAACGAACCGCGAACGCGAACCGTGACTCAGTCGTCGTCGCTGACCGTGTCGACGGCGTCGCGGTCGCCGAAGATGCGGTCCGCGATGACGTGACTGCTCGTCTCCGAGGCGGTCGCCTTCCGCTGGAAGAGCAACTTCGCGGCGACGTCCCACGCGAAGACGACCGCGCCGGCGATCAGCAGCGTGTCGCCGGGCATGCGCAGCCAGAACAGCGTCTGGACCAGCCCGCCGTTGTAGAACTCGAGGCCGCGCGAGGCGGCGTAGCCCTGCGTGAAGGCCGTCTCGAGCTGGAGGAAGCCGATGGGGAGCAGCGACAGGAAGATCATCGCCGCCAGCCCGACGTTACAGAGCCAGAACGACCAGCGCAGCCGTCGGCTCGTCCAGTGGCTGTCGCGGGTCGTGATCCGGAGGATGTAGACGGCCATCCCCATCGCGAGCAGGCCGAAGGCCCCGAACATCGCACCGTGGGCGTGGGCCACGGTGAGGTAGGTCCCGGTCTGGTAGTAGCTGATCAGCGGGAGGTTGATGAAGAAGCCGATCACGCCGGCCCCGAAGAAGTTCCAGACGCTCGAGGCGACGATGAAGTAGAAGGCCATCCGGTAGGGGAAGTCGGTGCCCGCGGTGTCCATCGCGCGGTACTGGCCGAGCGCCTCGTAGAGGATGAACAGCAGCGGGATGAACTCGAGGGTCGAGAAGACGCTGCCGATGGGCAGCCAGGCTTCGGGGAGGCCGACCCACCAGTAGTGGTGGGAGACGCCGATGATGCCACTGCCCATGACGAGCGCGGCCTGGAAGATGACCGCCTTCTCGGCCGATTTCTTCGTCAGGAGGTTCATCGAGACCAGCGTCAGCGCGATGACGACGACGATGAAGAACTCGAAGACGCCCTCGACCCACATGTGGACGACCCACCAGCGCCAGAACTCGGTCGTGACGATGTTGGTCTGGGGCGTGTAGAGGAAGCCGGCAATGAACAGCAGGCCGATCGACCCGCCGGCGTAGACGATCATGTGGCCCAGTCCGTAGCGGGGTTCGCGGTCGAGCAGCGGCTTGAACCCGCGCGCCACGAGGGCGGTCCAGCCGAGGAAGCCGACCAGCAGGCCGGCCTGCCAGATGCGACCGATCTCGAGGTACTCCAGTCCCTCGTTGCCGAGCAGCCACCACAGCTGGCCGTCGAAGACGTTGTTGATGCCCAGCCAGATGCCGGCCAGTCCGCCGACCGCGACGACGAGCAGGGCGCCGATCAGCCCCTTGACGTAGCGGGCCTGTTTCGGCGGTTCGCGGCCGGTCAGCAGCGGTGCGAGGAAGAGTCCGGCACCGAGCCACATCGTGGCGATCCAGAGCACGCCGAGGTCGACGTGCCACGTCCGGGCGATCGACCACGGGAGCCACTGGAGGATGTCGAACCCGATCAACTCGTTGAGGCCGAAGAAGCCGTCGCGCTCGACGTAGTAGTGTGCGAGCAGGCCGCCGAGGAACGTCTGGGCGGCAAACAGTAACGCGCCGATGAGGACGAATCGAGTACTCAACAGCTGGCTCGGCGTGAGATCGATCTCCCGCGGATGGGGGATCGAGACGCCGGCGGCCTCGGGTTCGGGGAGTTCGACGCTCTGGTAGAGCCAGATCGCGACCCCCGCCCCGGCGACCAGCAACACCATGGCGATGACGCTCCACGTCATCACCGGCCCGCCGGCCTCGTTGCCCGCGTCGGGCGAGTACGGCCAGTCGTTGGTGAACGACGCTTCGGAGCCGGGGCGCTCAGTGTGGGAGATCCACGCGGTCCACAGCGCGAAGTCGGCGAACTCCTCGGCCTCCTCGACGCTCGGGACCTGTCCCGCGGGCACGCCGCGCTCGCGGTCGCCCTCGTGGTAGCGCTCGACGTACTCCTCGCGGACCTGTTCGTGGGCGTAGACCTCCGCGTCGGAGTACTCGACCTGGTCGGGCTCGTAGCTACTCGACTGGAGTTCCTGCCGGACCTCCTGGTCGATCCCGGCCTGTACCGACGCGTTCAGTTGCGAGTAGTTCTGGCCGTGACGCTCCTGCGCGTAATACTCGCGCATGTGCTCGGTCTTCAACTCGAGCGCGTCGGCGGTGTAGTCGGTGTCGTAGTAACTGCCGTGGCCGAGTATGGAGCCCTGATTCATCAAGCCGTTCTCCTGGAAGACCGCCTTCCCGGATTGGACGTCGTCGCCCGTCGCGACCGTTTCGCCGTCCGGGCCGACGATCGTGTCGGGGATTTCCGGTTCGTTCGCGTAGGATAGCCACGCCCCACCGCCCATGACGATGAGATTCACGACGAAAATCGTCGCGAGGAAGGCGGCGAGTTGCTTTCTGGATATCTGCATGACAGTCCCAACTCGAACCCTACGCCCCGTCAAACGGCCCGTGAATTCCTACGATCTGGAAAAAGGTTCGAACTAGTTCGGGACAGCAGTTAGGGGTAAAACGTTCGTAGTCGTCACGTCGGTACAGTCTCGCTGAAGAACTGCTGTCTCGTCCGGTACCATAAGACGTCGCGAACTGTTCGATCGGCCGGTGCGATGGACGCGACTCAGTCGGCCGCCGTCACGATATCGTCCTGATAACTCGCGATTTCCTCGAGGACGGCCTCCCGGTCGTCCTCGCCGACATCGAACTCCACGAGCGCCTCGTCGAGGTGGGTCGCGATCGCCTGAAAGTCAGCGGGAGTGATGCCCATGTCCGCGTGGACGGCCGCCATCTCGCCGCCCGAGTACTCGACCGGGCCGCCGGTGACCGAACTGATGAACTGGGCCTGATGGGCGCGCTGTTTCTGCATGTCGACGTCGTCGAAGTAGCCTGCAACCTGTTCGTCCGCCATGACGCGGTCGTAGAACTCGTCGACGACGGCCGTGATCGCGTCTTCGCCACCGAGTCGTTCGTAAAGGGTTCCGCTCATCGGGCGTGTGTACTAAAGTTAGACGGATAAAATCCGGTCCGAACCAGTTCGATCGAAGGTGGGCATTTATCAGTCCCGTCGAATCCAACGGCGCGGTCGGGCAGCTCACGTGCCACGAGGGCGGATCGCACTCGCCGTCGGACAAGCGTGCGCTTTTCATACTCGAGGCACCGACTGCTGTCTATGAGAACGCGCGGGACGCTGCGACTGGCGACACGGGGGTCCGCACTCGCCCGGCGACAGGCTTCACTGGTGAAGGAAGCCTTGGAGGAACGCCGGTACGAGGTCGAACTCGTCACCGTGGAGACGACGGGGGACCAGATCCGGGACGAACTGATTCACCGGCTCGGGAAGACGGGCGCGTTCGTCCGCGAACTCGACGAGCGCGTCCTCGAGGGGGACCTCGACGCCGCGATCCACTCGATGAAGGACATGCCGACCGAACAGCCCGAGGAACTCGTGACCGCCGGGGTGCCAGAGCGAGGACGGCCGGGGGACGTCCTCATCACGCCCGACGGGGCGACGCTCTCGGAACTGCCCGACGGCGCGACCGTCGGCACCTCGAGTCTCCGACGACGTGCCCAACTGCTTTCGGAACGGGACGATCTCGCGGTCGAGCCGCTGCGCGGGAACGTCGATACGCGCATCGAAAAGCTGCTCGCGCCCGCGCTACAGGAAGAGCATCAGGAACGGACGGAAGCCGATAAAGAGCGGAAGGGCAACACGGGGGACGAGGACTTCGAGCCCGAGTACGACCGCACCACCGACGAGTGGTTCGACGACCTCTCGGAACTCGAGAAGGGCGCGCTCGGCCGCGAGGTCGAGACGGAGTACGACGCGATCGTCCTCGCGCAGGCGGGCCTCGAGCGCAGCGGGCTCGCACACTACGTCGAGTATCAGGAGTTGCCGACGGCGACGTTCGTCCCCGCACCGGGACAGGGGGCGCTCGCGGTGACCGCACGGGACGGCGAGACGGCCCGCGATATCCAGACCGCCATCGATCATCCGCGGAGTCGCGTCGAGACGACCGTCGAACGGACGGTGCTCGCGGAACTGGGCGGCGGCTGTATCGCCCCGGTCGGCATCTACGCGATCCTGCAGGGCGAGTACGTCCGCACGACCGTCACCGTCTTCGACCGCGACGGCGAGGAGTCGGTGACCGGGAGCCGGGATCTGCCCGTCGAGACCCACGCGGAGGCCGCCCGCGAGTTCGCGCGCGATCTCGCGGACCGCGGCGCGGCGGACCTCATCGCGGCGGCCCGCGAAGACGCCGATGGCGACGACGAGGGCGTCTCCGAGGAAAATAAGCCCGAGGGGAAGTAGCTAGCGAGTACCGAATGTCAGGAGACACCATCGACGCCGAACCGGGCACCGTCTACCTCGTCGGCAGCGGCCCCGGCGACCCCGACCTGCTGACCGTCAAAGCGAAGCGCCTGCTCGAGGCCGCGGACGTCGTCCTCCACGACAAGCTCCCCGGCCCGGAAATCATCGAGACCCTCCCCGAGGACCGCCGCGAGGACGTCGGCAAGCGCGCCGGCGGCGAGCGCACGCCCCAGTCCGAGATCAACGAGCGACTGGTCGAACTCGCCCGCGAGGGCGAGTCCGTCGTCCGACTCAAGGGCGGCGACTCCTTCGTCTTCGGCCGCGGCGGCGAGGAAGCGGAGTATCTGGCGGCCCGCGAGGTTCCCTTCGAGGTCGTCCCCGCCGTCACCTCGGCGATCGCCGCGCCCGCGGTGGCCGGCATCCCGGTGACACACCGCGATCACGCCTCCTCGGTTTCCTTCGTCACGGGCCACGAGGACCCCACGAAAGAGGAGTCCGCAGTCGACTGGGACGCGCTGGCCGCGACCGGCGGCACCATCGTCGTCCTGATGGGCGTCGGCCGCCTGCCGGATTACACCAAAGCGCTGCGCGAGGCCGGCATGGCCCCCGAAACGCCGGTCGCGCTCGTCGAGCGCGGCACGTGGCCGGGTCAGCAGGTCGCGACGGGCACCCTCGAGACCATCGTCGACGCCCGCGACGAGGCGGGGATCTCGCCGCCCGCGGTGACCGTGATCGGCGACGTGGCGGGAACCCGCGAGTCGGTGGTCGACTTCCTGCGAAACGACTACGGCGCGGCCGAAGGGGAGGAGTACCGATGACTGACACGCCCACCGTCGCCGTTTTCCGGCCCGACGACGACCGCCTCGAGCGAGCCGCCGACCTGCTCGCGGACCTCGGTGCCGAGCCGGTTCCGGATCCGATGCTCGCGGTCGAGGCGACCGACGCCACGCCCCGGACCGACGCCGACTACGTCGTCTTCACGAGCAAGACCGGCGCGGAACTCGTCTCCGCGGCGGGTTGGGAGCCGAGCAGCGAGACCGTCTGTGCGATCGGCCCCGCGACGGCCGAGGCACTCCGCGACGAGGGGTACGCGGTCGATCTCGTTCCCGAGGAGTTCACCTCGAGCGGATTGGTTTCCGCCCTCGAAAGTCAGGTCGACGGCGCGCGCGTCGAAGTCGCTCGCAGCGACCACGGCAGCCCGGTGTTGCTCGAGGGACTCGAGAACGCGGGCGCGTACGTCCACGAGACGATTCTCTACCGACTCGCCCGTCCCGAGGGAAGCGGCGACTCGGCGCGACTGGCCGCCGACGGCGACCTCGACGCCGCCTGTTTCACCTCGTCGCTGACCGTCGCGCACTTCCTCGAGGCCGCCGCCGAGCGGGGGATCCGCGAGGACGCACTCGCGGGGCTCGCGGACGCCACCGTCGGCGTCATCGGCGAGCCGACGGCAGAAACGGCGGCGGAGAAGGGGATCGACATCGACGTGGTGCCCGCGGAAGCGACCTTCGAGGCGCTCGCGCGGGAGACGCTCGCGGCGACGCCGGTTCCAAAGGAGTAACGAGCGCGTTTTCGCATCGCTTCGGCCGTCTCGTTCGAGCCGCGCGTCGACCGATCCGCGGGTTTATGAGCGAAGCCGCCCCACTGTTCCCCGATGGCAGGGCCGGTTCCCGAACTCGAGGATCGCGCGGTAACGTGCGCCGAACGGCTGTGCGACGCCGATCGCGTGCTGCTCGCTTCGCACATCGACGCCGACGGGCTCACCAGCGCCGCGATCGCCGCACAGGCCCTCGAGCGGGCTGCGATCCCCTTCGAGACGGTCTTCGAGAAGCAACTCGACGAGGACGCGGTCGCCGCGATCGCGGCGACCGACTACGACACCGTTCTCTTCACCGACTTCGGGAGCGGCCAACTCGATATCATCGGCGACCACGAGGCGGCGGGCGATTTCACCCCCGTTATCGCGGACCACCACCAGCCCGCCGACCGAGAGACTGAGTACCACCTCAACCCGCTGCTGTTCGGGATCAACGGGGCCTCGGAGCTGTCCGGAGCCGGGGCGAGTTACGTCCTCGCGCGGGCGCTAGCGTCGGTTTCTAACACCGAACCGGACCCTGCAGTCGCGGCGGATGGAGGCATCGTCACCGCGTCGGGAGCGACGAACGTCCGCGCCGACAACCGCGACCTCGCCGCCCTCGCGGTCGTCGGCGCGGTCGGCGACATGCAGGCCTCCGGCGGCGAACTCCACGGCGCGAACGCGGGCATCGTCGAGGAGGGGGTCGACGCCGGCGTCCTCGAGACGGGCAAGGACCTCGCACTCTACGGGAAACAGACCCGGCCGCTCCCGAAACTGCTCGAGTACGCGACCGACGTTCACATTCCGGGGATCTCGAACGACGAAAACGGCGCGCTGCGATTCCTCGACGGCCTCGATCTCGAGTTGAAACGCGACGGGGAGTGGCGGCGCTGGGCCGGGCTGACCAACGACGAGAAACAGACCGTCGCCAGCGCGCTCGTCCAACGAGCCGTCTCGAGCGGCGTCCCAGCAAAAAAGATCGACCAACTCGTGAGTACGGCCTACGTCTTGAGCGAGGAGCCCGTCGGCACCGAGCTCCGGGACGCAAGCGAATTCTCGACCCTGCTGAACGCGACCGCGCGCTACGAACGAGCCGACGTGGGGCTCGGCGTCTGTCTCGGCGATCGAGACGGCGCGCTCGAGCGCGCGCGACAACTCCTGCGCGAACACCGGCGGAACCTCTCGAACGGGATCGACCTCGTCACTCGCGAGGGCGCGACCCAGGAGGACCACGTCCAGTGGTTCCACGCGGGCGACGAAATTCGCGAGACCATCGTCGGCATCGTCGCGGGCATGGCGATGGGAAATCAGGGGATCAGCCGCTCGAAGCCGATCATCGCCTTCGCGGAGAAGAGCGCGGGGCACGGCTCCGCGAACCGGAGCGGCGACGCCGCGGAGGACGACGACGAGGTCAAAGTCTCCTCGCGGGGCACCCACTCGCTCGTCCGACAGGGACTCGACCTCTCGGTCGTGATGGGCGAGGCCTCCCGCGCTGTAGGCGGCGACGGCGGCGGCCACGACGTCGCGGCGGGAGCAACGGTGCCGAAAGGTACGGAAGAGGCGTTCGTCGAGCACGCCGACGAAATCGTCGGCGAGCAACTCTCGTAACGGAGACGATTCCCAGCGTTGCCGACTCGAGACCCGATTACGTCGATCTGTCCATCGAGGCCGGCACCGTCGGCAGCAACGGTGCGCGCGAAGTGAACATGTACGCCGTCTTCCGCACCGCACCTTTGCCGTACTGAACCGCGCTCTTGCGGATCGGCGTGCGCTTGCCGTGGATCTGGGTCCGGCCCTCGAGGATCGCATCGACGAGGTCGTCGCCGTCGATATCGGCCTTCGTCGGGTTCGCCGTGTCGGGGGTCACGAGAACCTCGGTGAAGGCCTTACCCACGTTCGGCAGGTAGTGGGCGTCGCTGGCTCCGATCTGGGGATAGTCGCGACGCGTCGCGAAGGTGCGAGCACGCCGGTTTCGGTAGCCGGTAAAGACCATCGAATTGTAGGTCTCGATAGCGTCGGCGTCGTCGATATTGCGTTTCCGGACGCCGTGACGGCTGCGCTGAAAGGGGTGGGGGACGATCGCCACGCCGCCGAGTTCGCGGACGGTCTCGACGGTCTCCATGAACGGCCGGCCGGGATCGGGACGCTTCTCGACGCCGATCGCGAGCAGGTGACCCTGTTGGGTCGAAACCTCGACGCCGGGAATGCCGATCAACCCGTATTTCGGTGCGAGGTCGGCGGCGCGCAGCGATTCGTCGATCTCGTCGTGGTCGGTGATGACGACGCCGTCGAGTCCGATATCGGCGGCGTGTTCCAGGATGAGTTCGATCGGTTCGTGCCCGTCGTAGGAGTCGTCGGAGTGGACGTGAAAGTCGATCGCGAACGGAATCTGAGTGGTCATGGGGATGCCAGGTATCAGGTGCGGCGGAAGTCGCTACCACCAATAGCTCGTTGTCGCGCATAAACACTGCGCTGCTGACCGGCAGTAGCGCGCTGTTCGGAATTCAATATATCGTTATGTGGTTTGTGACTCGAGTCGGACAGTCGTGAGGGAGACCGAGTTCGAACGGAAGACACAGCGATACGGCAAAAACCGGCGAAATGAGTGGTTGGAGATCAGACGCGTCTCGAGCGGACTCTACAGCGATCTCGCGGACGACCGGCGATCAGGAGCGACTATCGAGCTGGTATCGACAGCGCTGCGCTCGAGTTTTCAGCGGAACACGATTGCAAGCACCGCGATCGAATCGTAACTCTCCCCGTCCTTGTCGGCGAGTTCGCTCTCGGCAATCCGGTACTCCCTGTTCACGTCCCGGGTGCGATGACCGCGGGCGGGCAAGAAAACGACCGAGGTCGTCGGCCTCGCAAGCGAGTTCGAGCGCGTCGATGGAGATTCGCGCGAGTGGGATGCAATCGTGGAACGAATCGGTTGCGAGGAGTCCCCCATCTGCTCCGACTGCGAGTCTGACCCACCGGAGGACCAGAGCAGTCGAACGACAGCCGTCGGCGTCGGTCCTCGAGGAGGCTGGAGAGGTGAGCACGTCGATGTCCTCCATCCTTCCGGTCCGAGGACGGCGAGACGGCGTCGTGGCCGGCAGCGGTTCGCGATCTCGTTCGGATCGGTCGTCCCCGGCGATGGCCTCGAAGTTCGAGCGGTCAATACCGGCGATTTCGCCGCTTCACGAGACGCTAATCCTCCGCTCGAGCAGTTCGTCCGGTGATTCGTCGTCAACTCACCCGCTCGCGCCGAGGAGCGAGACCGTCATACCCGACTGGTTCGGAAAGCGGCGGAGTCCCTCGAACGCCACACCACATCACGCGGCCAGTGATAGCTCAGTCGCTCGAGATCGATGTGTCGACCTGTTCGTCTGCTGGCGTTCGCGGACTCGAGCGGGCCGAATCACGCCGTGCGCATTCAAGGAATGAATCATATAACGATATACTAAATTCGACCAACGGACGGACGAGGGGTCGCCGTGGCGAATTGGTAGGGCAGCCTAAACTTCGATGGACTTATCATGGTTTAGGTTGGCCTAAACAATAACTGATCCGACGACGGGAGCGCGGAGACGGGCCGTTCGGCGGGGTTGCAGTACGGCACTCGTCCGTCGAGCACGGTCCGCGCGGAGCCCGCGGCGGAGAAACGACTGGAGGAAACCCATGGTCGGAACCACACTCAGAGAGATTCGCCATCACATCGAACAGTTGGCCAGCGACGACGGGTCGTACTACGTCGTCTGCGCTCGCTCCGGCGAACGGCCCGTCCCGGTCGCCGGCCAGCGCTTTGCGACCCGCACGGACGCGGCCGACGCCGCACGGGCCACCGAACAGTACCGCGCCGCGCTCAGACGGTACGATCCGCAGTTACCCTACTACGATCCGGTCGCCTGTCAGGAGCGACCGGCCGACGCGGACGGAGATGCGGACACGAAGACGGACGAGGCCACTCACGGTTCCGCTCGAGCAGGACCGAAAACCCAAGCGCAGCCGTCGAGCAGTGGAACGCAAGGGAGTCGGGACGACCCGCTGATCAGTTTCTGCCACGACGTCTCGGGGGCCGTCTTCGAGTCGCTCTCGGTCCGGGAACACGAGGACGCCGAGCGGGCGATCATGGAGACGTATATGGCCGCCGCCGAAGCGACGATCGATCGGAACACGCTCTGTCTGGTTCTACTCGAGGCGATGGCGTCGGAACTCGAGGCGCATCTGAGCGCAACGGAACGGACCGAGGTGCTGCAAGCGGCAGCGGCGAATCTCTCACCGGTCGAGCCGGCGGACGATCCGGTCGACGAGAGCCTCGCGTTCCTGGATTCGCTGTCGCTGGTCCGAGAGTACGGCGTCACGCGGGATTCGGCCGACGCGACCGGCGACATCTGGACCGTCTCCCTGCGAGGATACGTCATCGAGTGCGGCGAGCAACGGTTCCCGACGCTGCCGATCGGGATCGATATCCTGCGTCGGTCGGCGACGACGACCGCAGCGCTCGGCGTGACCGACGTCACCGCACTCGGCGACGGTGACTGGCAGTTCGTCCTGACGAGCGACACGGAGGCGACCGGCGGACTCGTCTGTACGCGGGAGGCGGAGCAATGACCGGGTCGACGGCGGCCCACCGGGCGCTCGAGCATCTCGAGGTGGAGGAAGACGCCGTTGCAGAGCGCGGGGAAGCCTTCGAGGCCTTCGCGGAGCGCGTGCGGGCGGTGCCGGCGAAACCCCCCGCGTCGGCGGGAATCCAACAAGCGACCGCGGCGACACCGGTGGCGACGGCGGGCGTACAGGGATCGACCCCTGAAGTGTCCGGAGACCGCTGTGTCACCGTCCGGGAGGCGTTCGCCGAAACGGTCCGGCCACACAGCACCGCCGACCTCGAGGACGAGGAATCGCTCGCCGAGACGATCGCGGCGGAGTTGACCGAGGACATCGCCGTCGCGCTCGCGACCGAAACCGGGTGGACGCCGCCGCTCAAACGGGCCGTTCTCGCGGAGATCGGGAACAGACAACGGGAGGTGACGGCGCTCCAAGACACCCTGCAAAACGAACGGGACACGCTCGAGGCAGCGATCGACGAAATCGACGAGATCGTTGCGTGGCTGCAGTCGACGGCCGACGAGTCACTCTTACAGTGTGACTTCGAGACGCTGCGGGCGAAACACGAGCGGCTCGCGACCTATCGGGAGCGACTCGAGGAGCGGACCGAAGCGCGGCAAGCACAGTTTACCGGGTCGACGAATCGCTACGGTCCGGGCGGGACTCGGTATCGAACGGTGGTAGCATCGCTTTACTCGGCGTGTTCGGCCCGGTATCCGCTCCTCTCGAGTACGACGCGGTTGTACGGAATCTGTGGGGATTGTCAGGAAACGGTTCGAGCGCACCTGACCCGGCGCGTGTGACGGTCCCGGGTGCGGTCGCCAGGTATCGAGGTGCCGTCGGCACTATTTCGGCCGGGAGAGGCCGTTCGGAACGAGATCGGTGAGGGAGACGCTGTCGAGTACTTCGCCCACCTCGAGTGCGTCGTCGGCCGCCGAGACGGTGTCGTGAATGCGGTGCATACAGTCGAGCAGGCCGTCGACGGCGGCCCGTTGCGTCGAGACGCGGCCGATCGACTCGGTGATCGTCCGGTCCGCGAGGAAGTACCGATATCGGAGCTCCCAGCACCGACAGATGCCCAGACCCGGGTGGGATCGGTCGGCGATGGTCGCCTCCGCGATCAGTTCGATCGGCGGCCGGCTGTGACGATAGGTGAACCGATCGTTTCGGAGTTCGGCGAGCCCCCATCTCGGCGGCAACGCCTCGCGCGGAATGGGGTCCTGATCAGCAGCCATGTGCGTCGATATCGCCCAGAACGGGAGTGTCCGTTCCGCTTGCAAGCGCACGCTCCTATATAGGGACCCCCTACAGCATCAACTGTGTGTTACGTCTCCGAGCCGCGAGTCGGGTCCGAACGCAACGCGATCCTACCAGAGCCGATCGATCCGGAGGAGGACCCGCCGAGCGGGGGCAATCGTCCGACTTTTAGTGTCGCTACCGTTGGACTACGGTATGGCCGACTTCGATCCCGACAAGTTCGAGGACAAGTACGCCAACTACTTCCCCGAACTGCAGCAGGCGTACAAGAACGCGTTCAACCGTATGAACGACCAATACGACTCCGAGCTGGTCCACGCGATCGACCAGCAAGTCCTCAACGAGAGCGAACCGTTCTACGAAGGGGACGGCGAGTTCCGCGTCGAACTCCCCGACGACCCCTACGGACGGGTCTCCGGCGTGCTCGTCGAGGAAGACCGGTTCGAAACGGTACTCGAGACCCACGTCGAGGAGATCGAAACCGAACTGCAGCGCGTCTTCGGCTTCCAGTAACACGGAGTTCGGCCGTCCGCGCGTCGCGGTCGCCGGCAGCCGAACATGGAGGACGGAAGGTTTAGGGGGGCTGATACCCAATGGATTTCTATGAGCACCGAGACCCAGAACGACGGGGACGACCTCGAGGACCGCGTGACGAACTTCCTGCGACGGAACTTCCCGCAGATTCAGATGCACGGCGGCAGCGCGGCGATTCAGGACATCGATCGCGAGACCGGTGAAGTCAGCATCGCCCTCGGTGGCGCGTGCAGTGGCTGCGGTATCTCGCCGATGACGATTCAGGCGATCAAGAGCCGAATGGTCAAGGAGATCCCCGAGGTCGAGAAGGTCAACGCCTCCACCGGCATGGACGGCGGCGAAGAGGAGATGGGCGGCATGAGCCCCTCCTTCCCCGGCGAGACCGTCGACGACGACGGCGGCGAAGCCGACGAAGGCCCGGAAGCACCGTTCTAACGCCTCGTCCGCGCGGTTCCGAACCGACGGTTTTGCTATTTTAGCCGCATAGCACCGGCGCCGGGTGTGACCGACTTCGGTCGCTCAGTCTCTGATCACCGCGAGAAGCGAAGACGGATCACCGCACGTCTCGACCGCGTTCCCACGTCCTGAGCAGCGCCGCGAGTGTCTGATTCGTCGGGACCTCGAGGCCGTGATCGGCCGCGCGGTCGACGACGTAGCCGTTGATCGCGTCGATTTCGGTGCGGCGGTCGGCCAGCACGTCTTGGCGCATGGAGGACGTGTTGGCGGCCGTCGCCTCGGCGACCCCTTCCATCGCGGCCAGCGCGTCGCGGTCCGACAGGGTAACGTCGCAGGCGCGAGCGACGCGTGCCGTCTCGCGGGCGGCGCTACGTGCGAGGTCAGTGGCCGGCTCCGCGAGGACGGCACCGTTTTCCGTCGCGGTCAGGGCCGTCACCGGGTTGATCGCCGCGTTGACCGCGAGTTTCTCCCACAGGCGGCGGGGCATGTCGTCGGCGACGGTCGTCTCGAGGCCGGCGGCCGCGAACGCCTCGCCGATCCGATCCGCGGTATTCGAGGGGCCGCCGTCGCGAGCGCCCAGCACGACCTCGCCGACGCCGGTACAGTCGACGACGCCCGGTTCCCGCAGGACCGCGCCGTAGGTCGCCGTGCCGGCGAGGACCGGGGCCTCGAGCCGCGCCGCGAGCGTCGCCTCGTTTCCCATCCCGTTCTGCAGCGAGAGCACGGCCTCGAACGACCCCGTCGCGAGCGCCTCCGCGGCCGCGGCGGTGTCGAACGATTTGACCGCCACGATCGCGAGGTCCGCCTCGAGACCCGTTCCGTTGGTCGTCGCCGCCGGAAACACGCGGTCGGGATACTCGGCTCCGACCCCCTCGAGGCGCAGTCCCGACTCGCGAACGGCGTCGGCGTGGGCCGCTCGAGCGACGAGGGTGACCGCGTGTTCGCGCGCGAGCAGTCCGCCGACGAGACTGCCGAGACTCCCCGCACCGAACACGACGATATCCATGGCTCGAGGTGGAACGAGCGGAATAAAAACGGTTGTCGTCTGGGATCAGGGGAGGCAGGCGGCCGTGCTCAGTCCTCGGTCCAGTAGTACAGGTCCTCACGGTCGGTGCCGCCCCGTTTTCGGGATACAGTGTCCGCCTCGAGCCCCAATCGTCGCTGCTCGCGGAGCGTGCGAATTGCCCGCACGAATCGACGTCGCGAGCTGGAATAAATCCTATTTCGATATATAGAATTGAGGAGTGAGGGCGAGCACCGAACCGATCGGTCGATGCCGCCTCGAGTCAGTCCTCGGTCCAGTACATCAGATCTTCCCGCTGCGTGTCGCAGTTCGGACATTCGTCGGGGAGACCGCCCTCGATGTCGCCCATTTCACCGCACTCCATACAGCGCCACATCAAGTGGGCCTCGCCGAACGACTGCCCCGAACGGGCATGTTCGACGCTCATCGCCTCGGCTCCCTCGCGAGTGGTGACGAAGAAGCCGCTCTGTTCGAAGCCGCGAATGCGTCCGATTTCGTTCCCATCCCCGTCGTAGACCGTCTGTCCGAAGTTGAGGTTCTCCACCTCTTCGACGGCCTCCTCCTCGCCCTCTTTCGTCGGTGTCTCGCCAGTCTCGACCATGGGAACGTCCACGCCAGCAACGTCGATAAAGACACAGCGTGCATTGTGCGAGCGGCCGCTCGAGGGTGTGAGTCGCGCGATAGAGGAGCTTTCAGATGAGGGAGTCTGTCGATACCGTGAGCGCACACATGAGCCGCTCGGACTCCGAGAGTATGATAGCTCTCATCACGGTAATAGAAAACAATATACAGTCTTCGGAGAGACACGTGCTATGATAGTTCGTCTCGGTATCGTCCCGCCCGACACACCCCTCAGTCGCAATCCGTGTGCTAATACGGATGCAGGACGTTCCAACGATGACGTGATTCGATCATGAGCGGGACCGGTATCGCTCCCGTCGGCGACTGTCGGATCGCCTACCGGCGGGCGGGGACGAGCGGTCCGCCCGTCGTCCTCTGTCACGGTGCCGGTATCGACGACGCGACCGTCTCGTGGCGACACACTATCGACGCCCTCGCGGACGACTATCGAGTCTACGCGCTCGACTGGCCGGAGTACGGGAACAGCACGGGAGACGTCACACACTCCGTCGAGACGTACGTCGACATCCTCGACGGCTTCCTCGAGACGCTCCCCTTCGAGCGCGTCTCGCTGGCCGGCATCTCGATGGGCGGCGGCGTCGCTCTCGGCTATGCGCTCGAGAATCCGGACCGCATCGAGCGGCTCGCGCTCGTCGACAGCTACGGGCTCGGCGGGCGGTTGCCCAGCGCCCTCGCGTGGAAGACCCTCTCACAGGTCCCCGGAATGACCGAATTCGGGAAGATCGCCGCCAGTACCACGACGAGGAGCGTCCGCATGGTCCTCGATTCGCTCGTCGCGGACGCCGACGCGTTGCCCGATCGCTTCGTCGACGACGCCAGACGGAAACTGATGGAGCCGGGCTCGATACAGGCCTTCAAGGCGTTTCAGGACAACGAACTCACCTTCAGCGGCCGCGTCGCGACGAACTTCGTCGACGACCTCGAGTCGCTGGCGGTCCCGACGCTGCTCGTCCACGGGAGACAGGACCCGCTGGTCCCCGTCGAGTGGTCGATCCGCGCGGCGGAGAAGATTCCGAACAGCGAACTGGAACTGATCGACGACTGCGGCCACTGGACGCCTCGAGAGCAGCCCGAGCGGTTCAACGAGCGGCTCCGCGAGTGGCTGCCGGACCCGCAGGATTCGCCGATGCCGCAGTACACCAAAGAAGGAATGCCCGGCGTGACTCGAGCCAGCGGCGATTAATCGAGTCGTACGTGGCCGGGAACGCGCGTTCGCCGCACTCGCGGCGAACCGCGTGACCCGGGGAAGGGCAGGCAGTTACCCGATTCCGACCGCGAGCGAAGCCGAAGGCTGAGCGAGCGGGCCGACGACTGACTCGGAGTGAGCGAAGCGAACGGAGAGGAGGGAGGAGTGCTTTTGATGGAAATTTTGCCGAGTGCGGTCGCTTCGCGACCGCACGCAGAGCAAAATTTCCTACATGAAATCCTCGATCCCACTCTGCTTGTTCTTATCGTTCTCGAAGATACTCTCGAGCGAGCGCTCGAGGACCTCTAACCGCTGTTTCGTGTAGTCGCGACAGTCGTACTCCTCGGCGACCTGGATCGCGGTCTGCATGTACTTGTTCACGGAGCCCTTGTGGACGGTGAGGTTGACGCGGCCACCGCATTCGCGGCAGTCGCCGGTCAGGGGCATCCGCCGGAACTTCTCGCCGCAGTCGAGACAGCGCGTCTCCTGCCGGGAGAAGGCCCGCAGGTTGCCGATCAGGTCCGGCAGGAAGTGGTACTCGATGACCCGCTCGGCCACGTCCGTCTCGTCGACGGCCGCGAGCTTGCGCGAGAGCTCGAGTTGGGCGTCCATCTTGTCCATCATCGAGCCGAGCGTCTTGTACGCCGAGAGGTCGGGCCCCATCGCGATGTCGGTGGTGTCGTGGGTGTGCTCGAAGCCGGTATACTCCGTGTCGGTTCCGAGGGTGTCCTCGGCGATTTCGACGTCGACGTCCTCCGGGTCTGCCTGCTCGCGTGTCGCGAGGTAGAACTCGCGGGGGTACTGCGTGACGACGTCCATGTTGTGGGCCTCGTCGTCGATCTCGGAGGGGTCGATGCGGGAGGACATGACCAGCGGGGCGTCCATCTTCCCCCCGCGCTGGTCGGGCAGGAACGACTTACTGAAGTTGAGAAGTCCGTCGAGAAGCAGCATGACGCAGTCCTCGTCACCGTCACAGTTCCGCCGCTTCGCGGCGTGAAAGTACGGATGCGCGTATCCGACTGCGGCACTGGTGAACCCGATCACGCGCCCGACAGTCGCGGCCGAGGTGTGCGGTGCCATCCCGAAGACGAGTTCGCCGACGAGGTCCTGCCGGTCCTCGAACTCGTAGTACGGCTCGAGGCCGTAGTACTGCTCGAGGAGGTCGTCGATGAAGTCGGCCGTCTGCAGCATGTGTTCGGCCGCGCCGTCCGAGAGGACGATGTCTTGGACCTTGAGTTCGACCAGTTGGTCCTCGTGGGTGAGCGGTTCGCCGTGGATGTCCTCCTCGTAGCCGAGCGCCTGGAGTTGGCCGACGTCGATGTCGAGTTCGCTCGCCCGGACCGACGTGACCGGCAGGTCGGTCATGTCGTAGCGGACGGTGCCGTCCTTGAACGAGGAAACGTCGTGTTTCGCGCGCAGGATCCCCTTCTCGATGGGTTCGGGTATCTTAGTCGACGACGTGAGTCCCTTGACGCCTTTCAGAATCTCGAAGGCGTTCTCGCGCTCGCCGACCGACTCGAGGGCGTCGCGGTACTCCTCGTGGACGTCGATCTCGCGGGGTTCGACGCAGGTCCCCTCGCGCTCGCAGTGGTCGCACTCGACGCGGCCGGCCTCGTCGGGCTCGAGGCGCTGGTCGCAGTCCGGACAGCGGTAATCCGGCGTCGTCCGGGCGTCGCAGTCCGGACAGCGGTTCTTGAACGTCTCGGTGCCACAGGACTCACAGCGCTGGCGGCCGATCTGCAGTTCGACGACGCCGGGGGTATCGGACATCGTCTCGGCGTGTTTGGCGGCGTCGGCGACGTTGCGCTGTGCGCCGCCGGCTTCGCCGATCGGGAACAGCGTGTGGACCGGCGGGCTCAGGTCGCGGCGCTCGGACTTCTCCGGTCGCCCCATTCGGTTGCCGACGCGCGTCGGGGCGCGTTCGCGGACCCGAAACGGCGCGACCTCGTTGACCGCCTCGATGGCGTTGTCGCCCTCGGCCTCGTGGCCCCACGTTCGGGCGCGCTCGGAGAGGTCGGCGTCGGCCCACGTCCGCTCGAGTTCGACGGCGGGCTCGCGGGCCTCGGGCTCGAGTGCCGCGCCGTCGGCGGCGGTGCGTCGCGGTTCGCAGCCGACCGTGCGGACGAACGGCCGCCAGTCGTCGATTTCGATACGGTCCTCGTCCGGCCGTTGACGGTGCTCGAGGACGATCCGCTCGAGGGCATCGCGGACGGGGTCGCTGTGTTCGAGGACGAGCGTCGAGTCGCCCTCGAGGTCCCCCTCGATCCGGCCGTCCGCGACGGCCGCGGCCAGCGACCGGAACGCGTCGACGGAGATGTCGTGCCAGAGGTAGGTGTACTCGGGGTGGAGCGGCGCGTCGTACTCGGTGGCCCACGCTACGGCTTCCTCGGGGTCGGGGAACTCGAGGTCGATCCGGGGGTCGTCCTCGAGGGCCTGAACGTCCGCGCCCGCGGCGTCGAGGTCCTGTACCCACCACTCGTAGGTGTAGGAGGCGGGCGCGAGCGGGTGGTTGTTCTCGACGAACTCGCCGTAGTTGACGAGGTACTCGCCGAGGTCGAGGATCGCCTCGACGCCGTTTCGAATCTCGAGGGCGTCTTCGGGGTCGTCGATCCGCCGAACGTCGCCGTTGGCGAGTTTGACCGTCGGCCCCTCCAGCGAGTCGACGGGGACGACGCCGGCGGCCTTCCCGGGGCGTTCGGTCTTGATCTGCGTCCCCGTCGCGAGGAAGTCGTCGACCAGATGCATCGCGGCGGGGTGGACGCCCGCGGTCGCGAAGCCGTGGTTTCGCGCTCGGCCGTAGCGGAGCCGAAAGCCGCCCCTCGCACAGGGATGAGAGAAGACGGGACGGCCGGCGATCAGGTCCCGGAGGAACTTCTCGGAGGTCTCGACGCGGGGCGGGCCGTCGGGTTCGTCCGCGTCGCCGTCGGCGTCGTCGTCCGCAACTTCGTCTTCGTCGCTCTCCGCAGCCTCCTCGTCCGTGTCGTCGGCGTCATCGGTGTCGTCCGCGGCGTGGTCCTCGTCGTCGTAGTAGTTGCCGTCGATGAGGTCCTGCAGCCACGGCCAGTCGACCTCGTCTAAGTTGCGGGTGTAGCGCTGGATCTTCGGTGCTTTCAGCGCGATCCCCTCCCCGAGGACGAGACACATCCCGCCGCGGGCGCTGTTGGTGTCGACCCGCTCTAAGTCACGGAAGCCCGAAACCTCCTCGTCGCCGGTGGCCTCCCCGTCGAGCATGATCGGGAGGTGTTTGGCGATGAACTTGGCCTCCTTGGCCTTGGGACAGTACTGGAGGCCGGTCTCCTTGTCGTAGAGGGCGATCTCCTCGGCGTAGCGTTCGACCTCCTCCTGGCGGATGTTGTACTGTTCGATGCCCACCAGCGCGCGCGTGTAGTCGGCCACGAGCACCGAGAGGGCCTGTGCGGTCCCGCCGGCCGAGCGGATCGGGCCGGCGTAGTAGACGTTGACGAACTCCGTCCCGTCGTCGTTCTCGAGGATTTCGACCCTGTCGATCCCCTCGATGGGCGCGGCGACGACCCCCTCGGTCAGGAGCGCGACCGCGGTGCGGACCGCTCCCTCGACCTTGCCCGCTTTCGTCTCGTAGTCGCCCACGCGTCCCTCGGCGAAGTCCTCCGCGAGTTCGAGGGCGGCCTCCTCGCGGCTCATCTGGCCCTCGAGTTCGCGGACTCGCTCGGCGACGCCCTCGATTCCGAGGATGTTCTCGACGCGGTCGGCCATGTCCTTGGCGACCGGGATCTCGACCTCGGGTTTCGGATCGCCGCCCCGTTCTTTGGCTCGCTCGGCGACATCTAAGGCCTCGTCGAGCTGGTCCTCGAGCCCCTCGAAGTACCGTTCGTCTTCCGGCCGCATATCAGAGCCAGAGGTCCAGTTCGGTGGTCTCGTCGTACTCGCGCTCGAGGGGCTCCTCGAAGACGCGCATGTGGACCTCGCCGGCCCAGACGGTGGCCTCGTTCAGGTGGCCGGCGTAGGTGGTTCCCTCGTCGTCCGAAAGGACCGCGTGCGTGTGGGCGAAGCGCTCGTCGTCGAGCCACGAGACGTTCCCGACGCAACTCGCGACCTCGAGCGGCTCGTCGAACTCGATCGGGTAGTACTCGCACTCCTCTTGATCGTAGAACCAGAGTTCGGCGTCTTGGACCGCGCCGAGCGCAGTGAACCAGGCGGCGTCGGCCTCGACGTCGTCCGCGAGCGACTCGATCTCGGCCCGCCAGTCGGCACCGTGCTCGAGGCTGGCGACGTACTCCTCAGTGGTTTCGACGGCTCGGTAGTTCATACGCATCTACTGTGACGGCCGGCAGAAAAAGCCCACCGGTCGCGCCGCGGCCGAGTGCAGCGCGGTCGATCGCGGCAGTGTCGGGTTGCCCGCCGTTGCGAGCGACTGCGCGCGACGCGAGTTCGGGGCAGGTGCCCGGAGAGGCGGCCTCGATCTCACGCACAATAGTCACTAGTACAACTAGTATCCAGTTATATAACCGACCGGCGGTCGCTCGGCCGCGAGAGAAATCGGCTAATATGTACAGTATGACGCATTAGTGTACAGAAATCGAACTCACACGAGAGAGTACGAGTCCATTATCGAGCAGTAAAAAGCGATTTGCACGTTTTACCCTGTTGATACCAAAATAGGTGGGATGCTACCACACAGCAGGATGGTGTCCAATCAGTCAACGACGCGGCGGCGACTCCTCGCCTCGGGGGCCGCCGTCTCCGCGGCAGTGGTCGCAGGGTGTATCGGTGGGGGCGGCAGCGGCGACGGCGAAGCGTTCCACTTCACGCAAGAGCAGTCGCGCGAGGAGCAGTTCGACCCCGTCATCTCGAACGACGCCTACAGCTTCCAGGTGATACAGCTCGTCTTCGACGGGCTCTACGAGTTCGACGACGGCCTCGAGCTCCAGCCGAATCTCGCGACGGGCGAGCCGACCGTCGAGCGCGACGGCACCCGGTACATCTTCGAGATCGAAGAAGCCGCGGAGTTCCACAACGGCGACGACGTGACCGCCGCCGACGTGGCTCACTCGTTTACCGCGCCCGTCGAGGAGGAGACCGAAAACGCCGCCGAGTACGACATGATCGAGAACACCGAGGTCGTCGACGACTATCAGCTGCAAGTCGACCTCGGCGAGGAGCCGTACGGCCCGTTCGAACTCCAGACGATGGGCGTGACCGTGGTCCCCGAATCGGTCCGGACCGACGACCGCGACGCGTTCAACACGGACCCCGTGGGGTCGGGGCCGTTCACCTTCGCCGAACTGCAGGAAAACGAGTACGTCGAGATCGAGCGGTGGGACGACTACTGGGGCGACCTGGACCCGAACCTCGAGCGGGTCCGCTTCGAGGCCCACGACGACGAGGCCGGCCGCGTCTCCGACATCCGCTCGGAGAACACCGACGCCATCGCGGGCATTCCAAACGACGACTGGGACGTCCTCGAGGGCGAGGACGGCGTGACCCTCCACTCGGCGGAGAGCCCGACGTTCATGTACATGGCGTTCAACTGCAACGAGGGGCCGACGACCAACACCGACGTGCGGCGAGGGATCGCCCACTCGTTCTCGATGGAGGACTTCATCGAGTCCAACGGCGCGAACGTGACCTCGCCGATGTACAGCCCGATCCCGCCGGTCGTCAACGAGGTCTGGGGCTTCCCCGCGGACGAGTATCAGGACCTCCTCCCCGACTACGATCCCGACCAGGCCCAGTCGCTGCTCGACGAACACGCGCCCGACGGCTTCGAGCCGACGATCATCACCCCGGAGGGGATCCGGGCGCAACTCGCCGAGCGGATCGCCACTCGGCTGGACGAGATCGGCTACGGGGCGGACGTCCAAGTGCTCGACTTCGCGACGCTGGTCGACACGTACACGACCGGCAGCGCGGACGACTACCAGATGTACCTGCTGGGCTGGACCGGCGGCCCGGACCCCGATTTCTACCTCTATTCGCTCTTCCACGAGAGCCAAGCAGAGGTCAATCAGGGCCACTTCTACGAGGGGAGCGACGGCTTCCACGACGACATCGCGCAGGCGCGTAACTCGGCCGATCAGGACGAACGATACGACCTCTACGAGCCCGTCATCCGGGAGATCGTCGAGGAACTGCCCGCGCTTCCGGCATTCACGCAGGACAACACGATGGCCTCGAGGGACTACGTCCAAGACCTCCAAGCGCACCCGGAGGTCACGCGAAATCCGGACCTCATCGCGGATCACGCGAACGTGTCGATGGAGTGAGCGCGACGGCCCGATTCGGCGGTCGGTCGCCGAGGTCGATCCGACGGTCGGTCCGGAACAATCGACCGTAACCGCACCTCGGCGGATCGAACGCCAGCGCCGTCGACCGAGCGCAGACGAGACGACAACCCGACTCGCGAACCGATGAAACTACTCAAGTACACGATATACAGGCTCCTGCAGGCGATCCCCGTCCTGATCGGGATCTCCGTCATCACGTTCCTGCTCGCGAATCTGGGACCGGGCGATCCGGTCAGTCTGATGTTGCAGGGACAGGAACACAGCGAGGAACTGGTCAGGGCGATCGAGCGGCGGTACGGACTCGACAGGCCGCTTCACGAGCGGTACCTGACCTACATGGGCGGCCTGCTACAGGGCGATTTCGGACAGAGCATCCACCACCAGCGGCCGGTCGCCGACCTGATGGTGAACCGGATCGGGCCGACGCTCCTGTTGGTCCTGTCGGCGTACGCGTTCGCGCTGGCTACGGCGATTCCGCTGGGAATCATCGCCGCCAACCGGCGGAACGAGCCGACCGATCACGTCTCGCGAATCGCCGCGCTCGTCGGCGTCAGCACCCCGTCGTTCTGGATCGGCATCGTCCTGATCCTGATCTTCGCGGTCACACTCGGCTGGCTCCCCTCGAGCGGGCTCATCTACCCGTGGCGGCCGCCGAGTGCCTACCGGGGGATCGACGGCCACCTCGAGCTCTACTACGAGTCGGCCAGACACCTCCTGTTGCCGATGATCGCGCTGGGGACCTTACAGATGGCGACGATCATGCGCGTCGAGCGCACCCAGATGATCGAGTCGCTGCAGGGCGAGTACGTCAAGTTAGCTCGCGCGTATGGCGTTCCGGAGCGGACGATCCTGCGAAAGCACGCCTTCAACGTCGCCCAGCTCCCGATCATCACCATCGTCGGGCTGAACCTGTCGACGGCGATCGGCGGCGCGGTGCTGGTCGAGACGGTGTTCAACATCAACGGGATGGGGCGGCTGTTCGTCAACGCGATCTCGACGAACGACTACCAGCTCGTGATGGGGATCACGATGATGCTCGGGTTCCTGTTCGTGATCGGCGTCATCATCACCGACATCTCCTACGCGTACGTCGACCCGCGAGTCACCTACGGTGAGCGAGAGTAACCATGGCAGTCAGTGAATCACAGTTCGAGAGCGGCCGAGAACCGGCGTCCGAGGACGAGGAGGAAGTCGAGGCCCGCGTCGGCTGGCGCTACACCGTCGCGCGGATCAAACGGGACACGACGGCCCGCTGGGGGCTGTACGTCGTGACGATCGTGCTGTTCGTCGCGATCTACGCCGTGGTCGACAGCAATCTCTCCCTGCTCACGTTCGGGCTCCTGTCGGATTTCACGTTCGCGCGACTGATGCCGATCTTCGATCACCCGACCCACATCCCGCCGCCGGGCGAGGGGACACAGCACATGCCGCCGTACTTCCCGCTCGCCGAGCAGGCGTGGAATCCGCTGCCAGCGGGCGGCACGCTCGAGCATCCCCTCGGCACGGACCACACCGGGCGGGACTACTTCACGCGGATCGTCTACGGCACGCAGGTGTCGGTGTTCGTCGGGCTCGTCTCGACGTTCATCGGGCTCGCCGGCGGGACGATCATCGGTGCCGTCGCCGGCTACTACGGCGGGCGAGCCGACGACATCCTGATGCGGGCCGTCGAGACGGTCTACTCGATCCCGCCGCTGATCCTCATCATCGTCTTCACCGTCTTCGTCGGCGGGGCGAACATCTGGTACGCCGTACTCGGCGTCGGGATCACGTTCGTGCCGGTCTTCGCCCGCATCATCCGGAGCCGGGTCCTGAGCATCCGCGAGATGGACTACATCGAGGCGGCGCGGGCGGCCGGCGTGAAGGACCGACATATCATCATGCGCCACGTCGTGCCGAACAGCTTCGCGCCGGTGCTGGTGTACGCGACGCTCCAGATCGGCGTGACGATCCTCATCGTCGCCGGGCTCTCCTTTTTGGGCTACGGCGCACAGCCGCCGACGCCCGACTGGGGCCAGATGCTCAACATCGCACACGGCTACATGCACTCGAACGTCTGGCTCTCGATCTGGCCGGGTATCGCGATCATGATCACCATCATGGGCTTCAACCTGTTCGGCGACGGCCTGCAGGACGCCCTCGACCCGCGAATCGACGACTAACAATGAGTTCCGAACCACTACTCCGCGTCGAGAACCTCAAGACCCAGTTCTTCACCGAAGCCGGTACAGTACGCGCAGTCGACGGCATCTCCTTCGAGGTCCGCGAGGGCGAAATCGTCGGCCTCGTCGGCGAGAGCGGGGCCGGCAAATCGGTCGCCTCGATGAGCCTGCTTCGTCTCGTCGAGAACCCCGGCGAGATCGTCGCCGGCGAGATCACCTACCGGGGCGAGACCCTCTTCGGCCTCGAGGAGGGGCCGGACGGCGAACTCCGGGAGCGAGACGACGTGCTCTCGAACGAGGAGATACGGACCCGAATCCGGGGCAACGAGATCGCGGTGATCTTTCAGGACCCGATGGAGTCGCTCAACCCCGTCTTCACCGTCGGCGGTCAACTGCGGGAGTTCATCGAACTCAACCGCGGACTGGCCGAAGACGAGGCCAGAGCGGAGGCGATCGACATGCTCCGGGAGGTCGGCATCCCCGATCCCGAGGAACGCTACGAGGAGTATCCCCACCAGTTCTCCGGCGGGATGCGCCAGCGCGTGCTCATCGCGATGGCGCTGGCCTGCGAGCCCAGCCTCATCATCGCCGACGAGCCGACGACGGCCTTAGACGTCACCGTCGAGGGCCAGATCCTCGATCTGGTCGACGACCTCCAAGCGAAGTACGGGACGAGCTTCATCTGGGTCACCCATGATCTGGGCGTCGTCGCCGAGATCTGCGACCGGGTGAACGTGATGTACCTCGGCGAGATCGTCGAGCAAGCGCCGGTGGACGAACTGTTCTACGACACCAAACACCCCTACACGGACGCCCTGCTGGACTCGATCCCTCGCCCCGATCGGACCGTCACGGAACTCGAGGCGATCGAGGGAGTCATGCCCGAAGCGATCACCCCGCCGTCGGGCTGTCGGTTCCATCCGCGCTGTCCCGACGCGCGTGAGGTCTGCAAGCGGGTCCACCCCGAGGCGAAGGTGGTCGACGACGCCGGCGGTGAACCCCACCGCGCGGCCTGCGTGCAACACGACGCCTTCGACGTGGGTTACGACGAGAGCCCGCCGCTCGAGGGGGCCGCCGGCGGCGCGTCGACCGTGAGAGACGAGGGGAGCGGCGACTCGGGCGCGGACTCGGAACTCGCGGCCAACCCGACCGGCGACGACAGCGGGGGTGGGAGCCGTGAGTAGTGGCATTCGGTTGGACGAGGAGCGCAGGTACGACCGGGAGGGACCGCTGCTCGAACTCGAGGGCGTCACGAAGTACTTCTCGCAGGAGTCGGGACTGCTCGCGGGCCTGCAGTTCGATCCGGACGAGTTCCCGCCGATCAGCGTCGATCGGGAACACGTCAAAGCGGTCGACGACGTCTCCCTCGAGGTGCGGCCCGGCGAGACGCTCGGGCTCGTCGGCGAGTCCGGCTGCGGGAAGAGCACGCTCGGGCGGACGATCCTGCGCCTGCTCGAGCCCACCGAGGGGGACATCTACTTCAAGGGGGAGAATCTGGCCGACCTGAGCGGCGAGGAACTCCGGCGGACCCGCTCGGACATGCAGATGATCTTTCAGGATCCCCAGTCCTCGCTCGATCCGCGGATGAAGGTCGGCCAGATCATCGAGGAGCCGATGCGGGCCCACGGGCTGCTCGACGACGAGGGCCGGGAGGCCCGGGCGAAGGACCTCCTCGAGAAGGTGGGGCTCGATCCGCGCCACTACAACCGCCACCCCCACGCCTTCTCCGGGGGGCAGCGCCAGCGGATCAACCTCGCGCGGGCGCTGTCGGTCGACCCCGATTTCGTCGTCTGCGACGAGCCCGTCTCCGCGCTGGACGTCTCCATTCAGGCGCAGGTGCTGAACACGATGGACGAACTCCAAGACGAGTTCGGGCTGACCTACCTCTTCATCGCCCACGACCTCTCCGTGATCCGCCACATCTCCGACCGCGTGGCGGTGATGTATCTCGGCCACATCGTCGAGTTGGCGGAGAAAGAAGAACTGTTCGAGAACCCCCAACACCCCTACACTCGCGCGCTGCTCGAGTCGATTCCCGTCCCCGATCCGCGGGAGAACGGCGCGCGCGGCGTGCTCGAGGGCGAGGTGCCGAGCCCGGTCGATCCGCCCTCGGGGTGTCGGTTCCGGACGCGGTGTCCGCGACTGATCGCGCCCGAGGCGTACGACTGGGCCGACGGGGAGTGGGCGCAGACGCGAGCGTTCATGCGAGCGGTCAAGCGGCGGTCGTTCGAGTCGATGTCGGCCGCCCGGATCGAGGCCGAGTTCTTCGACGGAGTTCTGCCGCAGGGCGAGGCGGGATCGATCGTCGAGGAAGCGATCGACCTCGTCGCGACCGACGGCGGGGCCGGTCGCGAGGCCGACGACGACTCCGACCGCTGGGAAGCGGCGACCGATCTCCTGCTCGACTCTTTCGCCGAGCAAAGCATCTGTGCGCGCGAGCGACCGGCCTACGAACTCGAGTCCGAGCGCGGCGACGGGATCCACTTTGCGGCCTGTCACCTCCACCGATGAGAGGCGGCGAGCGCCGCGGAGAGACCGATTTCACCTCGAGGAACTGAACACGTTTCTGGCGGTGTTCGACCGAGAGATCGCACGACACAACGAGATCGTGAGAGTCGTTCGCTAATGGTCCGATCGGCGATTATCCAACACGTATTATCATCGCAAAAAGGCTTACAAGGCTGCCGCAACTATTAACTCGTGTATGAGTAAGATACTCGCCGTTCTGGCAGCACACACGAAATTCGGCGCGAAGGTACAGCGAACGATCGAACACTCACCGTCGTTCTCGGGCGTCCAGACGAGCGATGACGGCCGCCCTGCGACGCAGGTCTCTCCCGGCGGGTTCCTGACCGGATAAGCCGGCACGGAGCCACCCGACTGTATCGACCGGATACCACCGGTTGCCCCCGTCGAAATCGGGGCTCGAAATCACACGGCGAGTTGCAGACGCCACGCAGCGGTTGTCCGGGGACGGTCCGCCCCCGCTTCCGACCGTGATCCGTTCTTCCGTACACCGCGTTCGACCCGTTAGCGGATCGTAATCATCGTCGAATCGCCGGGCCGAGTCCGCTTTTCTCGCGTCGCGACGAACGCTCGCACCTCATACTCGCCCGGTTCCGGAACCACGGACTCGTGTCGCCCGTCGGCCGTCCGCTCGAGGCGGCCGTTCCACGTCACGGAGACGCGCTTTCGCTCGCCGCCGCGGAAGTCGAACGTCGCGGGCCGACTGCGGGTGTAGCGGCGCTCGTCGCTGGCCTCGAGGTCGCCGTCGACGCGCCAGCCCCAGCGGCGCTGGCCGGCCGTCGGTAGCTCGACGGGCACCGGGAGTCGATTCTTGAACTCGACGGTGATTTCGACGGGGTCGTCGCGCTCGTAGACACCCTGATCGGTCGCGACGGAGACGGAAACGGCCCGTCGGGCGAGCGCGTTCGGGACCAGCGCCGCGAGGAACGTGACGACGGACGGCCGGGACGTGCCGTGATCGAACTCGAACTCGTCGCTCGAGGTGTCCGTTTCCCGTCGCGGTCGAGACCGTCCCATAGACGACGCGACCAGCCCAGCGCACTAAACGGTAGGGTGTGACATACCTCGGTGAGAACCGCCGGCTCGGCGTCGGCGGACGGAGAGCCGACGCTCGAGGACGCGTACGCTGCGATCTGTCCGGCGGTCAGAGCCGTCCAGTCGCGCGGCACGGACGAACGGTGGACCGCGCGGGCGTCAGCAGCGACTGTCGGTATGCCGTTGCCGGCCGCGACGGGAGTCGCGACCGGACTCGTTGCAGAACGATCCCATTTCCCACCCCCAGTTATCGCCAGGCCGGAAGCGTCGGTGCGTCGTCCGCCTGCATGGACATCCATGCACCGTCTGCGGAGATATCCGCGATGACGTACTCGTCGCTCACGGCCGTCGAATCGATCGAACCGACAATCGTCTCGTCGGACGTCATGGCGTGGGGGTTCGTCGCCATGTGAGTGAGTGACACCCACCTACATATAAATTCATCGAATTTGATTGTCCGATCACGGGACCGGTCGGAAACCGAACCGATATCGGGTGTGAAACACTGGGTTTATACTCATTTTCGCCGTACCGTGGGGATATGAACGTGGCCGACGCGATGACGCCCCGCGAGGACGTGGTAACCGCCGACCTGCCCGGTACTCGCTCGGACATCCTCGAGTACCTGCAAGAACAGTCGTTCTCGTCCGTCCCGGTCGTCAAACCGACCGACGACGGCCTCGAGTACCGGGGGCTGATCTCCCGGGAAACGCTCATCGACCAGCCCGACGAGGACCAGCTCGTCATGCTGATGGAGGAAGACGTCCCGACGACGACCGCCGGGACCGCGCTCGAGGACGTCGCGCGGACGATGGTCGAGGAGGGGGCACGCCGCGTGCCGGTCGTCGACGGGGAGTTCGAGGGGATCATCACGGTGACGGACGTGATCCACGCGATCGCGGCGGGCGATCACGAGACCGAAGGCACCGTTGACGCTTACGTGAGCGAAGACGTCAACACGACCTACGAGGGCGCGCCGCTGCCGGTCGCCGAGCGGGAACTCTCCTACGCGAACGTCCCCTATACCGTCGCGCTGGACGACGACGGCCGGATGAGCGGGGTTTTGACGGAGGTCGACATCCTCGAGGTCGCTCGCATCGTCGAGGGCGAGGAGGAGACGGGCGACAACTTCGGCGATCAGGACGACGAGTGGTCCTGGGAGGGCATTAAGGCCGTCGGCAGCCGCTATCTCCCCACGCGGGACATCGAGATCCCGGCGGGGCCGGTCCGGGGGTTCATGAGCGACGACGTGGTGACGGTCGCGGCGGACACGACGGTCCAGGAGGCCGCACAGCGAATGATCAGCAACGACATCGAACAGATTCCGCTGGTCACGGGCGAGGAACTGGTCGGCATCGTCTGTGACGTCGATCTACTGGAGGCGCTGTATGAGTGACGACCCACAGGCGGACGCGGGCGAGGCGGAGCCGACGAGCGAGAAACTGGTCGAACTGGCCAAGCGGCGCGGCTACTTCTTCCAGTCGTCGGGCGCGTACGGCGGCGTCGGCGGCTTCTACACCTTCGGCCCGCAGGGGGCGGCCCTGAAGGGCAACGTCGAGGACGCGTGGCGGGACCGCTTCGCGGTCGCGGAGGGCAACATGGAGATCGACGCGCCGACGATCATGCCCGAACCCGTCTTCGAAGCCTCGGGCCACCTCGACGGCTTCGACGACATGCTCGTCGAGTGTCCGGAGTGCGGCGAGAGCCACCGCGCGGACCACGTCGTCGAGGACAACACCGAGTACGAGGACGCCGAGAGCCTCCCCATCCCCGAGGTCGAGGAGGTCATCGCCGAGTACGAACTCGTCTGTCCGAACTGCGGCGCGGGACTCGCGGGCCAAGCCGTCGAGACCTTCAACCTCATGTTCGCGACGAACATCGGCCCCGGCGACTCCGACCCCGGCTACATGCGACCCGAGACCGCTCAGGGCATCTTCGTCGAGTTCCCGCGGCTCAAGGAGTACGCGCGCAACCAGCTCCCCTTCGGCGTGACCCAGATCGGCCGCGCGTATCGCAACGAGATCAGTCCCCGACGCTCGATCATCCGGACCCGCGAGTTCACGCAGGCCGAACTCGAGTACTTCATCGATCCCGAGGAAGACGAGCCCGACCTCGATGCGGTCGAAGACGTCGAGGTGACGCTGTACCCCGCCAGCGAGCAGAACGCCGACGACGGCGAGGAGGTACGGATGACGATCGGCGAGGCCGTCGGGGAGGGGGTCATCACCAGCCCGTGGGTCGCCTACTTCCTCGGCGTCGCCAAGCCGTGGTACGAGGCGGTCGGCGTGGACATGGACCGGTTCCGGTTCCGCCAGCACCTCTCGGGGGAACGCGCCCACTACGCCGCGGACTGTTGGGACGCCGAGAGCGAGATCGACGGCAACTGGATCGAGATGGCCGGCTTCGCCTACCGGAGCGATTACGACCTCTCGAAACACGCCGAACACTCCGGCGACCGCTTTACCGTCTTCCGGCAGTACGACGAACCGAAGACCGTCGAGCGCGCCACCGTCGACCCCGACATGAGCTACCTCGGCCCCGAGTTCGGCGGCGACGCCCAAGCCGTGGTCGACGAACTCGAGGCCCTCGCCGCTCGCGACCGCGAGGCCTTCGAGGGCGACACGGTCGAGATCGACCTCGAGGGCGAGAGCCACGAAGTCCCCGTCGAAAAGACCGGCTTCGCGGTCGAGGAACAGACCGAGGCCGGCGAGCACATCACGCCCCACGTCATCGAACCCTCCTTCGGCGTGGATCGACTCGTCTACACTGTCCTCCACCACGCCTACCGCGAGGACGAGGTTTCTGGGGAAGACCGGACCTTCCTCGAGCTCGAGCCCGAAGTCGCCCCCACCTTCGTCGGCGTCTTCCCGCTCCAGACCGACGATGAACTCGAGGCTGAAGCGCAGGCGATCGCTGCGGAACTGCGAGAGGCCGGGCTGTCGGTCACCTACGATGAGTCGGGCAACATCGGCCGGCGCTACCGCCGGCAGGACGAGGTCGGGACGCCCTTCTGCGTGACAGTGGACTTCGAGAGCATCGAACAGGAGGACGGCGGCGTCACGGTCCGCGAGCGCGACTCGACCGACCAGAAACGGCTGCCGATCGACGACCTCGCCGAGACACTGTCGGCGATCCGGGCCGGCGACCTCGAGTTCGAGGACCTCGAGGAGTAAGCCGCACCGATCGGGCCACAGCTCCTCGGAACGACCATCGATCCCTGTCCTCCCCTTTATATAGTATATAGCGCTCGGGAGAACTAACCGACGGACTGAAGGTCACCTCTCTCGAGGCACGAAATAATGGCCGACGAACTGAAGCGGCGACTCGTCCACGCCAGCGGCTCGGGACTGGTCGCCCTCTATCTGCTCGCCAACTATCTCGAGCTCGGTCTCACGTGGGTCCGGTTTCAGGTCCTCATGGTCGTCCTCGCGACCGGCGCGCTCGTCCTCGAGTTCCTGCGGCTCCGGGTCGGACTCGACTGGCGGCTCTACGACGTGCTCACCCGCGAGTACGAGCAGGACAACCCCGCCGCCTACGCGCTGTACCTGATCAGCATGGCCGCCGTCGTGGTGGTCTTCGAGCCGGATATCGCCCTCCCCGCGATGTTGATGCTCGCGCTTGGCGACCCGATCAGCGGCACGGTCTCAGACAACACGCTCAAACGAGTCAAGCCGCCGAAGGTGCTCGGCACGATGTTTCTCGTCTCGACGGTGATCGCGATCCCGTTCCTGCCCATCGCGGCGGCGCTGGTCGCCGCCCTCGGCGCGACGCTTGCCGACGGCGTCACTCTCGAGATCCGGACCTACATCGTCGACGACAACCTGACGATCCCGATCTACGCCGCCTGCCTAGCGTTTCTCGCACTCGAGTTCGCGCCGGTGTAGGCCCGAGCCGAGCTCGAGTCGGGAGATCACCGCGGATCAAGCTGGCCGGTTCCGATATCGGCAAGGCCGTACCGTTCTGGGCCGCTCAAGGCCGTCGCCGGCGAACGGGTGAATCTACTCGTGTCTCTACTGGGAACGCGCAACCGGTTGGCGACCGTGCGATCGGTCGTGACCGACGACCGCAGCGGCATTCTGGTCGCCGTCGCCGCCGGCTGGTTTCTCTCGATCGGCGTTCGGCTCGCCTACCCCGTCTTGTTGCCGTATCTCCGAGACGCGTACGGGCTCGACCTGACGACGGCCGGCTTCCTGCTGACCGCCCTCTGGCTCTGCTACGCGCTGGGACAGCTTCCGGGCGGGCTGCTCGCCGACCGGTTCGGTGAGGGGAACGTCCTCGTCGCGAGTACGAGTATCTCCGCGGTAACGCTCGGGCTGGTCGCCGTCGCCGGCTCCGCGCCCGTGGTGTACGTCGCGACCGGCGCGTTCGGGTTCGGAACGGCGCTGTACGGCGTCGCCCGCTTTACGACGCTCTCAGATATCTATCCCGACAACGACGGCACCGCGATCGGCGTGACGATGGCGGCCGGACAGGCCGGTAACACGCTCCTGCCGCTGGCCGCCGGCGGCATCGCCTCGGCGTTCGCGTGGCAGTACGGGTTCGGCCTCGCGGTGCCGGCGTTCGCGCTCGTGGCGATCGGCCTCCGTCTCGCCGTCCCCGGGCGCACCTCGAATGCGGAAAGTGCCGTCGACAGCGTCTCCCTCGAGACGGTCCGCTACGTCGGCAGGGAGCTCCGCCGGCCCGAAATCGTCACCGTGGCCGCGATCCAGATCCTGACCTACTGCGTCTGGCAGTCGTTTACGGGCTTCTACCCGACCTATCTGATCGAGGTCAAGGGGTTTTCGGAGGGGGTCGCGACCGGGCTGTTCAGCGCCTTTTTCGCGACCGGAATCCTCGTCCAGCCGCTGACGGGACGACTGTACGACCGGTTCGGCATTCGGAAAGCGCTGCCGCCCGTGCTGGGCGTCGCCGCCGCGTCGCTGGTCGCGCTTCCCTTGCTCGAGGGCTTTTGGCCCCTCGTCGTCGGGACCGCCTTTCTCTCGAGCATCCTCGGCTACGGGACGATCACGCTGCCGTACATGACCGCGGCGTTTCCGGCGGACATGCAGGGGACGGGACTGGGCTTCCTGCGGACCGTCTACATGACCGTCGGGGCGATGAGCCCGGTGCTGTTCGGCGCGCTCGCCGATCGGGACTACTTCGACGAGGCGTATCTCGTGCTGGCCGGGCTCGTCGCCGTCGCGGTGGTGTTGACGTGGTGGCTCCCGCCGCTGTCGGAGCAATAACCGTTTCGGAGTTCAGATGGGCCGTTTACGTGGCCGTCAGGCGTTCAACCGCCAGATATCGAAATTGAGTACGGCCGCGAACGTCACCCACGCGAGGTAGGGGACCAGCAACGCCGCAGCGCGCGCGTCGACCCGCCGAAACGCGACGATCGTGCCGACGACGAGTCCCCAGAGCGCGACGATGGCGCCGAGCGCGAGAAGCGGTGCCTCGAGCGCGAAAAAGGCGGGCGTCCACGCGACGTTGAACGCCATCTGCACGACGAACAACCCTAGCGCGAGGTGGCGGCCGTCGGCGTCGCTCCGCCAGACGAGCCAGACGGCGACGCCGAGCAGGGTGAACAGCAGCGTCCAGACGACCGGGAACGCGATCGTTGCGGGTAGAACCACGGCTTCTCGAGGGCGCGAAACCACGGCGTGTCGGGCGAGGAGACGACGCTCGGCGCTGCGCCGACGAGGTTGACCAGTAGGACGAAACCGGTGCGGTCAGGAGGGATCCGCCGTCGGGGAGGCGACGGGTGATCGGCCGGGTTTCCATACGACACCTACGGCAGCGACGGACGTATACTCCCCTCTCGGCGCACCCGACCCCGTCGACCCGCGAGACCACTTCCACCGCGGTACGGGAACCCTTATTCGCGGCGGCGGTGAACGGCCGGTAATGGCTACGACGGACGAGGAAATCGCGTCTATCGAGCACCCCCTTCTCGAGCCCGACTTTCTCGAGCGGCGACTCTACCAGTTGAAACTCGCCGGCACGGCGGCGAACCACCACACGCTCGTCTGTCTCCCCACCGGGCTCGGGAAGACGACGGTGAGCCTGCTCGTCACGGCGCGGCGACTCGAGGAGGTCGGCGGCAAGTCCCTGATGCTCGCCCCGACCAAGCCCCTCGTCCAGCAGCACGCGGATTTCTATCGCGAAGCGCTGCAGATCCCCGATGAGGAGATCGTCGTCTTCACGGGCGACGTGAGTCCCGAGGACCGCGCCGCGATGTGGGAGTCGGCGACGGTCGTGATGGCGACGCCGCAGGTGATCGAGAACGATCTCGTCGGCTCCCGCGTCTCGCTGTCGGACGTGACCCACATTACCTTCGACGAGTGCCACCGCGCGACCGGCGACTACGCCTACAACTACATCGCCGAGCGCTACCACGCCGACGCGAAGCGGCCGCTCGTCACCGGGATGTCGGCCTCGCCCGGCGGCGACGAGGAGGCCATCCTCGAGGTCTGTGAGAACCTCGGGCTGGACGAAGTCGAGGTGATGACCGAGGAGGACGCCGACGTCGACGAGTTCACCCACGACACCGACGTCGAGTGGGAGCGGATCGACCTCCCCGAGGAGGTCCTCGAGATCCGGGACGCGCTGAACGAGGTGATCAAAGAGCGCCTCGAGAAGCTCAAGGAACTCGGCGTCGCGAGTTCGACCCAGCCCGATCAGTCCCAGAAGGACCTGAATCGGATGCGGGCCGAACTGCAGGAGTTGATCAACAACGACCAGTCCGAGGGGTTCGAGGGGATGTCCATTCACGCGGAAGTGATGAAACTCCGGCAGGCCGTCACCCTCGTCGAGACCCAGAGCGTCGAGGCGCTGCGTCGCTACTTCGAGCGCCAGCGCAATCAGGCCCGATCGTCGGGCGCGTCGAAGGCGAGCCAGCGGATGGTCTCCGATCCGCGGGTGCGCGAGGCCATGCGCAAGGCCGAGAGCTTCGACGAGATCCACCCCAAGTACAGCAAGGCGCGCATGCTGCTCGCCGAGACGCTTGGCCTCGAGGGCGGTGATCGGGTGATCGTCTTCACCGAGTCCCGCGACACGGCCGAGGCGCTGACGGACTTCCTCTCGGAGAGCTTCGACGCGAAGCGGTTCGTCGGGCAGGGCGACCGCGAGGGGTCGGACGGTATGACCCAGAACCAGCAACAGGAAGTGTTAGACGAGTTCCGCGCGGGCGAGTTCGAGGTGCTCGTCTCCACGTCGGTCGCCGAGGAGGGACTGGACGTGCCGGAGGTCGACCTCGTGCTCTTCTACGAGCCCGTCCCGACCGCGATCCGATCGATCCAGCGAAAGGGCCGAACCGGCCGCCAGTCCGAGGGTCGCGTCGTCGTTCTGATGGCCGAAGACACCCGCGACGAGGCCTACTTCTGGATCTCGCGCCGCCGCGAGAAGGAGATGGAAAACGAACTGCGGGAACTGAAAGGGATGGCCGACGAACTCGCCGAGGAACTCGACGACTCCCAGCAGTCGCTGGCCGATTTCGGCGACGGCGAGAGCGGAGTGAAAGTGGACGGAAACGGCGGCGAAGGCGACGCCGTCGGCGAGTCTTCCAGCGGAAGCGAGGGGGTCGAGGATCGGCCCGGCCTGCAGGAGTTCGTCCCTGAAAACTCGAGCGGCGAGGCGGACGACGACGGCGACGCTGACGGAGCCGACGACGGGGTCGAGACCCACGAACCCCACGCCGAGGGAGACACGGTGGAAATCGTCGCCGACCAGCGCGAGATGGACGCCAACATCGCGCGGGACCTCTCGAGACGCGAGGAGATCGATGTGCGCCTCGAGACGCTCGACGTGGGCGACTACGTGCTGTCGGATCGGGTCGTCGTCGAGCGCAAATCCGTCGCAGACTTCGTGGACTCGCTGGTCGGGGGCGACCGGTCTGTCTTCGAGCAGGTCGGCGCGATGGCCCGCCACTACTCGCGCCCGATCGTCGTCGTCGAGGGCGAGGGGCTGTACGAACAGCGGGACATCCACCCGAACGCGGTCCGGGGCGCGCTCTCGAGTCTCGCCGTCGACTTCGGCGCGAGCGTCCTGCGGACCGAGAGCGAGGACGACACGACCGACCTCCTGGCGGTGATCGGCGGTCGCGAACAGGAGACCGCCGACCGGGAGGTGTCGGTCCACGGCGAGAAGGGCAGCAAGACACTGAGCGAGCAACAGGAGTACGTCGTCGCCTCGATCGCCGAGATCGGCCCCGTCACCGCGCGGTCGCTGCTCGACGAGTTCGGCACCGTCGAGGAGGTGATGATCGCGAGCGAGGACGAGTTACAGGCGGCCGACGGCGTCGGGACGGTGACCGCCGAGCGCATCCGAGAGGTCATCGGAAGCGAGTATACGGGGTAGTCGGCGATCGCGATCGGCTCGAGGGAACCGAACGGAGATCGGACGATGGCTCCGACCCGGCTCGGCGCAGGTCAATCGCTGATATCGGACGCGATGCTCTCCTCGCCGTCGTCGGGGGTGGAAACGCGGTCGGCCTCGCCCTCCGCGCGAGCGACGAGCCGTTCGGCGGTGAGGACACACCAGATCCCGAGGACGACGCCCGCGAGGACGTCCACTAACCAGTGGATGCCAAGATACATCGTGGAGATGACGACGAGGGTCGCCACGACCGACGATATCGAGAACCACCGCGGGTAGACCCGACGCGACCGCCACGCGAACAGCGCGACGATGACCACGAGCGACGTGTGCAGTGACGGGAACACGTTCGTGTTCGCCGAGACCTCCGCCGTGAGTTCCTGCGTCTGCGGGTAGAACTCGTACATCAGTCCGCTGACGGCCGACAGGTGATTGCGCGGGCCGTAGGCGATAAACAGCGTGTAGAAGAGCGACCCGGCCGCGGCGTTGAGCGCGTAGGCGATCAGTAGCTCCTTGAAGTGACGCTGGGTCGGCAACAGGAAGTAGAGCACGAGTGCAGTCACCAGCAGGTACGGGAACCCGAACATGTACATCGCGGAGAAGAACCCGATCAGGGCGTCGGGGACGATCGTCTGCAGGTGGGCGACGAACAGTCCTTCGACGGCGTAAATCTCCTCGGTGATATCCCAATCGAGCGCATACGAGAGTTCCAGACGGGGTTCGTGCGTGAACCGTTTGAACAGCAACACCAGCACCGTAACCCCGACGTACGGCGCGACGGTGCGGATACGATTCTTGAGATCAGCGGCCGTTCGACGGAACGCCGAGGGGGAGACACAGAGGGTACAGGTGACTCCGATGCCGATGCAGACGATCGCCGCCGTGATGAACGTGACGTAGCCCAGTGCCATCAGTAGGGGTCCTCCATGAGTCAGGGTAGCAAGCGGTCGCGAGCCGTTGGTCTGGTGGCCGCGGAACCGGATATCGCGGGAGGGCGATGAACCGTTCCGAGAGACTGGACGACCCGTCCAGTCACCCTCGGAACCGGCGTCGTCGCATCCGGTGTCCGCCATGTGGCGACCCAGCACCGCATGTCCGTTATCGATACGTGTAGTTTAATTTAATTTATATCTATTGGTCTGGCGTGACACTCGAGTCGAACGCGACGCTGGTTTCGAGTGACGGGTCCGATATCCGGGAGAACAGCGGATATAATCGGAATTGAAGCACCACCGGTTGCGTACCCGATCGGGCGACACAACAGCGCAGATCGGCGTTACCCGCCGTCAGCGCAGCGTCGACAGCGCCTCGCCGGCCTCACGGGCCGCCTCGAGACACTCCGTCGCGTAGTGGGGATCGTCCGTCGCGGCGGCCTCTTCGGCGAACTTCTCGAGGCTCCGGACGAGCGCGTCGCGGGCGGCCTCGAGGTCGCCGTCGACCGACGGCGGACTCGAAGCGGGGGCGCGGCGGGAGGATCGTGCGGAATCGGTGTCGGCGGCGTTCGCGGCGTTCGGCCGGGCCGTCGAGCGCGGCTGTCGATCGTCGGTCGCAGCGTTCGAGGCGTCCGCGTCAGTTCGCGTCGACTGCGCTCGCTCGTCGGTTCGCTGGCCGGTCGCCGACGCGGGATCGGTCGTCGGCTCGACGTCGACCGCGGAGTCAGCGCGGCCGGTGTTCCCCGACCCGGACCCCGACTCGATATCGGCTGTAGAGTCGGCCGGTGGGTTTGGATCCGCCTGATCGGGAGCCGTCGCCGTGGCGTCGGCACCGTCGTCGGCCGCCCCCGCTTGTCCTCCCTCGGCCGGCTGGGCCTCGAGGTCGGTGCCCTGGACGGCGTCGGGGTTCCCGTGACAGCTGGGACAGAAGGTGGTGCCGTTCTCCTGAAAGAGCGGGTCGCCGCAGGTACCACAGTGGGCGTTGGTCATCGTCGCGCCCTTGAGCAGCAGGTCGCTCATCCGCTGGGTCGCCTCGCGCTCTTCCTTGTCCTGTTCGTACTTCTCGCGAAGTTTCTCGCGCTCGGCTTCCTTGTCGAAGTCGCTCATATTCGTCTAGAGGCGGCGGACCGTCGAAAAAGCTGCGAAGGGGCCGGGTGGACGAACGGTCGACGCTGCGGCACCCGAACGCCGGCGAGCGGAGCGCTACGCAGTTCGACGATACATCCTCGAAAGCGAGGTACAGTCCGAGCGCCGATCAAGCCCGTGACGGTTGCTCCTGCCGGAAGGTCCGACGCTCCGTCGCGACCCGGTCGGGTGTCGTCTGGATACCGACGTGACCGACGCCCTCAGTGGTGCAGCGGCGGCCACATCGTGGCGACCGACTCCTCGATGAGTCGCGTCTGGGCGCGGCGCAGGCGTTCGGAGACCGACGACGCCGAAACGCCCAATTCCGCCGCGACGTCCTCGAGCGACGCACCCCGCGGAACGCCGAAATAGCCCAGTTCGTAGGCCGTCCGAAGCGCCTCGCGCTGGGGATCGGTGAGCCCGTCGCCGGGCGGTTCGGGGTCACCGTCTCGAGTGAGCCGACGGAGCCGGAAATAGTCGTTGCGCTGCCAGAACTCTCGGAACGCGTCGAACGCCGTTCGGTCGGCGAACCAGCCGGTCTGCGTCCACCCCTCGCTAGTCACTTCGATCCGTTCGATGATGGCGTCGGCCGTCGCAAGCGCCTTCAGCCCCTCGAGATCGTCGAGGTGAGCCCCGAGTTGCTCCTCGAAGCTGAGCGCCGGTAACGCCTGATAGCGCCGCGTGTCGCCGGCTTCACCCACCAGCGTCCACTCGGCGACATCGACGGCGTCGTCGAGGGTGCGTTCGATCGCGGTCGGCGAGCCACCGGTCACGGTAGCGAGAAACGGCGGCCGCTCGCCGTGATTGTACTGTAACTCGAGCGTTAGCGCCGCGTCCGGCACGGCCGCTGCGACGCTGACGAGCGGAAGCTGCTCACAGGAGATGTCGAATTCGGCCACGAGCCCCATACCGGCCGGTAGTCAGTTCCGCAGCTATATCAGTTCCATCTGATCGCCGCTCGGACCCGCCGGACGCCCGTTCAGGAACGACGCTCGAGCGCCGCCTCGACCGCGTCGACCGCTGCCGCCGGCGTCTCGACGGGCTCGATCTCGAGCGCGTGATCGATGCCGAGTTCGGAGACGTCGTGAGTCTCGAGGCCGACGACGGGGCGGTCGTAGATGCCGGCGAAGCCGATCTCCGAGAGGGTGCCGACGCCGCCGGTGAGCGCGATGACCGCGTCGCCGTTCAGCGGGACGAGCGCGTTCCGGGCGTGGCCGAGCCCGGTCGCGATCGCCACGTCGACGTAGTCGTTGGCCTGCTCGCGGCGCTCGCTCGGCAGGATCCCGATGGTCGTGCCCCCCGCCGCCTTGGCGCCGCGACAGACCGCCGCCATCGTGCCGCCGCGGCCGCCACAGACGACCGTGTGGCCTCGAGCGCCGAGTTCCCGCCCGACGGCTTCCGCGCGGGCCGCCTGTTCGTCCGTGATCGTTCCGCCGCCGATGACGCTGACGCGCATACACGGAGAGGCGTGAGCGCCGATCATGATCGGTTCGGTCTCGAGCCACAGCGGGTCGACGGAGAACCGCTTCCCTGTTTCGGAGGTGAGACATCGAACCGCGCGGTCGAGTCAGCGCATCGGCCCGTCGAGATCGGGACGCGATACGACAGTCGTCGAAATATTTCTCGCCGAACCGGTTCGAAGTCAGAGGTTTCGACGGATTTAACGTGTGGGATGGGGAAGCATTACGCGGTATGACGAAAGTTAGCGTGGTCGGCGCGGCCGGCACCGTCGGGGCCGCTGCGGGCTACAACATCGCGCTTCGGGACATCGCGGACGAGCTCGTCTTCGTGGACATTCCGGACAAGGAAGACGACACGATCGGACAGGCCGCCGACGCCAACCACGGCGCGGCCTACGACTCGAACACGACGATCCGACAGGGCGGCTACGAGGACACCGAAGGCTCGGACGTCGTCGTCATCACGGCCGGAATCCCGCGCCAGCCGGGCCAGACGCGGATCGATCTGGCAGGCGACAACGCCCCGATCATGGAGGACATCGGCTCCTCGATCGCCGAGCACAACGACGACTTCATCACGGTGACGACATCGAACCCCGTCGACCTACTGAACCGCCACCTCTACGAGACGGGCGACCGCGCCCGCGAGAAGGTGATCGGGTTCGGCGGCCGGCTCGACTCCGCTCGCTTTCGCTACGTGATCTCCAAGCGCTTCGACGCGCCGGTCCAGAACGTCGACGCGACGATCCTCGGCGAACACGGCGACGCGCAGGTCCCCGTCTTCTCCAAGGTCCGCGTCAACGGGCAGGACCCCGAGTTCGACGAGGACGAGCGCGAGGACCTGCTCGAAGAGCTCCAGACCTCGGCGATGAACGTCATCGAGAAGAAGGGCGCGACCCAGTGGGGGCCGGCGACCGGCGTCGGCCACATGGTCGAGGCCATCCTGCGCGACACCGGCGAAGTGCTCCCCGGCAGCGTGAAACTCGAGGGCGAGTTCGGCCACGAGGACACCGCCTTCGGCGTCCCCGTGAAGCTGGGCTCCGACGGCGTCGAGGAGATCGTCGAGTGGGACTTAACCGAGTTCGAGCGCAACCAGCTCGGCGAGGCCGCCGAGAAGCTTTCCGAACAGTACGACAAAATCTCGTAGACGGCGTTCCGAGACCGAGACAGTAGCCGTCTTTCGTTCTTTCTCGCGCCGCTCGAGTCGTCGTTACGGAATCAGTTGCTCGCCCTCGTCGTCGTAGATGACGATCGCGTCCACGGGGCAGGATCGGGCGGCGAACTTCGCGTCGAGTTCCGCGCCCTCGGGGACCTCGCGGACGAACATCCCGTCCTCGACTTCCTCGCTGTCGGCGAGGATCGCTTTCCCCTTCGATTTGTCCTTCTCGAAGGCGTCCCACTCCGCGACGCACTGGAACATCCCGATACAGGTGTCCTCGTCGAATTCGACTTTCATGGCCGGAGGTTCGGTCGATCGCGGTAAATCGTTAGCGGTCGTCGACCGTGTGGTGTGTTAGTCGGAACCATTTGTCAGCACAGATCTATTATCGAGGGCGGTATCGACACGAACATGGCGCGGGATCGGACCGAGTCGTCCGCGGAACCGAACCGACAGTTTACTCGAGCGGACCCGCTGGGACGGGCGATGCTCGCACACTGGCGGGACGAGCCGGGACGGTTGACCTATCGCGACGGGGCAGAGACACAGGACGGCAACGTCGCCGAGTTCTACTTCTCGAGCCCTGAGTCGTGGGAGGCGAAGACGATCGACCGACTGGAGCGACTCGCAGACGCCGAACCGGTCCTCGACGCGGGCTGCGGAGCGGGGAAACACCTCCTGTGGTGGGCCGATCGCGGGGTCGAAGCCACCGGCGTCGACGCGAGCCCGAACGCCGTCCTGACGGCCCGGGAGCGGTGCGAGGTCCGCAGGACCTCGAGGCGAAGTTGCGTGGAGCAACGCTCCACGTCCCGTTCGAGCGGGCTGCGAGGCGGCGATGCCGCCTCGAACGGGACGGCTTCGCCGTCCCCCAGCCCGCGAGAAGACAGCGAAGCCGCGGAGCGCGGACTCGAGGACGTTTTTGTCGGCGACATGTTCGATCTCCCGATCGAGCTGGGCGCGTTCGGGGCCGTCCACGCCGTCGGCACCCAGATCGGGCTCGGCCGGTCGCTAGCCGGCATCCGCGAGTTGCTCGGTGAATTCGCCCGCGTCACCGGCGACGAGGGGGTGGCCGTCGTCGACAACTACGATCCGTCGCGGGTGGGCGACGACTTCCTCGGCTACCGATCTGATCCCCGATCGGGGATCGCCCACCGGTGTTTCCACCTCGAGTACGAGTCTGCCGACGAGAGCGGCGAGCGCGGTCGGATAGTCGGCCGAACCCTGCAGTTTCTTCTGTGTTCACCGGCCCGCCTGCGCGAGGCGACAATCGACACGCCGTGGCTCGTGACCGACGTTCGTCGCCCGGGATCGGCCGGCCGCTATATCGCGTCGCTGGCGAAAGGGGAGTGAGCCTCGGAGACGCCAGCGCGACGGCTCGAGAGGACCGTCGTGCGGGCCGAGATGGTCGCGTTACCTCGGTGGGCGCCGCCGATCGTTCGTCTCCCGAGCGCGTCGCCGAACGCCGCCGAGCCCTCGAGACGATAGTTTAAACCGCGGGACGCGCCAAGGGCGGATAATGAATACCGAGGAGCTGACGGGGCTCCCGCCCGGTGCCGTCGACCACTTCCGGAGCGAGGGCATCGAGGAGCTCTACCCGCCCCAAGCCGAGGCGGTCGAGGCCGGGGCGACCGAGGGCGAGAACCTCGTGGCCGCCGTCCCCACCGCCAGCGGGAAGACGATGATCGCCGCGCTGTCGATGCTGTCGGCGGTCCAGCGCGGCGGGAAGGCGCTCTACATCGTCCCCCTGCGAGCGCTCGCCAGCGAGAAGAAAGCGGAGTTCGAGGCCTACGAGCAGTTCGGCGTGACGACGGGGGTCACGACCGGCAACTACGAGAGTACCAGCGACTGGCTCGCGACGAAGGACATCGTCGTCGCCACGAGCGAGAAGGTCGACTCGCTCGTGCGAAACGGAGCCGACTGGCTCTCGGATCTCACCTGCGTCGTCTCGGACGAGGTCCACCTGATCGACGACCGGAATCGAGGGCCGACGCTCGAGGTGACCCTCGCCAAACTCAGGAAGCTCAACCCGCGGATGCAGGTCGTCGCGCTCTCGGCGACGGTCGGCAACGCGGACGAGATCGCCGACTGGCTCGACGCCGCGCTGGTCGACACCGACTGGCGGCCGATCGACCTCCAGATGGGAGTCCACTACGGCAACGCCCTGAACTTCGACGACGGCTCGACCCGGGAGGTGCCCGTCGACGGCAGCGAAAAGCAAGAGGCCGCGCTCGTCCGCGATATCCTGCAGGAAGAGGGGTCTTCGCTCGTGTTCGTCAACTCCCGGCGGAACGCCGAGGCCGCCGCGCGGCGATTAGGACAGGTCTCGCGGAACGAACTGACCGCCGAGGAGCAGACCGAACTCGCGGCACTGGCCGACGAGATCCGAGACGACAGCGACACCGAGACGAGCAGGGATCTGGCCGAGGCCGTCGAACGCGGGTCGGCCTTCCACCACGCCGGCCTCTCGAGCAGCCAGCGGAGCCTCGTCGAGGACGCCTTTCGCGACCGGCTGCTGAAGGTGATTTCGGCGACGCCGACGCTCGCCGCGGGGGTCAATACCCCCGCCCGCCGCGTGATCGTCCGCGACTGGCGGCGCTTCGACCCCAGCGCCGGCGGCATGGCACCCTTGGACGTCCTCGAGGTCCACCAGATGATGGGGCGGGCGGGTCGGCCGGGGCTCGACCCCTACGGCGAGGCCGTCTTGCTCGCCAAGAGCCACGACGAGAGCGAGGAGCTGTTCGACCGCTACATCTGGGCCGATCCCGAACCGGTCCGGTCGAAGCTGGCGGCCGAACCCGCCCTGCGGACCCACGTCCTCGCGACCATCGCCTCCGGCTTCGCTCGCACCCGCAAGGGACTGCTCGAGTTCCTCGAGGCCACCCTCTACGCCAGCCAGTCGAGCGAACCGGGTCGGCTCGAGACGGTCACCGACACGGTACTCGAGTACCTCGAGTCGAACGATTTCATCGAGCGCGATACGGGCAGCGACGACAGCGAAGGCGCCGCCGACGGCGCGTTCACCACCGCGGCCGACCTCGAGAGCGGCGGCCGCGACGAGGAACTCGAGGCGACCAGCCTCGGTCACACCGTCTCGCGGCTCTATCTGGATCCGATGAGCGCCGCGGAGATCGTCCACGGCCTCGAGGACGCCGACGAACGTCCGACCGCGCTGGGGCTCTACCACCTCGTCTCGCGGACGCCGGACATGTACGAACTCTACCTGCGCTCCGGCGAGGACGAGCAGTACGGCGAACTCTACTACGAGCGCGAGGCCGAGTTGCTCGGCGACGCGCCCAGCGAGTACGAGGAAGACCGCTTCGAGGACTGGCTCGCCGCGCTCAAGACGGGCAAACTGCTCGAGGACTGGGCCGACGAAACGGACGAAGAGCGGATCACGGACCGGTACAAGATCGGGCCGGGCGACCTGCGCGGCAAGGTCGACACCGCGGAGTGGCTGCTCGGTGCGGCCGAGTCGCTGGCCGCCGAAATCGACAGCGAGTGGACCGTCGCCGTCCGCGAGGCCCGTGCCCGAGTCGAGCACGGCGTGAGTGAGGAATTACTCGAACTCGTCTCGGTCGGCGGCGTGGGCCGCAAGCGCGCCCGTCGCCTCTACGCGGCGGGAATCGAGGAACCCGCCGACCTCCGGACTGCAGACAAAGGGGTCGTTCTCACCGTCCTCAAAGGCGAGAAAACGGCCGAGACCATCCTCGAGAACGCCGGCCGGGAGGACCCCTCGATGGACGGCGTCGAGCCGGCATCGATGGGGTCGAGCAGCAGTGACACGACGGCGGCGAACTCGAGCGACGGTACGGCGACCGAGGGAACGGCGGAGGAGACGCCGACGGAAGACGACAGTCAGGCGAGTCTGGGTGATTTCTGATGGAGCTACTGGACTGCCGCCTCGAGATCGGCGATCTGGACGCGTTCGTGGCCGACCTCGGCGAGATCGACGACCGCAACGGCGTGACGATTCAAGCGTTCGACGCCCGCTACGTCGCCGATCGACGGCACCTCGAGCGGGCCGTCGAGTTCGCCGACCGCGCCATCGAACGCGGCGAGAACGTCGCCCGGGACCGCGCCGTCGAGATCCTGCTGTACGCCGCCGGTCGCCGACAGATCGACCGCGCCCTCGAGATGGGCGTCGGCGAGGGCGAGACCCGGGCGGTCGTGCTCGTCGACGACGATGGGAACGGCGACGCCGACGAAGCGGCCGCACTCGACGCGGTCGAACGCCTCGAGGCGTTCGAAGGGCGAGCGTCGACCCTCGAGACGCGGGATACCGAGACGCTCTGTGAGTTCTTCGAGATTCCCGCGGCCGAACGGGCGGCCACCGACGCGTCGTTGTCGGCGCTGGTTCGCGAGCGAGTCGCGCTGCTCGAAGTCAAAAAGTAGCCGGCAGAGCGAGCAGCCGCCGCGACTCGAGAGAGTCGACGCCACGCTCTTGTGCGACCCTGCCGACATCTAGCTATGGCCACCCCCGAGGACCCGCTCGAGATCGGCGGTATGACAGTCCCGAATCGGCTGTATCGTGCGCCGCTGCTCGAGTGTGCCGGCAACGGCCCCGACGCGGTCGACGCGCTGATCGACGACTTAGAGCCCGCGGCGGCGTCGGGTGTCGGACTCATCTGTCAGGGCGCGACGATCGTCCGCGGCGACGGCGGCTGTGCCGCGCCGGGGATGACCCGCGTCCACGATCCCGCGTTCGTCTCGCAACTGTCGCGACTGACCGATCGGATCCACGACCACGGGAGCCGGATCGTCGTCCAACTCGAGCACGGCGGCCTCCGGAGCATGGAGACGTGGCACGCCGAATACCGCGCGGAGAACCCTGACCTCGAGCAACTCGCCGTCTCGGAGCCACCGTGGCAGTTGCGGCTGCTCGACCGACTTGGGTTCCTCGAGTACGATCCGCACGTCCTCACGACCGCGGAGGTGTACGAGCTCGCGGCGGATTTCGGGCGCGCGGCGGCCCGCGCCGTCGAGGCGGGCTACGACGGGGTCCACCTCGCCGGGGCAAATATGGGGATCGTCCAGCAGTTCCTCTCGCCGTTTTACAACCGCCGCGACGACGAGTTCGGTGGCTCGCCCGAGGCCCGCCTGCAGTTCCTCGCGGTCGTCCACGACGAGATCCGCGACCGCGCCGGCGACGTGCCCCTGCTGACCAAGGTCCCGGCAGAGACCCCGGCGCCGCCGCGGCCGGTCGTCCGTCGAAAGCTGTCGCTCGAGGACGGCGTCGAAATCGCTCGCCGACTCGAGAAAATCGGTTACGACGCGGTCGTTCCGGTTCAGACATCGGTCGTCTGGGACATGAGCATCGTCCGCGGGGAGTACCCCGAGCGGGCGTGGACCAACGAGGGGCTGCAAGCGGAGTACGACGCGGCGTTCGGCGGCGCGGCGCGAAAGCGACTCGTCTCGTTGGCCAACCGAATTCAGTCGCTGCAGTACGATTTCGAACCCGCGTGGAACGCCGACTTCTGTCGGCGGGTTCGCGAGCAGGTTTCGATTCCTGTGCTGGCAGAAGGTGGTATTCGCGAGCGCGAAGAGATGGACCAGCTATTGGGAGGTGCGATCAACAAGAGTGAGAATCCCGAGACACCGGCCTGCGATATGGTCGGCATGGCCCGGCCCTTCTACGCCGAACCGCGGCTCGGGGCGCGGCTGCTCGAGACTGAGTCCGAGACCGAAAATCCGCGCGTGCTCTGTGAAAGTTGCAACAACTGTACGGTACCGCAGGTGACCGGCGCGCCGGGGATCTGCCGGACGCCTGCTGTGCTACGCAAGCGGGGCGACCTCGAGCGGGAGGGGGCGTACGACCGCTCCGAGCCGTGACGGTCAGCCGGAGAGGGTTCCGTCGGTCAGTTCCGCGAGGGTTCCCTCGACGGTATAGTCGGGCGCTTCGACTTTGAACTGCGAGTCCGTCGACCCCGCATAGTGTAACTGGAGCGTGTACGAGCCGTCGTCCTGGATCGGCGCCACTTCGACGCGGTTCTCACCGATCTGATCGAGTCGAACCATCTCACCGGCGTACTCGGAATCGGTCGTGCCGTCGATCTCGTACAGTTCCCATTCGGCGTCGATGGCCGACCCCTCGAGCGGGTAGCCGCCGTTAATCCATCCGCCGAGTCCCTGGTCGATCGCGTACGTGTGTTCGTATCCCGCGTCGATCAGGGAGGCGGCACGCTGAGAGGACAGGTGATGCGGACACGCACAGTAGGTGACGACCCGGGTATCGGTCGACCACTCCTCGACCGGATCGTCCTCGATGTCGCCGGCGTCCGCTGCCGGCGAGAAGACGGCGCCTTTGATCCGCCGTTCATCGTACTGGGTTCGAGTGCGCGCGTCGACGAACTTCGCCTCGTCGTTTTTGTACCACTCGTAGGCATCCTCGACTGGCACGAGCGGAACGTCGACTCCGCTGGGCGTCGGGTTCAGTTCGTAGTCGAATTCGTTGGCCGCTGTCGCGTCGCTATTGCCACCGAGACAGCCCGCGACCACGCCGACCGTCGTCGTCCCGCTAACGGCGAGGAACGTCCGTCGATTCATACGGACAGCTAACGAGGACAGGGAGATATGACTTCTGGTGACGCGAGAGTTACCGTGAGACCCCTTCGTTTCGACTGGAAACCGGGAGGTGGAACTGGTGAAGTGCTCGAGTCGAAACGGCAGAGAAGTAGTCCATCCTGGATTCGAACCAGGGTCGAAGCCCCCAGAAGGCTTCAGGATTGGCCGCTACCCCAATGGACTGACATGTTTCCGTCGACCTTCGTTTGCGACGGTGTATTGCAACATAGTTGGGTTCCGTATTAGAGTGTTACGAACTCGGCTGCAACTCCGAGAGCAAAACTGCCGCCGGTAGCGGAATTCAGATTCAGTCGTACTCAGAGGGGGAGGAACCGTAGTGCTCCTTTCGATGGCAGTTTGCACAGAGAACGATGCATTTCTCGATCTCGCTTTTGATTCGCTCTTTCGAGTAGCCGAAGGCGATCAGTTTCCCGACAGCCATCTCTTTTTCCGCCGCGTCGAGATGGTGGAAGTCGAGACAAGCGGGATCCGTCTCGTCACAACGAGTACAACCGCCACGCGCTCGCTGCAGTTCGTTTGCCCACGCTCTGTGTGACTCCCGCCGTTCGAGCGACCGCTCCGTGTTCCGGTCAGCGTGTTTGTAGTGCCACCGCTGGTCGACAGATAGGTCCTCCCACGACGTTCCGTCCGGAAGTTCAACATCGTCCGGTTTTGGCCCGACTCGAGACCCCCGCGAGTACGCAGTCTCGAGCCCTGCCATCTCTTTCGCGTCGTTCCAGCCGCCGCAGGTCCGAATGATCGTCGCGGACGCCGGCGTCAGGCCCAACTCCTCGTACTGCGCTTTCGTCGGCGACTCACCCAGTCGCTCGGCAGCCTCCCGGAGCGCCTCGAGGCACTTCGCCTCGGTGGTCATGCACCCGTTGGCCGCGGCATCCCGTATAAACCCTCGTCCGCGCTACGCTCCGAGACCAGCGAGAGAGCGGACGCGAACCGATACCCCTTTTCCGTTCTCTCGCGCACCTGCGAGTATGTACATCGGACGATTCGTCGTCGTCGGCCCCGAAGTTGGCGCGTATCGCGTCTCTTCGCGGTCGTTCCCGAACCGAGAGCTCACCGCTCGAGACGAGGCGCTCACCGTCGGTCCCACCGAGGACGCGCCGGAGACGGACAACCCCTACGTCTCCTACAACTGCCTGCGGATCGTCGAGACGCCGACGGGCGAGACGGCCGCGTTCGGCAACGGCTCGCACGTCGATCCGATCGCGGAGAAACTCGAGTTAGGGTATCCCGCCCGGGACGCGCTGGCCGAGAGCCTGCTGGCGCTGGATTACGAGAAAGACGACTACGACACGCCCCGGATCGCGGCGACGATCGGCGACGGCGAGGCGCTGATCGGAACCGTTCGCAAGGACGCGCTGCTGGTCGAGACCGTCGACGAGCCGACGCTAGTCGCGACCTACGAGACGGACTCGCCCGAGGCGTTCGAGTTCGAGGCCGACGACGCGGCGGCGGCCGCGAGCGAGGCCTACGACCTCGAGTTCGAACACGCGGTCTGTGCGGCCGGCGTCGCCCGGACCGAAGACGGGTTCGAAACGGCGATCGAGAACGGCGACTGATCGACGCGACGGCGCTGGCCGGTTCGCTCGAGGCAACGACTAACCTACAAACCCCTCGAGGCAGTTATCCTCGAGCATGAAGGTCGGACTCGTTTCGGACATTCACGGCAACCGGGTCGCGCTCGAGGCCGTCCTCGAGGACATGCCGCCGGTCGACGAACTGTACTGTGCGGGCGATGTCGTCGGCTACAACCCGTGGCCCGCCGACTGCGTCGACGAGTTGCGAGAGCGGGGCGTGCCGACGGTGATGGGAAACCACGACGCCGCCGTCGCCGCGGAGACGCCCTTCCGGTTCAACGGGATGGCAAAGGCAGGTGTCGACTACGCCGAGCAGGAGCTTTCGGACGACCAACTCGAGTGGGTCGGTTCCCTGCCGGCGGAGCGACTCGAGTGCGACGGCCGGGTGAAACTCGTCCACGGCCACCCGGACGATCCCGACCGGTACACTCGGTATACGTACCCGGAGGAGTTCTCGGCGCGGCTGCTCGGCGACGAGGACGTGCTGGTGCTCGGCCACACCCACGTGCAGGGCGCAAAGCAGTTCACGGAGGGGATCGTCGTCAATCCGGGCAGCGTCGGCCAGCCCCGCGACGGCGATCCGCGAGCAGGCTATGCGGTGCTCGATCTCGACGCGCTGACCGTCGACACCTATCGCGTCGAGTACGACATCGAGGCGGTCCAAGCGGCGGTCGACGAGGCAGGGTTGCCCGAACGCATCGGGACGCGACTCGCTCGAGGCAAGTAACCCGGCGGGGCCGACGCCGACGAAATCGACGTGGGGAGCCCGCCGTACGAGCGCGAATCCGCGGGATGCCGGAAACGAATCTTTTTACACTACCCCCACTGCTACGTTCGGATATGGTATCTACCGGCCCCACCGGGCGTCCCGACAGGAACTGTCCTCGTTACGCCGTGGGCCGGTGTTGTCGCTCGCCGACTCGTCCGTCGACTCGCGGCCAGCGTCGCATCGAGACCGCTCCTGCGAGGCCGATCGAGAGCGATGTTCGAACGCGTGCGTGAGGACGTGCGGGCGATGCGCGAGCGCGACCCCGCTGCGCAGGGCTGGCTCGAGGTCTGCCTCTGTTATCCGGGCCTGCACGCGGTCTGGGCCCACCGGCTCGCCCACCGCTGCTGGAGCGGCGGGGCCGGCCGTCGCCTGTTGGCGCGGCTGTTCTCCCACCTCGTTCGGCTGTTGACGGGCGTGGAGATCCACCCGGCCGCCGAGCTCGGCCGGCGGGTGACGATCGACCACGGAATGGGCGTCGTTATCGGCGAGACGGCCGAAATCGGCGACGACGTTCACATGTACCACGGCGTCACGCTCGGCGGCGACACCAACGCGCCGGTCAAGCGCCATCCGACGGTCGAGGACGGCGCGCAGTTAGGCGCGAACGCGACGCTGTTGGGCGATATCACGATCGGCGAGGACGCCGCCGTCGGTGCCGGTTCGGTCGTCACCCGAGATGTCGAACCCGGCGCGACCGTCGTCGGCGTGCCGGCGGAGCGAGTCGACTAACCGAATGCTCTCGGCAACCGTTATCGATTCGAGACTTGGAGTTCTCAGTTATCACTGGGCAGGCGCGGAGCGAGGACCGACACCAACGCGTCCATGTCACGCGTCTGGTACCAGGCCGTCCCCGGGCCAGTGAACTCGAAGACGAGACCTTCCCCGCTCAGTAGGGTCGATTTGAGATTGCCGACCCGCCGGACCGAGTAGTCGACCTCGTCGTCCCAGGCGATCAGATGTTCGTTGTCCAAAACGTAGGACTCGCCGGCCGGCAGTTCGAGTTTCTCGAGACCACCGTATGCGTCGATGAAGGCCGTTCCGGTCCCTTTCAGTGCCAGTGGCGTCACGCTGGCCTCACCCAACATCGACTTGAGACCGCCGATCTCAGAGTCTATGTCGATACCCTCGGTTGCCGCGAGAAACGCCCCGTCGGTGGAGTACAGCGTCTCGTCCCGAAGCTCGTGGGGCATAATGTCGCCCGGTGACGGCGGAGCGAACGTTACCGTCCCCGGTTCGTCTTCGGCGGTGAATTCGTTGGCGAACGCCGACTCCCCACCCAGCAGCGACTTCGCCGAACTGAGGAGTCCGTCTCGACTCGTTCCGGTATCCATCGAGACGTTCGCAGAGTGACCGACCATCGCGCCCGGTTCGGCGATAACCGACTCGCCCGGCTCCAGTGTCACGATCAAGTGCGTGTACGACGGTTGGTGTGTAAACTCGTAGTCCATTGGAGGGTCTTGCCAGAGCGATTCGCCGTAGTGTTAATTAAATTACCGACTACCCGGTTCGACCACTGAACAGTTTACACACGTCGGGATCGGATCGAGTGCCAGCCCGTTTCTGAATACCGAAATCGCGCTACTCCCTACTGCTATCCACCGTGGGCCGCTCAGATCAGCGGTTCGACCAACTCCTCGCCTGCCTCGAGCAACTCCCCGACCCGATCCTCGTCGGCGGCTTCGGCGTAGACCCGCAACACGGGCTCGGTGCCGCTCGGTCGGACCAGCAGCCACGAGCCGTCGGCGAGTTGGAGTTTGAACCCGTCTGCGGTGTTGATATCTTCGACTGCCGTTCCGGCGACGGTCTCGGGAATCACGTCCTCGAGGTCGGCGAGCACCCGCGACTTCTCGTCGTCGAGGCAGTCGATGCTGATCTTGTCCTGGACGACGGTGCCGTGCTCGGAGAGGAGCCGATCGACCCGGTCGTCGAGCGGTTCCGCGGCGTGCATCGCGGCCGCGAGCACGGCCAAGAGAACGCCGTCTTTCTCGCGGACGTGGCCGCGAACGGTGAAGCCGCCGGACTCCTCGCCGCCGACCAAGGCGTCGCCGTCGGCCATCGCCTCGGCGACCCACTTGAAGCCGACCGGGACCTCGCGGACGGTCTCGCCGTGGGCCTCGGCGACCCGGTCGATCAGGAAGGTGGTCGAGACGGACCGGACCGCCGCGCCCGACGCGTCCTCGAGCAGGTAGTCGTAGAGGGCGGCGAAAAACAGGTTCTCGTCCAGATAGCCGCGTTCGGGCGTGACGATGGCGATCCGGTCGGCATCGCCGTCGTTAGCGATTCCGAGATCGACGTCGCTCCCGTCGTCGGTGACGGCCGCGATCAGGTCCGAGAGATTCTCCGCGGCGGGTTCGGGTGAGCCGCCGCCAAATTCGGGATCGCGCTCGCAGCGATAGCGCTCGAGGGTGGCGCCGGCGCGCTCGAGGAGGGCGTCGGTCGTCCCGCGGCCGCTGCCGTGCATGGCGTCGTAGGCGACGGAGAGCCCGGAGAGATCGGCGCTGCCGGTGATCGACTCGACCAACTCGAGGGCGGCGTCGGCGTGTGGCTCGGCGAAGTCGACCTCGCGAGCGGTCCCGTGCTCGGCCTCGGGGAGCGGGTCGGGTTCGGCGAGCCGATCCGCGATGGCGTCGGTGACGGCGGGGAGGGCCGGCGCGCCGTCCTCGGGGATGAACTTCACGCCGTTGTACTCCGGCGGGTTGTGGGAGGCGGTGATGACGAGCCCGCCAGCGAGGTCGCGGTCGACGATCGCGTAGGCGATCAGCGGCGTTGGCCGATCCCGATCGGACAGCAGGACGTCGAACCCGTTCGAACACAGCACCCGCGCCAGTTCCTCGGCGAACCCGCGCGAGGTCTCTCTGGCGTCGTACCCCACTGCGACCGGTCCCTCGAGTCCCTCGTCCGCGAGATACGTCGCGACCGCCTGCCCAACCATCCGAACGCGGGGAGCGGTGAACTCCTCGAGCGTCGCCCGCCAGCCGTCGGTGCCGAAGCTGATCGTCTCCATACTCCGGTGGTCGATGGCCGGCGCGAAAAAAGCGACGCTGGCGGGCAGAACGCGATAGCGACACTGTGACGCGAGGGATTCGATGGGTCGGTCCGCATCGTCACAACGTCGGCAATAGTATTTTCCGAATCGGTCGCGTACAGCGGGTTATGACGCCCTCCCCATCCGTCGTCGCCGTCAGCGGCAGCCTCCGCGAGGAGAGCTACACGCGAACGGCGCTGAAGTACGTCCTCCGAGCGGCCGAGGAAGCCGGTGCCGAGACGACGCTCCTCGACCTGCGAGAGTACGACCTCCCCGTCTACGATCCCGATATCGGCGAACAGGGCGACAGCGAGGCGGTGACCCGCCTCGTTCGCGAGGCCGACGCCGTCGTCCTCGGGACGCCGGTCTATCACGGCTCGTACTCGGGCGCACTGAAGAACTTCCACGACTACTGCGGCTTCGACGAGTACGAGGAGACGACCGTCGGGCTGCTGGCGACCGCCGGCGGCGGGAGCTACGGCTCGACGCTCGATCACCTCCGGATCACCGTCCGCGGCGTCCACGGCTGGGTCCTCCCCCATCAGGTCGGGCTCCGAAACGCGTCCGAAAAGTTCGAAACCGATCCGGACGCGATCGACGGCCGCCGGTTCCGCGACCCCGAACTCCGGGACCGCGTCGAGAAACTCGGCCGGATGATCGCCGAGTACGCCTTTATCGATCCCAGCGTCACGTCGTCGCGATCCGCGGCAGCCGACGACTGAGTTCCGGCTCGAGTCGCCGGTCACTGGTCAGCAGCGGTCGACCAGTGCGAGTCAGGCGTCGACGTCGGCGAGGCGCTGTTCGAAGAGTCGCTCGCCCGTCTCCTCGCAGGTGACCGCGACGACCTCGTGGGAGCTACAGCAGGATTCGACGACCTCCTCGCCCATCCGTACGTCGCCGCCGGACGGACACGTCTCGAGGAACATGCGGAGACCGTTCAGGACCTCGCCTTTCGTCTCGGGGTCGAAGGCATCCCAGTCGTCGACCCACGTCTCGAGGGTTCGGCTCGCGGCGACGTCAGCGATCAGTGCGGCACGCGAGGGCCACCGGCCGGCCGCACCCGACTGCGATAGGAGAACGCGGCCCTCGCCACGGGTCTCGAGTTCGAACGCGTCGGGATCGGCGTCGAACCCGAAGGCATCGACGGCCGCCACGGCGTCGACGTCCGACTCCTCGAGGGGCTCGATTTCGTCGAACCAGGCGGTCTCGAAATCGTCGGTGAGACAGAGGTCGTCTCGGTCCGAACACGGCTCGAGGACGCCGTGCTCGAGGAAGAACGTCTCGAGGTCGAGAGCCGCTCGTTCGCCAGCGGGATCGCTGGTGGTGACAGTCGCATCGTCCGCGTCGGGCGTATCGGCAACACTGCTCTCGTCGAACGAGGTCACGTCGTCGGCCGCACCGGTGCCGCTCGTCGCGTCGGTTTCGCCGGCGGATCGAGCGGGCTCGGGGGCATCAGCCGAGACGGTATCGACGGATCCGAGGCCGCTCGCGACATCGGGTTCGGGATCCTTGCCGAACCAGCGCAGGACCTCGGGCGGGAGATACCGCTTGGTCAGCGTCGGCGTGCCCGGAACGAGGTAGCCGCGGAGGTAGATCAGCGCGATCGAGACGCCGGCGGCGAGGAGGCCACCGACTCGGGATTTGCGCGCGATGGCAGTGCTGACCACCGCTGCGATACCGAGGTTCAGGACGGTACAGGGTTCACACCGGTTCTCGCCGGTGTACTCGGGTTGTTTGAGATCGTCGACGATGTCGGGTTCCATCTCAGGGTACCTATCACACCGGGATCACATCTATTTTTCGGATGTGATGGATGATATAATAGCGGACAGCGGCGCTTCATCCCTCGACCGGGCGGAGCCTCACTCGAGGCCGACGAGTCGTTCCTTCCGGGCGCGGCTCAGTTGCTTGATCTCGTACTCGCGGGACATCGCGGCGGATTTGGAGTCGAATCGCTCGTGGTATCGGAGTTCGACCGGCGTCCGTCCGCGGGTGTACTTCGCGCCCTCGCCGGCGTCGTGTTCGGCGACGCGTCGCTCGAGATCAGTCGTGTAGCCGGTGTAGAGCGAGCCGTCGGCACATTCGAGGACGTAGACGACGTGATCGGCCATCGCTCGTGGGCAGGTGTGGGACGGTAAAAAGCGACTCGTCCGAGGGGGCGTGTGGTTGTCGGTCGCGATGCGTCAGGCGCCGCGGGCGCGCTCTTTTGCGGCTTCCGCGATTCCGGCGTTGGCCGAACAGCTCACGCAGGCGTGGATTTCGCCGTGTTCGTCGGCGAAGACGCGTGCGAACCGTTCGGAGACGTGCGCGCCGCAGTGATCACACTTGGGCATTGGTCACACCGGCCGAAGCCGGTACCTCGGACTACTGGGCGAACGAATAAATAACCTTCTCCATACACTGTTTGGCTTTTCGGTTATGAAAAGGATTTTTCCGAAAGGGTGTGTCCGAGTCAGTCTCGAGCGGCGTCGATCGCCCGCGCGATCAGGGTCGCCTGCGCGCCGGCGACGAACCCCGCATCGATGTTGACGACCGACAGCACGGTACAGGACTGGAGCAGTCCGGCCAGTGCCGCTTCGCCGTCGCCGGCGTGACCGTAGCCGCTCGAGACGGGGACGCCGATAACCGGCGTGTCGACGAGACCCGCGATGACGGTCGGCAGCGCACCCTCCCGTCCGGCAGCGACGATGAGAACGTCCGCCTCGCGGAGCCGGTCGAGTTGGTCGAGGGTCCGTGAAAGCGCCGCGACCCCGATGTCGTCGACCCGATCGACCGTCGCGCCGGCGTCCAGACAGACGGCCGCCGCCTCGTCGGCGACCGGCCCGTCGACCGTTCCGCCGGTGGCGATCCCGACCGTCGCGTCCAGCGACGGCTGCTCGTAGTCGGGCGTCGTGATGCGGACCGTCGCGCTCCGGCGATCGATCGTCGCGTCGGGGACGGCGTCCCCGAGGTGGGACTCGAGGGCGTCGAACTGCGAGTCGGAGAGCCGGGTGAGCAACGCCCGACCCGTCGTCTCGAGGGCGGTCTCGGCGAGTGCGGCGACCTGTTCGGCCGATTTGCCCTCCGCGAGGATCGCCTCCGGAATCCCGCGGCGCTGCTCGCGAGCGGCGTCGAATCGACCCGCCTCGCCGACCACGTACCCCCTGAGTTCGGCTTCGGCCTGTGCCGGCGACAGCGAGCCGTCGGCCACGGCCTCGAGGAGTTCGCGCATGGTCGTCCTCGGCGGTCGACGCACTCGAATCCGTCGACCCGGCCTCGACTCCTCGGACGGTACTCGTTCCCAATCGTACGGATCGCTGAACGTGCGCGCCAGCCCCGGAGGCCCGCGCGCGACCCGAATGCCGGGGCTCGATCGGCCCGAAATTCGGGGCGGCAATTCATCCGACATATACTTTCCGGTGGTTTTGGTACCCGAAACAGGCGAATCAACCGCTGCAACCCCCGTATTTCCACGACTAACCAAAACCGTTATATGAGGTAACGCGAAACGGGTACATCGTATGGCAGATCTTATCGTCAAAGCCGCCGTCAAGGAAGCGCTCGATGACAAAAACGTAGCTTCGGACTTCTACGACGCACTCGACGAGGAAGTCGACGAACTGCTCGAAGACGCCGCCCGACGCGCAGAGGCCAACGACCGGAAGACGGTCCAGCCCCGCGACCTGTAAGGCACGATCGCTTGCGATTTTTTCGGACGCTACTCGGATAGCGACGCGTCCAGTCGGCCACGGGACGTTCGGCGGTCTGGCACCCGGCTGCCGGCTCGAGTTTTTTGCCACTCGCCGTGGTAGGTGCGATACATGTTGCGCAAACTCCTGATCGGCTTCGGACTCGCCGAGATCGCCAAGCCGGAACCGATCATCGGACTGTGCGAACGGATCGGACTGCGAAACCCGTCGGAAACCCGGCGACGACCGCTGGCGCGTACCGGCGCGCGACTCGAGGGATTGCTCTTCGTCTGGCTGCTGGTCCGCGGCCGGAAGGGATCGACGCTCGTCACCGGAGTGCTCGGGCTCGCCGGCCTGACGCTCGTCTTGGTTCCGCAGCCGATCATCGAACTCAGTCAGTATCTGGTCTACGCGAATACCGACGATCTCGAACTGCAACCGTGGGTCGTGCCCGCGGCGCGGCTGCTCGGCGTGCTCTATCTCACCGTGACCCTGCTCTCGCGGAGCACGGGCGAGGAGCCGACGGCGTCCGCGAGCGAGACCGACGCGGATCCGTCCTCGAGCCGGCTACGGCTCCGCTCGAGTTGACGACGACCGTCACGAGCCATGCGACGATTACTGGCGATCGGGTTCGCCGTCCTCGAAATCGTCGCCCCGAGACAGATCATCGAGATGGGCGAGCGGATCGCGTTCACAGACCCCGGCGCAGGACGGCTGCGACCGTGGACGGTTCCGATGGCTCGACTCGAGGGGGTGGCGTTCGTCTGGCTGCTCGGTCGTGACGACGGCGTCCCGGCACGTATCGAGACCGCGCTCGCGGTCGTCAGGTTCGTACTGGCGCTGTTCCCGCGAACGGTCGTCGAACGCAGTCTCGAGGTGACCTACGAGAACGCAGACGAGCTCGAGTTGAAACGATGGGTCGTGCCCGCGACCCGCCTACTGGGGGCGATGTACGTGATCGCCGGACTGTTCGCACGGCCGGTCGGCACCCCCGCGGATGAAGCGGCGTGACGCTGTGAACGAGTCTGATCCGGTCGGTGACGGGCGAAGAACGTGTCAGTAGCGGCGGACCTCGACACCGTCGTCGGTGCCGATGTAGGTCGCGTCGGCCACCCCGACGAACAGGCCGTGTTCCACGACGCCCGGCATCTCCGAGAGTTTCGTCGCCAGCGCGTCGGGGTCGTCGATCGGACCGAACGCGCAGTCGAGCACCAGATTCCCGTTGTCGGTCACGACCGGGCCGTCCTTTCGCTCTGCGGTTCGAAGTGCCGGTTCGCCGTCCATCGCTTCGATTCGGCCCGCCACGGTGGTGTGGGCATCGGGAAGCACCTCGACCGGCACCGACCGCTCGAGCCGGTCGGTCAGCTTCGAGGGATCGGCGACGACGACGAACCGGTCCGCCGCTGTATCCACGAGTTTCTCGCGCGCGTGGGCCGCACCGCCGCCCTTGATGAGCGCGCCGTGAGCGGCGGCGTCGGGGTCGTCGACCACCTGATCAGTGCCGTCGATCGCGAGGTCGACGCCGTCGACCGCGTCGAGTTCGGTCAGGGGGATGCCGACCTCGAGGGCTACCTGACGGGACTGAAACGAGGTCGGAATGCCGCGGACCTCGAGGCCGTCGTCGACGGCCCGGCCGATCGCCCGGATCGCGTGGGCGGTCGTCGAACCGGTGCCGAGCCCGACGACGAACCCGTCCTCGACTGCCTCGGCCGCACGTTCGCCGGCGCGGCGCTTCGCTGCGTCGGAACCGCCCTCCGTCTTCATGGTTTCTCAAGCGAGCGGCGGCGTGAAAAACGTTGTAACTCGGCCCCGGTTCAGAGGTCGACGCCGTCGAACCACAAGAGACCGAGTCCGAGGGGGACAACCGCCCAGATCGCGAGGATGACGAAGCCGAACCACGGCTCGGCGACGAGTGGCAGGCTCTCGATGGGTGACGCCTGTGTCGACGTTTCGGACATGAAGACACTGATGGCGGAGCCGTACGCTGCCTCCGGGCGGAGCGAAAGGAAGGCGAGATACCAGTCGGGGAACGACTCCATAAGAAGCGATCCCTCGACGGCATAGAGCAGGATCTGCGCGATGATACTCCAGAGGAGTTTGAACAGGACGACGATGCTGATCGCACCGACCGCCGCTCTGGTCGTCGACCGCGTCATCGAGGAGAGACCGACGCCGAGACAGACGTAGACGAACCCGAACAGTATCGTCACGGCGGTAAAGGCGACGTAGTCGGGGATCGAGACCGAGCCGACGAACGCGAAGAGGCCGATCAGACCGACGGCAAAGCCGATCAGAATCGAGACGGCCACCACGCCCGTCCGACCGAGCACCTTCCCGAGGACGACGTCCCGACGCCGGTGGGGGAGCCCGAGCAGGAACTTCAGGCTCCCGCTCTCTCGCTCGCCGGCGATCGCCCCGTAGCCGATGATCAGGGCGATGATCGGGACGAGAAAGCCGGCCGGTGTCTGTAAGGCGAGGATCAGTTCGATCGTCGACTCCGCACCGCCCTCCTCGAACAGCTCCGAGAGCCGCGAGGCGAGGAACGCGCCGCCGGCGGTAAACAGGGCGAACAGCACGGTCAGCCCGATCAGCACGCGCGATCGAACGGCGTCCCTGAAGTCCTTCTTCGCGACGGTGATCGCGCTCATCGGACGGCCCTCGTGCTGTCGGCAGTATCGGACGTGTAGGCCACGAACAGGTCCTCGAGCGAGGACTCGTCGGTTGCGAAGTCCTCGACGGACACGCCGATGTCCTCGATCGCCCGCAACACGCGCGTCTTCGCGCTGTCCTCGCAGGCGACCACGAGGGTTCTCCCCTCCGGCGTTACCGACGAGACGCCCTCGATGGCCTCGATCGTCTCGAGGGCGGCCGACGAGTCGTCGGGGATTCGGTCGAGCGTCACCCGGAGTCGCGTCTGGTTCGGCATGGAGTCGCGGAGGCCCTCGACGGTGTCCTCCGCGATCAGGTGCCCGTCTCGGAGGATGCCGACGCGGTTACAGACCGACTCGACCTGCCCGAGGACGTGCGAGGAGAAGAAGACGGTCGCGCCCCGTTCGTTCTCCTCGCGGATGATCTCACGCATCTCGCGGGCCCCGTTCGGATCGAGTCCGGTGGAGGGCTCGTCCAGAATCAGCAGGTCGGGCTCGCCGACCAGCGCCGTCGCGAGCATGAGTCGCTGGGCCATCCCCTTCGAGTAGCCGCCGGCTTTCTTCTCGGCCGCGTCGGCGATACCGACCCGCGCTAAGAGTTCGTCGGGGTCGTCGTCGGCCCGTTTCGATTCGATCGCGAACTCGACGTGCTGGCGGCCGGTCAGGCGATCGTAGAGTTCGGCACCCTCGGGGAGGATGCCGGTTCGGTTGCGGATCTCGAGGCTGTCCGCCTGCGCGTCGAGGTCGAACACGCGCACGTCTCCCTGTGTCGGCCGAATGAAATCGAGCACGAGGTTGATCGTCGTGGACTTCCCCGCACCGTTCGGGCCGAGGAAGCCGTAGATGTCTCCGTTTTCGACGGAGAGATCTAAGCCGTCGAGCGCCGTTTCGCTCCCGTACCGTTTCGTCACACCGGAGATGTCGATTGTAGCCATAGTTCAATTATCGTACTAGAATAGGACCTCATACAAATAGCTTGTTTGGGTAACTATCACTCGCTGAACCCGGATCGACCCGCGACCTTCTATCGGCTGGTCGAACACAGTCTTTGATGGGATCGCAGTTCGAATATCACTGCCAGAATACGAGCAAAAGATATAGATAATATGTGAAATATTTATCACCTGTGCTCCAAATCATGCGTATCCGCGCGCGACAGCGCATCGATCGGGGTCTCAGCGACCGACGCCGGCGGTGTGACGGTCGATCGACCGACGACTCGAGCGGGGTGAGACCGTGTCGCAACTAGCGCTCGTCCCGCTGCAGGCGGTCAGCGAGGAGATGATGCTGTATTACTACGCCGGAACGGCGGTCCTGCTTCTCATCTCGATCGGCGTCGCCTACTGGGTATATAAGGATTCCACACCCCGCGAGAACAACGAACTCGCATGGAGTCTCGGCGTCGGTGCACCGCTGTTTCTGTTTCCGCCGATCGGGATTATCGTCTTGATCGTCTATTACTTCCGTCGGAGTGACGCGACGACAGCCGAATCCGTGGAAAGCGAGTCCGCTTCCGGTGAGTGGTAACGGGTTCTCGGTCCGTCGAGAGCGGCGTGCCGTCGCGCCGAACTTTTTTTGAACCGTCCGTGGACGACCCAGCATGGCACGGGAGACGGCGGTCCGCCTCTCAAACGTCCGCAAGACCTACCAGTTGGGCGAGCCCGTCCACGCGCTCGACGGCGTCTCCCTCGAGGTCCCGCAGGGCTCCTACACCGCCATCATGGGGCCCAGCGGCTCCGGAAAGTCGACGCTGATGAATCTCGTGGGCTGTCTGGACACGCCGACGGCGGGCGAGGTCGTCGTGGGGGGTCGTGAAGTCGGGGCGCTCGGGGACCGCGAGCGAACCCGGCTCCGCGGAACGGCGGTCGGCTTCGTCTTCCAGACGTTCAATCTCATGCCGCGGCTGAACGCCCTCGAGAACGTGGCGCTCCCGCAGTTGTTCCAGAGCGTCGACCGGACGGAGCGCCGGCAGCGGGCGCGGGACCTGCTCGAGCGCGTCGGACTGGGTGACCGGGTGGATCACCTGCCGAACGAACTGTCGGGGGGCCAGCGCCAGCGGGTCGCGCTCGCGCGGGCACTGGTCAACGATCCCGCGATCGTGCTGGCCGACGAGCCGTCGGGAAACCTCGATACCGACACCGAAGCTGACATTCTGGACCTCTTCGACGAGTTTCACGAGGGCGGGACGACGATGCTCGTCGTCACGCACGAGCGCCACGTCGCCGAGCGAGCCGACCGGATCGTCCACCTGCTCGACGGGCGACTCGAGCGGATCGAAGCCCTCGACGGAGCCGTCGACGGCGCGACGACGGATCCGGCCACGGGTCGAGAGTCGGAGTCGGGCGGTGATGGCGAATGAACCCGCTCGAGAGCCTGCGCCTCTCGTGGCGGTCCATTCGCGGCCACAAGCTCCGGTCGGCGCTGACGACGCTGGGGATCGTGATCGGCATCGCGGCGGTCATCGCCTTCGTGACGCTGGGGGCGAGCCTGCAGGCGGGACTCATCGGCGACATCAGTCCCGACGACCAGCGAAACGTCTACGGGTGGGCCGCCGATCCCGACACCGAGGGCGGCCCGCTGGCGGGCGCGCAACCCGTCTTCACGCAGGACGACCTCGAGGCGGTCGAGGACCTCGAGGACGTCGAGGCGGCCTACGGCTACGCGACGATTCAGACGCAGGCGATCTCGAACGGCGAGGAGCAGGTCGCACAGGGCAACGGATTGATCGCCTCGGGGCCGTCGTACATCCGCGAGGAACGGATAACGGAGGGCAGACAGTTCGAGATGGGCGAACGCGAGGCGGTGATCAACCCCGCGGCGGCGAACCAGTTCGAGGAGAACGTCACCGTCGGCGACGAACTCGCGGTGACGATCCTCGGCGGCGAGCGGACGACCCTCGAGGTGGTCGGCATCACCGACACCAACGAGGGACTGAGCCCGTTCGAAGGGTTCGAGTCCTCGCCGCGGGTCTACGTGCCGACCGATCCCTACTACGCCGAACAGGCGTCCGGGCTGGGGATCGGCGGTAGTGGCGATGGCGGCGATGGTGGTGAGAGTACCGACGAGGGAGAGGATAGCGGCGACGACGCCCGCTTCCTCGCGATCATCGTCGAGGCCGAATCGACCGACCAGTCCGACATCGACGCCGCCCGGGAGAGCGCGACCGCCTATCTCGAGAGCGACGACTCCGACGCGAGCGAGTTGCTGGGCGACGACCTCGCGGTCACCTTCCAGACGAGCACGGAACTGCTCCAACAGCTGCAGGACATCCTGGATCTCCTGCGGAACTTCATCGTCGGCATCGCGGCCATCTCCCTGCTGGTCGGCTCGATCGGCATCGCGAACATCATGCTCGTCAGCGTCACCGAGCGGACCCGCGAGATCGGCATCATGAAAGCCGTCGGCGCGCAGAACCGCGACGTGCTCGGCCTGTTCCTGACCGAGGCGGTCATCCTCGGCGTCATCGGCGCAATCTTGGGGACCGGACTGGGACTGCTCGCCGGCTATCTCGGCGCGCAGTATATCGAAATTCCGCTCGTCTACCCCCTCGAGTACGTCGCGCTCGCGATCGCCGTCGGCGTCCTCGTCGGGATCCTCGCGGGGCTGTATCCCGCGTGGCGGGCGGCGCGGACGGACCCGATCGACGCGCTCAGATACGAGTGACTCGAGCGCCGAGGCCGCCGGCTGCGGTCGCCCGCCGCCTACGACTCCCGATCGGGTTCGCGACCGCGCTCTCGGTCCCGCTCGCGGTCCGGATAACGGTCGCCCTCGAGACCGCCCGACGTGGTTCGATCCCGATCCCGACCCTGATCCCGCTCGCGACCGCTGACACCCGTCGTCTCGGTCGGACGTGACGGCCGCCTCGATCCCGTATCGAGCCGGATCGTCTCCCGCGTGCGCCGTCGCTGGTCGGGATACTCGCGTGCGAGGTACGCGCCCAGATAGCCGCCCAAGAGCGCCGGGCCGACGGTATAGAAGAGGAGGAACAGCATGCCGCCGACGAGCAGGACCCAGAGGAACGCGACGCCCTCGAACGGGACGCCGAAGCCGAGTCCCAACCCGAGGAACCCGAACACGAGCACCGCGCCACCCGCGATCGGAAGGAACGTGATCGCACCGGCCAGCGTCCCGGCGATCGCTCCCGCTCGGCCGTCCGGCCCCTCGAGGAAGCCGGCGATCGCCCCGGCGAGCACGGTCGAGAAGGGGATGAACGAGAGGACGACGCCGACGACGGCTCCGATGATCGCGTTGATGAGCGTTCGACTGCTGGCCATACTGAACGAACGGTGGGGAGCGTGAAAATAGAGGGGGATTACGGGATCGCCATCCGATATCGAGACCCAAGCGTCGTGTCGCCGACTACGGGTTCCGTCGGAGCGCCCCGGCGAGATCGAGCCGGAACGACAGGACGGTACAGATCAGCAGAACGACGATCGCACCGAGATAGGCCTCCAACCCGAGGGTCTCGAGCATCCAGTCGGGGTCGAGAAAGCCGGATGCGATCACGACCATACAGAGAATTGCGATCCCCGTAACGAGGAGGGCGACCGGGAACGAGGTCTGGCGGCGCATACTCGGACACCTCCCGTCAGGATTATTAATTTAATGTAAAAGGTATTGGTCCGGATTCACATCACAGTCAGTTGTGCGGAGTCGAGACGGAAATCGGAGCGGTCGACGGTCAGTCGTCGGCGACCGACGAACTCGACTCCTCGAAGGTCGTCTCCGTGTCGGCGGTCTCGTTCGGGGGGTCCTCGAGGTCGGACTCGATGATCTCGCCGAACGTGGCGTCGCTGTTGACCTCGTCGGCGAGCAGGTCGACGGCCTCGACGAAGACCGCGACGAGCAGCGGCCCGACGACGATTCCGATCGGGCCGAGCGTGAAGAGGCCGCCGGTAAAGCCGACGAAGTAGAGGCTGCCGGGGAGGCCGGCGGAGCGGCGGGAGAGCCGCGGCCGGACGGCGATATCGGGGAGCCACGCGACGAGTCCGAGCCCCAAGACGCCGATCAGGGTCGCCGCGACGACGTCGCCGGCGGCGACGTGATAGACGGCGATCGGGGCGATGAGCATGCTCGGACCGATGATCGGGACGAACTGCAACACCGCGGCGACGATCGAGAGGGTCAGGGCCCCCTCGTAGCCGAGCACCCAGAACAGCGGGTAGGCGATGAGAAGCGTCGCGATCGAGGTCGCGACCTGCAGGACGTAGATCGCGTACAGCGTCTCGCGGGCCCGCGTCGTGAGCGCGTAGACGACGTCCCGGTAGCCGTGGGGAATCGGCGCGACGGCGGCCCGGCCCGCCTCTTTGCCCTTGAGCAGAAGGCCGAAGAGGAGGACGACGAACAGCGCGAACTTGATCGCGAGCACCGGCAGTGCCAGCGCGAACGTGGTCGCGGCGCTGCTGAGATAGTCGACCGCGAGCGCCTGCACCTGGCCGGCCTCGATCGAATACGTCGCCTCGAGAACGGTGATCGAGAGCTCCCGCGGGAGCCTCTCGACGGCGTCGAGCACCTGCTCGGTGCGGAAGTAAAGGGTCACGACGATCGGCGAGAAGACCGCGATCGCGGCCACGAAGCCGACGACGGTCGCCGCGAGCGCGCCCAGCCACTCGGAGAGGCCCCGCCTGACGAGCCAGCGCTGGACGGGCATGAGGACGTAGGCGACCGTGAGCGCGAACAGGATCGTCCCGAGGACCTCGAGCAGGATACCGGCCGTAATGGCGCCGAGGAGGACGACGATTCCCGCGAGGACGTACCGGCGGCGTCCGTTTGCGCTCGAGTTCGTCCCGGTCGTCGGTCCAGTCACAGCAGTGAATCTCACCCGGCGAATAAAGTCTTTCGGCTCTAGCGGCGACAGCGGAACGGAACAACGTCGATCAGGGGCCTTAAGACCACCCGGTACAACCACCGCGTAATGAGACGACGAACGTTCGTCGGCGCGGTCGGCGGAAGCGCAATCGCCGGCGTCGCTGGCTGTCTGACTCGCGATGGGGACGGTTCGGACGACAACGATGGAAACGCCGATCCAGAACCGGAGAACCCGGACCTCGAGGGGGAGCTTCGGGTTGCGACGTACGACTCGATGGTCAACGGAGAGAATCCGGCCGGTCCGTGGCTGAAGGAGGCCTTCGAGGAGGCCTACCCCGACGCCGAACTGACCTGGACGCTCCCGGAGAACGGCATCAACGACTACATCGATCGCGAACGGCAGAACGCCGACCTCGACGCCGACGTCTATCTCGGGGCCAACATCGACGACCTCGTCCGGATCGACGACACGCTCGACGACGGCGGCCTCCTCCGAGAACTCAACGTCGACCGGATCGACAACGCCGAGCGCATCCGGGACGGACTCGATATGGGCGATCCGCACGGCCGCGTGCTCGCCTACGACACGGGCTACATCTGTCTGGTCTATGACGAGAACGTAGTCGACGAACCCGAGACGCTCGAGGCGCTGACCGAACCGGCCTACGAAGACGCGCTGCTCGCCCAGAACGCACAGCGTTCGGATCCGGGCCAAGCGTTCCTGCTGTGGACGATCGACGCCGCCGGCGAGGACGGCTATCTCGACTACTGGCGCGACCTCGAGGACAACGGCGTTCGTATCCTCGAAGACTGGCAACAATCGTACAACGGGTCCTACATGAACGGACAGCGGCCGATGGTCGTCTCCTACTCGACCGATCAAGTGTTCGCCAACGAGTACGGCTACGACATGAGCCGTCATCAGATCGCGTTCCCGAACGATCAGGGGTACGCCAACCCCGAGGGGATGGGAATTTTCGAGCGGGCGAGCGAACTCGATCTCGCCTACGAATTCCTCGACTTCGCCCTCTCGAACGACGCCCAGGCCGTCATCGCCCAGCGCAACGTCCAGTTCCCGGCGGTCGAGTCGGCGTACGTCGACCTCGACGAGGAGTTCGACCAGTACGCCCACGTTCCGCCGGAGGCGGTGACGGTCGGCTACGACGACCTCCGGGGGAACCTCGGCGGCTGGACGGAGGACTGGGCCCGCGAGTTCGCCGGCCGATAGGGCCGTGCTCCGATCGGATCGGTCCGGCCGGTTCGCCCGGCTTCGACGAGGGTCCGCCGCCGCTCGCGGCTGGCTCGAGCGCCACGCCCTTTCCCTGACGGGGCTCGCGACGGCCGCCGTCCTCGCCGTCATGCTCTATCTCCCGATCGGCGTCGTCTTCGTCAACGCCGTGGTCGACGACGGCGGGGCGACGCTCGCGTTCTTTCGCGAGGTCCTCACCGATCCGTTCTACGTCGGGGCGCTCGCGGACGTCCTCGCGGAGCCGCTTGCGGTCCGGCACCACCTCGAGTCGATCACCGGCTGGCTCGCGGCCGTCTCGGTGTCGATTTCGCTCGAGTACCCGCTTCCTGGCGTCCCGCTCCCGGTTCCAGTGCCAGGCCTCGAGACGCCGGGGGTGCGGACGGGACTGTTCGGCTTTACCGCCTATCAGGCCGCGCTGTCGACGGTCGCGAGCGTCGCGCTCGGCCTGCCGGCGGCGTACGTGCTCGCGAACTACGAGTTCCGGGGGCGGCGAACGCTGCGCTCGCTGACGATCCTGCCGTTCGTGCTGCCGGGGATCATGGTCGCGGTCGGCTTCTACGCGATGTTCGGTCGCACGGGAACGCTCAATGGACTGCTCGGCGTCGCCGGACTCGGGCCGTACCCCTTCATCGAGTGGAATCCGCTCGCGATCGTCATCGTCGCCCACGCGTTCTACAACGCGCCGCTGGTGGCGCGAGTCACCGTCGCCGCGTGGGAGTCCGTCGACGCTCGGACCGTCGAAACCGCCCGCAGCCTCGGGGCGAGTCCGCGCCGCGCGTTCCGGGACGTGGTCGTCCCGCAGCTCCTTCCGGCGGTCCTGACCGGCGCGCTGTTGACGTTCATTTTCACCTTCATGACCTTCCCCATCGTGCTCGCACTGGGCGGGCTACAGCTCGCGACCGTCGAGGTCTGGATCTACGATCGGGTCCGCCGGCTGGCCTACGCCGAGGCCGCGACGCTCGCGGTCCTCGAGACGATCCTCTCGCTTGCCCTGACCTACGCCTACCTCCGGTACGAATCCGCTCGGTCCGGTCTGGCTCGCGGAACCAGCAACCCCGACAGAGAGCCGCTGTTTCCGGATCTCCGGACGGCGCTCTCGCCGCGCCGGCTGGCGATTCTGGGCTACGGACTCGTCGCCCTCGTCGTCTTCGTCGGCCCGATGGCGAGTCTCGTCATCGGAAGCGTCACCGGCGGGAACGGGTTCACGCTGGATCACTACGCGTTCCTGCTCGAGCGCCAACTCGAGGGGGCCGACTACCAGACGCTGCCGTGGGTCGCGATCCGGAACTCGCTCGTCTTCGGGGTCGCGACGCTGGCCGTGGCCGTGCCGATGGGCGTGGTCGTCTCGGTCGTGACGGTGCGTGCCGGACGCGGCGGCGCGATCGTCGACACGCTGGCGATGGTGCCGCTCGCGGTCAGCGGGGTCGTCTTCGGGATCGGACTCCTGCAGGGGCTCGTCTTCGGAATCCCGCTGCCCGGCGGCTGGCGGTTTCAGGTGACGGGCGCGGTCGCGATCGTCTTCGCCCACGCCGTCGCGGCCTACCCCTTCGTTACGCGCAACGTCTCTCCGCTCCTGTCAAATCTCAACCCGGCGATGGTCGAGTCCGCACGCGCGCTCGGAGCCTCTCGGTACCGTGCACTCCGTGACGTGGAACTGCCGCTCGTGGCCAGCGGCATCGTCGCCGGCGCGGCCTTCGCCTTCGCCATCTCGATCGGCGAGTTCTCTTCGACGGTGATTTTGGCGGGCGGCAGCCAGTCCTACACCATGCCCGTCGCCGTCGAGCGCTACCTCGGTCACCGCTCCGGCCCCGCCATCGCCATGGGGACGGTGCTGTTGGCCGTCACGGCCGCGAGTTTCGTCGTCGTCGACCGCGTCGGCGGGAGGTTCGAACGATGACGGAGCTTCGCCTCGAGGGGGTCTCGAAGGCCTACGGCGACACCGTCGCCCTCGAGGGCGTCGATCTCACCGTTCGCGACGGGGAGTTTTTCACCCTCGTCGGGCCCTCCGGCTGCGGGAAGACGACGACGCTGCGGACGATCGCCGGCTTCGAGGAGCCGACCGACGGCGCGGTCCGCTTCGATAGCCGGGAGATGACCGGCGTGCCGCCCGAGCAGCGAGACGTCGGCGTGGTCTTCCAGAGCTACGCGCTGTTCCCCCACATGAGCGTCGCCGAAAACGTCGGCTACGGGCTCCGGTTCCGGGAGCCGCCGGACGGGGCGACGGTCGACGACCGCGTCGCCGACCTCCTCGAGTTGGTCGATCTCGAGGGGATGGGCCAGCGCAGCCCCGAGCAACTCTCGGGCGGCCAGCGCCAACGGGTGGCGCTCGCTCGAGCGCTCGCCCCGGCGCCGGATCTCCTCTTGCTCGACGAACCGATGAGCGCGCTCGACGCGCAACTTCGGGAGTCGCTACGCCGGCAAATCAAGCGGATTCAGTCGGAGCTCGAGATCACGACGGTCTACGTCACGCACGATCAGGCCGAAGCGTTGGCGATCTCGGACCGGCTCGCGGTCATGAACGACGGCGGAGTCGAGCAGGTCGGCCGACCACAGGAGATCTATCGCGAGCCCGCGACTCGGTTCGTCGCCGAGTTCGTCGGGGACAACAACGTCTTCGACGGCGAGGTCCGCGGCCGCGAGGGCGAGTACTCACAGGTCGATCTCGGCGGCGAGACCTTCGCGGTGCCGTCGCTCCCCGAGGGAACCGACCGGGTCACGATCTGCGTGCGCCCGGGCGCGCTCTCGCAGTCCGCCGAGCGAAACCGGCTGACGGTGAGCGTCGAGACCAGCGAGTTCCTCGGCGAAACCGTCCGCGTCAACGGCCGGTGGAACGGCACCGAAATCGTCCTCCAGCGGCCGTCCGTCCCGGAGCGCGACGAACTGACGGTCGGGTTCGCGCCCGAGGACGCACACGTCGTCGCTCGGCGCTGAGCCGGCTCAGGGAGACGCTCGCCGGAACTCGCAGGTGATCGCTTTTCCGCTCGAGTGTGCTATACACCCGCATGAAAATCACTCGTCAGCTCCGGATCGCCGTCGAGCGGAGAGAGATCGCGGTCGGGACCGAAGTCACCGTTCGCGTCCGCGATGACCGGCGACAGCCCGTCGAAGGGGCCCTCGTGACGACCGAGACGAAATCGATACGGACGGACGAGCGGGGGCTGTGTCGACTGCGGATCGACTCGCCCGGATACTGGAAGCTCGTCGCGGCGAAGTCCCCGAGCGAGCGCGTCGCGTACGAGCCGGCGTCGACGCTCGTTCGGGTGGTGCCGAGCGCGTCCAGACGCCGTCCGCGTCGGCACGTGGGTTCCCGATGAGGAGATCGCATCGCGCGACCGGCCCAGCGACTCGTCTCGGGGCTCGAGACGCGTTCAGTCGTCCGAACGCGAGCAGACGGTCGGACGCCCGTCTCGGATGAGCGACGAATTGGCATGGCACACCGTTATCCCGGTCGCCACCGTATACGATAGCATGGCAGACACCAAGGACAGTCGGAACGATCAAGCCGACGACGCCGAAGAGCGTCAGCGCGAGCGGGAACTCGAGGAGGCCCTCGAGCGAGACGACGAGGACGAGCCGCCGCTCGAGGAGGAGGAGACGAGTGAGGCAGCCGCCGACTCCGACGGAGACGAGCGGGACGAAGAGGATGCGACGGAGGAGTAGGAGTCGCTACGTCAGGCCCCAGAAGAACGCGATGCCGAAGACGGTCACGACGGAGAGCAGCAACTGCAGCGGCGCGCCGACGCGGACGAAGTCCATGAATTTGTAGCCGCCGGGGCCGTAGACGAACAGGTTCGTCTGGTAGCCGACGGGCGTGAGGAACGCCGTCGAGGCCGCGAAGGTGACCGCCAGCACGAACGCGAAGGGGTTCGCGCCGATCTGGTCGGCGGTCTCGACGGCTACGGGAAGCATCAACACGACGCTCGCGTTGTTGGAGATGACGCCCGTGATGAGTCCGGTCGCGAGGTAGAACACCCAGAGGACGCCGAGGACCGGCAGATAGGCCCCCGTTGCGGCGACGAGACTCCCCAGCAGGTCCGCGCCGCCGGTCTGTTCGAGGGCCATGCCGAGGGGGATGATGCCGGCCAGCAGGAAGATTACGTCCCACTCGACGGCGTCGTAGATCTCGGTCGGCTTGAGCACGCCCGTTGCGACCATCGCGACGACGCCCGCGAGCGCGGTCACGAGGATCGGCAAGGAGAGCGCCGACATCGCCTCGAGCCCGGCGATACCGGTCGCGCCGGCGAGGGTCGCACCGACCGCCCCCCACGGGACGGCGACGAAGCCGATGACGCCGGCCATGATCGCCGCCGCGTGGGGAATCTTCTCGGTCCGGTAGTTCGGCTCTTCGGGTTCGTGTGCGACGATGAAGTCGTCGTTCTGCGAGAGGCGATCGATGCTGTCCGGGGCCGCCTGCACCAACAGCGTGTCGCCGACGCGAATGCGGCGCTCGTCCATGTCCTCGCGGACCGTCTCGCCCCGACTGCGGAAGGCCAACACGGTCGCATCGTAGCGCTGGCGGAACGTCGAACTCTCGAGGGATTCGCCGACGAGGAACGAGCCGCGGGGGACGACCACTTCGACGAGGGTCCGATCCGGCACTTCGTCGGGCTCTAAGTCGTCGGCGGTCTCGGGACTGCCCGAGAGGGTGAGCGTTTCCCGGTCGACGAACTGCTGGACGGTGTCGCGGTCGGCGCGCAGTCGGAGCAGGTCGCCGGCCCGAATCGTCTTCTGACCGATCGGTTCGATGAACTCCTCGTCGTCGCGGACGACCTGGATGATGTCGGCGTCGAACTCGACGTGATCGATAGCGTCCGCGACGGTCGTGCCGACGATCGGCGAGTCGTCGTTGACGACGACCTCGGTCAGGTATTCCTCGATCGCGTACTCCTGCACGTAGTCCTCCTCGACGGGGACGCGCTCGGGCAACAGTCGGTGGCCGATCGTCATGAGATAGACGCTGCCGACGAGCAACACGATAATTCCGAGCTTGGTGAACTCGAACATCGAGAAGGGGTGATCGAGCAGGCGTGCGGAGACGTCGCTCGCGAGGATGTTCGTCGAGGTGCCGATGAGGGTGAGCATCCCGCCGAACATCGAGGCGTAGGACAGCGGAATCAGGAGCTTCGAGGGAGAGGTCTTCCCCTTGTGAGCGATATCCGAGATGACGGGCACGAGGATGGCGACGACCGGCGTGTTGTTGATAAAACCGGAGATCGGACCGCTGACGCTGATCGTCGCGAGCAGCTGTTTGTCGAGATCGTCACCCGCGAATGCGGACATCTTGCGGCCGAGGATCTGGACGACGCCGGTCTGGCTGATCCCCGAACTGAGAATGAGCATCGCGAGGACGGTGATCGTCGCCGAATTGGAAAACCCCGAGGTCCCTTCGCCCGTCGAAATCTCGGTGAAGTTCACCACGCCGTCGGCCCCGAGCACCATCAACAGGACCATTATCAGGATGGCGGTCACGTCGATTGGCAGCCACTCGGTAATGAACAGCACCAGCGCGATGGCGATAATTCCGAACACGACCAGCATCTGGGGCGTCACCTCGAGACCGCCGGAATCGGCGACCAGCGGAGCGACACCGATAGCTGACGGGAGCAGTCCGGACACAGTTACCAGGATGGATTCCCTGCCGGCCCCGCTTGAAGCCCCCGGTTCGAGACGGATGTATCCGGCCCCTAAACCCGGCCCGCGGTTCGATGCCCGCTACTGCGAGGCGAGTCGCGAGCGGAACCGCTCGAGCCCCACGTCGAGCATGTCGGGACTGACCGGCTGGAACTCGCTGTCCTCGGGCAGGTACGGCCGAACGGAGTCCCAGCTATCGCGGGCGTAGCGCTCGTCGAGGAGGACGCGAACGCCGACGTCGTCGGGACTGCGGATGACGCGGCCGATCGCCTGCCGGGCCTTCCGTACCGCGGGGACCGTCAGCGCGTAGGTGAAGCCGTCGCCGAACTCGTCGTCGTAGGCCCGGCGAACCGCCTTCGTCCGCGGGCTCGAGGTGTTGACGATCGGCACGCCGCAGACGACGGCCGCGGCGAGGCGGTCGCCGCTGTAGTCGACCCCCTCGGTCAGCGTGCCCCGGAGACTCGTGACGAGTACCTTCCCCTCGCCGGCGAAGAACTCGTCTTTGAGCGACTGGGTGGTTTCGTCGTCGCTCGCGGCGTCGAGCAGGACCGACTTGTCGACGCGGCCCTCGAGTTCGCCGGCGACCCACTCTGCTTCGGCGTAACTCGGCATCCCGACGAGGACGTTCCCGGGGAGCCCTGCGATTTTCTCGATGGCGTTCGCGTAGGATCGGCGCGTCTGCGTGTCTTCGTCCCGAGCGCCGCGATTGTCGTAGGTGAACTTCGGCGCGGCGACGGCGAAGCTCTCGCGGTTCTCCGCGGGGAAGTGGAGCCCGTATCGGCGCTCGACGACCGGCCGGTCTTCCTCGCGTGCGAGGTACTGGAGCCCGGTCACCTCGGTGAAGGCGTCCATCGGCTCGAGGGTCGCGCTCATCAGAATCCCGCCGCCGAACATCCCGAGCCGGTCGCCGATCGCGTCGCTGGGAACGCAGTTGTGCAGGGCGAGTCGGGCGTTGTAGGCCCGCCGCCACGAGTCCGGCGGCTCGGTGTCGTCCCACGTCCGCTCGAGTTCGATCTCCCGGAAGTAGTCGGTGTGACCGCGGCGGTACCACTCGCCGAGCACGCGGCCGACGGCGGGCGCGGCGCGGGTTCGGTCCTCGTCTTCGGCCTCGTTCAGGACCCGCTCGACGACCGCGCCGACGGCCTCGGCGCGGACCCACTCCGCGTCGCCGTGTCCCGCTTCGCTCGCCCACTCCGAGAGTTCGTCTTCGGCGGGGACGCCGGGATCGCGGAGCGGGATCTCCTCGTCGCGGAGGTCGTTCAGGTTCGATTGCCAGCCCCGGTAGTTCCGGTCGAGGTGTGCGGTGACCCGCCGATCGAGTTCCTCGCGGAGGTCCTGGACGAACTCGAGGGTTCGATTGAGTTCCTCGAACGAGACGTCGCTGTCGTTCAGTTCCCCGCGGACGAGGTCGGCGTCGGCGGTTTTCGAGCCGCCTTCGGCCTGTCGGCCCTCGCGTTCGAACGTGATCGGCTGGATGACCCGCGAGAGTTCGGTTTCGGCGTCACGAAGGGTGCGGTCGGCGATCCCTTCGCTGACCAGATCGCGCACGCGGGGCTCTAACATGTGCGCTTCGTCGCAGACGACGAACGTCGACTCGTCCAGTAGTGCGCCGGTAAAGGAGCCGACCGTCCGGGGGTCGAAGGCGTGATAATAATTCCCGATCACGACCTCGACCTCGCCGAGGGCGGCACCCATCACGGAGTGCGGACAGGTGCCGTGTTTGACCGAGCGAGCGACCAGTTCCTCGGGCGTGACCATCCCCGCGTCGGTGAAATCGTAGGGAACCGCTTCGGCGGCCGACCCGTCCTCCTCCTCTTCGGGAAGGTCCTCGAGATACTGCGCGTAGAACGGACAGTACTCGGTTTCGGCCCCGACGGGCCCGCCCTCGCCGTATTCCGGAAGCTCCGGCGGGTACGGGGTGGGTTCGCCCGCCGTCTCGAGGAACGTATTCTTCGACCGGTTCCCGCTGTCTGCCAGCCCGATCTGCTGGCTTCGGGCGCGGGCGGCCAAGTTTTTGGCCGTCGTGTCGCCGGCCTCGCCGGTGAGGTCGCGGGTGCGATCCCGCAGGGTCTCACAGCGGTCGTAGACGTTGCCGTCGTCGATTCCCGCCGCGTTCTCTCGGTTATACGGACAGACGTCGGCCTTCCCGACGAGCGTGAGTCCCGAAACCGGGTCCCAGTCGGCGGGCAGGTTATCGTTGATCGTCTCGAGGTCGGCTTCGAACTGGCGCAGTTGCTGTTTGACGCTCGTGAGCACGAGCACGCGTTCGTAGTCGGTGTCCGGATCGCGCACGAGGTCGATCCCCGCGGTGAGCGCGATCATCGTCTTCCCGGTGCCACAGGCCCCCTCGATGACGGTGTAGCCGCCCTCTCGGCCGGTGTCGATGGCCGTCTCGATACCGTCGACCTGCGGCTCGTAGGGCTGGGTGTGACCGAACACCGTCCGCCAATTCGTCATTCTCTCCGTACTCATCGTCGGTCGTCCATAGCGTTGACGGACTCGAGTAGCCGCGTCATGCGGGATAAATGTCCGGAGCGGATGTCGGAGCGAATATCGAGTTGTCGGGAGTTGCTCGAGCGACTCGAAACCACGGTCCGACAGTCCCACCGAGGCCACGCACCGGTTGCTGCCAGCGTGACCCTTTAACCACCAGAGTTCCTACGGCCGTCTGTGAAGGTTCCCCAATCCCTCGAGAACGTCGACCGAGACGCGGTCATCCGTACGTTCGAGTACGGCGACGGCAGCATCATCGCGGTCGATTTCGGTAGTTCGGCCGCAGACACCTCGGTCGACATCGTCGGTTCGACCGCGATCATCGTGGCGGACGGCGAGCAGTTCGAGTTCGAGCTCCCGCCCGAGGCGAGCGATGTCTCCGCGCGAAACGGCGTACTCACGATCGAAGAGTAGCGACCGATACGACCGACTGCGGCGAGGACGATCGATCGATTGGCCACTGTTTTGTGTTTTGACGGGGTCGACCCGTGACCGAGCCGGCCGGTGTTTCGAAACGGGACCGAAGCGCAACGCCTTCCCCGGTCCGTCGACTACTCCGGCTATGAGCGATTCTATCGACGTCGACCGCTGGCGCGACGAACTCGAGTCGAAACGCGCCGAGAAAGACGAGTTCTTCGCCGACCACCCCCAGTCGCCGATCCCGCCCGAAGAGCGCGAGGACTTCGAGGGCCTCGACTACTTCGATCCGGACCCGACCTACCGCGTGACCGCGACGGCGCGGGTCCACGAAGAGCCCGAGGTCGTGCTGATCGACACCACCGCGGGCCGCGAGATGCGCTATCTCCGCGTTGCCACGCTGGAGTTCGACCTCGACCGCGAAAACGAGGACCTGGAAGACGGCACGTTCGAATTGGCGGCCTACCGGCAGGAGAGCCCGAACGAACAGCCGCTGTTCGTCCCGTTCCGCGACAAGACGACGGGCCAGCAGACCTACCAGGGCGGCCGGTACATGGAACTCGAGCCGACGGGCGACCTCGCGGACGGCGACGAAATCGTCGTGGACTTCAACCTCGCGTACTCGCCGTTTTGCGCCTACAGCGACACCTTCGACTGTCCGCTCCCTCCCGAGGAGAACTGGCTCGAGGTAACGATTCCGGCCGGCGAACGGGACGACTAGCGCGAGCGACCGGCCTCGGGAACGAGACGGCAACTCGAGTGACTCTCAATTACGTGCGTGCGAGGGGCGTTTCGACTCGAACCACCGGACGTGTTGCGGGCTGTACGCGGCGAATCGAAGGCTCGAGTCGAAATCAGGGGGTTTTCGCTGACAGGTCGGCGACAACGGCCGAATACGAAATGCTCACGGGGCGACGCCGACGGTGAGCAACGTTCCGAACTCGCGATAGCGTTCGACCATGTCCTCGCGAGTGTCCCAGTCCTCGGTGGGGAACTCTGCCTCGCTGGGGATGGTAATCTCTCGATCGGGGATGTTGTCCTGTTCGGCGACGGCCAGCCCCGCCTCGCGGAAGGCCTCGCGGTACTGCCGGCGATCCCAGCGAGTCATCTCGATCGCGATGAACTCCTGCCACTCGTGGGAGTGGACGTTCTCTTCGTAGTAGTTGACCGCACAGTAGAACGTGCCGCCGGGTCGGAGGACGCGGGCGATCTCCTCGAGCGTGTGGTGGGGGTCCGCGGCGTAATAGAACGCTTCCATACTCCAGATGTGGTCGATCGAGTCGTCGGCGAACGGCAGCTCGTCGAAGTCGCCGACGAGGTACCCGACGTTCGGATCGTCCGTGTAGCCCGCGGCGTTGCGGGCCATCTCCGGCGAGCCGTCGAGGCCGTAGATCCGGCCGGCGCCCTTGGTATCTCGGAGCGCTCGGCCGGCGTAGCCGCTCCCGCAGCCGAGATCGAGCACGGTGTCGCCGGACTCGACGGGCATCCGGGCGAGCGCGTGTTTTGCGGTGTGCCAGTGGCGCTCCTCCATTCCTCTGTCGCGGCCGCTCGCCGCCCAGTCGTCGAACTCCTCGCGTACGCTCATACGGAAAACATGGGCCCCGCGGGCCTAAACGCGTTCCCATCGGCCGCGCCACTCGAGTCGGCCCCACCGTTCTCACCGAGCGGAGAACCACCGATAGATACTTTAGGTTAGCCTAAAAACTAGGAGGTGAAGGGTCGTCGGTACTCGAAATCCGCGGGCATCCGGATTTCGTGTCACGCTCGGTGAGTCCGCTGTCCCAACCCCTCGCCAGTTTTTCAGACCCTTCCTCCACTCACCGGAGTTCCCACGACGACCGTCAGCCGCGACTCCGTCGGAACGGACATCCGCACGCTTAAGGGAGTTCCCAAAGTTGTTGACGCCAATATGGACTACACGCTTGAAATAGACGGCACCCCGGACACGATACCGGGCGGGACCGGCGTGCTCCTCCTCCACCCGAGCACCGGAGAGACCGACCGCATCGACACCGATTTCCTCAAGACCGATACCGACAACTTCCTCGTCATCTCCACGCGAACCACCGCCCGCGAAGTCAGACAGAAACTCGAGCACTACGACGTCGACGAGGAGTGCGCCGAAATCTTGGACACGCTCAGCATCGAACGCGGCTACTCGCGGCGCTCGAGCGACACCGTCCACTACGTCGCCGCACCCGACGACATCGACGGCATCGTCGAACACATCGACGGCTTCCTCGACGAGCACGACGGCAAACTCCGCATCAGTTTTGACTCCGTCACCGAACTCGCCTACTACGCCGGCGACGAACAGGCGCTCGAGGCCGTCGAGCGAATTCTCGAACTGCTCGCGGACCACGACGCGGTCGGTCTCTTTCACCTCTCGGAGGAACCCCACGACGAAGCGGTCGTCGACGAGTTCCGCGGACTGTTCGACGGTATCATCGACCTCGACGAGGACGGCAGCGTCGACGCCGAGTTCTGAACGCGAGCGCCACGTGATTCTCAGGGTCCGACCTGCCGCGGCAACCGAATCTACCCCGTAGCGATTTCCGCCACCACGATAGCGAGAGTCCCGTTTTCCGAGTGCGATCCGCACGAGAACGCTGGACTCACAGATCGCCGGTGCTCGGATACGCCCGGTCGAAAAACGACGATAGAAACGGCGAACTGTCGTCGGTTACTCGTCCGCGAGGGAGTCGAACGTCTTCTCGGCCCACTGGATCGCGTACTCGGGGCCGTGGTCGAGATAGGCCTCGGTGTCCAGTGCGGCGAAGGGGGCCGGTAGTTCGATCGCGTGTTTGATCGCGGCGCAGGCGAGTTCCGTCGCGTCCGCGAACTCGGTGTCGCCGCGCGCGACCGCACGCGGAAGCCCCGAAACGCGGTCCTCGAGTCGGGTCCCCGCGTCCTGCCACGCGTCGGCGAGTTCGGGATGGTCGTCGTGCCACTCCGCGAAGACCTCGCGGGTCTGGAGCCCGACCCAGCCGTCGTACAGCGCCGCGGCGACCTGATAGGTGCCGTTGGGATCGAGCGCGACCGCCCGGTCGAGGTCGCGGTACGACTCCTCGAAGAAGCCGATGAAATGTTCGGGAAGGTCGAGATCGACCTGGACGAGCGCCTCGGCGATCAGAAAGTCGACGAACGCGTCGGGCGAGCCCTCGACGCGCGGTTTGACCAGCACGACCGGCGGTTGGGTCTGTCGGGTCCAGACGACGCTGCCGTCGCCCGGCATCCCGATCGTGAGATCCGACCCGGCGTAGCGGGCGAGCAACGCCGGGGCGTCGTCGGGCAACCACTCGGCGGGATAGCTCGCGGGCTCGAGTGCGTCGACGAGAAGCCCGAGATCCTCGGCAAGCGCCGGGTTCAGCGTCTCGAAGTCGCGCTCGCAGTCGAGGACCTGTACGTCGGGGACGCGGGCCTCCCGGACGGCCTCGACCCGGTCCGAGAGCGCTCGAGCCTCGAACATCAGGCGAGTGCGTTCTGGAAGACGAGCAGAATCGACAGCAGCGCCGATGCGGCGACCGTGGTGAGAACGACCTTGGTTGCGGTGCTCATGTGCGTGGGGTCGTCTCCGCGTCGCTTAAATCCATCTGTCTCCGCTCAGTGTGCCGCCTCTCCGTGAGCCACGAGAGCGCTCTCCTCGGTTTCGCTCGAGCGCTCGAGCGAGTCGGACGCAGGGGACGTCGGCGATGTGAACCAGCCATCATTTCGTATGGAGCGAAACGTTTGCGGAAACGGATTGTCCCGATCGATCAACGGAAAAGCGCAGTCGAAACGCTCTGGTGTTCTCACGAGCTTGTCCGGAGACACGACGGCGTCCGCGGCGAAGTTGATGCGGGCAGCGAGCGGAGCGCGAACCGGGCCGCTCAGTCCTCGCCGTCGTCGCCGGCGTGCCACGAATCCGGCACGTCGATCACGTACCGCCCGTCTTCCTGCAAGGAGATGATGTACTCGTCGCGGTTGTAGAGTTCCATCAGGTTGAGTTCGTACTGCCCGGGCCGAACGATCTTGATGCTCTCGAACTGCTCGTTGAGCTCCGCCCGGAGTTCCTCGATCGACGGGCGCTGGCCGCTCGGTTCGCTGACGACGCGCCCGTGCTCCGGGGGCTGGTCGTCATCGTCGTCGGCCCCGGTTCCGGTCGCGGCTTCGGTCTCGGGTCCGGTTTCGGTGTGCGTATCGGCGATACGTCCGGCGTCGGGATCGCGTTCGGACCCGTCTCGGCCGGCCGTCTCGGAATCACGACCGGGCGTCTCGGAATGTGACGGGAGATCGTCCGAGGGAACGACTGCGCTCCGGGCGTCGGCCTGTGCCGAATTCTCGTCGTCCGCCATCGTAGCCGTCGGCCCGCTCGAGGGTTGGTCCGGCCAGTCGCCGTCGGACCGCGTTCGATCGGCCGACCCCGCCTCGGTCGCCGCGTCAGCGGCCGTCTCGTCCGGCGACCCGGATCGATCCTCGGGGCGTCGAGCCGTCTCCGGCCACTCGTCGAACTCGCCGTCCGGCGACGTGTCCGACTCCGGAGCGGCGGCGTCCTCGCTCGCGGGCCACGACTGATTCGCTGCGGCTGCCGACGTCGGGGTCGAGTCGTCCGAACGCGATCGCTCGGCGGCGTCGGTCGTCGGCTCGTCGCCGGAACCGGTCGACATCCAGTCACGAACCGTCTCCGCGGCTCGAGTCGCGACGCCGTCCGACTCGCCGGCCGAGGATTGTGCCGAAGTACTCGCGGTGTCGACCGATCCCGAGTCGTCAGTGTCCGTCTCGGTTCCGGCGGACGATTCGGCTGCGGCCGTCGCGGTCGGCGCGAACTGGAACTTGTTCCCGCCGCAGTCGGGACAACCCGACAGCATCTCCTTGGAGCCGTCGGCGAACGTCCGGCCGCAGTTCGTACACTGATGCGGCATTAGTTACGGGACACGAGCGCGCTGATGAGCGTTTCGTCCTTGTGGAGCGTCTCGATCTGATTGGCCGGGCCGATCACCGTCAGCTTCGCTTCCGTCTCGTCACCCCCCATGATGCGGCCGAGCAACGACGAATCGCGGGTCTCGGATTTGGGGTACGTCTCGATCTCGATCCCGTTGAACTCGTCGGGGCTGATCTCGGCCATCGTGACCTCGATGAGCCGACTCTCCTCGTCGGGAGTGAGCCCTTCCTCGAGGATGACGATGTTCCCGTCGTGGACGCCGTCCAAGATCATCCTGATCTTCTCCATCGTCGCCATCCCGTCCATGCGCTCGCCGCTGATCAGGTCGATCTGCACGCCGTCGGGTGCGTCCGAATCATCCGCATTGGTAGCTTTTGGCATCGTAATCACCCGAAGTACTCCGCGATATTGTCGTACACTTCGTCCATGTTCTCGCCTTCCTTCGCGGACAGCGGCACCGTCTTGTGCTGCGGGAAGGCGTCCTCGATCCGCTTGACGCTCGATTCGTCGAGGTCGATCTTGTTCGCGAAGATGAGGACGGGGAGATCGCGGGACTCGATGATGCCGATCAGCATCGTATTGACCTGCGTGATCGGGTCCTCCGCGCTGTCTAGCACGTAGATAACGCCGTCGACGTCCTCCCGCAGCCAGTGCATCGCTTCGGCGACACCTTCGGTCGCTTCGCGGGAGCGTCGAATGGCGTCGTCTTTCTCCATCTCGTCGGTGAACTCTTCGTAGTCGACCTTCGTCGTCACACCCGGTGTGTCGACGATGTCGATGGTCACCGTCTTCCCGTTCCGTTCGATCTCGACGTTTTCTTTTCTGCGTGCGCGACGCGTCTCGTGAGGGACGTGGCTCTCCGCGCCGACCGCGTCACCAGTCCAGTCACGCGCGATCCGGTTCGCGAGCGTCGTCTTGCCGGCGTTCGGCGGACCGTAGATACCGATTCGTTTGGGCTCCTGTTCCGAAAACAGGCGATCCGTAGCCCGAGATATACTATCTTTGAGTTCTGTGAACAGTCCCATCGTGGGGGCCTCCAGCACCGCGGGGTGCAGTTGCGCGTACTACAAACTGGACTCACTTAAGCCTACGTCAGACATGTAGACAATTCGATGTAAAAGAGTTGTTAGTAGCCGAGATAGTTGCTGCGAAGATGAGTCGAATTTCGATAATCGGGATACTCGTCGCCGAAGAACGATACCGGCGCTCTCACTCGAGACGAGTACGCATTGTGATAGTTTCTCGGCCAGCAACAGAGAAAGGGAAGTGAGAATAAATATCATTCTAGTACTCCGGAGACCATCTCGAAGCCCCCACCCCTTTGTTTCAACTGGAGACTGTCGAGGGCGTGGCTGGTCGGACGGATTGATTCGGAGCGATTGGAGTGGTTCCTCACCCTCCTTTCGACTCGAGCCGCCGTTCAGGGGGATGAGACGGACGAATCGGTTGAAAGAGACGGTTCTAGTAACCCAGACGCTGGTCTAGTAACTCATGGAACAATGAGAACCGATTCTAGCAGGAACTAGCAACAACAAAAACAACTCTAGTAGAATTATTTGGTCTGCTAGTTCTGCGGATACTGTTTCTAGCCTATCAAAATAAAGCTTCCCGTCCTAAATGGCCGTCCTCCCCCTCCCCCGTCCTTTGGCTCGTTCCACTCGAAACAAAGGGGTGGGGGGCTTCCACCCTTGGGAGCTAACTGTTAGCATGGAACACACTCTAATTCGATCTCCGAGATCGTTCTCCGTCTGATCGCATGAACCTGACTGATATCTTATGCAAAGACACAGTTCGAATCCGATACCTCCCGAATGAGTCATCTCGCCATCGACTCACAGATCGCCTGAACAGAGAGGGAGTCCAAGCCACCGGTCAACCAGCGGGTCGAATCCTGATACGAACTTCGCACACAGTAGCAGTCGCTGTACTCGCTCGAGAGAAGAGACCCTATGTAACTGAGTCCCGTCGACTCGAAACGATCCCCAATGGGACACCGTTTCGGTCGTCACCACGACCGGGAGTTGACGAGAACAGCGGCGGATTGACACGCATCCCGATCTTCACCGTGACCGGTCCCGTTTCGTCTCGAGCGAGAACATCCTCGTGTCGCTCGTACGCACGTACAATTATATATTCATCTTCAAACGATATCGTTCGGCAGCGTCGCGATCGAACACCGGACGTGACTTTCAGAGACCGATAGACGTGGCGGCGAAACAGTTCGGTCGATCGGAACGAGGGGGGAAGGGAAGGCTTTATTAGCGTGGTTTTCCTCTGTTTCGTTTGCATCAACTGGACCCGAATCGGGTATCTGGAACCGTGGATCATCCCACGGAGGCCATCATACCGTAATATTCCTGCTCCCCGGTCCGGCGTTCCACTCGAAATAAGGGGGTGCTGAATGACGGATGTCAGACGATAACTCAGAGATCACTGGCTCAGACGAGGTCGAGGTCGACGGAACGAGCGGGTTCTCGTCGAATTTCGAGAACGCGGATCTCGGCGACGAAGAGTCGAATCAGGGGTTATTCGACGACCTTCTCAGCGGAGAACCGATCTTCGAGAACAAGGAGGTCCTCCGCCCGTCCTATACGCCACACGAACTCCCCCATCGGAGCGACCAGATCAACAAGATGGCGACGATTCTCGTCGCCGCGCTCCGCGGCGAAACGCCGTCGAACATTCTCATCTACGGGAAGACGGGGACCGGCAAGACCGCCAGTGCGAAGTTCGTCAGCAAGGAACTCGAGAGCACCTCCCAGAAGTACAGCGTCCCGTGTGACGTCGAGTACATCAACTGCGAGGTCACCGATACCCAGTACCGCGTGCTCGCACAGCTCGCGAACAAGTTCATCGAGAAGAACAAAGAGCGTATCGACGATCGAGTCGCGGACCTCGAGTCGCTGCTCGAGGCCCTCGAGGAGTACGACGCCGATGCGGAACGCCGGCGTGCTGACGCGGCCGACTCGACCGATCGAACTGACGAGGGAACGGCATCGGACCCCTTCGATTTCGTCTCGAGCGAGGAGACGCGAACAGAGACCGAGAAGACAGTGTCGGAGACCGACATTTCGACTGGAGACAATATAAGCGACATCGACGCGACGTCGAGCGATCTTCCACTCGAAGCAGGGGGGTCTTCGGACGAGTCATCACAGCCGCCCGATACATCGCCCGCGGAGAACCCCGAGCCGACGGATACCGACGCTTCCGATCGCGACGAGGCGACGACCGAGTCGGCGACGCTCCCGCCGGAGCACCCCCTCGAGTCGACGCCGTTCGGGAGCCGATCCGAGGTCGAAGACCGGATCGACGAACTCGAGGCCGACAAGGACTCCTTCGAGGAGGTGCCGATGACCGGGTGGCCGACCGATCGGGTCTACAGCGTCTTCTTCGACGCCGTCGACTACGACGAGCGGGTCGTCGTCATCATGTTAGACGAGATCGACAAGCTCGTCGAGAAAAGCGGTGACGACACGCTCTATAACCTCTCGCGGATGAACTCCGAACTGGAGAACTCGCGGGTGTCGATCATCGGCATCTCGAACGACCTGAAGTTCACCGACTTCCTCGATCCGCGGGTCAAGTCCTCCCTGGGCGAGGAGGAGATCGTCTTCCCGCCCTACGACGCGAATCAGTTGCGGGACATCCTCAAACACCGGTCGGAGGTCGCGTTCAAAGGCAACGCGCTCTCCGATGACGTGATCCCGCTGTGTGCGGCCTTCGCCGCGCAGGAACACGGCGACGCGCGACGCGCGCTGGATCTGCTTCGGACCGCGGGCGAACTGGCCGAGCGATCGCAGGCCGAAACGATCATCGAGGAACACGTCCGGCAGGCCCAGGACAAGATCGAACTCGACCGCGTCGTCGAGGTCGTCCGCACCCTGCCCACCCAGAGCAAGCTCGTCCTCTTCGCGATCATCCTCCTCGAGAAAAACGGCGTCCACAGCATCAACACGGGCGAGGTGTTCAACATCTACAAGCGCCTCTGCGAAGAGATCGACGCGGACGTCCTGACCCAGCGGCGCGTGACGGATCTCATCAGCGAACTCGACATGCTCGGGATCGTCAACGCCGTCGTCGTCTCGAAGGGGCGATACGGCCGGACCAAGGAGATCAGTCTCTCCGTTCCACTCGAAGAGACGGAGGCCGTCTTACTGAGCGACTCCCGACTGAGCGATATCGACGACATCCAGCCGTTCGTTCAGGCACGGTTCGAGAACTGACGAACCCCCGCCCGTCGGCCAGTCGACCACTGTCTCTCCCGTTCAATGTCACTCTCTCGCCACTCGTCCCGCGTGACCGCTCGCCGCTCACGACCTACTCGAGTCGGCGAGCAGACTCGATATCGGTTCGCGGCAACCCCCTTCCTTCCACTCGAGACCGTCCTACTCTAGACCGTTGTCGCCGTCGTTGACTGTCGTCGGTACCCAATCGGCTCGCCACATCGAGATGGACGCGGGAGAACGAGTCGGGCGACGAGCGAGTACGAGGATGCTCAGGGAGAAAGAGAGCGGGAAAACGGAACGAGACGAGTCGAAGCGATCACGCGGCCGACTCAGCGACGGGACCGGCCGATCGCGACCGTGGCACCGGCTCCGACACTGGCGATGCCGACGACGCCGGCTAGTTCACCGTGCAGGCCGGAGCCGGGAGCATCGGGACCGGTCGGCGTCGATGTCATCGTCGCCGATGCCGGGTCCTGTAGAGACTGGCTCGAGGGCGACGTGGGAGCGAGCATCCCGCCGAGGAGTTTATCGAACGTCAGGCGGACGTTGCCGAGCCACGGGATCCGGTACATCGCTTTGCCGGTGACCCACTCGGGTTTGACGACGTCGCTGATCCCGTTCCCGTACTGATCGTAGCCGTCGTTGGCGTCACCTTTCGTGACGAAGCCGGCGTGATCGGCGGGACAGGTAGTGACTTCTGCACAGGTCGCGTCGCCGACGATTTCCTCGCTCGCCTTCGTATCGACCCAGTTTTCGTCCTCCTCGACCCAGAAGTGGGCGCGATGGATCACCGGCGTCTCCGCCGTATCGCCGTTCGGTCGATAAACGATCACGTCTCCGGGGTTGCTGAACTTATCGTAGCCGCTTTCCTGGCCGTTCTCGAGCGTGACGACGCCAGTTCCGGCAGCGGGGTTATCACCGGTGAATCGGTCGTCGTCGACGACGAAGATGAGGTCCCCCGTGTGCATGTTCGGTTCCATGCTCCCGCTCTCGACGGCGACCAGCGGCGGCCAGATCCCGCTGACCGCGAACAGGAGGAGACCGACGGCCGCGACGATGGCGACGCTGCTCAGCACGTCTCGAGCCATCACGACGGTCTCGTCGTTGGTCTTGAGGAACCAGCGGAGAACGCCGTCGTTCTCGATCGTTACGGCATCGGCGTCGGAATCGGAAACGGACTCGGGATCGTTCCGTGACGGTTCCTCGGCCGCGGGTGGTGGCTGTGACGCGCCGGCGCTTCGATCCCGTTGCTCGCGATCGTTGTCGCCGGAATCGTCCGGGGAATTCCCGGAGTTAGAACCGCTCATCGTCACCCGTTTTACCGGGCCCGACAATCAACTTTCTGTTCGAACGAGTCGGTACCGATCGGCGGCGACTCCGTGCCATCGATACCGTTACGGGTCGCGCTCGCCGGCGGCCATCGCGAACAGAACGAGTGCGAGGACGCCCGCCCCGGCGAGGACGGCGATCGAGCCGACGCCGGTCAGCGACCGCACCGAGCCGACCGCCAACGTGATCCCGCCGATCCACGGGACTCGAGTCATCGCTTTCCCGGTGACCCAGTCCGCGCTGACGACGGTCGTGTCCGCGCCCGACCGCGGCAGTTGGTCGTAGCCGGGATTGGCGTCGCCTTTCGTGATGAAGCCGTCGTGCGGTGCCGGACACGAGACGATCTCGTTGCAGGTCGCACCGTTCGTGAAACCGGGATCGGCCTCGGTCTCAATCCAGTTCTCGCCCTCCTCGACCCAGAAGTGGGCGCGGTGGATCGTCGGCGTCTCGGTCGGATCGCCGTTCGGCAGGAAGACGATCACGTCCCCGCTGGTGGCGAATTTCTCGTGATCGGTCGCCTGCCCGCTCTGGAACGTGACTATACCGGTTCCCGCGACGGCACCGTTCCCGACGAACCGGTCATCGTCGGCGATGAAGACGAGGTCTCCCTGCGCGATATTCGGTTCCATGCTCCCGCTCTCGACGGCGACGAACGCCGGCCAGACGCCGCTGATGCCGAACAGGAGGAGGCTGATGACCGCCACGATAGCGAGACACGTCGCGATATCTCGACCGACGGTGACCGTCCAGTCGTCGGTCTCGAGCAGCCAGCGGACGATCCCGTCGTCCTCGATCGTGACCGTCTCGTCGCGATCGGCTCGCGCTCGAGCGCCCGGATTCGGTCGGCGATCGGTTGCATCCGAGTCGCGATTACTGGAGGAATCAGCCGGAAACGAGTCCCCATCGGAACGTTCCTCGCGAGTGTCGGACCGCTCGCCGTTCCGTTCGCCGTCGGGACCGTCCATCGGCAGTCGATTTCGCGGACCGAGACATTAACCTTCCGACGAACGCACCCTCGCGGGCGAGCCCCACGCGGGAGCGGGTGGCTGACGCCGGTCGCTCCTGCCCGTGTTGCGCTGCTCCCGCCTCTTCTCTGCCCGCCACTTTCCTCAGTAATCGCCCGACAAACGCCCGTCTGAGACGGCGAGTCGCTACCCTTTTTGCCTCCCTCGCGAATGCGAGGTGTGTGCCACTCGAGGCCCCCGCTCGGATCGTCAGCGAACTCACGAGCCGCGGGTACAACGCCGAACGCGAGGCGGTGACCCGGCTCGCGTCGGCCGCGGACCCCGGCGCGGCCCTCGAGCGCGTGCTCGAGGACATCCCGGACGACGCGCTGGTCGTCCGTACCGAGCACGTGGAGGCGGCCCTCTCGACGGACGACGCGGGCGGCTCGGCCGAACCCAGTTCCGAGTCCGCCGCTGTCGGAGACGGTCCCACGCCTGTAGACCACTCCTCCACGGACCCCTCCCCAACCCCCTCCGCTTCGACTGGAACTGGTGGGGCCAGCGGCGGTGAACGGGCCGATCCCGCTCCAGTTGAAACGGAGGGGTCTCCGTCGGCGAACCGGTCCGCCGATCCGGCCCAACGGTCGGTCGAGATCGTCGGCGATATGACCGGCCAGAGCACGGGAACGGGCGAATACAGCGACTTCGTCTCCGTCTTTCGGGATCGCCTCGATCGACTCGGAGCGAAACTGCGCGGGCGGATCAATCACCGACCGGCGACGGCAATTCAGAGTATGCCGGGCGGCAGCGAGGTCGCGATGGTCGGGTTGGTCAACGACATCCGCTCGACGGCCAGCGGCCACTGGCTGGTCGAACTCGAGGACGCGACCGGGACCTTCCCGTGGCTGGTGATGAAGGATCGGGAGTACGTCGATCTGGTCGACGAACTGCTCTGTGACGAGGTGTTGGCGATGGAGGGGACGCTGGCGGACGATTCGGGGATCGCCTTCGTCGACTCGATGCACTTCCCGGACGTTCCGCGGACCCACGAGCCGTCGACGGCGGACCGCCACGTGCAGGCGGCGCTGATCAGCGACGTCCACGTCGGCAGTCAGGAGTTCATGGCCGACGCGTGGAACGCCTTCGCCGACTGGTTGCACACGCCGGAGGCCGAACACGTCGAGTACCTGCTGCTCGCCGGCGATATGGTCGAGGGCGTCGGCGTCTATCCCGATCAGGACGACGAACTCGACATCGTCGACATCTACGAGCAGTACGAGGCGTTCAGCGAGCATCTGAAGAAGATCCCCGGCGACATCGAGATCGTCATGATTCCGGGGAACCACGACGCCGTCCGCCTCGCCGAACCCCAGCCCGGCTTCGACGAGGAGCTCCGGGAGATCATGTCCGCACACGACCCCCAGATCGTCAGCAACCCGTCGATGGTGACCGTCGAGGGCGTCTCCGTGCTGATGTACCACGGCGTCTCACTGGACGAGGTCATCGCGGAACTGCCCGAGGACAAAGCCAGCTACGACGACCCGCACAAGGCGATGTACCACCTCCTCAAGAAGCGCCACGTCGCGCCCCAGTTCGGGGGCCACACCCGGCTCGCACCCGAGGAGAAAGACTATCTGATCATCGACGAGGTACCCGACATCTTCCATACGGGCCACGTCCACAAACTCGGCTTCGGCAAGTACCACGACGTGCTCGCGATCAACTCCGGCTGCTGGCAGGCCCAGACCGACTTCCAGAAGAGCGTCAACATCGATCCCGACGCCGGCTTCGCACCGATCGTCGATCTGGACACGCTCGACGTCACGGTCCAGAAGTTCTCCTAACGAAATTTTGCTCTGCGGTCGCGGCGAAGCCGCTCCCTCGGCAAAATTTCGATCAAAAGCACTCCTCTTTCCCCTCCGCTGCGCTTCGGGTCAGTCGTCGGCCTGCTCGTTCGTGCCTTCGGCACTCACTCGCAGTACAGAGTTCTTGCTCGTTGCTCTCTCGAGGCTGCTATGGCTCGAGTCGGAACCGCGTCGTCGGCGAGCCGTTGAACCGCGGGCCCCGGCCGCGGCGGTCGAAGCCGAGGTCTTCGGCGGCGTTCTCGATGGGGTCGGCGTCCTGTGACGCCAGCACTTCGACGGCCATCGACTCGCGTTCGGCGAATCGGACTGGTTCGGCCAGCAGCCGTTTGCAGGCCTCGTCCGTGCCGTCGAGTTGGGTGACGTGGACGGTGTCCTCGCGCGCGTCGAAGCTGATGAAGCCGAGCAGGTCCTCCGGATCGGAGCCGTCGTACTGCGATCCCGAGACGTCCGCGTTGGGATCGTTGCTCCCGTCCTCCGCGACGCGCACCGTCCGGTCGTGGACGAGATTCCGCATCACGTCCGTCGGGGAGTCGGCGATCGACGCGAGCGCGTCGGCATCGGCCTCGAGTGCGTCCCGTACGTTCATCGACGTATGGTAATGCGGCGCACGAACATAAATCCCGTCGCGGATCACCATCGATAGCGATCGTTCGGGACCGATCGTCGGCCCGGTCGGGCGGCCCCGCGCTCGAGCGGGGGCGGATAAAAATGCGAACGATGGGACACAGTTATCTGCACGCTCTGGTAACGGACCGAGTATGAGTCATACCACCGTAACGCACGCGGCCAGTGAGGTGTCGGCATGCGCGTCGTAGCCAAGTTCGGCGGGACGAGTCTCGGTAGCGGGGACCGGATCAACCGCGCCGCGGATTCGATCGCCGCGGCCGTCGAGGACGGCCACGAGATCGCCGTCGTCGCCAGCGCGATGGGGTCGACCACCGACGAACTGCTCGACGAAATCTCCTTCGAGACCGACGAGGCCGACCGCGCCCAGATCGTCAGCATGGGCGAGCGGACCTCCGTTCGCATGCTCAAGGCCGCGCTGTCTGCCCGCGGCATCGACGCGATCTTCCTCGAGCCCGGCAGCGATCGGTGGCCCGTGGTCACCGACGAGTACGGCGAGGTCAACGTCGAGGAGACTCGAGAACGCGCCGCGGAGGTCGCGGCGGATCTCGACGGTACGGTTCCGGTCATCACCGGCTTCCTCGCGGAGGGGCCGGACGGCTCGATCACGACGCTGGGACGGGGCGGCAGCGACACCACGGCGGTCATGATGGGCAAGTACATGGACGCCGACGAGGTCGTCATCGTGACCGACGTCGAGGGCGTCATGACCGGCGACCCCCACGTCGTCGAAGGGGCCCGGAACGTCGGCGAGATTTCGGTCGACGAACTCCGGAACCTCTCCTTCCGCGGGGCCGAGGTCGTCGCGCCCTCCGCGCTCTCCTACAAGGAGGGCAACTTGGACGTCCGCGTCGTCCACTACCAGCACGGCGACCTGCTCTCGGGCGGGACGAGCATCGAAGGCGAGTTCAAGAACCTCGTCGACCTGCGCGAGCGGCCGCTGGCCTGCCTGACCGTCGCCGGCCGGGCGATCCGAAACGAGCCCGGTATCTTCCATCACCTCTCGGAGGCGCTCCACGAGAGCGACGTCAACGTCGACGCCGTCGCCAGCGGAATGGACACCATCACGTTCTACATCGACGAGGAGGAGGCCGAACGCGCCGAGAACATCCTCCACCGCGAGGTCATCGCCCGCGACGAACTCTCGAGTGTCACCGTCGACTCGCCGATCGCCGTCATCCGCGTGACCGGCGGCGAACTCCCCAACCAGCCGGGGATCATCAGCGAGATCGTCAACCCCCTCGCCGAGGCACGCATCCACCTGCAGGACATCATCACGAGCGCGACCAGCGTCGCCCTCTTCGTCAACTGGGACGACCGCGAGGAGACCCTCGAGTTGACCCAGGACCTGTTCTAGGGAGCGCGCCTCGAGTCGGGACCGGAACCGATCCCGTCGGCCGATTTCGCGGCGACGTTCTCGCGAGCGAGACACTGTTTTAGTCGTTGATTAGCCGCTCGAAATCTCGGTAACGGGGTCGTAACGAAGGGGAACGGTATGGGAGTCGCTCCTATGAGCACAGAGCAGCCGGGCACGGACGTGTTCGAAGAGATCGACCCCGATCCCGACGCGGTGCTGGCCGAGTTCGGCGTCGAATCGCCCGACGAACTCGCCGCCGACGGCGGCGCACACGATACGATCCCGGACGACCGGATCGATGTCGACGACACGACGGCCGCCGAACTGTTCGCCGACCTCGAGGCCCAGGCCACTGAGACTCGAGCGGCCGAGCTCGAGAACCGGGACTCCGACGGCTCGACCGACTCGACCGACGCGCCGGCCGATCAGATCGACGGAGCATCCCCGTCCGAATTCGAGGAGTTCGAGGCGGCCGTCGTCGCCGAGCCGACGGTCGCCGGCCGCGAGGACGAGGGCCTCGTCGAGTCGACGGCCGCCGAACTCAACGCGGTCGCCGAGCGCGTGGTCGGGTCCGACGAGACGGCCGCTGCCGACGAGACCGAAGCGCCGCTCGAGTCCGGGGTGATACTCGAGGCCGAAGCGCCGACCGGTTCCGAAGAACCGGCTGCTGCGGCCGATGGCGACGGCGGACCGGTGCCAGAGTCCCGAAGCGCCGCGGGGACGGACACTCGAGACACTGCTCGGAGCGACGATTCCGCGTCCGACCGGTCGCTCAGCTTTTCCCACGGGACGGCGGACGAGCTGGAACTCGTCGGTCCCGACCCGACGACGACGCGAATCGATACCGACGCCTTCGGTCGCGCCGGCGCGGACGGGGACTGATGGGGTCGCACAACGGTCCGTCGCTACGTTCGCCCGTCGGTGATCCGATCCGGTCCGAAACGGACGGTTCGACTCATCGATGAACACGAACTCTCAGCTAGACTGAACACGCGCGACGGCGTTGCGTGGGTATGGTCGCGTACAAGACGAAAGTAGCCGAACGAATCCGGCTCCCCTCGCGGGACCAGCGCGAACGAGCACTCGCCGAAGCCGGGTACAACGCCTTCAATCTCGACGCCGAGGACGTCTTCGTCGATCTCCTGACCGACAGCGGTACCGGTGCGATGAGCGACGCCCAGTGGGCGGCGCTGATGCGCGGCGACGAGTCCTACGCCGGCTCGCGGAGCTTCGACGAACTCGAGTCGGCCGTCCGGGACGTGATGGGGTTCGAGCGGGTCGTGCCGACCCATCAGGGACGGGGCGCGGAGAACGTCCTCTACGGCACCCTCCTCGAGGAGGGCGACGTCGCGCTCAACAACACCCACTTCGACACGACGCGGGCCCACGTTGCGAATCAGGGGGCCGACCCGGTCGACTGCCCCGCCGAAGGGGCTCACGACCTCGAGTCCGATGCACCGTTCAAGGGAAACTTCTCGCTCGAGCGCGCCCGCTCGGTCGTCGACGAGGTGGGTGCCGAGCGCGTGCCGCTGGTCGTTCTGACGATCACGAACAACTCGACGGCGGGTCAGCCGGTCTCCGTCGAGAACACGCGTCGGGTGCGGGACTTCGCCGACGAGATCGGTGCGACGTTCGTTATCGACGCCTGCCGGTTCGCCGAGAACGCCGGCTTCGTCCGGCGGCGCGAAGCGGAGTTCGCCGAGGCAGCTATCGACGAAATCGCACGCGAACAGCTCTCCGCCGCCGACGCCATCGTCATGAGCGGCAAGAAGGACGGACTGGCCAACGCGGGCGGCTTCGTCGCGACAGACGACGAGGCGCTGTTCGAGCGGTGCAAGCAGCGAGCGATCCTCTACGAGGGCTTTCCGACCTACGGCGGGATGTCCGGGCGAGACGTCGCCGCACTGGCCGTCGGCCTCAGGGAGGCCGTCGAGGAAGCGTACGTAGCCGACCGCCTCGATGGCGTCCGGGAGTTCGCCGCGCTGCTCGAGGACGCCGGCGTGCCGATCTACACGCCGCCCGGCGGCCACGCCGTCTACCTCGACGCCGGCGCGGCGCTCCCCCATCTCTCGGACGACGAGTTCCCGGGGCAGGCGCTGGTCTGCGAACTGTATCGAGAGGGCGGCGTCCGCGGGGTCGAACTCGGGAGCTTCGCGTTCCCCGATACGGACCGACCGGAACTGGTCCGCCTCGCGGTGCCGCGCCGTACGTATCACACCGAACACTTCGAACACGTCGCGGAGACCGCCGCAGCCGTCCTCGAGAAGCGAGAGGCGGTCGACGGACTCGAGATCGTCTCCGAACCCGAAAACCGCGAGTTACGTCACTTTACGGCCGACCTCGAGCCGATTTCGTCTTGAGTGCTGAAAACGCGACCGACCGCACGAGCGGTCCCGGGACCGCGATCAGCGACTCAAGAGCGCGCGCTGGGCCCGATCCTTCAGGCTCGGCTCCGGTTCGGACTGCCGTCCCATCCGCTGTTTCGCGAGGCTCCGGACGCCCTGCTGGGCCTGTTCGGAGGTCGCGATGTCGATCGCCCAGTCGGGGACCTGTGATTCGAGCTCCTGTCGTTTCTCGGCTTTGAGCTGACTGTACTGGCGCAACGCGAGGCCGACGCCGATGAACATAGCGGCGTCGGTCAGTTCCCGGCGGAACCGGTTTCGGTCGTTGCGGACCGCGACCGCCTTCACCAGCGAGACGAGACCGATCCCGAGGTAGAGTTTGGCGTTTCGCGACGGATTGCCGCTGAGTAACCCTTTGAGTGCCATGCGGCGGTGGCTACCACGTTCTCTCGGGAGAAAGCTCCGCCAGCAGGCGACGGGTCGTTAGTCGGACTCGGTCTCGGGACTGCCCTTGATGCCGCGGTGTCGCTGCTCGTCGATCGGTTCGATCGCGAAGCCGACCCGCTCGTAGAACGGGCGGACGCCGTCGTCGAACCGCGCCGTCAGCCGCCCTTCTCGGTCGATGGCGCGGTCGATCAACGCCCGGCCGATGCCGCGCCCGCGGTGACGGCGACGAACACCGATCGCCGAGACGTGGGCACCCCGGTCGCCGTCTCCGCCCTCCTCGAGGGACTCGAGCACGACCGTGCCGAGCACCCGTTCGCGGTTCGTGTCGGTCGTCCCGCCGCGCTCGTCGCCGGCGACCAGAACGTTTCCCTCCGCGATTCGGCTCTCGACGTTTCCCGGCTCGAGCATGGCCGCGTCGAGGATGCGCCGCACCTCGAGGGCGTCGTCCGGGGTAGCGGTGCGGACGAACATTCGTCAGGAGCGTCGGTCGGCGTGGGCTAACAACGCGTCGATCGCGGGTCGGTCGAGCATCGTTCGGCCGCGGTAGGCCGCGGTGACCGCCAGCTCGCCGGGATCCGCGGCCCGGACGTCGAAGACGATCGCGGCCGGCATCCGGCCGACGAGATCGAAGCGGCGACCGAGCGACCCGAGGCGAACGGGCTGGTCGAAGGCGTCGCCGAGGGTCGCGTCCGGATCCGCACAGATGGGATAGGGGAGGTCGTACCGCTCTTGCCACTCTCGGACTCGCTCGCGCGGTTCGGGAACGACCGAGACGACCGCACAGCCCCGCTCGCGGAACTCGTCGTAGCGGTCGGCGACGGCCCGGACCTGCCGGCGACACTGTCCCGCGTGGTGGTCGCGGTGGAGCAACAGGACGACGGCGTCGTAGGCGGGGTCCGGCTCGTCGCCCGTCGTCGGGTCCGCCGGTTCGATCGGTGCCGTCAGGTCCGCGAGCGCCAGTCGATCCGGTCCCGGGCCGACGTTCGGCAGCGTCACCTCGAGGGCGGGTTCGGCCATACGCCGCGTACCGCGTCGACCGGGAAAGCGACTAGGCTTTCGGTGGCCGAGGATCGGGCTCTCTATGGGCTTCAACACACGACGCTACTCGGGGAAACTGCCCACGTATCTTGATCGCAGGTGAGCAACCTGTTCGGTCTCTCGAGCCGTTCGGTGTAAGTCTCCTCGAGTGAGCCCCGTCGCAGAACTCAGGTCGCCGCGCGAGCCGACGGCATCACCCGCCCTTGATCAGCCGTAGGACCGTCACGTAGTCGCTCTCGACGGGCTGATCCTCGGGGACCGGGCGACCGTCGACGAGGACGCTCACCTCGTGGGGGCTCAGGTCGACCTCGCGGAGCAGGTCCGCGTAGGTCGGCGTTGCGCCGGCGGGACCGCTGGCGTCGTCGGCGTCGTCGGCCCCGCCAGCGGTATCAGCGTCGGCGGCCGCGGCCCCCGCCACCGCCTCGAGATCGAGTTCGTAGGTGTCCTCGCCCTTGACGTCGACGGTGACGTGCATACCTCGCGTTACGCGAGCGCGGCCTTGAGCGCATCGCTCGAGGCCCGCGGATCGGCCTCAATCGGCGGTCGGTTCGTCCGGACCGGGACCGACGGGCCGGTCCTGCTCGCGGTTTCGGGCGGTCCGCCAGTGGCCGACCAGCCCGCGAACGAGCGCCCCGAGGCCGAGCAGGAGGACGAGCAGGTTGATCGCGTCGCCGACGATCGGTATCGGCAGCCGACCGAGGGCGGCACCGGCGACCAGCCCGACGACGAGCGCGAGCCAGCGGTTACCGAGGCCGACCAGCGAGAGGAGCCACGCGGCGACGGCGAAACGGCCGTAGATGACGCCGATCCAGAGCAACAGGGCGAACGCGAAGCCGCCGATCAGCGACAGCGGGATGCCGACGACGGTGATCGCGAGTGCGACCAAGAGCACGGGAACCCCGACGAGGACCCCCAGTCCGACCAGCCCGGAACGGAGCGGTCCCGACGCGACGCGGTCGGCGACGCCGTCGGAGAATCGCGGGAACAGCGCGAGCAACAGGGCACCGATCAGCAGGTTCACCGCGAGGACGTAGGCCGCGAACAGCCACGACGCGAAGGGCTGGATCGTCGGCGCGACGTCGACGCCGAGCGAGGCGTCCTCCTCGATCTCGCCCGCGACCGCGTCGGTGTTGCCCTCGAGGTCGCCGTCGTAGCGCAGATCGCCCGCGATCGAGGCGCTCTCTCCCAGCCGGATCGTCTCGGCCCCGATTTCGGCGTCGCCCTCGATCGTGCCGTCGATCGTCGCGCTCCCGACGCCGGCCATCAGGGTGCCGCCGACGGTGCCAGACTCGGTGATCGTGAGACTCCCCGCACCGGTCTCGACGTCGCCGTCGACGGTGCCGGCGATAGTCACGCTCCCGCCGGCCGCCTCGAGGTCGCCGCCGACCTCGCCAGTGTTTTCGATTCGCACATCGCCCCCGACGGCGCTGACGTCGCCGGTGACGGTGCCCCGCACGACGACGCTTCCGCCGAACGCCTCGAGGCTGTCGACCGTTTCGTCCTCCTCGACGACGACCGTCCCGCCGGTCTGGCCGTTCGTCTGGGCGGCGGCCGTGGCCGGGACGATGCTACAGGCGACGAGCGCGACCAGGACCACGACGACGAGTTGCGATAGTGAATGTGTCCCAAACATCTAGTCTCTCGCTTCGCCGAGCAGGGAGTAAAACCTGTTACACAGATGTCAGGAATCGGACCGGTTGCGGGCCGATAGACCGTCTCTCGAACGATTTCTCGCGTGCGGTCGTCAGTTGCGCGCCTACTCGTCCGTCGGTGATGGCTCTTCGCCACCGGTCGGTCGCCATCGCAAGTCAAAATCGGCGCTCGGCGCGGTCGCGATCGGCCGGACTCGAGAGCGACCTTCGGGCGATTTATCTTCCGGCCGCCCCTTCGGCCGGTATGAGCGAGGCCGACGCCGAGGCGGCGGAGCCAACACCCGGGAAGACCGAAGTCTGGATCGAGAAGTATCGACCGGAGCGCCTCGACGACATCAAGGGCCACGAGAACATCGTGCCGCGCCTGCAAAACTACGTCGAGCAGGACGACCTCCCCCACCTCATGTTCGCGGGGCCGGCCGGTACCGGCAAGACGACGGCCGCGCAGGCCATCGCCCGCGAGGTCTACGACGACGACTGGCGCGAGAACTTCCTCGAGTTGAACGCCTCCGACCAGCGCGGGATCGACGTCGTCCGCGACCGGATCAAGGACTTCGCGCGCTCTTCGTTCGGCGGCTACGACCACCGCATCATCTTCCTCGACGAGGCCGACGCGCTGACATCCGACGCCCAGTCCGCGCTGCGCCGGACGATGGAGCAGTTCTCGAACAACACCCGTTTCATCCTCTCGTGTAACTACTCGAGCCAGATCATCGACCCCATCCAATCTCGCTGTGCGGTCTTCCGCTTTACCGAACTCTCCGGGAAAGCAATCGAAGCGCAGGTCCGGGAGATCGCCGCCACCGAGGACATCGAAGTGACCGACGACGGCGTCGACGCGCTGGTCTACGCGGCCGACGGCGACATGCGGAAGGCGATCAACGCCCTGCAGGCCGCCGCCGTGATGGGCGAGACCGTCGACGAGGAGACCGTCTTCGCGATCACCGCCACCGCCCGCCCCGAGGAGGTCGAGGCGATGGTCGACCACGCCATCGACGGCGACTTCACCGCCGCCCGCGCCGCTCTGGAGGATCTCCTGACCGAGCGCGGCCTCGCCGGCGGCGACGTCATCGACCAACTCCACCGCTCCGCGTGGGAGTTCGACATCCCCGAGCAGGCGACGGTCCGCCTGCTCGAGCGACTCGGCGAGGTCGACTTCCGGATCACCGAGGGCGCGAACGAGCGCCTGCAACTCGAGGCGATGCTGGCGTCGCTGGCGCTCGACGACGACAACTAACGGTCGCTCTTTGCTGCTGTATCTCCGCCACCGTCGACGCCGCGGAACGCGAACGCGACGCGGTCGTCGTCCTCGGCGACCCCGACGCTCCAGCCGTGAGCGTCGGCGATGCGCTCGACGGTACCGAGCCCGAACCCGGTGCCGTCGGCCGCGGCCAGTCGACCGGGGACGGCGTTCGTCTCGAGTCCGTCGTCGACGGTCGCGGCGTCGCCGTCGGGGGTACGCCGGGCGACGTAGAAGCCGTCCTCGGTCGCGCCGACGGTGACCACCGGCGCGTCGTCGCCCGCGTCACCCGCCCCGATTTCGGCGTCGGAATCGCCGCCCTCCGCACCGTCGACGACGGCCTGTAGCAGGTGTTCGAACAGTTCTCGCAGCCGCGCTTTGTCCGCCTCGAGTACGCGGTCGTTCGCCGCCCGGGTGACGAGCCGCGCGTCGCCGGTGTCGACGGCGACCCACGCCCGCCGCGCGACGTCGTGGACGGCGACGGGTTCGGTCTCGACGAGCACGTCGTCCCGCCGGGCGATCGCGACCAGTTGATCGACGAGTTCGCGGAGCCGCTCCTGTGCGTCGTCGACCTCCGCGAAGTGCTCCGGATCGCCGGTTTCGGCGGCCAATTCGAGGTAGCCGCGGGCGACGTTCAGCGGCGTTCGGACGTCGTCGTCGACCAGTTCCGCGATCGTCTCGAGGCGCGCTTCGGCGGCGGCGGCCTCCCGCTCCCGGCGGTTCGCCTCGGTCACGTCGCTGTAGACGATCAGCCCCTCGGGGTTGTGATCGGGCGTCCGCTCCGTCCCGTTCTCGTCGGTGGCCGCGTCTCCGCTCGCGCCCGCCTCGACCGGCACCAGCGTCAGCAGGAACTCGCGGACGCCGTCGTCGGTCTCCCGGCGACTGACGAACTGGCGGCGCTCGCCCGCCCGCAGCGACTCGAGCAGCGTCGCCCGCCGGGCCTCGAGGCCCGGCGGGACGGTGTCCTCGTCGACGGGCGCACCGACGATCGCCTCGGGGTCGGTGCCGAAGACATCGGCGAAGGTGTCGTTGACCGTCCGGACGATCGGCCGCCCGTCGTCGATTTCGTAGCGGATCGCCGGTTCCGGCACGTTCGCGAACAGGGCTCGCAAGCGGTCGCGTTCGTCCGCGAGCCGGTCGCGCTCGGCGGCGATCTCGTCGCGCTCGGTCGCTATCCGGTCCCGTTCCGTCCGCAGTCGATCCCGCGCCGTGTCGTGGCTCGCGTCGGCGTCGATCCGCTCGAGGACCGCGGCGGCACCTCGACACCACGTCGCGAGCAGGTCGCAGTCGCCCTCGTCGAACGCCGCCGGCTCCGCGGCGGCGATCTGCAGGATACCCACGTCGCCGACCGGGACACAGCACAGCGACGCGATCCCCTCGAGCGGGGTCGGTAACCGGTCGTCGGCCGTGATATCGTCGATCCGAAGCACCTCGCCCGTTCGGAGTGCCTCGCCGAGGGGCCCCTCGCGCGACAGCGGCTCGAGGTCGGCCTCGGAAACCGTCGGCGCGGTCGCTCGCGGCGTGAACTCCCCGAAGTGAACGGTCGACAGCCAGCAGGACTCGCGCTCGAGGGCGTCGGCCGCGCTCTCGACCAGCAACTCGAAGAGCCGGTCACGGTCGCGACAGGCCACCAGTTCGGGGACCGACTCGAGGAGCCGGGCGGCCGGCCCGGTCGAGTCGGCCGGATCGCCGGTCGACGGCGCTCGCTCGCCGCCCATCGCGATCACGTCGTCTTCGCTATCTGTCTCCGGTTCCGTCTCGGTATCGGCGTCGGCGGTCGCCCCGTTCTGGCCCCTGCAGACCCACTCGATCTCGTCCGCGAGGTATGCGACGGCGTCGTCGGTATCACGGCGGACGTAGCCGTCGATCCCGCCCGTCGAGCGGGCGGCCGTCGGCGCGAACGACGATTCGGTAAAGAGGATCACGGGCGTCGCGCCGCAGGCGTCGACGACCTCGAGCAGCGCGGAGCCGGCCGCCGTCGTCGGCGTCTCGGCGAAGACGACGCAGTCGGCCTCCGGGGCCCAACTCCGGACCCGCTCGACCGCGGTGACGGCGTGGACCGACCGCTTCGGGCCCGAGGGATGGTCCTCGAGTTCCGCGGCGCCGTCGCTCGCGGCCGTCTCCGAGCCGGCAACGTAGAGTACCGTCCGCGGTCGCGGGTTCGCCGGTGTGGTCGTCGTGCCGTCGCCGTTCAAGTGTCTGTGTTGCGTGAGACTCTCCCCCGATAAAACGGTATCCCCGATATCGATCACTGAGTCGTTCCTCGCGATCGTCGGATTCAAACCGAGACCCGGTGACCGGCCCGCAGTCGGAGCGGGCTACGAATCCGCGGGGTCGTGACCGCCGGCAGCCCCCAGCGCCGACCGAGCCCAGACGATCCAGTAGCCGCCGACGAGCGCGGCGGTCACGAGCCAGCAGCCGCCGAGGGGCGCGTACCACTCGAGCATGTAGGCTGGTGCGGTGTCGACGAAGCGGCCGACGCCGACGGCGGCGACGACCGCGGCTGCGGTGACGAACAGCAACCGGTCCTCGTCCACGCCGGCCCGCCAGAACCGCAGCGAGCCGGCCCGTCGGACGTCCACGGCGACGAGCGCGACTGCGGCCGCGGTCGCGCCGACGGTCAGGCCGATCGCGACGTCGAGATCGAGCACGTACGCGCCGGCGATGACGTCTCCGATACCGACCGGCACGAGCGGGAGGACGAAGGAGAGTCCTGGTCCACCGTTCCAGATCGCATAGCACAACGGCACGAGCAGGATCGTCGGGGTCACCAGCGCGATGAAGACCGTGCTGAGCGTGTCCAGCCCCGTCGTCAGCGTATTGCGCAGCGCGTCGGTGACCGGCACCCGCGTTCCGAGGTAGCTGGCCCAGAACATCGCGACCAGCCCCAACAGGTACACCACGGTGAGCGCCGTTCGTCGCCGCTCGAGTCCGAGCAGCGGGTGCTCGAGGGCGGCACCGATAGCCGCTCGCGTGTCGAGCGATCGACGGTCGTCGGTTTCGGTGCTCACGGGTCCTCCGCGATGACCGTCGCGAGCCCGTCGTGGTCGGGCCCCTTTTCGTTTCGCAGGTCGATCGTGCCGGGGGCGATTTCCCAGCCGTCCTCGGCGAAGATCGCCTCGACGGTGTCCCGACCGCGCTCGTAGGAGGCGATACCGTGTTTCGGGCGGGCGCTCGTGTCCTCGTGGGCCTGCATCGAGACGATGCTCTCGAACGACCAGCACCGGACGTGTCGCCGCCCGTTGGTCCCGTAGTAGGTCTGGGCGGACGTCGCCTGCTGGCGCACGTACGCTTCGCGCTCCCGATCCCACGCGAACCGGGTGTACTCTTCGGGACTGCGGACCCACCCCTCGTCGTCGAGGACGGACATGACGCGCTCGAGGCCCCGTTCGCCGTCGGCCTCGGGGAGGAGCACGACGTTGAACGGTGCGGTCGCGCGGAACCCGTTTCTGGTCGGCTCGTAGTGGTAGCGGCCGATCGGCGCGTCGCTCTCGTCGGTGATCGGTTCGTCGAGCCAGTCGGCGACTTCCTCGGGGGGTTCGGCGGCCTCGACCGTGCCGCTGGGGTCCGTCGCGTTCGGCGGCGAGGGGAGGAGCGTCACGCCGATCGTCGTTCCGATACCGGTCAGGCCCGCCTTCCGGAGCAGGGACCGTCGCGTCGACATGATCAGCGGTCGCCCCTGTTTCGGGACCCGTCACCGCGCCCGTGTCCGTCCGCGGGAGGGTTCGGAACCGTCCGATCGCACCTCCCGGATCGACTCACCTGTCCACCCGTCCGACTCCGTTCCATTCCCACCATTATACGTGTATTTTATCGACAGATACTTATTATTTTCCTATCACTTCTCTCGGCACTGGCGGCGCAACTGTGCATCGACGAGCCGCCGCGCGAGCGCCGCGAGGGATTGACGGACACCGTCTATCCGCGGTATCGGCGTTCCGGTACGAGGTGTTCCCGTTCACAACTGTCTCGCTCATAGTCGCGTCGGATGCTGGTTTCGCGACGGCAGTTGCGGAACTGTTTTACGCGCTGCAGGGCGAATACACGCGTAATGAGCGAACTGGCGGAGGAATACCGCCTCGAGTACTTCGAGGAAGAAGGGTTCGAGCGCAAGGAGTGCCCGGAGTGTGGCGCTCACTTCTGGACGCGCGACCACGACCGGGTGACCTGCGGTGAGCCGCCCTGCGAAGAGTACGGCTTCATCGACAACTCGGGCTTCGATGGGTCGTACAGCCTCACCGAGATGCGCGAGGCCTTTCTCTCTTACTTCGAGGCCAACGACCACGAGCGAATCGATCCCTACCCCGTCGCGGCGAACCGCTGGCGCGACGACGTCCTGTTGACCCAGGCGTCGATCTACGACTTCCAGCCGCTGGTCACCAGCGGCGAGACGCCGCCGCCGGCGAACCCGCTGACGGTCTCCCAGCCCTGCATTCGGATGCAGGACATCGACAACGTCGGCAAGACCGGCCGACATACGATGGCCTTCGAGATGATGGCCCACCACGCGTTCAACACGCGCGAGGATGTCCCCGAGGACAAGTACGCCTACCACGGCGAGGTCTACTGGAAGGACCACACCGTCGAACTCTGCGACGGCTTCTTCGACTCGATGGGCGTCGATCTCGACGAGGTCATCTACATTGAGGACCCGTGGGTCGGCGGCGGCAACGCCGGCCCCGCCATCGAGGTCATCTACCGCGGCGTCGAACTCGCCACGCTGGTCTTCATGTCCATGGAGCAAGACCCCGACGGCGAGTACGAGATGAAAGACGGGAACCGCTACAGCCCGATGGACACCTACATCGTCGACACCGGCTACGGGCTCGAGCGGTGGACGTGGGTCTCCCAAGGGACGCCGACCGTCTACGAGGCGGTCTACCCCGACATGATCGCCTTTTTGAAGGAGAACGCCGGGCTCGACCACACCGACGAGCAGGAGGAACTGATCCACCGCGCCGCGAAACTCGCGGGCCACATGGACATCGACGAGGCCGAGGACATGGAGACCGCCCGCAGCGAGATCGCCGCCGAACTCGACGTCGCCGTCGACGACCTCGAGGCGCTGATGGAGCCCCTCGAGGACATCTACGCCATCGCCGACCACTGCCGCACGCTCGCCTACATGCTCGGCGACGGCATCGTTCCCTCGAACGTCGGCACGGGCTATCTCGCGCGGATGGTCCTCCGACGTACCAAGCGGCTCTGTGACACCGTCGGCATCGACGCGCCGCTGGACGAACTGGTCGACATGCAGGCCGAGCGCCTCGAGTACGAGAACCGCGACACGATCCGGGACATCGTCCGCACCGAGGTCGAGAAGTACCGCGAGACGCTCGAGCGGGGCGGTCGCCGGGTCGAGACGCTGGCCGAGGAGTACGCGAAGAAAGGCGAGCCCATTCCGACCGAGGAGCTGATCGAACTCTACGACTCCCACGGCATCCAGCCGGACATGGTCGCCGAGATCGCCGAGGAGACGGGCGCGGACGTCGATATCCCCGACGACTTCTACAGCCTCGTCGCGAAGCGCCACGACACGCCCGAGGCGGCCGCCGAAGACGAGGACGAGGCGGACGAGCGCTTCGAGGACCTGCCGGAGACGGAGAAACTCTACTACGACGACCAGCAGCGCACGCAGTTCGAGGCGGTCGTGCTCGACGTCTTCGAGCGCGAGGACGGCTACGACGTCGTCTTGGACCAGACGATGTTCTACCCCGAGGGCGGTGGCCAACCGGCCGATACGGGGACGCTCTCGACCGACGATACGACCGTCGAGGTCGCGGACGTCCAGATCGAGGACGGCGTCATCCTCCACCGGACCGACGAGGACCCCGGCAAGGGCGAACTGGTCAACGGACAGATCGACGGCGGTCGCCGACGCCAGCTCATGCGCCACCACACGGCGACCCACATCGTCATCCACGCCGCGCGACAGGTGCTGGGCGAGCACATCCGGCAGGCCGGTGCCCAGAAGGGCGTCGAAAGTTCGCGGATCGACGTTCGCCACTACGACCGGATCTCCCGCGAGGACGTCAAGCAGATCGAGCAACGGGCGAACGAGATCGTCATGGACAACACGCAGGTCACCCAGGAGTGGCCCGACCGCCACGACGCCGAGTCCGAACATGGCTTCGATCTCTATCAGGGCGGCATCCCCCCGGGCGAGCAGATCCGGCTGATTCACGTCGAGGAAGACGTCCAGGCCTGCGGTGGCACCCACGTCGCCCGCACCGGCGATATCGGCTCGATCAAGGTCCTCAACACCGAGCGAGTCCAAGACGGCGTCGAGCGAATCACCTTCGCCGCCGGCGAGGCCGCCATCGAGGCCACCCAGACCAAAGAGGACGCGCTGTACGACGCCGCCGCGGTCCTCGACGTGTCCCCCGAAGACGTGCCCGAGACCGCCGAACGGTTCTTCGACGAGTGGAAGGCTCGAGGCAAGGAGATCGAGGACCTCAAAGAACAACTCGCCGAGGCCCGCGCCGGCGGCGGTGGCGGCGGCGAGGAAGTCGACATCGGCGAGACGACGGCCGTCATCGACCGGATCGACGCCGATATGGGCGAACTCCGTGCGACCGCAAACGCCCTCGTCGAAGAGGGCAAGATCGCAGTGCTGGGCAGCGGCGAGAGCGGCGCCCAGTTCGTCGTCGCGGTGCCCGACGACGTGGGCGTCAACGCCGGCGACGTCGTCGGCGAACTCGCATCCAAGGTCGGCGGCGGCGGTGGCGGCCCGCCGGACTTCGCGCAGGGCGGCGGCCCGAACGTCGATGACTTAGACGACGCGCTCGAGGATGCCCCCGACGTGTTGCGCCAGATCCTCAACGCCTGATTCGGCGGTTTCGCTAGGCCGATCGCTCGAGTCGAAATCGGTCCCTTCTTTCGGTACCCGTCCCGTCGATTCTCCCATGCCCACTGCATCGAACGGATCGGTCTCGCTGTACTACGACCGCGCGGGGGAGGGCGTGCCCGTCGTCTTCGTCCCCGAGGCCGGCCTCGGCGGCTGGCTCTGGGGCTGGCAACACGCCGCCGTCGCCGGCCCCCACGAGGCCGTCGTCTGGGATCTCCGCGGAACCGGCCGCTCCGATGCCCCGCCCGGTCCGTACGATCTCGAGACACTCGTCGCCGACCTCGAGGCGGTCCTCGCCGACTGCGAGATCACCAGCGCCCACCTCGTGGGCTGCGGGCTCGGCGGCGTAATCGCGCTGGCGGCGGCCCGGACCTCGAGTCGCGTCGAGACGCTGACGCTGTTCGGGACGGCGGCTGAGGGATCGGCGTTCGACCTCGAGCCGCTGTTCGCGTCGCCGGACGATCCCGATGCGCTCCAGAAGTCCCTCGAGGCGGGTTTCTCCGAAGAGTTCCGCGAGGCCCAGCCCGACGCAGTAGAGGGCATCGTCGACTGGCGGGTCGACGGCGACGCCGATCGGGCGGGCTGGGAGGCACAGGTCGCGGCCCTCGAGGGGTTCGACGCGACCGAGTGGTTGGTCGAGGTGACACAGCCGACGCGGGTGATCCACGGCGAGGCGGACGAACTGGTGTCGCCCGCGGCCGGACGGGAACTGGCTCGCGGGCTTCCGCGCGGGGAGTTCACCGGACTCGAGGGTGCGGGCCACCTCGCCTTCGTCGAGCGCTCGCGGACGGTCAACGATCTGTTGCTGGGCTTTCTCGAGGAGCACACTGACGACGACTGAGTCGACTCGTCGCTTCAGCGCGCCGTCTCTCTGCACCCGTCGTCCCCTGCTTGCGACTGACCCCCTATCTACTACGTACTCGAGCGTGGGAGAATACCCCGTGACCCTCTCGCTGGCTCGCCGGGCCGAGCAGTTCCCGGATCGGACGGCGGTCGTCGACATCTCCGAGCAGCGGCTGTACGCGCCGGCGGAGACGATCCACGAGGATCGGGTCTCCTACGACGAGTTATCGACGATCGCGACGCGGACGGCCGAGCGGCTCGCGGCGCTGGATGTCGGCCCGGGAGACACCGTCTGTCTCGTCACGCGAAACCGGGTCGCCGCGCTCGCGCTGGTTTTCGCCTGTCGGCGACTCGGTGCGACGTTCGCGCCGATTTCGCACCTGCTGACGCCGGCCTCCGTCGAGCGCCCGTTCGACGTCCTCGATCCCGATCTGGTCGTTTCGGAGGCGGCCCAACGGGATCTGGTGCGGTCGATTCCCTTCGATCGGACGGTGACACTCGAGGAACTCGCCGACGCTGATCGCGCCACTGTCGATTTCGACGAGCGGCGCGCGGCGGCGGGCAACAACCCGCTACTGGCTCTCCACGGCGACACGGGGCGTCCGATCGCCGGCTATTCCGCCGCGGCCGTCGAGCACAACTGCTCCACGGCCGTCGCGGCGTGGGGGCTCGCCGCGAACGATATCGTCCCGCTGACCACACCGCTGTCGGCCGCGGACGCCCTCATTCGCGTCGCGCTGTCGGTGCTGTACGCCGGCGGCACCCTCTTGCTCGATCGCGCGTTCGATCCCGGTGACGCGCTCGCCGCGATCGAGTCCGAGTCGGCGACGTTCTTGCCCGGCCGGGCGACGACCCTTCGTGATCTCGCCGCCGAATCCGGTTTCGACGCCGCCGTCGACTCGCTCGAGCGAGCGGTCTGTGCGGCCCCGGTCAGCGAGGACGTGATCGCGGCCTACCGCGATCGGGTGGTTCCGGTCGCGCGGGTCTACGGCCGTCTCGAGTGTCCGACCGCGCTGAGCCAGGGGTTCGAGGCGGGTGCGAGCGGAGCCGATACCGACGAGACCGCCGTCGGCCGGCCGGTTCCCGACTGTCGAGTTCGCCTGGTCGACGACGACGGAACGGTGCTGGACGGTCAGGCGACCGGCCGACTGCAGCTCTCCGGGCCGATGGTCGCCGACGGATACGTAAACGCCGCCGGGACCGACGAGGAGAACTGGTACGAGCCCGCGGAACTGCACAGCGAGGACCACGACGAGGCCGATGATCGCGGCGAGTTTGCCGACGGGTGGTTCGACACCGGTGACCGAGTCCGTCGCGACGCCGACGGTCGGTATTATCTCCAGTGAGGCGTCGCGGATCGGCCGCGCCCGTTTCGCGTCGGATTTTCGACTGCGACCGCGACCGGATTCCGTTCATTCGACGGCCACGGAACGCCGGTCCTAGCCGTCAGCGGTTGCGGCAACGGCGGCGCGGGACGGAAAGTCTATGCGTCTCGAGTGGCCACTAGCGTCCCGTGAGTCAGCTCCGAATTGCCGTCCTGAACGCGGCCCATCGGGACGAGAACACGACGCGGAACTTCCGACGCGAACTCGACGCTTCGCTCGCCGAATTCGACGCCACCGACGGCACGGTCCCCGACGACTTCGCGTACGACGGGGCCGTCGTCACCGGCTCTCGAGCGTCGGTCTACTGGGACGAAGAGTGGATGGCCCCCATCAAGGAGTGGGTCGGCGAGGCGATCGATCGTGGCGTTCCCTTCCTCGGCGTCTGTTGGGGCCACCAGCTACTGGCCGATGTCCTCGGGGGCACCGTCGAAGACATGGGCGTCTACGAAGTCGGCTACAGCGAGATCGAGCACACCGGCGAGTCGCGGCTGTTCGACGGCATCGACGAGTCCTTTACCGCCTTCACCAGCCACTCCGACGAGGTCGCCGCCCTCCCGCCGGGTGCCGAGCCCCTCGCCGAAAACGACTACTCGAACCACGGCTTCCGCAAGGACCGGGTCTTCGGCGTCCAGTTCCACCCCGAGTACGACACCAAGACCGCCCGCGAACTCGTCCACCGGAAGGAACTCTCCGACGAGCGCCTCGAGTCCATCCTCGGCGAGATCACCGAGGCGAACTACCAGCGGGCCTGCGAGGCGAAACTGGTCTTCGACAACTTCCTCGAGTTCGTCCGCGAGGTAAAGCGAGCGGACGGCGTTGCCAGCGATGAAGCGACGGGAGACGTGTCGGCTGTTCGCGGTTCCGATTAACGACGACTCTACTGATTTTCGACGCATCACGTTTTGGTGACGCCTCTCAAGTGGCGGAATCGGAGCGAAAAACAGCAACATCCGCAAAAACGGCCACAGTCTCAGCAGTCGTCAGTCGGCCGCAACTTCGACCTTCGCTTCGTCTGCCTTGCCGATCGCCTCGACGATGAGTTCGGCCACGTCGACGACTTCGATGTCGTCCTCGTAGCCGCCGGTCTTGCGGCCGTCCTCGTACATCGTCATGCACATCGGACAGGCGACGACGAACTTCTCGACGCCGCTGCCGGCGTCGGTGTCCTCGAGCGCTTCCCGGATCCGCTCCTCGCTGGGTTTGGGCTCCTCTTCGAAGTCCATCCAGAGGCCGCCACCGCCGCCGCCACAACAGAAGGAGTTGCTGCGGTTGCGGGGCATCTCGTCTAACGTACAGCCCGTGGCCGTGATGAGTTCGCGCGGGGCCTCGTACTCGTCGTTGTACCGCCCGAGGTGACACGGGTCGTGGTAGGTGACGGTGTAGTCGAGTTCGGTGCCGTTCAGGTCGAGCTTGCCCTCCTCGACCAGTTCCTCGACGGCTTGGGTCCAGTGGTAGACGTCGATCTCGCCGTCCTCGTTCCACTGCTCTTCGTAGTCGAAGGGCATCATTGGGTCGTCCGCGAACTCCTCGAAGTCGACCTCCGGATACTCGTTCTTGAAGGTGTTGTACGAGTGGGGATCGGTACAGACGATCTTGTCGAACTCGCAGTCGTCCCACGTCTCGACGTGGTGGCCGGCGAGTTCGATGTAGAGGAACTCTTCGCCGACGCGGCGGATGTCGTTGCCGTCGAACTTCTCGTCGTCGAAGAGGATGCCGAAGCTCACGTCGGCCTCTTTGAGGATGGTCGCCAGCGAGCGGGCGACCTGCTTGTTGCGCTCGTCGTAGCTCGGGAAGTCGCCGACGTACCAGAGGTAGTCGACTTCCTCCTCGCGGGCGTCGGTGACATCGAAGTCCAGTTCGTCGGCCCAGTCGCCGCGATTGCGCGGCGAGTCGCCGAAGGTGTTGCCGTTTTGCATGACGTTCTGGAAGACGTCCTGCATGCTGGGGGCGACGTCGCCCTGATCGGCCATCTGGCGGTTGAGCCGGGTAAAGCTCTTGAGGTGCTCGATCTCGACGGGACAGGCGTCCATACAGGCCATACAGGCCATGCAGGACTCCATGGTCTCCGAGTTGATGACGCTCGTCCCGCCGTCGGCGATGATGGGTTGCTCCTCGCCGCCGGCCTCGAGGTCCTCGCGGTAGGATTTCAGGTCGAGGATGACGTTGCGCGGGTCGAGCGGGCGGTCGGACGCCTTCGCGGGACAGACCGAGGAACACCGGCCGCACTTGGTACAGGCGTCCTGATCGAGGATTTCCTTCCACGTGAAGTCGTCGATGGACTCGGCGTTGGTCGCGTCCAGATCCGAGGGGATATTCGGCAGGCGCTGGCCGGCCTTCTCGTCGCGCGTGACGACGTTCGCGAAGGAGGAGATCATGTGGAACGGCTTGGCGTAGGGGATCCACGCGATGAAGAAGAACGCGATCAGCGAGTGAGACCACCACGCGAGCCAGTGGAGGTTCTCGACGTTCAGGCCGCCACCGTTGAGGCCGGCCTGTTCGGCTCCCAGCGTCGGGAGTCCGATCGCGTCGAAGCCGAGCGCCATTCCGTAGGCGACGAAGCTGACGATTTCGTGGTCCGGGATCCCGGCGCTGTAGACACGGAGGCCCTCGAGCAGGAAGCCGCCGACACCCAGCGCGAACAGCGTCCAGATGAAGAGATCGTCCTCGCTCGAGGTGTGGCGGTCCCAGAGGCGATGGTTGCGGACCCAGTACCGTCGGTACATGGCCATCCCGATGCCGACGACGAACAGCAGCCCCATGGCGTCGACGATGAACTGGTAGGCGAGATAGAAGTCACCGTTCCAGAAGGAGAGGTGGAGGAGTTTCTCCGCGGCGTACTCCTCGGCCATGAGGATGAGCGTCGCGATAAACAGCGTCAGGAATCCCCAGAGGATAAACGAGTGCATCAGGCCGCCGTAGAGATCCCTGTTGAACTGTTTCTCGTTCGAGAGCACGATCTTGGCCGCGCTCGCGATACGGTTCTGCAGATCGTTCACACGAGGGAACGAATCGTCGTCGCCCGCCGCATAGCGGGCGAACCGCCGGTAGACGCCGTACGTGAAGACGGCGACGGCGGTAAACGCGAGGAGGTAGAACACCGCGTATTCCACGCTGGTGATTCCCCAGTACGTGTCCCTCGCGACGTCTGACTGTGCTAACGCGTGCATGTCCATTGAGGGGGAGGGCTGTAACTTAATTCTTGCCACACTGCTCGGCAGACCACCCCTGCGCCGTCTTGCGAAAATTTTCGGACTATTTCGAGTTCATAATTGTCGATCATGTCAGTAGTCCGACCCAACGTGATCTGGCAACAGGTTTAAATAGACTCCCGTCTGGAGTGTCCACCCATGAACGATAAGACCGAGGAACTCCGGGATATCTTCACTGACGTCACCGACGGCGAGGAAACCGTCACCGAGTCCCAAGAGAACACGCGCGGCTCCCTCGAGCGAGACGAGCGATCGGACGAGGATCGCCTCGAGAGTGTCGTCCAGCAGATGCGGGAACGCTACGCGTTCGAGACGCAGTTATCGGACGACGAGTTGATTGCGGTCGCCAGAGCCTTCTACGACGGCCGGAGCGACGAGGCGATCGCCGACGATCTCGGCGTCGATGCCGCGGACATCTTCGAGGCCCGGATGTCGCTGCACCTCGTCGGCGAGGACGACGCCGACGAAGTCGATCTCGCAGCGATCCGCAATCGCGAGGAAGACGACGCCACGCTCGCCGCGGAGTACGACGTCAGCGCCGACCGGATCCGTCGCTACCGGCGCATCGCCGCGGCCGAAGACGAGTCTCGAGCGGCCAACGACCGCTACCGCGACGAGTTCGACAGCATCCTCGCGGATTCGGAACTCTCCGAGCAGATGACCTCTGACCTCCGCGAGGACGGCCTCGAGGACGCGACCGAGGGGATGGAGACGAACGTGGACTTCTAGAACCCACCTTTTACGCTGCGTGAGGTTTCGCTGGTTACTACCAGCGAAACCTCCCTCGGTAAAAGCTGGACCAAAAGCACTCCTCTTTCCCCTCCACTCGCTCCGGATCAGTCGTCGGCCCGCTCGCTCACTCCGTTCGCTCGCGGATGCATCGACCTTCGCTCCGCCTACCTGTAAGCTCACGAGACTTCTTATGCGAAGGCGCGGCCAGACGGTTCGTGACTGACACTCGAGTCTCGTTTAGCGATCTCCGAACCGCCGCCTACTGCGCCCGGAAGTGTTACTACGAGCGGACCCGCGACGATGTCAACCGCGAGCCACCGCCCGAGGTCGAGCGGGTTCGAGATCTCGAGCCCCGGTACGAAGCCCTGCTCGAGGCCCCGCCGGACGACCTCGCGGCGGAACCGATCGCCCGCTCGCCGACCCAATACCGCGATCGGCTGGCTGCGACCAGACGGCGACTCGAGGACGCGGGTCAGTGGGACCGGCTCCGGAATCCCCGCGATCGGGAAGTGCTCGCGACCGGCCGGGACTGTCGCGGGATCGTCCACAAGGTACTCGCAGACCCGCTCGAGCCGGTGGTTGTCTCGCCGGGCGAACCGCCCGACAACGGCGTCTGGCGATCCCAATCGGTCCACGCGGTCGCGGCCGCCAAGGCGCTGGCGTGGGAGCACCAGGAACCGGTCGAACGGGCGTGGCTCGAGTATCCGGCCGCCGGTGTGATTCGGTCGGTGCGGATGACGACGCGACGGAAAGCCCAGTATCGGAGCGCGCTCCGTGCGGTTCGGGAACTGGACGGGCCGCCGTCCCGGACGAACAATCGCTCGAAGTGCGAGTCCTGCGAGTTCGCCGCGGAGTGTGGCGTCAAAACCCGGACCGTGCGGTCGCTGCTGGGATTGTAGCCCGTCGGCGCGAGCTACCGACCTCGCGCGTATTTCAGGACCGCGGTCGTGACGGCGAAGACGAGCCCGAAGGTGATGCCGATCGGCACCGCGCTCTCGAGGGACTGCCCACCGATCACGATCCCACTGCCGGCGTACACACCGCCGGGGACCGCGACGGCGAGGAGGAACCACAGCACTGGTTGCGTCCCGAACCACGACTCGTGGTGGGATGACTGCTCATGGGGCGACGTATGCGAACCTATCGGATCGTTGTCTTATATAGCTATCGTCGCCCAACGGGACGGCAGCAGCGGGTACCGGGCGATCGGCAGTCGCGGCTGTCGAGGTTCAGTGTCGCTCGAGCCAGACCTCGATCTCGTCGGCCATCGCGCCGCGTCGGTGGATCGTTTCGCTCGAGACGTCGACGACGGTGCTTTCGGTCCCGCCGTCGGTTTCCCCGTCGTCGAGGACGACGGCCGCGGCCTCGCGGATCTCGGGATCGAGGTCGGCGACCCGTCGGGCGCTCGCCCGTCCGCTGACGTTCGCACTGGTCGACGTGATCGGCGTCCCGGCCCGCTCACAGAGTCGCAGCGCGACGGCGTGGTCCGGTACCCTGACTCCGACGCGGTCCCGCCCTGCCGTGAGTTCGTCGGGGACGGACTCGCGTCGCCGGCAGAGGACCGTCACGGGGCCGGGGAGAAACGTTCCCATGAACTGTCGCTCCCGCTCGGTCGCGCGGACGTGTCGCAGCGCCGACGGGACCGAGGGCACCGCGAAGGAGATCGGTTTCGAGCGGTCCCGGCCTTTCACCTCGAAGACGCGCTCGACGGCGGCGGGATCGAGGGCGTCCGCGGCGAGGCCGTAGACCGTCTCGGTCGGGTAGACGACGAGCTCCCCCGCCTCGATCGCCTCGGCTGCGCGGTCGAACTCGCTCATTCGATTCGAAATCGGTGGATCGCGCGCAAAAAGCTGTCGCTCAGCGCCGGTTACTCGAGGCCGAGTTCCGCCTCGAGGGCGTCGTAGTCGGGGAAGTCGGGCCAGTCGGTAGCGACCCACGCGCCCTCGACCGTTCGATCGACGCCGAGCGCGAAGAAGGCGACCCGCGGTTCGCTGATACCGGTCATGCCGTCGAGGTCGTGGTCGATCCCGTACGATTCCGCGACCCTGTTGCCGGGGTCGGCGAAGAACGCGAAGGGGTAGTCGTTGTCCTCGAGGAACCGCTTGACGCCGTAGGGCGTCGAGGCCGTGACGCCGACGACGCGGTCCGCACGTTCGTCCCAGTTGCGTTCTGCGAGTTCGTCCCAGATGTACTTGGCGAGGAACGAGCCGGTCATCGGGGTGAAGACGAGGATGGTTCGACCCTCGCCATCGCCGACGAGGTCCGACAGCGTTCGATCCTCCCAGAACTCGTCGGTGACGAACGGTCGGGTGAACTCGGGGGCTTCCTCGCCGGGTTCGGGGTGGTCCGCCGGACCCAATTCGACGACATCGAACTCCGGCATCAGTCGTCACCTCCGGCACCCGCCGCGGCCGCGTCGGGACGGTCGCGCCCGTAGGTCGACTCGAGGTAGTCGGCGATGTTGGCGCTCTCCGCCATCGTGACGCCGGTGTTCTCGTCGACGACGACGGGAACGGTCCGGACGCCGGCGACGCGCTTGACGACGTTCCGTTCGGAGTGCATCGGTTCGACGAACCGCGACCGGTACGAGAGGTCGTACTCGTTGAGCAGCCGGGCGACCCGCTCGCAGTACGGACAGCCCTGGAGCCGGTAGAACGTGATCGGTGGCTCGGCGGTCTCGCTCATACTCGAACGTAGGGGAACGGACCGGGTAAACGTGTCGTCGCCGGCGGCGATGTCCGTAACCCGTTGTAAAATGGGAAACGGTTAACCGATCCGGCTATAAGGCTGTATATCAATGGCGTTGTCTCCGCTGTTTGCGGTTCCGTTGGCTGCCTATGAAGTCCCGTTCGTGGGACTCGAGTTCGATCAGTCGGTAGTGACGACTCTCGGCGCGCTCGCCGTCGTCGTCCTCATCGCCCTCTCCGGGTTCTTCTCCTCGTCCGAAATCGCGATGTTCAACCTGCCGAAACACCGGCTCGAGGGGATGATCGAGGACGACGTCCCGGGTGCGGAGTTGGTCAAGGGGCTCAAGAACGACCCCCACCGGCTGCTCGTGACGATTCTGGTCGGCAACAACATCGTCAACATCGCGATGTCCTCGATCGCGACGGCGATCCTGTCGATGCACTTCGGCGGGCTGGTCGGGGTCTTGCTCGCGACGTTCGGGATCACCGCGCTCGTCCTCCTGTTCGGCGAGAGCGTCCCGAAGTCCTACGCCGTCGAGAACGCCGAGACGTGGTCGATTCGCATCGCGAGGCCGCTGAAGGCGACGGAGTACTTGCTTTATCCGCTGATCGCCCTCTTCGATTACCTGACGCGCCAGATCAACAACCTCATCGGATCGACGGGTGCGATCGAGTCGCCGTACGTGACCCGTGACGAAATTCAGGAGATGATCGAGTCCGGCGAGCGCGAGGGGGTCTTAGAGGAGGAGGAACACGAGATGCTCCAGCGGATCTTCCGCTTTAACAACACGATCGTCAAGGAGGTGATGACTCCGCGACTCGATATGACCGCGGTTCCGAAAGACGCCGAGATCGACGAGGCGATCGAGACCTGTATCCAGAGCGGCCACGCCCGCGTCCCCGTCTACGAGGGCAGCCTCGACAACGTCCAGGGCGTCGTTCACATCCGCGATCTGGTGCGCGATCTCAACTACGGCGAGACCGGCGACGCCGAACTCGAGCTGGCGGATCTCATCCAGCCGACGCTGCACGTGCCCGAATCGAAGAACGTCGACGAACTCCTGACCGAGATGCGGGAAAACCGGATGCACATGGCGATCGTCATCGACGAGTTCGGGACTACGGAGGGGCTGGTGACGATGGAGGACATGATCGAGGAGATCATCGGCGAGATCCTCGAGGGCGGCGAGGAACAGCCTATCGAGGAGATCGACGACGACACCGTCCTCGTCCGCGGCGAGGTCAACATCGAGGACGTCAACGAGTCGCTGGAGATCGACCTCCCCGAGGGCCAGGAGTTCGAGACCATCGCCGGCTTCATCTTCAACCGCGCGGGCCGGCTGGTCGAGGAAGGCGAGGAGATCACCTACGACGGCGTCCGCATCACGGTCGAGACCGTCGAGAACACCCGCATTCTGAAAGCTCGCCTCAAGAAACTCGAGGTGCCGGACGAGGAGAATGAGACGGAGGCGGAAAGCGAGGCTGCGCCGATGGAAATCGACGAAAACGACGAGTGAGCCGCGTCGTCCGAGTTCTTCGACCGGTCAGTCCCGCGATTCGACGATCGCCGCGATGTCGCGAGCGACCGCCGGCGGAACGACGATCCGGCGCGGCCCCTGTACGTACTGGCCGTCCGGCTGAGCGTACGTGAGCCCCAGCACTGCGGCGTCCCCGATTTCTCGGACCGACACGGTATCGATCACCGCGAGGTCGATCGCCTGCTCCGGTTCGTAGAGGTAGATCGTCCCCTCGTCGCGGTCGAGCGCGCCGACGGACTGCAGGAACGAGGCGAGGACGAGGGCGATGAGCGCGAGCGGGAGACAGAGGGCCGCCAGCCCGGTAAAGGGGCCGGCACCGGCCAGTAACCCGGTCTGGGAGACGTATCGACCGATTCCCATCAGCCCGCCGATGACCGACCCCATCACGACCGTCCCGACGGCGGCGTCCATCGCCCGATTCAGGCTCGTTCCTGAGGGCACGTCGACCGGGAGCTGCCGGACGAGTCGCTCGAGGTGTCGTTCGGTTTGACTCGAGGCGGCCAGCGCGAGGACCGTCGCGGCGAATGCGACGACGAGCGCGGTGATGATGGTCCGGCCGGCCCCGCCGGCGGCTTCGCCGGCGACCCTGTACAGTCGCCACCAGATGACGATGCCGATCGCGGCGAAGAAGGTACCGACCCCGAGCATCCACAGGAGGCGCACGGTGCGGGAGGTGCTCGCGTCCCGCCGCCACTGGATCGTCTCGTCGGGAGTGTCGGTGACGTCGACGGCGTCCTCGTCCATACTCGAACTCACGATCCGTCGTGTAAAGACCGTTCGATGTCGGCCCGCTCAGAGGAGGATCGCGCCGACGGCGGTGTAGCCGACGTAGGAGACGACGATCGCACCGGCGAGCGACCCGATCCACGCGAGCACGGTAACGCCCATCTTGCGGGCGCTGACGCCGCCGCCGCTGCCGGCCGCGGCGTAGCCGCTCCCGATGATCGCGCTGACGATAATTTCGTTGAACGAGACCGGAATGCCGTACAGGACCGCGGCCTGCGCGATGATAAAGGAGGGGATGAGCGCGGCGATCGACCGCCGCGGCCCCAGCGAGGAGTAGTCCTGCGAGATCGCCTTGATCATCCGCGGCGCGCCGGTCCACGACCCCAGTAACAGGCCGAAGCCGCCGCCGACGAGCATCGCGATCAGCGGCAGGTCCAGTTCGCCCGACAGCGGGATCAGCGGACCGATCGCGAGCCCGACCTGACTGCCGCCGGCGGAGAACGCGACGAGCCCGCCGAGGATCAGCAGGAAGTGGCGCTCGCCCCGTTCGGTTCCACTTCTGAGATCGACCGCGATCGCGCCCGCCCACAGCGCCGCGATCACGAGCGTCGCGGCGGCGGTTCCGGCGATCGCCGGTCCGGGAATCCAGCCGCTCGAGGCCTGTGCGATCGACGCGCCGCCGGGCCCTGATCCGAGGAGCGCGAACTCGATGTTGGCGACGATCGCGCCGACGACGGCGGCCAAGACGATGATGAGGTACTCCTCGGCGACCACCTCGGCGCGGAGCGCTCGGGCGACCGCGTAGGCGATCGAGCCCCCGACAAAGGGTGTCAGGACCCACAGCGTGGCGATCTGGGTGTACTTCGGCCACGCCGGGTCACCGCCCATCGCGAGACCGGTCCCGATGACTGCGCCGGTAACGGTAAACGCCGTCGCTATCGGATAGCCAGTGAAGATACCGATCGCGACCAGCCCGGCCGCGATGAGCAGGGCGAGCGTGGCGGCAAGCGACGAGAGCGTCACGTCGCCGCCGATCAGTCCGGTCCCGACTGCCTCGGAGACGTTCGCCCCCTGTAGAACTGCGCCGGCGAAACCGAGCAGTCCGACGAGAAAGCCCGCTCGCATCACCGAAATCGCGTTCGCGCCGACGGCCGGTGCGAACGGGGTTGAGCCGCTCGAGCCGGCACCGATCGCCCAAGCCATGAAGAGACTCGCGAGTGCGGCCACGAGAAAGGTTCCGAGCGTGGCGATTTCGACCATCTACTCGCCTCCTATTAGCGGATCGTACAAGTGTGTGCCGACCTGCCCTTGCCAGCGGCGGCCGAACAGAGAGCGCAATCGCACAGGTTCTGCTCGAGTCAATGCGGTGGGGAGATCCGCGAGCATCTGCCCGATTATCGTGCCCGTTTTCCGCCGCATGGGAACCGCACGTATTACTCGACTGGCTCGGAATCGGTCGCGACGTGCTCGAGAAAGAACCCCCTGTTTCTGTACAGGATCCAGAGTCCGGTCAGCCAGAGCGTTGTCGCGGTCACGATACCCAGTAGCAGATCGAATCTCCTTCGACGGTCCCTTCGTTGAGAACACCGAAGAACCCCGCTATAACGTGGCAACTCCAGGTAAGGAATCCGCCGGCGAGACCGATCGGTCGGCCGGTAATGATCGTCCAACCGAGAGTGACCGTGCACCCGCCTACGACGATCAATGGCCACGTCCCGAGAGAGGCAGCCCCACTACTGCCTCGAATAGCGATCCGGATCCCGTTGAGAAGGATGAGCCAGCCCAGTATTCCGACGCTGAGTGGGGCTTTATTCATAGTTGTTTGAGAGGCCATTTCTCTGCCCCGATCTGAGTAAATACTATGCCAATAATTATGATTTTCTAAGAGGTGGCCTACAGACGGTCATGGCTGAGGGGCTCGCAGACGGACTGATGGCTGCCACACTCACAGGGGTGTTACTCTAGAGAGTGCGCACCCGATTAGAGCGAGTCGCGACTTTTGCTGGCGAGTGATGTCGGTACCGTACCCGACGTCGAAGACTGTCGCACGTCGGTTTCGTTTGTACCCCCTGATCGCTAGGTTCGGCTAGCTATTCGTCACGCTGGTCCGTTCGAGATAACACTCCGCGTGGCAGGCTCGCCGATCTCGATACCATGATCTGCGTTCTCGCTCAGTTCGTCGTCGACCGCGAGTTATCGTCGGGCTCCGGCGGCGGCTCGGCGCCCTCGATGGCCTCGGACGCGTCGGTGTCCTTCTCGACTTCGACGTGCCAGCGGTCGACCTCGTCCTCGTAGTCGGCGAGCCGGTCGGAGACGCTCTCCTTGAGCACGTCGTCGTTGACGTTGACCTCGAAGACGAACTGCTCGCCGTTCCCGCCGTTGCGCGCGGCCTGCTGGATGTTGGCGCTGATGAGTTCGTTGTCGAAGTAGTAGGGCGCGAGCTGGGTCATCACGTTCTGGTAGACCGTGTCCTCGACGCGACGCAGGGCCTTCCGGCTCGCGGAGTCGGCAGCGCGCGCGACGTAATCGATCGACTCCTTCCAGTTGTCGACCGCGGCCTCGGCGTCGTCGTCCTCGAGTTGCTCGTAGGACTCCGAGAGCTTCTCGCCGGCGGTCTTGATGTCTTCGTCCGGCTCTTTGCCGGCTTTCTCGCCTTTCCCTTCCTCGACGCTGGCCTGATCGGCGGTCTTTTCGCTGACGTCGGAATCGAGGGTTTCGTGGGCCTTGGGACGCCACTCGTCCCACTCCTCGAAGGCGCGTGCGAAGCGCGCGCCGTACTCCTGGTCAGGATCGTGGACATCGACGTCTCGAAGCGCGCGCGTGATGCGCTCGCCGTGTTCGACGATGTCGCCCCAGTCACCGCGAACTTTGAACCCCGAGATGCTCTCTTCCATTCGGCTGGCCGAGTGGTAGCGTGCGGATAGGTATAAACTTCTCTGCCGTCCGTCGCCTGTCCGGGGGACGGCCTTAGCGCTGCCCGCCCATCTGCTGGCCACCACTCATCGGTTGCTGTCCGCCCATTTGCTGGCTCCCCATCGGCGGCTGTCCGCTCGTTTGTTGACCGCCCATCGGTTGCTGTCCACTCATCCGTTGGCCGCCCGTTTGCTGGCCGCCCATCTGCTGGCCGCCACCGACCATCTCGAGGAGCGTCGTACAGGAGTCGATCGTGCGGTCGATCGCCGAAATCGTCTCGGCGACGTGGGGGTGTTGCTGGAACTGCTGGAGTTCGGGCAGGCTCTCGGTCGCGATCCGGACGAACGTGTCCGCGATCTCGGGCCCGAACATCGAGTCGCGCGCGATCAGCTTCTCGTTGAACTCGGCCAGCTCCGCGATGTCGCGACAGATAGCCGCACACGTCGCGAGCTGTGGCCCCTCCGACGCGCACATCTTCGCACACCAGTCGGCGATGTGGGACAGTTCGGTGAAGTCCTCGAGCGCGATCCGGAGCTCGTTCGTGAGGTGGTTCTCGAACGACTGCCGGCCCTGCGTTCCCTGTCCGGCCATCCCCTGCCCGGTCATCTGCTGGCCGCCCATTTCCTGTGTTCCCATCCCCTGACCGCCCATTTGCTGGCCGCTCCCCATCGACTGCTGACCGCCCGTCTGTTGGCCGCCCATGGGTTGCTGGCCGCCGCTCATCCCTTGGCCCCCCATCTGTTGGCCGCCGGGGGTCCCGCGCTCGCCCGTCATCCGTGTCGGCTGCTGTCCGCCCTGCCGTGGCTGTTGGTTCTGGTGACTCATTGGAATGCAGTGCCCGTGATGGAGCGTCGGGGCCTACGCCGATCGAGCGATTAAACCGGTCCCACCGTTTCGACCGTTTCCGGTACCCAAGAACGGTTTTCGATCCGTGCGGTCAGCGCTCGAATTCGACCCGCAGCGTCGATCACGGCTCGGTAAAATCGTATTAGCGGTCTCAAGCCGATCTTTCGCGAGCCGTCGATGCCTCGAGATCGCGTTCCGGCGCGGGGCTCGCGGGTGATCGATACTGTGAACTACCCGGCGAGTGGCTGTAGGGATATGCCGATCGAAGACCGGGACAACGCGTATCTCATCACGCATGCATTGGCGAAGGACACGCTCTCGCGCCTGCGCGACGTCGAGACCGAGCAGGTCAGCTTCCGAAAGGGGCTGGTCAAACTCGGCCGGATCTGTGGCTACGAGATCATCGACGGCCGCATGGAAACCGAGTACGTCGAGATCGAGACGCCCCTCGAGCAGACCATGGGCGAGCGCGTCCGCGGGCTCGACGACGTCGTCATCATCAACGTGCTCCGCGCCGCGACGCCCTTTGTCGAGGGACTGCTGAAGGCGTTCCCGCGAGCGCGACAGGGCGTCATCAGCGCGAGCCGCGACGAGGAGGCCGGCCGCGCCGAGGACGGCTCGTTCCCCATCACCGTCGACTACGTGAAACTGCCCGAGATCCACGAGGAGGACACGGTCATCATCGCCGATCCGATGCTCGCGACGGGGAGTACGATGTGTACCGTCCTCGAGCACGTCGTCGAGAACGCCGTGCAACCGGAGAACCTGATCGTCCTCTCCGCGGTGTCGGCACCCGAAGGACTGCTCCGGGTCAACGAAGCGGTCGACGAGGCCGACCTGCTGACGGTGTCGATCGACGACCGCCTCGACGAGGACGGCTTCATCGTCCCCGGGCTCGGCGACGCCGGCGACCGGGCGTTCCGGACGACCTGAGCGGCGGCTCGGGTCCCAAGGGGTGGCGACGGACTTTTGCGGATCGCCTCGAATCGACTCTCCATGCGTTACAGCGTCGTCGATCCGGACAACCTCGAGCGAGTCGATGAACGACCCTGCGATCTCCGCCGACTGAGCGACGCGGCGGGCATGGAAACCGTCGCGATCAACCGGTTCGATGCGGAGCCGGGCGAGCAGTTGCCGCTGGCCTATCACTATCACGAAACCCAAGAGGAGGCGTTCGTCGTCCTTTCCGGAACGCTTCACGTCGAGACGCCCGACGAGGAGTTTACGGTCCCGCAGGGGTCGCTGTTCGCTGTCGAACCCGGCGCGCCCCAGCGAGCGTACAACCCCGACGACGCCGACGACGCGGTCTCGGTGATCGCGGTCGGCGCGCCGCCGGTCGACGGCGACGCCGTCCCGTACGAGCCCGAGGAGTGAGCGTCGCGCGATTTTCGACCGGTCTCGAGCGGGTCTCGAGCAGTTGTCTCGCCTCGTGCACCCGGTCGTCTCGTCCCAGATCGTTACTCTCCGGTCCCGCAGGTGTCGATTCCCAGCACCGCGTTCGCCGGACACCGCTGGATGATCGCGGTTGCGAGGACGTCGCTACCGGCGATGAACGCCAGCGTGCCGAGCGTCCGATCCCGATTTCGGTAGCCGACGACGAGGAGTATCGCCGCGAGGACGAGGCGGCCGAACCGGTCGAATCCGCCGACGTTTCGGTCCATGGGCGGGCGGACGACCTCGATGCGGGAATAACTGGTCCCGAGTTCCGCCGTTTCGATCGCGTTCGGCCCGTTCATGACCATAATACACGTTTAAGGATATAAGGTTGTGGAAACTGATTTATTAGTGAACGAACATCTGCCAATCAACCTCAACCGTGTGTGTATCCGTAGCAGCATTCGGATTATGATTGACAATCAAAAATCTATATATGGCTCCGTTACTACGGCTCGGAGTATGTCATACGATTTCAACAGACGATCTTTCGTGAAGGCGGCAGGTATTACTGGGATTGCCGGCCTCGCCGGCTGTCTCGGTGGGGAAGGGGACGGTAACACGCTCTCGTGGGACGCCGGCGGCACCGGCGGAACGTACTATCCGCTTTCGGGGAATTTCAAGGACATCCTCGAGGACAACACGGACTACTCCCTGCAGGTGAAGTCGACCGGGGCCAGCGTCGAAAACGTCAGCAGCCTCAACCGAGAGGAGGCCGACTTCGCGCTGATCCAGAACGATATCGCGTACTTCGCGACGAACGGAACCGGTATCGAGGAACTCCAAGGCGAGGGGATGGATAACATCCGCGGCGTCGCGACGCTGTACCCCGAGACGATCCACGTCATCACGCAGGCCGATTCGGGAATCGAGTCCGTCGAGGACCTCGACGGCGCGGCGATCAACACCGGCGCTCCCGGTAGCGGGACGCAGGTCAACGCCCTCCAGATCCTCGAGACCGCGGGGATCACGGAAGACGACTTCGAGGAGCAAAACGCCGACTTCGATACGGCGGCCGACCAGATCCGGGACGGCGATATCGACGCGGCGTTCGTCGTCGGCGGCTGGCCGGTCGGTTCCATCGAGGACCTCGCGACGAGCAACGATATCAGTCTGGTCGAAATCTCGGGCGACCTCCGAGAGGACATTCGATCCGAGGCCGAGTGGTTCGCCGACGATACCGTTCCCGCCGGCACCTACAACGGCGTCGACGCCGATGTCGAAACCGTCTCCGTCCAGGCGATGATCGCGACCCACGACGGGGTCGAAGACGATGTCGTCGAAACGGTGACGGCGGCGATCTTCGACAACACTGACGATCTCAACTACAAGACGGACTTCATCAGCGCCGACTCGGCCCAAGAGGGGATGCCGATCGACCTCCACCCCGGCGCCGAAGCGTACTTCGGATAACGCACCGGGTCACCTTCGATAAGTTATATGCAACGACCGACCAGACGGTCCGTCGCTATCGCCGCACTCGTAGTGGTTGCCGCCCTCCTCGGATCGGCAGCCGTCGTGTCATCGGCTTCGGGCGGGCAGACGCTCGTCGTCACCGATGCCGATTCGGGCGAGCGCCTGCTCGAGGTCCCCGTCGACGACGGTGACGAGGTAACGCTGGCGTACACCCATAGTGTCGAAAAGACGCCGGTCGAGGACGTGTACGTCGTCGAGGATGACGTCCTCCGGATGGATCGGATGGTGTTCCATTCTCACGGCGCGGGGCTCCCGGCCGCCGAGTCGATGGAACGGACCGACGAGGGACTCGTCGTGACGCGCAACGATACCTACGAGGCGGTCCCGGTCGCGCCCGGCTCGATCGCCGGTCACGAACTCGTGATCGACGGTGAGCGGTACGATCTGGTCGAGCGGTCCGACGGGCCCGTCGATATCTCCGTCGACGGCGGACTGTTCGATACGGCCCTCCTGACCGACCGTTTCACGGCGGCCGATTCGAAACTCGACGACGGACGATATTCTGACTCCCTATGAGCATTGATACGAATACGGACGCGGTTTCGGAGGAAGAGCAAGAAGAAATCATGCAGGAAGTCGAGCGCCGCCGCACCCTTCGGGGTCCCGCGGTCGTCGCCGTCGCGCTGGTCGGCATCCTGTTTTCGGCGTTTCAACTGTGGCTCGCCGCGCGCAGCCGTGAGTTCGGCGCGACGCTGCCGGTCGTCGGCGAATTCTCCCTCGGTTCGCTCCAACAGCTACAGGTCAACGCGATCCACGTCACGTTCGCGTTGATCCTCGCGTTCCTGCTCTTCCCGGGGAGCCGGGGAGACGGGTTCGTCGCCAGACGGCTCGGTCGGATTTCGCCCGCCCTCCAGTCGAAGCTCGGGCCGGATCACCCGCTCTCGAGGGCGGCGACGCGACTCGCGGACGGGGTCCGCTGGGCCGCCGTCGATCCCGAGATGAATCGGATCACGCCGGTCGACGTCGCGCTCGTCGTCCTCTCGATCCTTCCCACGTACTACATCGTCACCGAGATCGAGGAGATTCAGCAGTTCGCGGTCCTCGGGATCCACGGTGCCCGCCCGCTCCACGAGATGTATCCCTTCCTCGAGCCGCTGGTCACTGCCGCCACGATGGTCGGCATTCCGCTCGATAGCGTCTCCTACGCGTTCCTCCTCGGGACGCTCGGTATCCTGTTGGTCCTCGAGGCGACCAGACGGACCCTCGGGGTCCACCTCATGTCGCTGGTCGGCCTGTTCATCGCCTACGCCCGGTGGGGATACGTCATCCCGAGCGATTCGCCGATCGGCGCGCTCTCGATCCTCCCCGAAACGTGGGGCAGCATCGTCTACAACCTCTGGTACACGGTCGAAGCGGGCATATTCAGCGTGCCCGTCACCGTCAGCGTTCGGTTCATCTACATCTTCGTCCTCTTCGGTGCGTTCCTCGAGATGAGCGGCGCCGGCAAGTGGTTCATCGACCTCGCCTACTCGGCGACCGGGACCCGGAAGGGCGGCCCGGCGAAGGCGAGCGTCGTCTCGAGCGGCTTCATGGGGATGCTCAGCGGCTCGTCGATCGCGAACACGGTCACGACCGGTGCGTTCACGATCCCGCTGATGAAACGGTCGGGCTACTCGCCCGAGTTCTCCGGGGCCGTCGAATCCTCCGCCTCGTCGGGCGGACAGATCCTGCCGCCGGTGATGGGGGCGGCCGCGTTCCTCATCGTCGAGTACACCGGCACACCGTACCCGGACGTGATCGTTGCCGCGACCCTGCCCGCCATCGCGTTCTTCTTCGGGATGTGGGTGATGGTTCACTTCGAGGCCGTCCGCGGCGGTATCGGCGGACTGCCGCGCGCGGAACTGCCCGACGCCCTCGACGCGCTCCGGACAGGCTGGTTCTATCTGGTGCCGATCGCGCTCCTGATCTACTTCCTCGTCTTCGCTCGCCTCTCGATCGCTCGCGCCGGCTGGTACACGATCCTCGCCATCGTCGCGCTAGTCGCGGTCGTCGCCGCCTACAACGAGCGGAACGCCGTCCCGCTGCTAGGATCGATCGCCGCGCTCTTCGTCGCCCAACTCGCGGCCTTCGCGACCTACGGGGTCGGACTCGCGAGCGCGGGACAGGTCCTACTCGGTCTCGAGTCGGCGGCCGATCCGTACTCGCTCGGTGCCGCAGCGTCCGCCGCGGTGTCGGACCTCGGGCTGATCGCGATCCTCGTCAGCGTCGCCTTCCTGCTCGCTCGACCGCGCGCGGACTCGCCGCTGCTCGAGTTGGACGAGGCGGTCGACGAGTCCGCACAGCGGTCCGCGGCGGCGATCAACCGGCCGTCGCTCGCCGAGAACACCGGCTATCGACTCGGCACGTTCGTGCTGAAATCGATGGAGTCCGGCGCACGCACCGCGACGACGGTCGTTATCGCGGTCGCCGCGGCGGGCGTCGTCCCCGGCGTCATCAGCGTCTCCGGACTGGGGCCGAACCTCGCCGCGCTCATCTCGGCCGTCAGCGGCGGTTCGATCCTGCTCTTGCTCGTCCTCACCGGGATCGCGTCGATCATCTTCGGGATGGGGATGCCCACGACCGCGATGTACATCATCCTGGTCGCGATGCTCGGCGGGCCGATCGAGGAGGCCGTCGGGACGGTCCTCGCCGCCCACCTCTTCGTGCTCTACTTCGGGCTGATGGCGGACGTGACGCCGCCCGTCGCCGTCGCCGCCTTCGCCGGTGCGGGCATCGCCAAGGCCGACGAACTCAAGACCGCGATCAGCGCGTTCCTGCTCTCGCTGAACAAGATCCTCGTCCCCTTCGCCTTCGTCTTCTCGCCGGGCATCCTGCTCGTCCGCGAAACGGGCGACGGATGGGGCGTTATCGGCTTGGCCGACGTCTCGGATCTCGGCTTCTTCCTCCCCGAAGTCGTGGTCCCGGTCCTCGGGATGTTCCTCGGGGTCTACGCCCTCGGCGTGACGATCATCGGCTGTCAGTTCTCGCCGGTCGACTCCGGGAATCGCACGCTGTACGCGATCGCGTCGATCCTGCTGATGGTCCCCGAAATTCCCCTGCTCATCGTCGAGGCAGTGCTCTCCCTGGCCGGCGTCTCCATTGGCCTCACCGGTCTCACGGTCACGCTCCTGTTGCGAGCCGTCGGGCTGGTGATTCTCGTCGGTCTCTCCCAACGTAACCGCTCTCGACTGCCGGGGTCCGAGACGGACGTCTCCGCTCCGACGGCGGACGCGTAACCCGCTCTCCGATTCGGTTACTATTTTAACACGAGCGGTCGAACGCGTACCCGTGTCCGACCGAAAGCCGATCGCCTCGAGCGACACCGCTGGCAGCACCGACGACCGACCGGACGCGGCATTTCAACTCGCGTTCGGTGGATACGTCGGCGCGCTCCTCGCGGGCATCGCGGCGGTCGTCGCCGCGCTCACTACCGCCCCGTTACTGTTCGTGCCCGGTGCGGCCGTCGCCGGGTTCTCGAGCGGCTGTCTCGTTGGAATCGCGATCGCGAGGCGCGTCCGCGGACTCGCGGGTCGGATCGGTCGAACCCGTCGCCGTCGGGCGGCGGTCGTCGCGCTTGCCGTCCCGTTCGGAGCGGTGGCCGTCGTATCGGTGTTCGGAGCGCTCGAGTCGCGGCTCGCGCCCGTTGCGCTCGTCGCGGCGGTCGCCGTCGCCGTCACCGGCTCGCTGCTGGGGTGGGTCGCACAGACCCGGTACGTCGACGCGATCACAGGTGACGACCCCGCGGCCGCGTGGCCGTGGACCCCGCCGGGCAATCCGATACTGGATGCCGTCGTGCTCGCGCTGTGGCTCCTGTTGGGCGGGGCGAACGCCGCCGCGGGTGACTGGACGCCGTCGATCGTGTGGTTCGGGCTGGCGATATTCTGGGTCTGTGGCGGCCTCGCCGAGGGCCGATGGCGCGTGGGGTCGCTCAGCGACGCGCCCGAAGTCCGGGTTTACGAGGCCGGGCTCGTCAAACGGCGGCCGTACACGCGCTCGCTCGTCCCGTGGACTGACATCTCGCACGTGCGGCTACGCGAGGACGAACTCGTGGTGGATCGCGGCTTCCTCGACGTTCGCTTCGATCGCGACGAACTCGAGGACCTCGAGGCGCTTCAGACCGAAATCGAGGGCCGCCTGCCGGACGACGCACCCGGCGTTTGGACACGGTAACGGTCCACCAGCGGCCGCCGTCTTTCAGCCGTCGGCCGCCTCACTCGAGGTCGGCGCGGTCGCTCGTCGCGCTCCGAATCCGGTCCCGGAGCGCCTCGCCGTCGGCGAGTGGCACACGCACGTCGAAACTGACCGCGGCCGCGTAGTCGGCTTCGAACTCGTAGCCCTCGCTCTCCAGAATCGACCGCACGGTCCCCGAGTCGTCGTACTCGACGGTGATCCGCAGTTGCTCGTGGGGGTGTTCCTCGACGATGCCGGCTTTCTCGACCGCCTCTTTCACCGCACGGGAGTACGCCCGGACGAGGCCGCCGACGCCGAGGTTCGTCCCGCCGTAGTAGCGGGTCACGACGATCGCGCAGTTCTCGAGGTCCTGCTGGGTCAGGACGTTCAGCGCCGGCTTGCCGGCCGAGCCGGAGGGCTCGCCGTCGTCGCTCGAGTACTCCCGGAGGAAGTGGCCGTGGGTCCCGTCGTCGCCGGTCCGCACGCGGTAGGCGGGGACGTTGTGGGTGGCGTCGGCGTACTCCTCGCGGACGGTTTCGACGAACGACTCGGCGGCGTCGACGGATTCGACGGGTTGGACGTGGCCGAGGAACTCGGACCCTTGGACGACGAACTCGGCGGTGGCGGACTCCGCGACGGTTCGGTACGCGTCGCTCACGCCCGCTCACGCTCCGCGTCTCGTCGGCCACATTGCCGGTTTCGGTGCTCGAGGCTGGCCATAGCGATGGTCGGTGCTACCCCGGCCGGCGAAAAGAGCCCGTCGGTCCCCGCGGTTCGGTCGTCGGGGACGGTTGCAGGACGTTTCGCCCCGACCCGTACGCTATTACTGTTCCATGTGTTATATGCACACATGGACGGCGAGACTATCGACGCCGAACTGGCGGACGAACTCCGCAGCGTTTGCCGGACGACGGTCGGAGACGAACTGCGCAGTATCACCTACTTCACCGAGGCCGACGTCGAGCAGTTGTATCTGCGGTCGGACTTGGAGCAGACCGCCGACCTCATCGGCTTCGCCGAACACGAGCGGCTGGGCTTTCGCTCCCAGTCGGCCTACCGGAACACGCAACTCGGCGAGTATCAGGCGACGATCCGCATGTTCGAGAACGGCTACCTGTCGCGGGTCATCCGCGGCCCACACGGCGTCTGGGTGACGACCGACGACATGTCCATGGAGCGCTTCGAGGAACTCACGAGCGCCCTCGAGTCGGTCCTCGACGACTTCGCGGACACCGTCGACGTCGACGCGGACGGGGACTGACCCCGAGCCGACCGCCGATCACTGGATCTCGATCTTCCGGACGAACTCGAGGTCGCGAATCGCGGTGATCGTCTCGCCGGGGAGTTCCTCGTCGGTGATCAGGTAGAGCCGGGGCTCGTCCGTGAACTCGGGGTCCTCGCTGATCGTCTGGCGGATCGAGATGCCGTGATCGGCCAGCGTCCCGGTGACCTGCGCGACGATCCCCTCCCGCTCGGCGTCGATCACCTCGATCGAGAGCACCGTCAGGTCCAAGACCGGCGCTAAATCCATCAGGCTCGGTACCTGCGAGATGTTCTGGAAGATGCGGCGCAGTTCGTCGTCCTCGAGGATGACATCGGTCGTGGAGTCGACGACCCGTCGGTCGACACCGATCTCGCGGGCGATCCCCGTGTTCGGGATCTCGATCCCGCCGGAGACGACCCGCCCGTCGTCGTTGACGGAGAACCCCCGCTCGAGCAGCAGCCGGATCACCGCCTGCTGGCTCGGCGATCCCTCGAATTTCTCCATGATCTCGTCGAACATTCGTTGCCGAGTGTACGGCCGCTCCGGTATAATGTCCGGTGATCGGTCTCGAGCGGCGATTCCGCCGTTCCATCGCAGCCGCGAGCGATCCGTGGGACACTCCGTCTGACGGATGCTTTTTTACCGTCCCCGTGAGAGCCGACACTATGCGCGAACTCCGGAGCTGTGACTTCTGTGACGCCGAGGCCGTCGGCGCGTTCGAGATCGTCCCGCCCGAACTCGAGCCGACCGAGGCCGAACAGCGCCGCGTCGTCCCCTGTGCCGACTGCAAAGATCGACTCGAGACGCTGCTCGAACCGCTGCTCGCCCGCGCCGGGGCCGAGAGCGGAGCCCGGTCCGAAACCGGTCCCGCCGACGGCGACCGCGATTCGACCGGCGACGACGAGACCGACGGTTCGGGAGCCGTCGTCGCTACCGCCGACGAATCGACGGAGAAACGACCCCGGACGACCAGTCCGAACGCGACCGTCTCGGAGACGCCCGCGGAGTCCGAAGACGGGACGACATCCCAGCCCGCCGACGAGGCCGATCCCGATTCCGACTCCGAATCGGACGCAGAGCCGGGACTCGAGGGCGGCATCACCTTCGAACGCGACGAGCGAACGGACGACGACGCCGCTGGGTCGGCGGACGAAGACGGCGACGAACCGGCGGACGGAGCGACGTCGAAAGAGCCGACGGAGACGGGAGACGCGTCGAACGCAGCGGCCGCGGACGACGCCGAGTCGACTGGCTCGAGCAACCGCCCGCCGACGGCGTACAACAAGGTCGTCCGACTCCTTCGCAACCGCGAGTTCCCGATGAAACGGACCGCCGTCGAAGAGTTGGCCGCGGGCGCCTACGACCTCGAGAGTCACGAGGTCGAGGCGATCGTCGACTACGCCGTCGAGGACGGCGAGTTCGTCGAGAAAGGGGGACTGCTCCGCCGTCCCTGAATCACGACCGGTCCGACCGCCGGCGCGACCGACTGCGCACGGTTCGTCCTCTACGGAGCGTCGGCGCTGTGGTGGCTGCTCGAGGTGCTCGTACTCTCTCAGGCTGGTGAACCGAGGGAGATGACTTCGAACGGGGGCTCGAGGACGGCGATATCGCGGTCCACGACGGTACCGGACGGCTGACGCGCGACGACCCGGCCGAGTACCGGTGGCCGGTCGTCGACGACTAGAGGGTCCCTTTCGTACTGGGAGTTCCGTCCCGCCGCTCGTCGAGCCGCGTCGCGTCGTCGAGGCTTCGTGCGAGCGCCTTGAACAGCGCCTCGACCTCGTGGTGGGCGTTCTCACCGTCGACCTCGAGGTGCAGCGTCAGACCGGCGTTCATCGCGAGCGACTCTCCGAAGTGACGCGCCATGTCGCTGGTGAACTCGCCGATTTCTGCCTGCGAGAACTCTCCGTCGAAGTAGAACCGCGGTCGCCCGCTCACGTCGACGACCGCGCCCGCGACGGCCTCGTCCAGCGGCACCCGCCGGTCCGCGTACCGGACGATCCCCGAGCGATCGCCCAGCGCCTCGTCGACGGCCTCCCCGAGCACGATCGCGACGTCCTCGACCGTGTGGTGGTCGTCGATCTCGAGGTCGCCGTCGCAGTCGACCTCGAGGTCGAACAGGCCGTGTTTGGCGAACGACGTCAGCATGTGATCGAAGAAGCCGATCCCGGTGTCGACCGCGGCCGCGCCGCTCCCGTCGATCTCGAGCGTGCACTCGATCGCCGTCTCGGCCGTCTCGCGCGTGATCGTCGCCGTTCGCTCGCTCATGCTAGATCCATACCGTTCCCGGTACAAGGGGATTCCGCTCGTCGCCGGCAGCCGGTCACCGACCGGGGACGTTGGCCGAATCCTGCTGTGCGCGTCCCACATTCGGAAAAATAAATCAAAAAGGGCTATAAAACGTCTAACGGTTTCTGAGGGCGTTTAAAAACGTCATTTCGATCCCATTACGGGGGTGAAACGGACCGAAACCACGCCAATCTTCAGCCGATTATATGATGGGTAGGGTGAATGTCGTAGTTGAGAAGAGGTGTCCCGATCCCATGTCCAACCCCTCCCCCGTTTCGAACGAATCGATCCCCCCGTCGAGCCCTGAGACGGAGCCCCAGCGCACCCGCCGCGTCGTCCGCTCGATCAAAGGCCCCGCCCAGTTCCTGTCGTTCTGGGTCGCCATCGCTCTGCCCTTCGTGCACCTCCCCCTCCTCGCACAGGGACTCGGCGATCCGACCGTCACGCTGACCTTCGGGGTCCTGTTGCTGGCTAACGTCTTCGCCCTCTACGCCGGCCACGGCTACGATAGCTGAGTCCGCCGCGTCGAATTCGAGCCCCGTCCCCCGGATCTCGACTGTTCCGTGCGGACCGTTTTCTGCCGAACTGTTATCCCGCTTCGCAGTACACGTGCAGACAGTCGATGACGATTCGCGTCGATTGGCGCTCGAGTTGTAGCCTCACCGGGACGGTCCTGAAGTGGCTCGCCGTCCCACTGGGTGGACCGCTCGCCCTCTCGCTCGTCGACGGCGACGACCCGGTCCCGTTTTTCCTCACCATCGCCGTCACCGTCGTCTTCGGAACCGCTCTCGAGAGATTGACCGCCGATCGCGAGATTCAACAGCGGGAGGCGTTCCTGATGGTCGCCCTGACGTGGCTGGGGGTCGCGCTGGTCGGCGCGATCCCGTTTCTCATCGCGGGCGACGGGGTGCTCGCACGACCCGTCAACGCCGTCTTCGAGAGCACCAGCGGCGTGACGACCACGGGCGCGACCGTCATCGAGGACTTCGGCGCGCACTCGCGGGCGATCATGCTCTGGCGGGCGGTCCTCCAGTGGCTCGGCGGCCTCGGGATCCTGATCGTCGCCATCGGCCTGTTCTCTCACCTGCTCGTCGGCGGTGCCCAGTTGATGGAGACCGAAACGCAGACGCAGAACGTCCACAAGCTCCGCCCCCATCTCGACGAGACCGCACGCCTCATCTGGGGGTTGTACATCGGCCTGACGGTCCTCACGACGCTCGCCCTCTTCGCGCTTTCCCTCGTTGGTCTCGCGCCGGAGATGGACCTCTACAACGCCGTCGCGCACGCGCTCACCAGCGTCTCCACCGCCGGATTCTCGCCCCAACCCGACAGCATCGGCGCGTTCTCCGCTTCGGTCCAGTGGACGCTGATCCCGGTCATGTTCCTCGGAGCGACCAACTTCGTGCTCCTCTACGCCGTGACGCAGGGCGATATCCGCCGGCCGCTCGAGTCCGACGAATTCCGGTTCTACGTCGGCCTCCTCGCGTCGATCACGGCGATCGTCGTCGCCATGCTCGTGCTCGACCCCGATCTCGCGATGGGCGTCGAGCCGACGATCCGTCACGGGCTGTTCAACGTGGTCTCGATGCTGACGACGACGGGCTACGCCTCGGTCAACTTCGATCTCTGGTCGCCCGGCGCGAAGCACATGCTGTTCCTCTGTATGTTCACCGGCGGGATGGCCGGATCGACGACGTGTTCGATCAAGTCGCTCCGCTGGCTGGTCATTCTGAAGGGGTTCCGCCGGACCCTGTTCACCGCCGTTCACCCGAACGCCGTGCGGCCGCTCCGGCTCGACGACTCGGTTGTCGACGAGGAGACGATCGGCGACGTCTTCACGTACGTCACCCTCGCGCTGGTCATCTTCTTCCTGCTCACGGTCGTGATCGTCGTCGACGCCGCCCGCGTCGGGACCCCGGTCGACGAGTTCGACGCCCTCGGCGCGGCCGCCTCGATCTTCCTCAACATCGGCCCCGCGTTCGGCGTCGCCGGCCCGTTCGACAACTACCTGGCCTTTTCGCCGCTGACCCGTGCGATCATGATCGTCATGATGTGGATCGGTCGCATCGAGATCATCCCCGTTCTCGTGCTGTTGACCCCAGAGTTTTGGCGTTCCTAACCAAACTTTTGCGCTGCGTGCGGTCGCGAAGCGACCGCACTCGGCAAAACTTTGATGAAAAGCACTCCTCCCTCCCTTACAGGTCGGTCGTCGGCCCGCTCGCTCAGCCTGCGGCTTCGCTCGCGGTGATATCGGTAAACCGCCTGCCCTTCCCCGAGTCGCACGGCTCTCGCATTGCTCGAGCCGTGCTCCCGGCCACCGAACATAGCCTGTTTTCAATCGCTTACGCCGTCCCGGACAGCGCACCGTCGTTCGAGTCGCCGTCGGGACAGAGGAACAGTCCGACTGCGAGTCCGAGAATCGCGGCGAGCGGGCCGACGAATATCATCGGCGGCAGGAGGGCGAACACGGCGGCCATCCGGACGTGATCGGACCGGTGGTAGTCGCGGTCGGCCATCGGTTTCTGATTCGATATTCGACAGCTTCAATCCAGCGTCACTCGAGGGGACGACTCGCCGGACCGAGACGGTGGGAGACCGTCGCGATTACTCGCTCGCGTCGATCGCAGCCTGCGCTTCCGCGAGCGTGAAGTTCCCCTCGTAGAGTGCGCTCCCGACGACGACGGCCGCCGCGCCGGCCGCCTCGAGGTCGCGCACGTCCTCGAGTGTCGCCACCCCGCCGCTGGCGATCACGGGGATTTCGGTCGCATCGACCAGTTCGCGGACGGGATCGGCCGCGACGCCCTCGAGTCGGCCCTCGACGTCGACGTTGGTGAAGAGGATCGCGGCGGCCCCCAGTTCCGCGTATCGCTCGGCGGCCTCGACCGGCGAAATCCCGGCGCCTTCGGTCCAGCCCTCGACGACGACCTCGCCGTCTTTCGCGTCGAGGCTGACGACCACGCTGTCGGGGTGCGTTTCGCTGATTTCCGCGACGATCTCCGGATTCTCGACCGCCGCAGTGCCGAGGATGACGCGGTCGACGCCGCGCTCGAGCAGGTCGATCGCGTCCTCGGCCGTACGGATTCCCCCGCCGAGTTGCGTCGGCACGTCGACGGCGTCGATCACCGCCTCGATGGCGTCGGCGTTCGCCCGCTCGCCCTCGAACGCGCCGTCGAGGTCGACGAGGTGGAGCGTTTCCGCGCCGGCGTCGATCCATCGCCGGGCGGCCTCGACGGGGTCGCCGTAGCTCTTCTCGGTCCCGCGTTCTCCCTGCACGAGTTGGACGACCTCACCGTCCTGAATGTCGACCGCCGGAATCACCTCGAACGCCCCGAACTCGCCGCTCGTGTCGTCGCTGGTCATACCCGTGTCCGCGAGGCCGACGCGAGTAAAGGCGACGGTTTCGCCGACCGACATCGCCGCGACACTGTCCCCTATCTCAACAGAATTGTTACATGTGCGGTCGATGTGGGTCGTCTCATGGCGCTGTCGGCGTGCGATTTCCTCGCCCAAGCGACCGCGACCCAGTCCGACGTGACGACCGACATGCTCGTCGTCTTCGGCGTCGTCGCCGTCGCGCTCGTCCTCTTTCTCACCGAGCGCCTGCCGATCGACGTGACCGCGATCCTGTTGATCGTGATCCTCGTCGTCCTCGAGCCGTGGACCGGCGTCGATCCCGAGACGGGCATCTCCGGGTTCGCGAACGAGGCGACGATCACCGTGCTGGCGATGCTCATCCTGAGCGGCGGCATCAGCCGGACGGGGATCGTCCAGGAACTCGGGCGCCGAATGGCGGATTTCGCGGGCGACAGTCTCCGAAAGCAGCTGTTCGCGGTCGTCGCCGCGACCAGTCCCGTCTCCGGCTTCCTGAACAACACGCCGGTCGTCGCACTCTTGGTGCCGGTCGTCACCGACGTCGCGAACAGGGGGAACACGTCGCCCTCGAAGCTGCTGATCCCGCTTTCCTACGCCTCGCAGATGGGGGGCATGCTCACGCTCATCGGCACTTCGACGAACATCCTCGCGAGCGATGTCAGTGCCCGTCTCGGCTCCGAGTATCCCGAACTCCACCGGTTCTCGATGTTCGAGTTCACCCAACTCGGTGCCATCGTCGTCGTCGTCGGCTCGCTGTACCTGATCTTCGTCGGCCACTACCTCCTGCCCGAGCGGGTCCCGCCGCGCGCCGACTACCTCGAGTCCTACGCGGTCGGCGACTACGTGGCCGACGTGGCCGTCGTCCCCGGCTCCCCGCTGGTCGGCGAGACGGTCCGCGACGCGAGCGAGACGCTCGGTCCCGATATCGACGTCGTGCAGGTAGTCCGCGCCGGGGAGCGCTCGGTCGCCCCGCGACAGGCGACTTCCCTTCGGGAGGGCGACGTGCTCGTCGTCCGGACGGACCGGGACGCGATCGCGACGCTCGAGGACGCCGAGGGGGTCGAACCCGTCGGCCGACCGAACGGTGCGGCGGACCTCCCGACTTCTGACGGCGTGCTCACGGAACTGGTCGTCTCGCTCGACTCGCGGCTCGTGGGCGAGCGCCTCGACCTCGAGGCGTTCCGCGAGGAGTACGACGCCGCCGTCCTCGGACTGCGGAGCCGCGGCGAACTCGTCGGCGAGCGCATCGTCGGACGACGGCTCGGCGTCGGCGACACGCTGCTCGTACAGGCCCCGCCGGACACGCTCGACCGACTCGCTCGAGGGAAGGACGTGATCGTCGCCCGCGAACCGCCTCGCCCCGACTACCGGACCGACAAGGCACCGATCGCCGTCGCCATCATGATCGGCGTCGTCGCCGTCGCGGCCCTCGAGATCTACCCGATCCTCATCGCCGCACTCGCCGGCGTCGTCGCGATGGTCGTCACGGGCGTCCTCGAGCCGAACGAACTCTACGACGCCGTCGAGTGGGACATCATCTTCCTGCTCGCGGGGGTGATCCCGCTGGGGGTCGCCCTCGAGGGGTCGGGCGCGGCCGGCTACCTCGCGTGGCTGGTCGTCCAGTCGGCGGGCTTTCTGCCGCCGATCGCGGTACTGTGGCTGTTCTACATCCTGACCGGGCTGCTCACGGAGGTCATCAGTAACAACGCGAGCGTCGTGCTGCTCATCCCGGTCGCGGCGGCCGCCGCGGCGGGCATCGGCGCGAACCCGTTCGCGTTCGTGCTGGCGGTGACCTTCGCCGCGAGCACCGCCTTTCTGGGCCCGATCGGCTACCAGACGAACCTGTTCGTCTACGGCCCCGGCGGCTACCGCTTCGGCGACTACGCGCGGATCGGCGCGCCGTTGCAACTCGTGCTCTCGATCGTGACCGTCCTCGGCATCGCGTTCTTCTGGGGCGTCTGAGCCCCGCCCCGATCCATGCGGCCGCCTCCCGCTCGTTGATCGAACCGCACTTCCGATCGTGAGTCGGATTCACCGACAATGACGATACTCGAGACGCGGAGCCTGACGCGGGTCGTCGACGGCGACCGGATCGTCGACGACGTCTCCGTCGCGGTGGCCGAATCCGAGGTGCTGGTCGTGGTCGGTCCCTCGGGCGCGGGCAAATCGTCGCTGCTCCGACTGCTCAACCGACTCGACGAACCCACGGAGGGAACGGTGCTACTCGAGGGGACGGACTACCGGTCGATCCCGCCGCAGACGCTCCGACAGCGAGTCGGTCTCGTGCCACAGGACCCCGCGCTGGTTCCCGGAACCGTCTCGGAAAACGTCGCCCGGAGCGCCCTGCTCCGCGACGAGCCGGTCGACGACGCCGCCGTCGGCCGACTGCTCGAGCGCCTCGGCCTCGAGGGGTACGCCGAGCGCGATGTCGAGGTCCTCTCGGGCGGCGAGCGACAGCGCGTCGCCATCGCTCGGACCCTCTACAACGAGCCCGACGTGCTCCTGCTCGACGAGCCGACCTCGCACCTCGATTCCGCGTCCGAGGAGCGCGTCGAGGACCTCCTCGCGGAGCTCATCCGCGACCTCGACCTCACGGTCGTGATGGTCACCCACGACGAGCCACAGGCCCGGCGACTCGCCGACCGGGTGCTGTCGCTGCGCGACGGACGCGTCGAGCGACTCGGGCCGGTCGCGGAGGTGCTCGCCTGATGGCGGCGCTGTCGTCGGCCGCCGAGTTCGGCGCGCAGTTTGCCGACCCCGTCCTCCGCAGGGGACTCGGACAGGTCGCCGTCGCGGCCGTCCTCGCCGCGCTCGTGGTCGGCCTCTCGCATCTCCGCGGGCTCTCGCTCGAGCGGGAACTCGGCGTCGCGCTCGTCCGCGGGTTCGTCCAGATCGTGACGATGGGGTCGATCGTCGGCCTCCTGCTCACCGCCGAGTTCGCGTGGAGCATCGTCATCCTCCTCGGAATGATGACCGGCGCGACCTGGATCTCGAAGAACCGCGGCGAGGGGCTCCCGGGAGTGATCCGAGTCTCGTTCGTCGCGATCGTCGTCGGCTCGGGGCTGGTCATCTCCACGATGGCGCTCGCGGGGGCGATCGAGACGACCGTGCGCAATCTGGTCCCCGTCGGGAGCATGATCATCGCCAACGCGATGAAGGCGAACTCGCTCGCGCTGGACCGGTTCAAAAACGAGATCGAGGACAACCGGACCGAGATCGAGGCCGGTCTCGCGCTCGGCGCGCCGCCTCACGCAGTCGTCTCGAGACACGTCAAGACCGGCGTTCGGGCGTCACTGATCCCGACCATCGACTCGCTGAAGAGCCTCGGTTGGGTCTGGATCCCGGGCATCATGGCGGGGATGATCCTCGGCGGCGAGAACCCGCTGTACGCCGCGCTCTACCAGTTCGTCATCATGGCGATGATATTCGCCGCGGGCGGGCTGACGAGCATGACCAGCAGCCTGCTGATCGGCAAGTACGTCTTCACCGACGCCGAGCAGCTAAAGCGGATCGACGGGGAATCCGCGTAGACTCCGCCAACCCGTCGGCCCGGGCGAGGCCGGTCGCGACGCTCGTCTCACGGACCGGAACGAATAGGCGTATTTTTAGTATCGGATCGCGTGACTACCGAGCGTGAACGCGGAACCGCTGCTCATTGTCGGCATTCTGACTGCAATCTTCGTCGGCTACAACATCGGCGGCTCGACGACCGGTCCCGCGTTCGGTCCGGCCGTCGGTGCGAACGTGATCACGAAGGTGATGGCCGCCGGCTTGATGTCGATCTTCTTCTTTCTCGGAGCCTACACGATCGGTCCGAAGGTGGTCATGACGCTCGGCGAAGAACTCGTTACCGACACCTCCATCTTCACGCTGCGCTCGAACGTCGCCGTGCTCTTCTTCATCGGCGGCGCGCTGTTCGTCGGTAACTACGCCGGCGTCCCCGCCTCGACGTCGATGACCGCCGTTGGCGCGATCGCCGCGCTGGGCTTTGCAACCGGCGAACTCAACTGGAACGAGCTCGGCGAGATCGCCGTCTGGTGGATCGTCGCGCCGATCCTCGGGTTCTGGGTGGCCGGCGTGGTCGGTCGGTACTTCTATCCACAGATCAACGCCTGGATCGCTATCGAAAGCAAGCAGGGCGGTCGACCGATGGTCTCGATCGATCGATCCGGGGTCGTCCCGCGACTCCGGTTCGGCGCCGACGCCGACCGCCGGGAGATCACCGGCGCGCTCGTCGTCGTCGGGATCGGCTGTCTCATGGGCTTCGCCTCGGGGACGAGTAACATCGCCAACGCGATCGCGCCGATCTACGGCACCGGTGACGTCGATATGATCCCGCTGATCCTGATCGGCTCGGCGGCGGTCGCGGTCGGCTGCTTTACGATCGCTCGCCGCACCCTCGACACGCTGGGCAACGACATCACGAACCTCCCGCTGACCGCGGCGATCGTCGTCGCCGTCATCAGTTCCGGGATCGTCATCGGCCTCTCGTCGATCGGGATCCCCGCGAGTTTCGTCGTCATCGCGACGATGAGCATCGTCGGGCTGGGCTGGGGGCGAGCCACGCGGACGACGACCCTCTCGGGCGTTCGGGCCGGCGAGGAGACCCGCGTCTCCGTCGGCGCGTTGACCGCCGAAGAGGAGGGCGAACGCTCCCCCGAGATCGGCGAGGAGGACGTCGAGGACATCCCGCAGGCGTCGGACCTGTTCGACCCCTCGACGACGGCCCGCGTGATCCTCATGCAGAACGTCGTGCCGGCCATCTCGACGATCGGGGCCTATCTCACGTTCCGGTTCGTGCCGATCTTCGGCTTCTGATCGGATCGGCGTTCGACTGGACGATGGCCTCTCTGTCGTTCGGTTGATGCCTTTCTCACCTGAAACTACAGATATACGTCGTATGCTTTTGCTGCAGTTATGGCTACACATGCAGCGACAGCCCCGGAAATTAATGCTTCCTCAACAACGAATACGGCGAGCAGAATACACAATACCAGAACGACTGGTAGCTCTATCAAGGGTCTCAGTGACAGCCTATCGACGAAATATACCGACAGACCGACTCCGAGACCGAAAATACTGGCGAGATAGCTTACATGCATTCCGTTCGTAACCCAGACAAAGGAAATCACGACCGTCACTAGCAGAAACAGAACCACTTCTGTCCACCCCTCACGCCGAATAGATATCCCATTAGACATTATATAGAAAATACAAATGTGGTATGAAAAACATTTCTATTCTATCAGCTGTGCATTAGATAGATAGCTACGTCGGCTGAGCGGCTCTCTGAACGGTTTCATCCTCCTGTTTGTTCCACTCCTCCGGGACCAAATGCGGTCCTCGGTTCAGTGTCCAGAAGGTGGTCTGATTTACAGTAACTATAGAGAACAGTAGAGACTCAAGAATACCTGACACTAACAGCGCCGTCCGGAAGCGTTGGTCGGTACGCTCGAGTTCACCTCGAGCGTGGTCCTTCTCGACAGAACCGACGGCCCGCATCTATCGCAGCCGATGACAGTCATATCGACTTCCCGAAACGTCTTTTCGGGCGGGTAGAATGGCTTCGGGTATGGTTTCCGCGATTCTCCTCGTCGGGATCGTCGTGGCCGTCTTCGTCGGGTTCAATATCGGCGGTTCCTCGACCGGGATCGCGTGGGGTCCGGCCGTCGGCGCGGGCGTCATCGGCAAGACGGCGGCCGCGGCGCTCATGTCGATTTTCGTCTTCATCGGCGGCTGGACCGTCGGCCGCAACGTCATCGAGACGATGGGCGGCGACATCGTTCCGGCGGAGGTCTTCACGCTGCAGGCCAGCATCGTCGTCCTGTTTTTCATCGGGCTGGGGATGCTGCTCGCGAACCTCTTCGGCGTCCCCGTTCCGACGTCGATGACCGCCGTCGGCGCGATCGCCGGCCTCGGGCTGGCGACCGAAACGCTGGACATGGTCGTGATGGGGCGGATCGTCTCGTGGTGGGTCGTCACCCCGATCATCGCCTTCTGGATCGGCGGGCTCGTCGGTCGCTACATCTACCCGCATCTCGATCGTTACTTCGAGATCCGCCAGTCCGAGGGCCCGCTGCTCACCCTTGAGCGCTCCGGTCTCGTTCCCACTCCGGCGATGGGCCCGGGGACGACGGGGAAGGAGCTTACGACGACGATCCTGATCGTCGTCATCGCGTGTTACATGGCCTTCGGCGCGGGCGCGAGCAACGTCGCGAACGCGGTCGCGCCGCTGGTCGGTAGCGGCGCGCTCGACGTCGGCGGCTACGACGGCACGGACCTCGGCATCGCCATCGGCGCGCTCGCGATCAGCCTCGGCGGCTTCACGATCGCCCGCCGAACGATGGAGGCCGTCGGCAACGACCTCACCGAACTCCCGCTGCTGGCGGCGCTGATCGTCGCCGTCACCGCCGCCTCGATCACCACCTTCCTCTCGGCGATCGGCATCCCGATCAGCCTCGTGATGGCGACCGTGATGACCATCGTCGGGCTGGGCTGGGGCCGGGCCAGCCGCACCGCCAGCATCGCCGGGCTCGCACGCGGCGAGGACACGCTCGAGCTCTCGACGAACGTCCTGACACAGGAGACGCCCGACGACGTGCCCAAAATCGGACAGGAAGAACCGGACGACGTCCTCGAGGCGGACGATCTGGTCAGACCGGACGCCGTCGCGCGGTTCGTCGCGTTCTGGATCATCGGCCCCTCGGCCTCGGCCGGGTTGGCGTACGGGTTCTTCCTCTTCGTGCCGCTCTGATGACTGCCCGGTATCGATCGTCCGGCGTCGGACCCTCGCTGACACGACGATGGCCACCGATTTCGCATCCGGCAACAAACGCGACGCTCCGTCGAACAGGTTCGTACATTTCTGTTTCCTCTTCCCTTCGATCCCCGTTCTTGTAACGAATCGGGGGGTTCTTTCCTTCTAATTGGCCAATTCTGACTCAAAGACAATTTAGGACTGAACAGCAAGCTATACCAGTGCGGCCCACGAATCGCCGAGTGATGCCCACGGTAGAATACCTCAACTACGAAGTACTGGACGACCAGGGCTGGGACATGGACGACGACGACCTCTTCGGGCAGGCCGCAGACGCCGGCCTCGACGAGGAGGACTACGGCACGCTCGACGTCGCCGAGGGCGAATACATCCTCGAGGCGGCCGAGGCTCAGGGCTACGATTGGCCGTTCTCGTGTCGCGCCGGTGCCTGTGCGAACTGTGCAGCGATCGTCTTCGAGGGCGAGATCGACATGGACATGCAGCAGATCCTCTCGGACGAGGAGGTCGAGGAGAAGAACGTCCGTCTGACCTGTATCGGATCGGCCGAGACCGACGAGGTCAAGATCGTCTACAACGCAAAGCACCTCGACTACCTGCAGAACCGCGTCATTTAAACTGACACCGGCGCTTCGTGCGCTGTTGCCGGCGATCCCGACTTCGGGATCGCGTTTTCACTCTCGTTACTGACGTGTCCGCGACCGGCGCGTTCTCGAGGCTGACCGCGGTGCCGGTGCTCGGCGACCACCGTATCGCCGTGCTCGAGATCTATCGCCCCGTTTCGGTCGGAGAGAGCGGGTCGAAGCGCAGCGACCCGCGTTACTCGATCGTGACGACGGCATCGATCAGTACCGTCGCACCGCCGAGCAGATCGTAGACGCCGGTCGGAGTCCCTCGACGAAGCAGCGATCCGACTCCCCGGTCCGTCGACCGAACGCACCGGTAAATGCCGTTCCGTCTCGCTGTTTCCGAACCGGTTCGCTCGCGCGTGAGACGACGTAGGATCGGGTGGACGATTCGTTCGACATACAGTTGCGTATCTACTCAATTAAGTTAGGCCGACTGATTGCCGGATAGCTCAGTCTTCGCAACATCGGCCGATATATCGTCCAATCCACTGTCGGACCAAAGCTATTAATTGAACTACCGCTCAACTCGAGGCTGATGGGACAAGCCACGGACCGATTACAACGCTATCTCGAGGACGAACTCGACGCGTGTCGCGAGGAGGACGTCGAACGGCGGCTGGGTGAACTCGAGACGCTCGAGGCGGCGATCGGCGCGGAGCGGGTCGAGACGGAACTCGACGTGCTCTCGGCGCTGGCAAACGAGACGCGGTACACGCTCGTCCGCGCCCTCGTCGCGGCCGGAGAGGAGCTCTGTGTCTGCGAGCTACAGGCGGTCGTCGACGTGACCGAGAGCGGGCTCAGTCACGCGCTCTCCCACCTCGTCGACGCCGGACTCGTCGACGGGCGGAAGGACGGCCGCTGGAAGAAATATCGGGCGACCAACCGCGCCGTCGCCCTCGTGACCGTCCTTGAAGGGACTGTTCATGAGTAACGCGACCCACGAACACGGGCCGGACTGCGGCTGCGAGAGCTGCGGCGACCCGCGTTCGATGGACTTTCTGGACAAGTATCTCACCGTGTGGATCTTCGCGGCGATGGTCATCGGTGTCGGCCTCGGCTACGCGGCACCGTCGGTGACCGAGCCGATCCGGGACCTCCACCTCGTGGAGATCGGGCTCGTGGCGATGATGTACCCGCCGCTGGCGAAGGCGGATTACTCGCGGCTCCCGACGGTGTTCAGCAACTGGCGCGTGCTCGGGCTGAGTCTCGTCCAGAACTGGCTCATCGGCCCGACGCTGATGTTCGGGCTCGCGGTGTTCTTCTTCAGCGGCCTCGTTCCCGGCCTGCCGGCCCGCCCCGAATACTTCCTCGGGCTCGTGTTCATCGGGATGGCCCGGTGTATCGCGATGGTGCTCGTCTGGAACGAACTCGCGGAGGGATCGACCGAGTACGTGACCGGTCTCGTGGCGTTTAACAGTCTCTTCCAGATCGTCACCTACGGGGTGTACGTCTGGTTCTTCGGCCTCTTCCTCCCGCCGCTGCTCGGCATGGAGTCGCTCGTCGCCGGCATCACGACCTTCGACGTCTCGCCCGTGCAGGTCTTCAGAGCCATCGCCGTCTTCCTCGGCATTCCCTTCGCCGGCGGACTGCTCACTCGCTACGCCGGCACCCGAACGAGAGGCGAGGAGTGGTACGACGAGGCGTTCATCCCGAAAATCGATCCGCTGACGCTGGTCGCCCTGCTGTTTACCGTCATCGTCATGTTCGCCACGCAGGGCGAGAACATCGTCGCCGCGCCGGGCGACGCCCTCCTGATCGCGGTGCCGCTGACGATTTACTTCGTCGTCATGTTCTTCGTGAGTTTCGGCATGGGCCGGGGCATCGGGGCCGACTACTCGACGACGACCGCGATCGGCTTCACCGCGGCCTCGAACAACTTCGAACTCGCGATCGCCGTCGCCGTGGCGGTGTTCGGCGTCGGCTCCGGCGTCGCCTTCGCGACCGTCGTCGGCCCGCTCATCGAGGTCCCCGTGTTGCTCGCGCTGGTCAACGTCGCGCTGTACTTCCAGCGCCGCTTCGACTGGCGCGGCTTCGACACCGGCAGCCTCGAGCCGACGACGGCCGACTCACCGACCGACGACTAACTACATAACCCACGATCATGGCAACGGAATCCACCGCAGACGACCCGATTCGCATCGCCTTCATCTGCGTCCAAAACGCGGGCCGCTCCCAGATGGCCACCGCGTTCGCCGAGCGCGAACGCGAGCGCCGCGGCCTCGAGGACCGCGTCGAACTCCGCACCGGCGGGACCAACCCCGCGGATCGCGTCCACGAGGAAGTGATCGAGGTGATGGACGAGGCGGGGTTCGATATCGCCGACCGAACGCCGCGGGAGATCTCGCTCGAGGAATGCCGGTCGTGTGACACCGTCGCGACGATGGGCTGTTCGACGCTCGACGTCGGCGAGGTCGGCGCCGACGTTGACCTCCGCGACTGGGCGCTCGAGGATCCCGACGGGAGCGACCTCGAGGATGTCCGCGAAATCCGCGACGACATCGAGCGGCGGGTCGTCGCGCTGTTCGACGAGTTCAGCGATCCCGCGTAACTCGAGCGCTCCCGTCGTTCGGTTCAGGTCGGTACGTAATCGCCGAACGAGCGGTCGTGGGTGACGAGTTCGTGGACGCCGACGAGGACGACGACGGCGAAGACGATCAGCGCACCGTCGGCGAGCGAGGGGAGCAAGCCGAGCGAGACGATCAGCGTCGTCGCGCAGGCGGGCGGGTGAACCGTCTCGGTCGCGAGCATCCCGCCCGAAGTGAGGACGACGGCGACCACGCCGCTGGCGACGAAGCGGAGCTGTGCGGTCGCGAGCATCGGCGCGGCCGTGGTCACGCTCACGCCGAGTTCGGGCGCGATAGCGTGATACGCCACCAGCCCGGCCGCGACGCCGATGACGTGACCGCCGATCACGCGTCGAGGCACGGTCACCTCCCCCTCCCGGACCGTCGCGAGCAGGAAAGCGGAGGGGCCGAGACTCGGGAAGATAAACGCCTGCCCGGTCACCCACGCCAGCAGTCCCGGAACCGCGAGTAAAACGCCGACGTACAGGGTCGAGAACGCCGCACCCTCCCTCATTATCGTCGCTTTGGCGGGACGGCCTGATATGCCGTTCGCTGTCACGATTTCCACCGATTCGGTCGATTAATCGCCCGAAGTCGACCGATCGCCGCCACAACCGGTCGCAGCGTTCACTTTTAGCGGTATCTCCCGTGACACGCCGGTAATACCGGGAGTCAGCCGCCGTCGGGTCCCTCGAGTCCGAGGCCGACGCGACTCACCCGCCGACGCCGGCGGGTCGGGAGGCCGAAAACGTAACGGTACCGCGCTTCGGAGGAACGGTCGTGACGATCGCTGGTGCCGTCGCGACGGGTCCGGACCTCCTTCGACTCGTCGCCGTTCCCGTCTTCGCGTTGGTCGCCTACCGCGACATCGAGACCCGGCGCGTCTCGAGTACCGTCTGGATCCCCCTCGCGCTTCTCGGAGCCGTCCTACTCTGCTGGGATGCCCGACTGGCGTGGGCCGCCGGCGGGAACGCGTGGACATTCGAGTTCCTGATTCCGACGGCGATCAGCCTCGGGTTGGTCGTCCCCATCGCCTACCTGTTCTGGTGGTTCGGCGGCTTCGGCGGGGCCGACGCGAAGGCCCTGCTCGTCCTCGCCGTGCTCTTTCCGACCTTTCCCGAGTACGCGCTGGGATCGCGGACGCTCCCGCTCGCCGGGGCGACGGACATCGGGACGTTCTCGTTTACCATCCTGACGAACGCCGTTCTCGTGGGCGTCGCGCTGCCGGTCGTCCTCGCCGTCCGCAACGCCGCCGCGGGCCGGATCGCCCCGGTCATGTTCGTCGGCTGGCCGATTTCGTGGGATCGGATTCCGGAGACCCACGGCCGCCTGCTCTCGACGCCGACGGGGCTCTCTCGAGGCGGACTCGACCTCGACGCACTGCGGATGTACCTGCGCTGGCGGGGGATCTCGCTGGCCGACGTCCGCGACGCGCCCGCGCGCTACCGGAATCCGGACACGCTCCCCGCCGAGCCGAACCCGCCGACCGACGGCGCGGTGACCGCGGACACACCTCGCAGCGACGGCGGCGCGCTCGAGTCGGCTGCCGCCGATGAAACTCCTTCGGCGGAACCGGAATCGCAACCAGCCGACTACGACGATCCGTGGGGGGCCGACGCGTTCCTCGCGGACATCGACGGCTCGGCCTACGGCACGACCCCCGAGACGCTGCGCGAGGGCCTCGAGGTGCTCGCCGAGGAGGAGACGGTCTGGATCTCGCCGGGAACGCCGTTCCTCGTCCCGGTGTTCGCCGGACTGGTGATCGCGCTGGTCTACGGCGACCTGCTGCTGGGAACGGTGTTCTGACGCTACAGCGTCCGCTCGTACAGCGGCACGACGACGGTCCAGAAGAGCACGAAGGCGACGCCGACGCCGATCAGCGCCAGCCACGGGTCACCCCTCCCAGTCGGCACCCCGCTCGAGAGGAGGACGAACGTCCCGATGAACAGCAGACAACAGACGAGGACGCTCCCGACCTCGAGGACCGTGGCGACGGGGTGGGCGCGAAGTTGAGCGACGATGCCGGCGAGGGTCATACGCGAGACTCGTCCGGTGATCGTAAAAACGTCACGGCGGCCTGCGGCAGCAGCCAACGGCGGTCGGCGGGGTCAGTCCACGACGTACGACTGGTGGTCGCCGCGGGTCCGCGTGTCGACGAACTGGTGGCGCGTCCCGTTGTCGAGATCGCCCGCAAACGACGGGTTCTCGCCGCCGTTCCCGTACACCTCGTTGGCCCCGCGAAGGTCGTGATCGACGAGTAACTCGCGGACTTCCAGCGGAACCGACTCGCCCGCCTCGAGGTCGAGGATCAGGTGGCGATCGGTGAAACTCTTCGCGAGGAAGGCGTCGCTGACGGCGTCGTATCCGCGGAGCCTCGTTGCGAGGTCCTCGAGGGCCGCCTCTCGATCGCTCATGTATCCCCGATCACGGCGGCGGCGCAAGGATCTCGCTGCGAACATCTTCGCCGATGTCGGCCGTCGATCGAGTCCGGCTCGAGTCTCCGGCGGAATCAGACCCGAGACTCGATATCGTCGGCGATGTCGTCGAGTTCGTCGTCGGCGAGGCTGGGCCGGTCACCCGCGACGGCGTGGATGGGGCCGCCGCCGTCGCCCTCGAAGCGCGGGATGATGTGACAGTGGACGTGTGGGACCTCCTGTCCGGCCTCCTCGCCGTTGTTGAACGCGACGGTGGTCGCGTCGGCGTCGACCGCCGCCTCGACGGCGGGGACCATGCGATGAATCGTCGCGTAGAGGTCCGTCGCGACGTCGTCGGGCACGTCGTTCAGCCGCTCGTACTCGTCTTTCGGGATCACCAGCGTGTGGCCCGGCGCGAGCGGGTTGGCGTCCAGAAAGGCGACCGTCTCCTCGTCCTCGTACACGATTCGCGCGGGGATCTCTCCCTCCACGATCTGGCTGAAGATCGTACTCATACTCGAGTGTGCGTCGTCTCGTCGTATGAAAGTTACCCGACGATTCGACGGGGCGCGGGGGTGCAGCTACGCGTACTCGCCGGGAGCACACAGGTCGTCGAGCGTCTCCCCGATCGCCTCGAGGTATTCTTCCGGCTCGTACCCCAGCCGGCCGATCCAGACGTCCTGATAGGACGGATGCAGGATCGGCACGAGGTGAACGTCGAGCCGTTCACACCACACCGGCTCGAGCACGCTGTCGATAAAGCCCTCGAGTTCTCGATCCTCAGCGGCGAGCACCGTCTGCGTCGCGTGCTTGCCGGTCGCGAGCACGACCGTCGGATCGACTTGCTCGAGTTCGGTCAGGAGGTGGGTGCGGCAGTTCGCGCGCTCCTCGGCGGTGGGTTCGCGGTTCGTGGCGCGGTCGTCGGGCTCCGCGGGAAAGCATTTCACGGCGTTCGTGTAGTAGGCGTCGTCGCCGTAGCCGACCTGCTCGACCATCCGGCGGATGCGCCGGCCGGAGTGGCGCGAGGTGTAGGCCTTGCCGGTCCAGTTGCCGCCCCGCCACGGGTCGGCCTCGGGGTTGCCGTAGCCGGGGGCTTCGCCGACGACCACGACGCTGGCCTCGAGGTCGCCGGTTCCCCACGAGATGCACTCGCGGTTCTCGGCGAGGGCGGGACAGCGGGCGCAATCGGGCTCGAGGACGTTGCGATCGGTCGGGTAGGGCGGCTCTCCGGTCGCGGCCGAATCGGGCGCGGTATCGGAGTCGGTGTCGGGCGCGGGCACACACGGGGATACGTCTGCAACGAGTTATGCGAGTCGGTTCATGCAGTCGTGTCGTGCGGTCGCGTCGCACGCGAGGGGACAGGTTTACGTTCGATGGGCGGGTAACAGCGGGCTAATGACATCGATCGGTCCGGAACTACTCGCGGAATCACTCCAACTGCTCCTCTATACCGTCGTCGCCGGTGCGTTGACGGTCGGCGGCGTCCTCGTCGAACAGGCGAGCCTGCAACACTACGGGGCCGGCGAGGCGATGATCGCGCTGTGGCTGGCCGCCCTCGGCGGCGTCATGCTCTATGCCGGCGCGTACGGACTGGGGTACCAGAAGGTCCTCTCGCAGTACGTCTGAGGGGCCGCGAGCGCCGTCTTTGTTTTCGAGCCAACTTTCCGCGAGCGACCTGCAATATCGATTCCTCTTTACTGCCGGAGGCGATTAGGTCGGGTATGAGCAGGTTCGACGAGGTCGACGACCAGTACGACCCACACGAACTCGAGCAGCGGGTCTTCGAGTACTGGGACGACGTCGACGCCTACGAGCAGACGGTCGAGCACCGATCGGACGGCGAGTCCTACTTCTTCGTCGACGGCCCGCCGTACACGTCGGGATCGGCGCACATGGGAACCACCTGGAACAAGTCGCTGAAGGACGTCTACCTGCGCTTCCTGCGGATGCAGGGGTACGACGTCACCGATCGGCCGGGCTACGACATGCACGGGCTCCCGATCGAGACCCGCGTCGAGGAGCGACTGGGCTTCGAGAACAAGAAGGACATCGAGGAGTTCGGCGAGGAGAACTTCATTCAGGAGTGTAAGGACTACGCCGAGGAACAACTCGAGGGGCTCCAGTCGGACTTTCAGGACTTCGGCGTCTGGATGGACTGGGACGACCCCTACAAGACGGTCGAACCCGAGTACATGGAAGCGGCGTGGTGGGGCTTTTCGAAGGCCGCCGACCGCGGCTTGGTCGAGAAGGGCCACCGCTCGATCTCGCAGTGTCCGCGCTGTGAGACCGCCATCGCGAACAACGAAGTCGAGTACGAGGACGTCGAGGACCCCTCGATCTACGTGAAATTCGACCTCGCCGAGCGCGAGGGCAAACTCGTCATCTGGACGACGACCCCGTGGACGGTCCCGGCGAACACGTTCGTCGCCGTCGACGAGGAGGGCGACTACGTCGGCGTCCGCGCGGAGAAAGACGGCGAAGAAGAGTTGCTGTACGTCGCCGAAGCCAAACACGAGGAAGTTCTGCGGGAAGGCCGCTACGACGACTACGAGGTCGTCGAGGAGCACACGGGCGAGGACCTGCTCGGCTGGTCCTACGAGCACCCGCTGGCCGAGGAGGTTCCCGACCACGTCGACGCCGAGGGCGCGTTCGAGGTCTACGCGGCCGATTACGTCGACACGGGCGGGGACGGCACCGGGCTCGTCCACTCCGCGCCCGGCCACGGTGAAGTGGACTTCGAGCGCGGCCGCGAACTCGGCTTCCCGATCTTCTGCCCCGTCGGCGGCGACGGCGTCTACACCGAGGAAGCCGGCAAGTACGAAGGGCAGTTCGTCAAGGACGCCGACGACGAGATTACGGCCGACTTAGACGAGAACGGCGCGCTGCTCGCGTCGGGGACCGTCCAGCACAGCTACGGCCACTGTTGGCGCTGTGACACGGGGATCCTCCAGATCGTCACCGACCAGTGGTTCATCACGATCACCGACGTCAAGGACGAACTCCTCGAGAACATCGAGGACAGCGAGTGGCACCCCGAGTGGGCCCGCGACAACCGCTTCCGGGACTTCGTCGAGGAGGCCCCCGACTGGAACGTCTCGCGACAGCGCTACTGGGGTATCCCCCTCCCGGTGTGGACCCCCGAAGACCGCGACGACGACGAGGACATGATCGTCGTCGGCGACCGCGAGGAACTCGCCGAGCGCGTCGATCAGGATATCGACCCCGACGCGGTCGACCTCCACAAGGACACCGTCGACGACTTGACGATCACCGAGGACGGGACGACCTACACACGCGTGCAGGACGTGTTCGACGTCTGGCTCGACTCCTCGGTCGCGTCGTGGGGCACGCTCAACTACCCCGCCGATGACAGCGAGTTCGACGAGCTCTGGCCTGCCGACTTCATCCTCGAGGCCCACGACCAGACGCGGGGCTGGTTCTGGTCCCAGCTGGGGATGGGCACCGCCGCGCTCGGCGAGAGTCCGTATCAGGAGGTCCTGATGCACGGCCACGCGCTCATGCCCGACGGCCGCGCGATGAGCAAGTCCAAGGACATCCTGATCGATCCCCACGAGGCGATCGACCGCCACGGCCGGGACACCATGCGGCTGTTCCTCCTGTCGAACAACCCGCAGGGCGACGACATGCGCTTCTCGTGGGACGGGATGCAGACGATGGAGAACCACCTCCGGACCCTGTGGAACGTCTTCCGGTTCCCGCTGCCGTACATGCGCTTGGACGAGTTCGACCCCACCGAGACGACGCTCGAGGACGTCGACTCGGACCTCGAGCTCATCGACGAGTGGGTGCTCGCTCGGCTGCAGTCCACCAAAGCCGAGATGACCGCCCACTTCGAGGACTTCCGGCAGGACAAGGCGATCGACGCCCTGCTCGAGTTCGTCGTCGAAGACGTCTCGCGGTTCTACGTGCAGGCGGTCCGCGAGCGCATGTGGGCCGAAGAGGACAGCGGTTCGAAGCAGGCCGCCTACGCGACGATCTACCGGGTCCTCCGGGAGAGCGTCGCGCTGCTCGCGCCGTACGCGCCGTTCATCAGCGAGGAGATCTACGGCACGCTGACCGGCGAGAACGGGTTCGACACCGTCCACATGGAGGACTGGCCCGAAGTCGACGAGTACTGGCAGGACGAGCAACTCGAGGAGGACGTCGCTCTCCTCCGCGCGATCGAGGAGGCCGGCGCGAACGCCCGGCAGCAGGCCGGCCGCAAGCTCCGCTGGCCCGTTCCGCGCGTCGTCGTCGCCGCCGACGACGACCGGGTCGTCGAGGCCGTCGAGCGCCACACCGGGCTGCTTGAGGACCGGCTCAACGCCCGCGAGATCGAACTCGTCTCGCCCGAGGATCGCTGGGGCGAACTGCAGTACAGTGCCGAGGCAGACATGAGCGAACTCGGGCCGGCCTTCGGCGACCGCGCCGGACAGGTCATGAACGCGCTCAACGAGGCCCGCATCGACGAGCCGAGCCTCGAGGCGATCGAGGACGCCGTCGCGGACGCGCTCGAGGACGGCGAGGAGATCACCGACGAGATGGTCTCGTTCGTCACGCAGACGCCCGACGACGTCGCCGGCACCGCTTTCGGCACCGACGGCGACGACCGCGGCGTGGCCTACGTCGACGCCTCGCTCACCGACGACATCGAGAGCGAGGGCTACGCCCGCGAGGTCATCCGCCGCGTTCAGGAGATGCGCAAGGACCTCGATCTCGACGTGGAGGAGCGGATCGCGCTCGAACTCGAGATCGACGACGACCGCATCGCCGACCTCGTTGCCGACCACGAGGACCTGGTCAGCGAGGAAGTCCGCGCCGACGAGCGCCGCCCGGTCGAGGACGGCCACCGCAAGGAGTGGGACGTCGAAGGCGTGACGATGGAAATCGCGATCGAACCGCTGGCGGCGGCGGAAGCGTCTGACTAGTCCGCCGAACGTAGTGAGGCGGCTTTTTGGTCTCTTGCTGAGCGGAGCGAAGCAAGGTCAGCGAGAGCTTTGCTCTCGCCAGACAGATTTTTGCGCGAGGGGTGACGACCGGAGTGAGTCACCCGAGCGGAAAAAGGTGGATGCCGAGATCGCGATCGAACCGCTGGCGGCGGCGGAAGCGTCGGACTGACCCGCCGCGGTATTCCCGTTTCTCTATCGTTCTGGTTTGGATCTGTTTCTTCTGGACGTGACAGTATCGCTGCCATAAACGTCTTGAGCGCTGACTGGCCAGCATTGGCTAGTGAAATCCCGGGTCGCCGTCTTCGCGTTCGTCGTCTTGCTCGCCACCAGTCTACCCGCCGGCGCTGTCACCCTCGAGTCGGGGAGCGCCATCGAGCCCTCGGCAACTGCCGAGTCCGTGCAGGGGTCCGAACTCGAGTCGAGCCAGTCTTTCGCTGCGGTCGGGACGAGCACCGGCGCTGACGACGTCTTCCACCGGACGACCGTCCTCCGGCATCGGCCGGACGACCCCGAGACGTTCGGGACGGAGATGACCTTCCGGGTCCCCGATCCCGTCACGGAGTTCGAGATCGAACTCGAGCGGGGTGCGACCGTCGAGTCCGTCGCGGGCTTCGAGCGGACGGGCGAGCGGACCTTCCAGTGGGACGAGGAAACCGCCGAGCCGACGATCCGGTACGCGATGCCGGCGGATCAGCGCGGCGGCGGCGAGCAGCGGGGGACCGACTCGAGCGCGGGGTACACGTTCGTCGACACCGGCGAGTGGGGCGTCGTGGGGGTCCCCGACGTCGCGATCTCGCTGCGTCGGACCGAGCCGGTCGGCATCGAGGAGACGGTGACCGTCGACGGCCTGGGCGCGACCGGCGGCGACATCGCGTTCTTCGGCGAGGTACAGGAGTACGAACGCGACGTCGACGGGGAGACGTTCCGGCTGGCCGTGCCCGAGGTCGCCGACCTCGAGGAGTCGCCCGACGATATCCTCACGGCCCTCGCGGACGCGAGCGGGCGGCTCGAGGTCGGCATGCGAAGCGACGAGGTGTTCATGGTCGCGGTTCCGAGCGACGTCGACTGGGGCTCGAACCGGGGGATCCAGTACGGCCAGTCGGACGCGTGGGTCGTCGAGGACGCCACGCTCGACGAGCGGAACCCGGTCTGGTTCCACGAGTACGTCCACGTCCGCCAGCGCTTCTCGACGACGGCGGTCGCCACCGCGCCCGAGGCCGACTGGGTCGTCGAGGGGCAGGCCGACTACTACGCGGGCCTGCTCGCCCTCGAGAGCGGGCACACCGAGTTCGGCGAGTTCAGCACCCTCCTCGAGCGGGGAGAGCGATCACGCTACACCGACGGCGTCCTCGCCGACGGGTCGACGTGGGACGATCCGGAGACCGACTACGCGAAAGGGGCCCTCGTCGCCGGCGAGATCGACCGCCGGCTCCGGCTCGCCACCGACGGCGATCGAACGCTCGAGGACGTGTTCCGGACGCTGAACGCACGGGAGGAGACGGTGACCGAGACGGACTTCCTGCGAGCGGTCGAGGACGCCGGCGGGGCGGACGTTCGCGCCGCCGCGGAGCGGTACACGCAAACCGAGGCGACGCCGGAGATGTGGAACCGAAGCCAGCATGAGGCCGCCTTCGGGCAGTCGGTCGCTGCCTTCGAGTACGGAATCGAGGCCGAATCGCTCGCGGTGGCCGGACAGGAGTGGCCCCGCTGGAGCGCGTCGGACCTCGGCCGCACCGACGGCGAGGACCGCGCCGTCATCGCGGTCCCGGCGGGCGAGTCCGTGACGATCCCGACGACGGTCGAAAACACCGGCGAGCGGGCGGGAACCTACGACGCGACGCTACAGGCGGGCGGACGGGTGGTCGATACTCGACGGGGGACCCTCGAGCCCGGAGCGACGGCGACCCACGCCCTCTCGTGGACGCCGTCCGAGCCGGGCGAGTACACGATTCGGATCGGCTCGGAGCGACTGACCGCCGTCGTCAGGTCGTCCGGGAGCGTGGCCGTCACCGACCTGCAGCACGCGCCCGACGGTATCGACGCCGGCGAGTCGGTGACCGCGACCGCGACGATCGAGGCCGCCGGCGATCGACCGGGGGCGGCCGTCCTCGCGTTCCGGACCGTCGATGGCGTCGTCGCCGAGCGCCCGGTCGCGATTCGGCCCGGCGAGACGACGACGGTCGACGCCGAGATTCAGTTCGACGAGGACGGGCGGTACGAGATCGCGGTCCACGACCGGGTGACGACCGTCGATGTCGGCGGCGGCGCGGTCGCGGGCCTCGAGGAAGTCCCCGGCTTCGGCGTCCCGGCGGCGCTGGTCGCCGTCGCGGCGGCGTTACTGAGTACACTGTTGGCTCGTCGCCGGTGACGGTTGGGGAGGTGCGCGGATTCGTAGCTCTCCCGTCAACCCCGATGAGAAGTCGAATCTGCTGCGATCGGTCTCGGAATCAGACTCCCGGCGATCACTCGAGGTCGACGCGGAACCGGCAGGCGTCGGCACCGTCGTCGACGCAGGCGGTTTTCGTCACGGGCGCGTCCGCGTCGAACGCGGCGATGGTGCCCTCGAGGATCCCGTGGGCGAGCCCGCAGTATCGCTGCTCTCGGTGGGTGTCGTACGTGACGATCGCGTGGTCGTCCTCGCGAGTACAGGAGAGGTCCGGGAGTTCGGTGTTATCCGTGGCGGTCTCGATGTTGTCGTAGACGTCCTCGAAGCCGGTGAGCAGTTCGGGAAGCTCCCAGTCGCGCCGGATGTGGGCGCTGAACGTCGAGAGCAGCTCTGGGGCGAGCGTCTTGCCGAAGTCGCGCTCGATCGCGTGTCTGTCTTGGGTGGCCATCGTCGAGAGCGTCTCGAGGATGGCGTCGACCTCCTCGTCGTCGTAGTTCGAGACGGGGAGATATAGCTGCGGCTCGAGGCCGGACTGCTCGACGATCGTGTCCCAGGTGCCGTCGTCGGTCCGCTCGACGACGTATTCCTTGAGGGTCTTGTGGACGATTCCGTGCATCTGGCTGCTGTGGTCCGTTGTCCGCGGCTTCTCGTGTGGCCGAGCCGGTCTCGTGCCACGCGCTAACAACTAAGCCAGTGTATGGATACTACTTAACCGTTTAGTTACAGGTGTGCCGCGAGCGTCGGTGCGACCGAGACGGTCTCGACGCCGCGCTCGATGGTGTCGGTGCCGTAGATCGCCTCGACGCCGGCCCGCGAGAGCTTCGTGACGGCGTCGCGGGCGAGCAGCGGGTGGACGCAGGTGACGAAGACGCGACCGACGTCCCGATCGCGGAGGACGGCGACGGCCTCGCTCATCGTCGACCCCGTCGCGATGATGTCGTCGACGACGACGACGTCGCGGCCGGCCACGTCGACATCGCTCGGCGAGATTTCGACCTCGGTGCCGGAGTGGCGGGTCTTCTCGAAGTAGTCGGTCTCGCCCGCGCCGTAGGTGTCCCGGACCGTCTCGGCGAGTTCGATGGCTCCCGCATCGGGCGAGAGAAAGACGGGGTCAGCAAGGGTTTCGGGCAGGGGCTCGGCCAGTCGCCCGGCCGCGTCGACGGCGGTCGCCGTCGGCTCGAAGAAGTCACAGACGGCCTCCTCGTGGGGATTGACCGTCAGCACGCGGTCCGCGCCGGTCGAAATCGCGCGGGCGACCGCACGCGCGGAGACGGGATGGCCCGGCTCGAAGGCGTCGTCCTGTCGCCCGTAGCCCATGTACGGCAGGACGGTGACGACCTCCTCGACGCCGGCCTCGCGGACGGCGTCCTGTAGCTGAAGCACCTCGAGGTGGGCGTCGCTCGAGACGGTCGAGGCGACGATCACCGCTCGGTCCGGCTCGGCCTCGGCGACGCCGGGGACGGCCGCGAGCAGTTCGCCGTCGGGAAAGCGGTCGTACTCGACGGCGGCGAGCGGTTCTTCGAGGTCGCGTGCGAGCGCCGCGGCGAGAGCCTGCGACGCGGATCCGCTGACGATCATAGTCGGTGGGACAGGCCGGGGGCTAAACCAGTTTTCGTTCTCGGACCGAGAGCGGCGGCTCGTCCGTCGGTTCCGTCTCCCGCGAAAAGCTCCTCGTAGCTTCACCTTGTGACCAGAAGCACTTAAACGATCGCTGGGCGCGACTCGAGCCGAGTCCGTTCGCGATCGTGCCAGTCCTCGCCGACCCGCCCGTTCACTCTTCGGCGTCGTCTAAGGTCGCATCGCCGCTGCTGCAGGGACCGCCCTCAGTGGTGCTCGGGACCGTCAGTTCGCCGTTGCGACCGATCATCGCGAAGAGATTGACACAGTCCGGATCGTTCCACCGCGCCGGCGTCACCTGCGTCGGCTCTCCCCCGTCGAGCCGGAACATGACGCTGAACGATCCCGGTTCGGTCGGCCAGTTTCGCTCGAGTTCCGCGCCGTCGTTCTCGGGGAGTTCGTGGGTCGACCAGTGCTCGGGGCCGTCGCCGAACTCGACGATGACGTCGATCGTGTGCGCCTCGTCGTGCATGTTCTCGAGGGAGATCTCTCCGAGCAGCGTGCCGCTGGCCGCCTCGGTGGTTTCGCTCCCGGTTTCCGGGTCCGCGCTCTCGTCCCCGTCTCCGTTTCCGTTCCCGCCGTCTCCGTTTCCGTCGTCACCGCCCATACAGCCGGCGACCGCACCGGTGAGTGCGGTGCCGGTCGCAGCTAGTAGCCGTCGCCGCGGTAGCTCGTTCATGTACTGAAAGCGAGTGATCCTGGCTAAATAAACGTCCGTCAGACATCGGCCGCGATCTCGGTCCCGCACTCGAGAGTAGCGTTCCGCCTACCGCGGCGGAACGGCGAGGCCCGTGACGCCGGTGACCCCCAGCGTTCGCGTCCGCCACTCCCCATCGCTCGCCGAGCAGAACGTCCCCGACTCCGTGACGGCGTACACCGTGTCGCCGTAGCCGACGCCGACGATCCGACCGCTCGAGCGGTCACCCGCACGCTCCCGCCACTCGTCGTCGTCGGCCGCGTACTCGTAGACCGCGTCGCTGGCGACCGCGTGGGCGCGGACGAGCCGCCCGGGCTCCGAGCGCGGGTCCGCCGCGACGGCGTCGAACTGCCCCTCGAGGATCTCCATCCAGCCGTTGCCGAGCTTGTAGAGGCCGTCGGCGGTGGCCGCGAGCGGGACGCCGGCGGCCGAGACGTCCCGCACGTCCGTCAGTCCGGCGTGATCGAGACCGCCGTCGTGGGCGCGGTAGACGCCGCTGTCGGTGCCGACGAGGTCGCCGTCGATCGCCCGCACCGCGGCGACGGTCTCGTCCTCGAGTGTGGTCCACTCCTCGGACCCGGCCGCTCGACACGCGAGGTGGCCGTCCGGATCGGCTGCGATCAGATCGCCGCCGTCGTCGTAGCCGACGGCGACCGCCGGGCCGAAGCCCGTTTTGACGAACGGCTCGTCGCCCGCGTCGTCGGTGTCGGCCCCGTCCTCGAGCGCGCGTATCCGAACGTCCTCGTCGGTCGCGACGGCGACGGCGTCGCGGGTCGCTGCGATATCCCGGGCCTCACAGCGCTCGCAGAGGCCGAACTCGCCGACGGTGTCGCCGGCGACGCGGACGCGGACGACGCCGATCGCGCTCGCGACGTAGGCGGTGATCGCCCCCTCGCGGTCGCCGTAGACGCGTTTCTCTTCGATCGAGTCCATACGGGAACGTTGCGGGGGCGGGCCGAAAACGTTCCGTCCCGCGTCGGAATCGGGTTGCGGAACCCCTTTGGGGGGGCCGGTTAGACTAGCGCGTGATGCAAGTCTTCGGATCGAGTGGGACGCGGGGCGTCGCCAACGAGGAGTTGACGCCCGCGTTCGTCCTGCGCGTCGCGAAAGCGGCGGGGACGATCTGGCGCGACGGCCGCGGTGGGGACCGGGTCGCGATCGCCCGCGACACACGCCACACGGGACGGATGCTGGCCGATGCGGCCGCCAGCGGGCTGGCGAGTACCGGCACCGACGTCGACCGCCTCGGGATCGTCCCCACGCCGGGGGCACAGGCCCACGCCGAACGGGAAGGGGTCCCCGTGATCATCATCACGGCCTCGCACAACCCGCCACCGTACAACGGCGTCAAACTCGTCGGCAGCGACGGCGTCGAGCTCTCGATCTCCGCCCTCGAGACGATCGAGGAGACGCTGCTCGCGGAGTCCTTCGCCGTCGCCCCGTGGGACGAGACGGGGCGCGTCCGCGAGATCGACGGCGTTCGACGGGAGTACGTCGACGAACTGCTCGCGGCCGCGGATCGGGAGACGATCGCCGACGCCGACCTCACCGTGGCGCTCGATCCGGGCCACGGCGCGGGGTCGCTGACCAGCCCCGAATTCTTCCGGGAACTCGGCTGTCGCGTCGTCACCGTCAACGGCCAGCCCGACGGCCACTTCCCCGGTCGCGACCCCGAGCCGGTCCCCGACAACCTCACCGATCTCGGCCGACTCGTCCGCGCGACCGAGGCCGACGTCGGCATCGCCCACGACGGCGACGCCGACCGCGCCATCTTCTTCGACGAAACCGGCGAGTACGTCGAGGGCGACGCCACCTTCGCCGCGCTCGCCGCCGCCGAACTCGAGGCCGGCGATACCACCGTCTCCGCGGTCAACGTCTCCCAGCGGCTCGTCGACGTGGTGGGCGAGGTCGGAGCCGAACTCGAGTTGACCCCGATCGGCTCGACGAACATCATCACGCGCATCGAGGAACTCGAGGCCGACGGCCAGCGGGTGCCGATCGCGGGCGAGGGCAACGGCGGGATCTTCTTCCCCGACTACCGGCTCTCGCGCGACGGGGCCTACACGGCCGCCCGATTCCTCGAACTGGTCGCCCAGCGGCCGGTCAGCGAGATCGTCGCGCCCTACGACGGCTACGTGAACGTGCGGCGCAACGTCGAGTACGAGTCGACGGCCGAACGCGACGCGATGCTCGACGCGGCGGCCAATCAGGCCCACGCCGCAGACGCCGACCTCAACACCCGCGACGGCTACCGGCTGGACCACGGCGACGCGTGGGTGCTCGCCCGCCCCTCCGGGACCGAACCGCTGGTCCGGATCTACGCCGAGGCCCGCGACGGCGACCGCGCCGCGGAACTCGCGGGCGACATGTACGAGGCGCTGGCCGACGCGAAAGCCGACGTCTGAATCCGGGCTATCCTGACGTTGCCAGCGACTGTTGTCGTAGACGGCCAAATCAGAGACGTAGCTCGGCGCAGGGCTCCCCGCTCTACTCGGGTACCGCAGACAGCGTCAGTGAGAACGTCGTTCCCTCGCCGGGCGCGGAGTCGATCCAGATCTCCCCACCGTGGCGCTCAACGATCCGTTTACACATCGCCAAGCCGATTCCCGTGCCGGGGTGTTCGTTCTGTGTATGAAGGCGCTGGAAGACTTCGAAGACGCGATCGGTTTGCTCCGGGTCCATGCCGATCCCTTCGTCGCGTACCGAAATCACCCATTCTGAGCCATCGTCCTCGGCTGACACGCGAACGCTGGGCGGTTCGTCACCGCTATACTGGATCGCGTTATCCAACAAGTTCTGGAACAATTGGCGCAACTGCCCACGGTCTCCCTTCACGCGGGGCAGCTCTTCGACGGTGATCTCGGCGTCGTGCTCCTCTATCTTGATCTGGAGATCGGTCAACACCTCCTCCAGCATCGCCTCGAGATCCACTGGCTCGAACGGATCGGCGTCCGTCTCGATACGGGAGTACGCGAGTAAGCTTTCGATCATTCGTTGCATCCGTTCGGCCCCGTCGATAGCGTACTCGACGAAATCCTCGGCGTCGCCGTCGAATCGGTCACCGTACCGCTCGTCCAGGAGCTCGAGGTACTTCACGACCATCCGAAGCGGCTCCTGCAGGTCGTGGGAGGCCGCGTAGGCGAACTCTTCGAGCCGCTCATTCGAGGCTTCGAGCTGTTTGTTTAGTTCTTCTACCCGTTCGTATGCCGCTCTCGCCTGCCTGGCATCTCTCCGCGACCGAGCGTTGTAATAGCCGCCGATGACGCCCGCTAAACCGCCTGCTTCGGCCGCTGTGAGGAGCGGAAACAGCGGTTCGGCGATGATCCGTCCTTCGAGGATGCGGATGAGGAACGTCACACCCATTACGGACACGAATACGACGCTACCGAGGAGACTCCAATAAGAGATCCGCCAGTGATCCTCCCGATCGAAATCCGCGTCCGAGAACCGGTAACCGGCATAGACCAATCCGAGAGCCAGCGGCCCATCTAATAGGATCGCTGCCACTGGGCCGATTCCCCGATTCAGTACGAAAAACTCTCTCGTATGGTGAGCGACGGCGATGAGAAACAGCGTTACTCCGAGGCCGACGATAGCGAACTGCGCCTTTGCTACTCGCTGCTCACCCATATATACACGTGTCCTCTCCTCTGTGTAGAAGTTTGGGACACGTGGCCGATTTATTCGACTGAAAATACCTTAGAAACATAGCGTTTGGTAAAGGGCACACTGCTGACTCATCGTGAGGTGACACTGGACGGGCGGTAACTACGCATTCGTAGTTACCGCGAGCGTTGTGTCCGAGGAGTACACTATTACGGAACGATCGTCACCGGAATCTCCGCACGCCGCGTGACTGCCTCCGCGACGCTGCCGAGCAACACCCGAGAGACGCCGGCCTTCCCCTCGCTGCCCATGACGATCGCGTCGACGCTCTCTTCGGCCGCGTACTCGAGGATTGCGTCGGCTGGCCCGCTCCCCGTGACGACGGCCGTCTCGACCGCCTCGTCGTACTCGTCGGCGAGCGCACGAACGTCGGCGAAGAACTCCGGTTCGTCGTCCCCCGCGACGACGCTGCCGTAGTCCGCCTCGAGGTCGTCGACCGCGTGGACGACTGTCAGCCGATCGGACGGAACCCATTCGAGGGCATGCTCGAGCGCCGCTCTCGCCGGCTCGGAGTCGTCCATCGGGACGAGGACGTGTCTGGTCATACGCGACCATTCGGAGAGTAGCGGCTAAAACCCGGGGGCGGTGGCGTCGGAGCGTTCGGGCCCGCGACTCAGACCGGATCTTCGGTCTCGAGCGCGTCCTCGAGTCGCTCCCGTTCGGTCCGCAGGGCCTCGAGTTCGTCCGCGACGCGACCGTCGGTCAGGCGCTCGCGCTCGGCGGGGCTGAGTCGGGCGACCGCCTGCGCGGCGGTCTGCAGGCGGTCGTAGTCGGGATCGGTCGCGAGCAGGCGGACCTCGCGCAGCGCCGCGACGGTGTCTTCGTCGGCGATCCGGGTGACGAACGGGCGGTACTCCCGCGCCCGACGGCGCAGTGCGCCGGCCGGCTCAGGGGGCCAGTCGATCGTCAGCGGCTCGGCGTCGATCCCGTCGAGATACGTCTGCTGAGTCGCCACATTGCGCTTGAGTTCGTCCGCGCTGTCGACGTAGTGCGAGAGCTTCGACCGGGAGTAGTCGGCGTACTCGAGCAGTTCGGGGATCGTGTACTCGCCGGCCGGATTCCCGCGCACGTAGCCCGCCAGGTCGTCGGGCGGCCGCTCGTAGTCCACGAACGGATACCACTGACTGCGCTCGAGCAGGTCGAACACCTCGCGCGCGCTGGCCTCGAGTCGATACTCTGCAAACGCCTCACGGACGGCCTCGTTGTAGGTCTCGATCGGCGCTCGCAGCCGCTCGACCGGCGCGTCGAGATCCGCGTTCGCCAACTCGAGCAGCCGTTCGCGCTCGTCGATCTCGTCGCCCAGTCCCCGCAGGCGTTTGGCGGCCGCTTTTCGGGCCTCCGCCACCTCCTCGCGGGCGGCCTCACGTTCCTCGAGCAGATCGGCGTACTCGGCGGCCGGCTCGAGACACTCGCGGGCGCGCTCGAAATCCGATTCGCTGAGCCGGCGCTTGTCGATCGCCTCGAGCGCGTCCTCGAAGGACTCGTACTCGGGGAGATCCTCGGACAGCCCGGAGACGAGCCCGTCGAACTTCCCCTCGAGTTCGATGTAGGCCTGGAAGTTCTCCTTGCCAGTCCCGGTCGCGCGGTCGACGTAGTCCTCGAGCAGTGTCGTCGCGTTCCGGTAGGCCGTTGTCACTTCCTCGACGGTCTCTTCGCCGTGGTCCGCGATCCGTTCGTCGGCCGTCGCGAGCCGCTTCCGGGCGGCTTTGAGGGACTCGAGTGGCGTCGGCTCGCCGGTACGCCGGTCGGGAGCGCTCGAGCCGGCGTCGGCGGGAGGGGCGCGTTCGCTCATCTCACTCGTAGACTGCGTCGGGATCGAACACCTGTTCGCCGACGTTCTCGCCGTCGATCGTCCGGTAGAAACACGACCGGTGGCCGGTGTGACACGCGCCGCCCTCCTGGTCGACCAGATAGAGGAGCGTGTCGGCGTCGCAGTCCACCCGGACCTCTTCGACGGCTTGGACGTGGCCGCTCGTCGCGCCCTTCTCCCAGAGCTCGTCCCGACTCCGGGAGTAGTAGTGCGCTCTCCCCGTCTCGCGCGTCTGCTCGAGGGCGTCCGGCGAGACGTACGCGAGCATCAGTACCTCGCCGGTGTCGGCGTCCTGTGCCACGGCGGGGACGAGTCCGTCCTCGCCGAAGTCGACCGAAACGTCGTCGTCCATACTCGCGGTATCGGTCGGCCGAGCGATAGGTCTTTTGCCGCTGGTGGCGGCACGCATCGCTGCTCGAAAACGGCGGAATCAAAAACGCCGTCGAGATGCGGATACTCGATCCATCGGATCGTGTAGAAAATCGCTCCTAGATCAGTATCGACTCGACTCCCCGAGGCCGATCAGGCCTGTCCGTTCAGCGTGATGTCGCTGACGCCGATGACGCGCTCGTCGTCCTCGAGTTCCGCTTTGGCTTCGTCGGGGACTTCGCTGTCGACGTTGTAGACGGTGAGCGCTTCGCCGCCGATGGTCTCGCGGGCGTTGAACATGCCGGCGATGTTGACGCCGTGGTTGCCCATGACGGAGCCGATGAGGCCGATGACGCCGGGCTCGTCGGTGTTTCGCGTGACGACCATCCGGCCGTGGGGGATGGCGTCGACGCGGTAGCCGTCGATGCGGACGATGCGCGGGTCGTCGCCCGCGAACAGCGTGCCGTCGACCGAAACCTCGTCGTCGTCGTTGCTGACGGTCACGGAGATCAGGCTCTGGAAGTCCTCGGCCTGTCGGGTCTTGGACTCGGTGACGTCGACGCCGCGGTCCTCGGCGATCTGGGGCGCGTTGACCGCGTTGACCTGCCACTCGAGGGGTTCGAAGACGCCCTTGAGCGCGCTCGCGGTGACGAACTCGACGTCCTCGTCGGCGATGTCGCCCTCGTAGGTGACCTCGACGGTCTCGATACGGCCCTCGAGCAGTTGGGCGGCGACCTTGCCGGCGGTTTCGGCGAGGTCGATGTAGGGCTCGACGCGGGGGAACGCGCTCTCGTCGATCGAGGGCGCGTTGAGCGCGTTCGCGACCGGTTCGCCGACGAGCGCGGCGTTGACCTGCTCCGCGGTGGAGGTGGCGACGTTCTCCTGTGCGGCCTCCGTCGAGGCCCCGAGGTGGGGCGTGACGATGATGTCGTCGTGCTCGAGCAGCGGCGAGTCCGCGGCGAGGGGTTCCTCGGCGAAGACGTCGAGCGCCGCGCCGGCGAGGGTGCCGTCCTCGACTTTTGCCGCGAGGGCGTCCTCGTCGACGACGCCGCCGCGGGCGCAGTTGATCAGGTAGCCGTCGCCCAGCAGATCGAGTTCGTCCTCGCCGATCAGCCCCTCCGTTTCGGGGGTCAGCGGCGTGTGAACGGTCACGAAGTCGGCGGCCTCGAGACACGGCTCGAACTCGACGAGTTCGGCGCCGATGCGCTCAGCGCGCTCCTCGCTGATGTAGGGGTCGTAGGCGACGATGTCCATGCCCAGTGAGTCGAGTTTCTTGGCGACCTCCTGTCCGACGCGGCCGAGGCCGACGACGCCCAGCGTCTTGCCGTCGAGTTCGGCGCCGAGGTAGTCGCTTTTCGCCCACTCGCCGTTCTTCAGGCGGATGTGGGCCTGCGGGATCGAGCGCGCGGCCGCGAACGTCATCGCGACGGTGTGCTCGGCCGCCGCGCGAACGTTCCCCTCGGGAGCGTTGGCGACGATGACGCCGTTGTCTTTCGCGGCGTCGATGTCGATGTTGTCGACGCCGATCCCCGCTCGGCCGACGATGACCAGTTCCTCGGCGGCGTCGAGGACGTCTTCGGTGACTTCCGTCCCCGAGCGAACGATCATGCCGTTTGCGTCGGAAACCGCCTCGAGGAGGTCGTCGCCCTCGAGTTCGTAGCCCGTCTCGACCTCGTGGCCGGCGTCTCTGAGTACGTCCAGACCCGCATCGGCGATGGGATCCGTGACGAGAACCTTCATGCGCGAGACAACCGTGTGGAGCATGTAAACCCTTCCGTTGTGGTCGGAGGTGGCAAAAAATACCGCGGTCGACCGCGCGTCCGTTTCCGGACTGACGGCTCCGTGCCGTTCTCCCGGCGTCGCCCGTCTCGTGTTGGTGACACGAGCAGTCGATCCGCGCTCGAGCCGACGGCGGTCGCCGGGCAGTTCGGAGCCGTGTGCCAGCGGGTGGGCCCGTCGCTGTCGATCGGGCGTCACGGATCGTCCTCCCGGTGAGATCCCGACCGGTGACGATCGTCAAGACCCCGGTCGACGAAAGCGCGTAGTCGTTTCAGCACCGGATCTCGAGCGACCATCTCAGCCGACCGCCGGCCTTAGCGGTCATCGGCCAGCAGTCCCGGGACGGCGGCGACGGCGGCTCCGATCGCGACGAAGACAACGACGGTCCCGCCAATCGTCAGAAAGAAGGATGCGTCGGTCGGGACGGTGATCGGCTCCGGATTAGTCCCTTCGGGCGTCCACGTGGCGATCAGCGAGAGGCCGACCGCTATCGCGAGGTAGCTCAGTCCGAACGAGCCGAGCGCGAGGCCGGCGTCCGAACGCGTCTCGAGGCGGACGGAGCGAACGAGCAGATAGCCGGCGACCAGCAACACGACGACCGGAACGAGCGCGGTAACGTGGCTGAGGAAGCCTTGACCCATTCTAAATCCGAAGCCGATCGATTCGCCGCCCTGTTCGATCGGTGCACCGTGGCTCCCCAGCGTCACGAACCCCGCGAGGATCCACCGGCTCGGCTCGTCCTCCGCTCCCGTTCCCGACACTGCGATCAGTACGCTCACGAAGTGATAGGCCACCGCGTAGACGACCGCGAAGGCACTCACGCCCGACGCGAGCCCGGCTTTCCACGGCGAAACGGCCAGTTTTCGCCGCCTGCGACGCGGACCGTCGGTCGGATCGTCGCCATTTCCGCTGTCCCCGTCGTCCTCGCTCTCGTCGAACTCTCGCTCGTCCTTGAGCGAGGGCCCCGTCTCGTACTGCTGATTCGATGACATGTGCCCGGCAACGAACGACGACCGGGAATACGTTTCGGTCGTTCGACGCGTGGAACCAGTACCGTCTCGAGCGGCCGATCGCGGCCACAACGGCGAGCCGTCGCGGAACCGAAACCTGAACTGGTTTATCCGGGGACCGACAATCGGTGCGCAATGACAGTCGTCGCTTTCGACTTCGACGGGACGCTTTCCGACTCCGAAATGACCGTGCTGCTCGGCGACCGCCGCGGCGTCGCCGCCGACATGGACGAGATCACCGAGCGCGCGATGAACGACGAGATCGAGTACGCCGAGAGCCTGCGCAAGCGCGCGGCCCTGCTCGAGGGACTGCCGGAGGCCGAGGCCGAAGCGGCCTTCGACGAGGTCGTCCTCCGCGAGGGTGCGGCCGACCTCATCGCGGAACTGAACGACGCCGGCGTCACCACCGCCATCCTCACGGGCGGGTTCGAACGCGGCGTCGCGGCCGCTCTCGAGCGCGAGGGCGTTGCCGTCGATCACATCGTCTCGAACCGACTCCCGATGAAAGCGGACGAACTCACGGGCGCGGTCGAGGGGCCGCTGATCGAGGGCACCAAGGACGACGCGCTCGAGGACCTCGCCGACGACGTCGGCGTCGACCTCGCGGACACCGTGGCGGTCGGCGACGGCGCGAACGACCTGCCGATGCTCGAGGTCGCGGGACTGGCGATCGGCTTCGAGCCGAAGCCGGCGGTCGAACCCCACTGTGACGTCGTCGTCACGTCGATGGCCGAAGCCCGCGAGACGCTGGTCGACGACGGCGTGCTCGCCGACCACTGAGCCGTCGGCGATACGCACGATTTATCGTTCGTAACCGGCTGTTGTCGGTTCGCATCTCTCGCCCGATTCCGGACAGTCGGTCGCTACTCACCGTTCTCGTTAATCGAGCCGAACCGTCAATTTTCGGCGACTCTCAGGTCTAACGACCCATTTCTCCACCGAGAGAGTTTTAACTCATAGCCGAGTAAGTGCTCTTGATGATGTGGCAAGACTTCGTATTCATGCTCGGAAGCGGCCTCTCGATCGTCTTTCTCGCGCCGACCCTGCGCGACTCGAGTGCGCGGGTCCCTCTCGGCACGAGCCTCCCGTCGATGGGGATCGGGTTCATTTACAGTATGACCTTCTTCACGCTCGGGATGACCTTCTCCGCGACGGGCGCGTTCGCCGCCGGGTCGATGTGGTCGCTGATCGCCCTGTTCCGGTCGCCCCAGGGCATCTCGATGAAACTCGTCGCCCGCGAAAACCTCGCGCTGTTCGTCTCCGACGTACAGTACTGGCTCGCTCGCCGACGGTCGGACTCGACTCACGCCGAGCAGTACGCCCCGTTCGAGCACAGCCCCGACCAGCAGCAGTACTAATCTTCCGTCGCGCAGTCTGTATCCGTTCCCCGTTCCCGTTCTTCTCGACAGTAGACCGCTCGACGGTCGTCCGACGCTCGCTCTCAGCGGCGGCGATTCGAACGCGGATCCGTTCTCCGCGTTGGTCGCGGTGAAAAATGAATCGTCCTGCTACACTGTCCGTCTCGAGATCGAAGCTCTCTCGTCTCGTTACTGGACCTTCGCCATCACGGTCTCCAGCGCGTCACGAGGCTGGGTGAGCAGGCCACCGACGGTACCGAGGACGGCCGGCACGATGATTCCCGCGAAGAGGAGCGCGTCACTGGTCGACGGCGCGAACTCGACGCCGGAGGGGACCGAGTCTCCCGCGTCGTTGAGGTAGTCTCCCTGCTCGAGTCCGATCACGCCGGTCTGCTCGCCTCGAATAAGTGCTTCCACGGTCGGCACCTCGGAGTAGGCGTGGCTCATCAGGAACGCCGCGAGCACGGCGAAGACGAGGTACGGGAGGGTGACGGTGACGCCGGCTTTGGCGGCGTCGACGGCGTTGTCAGCGTCCGTGTATTTTGCGACCGCGTAGCCGGCGGCGACGATGCCACCGACCGTCAGGAGGAACAGGAACAGCGTCGATAGCGTGAACGAACCGCCCGTGAACGCGGCGGCGTGATTCGGCGCGTTACCGAGCGTTGCAGCCTCTCCGTCGACTTCGAATCCGGTCCCGAACACGCTGAGATAACTCCAGCCCCCGGCCTTCCAAGACGGAACCATCTCCGTGACGACCAGCGATGCGTCGTCACCGATCCCGACCGTCTCGGCTATCGGAGTCCTCTGTGCCGTCGTAATCATCGTCAGGAACAGGTGTGCGAGATACGTGGCGATCACGCTGATAGCACCGAACACTGCCCCCTCCTTGATCGGCAGATCAGTCCCGTCGTCCAGCGTCTGGTGCTGTGCCTGCGACCGCTGTTGTTGCCCTGCCGGTTCGTCGTCGTAATCCAGTTGCTTCCCGTCTGACATCATCGAAGCATCAGACAGAGAGATATTATACCTTTCGGCACTATTTTTCACGAATCTCGGTTATCGACCGTGAAACGCCGTTTAGAAGCGTCTTCCGACCTACCTAATATCCGTAATATATAGCCAACACTAACGCATTACTTCGAAAAGAGGCTCGTGTGGACCGGCGCGAACTCACCGGAGTCGTCGGTCTCGGGTTCCGTGTCGGTGATCGCGCGGCCGGCGAGTCCCGTCTCGAGCAGGTCGGCGACGGGTGGCCCGACTTTTTCGGGTTCGACGAGGAACGCGTCGTGGCCGTGGTCGGACTCGACGACGTGGTGGGCGACGTCGACTGCGGCCTCGCGACAGGCCTCGGCCAGCGCCTCGGCCTGTTCGGTCGTGAAGTGCCAGTCGCCGGTAAACGAGAGGAGGAGGAGTTCGCCCTCGAAGGCGGCCAGCGCGTCGGCGTCGGACTCGTAGCCCGCCGAGAGATCGAAGTCGTCCATCGCGCGGGTCATGTAGAGGTAGCTGTTCGCGTCGAACCGGTCGGTGAACTTGTCCGCCTGATAGTCCAGATAGGACTCGACCTCCCGGTAGGGGAAGAAGGCGGCCGCGGGGTCCGGCGGCTCCTCGCGGACGGCCTCTCGTCCCGCGGAGCGGCGGCCGAACTTGCGGCCCATCGAGGCCTTCGAGAGGTACATGATGTGGCCGATCTGGCGCGCTCGAGCCAGTCCCTCCTCGGGTCCGGGCCCGCCGTAGTAGTGGCCGCCGTTCCAGTTGGGGTCGCCCGTGATCGCCCGCCGGGCGACGGTGTCGAGCGCGAGACACTGGGCGTCGAGCCGGGCGGCGCTGGCGACCGCGCCGGCGCGTTCGACGTCGTCGGGGAAGCGCCGCAGCCAATCGAGGACGTTCATGCCACCGACGCTGCCGCCGACGACGGCGTGGAGCCGCCCGACGCCGAGTTCGTCGAGCAGTTTCCGCTGGGCGCGGGTCCAGTCGCCGACCGTGACCGGCGGGAAGTCGGTGCCGTAGGGCTCGCCCGTCTCGGGATTCTCGCTCGAGGGTCCCGTCGTTCCGTAACACGACCCCGGCGCGTTCGCACAGATGACGTAGTATTCGGTCGTGTCGATCGCCTTCCCGGGGCCGACCACGTCGCCCCACCACGCGCGGGCCTGTCCCGCGGTCTCACCGCCCGCGTCCGGCCGGCGGGCGACGTGGGCGCTGCCGGTCAGCGCGTGACAGACCAGCACCGCGTTGTCGCCGGTGAACTCGCCGTAGGTCTCGTAGGCCACTTCGAGGTTCGGGATCGACTCCCCCGAGAGGAACTGGAACTCGCCCAGATCGGTCGTGTTCCTCGTCGTCACGGACGCTCACCCTCGTCCCGACAGGCCCGTGTCGCCGCCGCGATCGCTTGCTCGAGGTCGGCCAGAATGTCCTCGGGGTCCTCGATCCCGACCGACATCCGGATCAGGTCCTCGGTGACGCCGGCCTCCTCGCGCTCTTCGGGCGAGAGCTGGCCGTGAGTGGTGCTCGCGGGATGGATCACGAGCGTCTTCGCGTCGCCGATGTTCGCGAGGAACTGCGCGACCTCGACGTTCTCGCAGAACGCTTTGCCCGCCTCGAATCCCGCTTCGAGTCCGAACGCGACCATCCCGCCGAAGTCCTCGAGATACTTCTGGGCGTTCTCGTGGGTGGGATGGTCCTCGAGTCCCGGATGCGTGACCCACGCGACATCGTCGTGGTCGGCGAGGTACTCCGCGACGATCGCGGCGTTCTCGCAGTGCTTTTCGACGCGCAAGGGCATCGACTCGAGACCCTGCAGCGTCTGCCAGGCGTCGAACGGCGACTGCTGATTGCCCAGACTGCGCAGCGAGCGGAATCTGGCCGCGGCAGCGAAGGGTGCCTCGGGGAAGTCCCGCGAGAAGTCGACGTCGTGATAGGCGTGGTTCGGACCGGCGATCTCGTCGTAGCCGTGCTCGCCCCACGGGAAGGTGCCGCCGTCGACGAGGACGCCGCCGACGGTCGTCCCGGAGCCGTGGAGCCACTTGGTCGTCGACTCCCAGACCACGTCGGCCCCGTGCTCGAGCGGCCGGCAGAGAGCGGGGGTCGCGAAGGTGTTGTCCACCACGAGCGGGACGCCGTTGTCGTGGGCGATCTCGGCGACTCGCTCGAAGTCCGGCGTCACGAGCGAGGGGTTGCCGATCGTCTCGACGTGGACGAAGGCGGTGTCCTCGTCGATCGCCTCCTCGTAGGCGTCGTACTCCAGCGTTGGGACGAATTTCGGTTCGATGTCCCGTCGGCTCGCCGTTTTCGAGAAGTAGGCGGTCGTCCCACCGTAGGTGTCCGTCGAGCAGACCACGTTGTCGCCCGCTTCGGCGAGGATCAGAACTGCGGAGTCCAGCGCGGCCATGCCGCTGCCCGTCGCGACCGCGCCCGTACCGCCCTCGAGGTCGGCGAGCCGGTCCTCGAGCGTCGTGACGGTCGGGTTGGCGATGCGAGAGTAGATATAGCCGTCGTCCTCGAGGGCGTAGCGGTCGGCCGCAGTATCGGCATCCTCGAAGACGTAGGAGGTCGTCTGGTAGAGCGGCGGTGCCATCGCGCCGGTCTCCGGATCGGGGGACTGGCCGGCGTGGACGCTGCGCGTTCCGAGTCCGCGCTCGCTCTCGGCGTCGTGCCCGTCGCTCGCGTCGTCGCTCATGTTTAGTATGCATACTACTCCACGTTCATATGCACCGCAGTAACGGCAAAAACCGCAGACTAGAGAATATCATGCACGGATAACTCAGCCGCTCGAGCCGGAACTTCCCGCGACCGCTTCGCTTGCAGGCTCAAACGCTATTGTCGGACGACGGTGCTATTCGCGTGTGCAGACAGTCTTCCATCTCATCGCCGACGAACCCGAACAGCAACAGACCGCGCTCACGATCGCCGAGAACCTCACGAAGGACGACTCCGTCGAGATCGACGACATCGCCATCGTCGCACAGGCCGACGGCATCGAGCCGCTAACGGCCGGCGGCGACGGCAGCGACACGGTCGAATCGCTGCTCGAGACCGGCATCTCGGTCAAGGCCTGCGGGAACACGCTCGACCTGAAAGACCTCGCGGAGTCCGACCTCGTCGAGGGCGTCGAGACCGTCCCCTCCGGTGGCGGCGAACTCACGCGCCTGCAGAGCGAGGGGTACGCCTACATTCGACCATAGGTCCGTCTCCGACCCGAGAGCCGTTTTCGAAACCCAACTGATCCGGTTCGGTACGGGCGAACACTGTCCTATTCCAGTCTGGTCAATCGATACACGATGGCGCGCTGTGGCCGGCCGAGCGAAAGCGAGGACGGCCGACATATTGCGAGAGGGATGAACGAACGACCAGCGGGAGTGAGTGAATCGGTTGGGGAGGGCGTGGCGATTGCCTGCTGCCACGATAGCAGACCACTCGTCTTCGTCGGAACCACTCCGGAAAACCCAGTCAGTCGATTTCACTCGTGCTCGAGCGACTCGAGCATCGTCCGCACGGCCGCGGATTCGGTCTCGAAGCCGTTGACCTGCGGCGAGACGGCGACGCAGACCACGAAATCGTCCCCGTGCGAGATGGGGTCGCTGACCCTCACGTAGACGTCGAGCGTGGTCCCGGTCTCGATCAGTCGAGCGCTCGCCTCGTACCGGGCGAGCGTCGTCTCGGTCCCCAGCATCGAAATCGACCGCTCGTCGATGAGCCGGACGTCCTCGAGTCGGTCGTACCGCTCCTGAATCATCGCGACGAGGTCGTCCGTCGAGTACTCGCCGACGGGGTTGAACGTCTTCCCCAGTACGGACACCTGCGGCGTCGTGAGGACGGCGACGACCGCCGCCTGTACGCGCGTCAGCCCGACCCTATCGAGTGCGATCGCCCGGTCGTACTCGGCGTACCAGTTCCGGGCCTCGATCGAGCGCTCGATGCCAAAGCGGCTGACGGTCCGCTCGACGACGACCTCCTCGACGGTGTGTTCCTCGTAGCCGGTCTCCTCGAGCGCCGCCCGCGAGACGGTCCCGACGGTCGACGAGAGCGAGTCCTCGGCGACCCCGGTACAGCCGGCGACGATCCCCGTCCCGGCGGTCGCTCCCGCGGCGAGTAACTCGCGGCGCGTGACTGTCATCGATAGCCACAGGTCGCCGGCGAACGAAAACGCGTCGATTCCGCGCGTCTCCGCGATCGGCGCTGACGGTATTGGCGGACGGAGTCGGGAACCGCTCGAGACGAACGGCTTCATACTCCCGCAGTCCCAAGGGCCGCTCGTGCACTCGAGTGACCGGGACCGGATCGTACTCGCCGCCCTCGTCTTCGCGGTATTGTTCTCGCAGGTGCTACTCTATCCGGGTGTCGCGACGCTCGTGGACGCGCTGGGTGCCGACGCGGCGACATCGGCGTTCGCGGCGACGCCGCTCGACGCGAGCATGTGGTTTCTAGTCGCCGAATTCGCCGCCTACGTCGCGTTCGTCGGCGTCTGGGGCATCGCCAGCGATACGACCGGGCGGCGCACGCCGTTTATCGTCGTCGGCGCGCTGGCCGGCGCGGTCGGCTACGCCGTTCTTGCCGCCGCCCCGACGTTCGGGTCGATCCCCTTCGGTGGCATCCTCCTCCTGCGCGTCTTTCAGGGGGCGATGACCATCGGCGCGTTCTCCCTGACGATGACCATGCTGATGGACCTCGAGGGGGGCCACGGCCGGAACATGGGCGCGGCGGGGATCGCCATCGGACTCGGCGCGGCGCTCGGCGCGCCGATCGGCGGCCAACTGACGGAGTTCAGTCCGCTCGCGCCGCTGCTCGTCGCCGCCGGCCTGCTGGTCTGTGTCGGCGCGCTCGTCTCGCTGGTCGAGGACCGCGCGGTCGACGACCGCCGGAGCGCTCGAGCGCTCGTGGACGGCATCCGCCGGCAACCGACCCTCTCGATCCCGTACGCGTTCGGCTTCGTCGACCGGCTCACGGCGGGCTTTTTCGCGCTGGTGGGGACCCTCTACTTTCAGGAGACGTTCGGGCTCGACGCCGGGACGACCGGCCTCATGCTGGCGTGCTTTTTCGCGCCCTTCGCCCTGTTGCAGTATCCGATGGGTGCCCTCTCGGACCGGATCGGCCGCACCGTTCCGATCGTCGTCGGCTCGATCTGTTACGGCGGCGGCATCCTCCTCGTCGGCGCCTCGCCGTCGGTTCCCACCGCCGCGATCGCGATGGGCGGCGTCGGCGTCCTCGGCGCGCTGGTCGCCCCCGCCACGATGGCGCTCGTCACCGATCTCGCCGACGAGAGCGAGCGCGGGATCGCCATGGCCGGGTTCAACGTCGCCGGGAGCCTCGGCTTCCTCGGCGGCTTCCTCATCGGCGGCACCGTCGCCGGTACCTACGGCTACGACCTAGCGTTCCTCGTCGTCGGTGGCCTCGAGATCGCCATCGCCGTCGTCACGGTACCCGTCTTCCTGCGCCTCTCGCTCGAGCCGACCGAGCGGTTTCGATCGGGCGACAGCCGGGATACCTAATCCCTCTGTAACAAGTCTGGCAGCGGTGACTCTCCTATCTTGTGGTATGGATTCGCATAACGTTGTATCGGGAGAAGGTATCAATTTTTATGTGCTCAGGCCCAACCTCCGGTGATGGCACGAGATAATCCGGTTTCGCGGCGGACAGCACTGAAGCTCACCGGTGCGGCAGCGTCGACGGCGCTCATCGCCGGTTGTAGCAGCGGTGACGGCAACGGCAACGGTAACGGCAACGGTGACAGCAACGATGGTCCCGTTGAGATCGAACCCGATACGGAAATCCTGTTCAAGGCCGATAGCCTGGGTTGGACCGGCAAGAGCCCCTCTTCTATTGAGGGCCAAGAGAACCCGACGATCGCCCTCCAGGAAGGCGAGACCTACACGATCGGCTGGGACGAGGGTGACGGTCAGGGCCACAACTTCGCGATCTATGACGACAGTGAAGGAGTGGTCGGTGACTACTCCACGGAACAGGTCTCCGAGCCCGGCGAGGATCAAGTCTACGAGATCGAAGTCACGAGCGAGATGGCCGAATACGTCTGCGAACCCCACTACGACTCTGGGATGGCAGGCAGCATCGACGTTCAGAGCGAGTAATTCGCGTCCGTTCTCGCCGTTTTCATTTCTCAATTTCGGCTATCCTCCCGGTCTCAGTACGGCATCAAAAGTACCATACCGTTTCGCTACGCAGTATGGCCCAGTTAGGTGATTTGCGTGACCGAAAAACGCGAATATAAAGACAACTATCCCGATAAGACGCTGTATATCCCGGGTCCGACCGAGGTACGCGAGGACGTTATCGAGGCGATGGGCGAGCCCATGTTCGGCCACCGAATGGACCGGATGACCGACCTCTACACGACCATCGTCGAGGACACAAAGGAGTTCCTCGGCACCGACAACGAGGTTATCATCCTCACCGGTTCAGGAACCGAGTTCATGGAGAGTTCGATTCTGAACCTCGTCGACGAGAACGTCCTTGTCACAACCTGTGGCAGCTTCAGCGAACGCCAGGCCAACGTCGCCGAACGCCTCGGCAAGTCCGTCGACACCCTCGAGTACGAGTGGGGACAGGCGGTCAAACCCGAGGATGTCCGCGAACGCCTCGAGGAGAGCGACACCGAGTACGACGTCGTCACCTGCGTGATGAACGAGTCCTCGACCGGCGTCCGCAACCCCATCGAGGAGATCGGCGACGTGGTCGCCGAGTTCGAGGACACCTACTTCGTCGTCGACGCCGTCTCCGCGCTGGGCGGCGACCTCGTCGAGATCGACGACCACGACATCGATGTCATCTTTACATCTGTCCAGAAGGCCTTCGCGATGCCGCCGGGACTGGCCGTCTGCGTCGTCAGCGACGACGCCTACGACCGCGAACTCGAGAAAGACTCCGCATCGTGGTACGGCGGCTTCCAGCGGACGATCGACTACTACGACAGGAAGGGGCAGACTCACTCCACGCCGGCGATTCCGATCATGCTGGCCTACCGCAAACAGATGAAACACATGCTCGAGGAGGGCCACGAGGCCCGAGACGAGCGCCACCGGGAGATGGCCGAGTACACCCGCGAGTGGGCCCGTGAGCACTTCGATATGTTCCCCGAGGAAGGCTACGAGTCCCAGACCGTGAGCTGCATCGAGAACACCCAGGGCATCGACGTCGCGGAAACCATCGACGCCGTCAGCGAGGAGTACGACTTCGTCTTCTCGAACGGCTACGGCTCGCAGCTCGGCGAGGAGACCTTCCGCATCGGCCACATGGGTGAACACGACCTCGAGTCGATCAAAGAGCTTACCGACGCCATCGAAGACGTCGCCGGGCTGTAGCCGGCGTTCAACGCAGCGAGGAAAGCGGTCGGATCGAGTTCGTTTCTCCTTGCTGGTCCGCCGTTTTCGATCCGGCTACGAGACGAGTCCCCGGAGCCACTCGAGGAAGCCGGCGATCAGGTCCACGACCCGCTCGAGGAGCGACCGGAACCCGCCGACGGGACCGTCGCTCCACTCTCTGCCCTCTGTCGCGCGCTCGTCGCCGAGTGCCGCCCGAGCGTTCACGAGCCCGTCGCCTTCCGCGCAGGTGCCGAGCACCGTCTCCGCCGTCTCGCCGAGAATCTTCCGGACCGGGTCGGTCGGTCCCGGGCCGTCCTCCTCGCGAGTCTCCCAGACCAGCGCCGCGACGCCGGTGACGAACGGGGTGGCGACGCTCGTGCCGCTGGCTTCGGCGTACTCGTTGTCGATGGTGCTCGAGGTGATGGCCGTCCCCGGTGCTAGCAGGTCGACGGCCGAGCCGACGCTGCTGTAGGATGCCAGCCGGTCGTTTTCGTCCATCGCAGTCACCGCGACGACGTTCTCGTGGGTCGCCGGGTAGGTCATCGTCTCCGCGGCACACGAGTCGCTGCCGTCGTTTCCTTCGTTCCCGGCCGCACAGAGCAGGAGGTGGCCGTCCGAGTGTGCGGCGTCGATCGCCCGGGCGAGCGTGGCACTCTCGGCGTCGCCGCCGAGGCTCATCGAGATGATCTCGATGTCGTTCGACATGCACCAGTCGATCCCGGCGATCAGTTCGCTGTACCGGCCGGAGCCGTCGTCGCCGAGCACCTTCACCGCGTACAGATTCGCCGCTGGAGCGACGCCCACGACGCCGCGGTCGTTGTCGTCGGCACCGGCGACCCCGGCGACGTGGGTCCCGTGGCCGTGGCGGTCCTCGTAGTCCCCGGCCGTTCCGTCGGCGGTGAAGTTCCGACCGCCGGCGACCGACAGGCTGCAGTGGGCCGACTGGATACCCGTGTCGAGAATTCCTACGTCGACGCCCGATCCGTCCGGTTCGACGGCGTCGGCACCGATCCGTTCGACACCCCACGACGCTCGTTGGTCGGGATGGGTCGCACAATCCGACCCGCCGGGCGGATCGAAGAGGTTCGGCAGCGACGGCGACCAGTCCGACGGAATTCCCGTCTCGTCGTCGTCTTCGACGGCCTCCACGCGGCGGTCGCGACGCAGTTGGTCCAGTCCGGTCGACGGCACCTCCGCGACCACGAACTCGAAGTTGTCGAACTCGAGAACCGTCGTGCCGCCGACGGCCTCGACCACGTCGAGGAGTTCGCCGAGTTCGTCCAGCAACCCCGTTTTCGGATGTACGAATACCCGCTCGGTGTCGGTTCCGAGACCGTCCTCCGCTGCCGACGCCGGCATCCCGAGCAGCCCGGCCGCGGCACCGGCTCCGATCCCACCGAGTACTCGTCGCCGGCTGAGTTTCATGCACAGGTGGATGAACAAGGGCGGAATAAGTCTTCTGTGTCGACTGATAGTCAGTAGATACGATGGATCGTGCCTTCTCGAGCGCCATCGGTTCGTATTCGCTCGGACGCGAGCCTCGAGAACGCGGATGTGAACCTAGTTCATGCGTCCCGTCGGCGAGTGACCGGTTCGGAGAACCCGAGCGGTGCGCGGTCCGGAGCTCCGTAGGGGCGAGAACCGCGGAACAGCGAAGGGGAACGAAGCGGCCCGTGAGCACCGCCGCTCACCGCGAGCAGCCGACAGGCTGCGAGCGGGCTGACGACTGACCCAGAATGAACGTAGTGAATGGCGGGGAAGGAGGAATGCTTTTGATCGAAATTTTACCGAGAGCGCGGCAGCGCCGCGCTCGCAGAGTAAAATTTCGCAGTGTAAAACTTCGGTCTACGGAATATGGCCTTCGTCGCGCAACTGGTCCGCTTCGCTCTTCTCGTAGCGCCACGTGATGTCGGCTTTCTCGTCTTGCCAGTCCCAGGGCTCGACGAGGACGACGTCGTCCTCGCGGATCCAGATGCGTTTCTGCATCTTGCCGGGAATGCGAGCGGTGCGCTCTGTCCCGTCGGCACAGCGTACTTTGACCCGATTCGCCCCGAGCATATTCGTGACGGTCGCGAAGACCTCGTCGTCCTCGGGCATCCGGAGGTTCTTCCGACCACCCTCACCGTCGTCGCTCATGGCCGTGGATTGGCGGTCGAGCGGTTTAACCCTTTACTGATTCGATCGGCCGAATCACGTCCTGCTGGGGCGCATGTGACCGCGGTGAGACCCCGAAACCACGCCGTTTATTTCGCTCGGCTCTGGAATCCCGCGTATGTTGAAAAACCTCGGTGCACTCGGTATCGCCGGTATCGTGATCCTGCTCGCCGGTATCGGTCTCATCGCGTCTCAGAATCCCCTGATCGCAGCCGGAATGGCGCTCATCGTCGCCGGCCTCGGGCTGGTCGTCAAGTCCCTGATTTCGGGGATGCTCCAGAGTTTCGGCATGTTTTGACCGCTCGCTCGTCTGTCCCGGGGTACTGAGGCTCAAGCGTTTTGCGCCTCCGTCTCGTTGTCTCCGTATGGGACACACGCTCCAGTACTACGATCTCGTGTTGATCGCGATCGCGACGAGTCTGGGGACCGGAGCCGTCGTCGGCTACGCGACGCCCGTCCCGCTCCCGGTTGCGATCGTCGGCCTCGGGATCGTCGCGATCGCCTTTATCGGCCACGCGCTGTTCGTCAACGGGCCGGTCAACGATACCGAGGATCTGAGCGAGGAGGTCGCACTCGAGGACGTGCCGACGGTGCTGTCGCCGGTCGAGTCGGGACCCGAACCGTAACCGATCGATCTATACTTCGTTGTCGCCGGCTCGGTGTTCGCTGATGAGCTGATCGACCATCGCGGCTTTGCGGTCCCGTTTTCTGTCTTCGGCGCGCTCGTGCCAGTCGTCGATGGCCGCCTCGACGTCGTCCTCGCGAGCGACGGCGAGTTCGTCGACCTCCTGCATGGCGACGTCGTCCGCGGGGCCGACCGGAATCTCGCTCTCGAAGAGGATCTCGTCGGCGATTTCGGAGAGGCCGCCGTCTTTGAGAATCACGCGGGGGTCGAACTCCGCGAGCAGTTCGGCCGTCGAACGGCCCGCACCGCTGGCGTCGCGGATGTAGACCACGTCGCCGCTGGCGATGCCGTACTGCTCGTCGGCCTCGCGGATCGCGCCCTTCGTGAACTTCTCGACGACCTTGACCGGGACCAGCCCCTCCTTCTCCGCGGAGACGTCGCTGAAGTTCGAGTGATCGAGCTTCCAGAGGGCCTTCATCCGCTCGACTTTCCGCTCGAGCGTCTCGACCTCCTCGCGGGCCTCGTCGCGCTCGCGCTCGAGCCGGTTCGCCTTCCGCTCGAGTCGGCTCACCTCGCGGTCCCGGCGGACCTCCTTGCGCTCTTCGCGGCGGGCGACGCCCAGTTCGGTCTCGAGTTCGTCGATCCGGTCGTCGCGGTCCTCGACGCGGCCCTCGAGGCGCTCGACGTGGGACTGCAGGCGCTCGACCTGTCGCTCGAGGTCCTTGATCCGTTTTTCCTCCTCGCTCAGTTCGCGGGGCTCGTGGTCGGTGGAGTCGTCTTGGGATTCATCCTCGTCGTTCAGGTCGGTGAGGACGGCCTCGACGCTTTCCTCGCCGGCGACGACGCGGGCGGTGACCTCGCCGCGGTCGATCCCCGGCGGGAGTTTGTCGGCGATCCGCGCGAACTGGTCCTCGTGAGCGTCGAGGGCGTACAGCGCGGCGGCCATCGCGTCGCGCTGGTGGTCGTTATCGTAGGGGTGCTCGCGCGTGCGGTGTTGTTTCTCGTCGACCGGGAGATCGGTTTCGGGGGCCCAGCCCGCGGCGTCGAAGCTCCGGCGGAACTTCTCGACGGTCTCGGGCATCGGCGTCACGTCGGCCGCGACGATGACGGGCCGGCCGCGCTCGACGATCCACTCGATTACGTCGGCGGTGTCGCTGGTGCGGGAACTCCAGACGTCTAACACCTCGCCCTCGAGGCCGACGATGGCGACGGCGGTCGTCGTCCCGGGGTCGATCCCGACGATGACGTGATCGCGGCGCTTGACCAGCGGCCGGAACTCGATGCCGTCGCGGCGCTGGCGCTCGATCTCGACGCGGACGTCGCCCGACCGGTTGCGCGAGACGGGGATGTCGCTCGGCCGAGCTTGGACGGTGAAGATGGCGTTTGCGAGGCCGCCGTAGGACTCCCGGGCGTCCTTCTCGAACTCGAGGTTGGCGTCCTCGAGTTCGGACTCGACCTCGCGGGCCCGTTTCCGGACCGAGCCGTGGATGCGGCGAGTGTAGCGGTCCTCGCTCCAGCCGCCGCTGCCGGTCGAGCGCCCGCGTGCGACCTTGACTTCGGTCGTGTCGGTAAAGGCCGAGACCTCGTGGCCGACGTTGTGGGCGGCCAGTCGGGCGGCGGCCTCGGCCTCCTGCATCGGGTCCTTTCCGTACGGGATGTTGTGTCGCTTCGCGACGCGGGAGAGCGGCTCGGGCTGTTCGGCACCCGTCACTTGGACAAGCATGGTCCCGGCGGGCAGCGAGCCGAGGAAGTGGATGAGCTGGTCCTTGTCGGCGGCCAACTCGTACATGTTGTCCGTCGCGATGATCGCCGGCTCCTCGTCGTCGATCAGTCGCCTGAGCTTTCGGTGGCTGACGACGTCCCGGGTGACGTCTTCCCCGTCGTAGACGGCCAGTGCGTACGATGGCGCATCGCCGCGCACGTCACCGCTTTGGATGTCGACGCCGAAGACGACTGCATCGAGCGCACTCGTTCGCGTACTCACAGAGAGCTATAGGAACGAGACGGCTATAAATCCGACGCGGGTTCGCACGCCGCTCGAATCGCGGACCGCCGGCGCTCGAACGAGATCGCGACCGTGGTCACGGCGACGGGGACCCGTCGATCACTGCTCGTCGTCGTCCGGATACGGAATCTCGAGGTACTGCCCGTCTTGGGGAACGAACGCGTCGTCCGCATCGCCCGCGAAGACTTCGCGAGCCTGTCGTTCGTGGTCGTCGGTCCGCCCGGCGTAGCGCGAGGAGAGGTGCATCAGCGCGAGCCGGTCCGCGCCGGCTCGGTTCGCGATTTCGGCGGCCTGACGGGCCGTCGAGTGGGCGGTGTCGGCGGCGCGGTCGGCGCGGTCGTCGGCGAAAGTGGCGTCGTGGATCAGCAGGTCCGGCTCGTCGGCTGCTGTGATCGTCGCCTCGGCGGGGCGGGTATCGCCGGTGTAGACGATCGACCGGCCCGGGCGGGGGTCGCCGACGACCTGCTCGGGGTCGACCACGGTGCCGTCCTCGAGTTCGACGGGTTCGCCCTCGTGGAGTTTCGAGAACTTCGGTCCCACCGGCACGCCCAACTCCTCGGCGCGTTCGCGATCGAACCGGCCCTTGCGGTCGTCTTCGACGAGCGCGTAGCCGACCGAGCGGGTGTCGTGGTCGGTCTCGAACGCGCGGACCTCGTACTCCTCGGCGCGGTAGGCGACGTCGCCGCCGCCGACTTCGCTGATCCGCACGGGAAACGAGGGACGGTTCCCGAGGGCGTTGACCAGCGATTTGAGCTGTTGGCGCGTGCCGTGGGGCGTGTGGATCGCCAGCGGTTCCTCGCGGTCGTTGAAGGCCATCGTCTGGAGCAGTCCCGGAATCCCGAGGACGTGATCGCCGTGGAGGTGCGTGACGAACAGGTGGGAGACCGAAAAGCCGGTCCCGAACTGCATCATCTGACGCTGGGTTCCCTCGCCGGCGTCGAACAGCAACCCTTCGCCCTCGCGGGTGACGAAGACGCTGCTCGGATTCCGTTCGGTCGTCGGAATCGCCCCGGCCGTCCCCAGAAACGTCACGCGCAGTGCCATCGGTAGCCCTTCGGCGGGCCGCGGCTAAACCGGCTTCGGATCGCTCGAGCCCGTATTTCCGGTCCGGAACCGACCCCAGTCCGTGGGAATCGTCGCCGTCAGTGTTCGAGTCGGTCGTTCGGTTCGAATTTCTATCGGTTCAGCTGGGGCGACGAACAGGGTTCGTGAACTGTGATAAGTGGCGACTATTCACGTAAACTGTCTCGGAACGATCTACCGGCCTGCGAACGGACTGTGCGTTTTACGTCGGTCCAGTCCCAACACGGGAACGACGACACCCCCAATGAGTTCGAGACTGACGTTCGGCACGCTCAAGCGGATCGTCGCCATCCTGATCGCGATCGCGATCGTGCTCGCCGCCGGTATCGTCGTCGGGCAGGCCCCCGCCATCTTCGGCGTCGAAGAGGACCCCGAGGCGTCGATCACGTTCGAGGACCAGCAAGGCGACGGCAGCAATGTCACGATTCGAGAGGTCTCCCTCTCCGACGGCGGCTACGTCGTGCTCACCGACGGCGGCGACGAACCGCTCGCGGTCTCCGACCGACTCGAGGCGGGGACCCACGAGAACGTCACCGTCGAGCGCGAGGACGATTCCACCCGGGAACTCGTCGGCCAGCTCACGGCGACGGTCCACCGGGACACCTCCGACGACGAGGGCTACGCGTACGAGGCGACCGACGGCGAGGAAGACCAACCCTACCTCGAGAACGGGGTTCCGGTCAGCGACACCGCGACGGTGACGACCACCGAGGAAGACGCGCTCGGCGACTCGTTCCTCGTCGAATCGATCGATGCGCCCGCGACGGCGACGACCAACGAGACGGTTCAGGTGAACGCGACGATCCGCAACCCGACCGAGTTCCAGACCCAGCAGTCGGTGACGGTCCGCATCGACGGGGCCGTCTTCGAGCGACAGGTGCTGGAACTCGAGGGCGGCGAGTCCCGGACCGTGACCTTCGAGACGGACACGAGCGGCGCGCCGCCGGGCAACCGGACGATCGGTATCTACACCGACGGCGACGGCGCGGTCTCGGACATCGACCTCGAGTTCCACACCGATCCGAGCGTCTCGGTCGCCGACGCCTCCGACGAGACCGTGACGGTCGCCGCGGCGATCCCCGAGCAGGGATTCGTGGCCGTCGAGCAAAACGGCACGACGGTCGGTACGACCGACCGACTCGAGCCCGGCGAACACGAGAACGTGACCGTCGAGCTATCCGACGACGCGTCGATCGCCGACGACGACGAACTGACGGCCGCTCTCTACGCGGGCTCGCCGGGCGAAGCCGACGCCGCGTCGCCGATCGAGTTCGAGGGCGAGCCGGTCGAAACGACGTTCACGATCGCCGACGCGGGCGCGGACGACTCGACAGACGGGAGCGGCGACGGAAACGAGTCGACCGGCGAGTAATCCCCCGCCTCGAGCGACGACTAACCGACCGATTCTTACCCGCCCCGCACCTATCGGCTGGCGATGGACGCGCCGCTGTGGACCGAAACCCACGCCCCGGAGCTGGCCGAGTTGCCACAGGACGACGCTCGCGAGTACTTGGAGCGAGCCGTCGAGGAGCCGATCAACCTCCTCCTGCAGGGACCGCCCGGGAGCGGGAAGACGGCCGCAGCGCGCGCACTGGCCCGCGAGGCACACGCGGACCCGGACAACGACTTCGTCGAGATCAACGTCGCCGACTTCTTCGGCCGGACCAAGACCGAGATCAAGAACGACCCCCGGTTCGAGCACTTCCTCGTCGGCCGCTCGTCGATGTCGAAACGGGACATGATCAACCACGTCCTCAAGGAGTCCGCGAGCTACGCCCCGGTCTCGGGCGGCTACACGACGATCCTGCTCGACAACGCCGAGGACGTCCGCGAGGACTTCCAGCAGGCCCTGCGCCGGATCATGGAACAACACCACCGGACGACGCAGTTTATCGTCGCGACCCGCCAGCCCACCAAGCTCATCCCGCCGATCCGCTCGCGATGTTTCCCCGTCTCCTTCCCCTCGCCGAGCAGCGACGAGATCGTCGCCGTCCTCGAGCGCATCGTCGAGCGCGAGGGCGTCGACTACGACGACGACGGCCTCGAGTTCGTCGCGGGCTACGCGAACGGGAACCTCCGACAGGCGATTCTTGCGGCCCAGACGACCGTCGAGGACGAGGGCGAACTCACGATGAGCGCGGCCTACGAGACCATCGGCGAGGTCGGACTGGACGACGAGATCGAGTCGATGTTAGACGACGCCGAGGCCGGCGACTTCACCGACGCCCGCTCGACGCTCGACGACCTGCTCGTCGACGAGGGGTTAGACGGCAACGAGGTGCTCGAGGAGGTCCTCCGCATCGCCCGCAAGCGGTATCAGGGCGACCGACTCGCGCGCATCCACCGGCTGGCCGCCGATGTCGACTTCGAGATGCACGAGGGGACGAGCGACCGCGTTCACGTCTCGCACCTGCTGGCGGAACTGGGCCGAGACGCCTGACTCCCGACACCGGTGACGGACGATTCACCGGCCAATCTCTCGCCGACACCGACCGTTATCCCCCTCCCGTGAGAACGATCCGGCATGCCGACGCTTCTCGAGACCCACATCAAGAACCGGTTTCGCGTCCAGCCGAACCACGCGAACAACAACGACACGCTCCACGGCGGCAATCTGATGAAGTGGCTCGACGAGGTGAGCGCGATGTCGGCGATGCGATTCGCCGGCGAGACCTGCGTCACCGCCCGCGTGAACGAACTCGATTTCGAGCGCCCGATCGAAATCGGCGACACCGCCCTCGTCGAGGCCTACGTCTACGACGCCGGCAAAACGAGCGTCCACGTCGCGTTGCGCGCGTGGCGCGAGGAACCCCGGACGGGAGAGAGCGAGAAAACGACCGAGTCCACGTTCACGTTCGTCGCGATCGACGAGAACGGCGAGAAGGTCCCCGTTCCCGACCTCTCGATCGAGAGCGAGGAAGGGGAGCGGCTTCGGGATCGGGTCCACGAGATCGAGGGCTGAACGCCCACTGTGATTTCTGCGGTGGCGCGCGCCGGGGCGCGGTGAGTCCGCGACGAACCGCGACGTAACGTTGCGCGAGGGATGAGCGAGTGAACGTAGTGAACGAGCGAATCGGTTGGGGAGGACGTGGCGACTCCCCGTTGCCACGATAGCAGCGCACTCGTCGCGTCGGTGATTCGGACGGCAGGTGAAATCACCCTGCTGTCACGTACAATACCGAAGGGAAATCACCCTGTTCGCCGCTCGAGGACCATCACGTACCGCGTCAGCGACCGGTGGACGCGCCGTTCGAACGCCGACTCGAGTTCCCAGCCCGCCGCTCGCGCCTCGCTTCGCCACGATCGATCCGCGATCACGACCGCGCGCGGCGCGACCCGCCGGGCTTCGGCGAGCGCGCCCGAGACGAGGTCCTCGAGCCGGTGGGTCTCGATCTTCGACTGGCGGCCGTAGGGGGCGTCGAAGACCACGCCGTCGACCGCGTCGTCCGCCAGCGGTAGCTGGGTCGCGTCGCCGCGACCGACGTGCCACGAGCCCCGCGAGACGCCGGTCGGCGAGGGCTCGTCGGTCGCGAGGAAGTGACCCAGATTCTCCTGCGCTCCGGCGGCCATCTTCGCCTGCGCATCGGTGCCGACCACGTCAGCGCCGACCAGCCCCGCCTCCACGAGTACGCCACCGGTGCCACACATCGGGTCCAGAATCGTCGCACCCGGCCGAGCGCCCGCGACGTTCGCCACGGCGCGCGCGAGCAGGGGATCCATGCTGCCGGGCTGGAAGAAGGGCTTGTCCGTCGGCGCTCGAGTGCCGAAATCCCGGACGCTCTCGGCCGCGAGCCACCCGAGCGCACAGACGGAGACGCGCTCGCCCGCGGACTCCTCGCCGTCCGCACGCTCCTCGTGCTCGAGAGCGTCCGCGCCCGAATCGGCCGCAAGTACACCTTCCGAAAACACGACTCGCAAGAGATGGTCCGGATCGTCGAGGTCGACCGCGAACCCGCGGTCGACCAGCACCTGTCCCAGTTCGCGCTCCGCGCGCTCGGTGCTCACGCCGCTCGAGCCGTGGACGTCCGTCGCTCGCACCGCGACGGTTCCCTCTCGGTCGATCGAGGCGGCCTCGAGGACGGTGCGAGCGCTCGCGAGGTCGGCGTCGCCGCGGCCGAGGAGCTCGCTCGCGCGCCGGGTGTAGGCGAGTCCGCGGACGCGTTCGGGAACGATTCCGCCCGCGACGGCGAGCCCGGGTGCGATTCGGCGGATGCCGGTCGCCGCGCTGGCCGCCTCGCGGGCCGCGAACGCGTCGTCTTCGCCGCCGAACTCGAGCAGATACACGGTCGAACCATCGCTTCGGACCGGCCATGAGCCTACCGCTTTCCGCGAACCGGCCGGTTATGCACGATACCAAATATCACACCTGCGCCCCGTCTACCACCCGGAAATCGGCCGTCCCGGAAATCGCAGGGAGCGTATAAACCGGATATATCAGGTGGCGGTACTAACCTTTATAAACCTTAAATACGTCTTTTTAAGCGACTAATGACGGATCCGAAGGACACCATCAACATCGAAAACGTGGTGGCGTCGACCGGCATCGGACAGGAACTCGACCTCCAGAGCGTTGCCATGGACCTCGAGGGGGCCGACTACGACCCCGAGCAGTTCCCCGGTCTCGTCTACCGAACGCAGAATCCCAAATCCGCCGCCCTGATCTTCCGCTCCGGGAAGATCGTCTGTACCGGCGCGAAAAGCACCGACGACGTTCACGAGAGCCTGCGAATCGTCTTCGACAAGCTCCGCGAACTCCAGATTCAGGTCAACGAAGATCCCGAAATCGTCGTCCAGAACATCGTCACCTCGGCCGATCTGGGCCGTAACCTCAACCTGAACGCGATCGCCATCGGCCTCGGCCTCGAGAACATCGAGTACGAGCCCGAGCAGTTCCCGGGTCTCGTCTATCGACTCGACGAACCGGAAGTCGTCGCCCTGCTCTTCGGCTCCGGAAAGCTCGTCATCACCGGCGGCAAAAAGCCCGAAGACGCCGAACACGCGGTCGACAAGATCGTCTCCCGGCTCGAGGACCTCGGCCTGCTCGAGTAACGCCGCCCGTTTTCGGCCGCCTTCGACCGCCTCGAGCGGTGCCCGCGCCACCAGTCCGTTTTCCGCTCACGGACACGTCCTCGCGCCCGCCGACAGCAGGCGCCGTGTCCGTGAGCGTCCATCGTTCGACCACCCGCCGATAGTGCGCCGGTAGTGTCTACTTACCCGTCCGCGCGACGCACCCTCCGTCTCGAGCCATTGCCGATCTCGCCGATTGTCATACTCCCCATCGTCCCTTTCACCGGATTATCGACCGTTCAATCCCGCCCGAGCGGGGCCGACTCGCCTGAATCGAGCCAGACTCGTCAAAACGACCGTTCGCGTTTATCCGGGAACCCGTTCCTGACTCTCACGTGTCCATGACGATCCACCCAGATCGAACGACGCCGGTTTCGGATCGGTTTCACCTCGGGAGCGACGCCGCGATCGGCCGCCGCCCGCTCGCGCGTGAGACGATCCGGCACGTCGTCGACAGCGATCGCCGGCGCGAAGTGGTCCGCTGCGTACTCGCCGCCGACGATCCGATCGCGTTGCGAACGCTGGTCGGGCGACTCGCCGACGCCGAGCACGATCCCACGGTCGGGACGACGATCCACCGACTGCGCCAGCGGATCCACACCTCGCTCCGTGAAACGCACCTCCCCCTGCTCGAGGAACACGATATCGTCCACTTCGATCGGGTGCGGAGCCTCGTCGGCCCGGCGGCCAACTGCGCCGCGTTCGAATCCCTCCTCGAGTTCGAGTCCCTCGACCGACCGATCGCCGCCCGACTCGAGTAACGCGGGCCGCGACCGCCCGCGATTACTCGACGAGGCGCTCGATCTCGGTCACCAAAATATCGCTCGCGCCGGCGTTCTTGACCTCTGTAATCGTCTCGAAGACGTCTCCCTCGTCGACGACGGCGTGGACCGCGACCTTCGCCTCGTCGTCTCCCTCGTCGGCGATGTCCATGATCGTCGGCCCGCCCAGCCCCGGAATGACCTCGCGGACGGCCTCGAGTCGATCCCGCGGCACGTTCATCATCAGGTAGCGCTTGCCCTCGGCGTGTTTGACCGAGGAGAGCGCGGTCCGGACCTCGCCGATCTTCGGCTCGTCGAGGACGTCCTCGCGACCGAACAGGCGCACCGAACTCGAGAGGACCTCGTCGACGACGGCCAGCCGGTTCATCTTCAGCGTGGTTCCGGTACTCGTGATGTCGACGATAGCGTCGGCCATCTCCACGTGGGGCGTGAGTTCCGTCGCGCCCGAGACCTCGACGATGTCGGGGTCGACGCCAGTTTCGGCGAAGAAGTCCGCCGTGATGTTCGGGAACTCGGTTGCGACGGTCTTGCCCGCCAGATCCTCGACGCCGTCGATGCCGCCGTCTTCCGGAGCCGCGAGCACCAGCCGACAGCGCCCGAACTCGAGGTCGAGCAGTTCGGCGACGTTGTCGACGCGCGCTTCTTGCACCTGATCGAAGCCCGTGATCCCGAGGTCGGCCGCGCCGTCGGAGACGTATTCCGGGATATCGGCCGCGCGGGCGAACAGCACGGTCACGTCGGGATCGACGGTGTCCGCGTAGAGCTTCCGGTCGGCCCCGTTCTCGAGGTGGAGCCCCGCCCGCTCGAGGAGGTCGATCGTCGGCTCGTGCAGGCGGCCCTTGTTGGGAACGGCGATTCGCATATGCTGGTCCCTTGGCGGCGGCGGGGGAATTGTCTTTTCATCCGGCCGAGTTGGCGGTTCGGCCCGTTTCGGCGGCTGCCACCCCCAGTCCCTTGGGCCTCGGCGGCGTAGTGGTTCCGATGGACGACCATGACCACCGATCCGAGGACGGCTCGGAGACGGCCGATACCGGTCCTGAGGACGAGCGGACCGATCGGACGAAGGAGTCGCTGCTCGAGGACGAGGCCGACGACGCCGAACGGGGCCGAGAGGGGATTCGAGACCGGCAGGAACAGGGGAAGGCCCGCGCCGATCACGGTACACGCAGCCCGGACGGTCGCGACGCCGTCGGTGCTCACGGTGATAGCGGTCACGAAGACGGCGGACACGGCGGGCACGGCGACCACGGTGGCGGCATGCACGCCGGGCACGAAACGATGTTCCGGCGGCGGTTTTTCGTCTCCGTGCTGCTCTCGATTCCGGTCTTGCTCTACAGCGAGACGCTGCAGGACTGGCTCGGCTTCTCGATGCCGGCGTTTCCCGGCAGCGAGTGGCTCACCCCCGTCTTCGCGGTGATCGTCTTCGCCTACGGCGGGGTTCCCTTCCTCAGAATGGCCGTTCCGGAACTACGCGACCGCGCGCCCGGGATGATGACGCTCATCTCGATGGCGATCACCGTCGCGTTCGTCTACAGCCTCGCGAGCCTCGTCGTCCCCACCGAGGCGGCCTTCTTCTGGGAGCTCGTGACGCTGATCGACATCATGCTGCTCGGCCACTGGATCGAAATGCGCTCGGTTCGGCGGGCCTCGAGCGCGCTGGATGAACTGGCGAAACTGATGCCCGACACCGCCGAGCGGATCACGGACGACGGCGAGACCGAGGCGGTTCCGGCGAGCGAACTCGAGGAGGGAGACCTCGTCCTCGTCCGGCCCGGCGCGAGCGTGCCGGCCGACGGCGTCGTCGAGGACGGCGAGTCGGATGTCAACGAGTCGATGATCACCGGCGAGTCGACGCCGGTTTCGAAGGGACCCGACGACGAGGTCATCGGCGGGACGGTCAACGGCGATGGCAGCCTCCGGGTGCGGATCAGCGCGACGGGCGAGAAGACGACCCTGGCCGGCATCATGCGGCTGGTCGAGGAGGCGCAGGGTAGCGAGTCCCGGACGCAGGCGCTGGCCGACCGCGCGGCGGGCTGGCTGTTCTACGTCGCCCTCGGTGCGGCCGTCGTCACGGCGATCGCGTGGACGATCGCGACGGGATTCGATTCGGCGGTGATCGAACGCGTCGTCACCGTCCTCGTCATCGCCTGCCCGCACGCCCTCGGGCTGGCGATCCCCTTGGTGGTCGCGATCAACACCTCGCTGGCCGCGCGCAACGGGATGCTCGTCCGGGACCGAATCGCGATGGAGCAGGCCCGGACCCTCGATACCGTCGTCTTCGACAAGACCGGGACGCTCACCGAGGGCGAACAGGGCGTGGTCGATATCGCGACCGTCGACGGCGTCTCCGAGGCCGAGGCTCTCGAACTCGCGGCCGCCGTCGAAGGCGATTCGGAGCACATGATCGCCCGAGCGATCCGCGAGGCGGCCGACGAGCGCGGGGTCTCGAGGTGGACCGCCTCCGATTTCCAGGCGCTGAAAGGCAAGGGGGTCCGCGCGACGGTCGACGGGGAGCGGGTCTACGTCGGCGGGCCGAACTTGCTCTCGGAACTCGAGGGCGACGTTCCGGCGGCGCTCGAGCGATTTGCCGACAGGGCCGGTGAGAACGCGCAGACGGTCGTTTATGTAATCCGCGAGGGCGAGCAGATCGCCGCATTCGCGCTTGCGGACGTGATCCGCGAGGAGAGCTACCGGGTCGTCGACGCGCTCCACGAGTTGGGACTCGAGGTGGCGATGCTGACCGGGGATTCCGAAGACGTGGCTCGAGCGGTCGCGGCCGACCTCGGGATCGACACGGTCTTCGCCGAGGTGTTGCCCGAGGACAAGGACGAGAAGATCACGGAGCTACAGGAGGGGGGCAAAACCGTCGCGATGGTCGGCGACGGGGTCAACGACGCGCCGGCGCTCACCAGAGCCGACATCGGCATCGCGATCGGGAGCGGGACGGACGTGGCCGTCCAGTCGGCGGACATCATCCTCGTCAAGAACAATCCGATGGACGCGGTCCGACTCGTCAAGTTGAGTCGCGCGAGCTATCGGAAGATGCAACAGAACCTCGTCTGGGCCGCGGGCTACAACGTCTTCGCGCTCCCGCTGGCGGCCGGCGTCCTCGCGCCGATCGGGATCCTCCTCTCGCCCGCGGTCGGCGCGTTGCTCATGTCGCTCAGCACGGTGATCGTCGCGATCAACGCGCAGTTCCTCCGTCGGACCGACCTCTCCGTGCCGAGCCTGTCGGGAGTCACCGCGCCGCGGGAGCCCCAGCCGGCTGACTGACTCTCTACGCCGATGCGTCGTAGCCGGCCTCGTCGACCGCGCGAACCAGTTCCTGCGGGTCCGCGTCGCCGTCGACGGTGGCCCGCTCCGCCTCGCGGTCGACGTCGACCGATTCGACGCCCGAGACGCCCTCGAGCGCGTCTTCGACTGTCTGTTCGCAGTGTTCACAGGACATGCCTTCGACGGTGATGGTTCGACTCATAGTAGCCCATAGGGGCGTCCGGTCTTTGTGCGTTACTGCTTTCGATGGTAACGCGATCGGGGGATCAGCTTTCGATTCCAAACCGACGGTCGCCATATTCTTTGCTCCTGCGTCCGAACCGGACGTATGCGCGATCTCGACGAGACCGATATGCAGATCCTGCGGCTGCTGGGCGAGGACGCCCGCCGGCCGTACAGCGAAATCGCCGAGCGCGTCGACCTCTCCGGACCCGCCGTCTCCGACCGCGTCCAGCGCCTCGAGGAGGCGGGCGTTATCAACGGCTTCACCGTCGACGTGGACCAGTCACAGCTCCGGGCGGGGGTGCCGGTGTTCGTCCGGGCGACCGTTCCCGCGGCTGCCGTCGACGACTGCAGAGCGGCCGTCGCGGATTCCGACGCCGTCGAGCACGTGTTCGTCACCGCCGACGGCGAAATCTGGTTCTACGCCCGCGCACAAGTCCAGCGCGTCCGCGAGTGGCTCGAGGGACTCCTGCCCGCCGACGGCGTCGAGTACGACGTGACGCTGGTCGACGACGCGGAGTGGACGCCCTCGCTCGAGGGGACGCAGTTCGCGCTCACCTGCGCGGAGTGTGGCAATACGGTCGACAGCGAGGGCGAGTCGGCTCGAATCGATAGCGAGGTGTACCACTTCTGCTGTCCGTCCTGTCGAGGCCGGTTCGAAGATCGGTACGACCGGTTCGAGGCGGGAGCCTGACTTTCGACTCGAAGGTTCTCGGCCCGCTGCAGTTTGGATTTCGATCAGCAAAGGGGGTAAGACGGGAGCCCCTACTAGCTACCAATGAGTACCCGGACCGCACACGTGGACATCCGGGGCATGAGCTGTGCGAACTGTTCGCAGACGATCAGCGAGGCCCTGGAGTCCCGAGACGGCGTGGCGGAAGCGACCGCAAACTTCGCGACCGACGACGGCAGCGTCGAGTACGATCCCGAGGCGATCTCGCTGGCCGAGATCTACGAGGCGATCGACGAGGCCGGCTACGAGGCCGACCGCGCGAGTCGCTCGATCGGGATCACGGACATGAGCTGTGCGAACTGCGCCGAAACCAACGAGGCGGCCCTCGAGGACGTACCCGGCGTCATCGACGCGGAGGTCAACTACGCCACCGACGAGACGACCGTCGAGTACAACCCGGCGGATGTCTCGCTCGAGGCCCTCTACGTGGCCATCGAGTCGGCCGGCTACACGCCGGTCCGCGACGAGGGCGACGAGGAGGAGTCGGATCAGGACCGGCGCGACGCCGCCCGTCAGGCCGAGATCCGCAAACAGCGCCGGCTGACGATCTTCGGGGCGGTGCTTTCCGCCCCGTTCCTGTTCTTCCTCGCCGACACGTTCCTGCTCGGCGGGACCTACGTTCCGGAGACGGTCTTCGGCGTCTCCTTCGGCTGGGTCGAGTTCCTGCTCGCGACGCCGGTCTACGTCCTGCTGGGCCGCGAGTTCCTCGAGAACTCCTACACAGCGCTTGCGAAGAACCGGACCGCCAACATGGACGTGCTGATCGCGCTCGGCTCCTCGACGGCGTACCTCTACAGCCTCGTGGTCCTGCTGGATCTGCTGGCGGGCAATCTCTACTTCGACACCGCCGCGATGATCCTCGTGTTCATCACGCTGGGGAACTACCTCGAGGCCCGATCGAAAGGACAGGCCAGCGACGCCCTCCGGAAACTCCTCGAGATGGAGGCCGAGACGGCCACGCTGGTCGACGAGGACGGGACCGAACGGGAGGTCGACCTCGAGGACGTCGCGGTCGGCGACCGGATGAAGGTTCGGCCCGGCGAGAAGGTGCCGACGGACGGCGTCGTCGTGGACGGCCAGTCCGCGGTCGACGAGTCGATGGTCACCGGCGAGTCCGTCCCCGTCGAGAAGGAGGCGGGCGACGAGGTGATCGGCTCGACGATCAACGAGAACGGCGTGCTGGTCGTCGAGGCGACCAAGGTCGGCTCGGACACGGCCCTGCAGGGGATCGTCCAGACCGTCAAGGAGGCCCAGTCGCGCCAGCCGGACATCCAGAACCTCGCGGACCGCATCTCGGCGTATTTCGTCCCCGCGGTCATCCTCAACGCCCTGTTCTGGGGGCTCGTCTGGTTCCTCTTCCCCGAGGCGCTCGCGGGTGTCGTCGACGCGGTGCCCGTGCTGGGGCTGGTCGGCGGCGGCCCCGCGGTCCTCTCGAAATTCGAGTTCGCGGTCGTCGTCTTCGCCTCCGCGGTGCTGATCGCCTGTCCCTGCGCGCTGGGGCTCGCCACGCCCGCCGCGACGATGGTCGGTTCCACGCTGGGCGCACAGAACGGCGTCCTGTTCAAGGGCGGCGACGTGCTCGAGCGAGCGCGAGATGTCGATACCGTCGTCTTCGACAAGACTGGCACGCTGACGACCGGCGAGATGACGCTGACCGACGTGGTCGCGCTCGAGGCTGACGGCGATCGAGCGGCCGCTGACGGCGGCGAAACGGCGGCCGACGGCGGCGCGGTGGCGACTCGAGCGCGGCTCGACGAGAGCGAGGTGCTCCGTCTGGCCGCCAGCGCCGAGCGCAACAGCGAACACCCGCTCGCACAGGCTATCGTCGAGGGGGCCGAGGAACGCGGCCTCGAGCTATCCGATCCCGAGGACTTCGAGAACGTCCCCGGACAGGGCGTCCGGGCGACCCTCGAGGGCCGCGAGGTGCTGGTCGGCAACCGGCGGCTGCTCGAGGCGCGGGGCGTCGATCCCGCGCCCGCCGAAGACGAGATGGAACGGCTCGAAAGCGAGGGCAAGACCGCGATGTTGGTCGCGGTCGACGGCGCGGTCGCGGGCGTGGTGGCCGACGCCGACACTGTCAAGGAGAGTTCCGCCGACGCGGTCGGCGAACTGCGCGAGCGCGGTCTCGATGTCATGCTGATCACCGGCGACAACGAGCGGACGGCCCGCGCCGTCGCCGAGCGGGTCGGGATCGACCCCGACAACGTCCGGGCCGGCGTGCTGCCGGAGGACAAAGCCGACGCCCTCGAGGACATCCAGTCGACGGGCCGCAAGGCGATGATGGTCGGCGACGGGGTCAACGACGCGCCCGCGCTCGCCGTCGCCCACGTCGGCACCGCTATCGGCTCCGGGACGGACGTGGCCATCGAGGCCGCGGACGTGACGCTGATGCGGGACGACCCGCTCGACGTGGTGAAGGCGATCCGCATCTCCGAGGCCACGCTGGCGAAGATCAAGCAGAACCTCGTCTGGGCGCTGGGCTACAACACCGCGATGATCCCGCTGGCCTCGCTCGGGCTGCTCCAGCCCGTTCTCGCGGCCGGCGCAATGGCGTTATCGTCGGTGTCGGTCCTCTCGAACAGCCTGCTGTTCCGCCGGTACACGCCGGATCGGGACTACGAACTGCTCGGCCGGTTCCGTCGCTGATCGGCGCTCGAGCGGCTGCCGGCGCGTTGCTCCACTCGCAAAAGAGTTCGTGACGAATCGCGGCCTCGAGCCTGAGTCGACAGCGCTCTCGAGGCGTCGTCACAGCGTCGTCGACTATTCGTCAGTCTCGTTCGCTTCGGGCGCACCGTTTCCGTTCCCGCCGTTGCCGTGGTTCTCGTCTTCGTCGTCGCCTTCGTTCTCGTCTTTCTTGTCGATATCGCGAATCTCGACCTTGTCGCCGGTCCCGCTCTCGCTGATCACCGGCTTGAGGATGTACTTCCCGCTCTTGCCGGCCTTGTGGGGTGCGATGTCGTAGACGAAGTCAACCCGCTCGCCATTGCCGACGGAGAACTTCGTGTTGAGCTGGAGCTTGCTGCTCGGGAGTTTCACTCGCGTCGTACTCCCGTCGTTCAGGACGCCCTCGGTGTCGCTAACGTAGATGAAGACTTTCTCGTAGTCGCCGGCCGGGAGGTCGAACTCGTCGACCATCGAGGCGTTCGCGCCCTTCAGTTCGGTGAGGTCGACCGTCCGTTCGTCGACGTCATACTCGACCCAGTCGCCACCGCCGTCGCCGTCTTCTTCGTCATCGTCTTTCTCGCCGTCACTGTCCTCGTCTTTCTCCTCACCATCTTCTTTGTCCGTCTCTTCCCCGTCACTGTCGTTCTCGCCGTCGCCGTCAGTTTGTGCCTCCCCTTCGCCGTCGGTTTCGCTGTCCGTCTCGTCGGTCTCGTTCTCGTCGTCCGCATCGTCGCTCTCGCCGTCCGTCTCGGACGATCCGCCGGCCGTCTTGAAGCCGACTTTCGTGATCGTCACATTCAGGTGTTCGAAGTCGTCGATTACGTTCGGTTCGTCGCTGACGTAGAAGGCGGCCGTTCCCATGCCGCCGTCGCTCGAGTCGTCCACGCTCTGCGGATCGTCGCCTGCCGATTCGCTCGCCGGTTGTCCGCCCATGCCACCGGCACAGCCGGCGACGGCCACGAGAGCCGCGACCAGTAGCAGTTGGATTGCGCGTCTGTTCATACCGAGCGACAGTAATCAGATAGTGAAAAAGGGAGTCGACGGTTGGGCCGTTCATATCGTTCAGCGCGACTGAACCGTCCGAAACAGTGACTCGTCGCCGCAGCAGTCACTCAGGGCGTGCTCAGTCCCTCGAGTCGCTCGGCGAACAGGGCCTCGAGCAGCGCGGGCGTGACGAAGGCCTCGACGAAGGCGGCGACGACCAACAGGAGCCAGCCGGCGAGCACGAGGAGGGCGGTCCGGTAGAGGTAGGGTTTGGTAAAGACCGCGTCGCGGCTACCCCGAATCCGCTGTCCGAACCGGTACAGGAGCCGGAAGCCGACGCCGGCGGCGATGAAGAGGGCGGGGAGTTCGAAGATGCCGTGGGGAAGGAGGCCGACGAGGATGTAATCGAGGCCGACGTTGGTGGCGACGGCGGCACCGACGTTGCCGACGATGATCCCGTTGAACACCATCGCCCACGCGGTGAGGAGCCCGAGCGACAGCGCGCCGCCGATCGACAGGAAAAACGCCTGCGAGTTGTTCACCAGCAGGAATCGCGCTAACTCGAGTCCGCCGAACTCGTCGACGTCCTCCGGGAAGAGGCTCTCGCCGAGCAGGTCGGCGATGATCTCGAGCAGGTTGTAGCCGGCCGCCAAGAGGAGGACCCCGACGACGACGCCGAGCGCGAACAGGCCGGCCGCAAAGCCGACGTACCGGCGGTGTTCGTCCCACGCGTCGGCCAGCGCCGCCCGCGGCGGATAGCTGCTGAGGAAGCCGCCGCCCTCCGCGCGCCGCGATCGTTCGTTCATACCGGTTATTCCGCGACCGAAATGTTAAATCCGCCGACTAGTCTCTGTCCTCGTCGCACCGGCGGCTGGCGGTGATCGTTCGAATCGACACAATAAGGCCGCCCGGCGAGAACCGTGTGACAATGACGACGCTTGCGATCACCGACGGCCGGGTCCTCCGACCCGACCTGACGGTGACGACCGCGGACGTACTGATCGATCAGGAGAACGGCACCGTCCTCGAAATCGCTCCCGACCTCGCGGGCGAGGCGGACGAGACGCTCGACGCCGCGGACTCCCTCGTGACGCCGGGGTTCGTCAACGGCCACTGCCACGTCGCGATGGCGCTCCTGCGCGGGTACGCCGACGACAAGCCGCTGGACGCGTGGCTGCAGGAGGACATCTGGCCCGCCGAGGCCGAACTGACGGCCGACGATGTCCGCGTCGGTGCGGAACTGGGCCTGCTCGAGTTGATCAAGTCCGGGACGACGGCCTTCGCGGACATGTACTTCGATGTCCCCGAAATCGCCGCTGCAGTCGAGAAGAGCGGTCTCCGTGCCCGCCTCGGCCACGGCGTCGTCACCGTCGTCAAGGACGACGAGGGTGCCCGCGAGGACGCCCGGACGAGCCTCGAGGTCGCCCGCGAGTACGACGGTGCGGCCGACGGCCGGCTCTCGACGGCGTTCATGCCACACTCGCTGACGACCGTCGGGAGCGAGTACCTCGAGGAGTTCGTCCCCGAAGCCCGGGACGCCGGCGTGCCGATCCACTACCACGCGAACGAGACCGCCGACGAGGTCGCCCCGATCGTCGATGAGCACGGGATTCGGCCGCTCGAGTACGCCGCCGAACACGGAATGCTCGAACCCGAAGACTTCGTCGCTCACGGCGTCCACGTCGACGAGACCGAGATCGACCTGCTCGCCGAGGCCGGCACCGGCGTGATCCACTGCCCGGCCTCGAACATGAAACTCGCCAGCGGGATGGCCCCGGTCGAGCGAATGCGCGAGGCCGGCGTCACCCTCGGCCTCGGAACCGACGGCGCGGCCTCGAACAACGACCTCTCGATGCTCGACGAGGCCCGCGACGCGGCCATGCTCGGCAAGCTCGCGGCCGACGACGCCAGCGCGGTGCCCGCCGAGACGGTCGTCGAGATGCTGACGCGGGGCAGCGCCGACGCGATCGGCCTCGATTCGGGCCGCCTCGAGGCGGGCGCACCGGCCGATCTCGCCGTCATCGACCTCGAGAAACCCCACCTGACGCCGCGCCACGACCTCGTGAGCCACCTCGCGTACGCGGCCGCCGCGGCCGACGTGCGCCACACCGTCTGTGACGGCCGGGTGCTCATGCGCGACCGCGAGGTACTCTCGCTCGACGAAGCGGCGGTCCGGGAGCGAGCGCTCGAGGCGGCCGAGTCGCTGGTCGCTCGAGCCGAGTGATGAACGGCTGTTGAACGCTCAGATTTCGTTATAAACTGTAAAAACGATTCTTATCGCCCGATACGAGTCGGCGAACTGATCGAACTGCCGACGGGGTTTATTCAGGGATCCGTGAATGTTCGACTCGGAATGAGACAAAAACGGCTATTCGCACTCGTACTGGCGGTCATGATGTGTGCGTCCGTGCTCGCACCGATGACCGCGGCAGCGAATACGGGGACCGCTGACGCGGGATCCGTCGATAGCGTCGATGTCAACCCCTCGTTGGTTCAGCCAAACGAGACGGTTGACGGCAACGAGACGGACGAGGTAGACGAGAACGAGACGACTGACGACAACGAGTCGGACGACCTCAATGAGACCGACGAGGTAGACGAGAACGAAACGGATGACGACGTAGCGGAGAACGAAACCGCGGACAACGAGACGGACAACGAAACCGCGACGAACTTCGGTGCGCTCGTCTCCGAGTACGCCGAGAGCCAGCAAAACGACTCCAACGAGTCGATCGGTCTCTCGGTCGCGAGCTTCGTCGTCGCGAACAACCCGGGTAACGCGCCGAGCCACGCCGGCCCGCCGAGTCACGCCGGCCCGCCCAGCGACGCTGATGACGACGAAGACGCCGATGACGACGACAAACGCGGCCCGCCGACTGACGACGACGATGAGCGAGGCCCGCCGAGCCACGCCGGTCCGTCGGATGGAGATGACACTGCCGACGATGATGTCGAGGATGCCGACGACGCTGAAGATACCGACCAGGATGATGTCGAGGATGCCGACGATGATGACGACGACTCCGACGACGATGACGACGACGGCGGCAGCGGTGGCGGCCCGCCGAGCCACGCCGGCCCCAAGTAACGACCGCGATCGCGTCGATCGAACAGGCACGTAGTATCCGCGGCCCACCCACCATTCTCGCCGATCGTTTTTAACCCGTGACGGCGCAGTTTTGTACCCGGAGCCGAGTCGCCGCTCGAGTCGGCCGTCGGAACGGTTCGGTACCGTTTTGGCTACGGTCCCACTCTGTCGATCCATGACCGAGACCGAGTACCCCCCGATCAGCGAGCAACTGGACGATCTCGAGTCCGCTCGCGAGGAGGGACGCCGGAAGATGGACTGGGCCGCCCAACACATGCCGATCTTGGAACACGTCCGCGAGGAGTTCGTCGCGGAGCAGCCTTTTGAGGGCGAGCGCATCGGCATGGCGATGCACGTCGAGGCGAAGACGGCGATGCTCGTCGAGACGCTCGCGGAGGGCGGCGCGGAGGTCGCGGTGACCGGCTGTAACCCGCTCTCGACCCACGACGACGTCTCGGCGGCGCTGGACACCCACGAGAACATCACCAGCTACGCCAAGCGCGGCGTCGACGACGAGGAGTACTACGCCGCCATCGAGGCCGTCATCGCCCACGAGCCCACGATCACCGTCGACGACGGGATGGACCTCGTCGCCGCGATCCACGAGGACTACCCCGAACTGATCGACGGCATCGTCGGCGGGGCCGAGGAGACCACCACCGGCGTCCACCGCCTGCGCGCGATGGACGCCGACGGCGCGCTCGAGTATCCCGTCTTCGCGGTCAACGACACGCCGATGAAGCGCCTGTTCGACAACGTTCACGGCACCGGCGAGTCCTCGCTGGCCTCCATCGCCATGACCACGAACCTCTCGTGGGCCGGCAAGAACGTCGTCGTCGCGGGCTACGGCTACTGCGGGAAGGGCGTCGCACAGAAGGCGTCGGGCCAGAACGCGAACGTCATCGTCACCGAGGTCGAGCCCCGGCGCGCGCTCGAGGCCCACATGGAGGGCTACGAGGTCATGCCCATGTCGGAAGCGGCCGAGGTCGGCGACGTCTTCCTGACGACGACGGGCAACCGCGACGTCATCGTCGAGGACCACTTCGAGAAGATGCAAGACGGCGTTCTCCTCGCGAACGCGGGCCATTTCGACATCGAGATCGACCTCGAGGCACTCGACGACCTCGCGGTCGACCGCTACGAGGCCCGCGACGGCGTCGAAGCGTACGAACTCGCGGACGGCCGCAAGCTGAACGTCATCGCCGAGGGCCGACTCGTCAACCTCGCCGCGCCCGTTTCGCTGGGCCACCCCGTCGAGGTCATGGACCAGAGCTTCGGTATTCAGGCCGTCTGCGTGCGAGAAATGCTCGAGAACGGCGACGCTTACGATGCGGGCGTCCACGACGTTCCCGACGACCTCGACAAGGAGATCGCCGAGATCAAACTCGAGGCGGAGGGCGTCGACTTCGACTCGCTGACCGACACCCAGCGCGAGTACATGGACAGCTGGGACCACGGGACCTGATATCGGCGTCGATAGCGGCCAGCCGTAGTGTGGACTGCTGACTGACTGGCTACAACACCTATTCCGTCGATGCGTCGATGGGTGGGTTCTCGGACTTCCATCCGAGAACAACCGTTACGACCGGAGGAACTCGGTGACCGACGGTCAAAAATATCGAAGACGGATATCTTTGACTGACCCGTCGATGCTTATCGCTACTAGTAGTCTGATGGGATCGCAGTGACCGTCGTCGAATCCCACTCTCGTTGTCCGACCTCGTTTTCGACCGTTAGCGAGACGTAGTGCTCACCGGACATTTCGAAGGTGTATTCGAAGGACTCTTCGGATACTCCATCGATGAGTCCTTCCTCTTCGTGCTCGACAATCCACTGATACTCGAGGGAACCGCCTTCGGGATCAGAGGAGTTGCTGCCGTCGAACGTCACAGTGTCACCGACCCAGAAGATGTCGCTCTCGGGTTCGATCTCCAGTTCTGGAACCGGCGGTTCCCGGTTCGGATCGGCTACTTGGAGGAACGTCGACTGGAAACTCTCTTCACCGTTGTCGCCCTCGACGTTGACTTCGACGAGGTACTCTCCCGGCTGGTCGAACGTGTACTCGACCTCCATACCGGAGCGTCGAACGTAGCGTTCCGTTCGGTCAGGTGAATTGTAGATGATACGCCAGTCTGCGGATTGGATTCCCGGATCAGTAACGCGAGAGTAGGCTTCGAGAGTCGTGGATGTACCGACGTCCACTGGCGTGTCGATATCGATTCCAGCGAAGGGTATCCCGTCTTCCGGTCTGTCGTCGATGACTGTGACGTTCCAGGTCGTAAATTCCTGGTGACCGGTCTCAGTTTCGACGCTGAGCCCGATGACGTGATTGCCGACGTGCTCGAACTGGTACTCGAAGGTCCCATCGGACCCGCCGGCGAGGAGGCCTTTGTCGTAGTGGTCGACTGTCCACTGGTAGGAGAGGCTTCCGCCGGCGGAAGCATCGGACCGAGTTCCGGAGAGTTCGATCGTATCTCCGACTTCGAGGTTCTGACCGAGGTCATCCTCGTTCGCTACCGTCATGATTGGAACGGGCGGTTCCGAATTGGAACCGGAAACTTCTACGAATTTCGACTGGAAGCTCTCTTCGCCGTTGTCTCCCTCGACGTTAACTTCGACGAGGTATTCTCCCGGCTGGTCGAACGTGTATTCGATTTCCATGCCGGAGCGTCGAACGTGACGTTCCGTTCGATCAGGCGAATTGTAGACGATCCGCCAGTCTGCGGCTTCGATTTCCGGATCGGTGACGCGAGAGTAGGCTTCGAGAGTCGTGGACGTGCCGACCTCGAGCGGCGTATCGATGTCGATGCCAGCGAAGGGCATCCCGTCTTCCGGGCTGCCGTCGATGACCGTGACGTTCCAGGTCGTGAATTCTCGGTTGCCGCCGTCAGTTTCGACGCTGAGCCCGATGACGTGGTTGCCAACGTGCTCGAATTGGTACTCGAACGTTTCATCGGACCCACCGGCGAGTAGCCCTTCGTCGTAGTGATCGACTGTCCACTGGTAGGAGAGGCTCCCGCCATCGGGGTCGACGGACTGAGTGCCGGAGAGTGTAACTGTGTCTCCGACTTCGAGATTCCGCCCGAGTTCGTCGTTATTTTCCACACTCATGACCGGGACCGGTGTGCTACTCGCTGTGACCGTATTACTGCTAAAGAACGCTCCGGTTCCGGCTACACCCACGATACCTGCCTTTTGAAGGACGCTTCTCCTTGTTGAACCACTGTCTCCGAACATCAAATTAGCAACTGCTGTGAAGATATTAAAATGTTTCTAATAACAATATCTATAGGAAATTCCATTATGTATCTGTTGAATAGATGTATCAGTGCTTCCCAAATTGGTTCTATTCCCGTCGAAGCGAACGAAACAGTGTCTGCTGGGCATATCAGCGACGTCCGGATCAGTAGTCGACGTATACCGACGGATGCGAGTCAGGATTCCGTGTCGTCACCGTCGGACTCGTCGACGACGAACACCAGTCCGCCGTCCTTGAGGCCGCCGAGTCGAACGCGAGCCGCGAACGTGTCGCCCGAGTTCCGCTGGCCGGTACAGGTGCCGGTCCACCGCCACCCCTCAGTAATGGTCGGGAGCGCCGCCGATTCGAGATGGTCGACGGCGTCGTCGGTGAACAGTTCCCGCCACGGCGTCCCGGGGAGAGAGGCGTGATCGAAGCCGAACTGCATCGCGAAGGAGCGACTCGCGAACTGGATCTCGTCGTCCGTATCCACGATCGCGACGGCGTCGCCCGCGAACTCGATGCTCGCCAACGACCGCCGTGACAGCGTCGCTAGCCGGTGGCGCTCGAGGAGATCGTGGACGCGGTCGGCGAGCCGCCCGGTCGCCTCGGACCGTTCGATGACGGCGGTCCAGTCGTACGATCGGACCGCGGCCGCGAGGTCGGCCGTTCGCTCGTCCGCGAGGACGACGACGGGCAGTTCGGCTGCGGTGGTTCTGACCATCTCGAGGTGATCGTCGACGGCTGCGACGATGTCACCGTCCGCTCCGTGGGGGTCGGTCTCTCCAGCCGCCTGCGGCGTGACGATGAGGCAGTCGATCGCCTCGAGTCGCTCCCACGCGTCCACGAGCGTGGCCGCCGTTTCCACGGTGAGGTCGGTCCCGTCGTCGAACGCGCGTTCGATGCGGTCGCGATCCGAATCGGCGGCGACTACCAGGAGGGTCAGTTGTGACCGACGCGTGCGTTCGGTCGGATCGGCCATCTCCGTCGTGGGAATTAGCATCGGGATCGACCTCGGGTAGAACCCGTTCGATCGCGCCTTCGCGGCTCGAGCCGGCTCGTCGTGGCCCCTCGTCGTGGCTGGCTACTGGCGACCGTCGGTCTCGAGTCGAACCGTCGCCGGTTATCCGCTCGCATGGACTATCCCGTCGACCGCGACGGTTCCGTCGCTGCCGACCTCGACCAGCACTCCGTCGTACTCGAACTCGACGCGAACCCCGCCGCTCGAGTCGGGGCCACAGAGCCGGTCGAGTGCCTCGGGATCGACGACGTTGTACAGTGGCTCGAGTTCGTGTGCGTCGGTATTGGTCGCGTCCGCGAGGGCCTCGACGATCCGCAGACTGATAGAGTCGCTGTGGTAGTCCAGTGTGGTTTCGTGCATCTTAGTTCGAACGAGGCGACCGACCGGTATCCGCCTGCCCGTTATACACGTAATTTCGTCGCGGATGCGACACTACGTGTATAGTGTCCGCGTGGAATCGCGGGCCGGCGGCGGCGTTCGATCGGCCGATGGCTCGAATCGGCGTGACCTTGGCCCACGGCCGGAGCTGGCGTTCCTGCTCGCTATTCCGCTATACCTCACAGATGAAATTTACGATATATTACGAGGAACGAACCGCTCGTATCATTGTCGGTCGTTCCATAGGTGGGGTATGGATGTTACCGCGGTCCACACCGGGACGCTCGCGGATGCTCCGCGACACCTGCTTGCCGCCCTCCTCGTGGTCGTCGGCGTACTGCTCGCCGTCGGGACCGGAACGCCGCTTCCCGACCTCGCGGCGATTGGGATCGGGTCGGAACCGGGATCGGGCCTCTTCTTTTTGGGTCTCGCCGCACGGCGCGGCTCTGACCGGACGGACGATATCGAACGGTTGACCGACGATCTGCGGCGGTTCGTCTCGCGGATCGACGGCGACGGACCCGCCCCGTTCGCCGACGAGCCCGCGACCGTCGCCGAGCCCGATGACTGCTCCGCCGGCGACGAGCCGGTCGATTTCACGATCGACCGGGACGACGAGGTCGGCCAGCTTGCGGCGGTCGTCGATGATCTGGCCGCGTCGGTCCGTGAACGCGAGCGCCGGCGCGCCGAGAGCGAACGCTACCGCCGGGACCTGTACCGGATCACGTCCGATCCCGACCTGCAGGGCGAGGCGAAAGTCCGCCGGCTGCTCGAGCTCGGCTGTGATCGACTGGGCGTCGAGACGGGGCTCGTTTCGCGAATCGACGAGGCTGACGGCCGATATGCAGTCGAAACCGCGGTCGGACGCGACGGCGAACTCGAGGGCACCGAACTTGATCTGTCGACGATCTACTGCCGAGACACCGTCACGTCGGACGATATCCTCGGAATCCACGACGCCGCGGCGACGGGACGGGAGGATCATCCGGCGGCCGAGGAACTCGGAATCAGCTGCTACGTCGGCGGGAAGATCGTCGTCGAAGGCGAACTCTACGGGACGCTGTGCTTTCTGAACCGCGAGCCGCGAGACGAACCGTTCACGCCGGCCGAAACGTCGTTCGTCGACCTGATGACCCGCTGGATCAGCCACTCGTTCGAACGCCACGCGTCCGTTCGGACCATCAGGGAGCGAGAGCGACGCCTCGAGCGGGCACAAGCGTTCACCGACGACATACTGGACGCGTTAGACGACGTGTTCTACATCCTCGACGAGGACGGCGAGGTACGACGCTGGAACGAGAGCCTCGCCGCGGTGACCGGCTATACGGACGCCGAGATCGCGGAGATGCACGCGCTCGACTTCTTCGACGAAACGGATCGCTCGCGGATCTCGACCGCGATCGAGGTCGCCTACGAGACGGGCGATACCCGGACGGAAGCGGAGCTCGTGACGACCGCCGGCGAGCGGATCCCCTACGAGTTCGTCGCCTCGCCGCTCGAGGCGCCGACGGGAGAGACGGTACTCGCCGGAATCGGCCGTGATATCAGCGAGCGCGAGGAGACCGAACGCCGGCTCCGCGAGCGCGAGGCGCGCCTCGAGCGGACCACGCGCCTGCTCGAGCAGTCCCAGCAGCTGGCGGCCGTCGGCGCGTGGGAACTCGATGTGACGACAGCACCCGCCGAGATGCAATGGACCGACGAGGTCTACCGGATCCACGGCCTCTCGCCGGACGAGGAGATCGATCTCGAGCGCGCGATCGAGTTCTATCATCCGGACGACCGACCGCAGATTCGCCGGGCCGTCGAGCGCGCACTCGAAGACGGCGAGGCATACGATCTGGAACATCGCGTCCAGACGATCGACGGCGACGTTCGCTGGGTCCGTTCGATCGGCGAACCCGTTCGAGCTGACGGCGATGACGGCGAGATAATCGCGCTCCGCGGGGCGTTTCAGGACATCACCGAGCGCAAGGAGCGCGAACGCGAACTCGAGCGCGCCGAGACGATCATTCAGGCGCTCGACGAACTGGTGTACACGCTCGACGCGGACGGGCAGTTTCGCTTCCTGAACGATGCCACGGCCTCGGTCGCCGGCTACGACCCCGAGGAACTGCTCGGCGAACACGTCTCGGTGGTGATGGCCGACGGCGACCTCGAGATCGCACGAGAGCGCGTCCGCGAGTTACTCCGCGCCGACGAACCGTCCCGGACGTTCGAGATGGCCCTCGAGACCGCCGACGGCGACGTGATCGACGCGGAGAACCACATGGCGCTGTTGCCGACGGTCGACGGCGAGTTCAGCGGGACGGCGGGGGTCCTCCGCGATATCACCGAGCGCAAGGAGCGCGAACGCGACCTCGAGCGGACGACGGAACTGCTCGAGCAGGCCGAGCGGCTCGCGGGGATGGGCGGCTGGGAACTCGATGTCCGGGACGACTCACAGGAGGTGACGCTTACAGGCGGACTGCGTCGGCTGTACGAACTCCCGTCGGGCGCGGCGATCGACGCCGAACGGGCGGCCTCGTTCCCGCACCCGGACGACCGGGCAGCAGTTCTCGACACCGTCGACGCGGCGCTCGAGGACGGCGAGAGTTACGAGATCGAACACCGCATGCTGACGGCCGACGGGAACGAACGGTGGATCCGATCGGTCGGCGAACCCGTCCGAGAGGACCGGGAGGGACGCCGCCCTGCCGACGCCCGATCGGCGGCCGACGGCGACGAGATCGTCGGCGTCCGCGGGACGATCCAGGACATCACCGACCACAAGGAACGCGAACTGGCGCTCGAGTCGCTCCACGGCGCCGCCCGCGACCTCCTCGGGACCGAGACCGACCGGGAGGTCGCGGAGCTGGTCGTCGAGACGGCCGCGGAGATCCTCGAGCCCTCGAGCGTGGCCGTCTACGGCCTCGATTCCAACGTGAATCGACTCGAGCCGATCGCCGTCACCGACGGGTTCGAACGGCTCTGTGACGGCGCGTCGTCGGTCGCCGTCGGCGACGGCGACTCCGTCCTCTGGAACGCCTACGTGACGGGGACGGGGACGGTCGTTGACGATCCGGCCTCGTTCGATCGGTCGCCGGTCTTCGGCCCGGACGTCGAGAGCGGGATCGTCGTGCCGATCGGCGACCACGGCGTCTTCGCGGTCGCGTCGGGCGGCGACCCGATCGACGCCGCGGCCCGGCAGTTGATCGAGACGCTCGTGGCCACGACCGAGGCCGCGTTCGACCGCCTCGAGAGCGAGGCCAGCCTCCGCGAGCGGGAAACCGAACTCGAGGAACGGAACCGGCGGCTCAACCGCCAGATCGAGATCACGGAACTCATCAGACGGATCGATCAGGTGCTCATCGGCGCGGACGGCCGCGAGGAGATCGAACGGACCGTCCCCGAACGGCTGCTCGAGGCCGACGCCGTCTCCTTTGCGTGGATCGGGGCCCTCGACGCCAGCGGCACCCGCCTCGAGCCCCGCGCGTGGGCCGGCTCCGGGCAGGCGTACTTAGACGACGTGCCCCTCGAGTACGACGCGTCGGCCGAGCCGTCGGTTCGGACCGCCCGAAGCGAAACGCCGACGGTCGTCTCGAACACCGTGGACGGACTGCAGGGCGAGGACTGGCGGCGACGGGCGCTGGACCGCGGATTCCAGTCGGTTATCAGCGTCCCGCTCTCCTACGCGGAGTATACCTACGGCGTCCTCACGGTCTACGCCGACGAGCCGGACGCGTTCGGCGACCTCGAGCGGACGGTCGTGACGGAGCTCGGCGAGGGGATTGCGAACGCGATCACCGCCGTCAAAACGCGGGAGGCACTGCACGCCGAGACGCTGCTCGAACTCACGCTCCGGCTCGAGGGCTCGGACGACATCCTCTCGCGGCTCGCGACGGCGACGGGGGCCCGCGTCGAGTACGAGGGCCTCGGTGCCCACTCGTCCGACGAGACGCTCCTGTTCTTCGAGACCGGCGGCGTCCCGGCCGACGACGTGCGGGCGGCCCTCGACGACCTCGTCTCGGTCACGTCGTATCGACTGATCAGCGACGCGGACGGCGGCTGTCGCTTCGAGGCGACCGTCGCGAGCGACGTCCTCGCCGCGCGGCTGGTCCGCCGCGGCGGCAGCCCGCGCTCGATGCACGCCGACGGCGACCAGTTGGAGCTCACTGTCGACGTGCCGACGGGCACCGACGTTCGCGAGTTCGTCGACGTGCTCCGAGAACAGTACGCGACCGTCGAACTGCGGGCTCGCCGCCACGTCGAGCGCTCCATGGGCACGCGGAGCGAACTCGTCACCTCCCTGTTCGACATGCTGACCGACCGGCAACTCGAGGTGCTGCGGACGGCCTACTTCGCCGGCTTCTTCGACTGGCCCCGCGAGAGCACCGGCGAGGAGATCGCCGAGATGCTCGGCGTGACCCAGCCGACGGTCAACCGACACCTGCGGATCGGCCAGCGGCGGCTGTTAGCGCAGTTGTTCGAGGACGAGTCCGCCGTCCCGGCGGAGTGAGCGGCTGGGTCGCACGGCCACGTCGGCTCGAGTCCCGGGAGAGGAACGCACAAGGGGTCGGTGACCGTACCACGTCGCATGGCAACTCCGTCTCGCCGTCGGACCGACGGGCCGATCCGTTCGATACTCGTCGCCGCCGGGCTCGCGATCGTCGGACTCGGATCCCAACAGGTGACGACGATCCCCGCGTTCCTGCTGGATTCACAGTTGATCTACGAACCGACGGAGGCGTCGATCGGCAGCCGCGCGCTGCTGTTGATCCTCGGGTTCGTCGGGTTCGTCCTCGTCGGCGGCCTCTATCTCGCCGTCACCGACCGCGGCTGGTCGTACGTCGACCTCCGAACGCCGACGCGCCGGGACTGGGGCTACGTCCTCGCCGGCATCGTCGGCAGCCTCGCCTTTTACGTCCTCATCAGCGTGCTCGTGCAGTTTCTCTCGCTGCCGACCGCGGACAACTCAGTCACGACCTATATCGGCGACGACCAGACGATGGTGCTGGTCATGATCGTCATCGTCTTCGTCTTCAACGCGCCGACCGAGGAGTTCCTCTACCGGAACATCGTCCAGAAGCGCCTCTACGACGCCTTTTCGCGTCCGCAGGCGGTCGTCATCGCCAGCGCCATCTTCGGGCTGATTCACTTCCCGGTCTACGCCGTCCTCTCCGAGTCGCTGCTCGCGACCGCCGTTCCCGTCGCGGTCGTCTTCGGCGGCGCGATGATCTTCGGATACCTCTACGCGAAAACGGACAACCTCTTCGTTCCGATCGCCGCCCACGCCGCCTTCAACGCCGTCCAGTTCGGGCTGCTCTACATCGCCCTCGAGTACGACCTCGAGACCGCCGACCCGTCGACGTCGATGCTGGTCGAACTCGCGTCGGCCGCGCCGCTGTAGACCGCGATCGCTCGCGACCGCCGCGCCGTCCGTTCCTTTATTACCGACCGGCGGTGAGGGAGTGGTATGTCTCAGGCGAAGGGCGACCGCCGCGAGCGGGAACTCGTCAACGAACTCGACGAGGCCGGCTTCGCGGTGATGCGTGCGCCCGCCAGCGGCTCCGCGACCGAGCGCGAACTCCCCGACGTGCTCGCCGGCGACGGCGAGCAGTTCTACGCGATCGAAGCGAAGTCGAGTTCCGGCGATCCGATCTACCTCACCGGCGAAGAAGTCGAGGCGCTGACCTTCTTCGCCCAGAACTTCGGCGCGAAGCCGCGGATCGGCGTCCGCTTCGACCGCGAGGACTGGTACTTCTTCCACCCCGGCGACCTCCACGTCACCGACGGCGGGAACTACCGCGTCAAGAAGGAGACGGCCCTCGCCGACGGCACCGACTTCCCCGAGTTCACCGGCCAGTCCGAGAAGGTCACGCTCGAGGAAGTCGGCGACGCCGGCGACGACGGACCGGACGAAGATACCCTGCGCGTGCTCAACGCCGTCCAGCAGGGGGTCATGGACGTCGACGAGGCCGCGGACCTGCTCGAGTGAGTGCCCCTCGGAGCCCGCCAGTCTGCCGTCGTTCTCGGCGCGCAACCGGGTAATTTATCCGGGATAGTTAGAATTCCTACGTATGTCGACGGGCTCCGGATGGGGGTCCCCGGTCGTCACCGGCGTTTCCGTCGTGACGTTCGCGACCGCGACGATCGGGGTGGCCGCGATCGGCTGGATAACGAGTCTGCTTCTGTGGACGGTCGCGATCGGTCCCGGTTCAGCGCCGACTGCGGCGACCGTCTTCGCGGCCGTTCCGCTGCTCGTCCTCGGGTACGTCGCCGTCTCCGCGGAGGGGTACCCCACGCTTTCGATGGCCGCCTACGTGGTCTGTCTCGCGGGTGCGACGGTCGCCTTCCTCGCCGCCGTCTGGACGACGGTGTTCCTGTTCGTCGTGATCCCGCTCGGGATCGACGGTGCGGCGACCGCGGCGGGGGTCGTTACGCTCGGGCTCGCCGTCGCCATCGCGGCGGTCTCGGTGGCGGCGGTCACCGCGGTCGGGGAGTCGACGGACTGGACGCTCGTGTTTCGAATGGCCGTCGCGGTTCTCCTGCTCGTGCTCGTCACCGTCGGCTTTCTCGCGACGCTCTGGCTCCTCGCGTTCGCCCTCTCGGCGCTGGTCGTCGGGCCGATCCTCGGGGTGTATACGGCCGGCGGGATCACTCTCCTCGTGCTAATCGCGCTCGGCTACCGCGAGTACGCGCAGGTCGCGTCCATCGAACAACGAGCGGACGCGACGCCGACGACCGCCGACGACCTGCCCGGTATCCACGCGACGACGACGGCGGTCGCGTCCCAGCTCGGCGTGCCGGTGCCGACGATTTCCATCTCCGAAACCCACGCTCCGGAAGCGATGGTCGTCGGCTTTCGTCCGAGCGACACACACCTCATCCTCTCCTATGGCGCCGTCACCGCCCTCTCCGACGACGAACTCGAGGCGGTCATCGCCCACGAACTCGCCCACGTGGCGAACAGGGACGCGATGGTGATGACGGCCGTCTCGACGCCGGTCGTCCTCGCCGACGGCCTGCGGGCGCGGGTCCGCGATGACCTGCCGTTCCGCGGCGATCGACGGCGAACTGACGAGGAGTGGGCACCGCCCGCGGAGGAACCCGACCCCGAGACGGAGTGGGGCGAGGCGGAGATTTTCGGGCCGAACGACGAGTGGCGAGCGGCGACGCATCCGCCCGATCCGGACGACGACGAGGACGACGAGAGCGACGGCTGGCTCCTCAGTCTGGTGTTGTTCGTCGTCGCGACCGCCGCGTGGCTCGGAAGCCGCGCGATCACCGCCGTCCTCTCGCGGGCGAGGGAGACGGCCGCGGATCGCACCGCCGTCGAGGTGACCGGGTCGCCGGCCGCCCTCGCCGGCGCGCTGCGGGCGCTCGACGACCGCATCGCAGCGACGCCGAACCGAGACCTGCGCGAGGTCGCGAGCGTCTCGTCGCTGTCGATCCTGCCGCTCGAGCCGATGACGACCGACCCGGAGACTCCCGATTCTGTCCTCGGCGGGCTCCGACACGGGCTCTCCCGGCTCCGGGTCCGGCTGTTCCGGACCCATCCGCCGACCGAACAGCGCCTCGCCGAACTCGAGGCACTCGAGCGGGAGCGCCGCTGATCGGTCGGCATCGAACTCGGAAAATCGGCGGCCGAGACCGGTCTACGCCGCCGTCTCGAGGCGGGTCCGCGGGAAGACGTAGACCTTCAGCGACGCGGGAACGACGCCGTTTCGGGCCACGGTGGCGTGGGGGTAGACCGCGCCGACGACGGGCACGTCGGGGTGGTAGCCCTCGTTCGTCCCGTACTCGGCGACGGTGCAGTCGGCCGAGCCGATTTCGACGGCGTCGGCCCGCAGGTCAGAGACGTCGACGACGGTGAGGCGGTCGCCCGTCTCGCGGTCGATAACGGTGTCGCCGGGGCCGATCGCGTGCTCGTCGCAGTAGAACGGCGCGGTCGCGTCCTCCGCGACGAACATCGTCTCGTCGCAGTCGTGGCAGGTGACCGAGACCTCGCCCGGCGGCGGGGTGCGCCCCTCCGTGATCTCGATCGCGACCCGGCGGATGTGCTTACAGCGGGCCTCGCGGAAGACGTGATCCGGACAGGTACACCTACTCGCCTCGAGATCGACGAGATAGGTGTGGTCGCTCGCGGACTCGACCTCGTAGAGGCCGTCGCCCAGCGGCAACACCGACATCGGCTCGGTTCGCGCCCGGCGCGAGCGCTCGGTGAGATGGTCGGCAGACGGTACGTGAAGCGGCGCTTTCGGTGACGCTGTTGTTTTCATAGGTGCGTCGAGATGGGATTCGCTGGTCGGCTGGCTATTCGACGTAAATAGGGCCTCGAGGGCAATAACGGCCGCGCCTGCATGTTCAAGTACGACCTTTATGCCGGGTATGCCCGCGGCGATCGGCCCCCAGCCAACGCCGCTTGACCCCCTTCGAAGCGCTTTTCACCGGGCCGACGAAAGCGATTAGTCAATGGTCGAACGCGAACAGCTCGTCGAAATCGCCGTGTCCGTGGGTTCGGTCGTCCTGATGATCGCGGCCATGATCTACGTCGGCTCCGCCTACGGAACCGAAAACAGCACGCTCTCGCCGGAGGGCGGTCAGATGCTCGTCGGGGTTATCATCGGGTTTATCCTCCTGATGACCGCGGTCGGCATCGCGCTGGCCTACACGCTGAACGATCCCGAGGACGGCCTCGAGGCGAACGACGATGACGACGTCGACGCACAGGGCACGTTCTGAACCCGTCGGTACGCTTTTCTCCTTGGACGTCTGACATTCGGTATGGTGAGTTCCGACGACACGCCGACCCGACGCTATCGCTCCCGACTCGGCCGAGTCGCCGCCGTCGTCACGGTCGCGTTGCTCGGTTCGTCGCTGCTCGTGCGGTCGACAGCGATCGTCGACCCGGTCACCGCCATCGGCGGGTTGCTCGTCTTCTCGGCGCTTGCAATCGGCCTCGAGTGGCGACGATCCGCGACGGACGATCCGTCCTCCGCTGACGAGTCCGACGAGGATCGCTCGAACGTCTGGGACGCGATTCCGTCGTGGCAGTACGGGGGCCGTCACGTCGAGTCCGGCGGTATCACCCGCGGCGAACAGGAACGGGCGCTGCAGGACATTCAACGACAGGCCGACGAACTGTCGGACGAACCGCCGGAAAACTAATCGGTCGACGGTTTCGATCGAGCGCGGACCGACCGCGGAGTCAGTCGCCGCTCGCTGACTGGCCGTCGTCCTCCGCTTCTCGCCAGTCCTCGAGTTCCTCGTCGTCGGCGTCGTCGATCCGCTGCTCGTAGTAGGCCATCGGGTGCGGAATCCGCTCGCAGAGGTCGTCTTTGTTCACGCAGTCGCCGTAGGACTGCATGGTCGCACACGAGGGGGCCGAGTACTCCGTCGGCGAGCTATCACCGCGGATGTGGTCGGTCTGGTAGCGGGTCATCTCCTCGCCGAACGACGAGTTGACGCGGTAGAGGTCGACGACCTGGTCGGTGGTCATCCCGATGCTCGTCAGGAAGGCGGTGATCGCGAACCGGGAGTGGTGGGGCAGGTGCTCGCCCTTCTGGATCTGGTCGAGCAGGGCCTTCATACACGGCGGGAACAGGTCCGGAACGACGGTATCGATGTCCTGTGTCAACTCGAGGTCGGCGAGTACCTCTCGGATCTCGGCGGTCTCGTCCTCGAGGACGGTCGCGATGGCGTCGGGCACCTCGAAGGGAAGCCCGTCCTCGATGCGACCCCGGATCGCTTCCCGGAGGAGCGTGAGCAGTTCCTCCTCGTCGACGGGGACTTCGCCGGCTTCTAACGGCTGGTTGACGAGTCGCCACTCGTCGTCCCACAGGTCTTCGGCCAGCGGCAGGTAGGTGCCGACGTCGATTCGGTACTCCTCGCCGCTCGCCTCGCGGACCGCATCCCGGAGGTCGAACTCCGCGAGCAGTTCGTCGAGTTCCAGCCCCGTCGACTCGACGCTTTTCAGTTCGGTGGTATCGGCCATGTCGGCGGTGAACCGCTCGTAGGCCGTCGCGGCCTCGGCCCGGGCGTACTTGCGGACGAGCACGCGTTCGTCGACCATCGAGACGAGCACTCGGGCGACCGGATAGGAGAGCAATTCGATCCGGGCGTCGCGGTGTGGCTCCCCGGTCTCCCCCGACTCGAGCGCGGTAATAACGCGTTGGCGCGCGCGATCGACGACCGCCCGATCCTGTTCGACGACGGTCGCCAGATCGACCGCCTCCGTTGCGACGGACTCGCGGGCCGCCTCGAGAAACGGGTATCGGGCGTGAAGTCGCTGCATCGGTAAAACGATATTACTCCGATGGGATAAACGCGCTGATTAGCATAATCATCTCTTATTACGACCGTCGTTCCGGCGGACGTATCTCGCCGCCCGTTACCCGTGAATAGTCGGCGACGCCGCGGGTAATAAAGTCGGCACCGGCAGTCGACGGCGGCACGCGAGATCGCCCGACGCCGTTTGGCTCCCGTTTCGATGATCGATTTCAAGGGTGTCCGACACGTCGTCTCGAGTATGCCACAGGCGACGAGAGACGGCGTGTCGATCTACTACGAGTACGACCGGAGCGACGGCGAGCGTCGAGCGCCGGTCGTGTTCGTGCAGGGACTCGGATTCGGTCGGTGGATGTGGCGCTGGCAGCGCGCGGCCGTCGCCAGCGAGTACGACGTGGTGGCCCCCGATAACCGGGGGACCGGCCGGTCGGATACCGGCCTCCCGCCGCTGGTTCCGCGGCTCCCGGCCACACTCCGTGCTCCCGTGCTCTTCAAACTGGCCGGCTACTCGGTCGGCGGACTGGCCGCCGATTTGGAGGCCGTCCTCGACGACGCGGGAATCTACGACGCCCACATCGTCGGCGCGAGCATGGGCGGGATGATCGCCCAACGGTACGCGATCGAGTACTCCCGTGCGAAATCGCTGACGCTCTGTTGTACGTCCCACGGCGGCCCCGACGCGGCACCGGTGCCCGACGAGACCCAAGCCCACATGTTCGACACGCCCGACGGCGCGGGCGAGCGGGAGACGCTCCGCCACCGGATGCGGCCCGCGTTCAACGAGCGGTTCACCAACCGGAACCCACATCTCATCGACCGGATTCTCGAGTGGCGACTGGAGCAAGACGCCGACGACCCCGCTCGCGAGGCCCAAGCCGCCGCCGTCCTGAACTTCGACGTCAGCGATCGCCTCGACGGACTTCGAATCCCGACGCTCATCCTCCACGGGACGGACGACCGGGTCGTCCCCGTCGAGAACGCGCGACTGCTCGAGGAGAAAATCTCAGACAGCCGTCTCGAACTCATCGAGGGCGGCTCGCACCTCTTCTTCATCGAGAACGCCGACGACGTGAACGAGCAGTTGCTCGCGTTTCTGGACGAACAGGAGTAACGAGAGTCGTGCCGGCGGTAGGGACTCGAGTGAGTGAGGTCGAGCGGGGAGGCTCAACTGACCGTCGCAGCGGCGTCTCGAATCCGGATCTCGCCGTCGGTTCGGACGCCGATATCGAACGCGTCGTAGGTGAACCACACCTCGTGGGTCCCCGCGTCGCCGACGCGTTGGCCGTGCTCGACGAGGGAGTCGAGCGCGTCGGGATCGACGGCCTCGTACAGCGGCGGGAGGTCGGCCGGCTCCGCCTCTCGGAGCGCGGCGACCGCGGTGACGACGGCCTCGCTCGGCCGCTCGCTGGCGGGATCGAACGTTGCGACGCAACTCGTGTCGCGTGGCTCCGACTCGTCCGTGGAATCGTTCGCGGAGGGCATATGTCATCCGAGAACGAGTGTCCCGGTAGCCGCTCCCCTTTCCATATCGAATTTTTAAGTAGTCCGACGGACGGAACGGCATCGAGTCGCTCCCTCACACCGATGGAGTCGGCGGCGGGAGCCGATACCGAGAAACTGCGAAAACGGCAGTGGCGTTACTCGCTCTGGATGCGCGGCGCGAGCATGTAGGTGACCTGTCCCTGCCCCTCCGCGAAGCCGAAGTAGATCTTGACGGGGAACTCCTCGCCGAGGTCGAGTGTGACCTCGGTGTCTTTCGGGATCGCCTTGTTCATGTCTTTGAGATAGTCGAGCGAGAACAGCGAGTGAGCGGGGCCGACCTGCAGATCGATCAGATCGTCTCGTGTAAGCTCGAGGTGGACGTCGTCGGTGTCGCCCTCCGCGTCGACGTAGAAGTACTCCTCGGTCTCGTCGACGCCGAGCGCGATGTGATCGGAGACCATGTCGGCGGCGGTCACCGAGCGGTTGACGTCTTTGCCCTCGAGGACGACCTCGCCGGGGAGATCGAGGTCCGGAATGTCCGGTTCCTGTCGGATCGAATCGGGGTCGATGAGCGCGAGCGTGTACTCGAGGCCGTCGATCTGGATCTGGAGTTTGCGGGTCTCCTCGTCGAGTTCGAGTTGGATGAGTTGGCCGGATTCGGCCATGCCAGCGATGTCTTCGAGCCGCGAGAGGTCGACACCGATCAGCCCGCCGTCGGCTTCGTACGATTCGAACGCAGCCGCATCGAGCGAGAGGTCGACCATCCCGACGTTCGCGGGGTCGACGGCCCGGATTTCCAGACCGTCCTCCTCGAGGTGGATCTTGCACTCGTCGACCAGCACGCTGATCGAATCCAGCGCGCTGGTGAGCGTTTCGGCGCTCACGATGGCCTTGAACATATAGGTCGGGGTACGGACGGTCGACATAAAAAGCCACCCTTTACGCGCGGACGGAACCTCGGTCGGCGGCGCGGAGGGTGGTTCGGACGGTCACTCGACGGACGGGGAATTCGCGTGCTCACTCGAGGCGAATCACGAACCCGAGACGCGAGACACCACGACCGGTTCTGTCCGCGATCGGGCCTCGTCTCAGTATTCGCTGCGCAACCGGACCTCTTCGTCGGTGATCTCGCCGATCGCGTCGTTTCGGAGCGGATACCGGCTCCCGGTGTCCGGGCCCCAGCCGAGTCTGGTCTTGAGTTCGCCACCGATCTCGTCGTTCGGCTCGACGTAGGCCGTGCCGTCCTCGACGTCGAGGACGACCCCGATTTCGGTGCCGTTGCTGTCGATGACGCGCTTTCCGCCGTCCTCGGCCGTAATCTCGTCGCTCATAGTTGGCGGTCCACGCTTCGGCCGCATAACTGCTGGTCCGGCGCTCGAAACTCGATAGACCGGTCGGAATGGGATACAGACCGGATCGCCGAAACGAAAGGGTTGATAATTCGGTAGCTGGGAGCCTCGGCTAGCGAATGCCTATCGATCAGTTGGTGGCGCTTCTCGAGAACGAGTCGGTCCGCGAGGCCCTCGCCATCGTCTACGACCGATCGGACGGTGGCACGGAGGAACTCGAGTGGAGCGACGTCAGCGACTCGCTGTCGAGCGATCAGTGGGGAACACTCATCGAACGAGAGGTGCTCGTCAGCGCCGGAACCGGATTCGCGATCGCGGAGCCCGACCGAGTCGAGCAGCTCCTCGCGGGAGACGATTCGTCCGAGCGCACAGGGACGGGAGACGAGCCCTCCGAGCACACGGGGCTGGACGATATCGAGTCGCCGTCCTGGACTTCCGCAGACAAGGCCGCGGGCGTGTTCGCACTCTTGCTGTTCGCCGGCTACTGGAACGCCCAGATCCGGAACATCGTCGCGTCGGTCGAGAGCGTCGTACTCGGCCCCGTCGCCGAATTCGTGCCGTTTCACCTCATCATCGTCTTCCTCGCGGTCGTCACCGGGCTCTATTCGACCGTGTTACAATCCAGGCTGTTAGACCGCGAGAAACTCGAGGAGTACAAACAGCGGATGGAGGACCTCCGAGAGCGAAAGGAGGCGGCGACAGAGCGCGGCGACGACGCGGCCCTCGAGCGGATTCAGGAGGAGCAGATCGCGGCCGCCGGCGACCAGCTCGGCATGTTCAAGCTACAGTTCCGGCCGATGGTCTGGATCATGCTGTTGACGATTCCGGTCTTTCTCTGGCTCCGTTGGAAAGTCCGCAGTGGCCATCTCGGTGCCGGTGAAACGGGGCTGGTCGTCCCGCTCGCGGGCTCGGTCACGTGGCAGCAATCCCTCGTCGGCCCGATGCAGACGTGGATCGTCTGGTATTTCGTCTGCTCGATGGCGGCCCGACAGCTCATTCAGAAGACGCTCGATCTCCGGACCGGGTCGTCCTCGTAGCCCTCCGACTGCGGATTCGGCCGTCGAAACGACGAGTCGCGACACCTATCCGTCTCGACCGGCTAGTCGCGATAACTGAGTGACACGCTGATGGCAGGCAAAGACCACTACTACAACAAAGCGAAACAGGAGGGGTATCGCTCGCGAGCGGCCTACAAGCTCAAACAACTCGACGAACTCGAGAACGTCATCGACCGCGGTGACACGGTCGTCGACCTCGGTGCGGCACCGGGCGGCTGGCTCGAGGTCGCGGCCGAGGAAGTCGGCCCGGAGGGCGACGTCATCGGCGTTGACTTCCAGCGCATCAAGGAGTTCGACGACCACGACAACGTCGAGACGCTCCGCGGGGACATGACCGAAGACAAGACCCGGGACCGAGTCATCGACGCCGCCGGCGGTCCGGTCGACGCCGTGATTTCGGACATGGCCCCCAACATGTCCGGCGAGTACTCGCTCGATCAGGCCCGCTCGCTGCACCTCGCGCGACAGGCCTTCGAGACCGCGCTCGAACTCCTCGACAACGGCGGGGACTTCGTCGTGAAGGTCTTCGAGGGACCGGATGTCGACGACTTTCGGGCGGACGTCGAGGAGGAGTTCCAGTACGTCCGCGCGACCTCACCGAAGGCCAGCCGCGACGAGTCCTCCGAGGTCTACTTCATCGCCAAGGGTCGGCTCACCGCCTCGGTGCGGCCGGGCGACGAACTCGAGGTCGAAATCGAGGCCGTCGGCAGCGAAGGCGACGGGATGGCGAGCGTCGACGGCTACCGGCTGTTCGTTCCGGATACCGAGGAGGGCGAGACCGTCGCCGTCCGCGTCGAGGACGTCAAGCCGAACTTCGGGTTCGCCCAGCGGATCGACCGGGACTGACCGACTGAGCGGGCCGACCGCTGCTATTCCTGGTCCTCGAGGCGGTCGTGGCGTTTGTCTATCTCGTCTAAGATATCCAGGTTCTTGCGGATCGAGGAACGGATCGCGTCGCTGCGGTTGACGAACTTGCCGTCGTCGCCGACGTGGTCGTCTAAGTCGTCGAGGAGTTCCTGCGGGATTTCGACGCTGATCTTGGGCATCAGTCTGGGTAGTCGTTCGCACGTCGCCGACTTAATAGGGTTGATCACACGGTTTCGATCGGTCCGTCGCCTCGAGACGGATCTCGAGTCGGCCGCGATCCCATCTAGGCGAACGGTGTCTCACTCCGGACGGGTCAACCGGCGTACGGCGGCGCACGCCGTTTGCGAGGCGTGACTAGTGCGAAATCACATTCTCGAGCTGTTCGCGAGTAGAAATCGGCCGGGGAGGACGTGCGGTTGGGGGAGGCGTGATAGTTCCGTCCTGCCAACGCAGCAGAATACGCCCCGTTACCACACCCGTCACTAGGTACTGATCCAGCTCACTGCCCGAGCGTGACGACGGCATCCGTCGCTGGACGGTCGTCTGGCAACTCGTCTATCAGTTCGAGAACGGGCACCAGTTCGTCGAATCGAGGCCCCTTCGTGACGACGTGGTCGTCTCGGTTCCACTCGACGAAGCGCCCGTCAGCGAGCGCGGGGATGTGAACGAGGTGCATACTGATGAGTTCCTTGTCGCCCTCATTACCCTCTCGAGCGGTGGACAGGTACTCGCGGAGGAACCCCCGGTTCGCTTCGGCGATTTCCTGAGAACTGCCGGGCAACTCCGGGACGTCGTATCGGCCGGATTCCAGTATTTCGACCAGCAACTCGCGTCGCTGACCGTCGGCCAACGCCTCGAACGCCTCGTCGTTGCGCATCATCGAGCGTTCCCCACGTCTCGGTGTCTGCGTCATTCACGGACTCCGTGCGGCGTAATCAGTGCCTGCAGGTCCGTGTCCAGTCCGCCGGATACGATCCGAACCCGACCGGTCCCGGTGTCGTACGCTATCAGTCCGGAGTCCTCCAGTTTCGGGAGATGGATGTGGTGGAGTGCGGTGCGGACGCGCTGTCGCTGTTCGTCGTCCGGCACCCCTCCGTTTCGAAGCGCTTCGGCGACCCGATCCGTGAGCGCGCCGACCGCTATCGTTTTTCCATCGGTCCGGTCCAGCGATCGAAGCACGGCCCGGCGCTGTTCGCTGGCGACTGCCGAGAGAACGTCATCGGACGGAACCGATTTCCACTGTTCGACTGTATTGTCCGTCATCCGTGTTCCCCACTGACGACTCGTCCCTGTTTCCGGCCCATAGTCACGTATTCCCTCGCGAGCCCCGTGTGGATTCGCCTTGATGCACGAGGGAACCGGACTTCAGACCGATGATTCGGAGTGGACGAGCGTGTACGTGACGAGCGACGCGATCGCACGACGGAGCCGTTCCGTCACGGCCTGATCCGAAATCCCGAGCTCGTCCGCGAGTTCCTTGGTCGTACAGCCCCTCGGGATGTCGTAGTACCCCATTTGTACGGCGAGCATGATGGCTTCGCGCTGGAGTTCGGTCAATCCGTACCACGGACCCGCGTCGGGTTTCGTCGGGTTGTACACGCGCCTCACCTCCAGTGAGATCTGTGCGTCCTCACAGAGCGTCCTGAACTCGCTGAGGGCGTCGTGATCGGGAAATCGCAATTCGAACTCCCACGTCTCGGGCGTTCCGACGGCACTCAAGAGCTGTCCCCCGCTCTCGCTGATTCCTTCGAAGAGGTGATCGTGGTTCGCGTCCCAGTCGAGGGTGACGAGCGTCCTGTCGTCGAACACGTCTACCTCCGCCGCGCTGGTGACGGCCGGGTGGCGTTGGACGGACTCGAGAAACGTGTCTCGCGTCGAATTATGGATCCAGAAGAGCGGAACGGTCGCCCCACCGATCGGGACGAGATTCTCGAGTTCGATGGAGGTGATCCCCTCGACGTCGAGAATCCGTCCGAGTTCGAAATCCGCAGATGGAATCCGAAACTCTGCAATCACGCTCATTACTGTTCTTGCTCCCTTGGTAGGTTATATTATGATAAAACGGGCCGGCATGGTCCACCATGCCTGTACGAAATCGGATATGTGATACTCCCTCACTCATACGGCGTCCTCGAGTCCGGGCCGTCATCGTCGGTGCTTGGTACACCACCCGCGCGGGTTATCGGCCTTCGCGGCGAACCATGAGTATGGCTACCGTGATGGAGTTTACGAGTCCGGCGGACGAGTTTCCACTGGGGACGGTCTTCGAAACCCTCCCCGGGGTAACGATCAGGATGGAGCGACTCCTCCCGCAGGAGGATCTGATAATCCCGTATTTCTGGGTCCGCGGCGCGGCCGCCGAGGACATCGAAGCCGCGTTCGAAACCCATGCTGGACTGGCCACCACCAAACTCATCGACAGCGTCGACGAGGAGTATCTCATGCGTGCAGAGTGGGAACCGGAGTACTTCGGCATCTTGAGCGCCCTCGCCGAAACTAACGTCTCCGTGCTCTCCGGAGTCGGGACGAGAGACGGGTGGGACTTCGAAGTCCGCGGTGAGAGCCGTGAGGCGATCAGCGAGTTCCGCACCGAATGCCAAACGCACGACATTCCCATCGAGATTACCGCAGTCCACAAGTTGCTCCCGATACAGGGCGACGACTACGAGCTGACTGATACCCAGCGAGAAGCACTGATGTTGGCCTACGAACACGGCTATTTCGATTCGCCGCGCGAAGCCTCGCTCGAGGATATCGCCGCGGAGATCGGCATTACACAGCAGTCGCTCTCGTCCCGGCTCAGACGCGGTCACCGACGACTCATCGATGCGACGCTCATCAATCAGTAGCCTCGTCCGGCAATCCGGGGGTGGTATTAAAACCTCCTGTATAATCAGTATCCTTGTTAAACCGACGCAGGCCGCTAGAAGGACGTAGATACCTATGACTGCCAGCTTAGCAAGTACCGCGTTAGAATCGCTGGAGTTCGACCAGGAGTCAGGCACGTACCGTGCCCAGTACGATCGGGACGCGACCTCTGCGGGCATGGCCGTCATCGCCGCAGTATCGAACGTTCTTGGCGTCAATCCGGTCGAACTGGACCCGCTCCACGACACGGTCGATACCGATGCCCTCGACGAGCTGGTCCGACGTCGAGACACGCCGCACGGATCGGTCGACGTCTCGTTTACGATCGAAGGGTACGAAATAACCGTATTCAGTAACGAGGTCGTGACACTCTCCTCACCGGGCTCGGACCGAACGGCCGACGAGACCGTCGGAATCACCCGCCGATGACTGCCGACGAGACGCCGCCCTCCTCCGAAGCGGAGTTACGTGCCGAACTGCAAGCGCTCCTCCGTCGTGCGTACGACAGCGAGCTCGAGATCGAAGGCGGCTGGGACTGTCGGAACGGGACCGACTATCCGGACTGGGACGTGATCGTTACCGAAGTACGAAAGAACGAGGAGCGGGAGATTCCGTCGACGAACGAGTGATAGAGAGCACGTGCCGCGTGTGAAACGATTTCTCTGAGCGGTGATTGAGTAGAAGGGCCCAGCGGCTTATTCGGGCGGGTGCAGTGTGACGAAGCGTCCTCTATCGTGGCAACAGGGACTCGTCACGTCCCCAGCCGATTTCTCCTCACGGACAGCGCGTGTACCGCATGAGTTGAGTAGTCTGATCGGGACAGCGATCTCCTCTACGAAGCAGTTGCAAGACCGAGCGACCGGTGAAACATCGGTGCAGGTGCGCGTGCGATGAATACCGTCACTCCGTCGCGGTCGCACCGGTCTCTTCGGCGTCCGGCGGGGCCGTCGAGCCGCCGCCACCGCCGCCGAACAATCTGCCGCCGCCGGTCAGGACGTAGAGGACGGCGAGGCCGATCAGGTACGTGAGCGCGATCGGGATCGAGAACAGCAACATCATCAGCACGCCCTTCGGGCTGAAGAAGGCCGCGAGGACGAAGGTCCCGACGACGACCGGCCGCCACCGCTCGAGCATCGAGCGGTAGCTGACGATCCCGCCGACGTGGAACAGCGCCATCGTGACGATGATGTTCAGCAGGAAGCCGATGCCGACGGTCGTGAAGATCACGAGCCAGAAGAAGCTCTTGATCCGGTAGGAGATGACCATCCCGTTGCTGAGCGCGTCGGAGACCAGATACGAGATGATCGTCGGCGCGACGTAGAAGAACCCGAAGTAGGTCCCGACCGCGAAGCCGACGAGCAGGGAGCCACCCCACACGAGGAACGTGCGTCGGTCACCACGGACCAGTCCGCGTTCTCGGGCGGGAGGCCACGCGTAGTACAGCAACAGCGGTAACACGGCGACGATGCCGGCGAGCGCGCTGATCTTCACTTCGAAGATGAGCACCTCGACGGGGTGGAGGGCGATGACGATGTCCATCTCCTCGATGAGTTCTTGGAGCCCCATCGTGCTCGGATCGACGCCGTCGGCGACGACCTCCTCGAGTACGTCTCGGGGGACCTGATCGAGGAAGAGCCTGAGCACGTCCCTGAGCCCGCCCGAGTAGAGCCAGAAGAAGCTGCCGCCCATGACGACCATGAACAGCCCCACGATGCGGAACACCTTCGAGGTGAGACTGTTGAGGATGAAGGCGATGTCGTAGGCGTAGCCGCCGATATCGTCTTCGGTGGTCTCGTCCTCGGTGAACGGATCGAGCATCCCGGCGGCGGTGCTCGCGAAGAGACCCTCGTCATCATCGTCCGCGGCGGCCGCGCCCGCACCCGAACCCGAGCCAGCTGCCGTGCCCGCGGCGCTTCCCGCCGCGTCAGCACTCGCCGACTCGTCGCTCTCGGTCGCGTCTTGGATCGTATCGAAGCGGTCGAGGATCGCCTCGGCTTTCGCCCGATCGTCGTCGTACATCGCCTTCCGGGAGTACTCGAGGGCGTCGTCCTCGCTCATCCGCTGGAAGACCTGCGCCGGCACGTCGCCGATGTCCTCGGCGCTGAGGGTTTCGAAATCGACATCGGTCGGATCGTCGGCGCGGCGGATGTCGTCCTGTCGGGGGTAGACCGGGCTCTGGAGGACCTTGACCGTGTACGCGAACAGGACGAGCAGGCCGATGCCCAGCGCGACGCCCAGTCCGACGACGATGTCACCGAACAGGCCGTGTTCGGCCGCGTACGTCCCGAGACCGCCGGGTCCGCCGGGGCCGGGACGAATCTGCGAGGGGAACAGCGGGAAGACCGACTCCTCGAGTTCGTCGAACCCGCCCTGATTGATTGCCGCGGCGAGTGCGACGGTGAGTGCGCCCAACGCGCCGACGAACTGGAGGGTTCGGCGCTTGATGTGGGCCGTGCCCGAGCCGGCGGCCTTGGCGGCGCCGCGCCGACGGAGGTTAGTCACGAGCTTCGACAGCCCGAGGCTGAAGACGTAGAGGCCGACCATCGGCATCGCCCACATCACGAGGGTAAACGGGTCCGGCGGCGAGAACATGGCCCCGAACACGGTGACGGCGACGACGGCGTGTCGCCACTTGTCCCGGAAGGTCTCGTAGGGGACGATCTCGGTGTAGGCGAGCACGCTCATGAAAAGCGGGAGCTGGGCGGCGAGTCCGAACGACAGCGTCAGCAACGCCATGAACTCGGTGAACTCCGTGATACCGAAGCTGGGTTTGACGCCGGCGCTGACGGCGTTACTGGCGAGGAAGTCGAACGCGTACGGGAAGAAGATGCTGTAGGCGTAGACGACGCCAGCGACGAACAGGGACAGCGACGCCAGAATGAAGCCGGCGATGAACCGCCGCGAAATCGGCACGGAACTCGTGTAGCCGCGGCGACGAAGCGCCTTTCGGGAGAAAAAGAGCAGGGCGGGGATCGCGACGATGATACCCGCCACCATCCCGATCTTGGCCTGTAAGAGGATTACCTCGAACGGCGTTCGGGTGATGATGTCGGTCGACCCCGCGACCGCCTCCCCCATCTGGCCCTTCGCGGTCGCCTCGAGAAAATCCCAGATGATCACGCGCAGCGCGTAGAAGGAGCCGACGAAGCCCAGCAGGAAGACGATAAACACCTTCTGGAGGTGTTGCTGGGCGCCCGAGAGTAGTGCGCCGAGCGTCTCCCGGCCTGTATTGATGGCCTTGGCAGTGTCCTCGTCGACGGCAGAACTCATTGGGTAAACGGTAACTGACATCCAGTTATCAACCTTTCGAGTGGGTGTGCGGTTCGAGGACCGATCGAGCGGCCTTCTCACTCTCGAGGGGTGTTCGTAAGAAAAAGGCCTATAACCGGTGCCCTATCACTATCCCGTAGATGTCGGACGAGCCGGCGGACGACCGCGACGTGGAGGGCACCCGAGAGTCGGGGGACGACCTTGACGAGCGACGGCCAGCCGCCGATGCGTCCGATGCCGATGCCGATCCCGTATCCGACGACGGATCGGCCGACCGCGACGAGCCGGACGAACCCAGTCTCGAGACCGACGGCGAAGGCGTCGTCGGCGACCGGCACAACCCCGAGCCGACGTATCCCGACTCCGACGACGATATCGGCGGGATCTCGACGCCGCCGGACGACGAGGAGATGCCGCTTGCCGACCACATCGAGGAAATGGTCCTCCGGCTCGCGGTCGTCCTCCTGTTCGGAGCCGGCGGGACGGCGATCGGACTTCTGTGGGCCTCCCAAGCCATCGAATTCGTCTGGTTCAACGTCTTTCCCTACGAGGTCAGCGAGGTCCCGCCGCCGCACGTGTACAACCCGCTCGAGCTGTGGCTGACGCGGATCAAGATCTCGTCGCTGCTGGGGATCATGTTCGCCCTGCCGGTGTTAGTCTACGAGTGTTACCTGTTCATGCGGCCCGGGCTGTATCCCAACGAGCGCAAGTACTACCTCGCGGCCGTCCCGACGAGCGTCGTGCTCGCTGCGGGCGGGATGCTGTTCTCGTACGTCCTCGTCCTCCCGATCCTCTTCGAGTACTTCACCTACTACGCCGAGGAGAGCGCCATGATCGCGTACGCGCTCGGCGAGACGTTCAACCTGATCATCACGCTGACCGGCTTCCTCGCGATCGTCTTCCAGATTCCGCTGTTCATCATGCTGGCGATCATGATGGGCGTGACGACCCGCCGCTGGCTGGCCCAGAAGCGGCTCTACTTCTGGGCGGCTTTCGCAGGGCTGTCGTTCATGTTCACCATCGATCCGACGATGATGGCACCCATCCTCGTCGCCATCACGATGATCCTGCTGTTCGAGGGGACGCTGTTCGTCCTCAAGTGGGTCGGGCGCGAGTAAGTCGACTCGAGTTCGGTTCCGTTTTTCTACGCGGTATTCTCGACATCAATTCCGCAGACGAGTCGAGAACCCGTGGACATTCGTTCGGTCATCAGCCGCCATACCCGTCATATAATGGCCTTATATTGTATGCATCCGTTCGCATATTGCGGACTCCGGTCTGTTCTCCCGATAAAATTCACAGTTCGTAAACGATCACCGTTTAGTAGGTGCATATGTTCTCCTAATCTGTGAACATTTGAATGATGTTGAGCCAATCTCGCTTTGATGGGTGTGATTGTAAATCACATTGTCCCATTCGCGCCGACGCGGCGGGGTGGGACCCGTGACCGAACTCGTCCCGACCACGTGTATGCGGTGTGCGGTCGGCTGCGGTCACGTCCAGCAGGCCCCGGAACGGGGGTACGGCCTCGAGACCGTCCGCGGCGATGCCGCGCATCCGGTCAATCAGGGACTGGCGTGCCAGCGCGGCGTCAGCGAGACCGCCGATCCGGGCGGCGAGTGGCTGACCCGTCCCCTCGAGCGGAAAGACGGCGAACTCGTCCCGACGACGTGGGAGTCCGCCCTCCAGCGCGCGGCGGGCGGACTCGGGAGCGCGCTCGAGTCGGGCGGCGACAGCGTCGCCGTCTTGGGGAGCGGCCAGCAGACCAACGAGGCCGCCTACGCGCTCGGGAAACTCGCCCGCGGCGGGTTCGGAACGCGGTACTACGACGCCAACACGACGCTGTGTATGGCCTCGGCGGTCACCGCCTACTACGACGCCTTCGGCAGCGACGCGCCGCCGCCGACCTACGACGACATCCCCGAGGCCGAGAGCCACGTCGTCTGGGGCGCGAACCCGGCGGCCGCTCACCCGGTCATGTTCCGGTGGATCCGCCAGTCCGCCGACGAGGACGACTCCGAGCTGATCGTCGTCGATCCCGTCCACAGCGAGACCGCCGAGGTCGCCGACCACCACGTCCCGCTCGAGCCGGGCGGTGACCTCGCGCTCGCTCGAGCCGTCCTCGCTCGCGTCGTCGAGACGGACCGCGTCGACGAGGCGTTCGTCGCCGAGGCGACGGTCGGCTTCGAGGAGCTCCGCGCGGAACTGCCCGACGCGGCCGAGGCCGCCGAGATGGCGGGCGTCTCGATGGACGATGTCGACCGCCTCGCCGACGCGCTCGAGGATCGCACCCTCTGTTACTGGGGGATGGGGATCAACCAGAGCGTCAACGGGACCGCGGCCGCGGGCGCGCTGATCGATCTGTGTCTCGCGACCGGCAACCTCCGGCCGGGCTCGGGGCCGTTCTCGCTGACCGGACAGGCCAACTCGATGGGGACCCGCGTCTGCTCCTCGAAGGGGTCGTGGCCCGGCCACCGCCCCTTCACCGATCCGGACCACCGCCGAGAGGTCGCCGAGACGTGGGACGTACCGGTCTCGCGGTTCCCCGACGATCCGGGGCCGGGACCGGTCGGCATCGTCGACGCGATCGGCGACGACGTCGACGCGGTCTACGCGGTCGCGACCAACCCCGTCGCGGGCATGCCCGACGCGACCCGCGTCCGCGAGAAACTCGAGGACTCGTTCCTCGTCGTGCAGGACGCCTTCCGCAGCGAGACGGTCGAGTACGCCGACGTCGTCCTGCCCGCGGCGACGTGGGGCGAGTCCGAGGGGACGACGACCAACATGGAACGAACGATCTCCCGGGTTCGAGCCGCGACGGACACGCCCGGCGGCGTCCGAACCGATCTCACGCTGATTGGCCAGCTCGCCGATCGCCTCGTCCCCGACCTGTTCGACGACCGGCCGGAGCCCGAATCGGTCTTCGACGAGTTCGCCGCGCTCACGGCCGGTACGCCGGCCGACTGCTCGGGGATCAGCTACGACCGTCTCGAGGCCGAGCGCGCGGTCCGCTGGCCGGCACCGGAGCCGGACGTGTCGGCGGGCTACCGGTACTACGAGTCCGACGAGAGCGACGCCGCCGACGATTCGTGGTCGTTCCCGACCCAGTCGGGTCGCGCCCGGTTCTCGACGGGCGAGGCTCGCCCGCTTCCCGAGCCGACGGACGAGTCTTACCCGTTCACGCTGACGACCGCGCGCCGCCCGGACGCCTACAACACCGGCGTTCGGACCCGCGAAGACGAGCCGCCGACGGCCCGGGTCAGCCCGGCGACGGCCGCCGCCTTCGCGGAGGAACTCGAGGCCCCGGCGGACGACCTCGAGGACGGCGACGACGAGCAGTTCGCTCGCGTCGTCTCCCGCCGGGCGTCGGTCACGGTCAGCGTCGAGACCGACGAAGCGATCCCCGACGGCGTCGTCTGGCTGCCGATCCACCACCCCGACGTGAACGACCTCACGTTACCCGATGTCGACCCGCGCTCGAACGAACCCAACTTCAAGCAGTGTGCGGTTCGCCTCGAGTCGCTTCGGGAACGGGACGTCAGGTCGGTCGCCGAAGCGAGCGCCTGACAGTTCATGACGGCGAGATCGGATTCCGAGCCTGTCGACGACGCGCTCGAGATTCGCGGGAACGCCCGACGGGGCGTCGCGTCCGCGACCCTCGGGTTCTTCGTCGGCTTCGCCGGCGTCGTCCTCTACGGCCCCGTCGCGACCGAACTCGAGGGAGCGATGGGACTGTCCGGACTCGCGCTCGGACTGCTGGTCGCCGCGCCGCAACTCACCGGCTCGCTGCTCCGGATTCCCTTCGGTGCGTGGGTCGAAGACGTCGGCGCGGCGAAGCCGTTTCTCGTCTTGCTCGGCTGTGCGGTCGTGGGAATGGCCGGGTTATCGACGATTCTCGTCACGCTCGGAACCGACGGGTTGACCATGGCCCACTACCCGCTCGTGTTCCTGTTCGGCTCGCTGTCGGGCTGTGGAATCGCGACGTTTTCGGTCGGTGCCGCCCAGACGTCGTACTGGTCCCCGGAGGAGCGACAGGGAACGATGCTCGCGGTGTACGCGGGGCTGGGCAACAGTTCGCCGGGGATCTTCACGCTCGTCGTCCCCGTCGCGCTCGCCGCGCTCGGCCTGACCGGCGCGTATCTGGCGTGGTTCGGTTTCCTCGTCTGCGGGACGCTCGCCTACGCGGTCGTCGCCGTCGACGCGCCGTTCTTCCAGTTCCGGAAACAGGGCCTCGCGGCCGACGCCGCGAAGCGGCGCGCCGAAACGCGGGGACAGGAGCTGTTCCCCAGCGGCGACGCGATGGCCTCGATCCGCGAGGCGGCGAGCATCTGGCGGACGTGGGTCCTCGTCGCGCTGTTTTTTACCTCCTTCGGCGGCTTTCTCGCGCTGACGACGTGGTTTCCGTCCTACTGGGCGGCCGTCCACGATCTGTCCGTGCAACGCGCGGGAGCCCTCACGGCGCTCGCGTTCACCCTGCTCGCGGCGCTCGTCCGCGTGCCGGGCGGCGTCGTCAGCGACCGATTCGGCGGCGAGCCCACTGCAATCGCGAGCTTCGTCGTCGTCGGCGTCGCCGCGGCCGTGCTGATCGCGGCGCGAACCGTCCCGGTCGCGATCGGCGGGACGGTCCTGCTCGGGATCGGGATCGGCGTCGCCAACGCGGCGGTGTTCGGACTCGTCCCCGAGTACGTGCCGGAGGCCGTCGGCGGCGCGTCCGGGCTGGTCGGCGGCCTCGGAGCGTTCGGCGGCTTCGTCATCCCACCGGTGCTCGGCCTCTTCGTCGACCTGCAGGGGCCCGCCGGCTACGCCAACGGCTACGTCGTGTTCCTCGTCCTCGCGGTCGTCTCGATCGGCCTCTCCGTTGGACTCTACCGCACTCGAGTGGAGCCGACCCCGGACACGGCGGTCCCGTCCGACGATTGAAGCCGTTCGTTTTTCGCCCCGTCTCCTGCCCGTTCGTCGAGTTCTCGAGCGGTCGTGATCCCGCGCGACGCGTCACACCGGCCGAGCCGCGTCGCTCGCGGACCGGTGTGCGCGCTGAAAGCGAGATCGCCGTCCGATCCCACCCCTAATCGGGGGGTTGGCCGCCCGGCCCGGTGTGTAATCGCCCATTCTCCGCCCCGGTCAGCCGTGATATACGTCCTAATACAGTGCATATGTCATTGGAGATACCACGTCCGGTCCCGAAACCACGTCGAAAAACTGGTTTTGTAAACGATTACTGTTATATGTTTTAGGACCATGTCGTCAAAACGTGAATTACGACATGTTTGGCGAGGAACTCTGCGGATTCGAGGCCGATCGTTCGGTCAGTGAGGTGAGCGCCGATGGCGCATAAGAAAGAGGAACTCAAGGAGGGCTGTTACGGCGACGAGGTCCGCGAACACATCCTCGAGTTCGCGGACAACGGCGGCTACGAGGCGATTCCGGAGGACGAACACGAGAAGTGGTTCACCCGGTTCAAGTTCTGGGGGCTGTTCCACCAGCGCTCCGGGCAGGAATCGTACTTCATGATGCGGCTGACCAACGCCAGCGGCATCTTAGAGCCCGACCAACTGCGGACGATCGGCGAGGTCGCCCGCGAGTACGCGAAAGGGCCCGTCGAAAACCCCGAGTTCGGCAACGGGTGGATCGACCTGACCACCCGTCAATCGGTCCAGCTTCACTGGCTCAAACTCGAGGACGTTCCGGCGATCTGGGAGAAACTCGAGGCCGCCGGCGTCCACTCCCGCTCGGCGGGCGGGGACACGATGCGCAACATCTCGGGCTGTCCGCTCCACGGGAAGGCCGAGGAGTTCGTCGAGGCCGGCCCGCTGCTCGAGCGCTTCGAGGAGGACCTGCGCAAGGACGACGCGCTCGCGAACATGCCCCGGAAGTTCAACATCAGCGCGTCGGGCTGTACGGTCGGCTGCGCACAGGACTCGCTCAACGACATCGGGTTCGAGCCGGCGACCAAGGAGATCGACGGCGAGGAAGTCCGCGGGTTCAACGTCTGTATCGGCGGCGGGCTCGGCGGCCGCCAGCCCCGCGCCGCGACGCCGCTCGACGTCTTCGTTCGCCCCGAGAACGCCTACGAGGTCGGCCGCGGCTTCGTCGAACTCTACCACGACTACGGCAACCGCCAGAACCGTTCGAAGAACCGCGCCCGGTTCTTCGCCGAGGACTGGGGCATGGAAAAAATCCGCGAGACGCTCCAGGACGAATACGTCGACTTCGAGATGCACACCGAGGGTGAGGACTTCCGCGAGGAGTACACCTACAACGCCGGCCGCCCCGTCGAAGCGGGCCAGCACGACCACGTCGGCGTCGGCGATCAGAAGGACGGCCAGAACTACGTCGGCCTGAGCGTTCCCGTCGGCCGCCTGCCGGCCGAGGACGCCATCGAACTCGCCGATCTTGCCGACGAGTACGGCTCCGGCGAGGTCCGCTTGACCCGCCGCCAGAACCCCGTCATCGTCGACGTCGCCGACGAGGACCTCGAGGGGCTGCTCGCGGAACCGATCCTCGAGGAGTACCCCGCCGAACCGAGTCCGTTCGAACGCGGCGCGATGGCCTGTACCGGCACGGAATTCTGCTCGATCGCGCTGACCGAGACGAAGGGTCGGATGGCTCGCATGCTGCGCTGGTTCAACAAGAACGTCGAACTGCCCGACGACGTGGGCAAGATCAAGATGCACTACTCCGGCTGTACGGCCGACTGCGGGCAGGCGATGACCGCCGATATCGGCCTGCAGGGGATGCGCGCCCGCAAGAACGGCGAGATGGTCGAGGCCTTCGACATCGGCGTCGGCGGCGGCGTCGGCGAGGACCCCTCTTTCATCGACTGGGTCCAACAGCGCGTGCCCGCCGACGAAGCGCCGGGCGCGATCCGGAACCTGCTCGAGGCCTACGCGGCCCACCGCGAGGACGGCCAGACGTTCCGTCAGTGGGTCGAGGCGACGGCCGAGGAACAGCTCGTGGAGTTCTGCGAGCCCGAGGAGACGGACTTCGAGGCGCCGTACATGGCCGACGCCAAGCAGTCGTGGTACCCCTTCGCCGAGAGCGAGTCCGCGGCGGCCGCCACCGGCGAGGAGTCCGCGGCACCGTCCGACGACTGACGCGGTTTCGGTCCGCCCCGAGGCGAGACGACTCGATTTCTCGAGCGCGTATTTATCAGCTTCCGGACCGTACGGTCTCGTATGCCCGAAGACGTACTCTTCGAGTCCGAGAGCGACCGGGACCGAGCGGAAATCGCGTCACTGCTCCGCCGCGTCGCGGACAACTTAGACGCCGGCGAGGCGATCACGCTTACAGCCGGTTCCGAGTCCGTGACTCTCGAGCCGCCCGCCCGGCCGACATTCGAGGTCAAAGCCGAACGCGAGGGGCCGGCCGACGGCCCCGGCGAATTGAGCGTCGAGTTCGAACTCGAGTGGGACGAGGTCGAGGAGGGCGAGGACGAGAGTAGCGACGGAGCGTTAGAAATCGAGTGAGGGACTCTCCGGCCGTCGTTGCGAGGTATCCGATCGACGAGAAATCGGCTCCAGCCGCCGTTAGCGGTGCTCGCGCGTCCGCTCGTAGGCGTAGTCCAGCGCGTCCTCGAGCGAGCCCGGGCCGTCGTAGCTGGCGGAGAACAGGTCCATGAATTCGCGGGCGGTCCGCTCGCACCGTTCGAACGTCAGGACGGTTCTGACCCGTATCGTTTCCGAGAGGTCGAGCCCCGGGTAGCTCGTCGCCGTCAGCGCGTAGCCGGGGTGGTCCTCGCCGTCGAGCGAGGCGGGCGCGACCTTCAGCCGCAGATCGCCTGATTCGTGGAGGTACGTCCGATACTGCATTTCCCGGTCCGTGTCGGCCGGGGTATAGGTCCGACACTCTTCCGTGTTCCACTCGAGCGGCACGTCGGCTTCCATCGATCACTGATACCAACCCGAGTGCTACGTTCGTATCGCAACGAGCAATATTATCGACCGATAGTCCAGATACTTCACCATTGGTGGGTTCTCCGCGTAAATAGTGGTTATATTCTGAATATTTGTCTTCTAACAGCCATGTAATTCGGATGACCGTCGAATCTACGCTTGTCGCGGCGGTCGACTCCCGTCCGCGTTCGACCCCGGCTACCGCGTTCGTCCGTCGCTCAATCGTCGCTCGAGGACTCCGTCGCGAAGACGTCCTCGACGACCGGCTCCTCGGATTCGGTCTCGGGGCTGACACTGCCCGTGCGGTAGCCGTGGAGATCCAGCGTGACGTGATCGAATCCCAGGTTCGAGAGTTCGGCTCGGACCGTCTCGACGAACTCGAGTTCCAGCGCCCGCTCGAGTTCGTCGGGCGCGACCTCGATGCGGGCGAGGCCGTCGTGGTCGCGCACCCGGAACTGCTCGAATCCCCACTGTCGCAACAGCGCTTCGGCCCGCTCGATCCGCGTGAGTCGGTCTTCGGTGACCTCGAGCCCGGTCGGGATCCGCGAGGAGAGACAGGCCATCGAGGGTTTCTCGGCGACCGAGAGGTCATAGTGGTCGGCGATCGCCCGCACTTCGTCCTTCGTGATGTCGTGGGCCAGCAGCGGCGAGTGAACGTCGAGTTCCTCGACCGCCTGCAGCCCGGGTCGGTGCCCCGCGCCCGGGTCGTCGGCGTTCGTCCCGTCGCAAACGGTTCCGACGCCGAGTTCGCGGGCGGTCTCGAGCATCTCGCCGAGTCGCATCGTCCGGCAGTGATAGCAGCGATCGTCGTCGTTCTCGACGAAGTCGTCGCTCTCGAGTTCGGAGAAGGAGACGACCTCGTGGCGGATACCGATCTCGTCGGCGACTCGTCGGGCGTCCTCGAGTTCGGCCTCGGGCAGGGTCTCGCTCTTCGCGGTACAGGCGACCGCGTCCTCGCCGAGCGCGTCGTGGGCGATCGCGGCCACGGCGCTCGAGTCGACCCCGCCGGAGAAGGCGACGACGACCCCGTCGCGAGCCGCGAGGTCCTCGCGGGCGGCCTCGAGTTTCGCCTCGACCGTTGTCATGGCTCGAGGTTCGAACCGGACGGGCAAAAGGACGTTGCGTCGGTCGTGCGGTGTTTCGACGGGTCGAGCACGACTCCTCGACGGCTCGACGACTCGGCGGACGACCGCTCACGCGGCGCGGGCGCTCAGCTATCGAGGTCAACGACTCGCCCCTCCGCGGCGCTCTCCGACAGCGCGTCGAGGACTCGCATGTTCGCGATCGCTTCGTCGCCGTCCGTCCGCGGCGTGCGGCCGGCGGCGACGCAGTCGGCGAAGTGCTCGATCTCGAGGCGGAACTGGTCGGCCGGCGCGAACGTCTCGACGCCGTGACGGCCGTCGATCCGGTACTCGAGCGACAGTTCCCCTTCGGGGATGTCGAACGCGTCCTGGACTTCGACCCAGCCGTTGGTCGCCTCGATGCGGTAGCGCTGGACGCCTTCCGTGTCGAAGCCCGACGAGACCCGGCCGGTCACGCCGTCCGCGTACTCGAGGACGCCGGTCAGTTCCGTGTCGACGCCGGCGTCGCGGGTGTCGGCCGCGGTCGCATACGCCCGCTCGGGTTCGCCGAGGGCTTGCCGAACCACCGAGACGGCGTAACAGCCGACGTCCATCAGGCTCCCGCCGGCCAGTTCGGGCGAGAGGCGGATGTCCTCGGTCCGGTCGAGCCGGTACTTGAACGTCGCCGTCACCGAGCGCACGTCCTCGAGTTCGTCGCGGGCCAGCGCGAACGCGCGCTCGGTCCGCGGGTGGTACTGGTACATGAACGCCTCCATCAGGGTCACGCCTTGCTCTTGGCAGTAGTCGACGACCTCGCGCGCCTCCGCGGCGTCGACCGCCAGCGGCTTCTCACAGAGGACGTCGAGTCCCGCGTCGGCCCCGCGTTTCGTCCACTCCGCGTGGAGCGAGTTCGGTAGCGGGACGTAGAGCGCGTCGACATCGGCGTTCGCGATGAGGTCGCCGTAGTCGCCGTAGGTCTCCTCGATCCCGTACTCCGCCGCGACGGCGCGCGCGTCGGCCTCGTCGCGGGACGCGATGGCCGTCACGTCGTGGTCGCTGGCCGCGATTCCCGGGAGGAACGCTTTCTGTGCGATACCGGCCGTACTGAGAACGCCGAAATCCATGTCGGTGTGTTTCGCGAACTCGTATAAATATTCAAGCAGTCGTCCGCGAGGCGGGACCAGTAAACAGCGCGCCGGACGGTTAAGGAGCCGTCCGTGGTAGGAGCGTCATCCGGATCACTATGGCTGTATCAGACCAACTCCAACGGCTGCGCTCGATCGCCGACACCGAGGGGCAGCCGAGCGAGGCCGACGACCACCAGCGCGAAGAACACGTCGCCGACGCCGTGGCTCGCGGGGTGCAGGCCGGCTTCGTCGCGACGCTCATCATGACCGCCTTTCGCCTGCCGATCCTCAGATCACTGCCGCCGTCGGCGAACTTCTGGTCGCAGTACGTCGCCGACGGCGACCCCGACGACCACCCCGTCGCCGGCCTCGCTCTGCACCTCGTCTACGGGATCAGTTCGGGCGTGGTCTTCGGCGCGTTGTTCTCCCTGTACGACGCCGGACGGGAGATCGAACCCGAACAGCGCGGGCTCGTCTGGGGTTCGATCTACGGGATGGTCCTGTCGGCCTTCGGTGCGCAGTTCATGCTGAAAGAACTGCTCGACATCCGCCTCGAGGCGGACGAACTCGCGCTCTTTCACGCCGGACATCTCGTCTACGGACTCTCGCTCGGCGCGTGGATCGGCTCCCGGACCGAGGGCGTCGAGGATCCCGAACGGGAGTACGAGTACGACGACGGCAACTAACCCTCCTCGCTCAGTTCCGCGACGTCCGCTTCGAGCCGGCTCGCGTACTCGAGTCGCAGTTCGCGGGCGTCGGCTTTCGTCACGTACTGTCGGCCGTCGATCCGCATCGCGATGGGGTGGTAGTCGCCGACGGTAAAGCCCATCCGCTCGAGGTAGCCCGCGACGGCCGCCGACTCGAGGCCGTCGTGGATCGCCGATCCGACGAGGTCACGGACGGTTTCGAACGCGGGGAGGGCGATTTCCTCGCCGGTGACGTGGCCGGGGCGAGGGGTCGGCTCGTCCTCGATACTAGTGAGCGCACCGCCCTTCCCTCGCCGTCCCCCATCGCGGTCGCCGTCGCCCGCACCGGCACCGTCGATCCGAACGTTGGTGTGGTGGAGCCGTTCCATGACCGTCTCGAGTTCGTCGGCCAGCCGGAGTAGCTGGCTCGGCAGGGCGGCGTCGGGCGAGCGCCACTCGACGGTCGGCATCGAATCGCGCAGCCGCACGGGCGTCCAGACCACGTCGTCGGGCGAGAAGTGTGCCTCGACCGCGTCCGCGTCGACGCCCGCCTCGAGGGCCGCGTCTCTGAACTCCTCGTAGCGGTGCTCGAGCCGGCGGTGCCACTCGCCGACGTTCTCGACGTAGCGCCAGAGCTGGCCGTGTTTCGGGTACGACTCGTAGCTCTGTTTGCGGTAACAGTGGGCGCGGGCTCCGTTGGCGATCCGCTCGCCGCCGTAGTACGGCGAGGAGTTGACCAGCGCGAGCGCCGGATCGAGCGCGATGAGCGCGTTGAGCTGGTCGGTCACGTTCCGCTTCTCGACGTGGATGTGCGTGCCGGCGCAGTACTTCGCGTGATCGAAGTCGTCGCCGATCACCGCCTTCTGGATGCGGCCCCGCTCGCCGGGGCGACGGTCGATGCCGTCGCCGTTGATCGGCGTGCCGAGCGGAACGAGGCGTTTGTCCACCTCCGCCGCCCTCGAGAGGACGGCCTCGAGTTCCTCGACGAGCGCCGTTCGGAGCTCCGACACCGACTCGCAGGGCGGCGTCTTCAGCTCGAACAGCGGCTCGACGAACTCCCGTTCGGTTCGGTCCGATACGTCCGCGAGCGGCCCCGGTTCGGTGAGGGTGCCGTCGCTATCGACGACCCAGTACTCGACTTCGATGCTCGTTTTCATTGTCGGGCGATTTCCGTCGGGCGGCCAATCGGGCGATGCAGGGCAGTCGATTTCGCTTCCACAGAAGACGCGATTCGGGTCGGTCGGCGGCTCGAGTTCCGTATTTCGGTGTCTCGATGATCGACGCGTTTTCCCGAAGCGGCCGTGCCTGCAGCCGCCTGCCGTATTTCTCCCGTTGCGGTCCCAACGGAGCCGATCAATTCAGCCGGAACGTGTCGGTCCCGAAACATATTTGCCGGGACGAACCGTATCGGGAGGAAATGAGTCCCGTGAAACGTCTCTACGACCGCAGCGATACGTGGTTGCGGGGACTCTCTCAACGGTCGTACGCGGCCTTCTTGGGGGCGTCGGCCGGTACCGGCGTTCTCGTGGTCGGTCTCATGACGGGGGAACTCCTCCTCGTCCGGGCGCTTACGATGGCTTTCGTCATGTTCGGTTTGGAGTGTGTCTTCGGGCTCCACCAGCCGACCGACGAGTGACCGCTGCCCTCCCGCGGGTCGTAGGGCGATTTCCGCACGTCGACCGCGCTCTTCGCTACTGCTCCGTGCGCCCCGTTTCCAGCGAGTCGACGATCGATATCTCCGTCTCGAGGGCCTCGAGTCGCCGGCGGGTCGCCCGTTCTTCCTCGAGGGTCTCCTCGAGCGGTTCGACGATATCGTCCGCGTAGGCGAGCCGCCCCGCCAGCCTGAGCAGTCCCTCGTAGGACCGGACCTCGAGGCGCTCCGCCGCGAGACCGATCTCGAGATCGACGTACGTCGGCGGCGACTCGCCGTCGGCTCCATCGAAGCGAGTCCGGCGCGATTCGGCGAGGCCGTCGGCCGTCTGCGACCGACTCGCTCGCGGCCGCCGGCCGAGCGCCTCGAAGACGCGCTCGAGTCGCTCGACGTGTCGCTCGGTCTCGTCGCGGTGGGTCTCGAACTGCGCCGCGAGGTCGTCGTTCGCGGCGTCGGTCGCCATCTCGGCGAGCAGTTCGACGTGGGCGCGTTCGACGTAGTATGCGCGCTGTAGCTGATATCCGAACACGTCCTCGAGGGTTTCGATATTCATGGTCTGATCGGGGCGGTCATCGTCGATCGAGGGACCCGCGACTGGCGTCGTCGACCGGGCTCGCCGCGAGTAGCGTCTCGAGGGCGTCGCCGTCCGACAGCGACTCGAGATCGGCCCGCATCGCCCGTTCGTCGTCGTAGTTCGGTCGGAGCGCGTCGACGACGGCGTCGGCGTCCTCACCTTCGATGGCGCTCGCGAGCGCCATCGCGGTCTCGTAGGCCGTACACTCGAGGGCCTCGAGTTTCAGCGCGGTCTCGAGGTAGTACAACGGCCGGAGCTCGTCGTTCAGGACGACGTTGTTGAACGCCTCCTTGTCGGCGATCAGGCCGTCGAACTCCGGGGCGCGTCGCGTGTCGGGCTCCTCGCCGAGCGCGTCGAAGGCCCGCTCGATCCGCTCGCAGTGTCGCTGGGTCTCGTAGCAGTGCTCGTCGACCGCTTCCCACAGCCGCTCTCGACACTCCGTCGCGCGGGTGTCGGCTACCGCGTCGATCGAGACGTCGCCCGCCAGCGTCTCGAGTTCGTCACAGAGCTCCCGTTCGATGTAGTACAGTCGTTCCAACTCGGTCGCGAGCGCGTCGCGCGGTGTGGTCGATGTCGTGCTCATGGCTCGTGTCTCGGTCGCGAATCGGCCGTTCAGAACGACTGCTGATTTCGCATGTGCTCGTCGGTGTTGTGAGGGCTGTCGCCGCGGTCGCTGTACCGCGGCCGCCCCACGGCGTCCCGCCCGACGCCGTTCATGATCGCCAACTCGAGTTCGTCCCGCGTCCCGTAGGTCTCGTGGCCCGACGTCTCGAGGATCGTCTCGAGGGAATCCGACCGCCGCGGGTACGTGATTTCGACATCGTCGAACTCCGCGAGCACCTCGTCGGTGGTCATCGGGAACGTCGCGTCCCCGAACAGTTCGTTGATAGCGCCGACGTCCAGCGACCGGATCTCGTCCGTGGTCTCGTCGATGTGGTTCATCGGGTGGACCTATCCCGATGGGCGGGAAAGTACCACAGCCTGCAGGCGACGACAGGACGATTAAATCGTCTTTCTGGCACCTCTACGGCCGTATCTCAGCACTTCAGTAATTCACGGTCACTGCTCGATCGAGGCCGTGGAACGGGTTGCCGGCAGGCCAAGCCATAGGCCGATCCGTGCGAACGGTCGCACATGAACTATCGACGACTCGGTTCGATTGGCAACGACATCTCCGAGGTCGGCCTCGGGACGTGGAACATCGGCGGCGACTGGGGCGATGTCGACGACGAAACCGGTCGCGACGTCGTCCGCGCCGCGATCGACGCGGACATCGACTTCATCGATACCGCAGATGTCTACGGCGACGGCCGCAGCGAACGCCACATCGGGCACGTCCTCGACGAGCGCGGGGCTCACGACGACGTGTTCGTCGCGACGAAGGCCGGCCGTCGGCTCGAGCCACACGAGGCCGATCGCTACGACTACGACCGCCTCTCCTCGTTCGTCGACCGGAGCCGCGAGAACCTCGGCGAGGAGACGCTGGATCTCCTCCAGTTGCACTGTCCGCCGACCGAGGCGTACTACCAGCCGTCGACGTTCGACGCGCTCGAGCGACTGAAAGCCGAGGGGAAGATCGCCCACGCGGGCGTCAGCGTCGAGAAGGTCGAAGAAGGGCTCAAGGCCATCGAGTACGATGTCGTCGAGACCGTCCAGATCATCTTCAACCCGTTCCGCCAGCGCCCGAACGAGCTGTTCTTCGAGCAGGCGAAACGGAACGATATCGGCGTGATCGTCCGGGTACCGTACGCCTCGGGGCTGTTGACCGGCGCGCTCGAGCGCGACCAGGAGTTCGCCGAGGACGACCACCGGAACTTCAACCGCGAGGGCGAGGCCTTCGACGTCGGCGAGACCTTCGCCGGCGTCCCCTACGAAACAGGCCACGACGCCGTCGAGGCGCTCGAGCCCCACGTTCCCGAGGACCTGTCGCTGGCCGAACTCACCCTCCGGTGGATCCTCGACCACGAGGCGGTCTCGACCGTGATTCCGGGCACGACCTCGCCGGACCACGTCCGGAGCAACGCCGCCGCCTCGGAGCTGTCGCCGCTATCGAATCGGGTCCACGGCGCGGTCCGAGACGTCTACGAGGAGTACGTGTTCGAACACGTCCACCACCGCTGGTAGCGCCGGTAGCAGCCACTGAGACGGCCGCTGCGTTGCTCGGCTGAGACGCTTCGCGGCGAGCCTTCGAGTTCGACTCGAGGCCGTGAGTACGCAAGGACCACGCCGATTTTCCGGCGCGGCGTCCCGTCGCGCATGACCGACTACGAGCTACACGAACCCGACGTTTCGGACACGACGACCGGTGAGTGGGACGAACCGCGACTCGAGGACTTCGATATCTCCGAGCGGAGCTCGGATGGTCAGCGAGACTCGTCAGAGTCTCGCCAGACCGACGATCTGAGCGAGGTGTCGGACCACTTCATCCTCTCGGCGTCGGGCTTTCCGCCGGAGAACTTCACGGATCTGAAACTCCCGGTCGTCGATCCCGACGGGGAACCTCAACAAGAACGCCCTGCAGACGGCGAAAAGCGGCGGTCACGGCGTCGGTGCGGTCGATGACCTCGACGACGAGAAGGCGGAAAATATCGAGGACATGGTCGACGACCTCGCGAACGAACACTTCGAGGACGCCGACTTCGGCGACTGAGCAGCGTCGGTCGCGATCGGCGGTGGATTACCGCGCCGCGTCGGAAACTCGTCGTGCCGTCGGATCGATGAATCTCCCCAGTCGCGCGAGGACGACGAGGCCGAGCAGCACGCATCCGCGGCCCCAGTTGCCGCGGTCGAACTCCCGCTTCGCCGCCGCCACGACCGCGCGGATCGGCGGTGATCGCGTCGGGTTTCTCCCGAGGAGAGCCGTGACTGGCATACCCGTTCTAGGCGCGACGACGAAATAGCGCCGGTCCCGGCGGTTGCAAGTGCTATTCTATCCGCAGAGTCGGGATCCCGGCCCGGTTACTCCGGATCGAACCCGCCGACGAGGTGCTCGAGCGCGAACAGGACGATCGCCCCGAGTGCGGCCCACGCGGCCGTCATCGCCATCGTTTCCGTCGTCCACGCGTGCGTCTCGCCGATGTTGTGCAGCGGAGCCGGGACCGAACCGGCGATCAGACTCACCAGGAAGACGAGGGTCACGCCGCGGTGGCGGGCCAGCGCGGCGCGCACGACGCGGGCGATAGTGACGAGGCCGATGACGCCGCCGGCGACGAACAGCGCCACGGTCGTCCCCGGGTCGGTGACCGCCGCGAGCGAACCGCCGCCGAGCAGGTCCGCACCGGCGCGGACGAACGCGCTCAATTCGCTCGAGAGGAAGACGTACTGCCCGAGCAGGATCAGGATCAACGACCCCGAAATACCCGGCAGGATCATCGCGCTGATCGCGATCGCGCCGGCGACGAAGATCACGACCGGCCCGCCGCCGGGCAGTTGGACGATGTCGGCGGCGACTAGCAGTGCGAGCGTCGCGCCCGCCGCTGCAGCGCTGAGGTGTGCCGGTGAGGAGAACTCGAGGCTCCGGCCGAGCGCGATCGCCGAGGCGGCGATCAGCCCGGTGAAGAAGCCGAATATCGCCACCGGATGGGACTCCGCGAGCGACGAGACGATATCGGCGATGAGGACGACCGCGGTGACCATTCCGACCCCCAGCGGCACCAGAAACTGGAGGTCCATCTCGAGCAGCGCTTCCCGGGCCCGCGACCGGTTCTCGGGATGATACCCCCGGAGGACGGCGATCCCCCGACGAGGCGTGAGTGCGGTGACGGCGGCGATCAGCCGCCCGTAGAAACCAAGCAGGAGCGCGACGGTCCCGCCGGAGACGCCGGGCAGCGCGTCCGCTGCACCCATACAGAGCCCGTAGCCGTAGGCCCGGAGCAGTTCGATGCGGTCGCCGACGACGTCGGTTCGCTCATGCGCCATGTATCAGTTCCCGCGGGTTTCGGCTCGACTGTCGGCTCGCTCGCGTCCGAACTCGTCGTCTCGAGCCCGAGCGATCGGGCCGCCGTGTCGGCTGCATGCTCGATGGGGCGACGTGCGGCCGTATAAAAGTGCGACAACCGCGTCAGCGCGTGCCATCTCCGCACGTGACCGTCGTTACCGGCCTATTTCTGCCAGTCTCGTCGAAAAACGCGGGGTACTGGACGAGCGCCGATCGACACAGCAACCGTACAGGCGGTGAAGTCCCGATATTACCGGGTTCGGAATCGTTTTCCACGCTGATAGAAAACGTGTACGTGGTTTCTATGGACACAGTGCCAACGCGATCGCTCCCGAGCGGTGACGAGATCCCGGTCGTCGGTGCCGGCACGTGGGACGTCGGCGGCGACGCCGTGAAAGAGACGGTCCGAACCGCGCTGGACCGCGGCTATACTCACGTCGACACGGCGGAGGGATACAAGAACGAGGCCGAGATCGGTGAGGTCCTCTCCGAGCACGACCGCGAGGACCTCTTTCTCACCTCGAAGGTGCTCCCATCGAACCTGCATTACGACAACGTCCTCGAGTCGCTGGAGGCGTCGCTCGATAAACTCGGCGTCTCCGCGCTGGACCTGTATCTCATCCACTGGCCGAACCCCGCGATCTCGCTACGGGAGACGTTCGACGCGCTCGAGCGCGCTCACGAGGAGGGGCTGATTCGAAACGTCGGCGTCAGCAACTTCAGCAAGTACCAGCTCATGTTCGCCCGGAAGGTGGCCGACGTGCCGATCGCGGTCAATCAGATCGAGCTCCACCCGTGGTACTACCGCGAGGAACTGCTCGAGTACTGCCGCGAACACGACATCGTCGTCGAGGCGGCCGCGCCGCTGGCCAGAACCGAACTCTTCGACGATCCGGTGTTGAACGACGTCGCCGAGGCCTACGAGAAGACGCCGGCACAGGTCGCCCTGAAGTGGGCGCTCCAGAAGGACGTCGTCGTGTTGCCGAAGTCGACCTCGGAATCGCATCTCCGGCAGAACATCGATCTCTTCGGGTGGGAACTCGACGCCGACGATGTCGCCCGCATCGACGACATCGATCGGATGGACAACGTCTACATGATCGACCTCGACGACGACACCTACGGCATTCGGTCCTGACGGTGGGGATCGTCGCCACTAATCCCTCTATTTCGACAGCGATTCGCCGCTTACGCACCGGTTTCGATTCCGCGCGAGCGGCTCGAGGCGCGTGCTCCGTGATACCACGAACGGGCGCTCCGGGCGGGAACTTTTTCTCGCTCCGGTTTGATACGCCGGTCGAGAACATGGACCTCGAGTCGATTCCGGGCGTCGGCGAAAAGACGGCCCGAGCGCTGTCCGCACTCGACGATCCCGAGCGCGCGCTGCGGGCGGGCGACGTGGAGGCGATCGCGACCGCGCCGGGAATCTCGCAGGGCCGGGCGGCCCGCATCGCGCGCGGCGCGATCCGGCTCGAGCACGACGATCCCGGCGGCTTCCTCGCGACCGACCGCGCCCGCGAGGTCTACCGCGAACTCCTCGGCCGGCTCGAGGAGCGCACCGTGACCGACTACGCGGCCCAGCGACTCGAGACGATCTATCCGAGCCCCCGGCGCTCGCGCATCGAGGAGGTGCAGTCGTTCGCGGCCGACGCGCTCGAGCGCGAGCCGGAGCCGGCCGTGCTCGCGGCGCTCGAGGGGGTCGAACCCCTCCGGGAGCCGGGCGACGTGCGGGTCCGCGAGCGCTGTCTGGCGACGACCGACGCCGAGCGCTACTCCGAGGCCCGGGAGGCGATCCCGGAGCTCTCCGTCGAGATCGTCGAGGACGCACAGGGGCTGGCCGAACTCGCGCGGGGCTACGCCACCGTGATCGCTCTCGACGAGTCCTTCGCCGGCGTCACCCTCGATGGCGACGTGCAGGTCCGGCCCGACGCCCTCGAGACGCCGGCGGAGGTCGTCCCGGAGCGCCCGCTCGCCTTCTTCGCGCGCAATCGGGACCGGCTGCAGGCGGCCATCGAGGTCCACCGGGAGGCCGGCCTCGACGCGCCCTGTGATCTCGCCGCGCTCGAGGACGGCCTCTCGCGGCTTGACGAGGACGGTACAGTTGCGGGCGACGACGAACTCGACCGGCTGACGACGGCGGTCGACGACCTCGACGCGGCGGCCGGAGCGGCCGAGAGCGTCGCCAACGACCACCTGCGGGAGGCCATCCGCGAACAGGACGTGACGATCGAGGGCTCGGACCTGCTCTCGCTGGTCGAACGCGGCGCGGGCGTCGACTCCCTGCTCTCCCGCGAACTCGCGGACGAGTACGCCGCGGCCGTCGAGGCCGCCCGGGATCACCTCGTCGACGCGCTCGACCTCGATCAGGGCGAGGCCGAGATCGCCCGTCGCGCGTTCAGCGACGAGCCGACGTTTCCGGTCGAGCGCGACGAAGATGTCATCGGCCGCCTGCGCGACGAGCTGACGGCGGCCAAGGAGCGCCGCGCGGGCCGGCTCAAACGCGAACTCGCGGCCGACCTCGCCGACCAGCGCGAGGGAGCCCGCCAGCTCGTCCGCGACGCTCTCGAGTTAGATGTCGAACTCGCGATCGCCCGATTCGCCCGGGAGTACGACTGTACGATGCCCGAATTCGTAGGGTCGGGCGAGCATGGGGACGCCGGCGATGCCGTCGGCTTCGCGATAGAGGGCGGCCGCTCGCCGCTGCTCGACGAGCCACTCGAGGCGATCGACCCCGTCGACTACGAGGTCTCCGGCGTCGCCCTGCTGTCAGGGGTCAACAGCGGCGGGAAGACCTCCACGCTGGACCTGGTCGCGAGCGTGGTGATTCTGGCGCACATGGGACTGCCGGTGCCCGCCGAGCGCGTTCGCCTGCGGCGGTTCGACGATTTGCACTATCACGCGAAGACGCAGGGGACCCTCGACGCGGGGGCCTTCGAGTCCACCGTGCGGGAGTTCGCGGACCTCGCCGAGGGCGGCGAGGGCTCGCTCGTGCTGGTCGACGAACTCGAGAGCATCACCGAACCCGGCGCGTCGGCGAAGATCATCGCCGGGATCTTGGAGGCGCTGGCTGAGAACGGCGCGACGGCGGTGTTTGTCTCCCATCTGGCCGACGAGATCCGCGAGATGGCCGCATTCGACGTGACCGTCGACGGGATCGAAGCCGTCGGGCTGGTCGACGGGGAACTCGAGGTGAACCGTTCGCCGGTCAAGGACCACCTCGCGCGGTCGACGCCGGAACTGATCGTCGAGAAACTGGCCGACGAGGCTCGAGACGACCGGTTGGCGGCAAACGGCGGCGCGCCGGACGGCGGCGAACCCGAACCCGTTTTCTACGATCGGCTGCTCGAGAAGTTCGACTAGTTCGATCCCCCCGTTTCCCGTCGACGGGTCCCAGTCCACTCCGCTCGATTCCCGCCAGCAGCCCGGTCGGAACCGGCGAGAGTCGCCATACTGCACTGGGGCATGCAAGTACAACACCTACGACTGCGCGGAGTCTGTGGTATCACATGCCATATCAGTTCGAGTGTCCCAGGGACGGCTGTTCCTTCGAGCTGCGCTGTGATGCCGATTCCGAGGCGGCGCGGCTCGCGAGAGCCCACGCCCGCGTCGCACATCGCACCCGAATCGCGCCGGCGGATCTCGATCGGTGGCTCGAGCGAATCGAGGCCGCCTGAATCGCCGACTGCCCGACGGCTACCGTTGCCGCCCGCCGCCGTGCCACTCCAGTATTCGTTTGTGACCCCACTTCTCTTCCTCGTCGCTCGGGTCGCCGGTGATCTCTCTGAGCGAGTCGGCGTCTCGCTCCGCGAGGAACTCGGCGAGCGCGTCGGCGTAGTCGGCGATCGCCGCGACCGTCTCGTCGTCCTGTAGCGCCAAGGCCGTCGACATCGAATCCGGCATCTCGTCGGGTTTGGCGTACGTTTCCTCGCGAGCGTAGTCGGCGACCCCCCGCAGGGTCTCCGGCGAGAGGTCGTCGAACTGCTCGAGCAGGAAGTCGGGAATCGCGTCTGGGGGTTCCGGTGGCGTCATCGCTACGAGCTAAATAGATATAATGAATATTAATGTTTGTGACTGTGTGAAACACTAACTGGTGACAGTTGGTATCGAGCGAGGGATCGACCCACCGAAGCATTAAGACGCTGCGGAAGCAGGGTGAAAGTGATGGCAGACGACCCCGAAGAGGGGATGTTGTCGTGGGACGAATCCGTGTTCCGGGACGAGCACGTCTTCGAGATCGACTACGTCCCCGAGACGTTCAAGCACCGCGAGGGCCAAACCCAGAGCCTGACCTACGCCTTGCGCCCGGCGGTGCGGGGGTCGCGACCGTTAAACGTCGTGGTTCGGGGGCCGCCCGGGACCGGCAAGACGACGGCGATCCAGAAACTGTTCGACGAGGTGGGGGCCCAGACGAGCGAGGTCCGAACGATTAGAGTCAACTGTCAGGTCAACGCGACCCGCTACTCCGTGTTCTCGCGGCTCTTCGAGGGCACGTTCGACTACGAGCCGCCCTCGTCGGGCATCTCCTTCAAGAAGCTGTTCGGCCAGATCGCCGAGAAACTCGTCGAGGAGGACAAGGTACTGGTCGTCGCCTTGGACGACATCAACTACCTCTTCTACGAGAACGAGGCCAGTGACACGCTCTACTCGCTGCTGCGCGCCCACGAGGAGTACCCCGGCGCCAAGATCGGCGTCGTCGTCGTCTCCTCCGATCCCGCACTCGACGTGATCGACGAACTCGATTCGCGGGTCCAGAGCGTGTTCCGCCCCGAAGACGTCTACTTCCCCGTCTACGACCAGCCCGAGATCGTCGACATCCTCGAGGAGCGGGTCACGCGCGGCTTCCACGAGGGCGTCATCGGTCGGGAGACGTTGGAGTACGTCGCGGATCTGACCGCCGAGAGCGGCGATCTGCGGGTCGGAATCGACCTGCTGCGCCGCGCGGGGCTCAACGCCGAGATGCGCGCCAGCCGCACCGTCGAGCGTCAGGACGTCGAGGACGCCTACGAGAAGTCCAAGTACATCAACCTCTCGCGGAGCCTCTCGGGGCTGACCGACACCGAGCAGGCGCTGCTCGAGGTGATCGCCGACCGCGACGGCGAGCAGGCCGGCGAGGTCTACGAGGTCTTCCACGACCGGACCGACCTGGGCTACACCCGCTACTCCGAAATCGTCAACAAACTCGACCAGCTCGGGCTGATCGACGCCGACTACGCCGACGTCGACGGCCGCGGGCGCTCGCGGTCGCTCTCGCTGTCCTACGAGAAAGAGGCGGTCTTGGACCGGCTCGAGTGACCCGTTTTCGCGGGTCGACGGCCCGAGACCGATGACTATTCTGGCCGGTCGCTTACCCGTCGATGACCTGTACGCGGGGTATGCCCTCGCTCCTCTGTTACGGCTCGTACGGGTTCGTCGGGAGCCTGATCGCTCGCGAGGCGATCGACCGCGGACTGGATCCGATTCTGGCCGGTCGCGACCGCGATCCGCTCCGCGAACAGGTCGACGATCTCGGACAGCCGGGCCGACGATTCGATCTCGAGGACCCCGCGGTCGTCGCGGCGGCCCTCGCGGACGTCGACTGTGTCTTGAACTGCGCCGGCCCGTTCTCGAACACCGCCGACGCGCTCGTCGAGGGGTGTCTCCGAAGCGGGACCGACTACGTCGACATCACCGGCGAGATTCCCGTCATCGAGGGGCTCGAAGATCGGGACGACGCGGCGGCCGACGCCGCCGTCACCCTCCTCCCGTCTGCCGCGTTTTCGACGGTTCCGATGGACTGTCTCGCCGCGCATCTCGCCGAGCGGCTCCCGGACGCGACCGATCTCGCGCTGGGCGTCGACTCGTTTCGCGTGCCGTCGATCGGGACGATACGGACGGTCCTCGAGGGTGCCGATACCGGCGGTGCCGTTCGCCGCGACGGCCGACTCGAGAGCGTGCCGACGGCGTGGCGGACCCGCGAGATCGACTTCGGTCGCGGCGAGCGGCCGGCGGTCACGATGCCGATGGGAGACGTGTCGACGGCCCACTACACGACCGGGACCCCGAACGTCGAGGTGTACGCGGTGATGCCCCAGCCCGCTCGGCTGGCACTGCGATCGCACCGCTATCTCGCGCCGCTGTTCGAATCGAAGTCGGTTTGATGGGCGCTGAAGCAGGTGGCCGGCGTCCGCGAGGGGCCGTCGGAACGAGCCCGCGAACGCGGGTCGGCGTATATCTGGGGCGAGGCCAGGACCGACGACGAGCGGGTCGTCTCCCGACTGCGGACCCCCGACCCGTACGTCGTGACCGTCGACGCGGCCGTGACGACCGCGCGGCGAGTACTCGCCGGCGGGGTCGACGACGGGTTCCGGACCCCGGCCGGTGCGTTCGGCCCCGAATTCGTGCTGGAACTCGACGGCGTCGACGGCTACTTCGACGAGTCGACGCCGAACGCGTCGTCACCAGTGAGTCCGCTGCTCAGGTGACGACGCGTTCGGGAGCGCCCTCGTCGATCCGGGACCACAACGCTATACCCGCTCCCGTTCGTACCCTGCGATCTACCCAGAATGGACACCGATCCCTTGGCCGATCCTCTCGAGGACGGCGCGGGCCGCTTCGAACCGCACTCGACGCCCGCCCACGTCGAGGATCTCTTCGACGGGCTCACGGACTTCGCGGCCGACACCGAATCGAGCGACGCTCACGAGGAGATCCGCGAACTCGAGGGGCTCCTGTCGGCGGCCCACGAGCGGGGGCTGATCGATTCGCGGGTCCGGGGGCTCCGGGTCAGCGACGCGATCGAAGCGTTCGTCGGGAGCGTGATCTTCACGTCCCCGCTGCTCGTCGAGGACGGGGTCTTCGACATCGCCGACTACCTCTTCGAGGTGACGGTCCATTCGATCCCAGTCTTCCTGCTCGCGAACACGCTGTTCGTCGTGACGATGACGTACGCGCTCGTCGAGTGGACGGGCCGGGACAAGACGGAGGCCGAGCTCCTCTTCGGCCGCGTCCCGACGCGGGTGATCATGATCCTCGTCGTCTCCTTTCTCACCGCGGCCGTCCTGATGACCGTCTGGGGCCGGGTCGGGAACTGGCAGCCGCCGACCGAAGCCCTCGCCCGCATCAACGTGCTCTGGACCGTCGGCTCGCTCGGCGCCGCGCTCGGCGATATCCTCTCGGTTCAAGACTCCGCGCCGTCCGCTGTGGCCGATCGCGACGGCCTCCGAGCCGGCCGAGACGGGGCCCGCGACGGACGGCACTCGGCTTCGACCGCGACCCAGACCCCGACCGCGGCCTCGAGCCGACGGTTGACCGATATCGAACTCGTCGACGCGATCCTCGAGCAGTTCGACAGCCTCGAGTCCCACGCCGACGATCACGAGGAACGCCACGAAATGCGGCGTCTCAGGGAGCGAACGAGACACGCGACCCTCGACGACACGTTCGGCGACCGGATCCGGAAGTACACCACCCGCGATATCGCGGAGGCGTTCGTCGGGAGCATCTTCTTCGCCGTGCCGTTTCTGGTCGAGGACGGCGTCTTCGACGTCGCCGAGTACTTCCTCTCCTTTCGGGTCGGCGGGTTCCCCGTCTTCTTCCTCGCGAACGCGGCGTTCGTCTTGCTGATGGTGATGGCGCTCGTCTACTGGGCCGGACCACAGGACGTACAGGTGCACCGGCCGATATTCGGCCTCGTTCCGCGACGCATGGTCGGCATTTCGGTCGTCTCGTTTCTGACTGCCGCGGCGCTGATGACGATGTGGGGACGGGTCGCCGACTGGCACGACCCCGTCGTCGCGATCGCTCGCATCAGCGTCGTCTGGACCGTCGCCTCGTTCGGCGCCGCGCTCGGCGACATTCTGCCCGGCGAGAGCTCCGGCGACGACATCAACGACGACCTCGCGGAGATCGGCGGTCGGCTCGAGGACATCGTCGAGTGATCCGCGGCGCGACCCCGGCAGGTGCCGCCCGAACCGTGACGTGACGAGTCCCCGTGGCCACGGACATGGACCAGAACGCACTGCTCGAGACGGTGGGCGACCGAGCCGCCACTGACGCGGACGAGGACGCGGCAACGGACGCGACGCGGGCGGTCCTCGAGACGCTCGGCGAACGGCTGAGCGAGGACGAGGCCGCGGACCTCGCCGCACAGCTGCCGGGGGATCTGAGCCAGCACCTCACGGGGGGCGAGTCGGGCCAGCGCTTCTCCGAGGAGGAGTTCGTCTCTCGGATCGACCAGCGCATGGACACCGTCGAGTTACACGGCGAGGAAGCGGCGACGACCGTCCTCGGGACGGTCCTCGAGGCGGTCGACGAGAGCGAGCGCGCGGCGGTCGTCGACCAGTTCGAGGACTACGGCTTCGAGGAACTGCTCGCGGAGACGGACGCGGACATCGACGCGGCCGATCGCACGCCGGGAGAATACTGATCGTCGCGGATTCGGTACCGCCGTCCGTTCGTGTTCTCAGGCCTGATCGACGGTCTCGCGGTAGTCCTCGACGGAATCGATCGCCGATTCGACCTTGTCTTCGGTGTTGCCGTCCGCCTGCTCGCTGACCTGTCGGAGCGTGTTGAGTCGCTCGTCGAGGATGGCGTGATCGGGTGCCGTGTCGCTCATCACGTAATCGGCGAACGCGTCGGTCGTCTCGCGGATGTCCTCGCGAATATCGTCGCTGTCCGCCGATTTCGCCGCTTCCTCGAGATCGTCGCGGGCCTGCTGGAGTTGCTCCGTCATGGGCGGACGGACGGGGACTCGAGTCATAACGGTTGGGCGAGCAATCGCCACGTCCGTCCGAGACCCGAACGCGTCAGTTCCTGCTGAACGTTTCGCGGGTCACGTCCGGGGTCGATATACCGACCGACTGATCAGCCGCGCAGTTCGTCTCCGGCACTGGCACCTATCTCTCTATCCCTGATACTGTCGAATTCGGCAGCCATAGCCTTCGAACCGAGTAGATCGTCGAATGTCGACAAAATCGGAATTTCGCTTCCTCGAGCCATGACGCTCTCGAAATCGCCCGTCAGTGCCATATCTTGTGGCTTATATGGGGGGCCAGCCTGTTCAGTATTGAATACATGTCGTCTCGGTTACGCCATCCGCTCGTCGCCGTCATCGTCACGCTGCTCTTGACCGTTCCGTGGATCGGAACGTTCCTTTCCCACGGCGGTTACGGAACCGTCCATCCGAGCGAAAACATCGCGGCCGGTCTCGCCGTCGCCGTCGCCGGAACCGCGATCCTCGGCGCGGCGTTCCTGCTCGCGTGGGCGGCCGAAACCGCCGAGAAAGACGTTCCGCAGGCGTTCGCCATCGCGGTGCTGGCAGTCCTGGCCGTGGCTCCCGAATACGCCGTCGACGCGCTGTACGCCTGGCAGGCCGGCGCCGGCTCCAGCGAGGCGGGCAACCTCGCGGTCGCCAACATGACCGGTGCGAACCGGATTCTCATCGGTCTCGGCTGGTCGGGGATCGCGCTGTTCAGCATCTACCGCGCGACGTACACGGCCGATCCGGCGGTCGAACACCGCTCGGGAACCCTCGCGGACGTGGTCACGCTGGACCGCGCGATCTCCCTCGAGATCGTGTTCCTCCTCGTGGCGACGGCCTTTGCGTTTCTCGTCCCGCTGGGCGGCGGTATCGGGATGGTCGATACGCTCGTTCTCGTCGGCCTCTACCTGCTCTACCTCCTCGTGATTATTCGGAGTGACGTCGACGAAACCGAAGCACACGTCGGTGTGCCCGCATACTTCCAGGGCCTTCCCACGCTCCAGCGGGTGGCAGTCGTCCTCTTCGGGTTCGCGTTTTCGGGGGCGATCATCTTCACTGCGGTACATCCGTTCGCGGAGGGCCTCGAGCAGGTGGGCCTCCAGTATGGCATCCCCGAGTTCTTCATGATCCAGTGGCTCGCTCCGCTGGCCTCGGAGAGCCCCGAGTTGATCGTCGTCGCCTATCTCGTGAACAAAGCGCGGACGACCGCGGGATTCAACGCGCTCATCTCCTCGAAGCTCAATCAGTGGACGCTGCTCATCGGGACGCTCGCGGTCGTCTACTCGATCTCCGCCGGGAGCGTCGGAACGCTCCCGTTCGATTCGAAGCAGGTCGCAGAGATCTGGATCACCGCGGCCCAGAGCTTCTTCGCGATCGCCATCCTGACGAACTTCGAGATCAGCACCCGCGAGGCGCTCGCGGTGCTCGGACTGTTCGTCACGCAGGTCCTCGCGGAGTTCTACGTCATCCGGGCGTACACCGAGCCGGTCGTGACGGAGCTCAGTATGACCATCCTCTACGGCTACACCGCCGTGTACGTCCTGCTCGGTCTCGCCTTGTTCGTCCGGCGACGCGACAGCGTCCGCGAACTCCTCGAGCGGACCGCGTTGACTACGCGGGCAGCGATCGGTCGAGGGCCCAGACCGTCCCAGACGGAGCACGCGGACTGACTCATCGGTCGCCGTCGTCTCCGCTCGCGGTCGCGTAATGCGAGCGCGTAAAGTGCCTTGACCTCTTGATACCGATAATGAGTGACGCGCAAGGTCCCCTCCAGCCGGACCGTCCGGACGTCGATCGGCCGTTTCGGGTCGATGCCCCCTTCGAACCCGCGGGCGATCAGCCCGAGGCGATCGAGCAACTAGCCGACGGATTCCAGTCGGGGATGGACAGACAGACCCTGCTCGGGGTGACCGGCTCCGGGAAGACCAACACCGTCTCGTGGACCGTCGAGGAGATTCAGAAGCCGACGCTGGTCATCGCCCACAACAAGACGCTGGCGGCCCAGCTCTACGAGGAGTTCCGGAACCTGTTTCCGGACAACGCCGTCGAGTACTTCGTCTCCTACTACGACTACTACCAGCCCGAGGCCTACGTCGAGCAGAGCGACACCTACATCGACAAGGACGCCTCGATCAACGACGAGATCGACCGCCTGCGCCACTCCGCCACCCGGTCCCTCCTCACGCGCGAGGACGTCATCGTCGTCGCCTCGGTCTCCGCGATCTACGGCCTCGGCGACCCGCGAAACTACATCGACATGTCCCTGCGACTCGAGGTCGGCGAGGAGGTCGGCCGCGACGAGCTACTCGCACAGCTCGTGGACCTGAACTACGAGCGCAACGATGTCGACTTCACGCAGGGCACCTTCCGGGTGCGGGGCGACACCGTCGAGATCTACCCGATGTACGGCCGCTACGCGGTCCGCGTCGAACTCTGGGGCGACGAGATCGATCGCATGGTCAAGGTCGACCCGCTCGAGGGGACGACCCACGGCGACCAGCAGGCGGTGTTGATCCACCCCGCGGAGCACTACTCGATTCCGGAGACGAAACTCGAGCAGGCGATGGACGAGATCCGCGACGATCTGGACTCCCGGATCTCCTACTTCGAGCGGAAAGGCGACATGATCGCGGCCCAGCGCATCGAAGAGCGAACGACCTTCGACCTCGAGATGATGCAGGAGACGGGCTACTGTTCGGGGATCGAGAACTACTCGCTGTACCTCTCGGATCGCGAGTCGGGCGAGGCCCCTTACACCCTCATGGACTACTTCCCCGACGACTTCCTGACCGTGGTCGACGAGTCCCACGTGACCCTGCCCCAGATTCGGGGCCAGTACGCCGGCGACAAGTCCCGGAAGGACTCGCTGGTCGAGAACGGCTTCCGGCTGCCGACCGCCTACGACAACCGCCCGCTCACCTTCGAGGAGTTCGAGGAAAAGACCGACCAGACGCTGTACGTCAGCGCGACGCCGAGCGACTACGAGCGCGAGGAGAGCGAGCGGATCGTCGAACAGATCGTTCGGCCGACCCACCTCGTCGACCCGAAGATCGAGGTCTCGGACGCCAGCGGACAGGTCGACGACCTGATGGACCGCATCGACGAGCGCATCGACCGCGACGAGCGCACCCTCGTCACTACCCTCACCAAGCGCATGGCCGAGGACCTGACCGAGTACCTCGAGGAAGCGGGCGTCGACGTGGCCTACATGCACGACGAGACGGACACCTTGGAGCGCCACGAGATCATCCGCTCGTTGCGATTGGGTGAAATCGACGTGCTCGTCGGGATCAACCTCCTGCGGGAGGGACTGGACATCCCCGAGGTCTCGCTGGTCGCGATCCTCGACGCCGATCAGGAGGGGTTCCTCCGGAGCGAGACGACGCTGGTCCAGACGATGGGGCGGGCGGCCCGAAACGTCAACGGCGAGGTCGTCCTCTACGCCGACGAGCCCTCGAACGCCATGGAGTCCGCGATCGAGGAGACCCAGCGCCGCCGCGAGATCCAGCAGGAATACAACGAAGACCACGGCTTCGAACCGACCACGATCGAGAAGGAGATCGGCGAGACCAACCTCCCCGGCAGCAAGACCGACACCAGCGAGGTCTCCGGCCGGGAACTGGAAGACGAGGACGACGCCGCCCGCTACATCGACGAACTCGAGGCCCAGATGGAGGAAGCCGCGGGCAACCTCGAGTTCGAGTTGGCTGCTGATATTCGCGATCGGATTCGCGAAGTTCGGGAGGAGTTCGAACTCGAGGGCAGCGACGAGGGGATCGCACCGCCGAGCGATGAGTTCTGACCACCCGATCTCATGGCCGAAGCGGCCGGCCTGCCAGAGCACACCTGTCGTCTCGCTCGACGACGCAGTCGCCGAGCGTTATCGGTGAACAGCCGAGACCGTCCCGTCTGCAACGATGTAGAGCTCGTCGTTCGCAGCGAACAACGCGTCGACGGTCGTCTCGAGAGACTTCCGCCATCGACGCGTCCCAGCCGTCAGGTCCCACGACTCGACGGCGTTCGTGCCGGTAAACGCAGCGACGAACGAGTCCTCGAACGTGACGATTTCCGGTGGGGTATAGACGAGTCCGTCCGACGCGGGACTGCCGACCTGCGGAACGAACTTCATTCCGCCGTCCCACGCCGCCGAGCCGTCCGGTTCCAGCCCGACGAAGTCGCCGCCGTCGCCCTCGAGAACGACGTAGTCATCGGTCGTCGTGATGAGTTCGTGATCCCGTTTGCTCCACTCGATCGCCCCCGTCGTTCGATTGATCGCACAGGTTCCCGGGAGCGGGTCGTTCGGTGATGCAGTTGCGATCACGGTCCCGTCGACGCCGACCTCCGGCGTCACCTTCGAGATGTCGAACCCGGTCTCGATCGTCGTCGACCAGTGGTTTCGCCCCGACTCGACATCGATCGCGTGGAGGCGAGTCGGATCGGTTCCGCCGTATATCGATGCGTACAGCGTCCCGTCGACCACCCCGCCGTCGCCGTACCGGTCGTCCGTGACCTCGAACCGCCACTGCTCGATCCCGGTGTCCCGATCCAGTGCGACCAGCGCCGCCGTCGACTCCGCCCGAACCCAGAGCACGATCGATCCGTCCACGACCGCGACCGGGGCCCGGTCGTCCCCTTCTTTAAACGTCCACGTGACGGAGCCCTCCTCGAGGTTGAAGCCCCGGTATTCGTCTCCTGGCACAAGGCCGAACGTCGGGGTGTACGTGTAGATCATGTTCCCTTCCCACGTCCATACCGTCTCACCGGTTTCCGGATCGAGACCAACCGTTTCGCGCCCGTTAGAGGCGTAACAGACGATCGTCGACTCGGCCGGGTAGAGCCGCTGGTAACTGCCACCGACGTGCCACCGCTTCTCGCCGTTCCGGGGATCGACCGCGAGGACACCTCCCGAACCATACGCATAGTAGCTGTTCTCGTCACGCTCGAGGCCGGCGATGGACGTACTGGAGTGTCGCCAGGAAACGTCGCCGTCGTCGCGTGTGAGCCCGAGGAGTTCCCGTTCGGCGGCGATGATCGTTCGCGCTTCGGTACCCTCGATCGCCAGAACGTCGGATACGTCGTACTCCCACGCGCTCGATGGCGGTTCTGTATGGAGGAATGACGAGACGCAACCGACGGTCGTCGTAATCGCCCCGGTTGCCATCGCTTCGAGCGCTTCGCGGCGTCGCATGCGCTCCCTGTCAGAGGCCGACACTTAATTCAATTGTGATGAGTAGCGGTTACACGTTCGGTTCACGAGGTGCAGTCGCGTTCCAGCCCCGGAATCGAGATCACAGCACGCCGAATCCGAACTCCGCCATGCCGAAGACAGGCCCCCACAGGAAGTGGAGCGCGACGCCGACGACGACGGCGGGCAGGAAGTTGTAGATCGAGGCGACGATCGCCGCCTTGGCGTCGACGGCCAGCAGCGGGAACAGGGCGTCCCCGTCCTGACAGATCGCGTTGGCGGTGAGCGCGGAGAACGGGAGCTCGCCCCCGGCATAGACGCTCGCTAACAGGATCTGCGGTCCACAGCCGGGGATCAGCCCCACGACCGCGCCGCCGATCGGGGCGAGGACGCCGGCCGCCGCGGCGAGGCTGGCGACGTTCACGCCGGTCAGGAGGACGCCGTACTCGTAGAGCAGGAAGGCCGCGAGCACCCAGACGGTGACGAAACTCGTCTCCATCGCCGCGTGGGTGAGCGTGTCGTAGACCGACCCGAAGGAGTCTCGAGCGCGGGCGATCTCCCCTTCGCCGACGTAGTGGCGGCCGATCGCGTAGAGGTACAGCGACAGCGCGGAGCCGACGATGCCGACGACGGTGAACAGGCCGTCGAAGCCGACGCCGAGCGCGAGCGGCACCTCGGGACCGCCCCGCAGCAGGTAGAGCGTGCCGAGGGCGAGCCCCGCGACGGCGATGGCCCACCACGCGACGTGTGCGAGATGGGAGAGCGGCGTGAGCACTCGAGAGCGTCGATCCGGTCCCGTTTCGTGGGCGTGGGTCGGTGCCGGGCCGCCGTAGTCGTGGGCCGGGTTCGGCCCGACGCCGCCGTTGACCACTGCTCCGCCGTCCGGCGTCGCGTCGGGCGAGAGGTGCGCGACGGCGGCGTCGATTCTCGAGACGCCCAGCCCGACCGAATCGACGAGGTAGCCGGTCGCGACGGAGGCGACGAAGGCGATGGCGTAAGCGTACAGCGCCGCTTCGGGCGCGAGCGCGAGGATGACGAACGCCGAGTCGCCCGCGGTCGCGCCCAGCGTCGCGACGACGGTGCCGAAACTGACCGTACCGCGGACGTACAGCGGCATGACGACGATCGCGCCGCCACAGCCGGGCGTGAGCCCGAGCAGGCCGCCGAACAGCACCTGTAGTCGCTCGTTGTCCTCGATCGCGGCGATCACGGCCCCGTCGGTCCAGTACTGGAGCAGCCCGAACGCGAGCACCGTCACGGCGACGAACGCACTCACCTGCACGTAGCCGTCCCGCAGCGACTCGAGGAGAACCGTTAGAAGCTCGTTCATGGCCGGTCACTCGCGGGGTGCGAGTTCGCGACTCGAGGATTAGACATCTCTAAATAAGGGTTTAGCAGCATAGAATAAATAGTTGCTGGTGGTGGCAGTCTCTCGAGAGAATCGCCGAACGAGCGCTCACGCGGCCTCGTCGGTGCGCCGACGGCGGCAACGACGGACGGACTGGCTCGCGTAACGGCCGGCGAAACGGGAGCGGCGAGAGCAACGTCTCACGTCGCTATTCGTGATCGTCCCGCAGGTGTTCGATCGCGTGGAGCTCGACGACCGGGAACACTTTGGCGACGGTGAGGAAGAAGAGTCCGACCATCCCGATCGTGCCGATAATCGACAAGATCTCGATCAGGCTCGGGACGTAGACGCCGGGCGTCGCGTGGTAGATGTCCAACGTCGGGTGCAGAAAGCCCTCGACGACGAACAGCACCTTCTCGATGATCGTTGCGGTCAAGACTGCGATGCCGGAGATGGCGGCTCGGCGCTTGGTGAACAGTTCCGGGCGGATCGACTGCGCGAAGATGTAGGCGAGCACGACGAAGACCAGACTCATCGCGAAGACGTAGATGGGGGTGGTGGCTCTGGCGACCGCGGCGTGGGTGAGATCGACGGGCGCCGTGAACAGCCCGGTGATGTTCTGCTGGAGCTGCAGCCACAGGAAGAGCAGACAGAAGAAGCCGAGCCACAGGAGCAGTCCGCGGAAGATGTCGTCGGTGATGATGTGTTCCCAGTCGTAGGCGCGACGGAACGCAAAGGAGAGGAGGATCACGCCGCTGATCGCCGAGGTCAGCGCGATGGTGAGGAACTGCGGTCCTTGGACGCCGCCGAACCACGTCGGCATGGTCGGAATCACGGCGAACAGCCACGGAATCACGCCGCCGTGGAGCAAGAGCGGTGCCATGATGATGATCGCGAGCGCGAGCCACCAGACCATCCGTTCGACGGCCGCGTCTTCTCTCTCGGTGTAGCCGATCGTCATGAGACTGTAGATCGGACCGAGCTGGTCCGGGAGCTGATCGCGCAGTCGGCTGATATCGTAGCGTAAGGTGAGCGAGAGATAGGTCGCCGTCAGGACGAAGTAGGCCGTGATGACGGTCACGTCCCATACCAACGGCGATGCGTGGACCGTCACGTGATAGTGGCCGAGGACGCTCGTGACCATCCGGTCCGGCCGGCCGAGGTGGACGATGATGTAAAAGCCGGCCGCCGAGAGCCCGGCGATCGTCAGCAACTCGGCGAGTCGCGCGACGGGCATGTAGCGGTCCATGCCTAACAGCCTGACCGCGGCCGAGAGGATAATGCCGCCGTGGGCGATGCCGACCCACCAGATGAACGCGCCGATGTACACCCCCCACGTCGCGCCGCCCCCGCTCCCCCAGTCGCCGAGGCCGGTGACGGCAAGTCCCCGCTGTAACTGGAAGGCCCAGCCGATCAGGAAGGCGACGAAGGCCAGTCCCGCGACCGCGACCAGTATGAAATACGCTTTCGATACCTGTCCGATCGGTCGCAAGATGTCGGCCTCGCTGGGCGTTTTCGTCCCCATCGTGCTACGGTGGAACTCACCAGCGGCTCACTTGCGTCCCTGCGATGCATTTGCAAGGTCGAGTCGGCGGATCGATCGGCCGCCGGCGGCGACTCGTCCTCGAGGCCGGGCCGGCTACAACTCGAGCGTGTAGACCACTTCCCGTCGCCGCTGGCCGCCGATCTCGACGTCGTCCTCCTCGGTCAGTTCGAACCCGTGTTCCTCGTAGAACTCCCGGCCGCCGTCGTTCGAGGCGAGATCGATCGCGCGCATCCGCTCCATGTTGAAGTCCCGGAGGTCCTCGCGCAGCCGCTCGTACAGCGCGGTGCCGATCCCCTCCCCCTGATGATCGGGATGGACGGACATGCGGAGTACGTCTCCCTCTTCCTCGGAGACGACGCCGTGGGTGAAGCCGACGATTTCGTCGTCCGTTTCCGAGGCGCGTTGTGCCTCGCGCTTCTCTGCGACGAGAAAGGCGGTTCCCGGCTTCGACAGCGCCGTCTCGAGCGCCTCGTCGCCGTACCACTCGTCGACCGTTCGGTCGATCGTCTCGGCGTCGAGTTCGTCGTAGGTCTCGTGCCACGTCTCGCGGGCGACGGCCCTGATCCGGTCGCGGTCGTCGAGGGTCGCGGGTCTGATCTCCATACCGCGCGCTACGACAGCGAGTGACAAAGTGGTTGCACCGTCTCAGTTAGGGTCGCCGTCGACTCGCGGCGACCGCCCGTCTCTCGCGTTCAGCGCCGGCTGAGCAGGACGAAAACGGCGATTACGGCGGCCGCGACGCCGATGATCGTCGGGAGGAGCTGTCCGGAGCCCCACTCCCACCCGAGGACCTGCGTGCCGACGATCGCCACGAGCGCGACGGCGAGGCCGATCGCCGTGAGTAGCGGGGACGAGTTTCGACCGAGCGAACGCGCCATATCGGCTGTAAAACGTCTAACATAATAATTTCAGGGGGCAACCCCGTCCGACCGCTCAGTCCGGCAACCGCCGGGCGATCGCCGCGAGCGACTCGCGTCCTTGCACCTCTCCCTCGAGAGCCGGTAGCGTCGCGACCGCGAGGTCCGGAAACGCCGTTCGGATCTCCGCCAGCCGCTCCTCGTGGCGGTCCCGCCGCGACCGACAGCGCGGGCAGCCGTCGTGGGGGTCCTCGAGCACGCGGTTCACGACCAGCCGTTCGACCGGCACGCCGGTCTCGCGCAATCGCTCGACGAGCCGTTCCGTCTCAGCGATCGCCATCGATTCCGGGACGAGCACGACGCGAAACTCGGTCCGCTCGGGATCGACGAGCAGGTCACGTGCGCGCTCGAGGCGGTCCCGAAACGCCGCGAGACTTTCGTCCTCGTCACTGGTGCCAGTCATCATCGACATCGGCCCGAAGACCGCCGTCCGGGCCGCGTTCCCGATCCGCTTTGCCTGTCCGCGAAGCGAGTGTGCCGTCTCGAGTGCCACCCCCATCACGTCGGGCATATCGAACAGCCGTAGCGTGTGGCCCGTCGGCGCGGTGTCGAAGACGACGGTGTCCCACTCGCCGGCGTCGACGTACTCGACCAGCAGGTCGAGCGCTGCGATCTCGTCGCTGCCGGCCGGCGCACCCGTCGCGAAGAGCCGCTCGACCTCCGCGTCCGAGAGACTGATCCCGGCGCTGCGGAGGTCCGCGGCCAGCGCCCGCGTCAGTTTCTCGTAGCGCTCGTTTCGAGTCTCGGGATCGACTTCGACGGCCCAGAGGCCGCCCGCGGGGTCCGAGTCGGCCCCGTCGACCGCCTCGAGCGCCCCCTCCAGTTCGGTCGGCTCCGGGCCGATCTCGGCCTCGAGCGAGTCCGCGAGCGAGTGGGCCGGATCGGTGGAGACGACGAGCGTCTCTCGCTCGGCGGCGGCCAACGAGAGGCCGGTCGCGGCCGCACAGGTCGTCTTACCGACGCCGCCCTTGCCGCCGTAGAAGATGCAGTCGGTCATAGCCCACGTCCCACGGCTACGACCGTAAACGAATCCCGCAACGGAAACCGAGTCGCCGCTCTGCGAGGACGGTGCCGATCAGATGTCGACGCGGTCGAACCGGTAAAGCGCGACGGCGATCGGGACGACGATCCAGAACAGCAGGATGATACAGGAGAACCAGTCCTGCAGGAAGAACGGGAGGCCGTCCGGGAACGCGGCCTCGTTGAACGTCGTCCCGATCGAGTCACTCGAGAGGGAACTGAACAGCGTGATCGTGTTCTGGTACGCGTTACCGGGGTCGACCATGTTGATGAACTGCGCCCAGTCGGGCAATCGGGTCCGCTCGACTTGCTGTCCGGTGAAGTCCGTCGCCATGTAGGTGACTCCGTCGATGTACCCTCGATTCATCAGGAGTCCCAGCGCGGTCTGGATCGAGTTCCAGACGATGTAGAACAGGACGAAGACGCCGAACATCGCCGCGCCGGCCATCGTCGTCGAACGGGTCAGCGACGAGAGCGAGACGGCGATGCTCATGTACGCGAGCCCGTAGACGATCGTCATCGCCAGGAAGGCGATGTATGCCGGGAAGGAGAACTCCGAGACGGCGAACGCGACGGCGACCATGCCGATGAGAAAGCCGATGATCAGCGACAGGGTGAGCACGGCCGTCCGACCCAGCAGCTTGCCGAGGAGGACGTCCTTCCGCGAGTGGGGCAGCGACAGCAAGACCTTGATGCTCCCCGTCTCGCGTTCGCCGGCGATGGACTTCCACCCGAGAATGAGCGCGATCAGCGGGATGACGAGCTTACACACCTGACTGACCAGCGAGATGAATCCGATCGTCGTGAGATCGTCCGGATTCGCCCACGAGATGAAGCCGGCCAAGGCGGCCATGAGGGTGAAAAAGAACACGCTCAGCCCCCAGAACAGCCACGAGCGGATCGAGTCCTGAAAGTCCTTCTTCGCGACCGCACGCACGCTCTCGAGGTTGACCGAACTCGAGGCCGAGCCGCCCGTCGAATCGGACGCGGTACCGGTTTCGGTACTCATCGCGCATGCACCCCCGTATCCGTGGTGTACGACTGGAAGACGTCGTCGAGCGACGCCTCGGTCGTCGTGAAGTCCCGGACCTCGATGCCGCGGTCCTCGAGCGTCGAGAGAACCGCCGTTTTCGAGCCGTCGACGGCGACGACGACCGTCGGCGGGTCCCGGCCCTCGACGGTGGCGTTCGTCACGTCTGGCAGCGAGCGGACCGCCTGCAGGGCGTCGTCGTCGATCCGGTCGACGGTGACCCGCAGCGTCGTGCCGCCCTCGACGGAGTCGCGCAGTCCCTCGACGGAGTCGACGGCGACCATCTCGCCGTCCCGGAGGATGCCGACGCGGTCACAGACCGCCTCGACCTGCTCCATGATGTGACTCGAGAAGAAGACGGTCGCGCCCCGCTCGTTCTCCTCGCGGACGATGTCTCGCATTTCGCGGGCGCCGTTCGGGTCGAGTCCGGTGGAGGGCTCGTCCAGAATCAGCAGGTCCGGTTCGCCGACCAGCGCCATCGCGAGCATGAGCCGCTGGGCCATCCCCTTCGAGTAGCCGCCGGCTTTCTTGTCGATCGCGTCGACCAAGCCGACGCGCTCGAGCAGCGCCTCGGGGTCCGCGTCGGCGTTTTTGGACTCGATCGCGAACTGGAGGTGTTGGCGGGCGGTCAGCCGGTCGTAGGTCTCGACGCCCTCGGGGAGGACGCCGGTCCGTTGCCGGATGTCCCGGCTGTACTGCTGGGCGTCCATGCCGAGGACGCTGACCTCGCCCGCGGTCGGCCGGGCGAAATCGAGGATGATGTTGATCGTCGTCGACTTGCCGGCACCGTTGGGACCGAGGAAGCCGAACACCTCGCCTTCCTCGACTTGGAAGGAGAGCTCCTCGAGCGCGAGGGTCTGACCGAACGACTTGGTCAGGTTGTCGACTGTAATAGCGGGCATGTCCGTGTGGACACAGCGTTGCCCGATAAGGTTTTTGACATCACGACTACAGCTGAAACCATCGGTTTACGCGCGGTGGGCATCTCGCCGATCGTGATTTCACGATCCCGAGTCCGAAACGATCGCGGCGGGTCGCATCGCGGTTAGATCGGATCGTCCGGATCGTACCGCTCCGCCGTTCGGTCGACCTCCTCGGCGTACCGCTGCCGGGTCTCCTCGTCCGGCACCGGCTCGAGTTCGTCTTCGGGGATTTCGGTCGCCGCGGTGACGGTCGGCCCGGTCCGCAGCGCCGTCGACGACCGCTCGTGTTGCTGATAGCGCGAGCCGTCCGGCGTCGCGTAGACGAGGGTTACGAAGTCCCGATCCCCGATCTCCCGTTCGACGAGCCAGCACTGCACCGTCGAGTCACTCATACCCGGCGGGTTCGGCGTCGACCACCGAGAATGTACCGAGTCGGCACGATCGGAAGGCGGGGCCTACTCCCGGGAACGGGCCCCGACGTACTTGGTGGTCGGCGTCGGAGCGGGGACAACGAGTGCTCATGGCCGACTCTCGGAGCCAACGCGTCGAGCAGTGGCGCGAACACGTCGACGAACTGTGTCACGACGGGGAGACCGTCGAGCACCGGGCCGACCTCGAGGGCGCGACGGTCGTCGTCACGAACCAGCGCGTACTGGCGGTTCCGTCCGACTCGAGCGGGCCGACCGTTCGCCACGTCGACCGGCCGAACGTCGGAACCATCGCCGTCGAGACCGACCACCGACTGCGCGATCTCTGCGTGGGATTCGTCGCCGCGTTCGTCGGAATCGGACTGATCGAACTGACGAGGGGCGTCAGCTTCGCGACGCTGGTTCCGGGCGTCGACCTCGGGTGGAGCGAATCGACACCGGGCGCGACACAGCTCGCGGGCGTCGTCGAGTCCGCCCTCGACCTCCTCGAAACGGCTCTCTTGCTGGTCGAATGGGGCGTGCTCCTGAGCGGCGTCGCCGCGATCGCGCTCGCGCTCGCTCTCATCGCCCGGTACGTCCGATCGCGCTCGCGTCGACTCGTCTGCAGGGTCCACGGCGGGGACGACCTCGCGTTCGCCGTCAGCGACGCGGATCTCGAGGCCGATGCCGTCGCCGACCTCGAGCGCGCGATTCGACCGGGAGACGGGCCGGCGCTCGAGGGAGCGGGCGGGAGCGAGAGCGGCAGCCGGAGCGACGGGAGAAGCGACGACGGACGCGATCGAGCGATGGGCGACGACCCGGCGGCGAGCGACTGAGCGGTCGGCGTCGGCGCGGCGGCGAGCACGACCGTCCAGTGTGCCGACCGGTGGCGAGGAGTCAGGCTGAAACCTCCTGACTCCGTAGGGCCGCCGATGAACGCCGACGGGGTTCGCGAGCGGGCCGGGTCGTTGCCGCGAGAGCCCGGCGTCTACCAGTTCCGCGAGGGAGACACCACGCTCTACGTCGGGAAGGCGGTCGATCTCCGCGATCGGGTGCGGTCCTACGCCGACCCCCGCAGCGCGCGGATCCGCCGGATGGTCGACCGCGCCGACGACATCGAGATCGCCGTCACCGACACCGAGACCCAAGCGTTGCTGCTCGAGGCGAACCTGATCAAGCGCCACCAGCCGCGGTACAACGTCCGGCTCAAGGACGACAAATCGTATCCGATGGTGCAGTTGACCGACCACGACGCGCCGCGGATCGAGGTCACCCGCGATCCCGACGAGTCGGCGACCGTCTTCGGCCCCTACACCAGCAAGGGGCAGGTCGAGACGGTCGTCAAAGCCCTGCGGGAGACCTACGGCGTCCGCGGGTGTTCGGACCACAAGTACACCGGCCGGGACCGGCCGTGTCTGGACTACGAAATGGGGCTCTGTACCGCCCCCTGTACCCGCGAGATCGACCTCGAGAGCTACGGCGAGGACGTCACCGCCGTCGAGCGGTTCCTCGAGGGCGAGACGGGAATCCTCGCGGACCCGCTGCGTCGGGAGATGGAAGCCGCCGCGGAGGAACAGAACTTCGAGCGCGCGGCGAACCTGCGGGACCGCCTCGAGACCGTCGCGGCGTTCCACGGCGAGGGCGGCGAGGCGGTCCAGTCGGTCGGCGACGAGCAGGGCGTCGACGTCCTCGGCGTGGCGATCGAGGGCGAGGACGCGACGGTCGCCCGGCTGCGCGCCGAGGACGGCAAACTGGTCGATCGGGATCGGCACACGCTCGAGGCGCCCGCGGCCGAAGGCGCCGGAAATGAGGAGGGCGGCGTCCCCGCAGTGCTGGCCGCTTTCCTCGTCCAGTACTACGCCGAACGCGACCTCCCCGACGCCCTGCTCCTGCCCGAGCGCCACGGCGACGAGGAGGTCGCCGCGTGGCTCGAGGCCGAGGGCGTCTCGGTCCGCGTGCCGGGCGCGGGCCGAGAGGCCAAACTCGTCGAACTCGCGCTGAAGAACGCCCGGCGCAACGTGGGTCGGCGCGACGAGTGCGGCATGCTCGCGGACGCCCTCGAGATCGAGTCGGCCCGGCGGATCGAGGGTTTCGACGTGAGCCACGCGCAGGGAAAAGCGGCGGTCGGCAGCAACGTCACCTTCGTCGATGGCAGCGCCGAGAAGGCCGATTACCGCCGGAAGAAGCTGACCGACCAGAACGACGATTACGACAATATGCACGCCTTACTCGAGTGGCGCGCCCGCCGCGCCGTCGAGGACCGGGACGATCGGCCGGACCCCGACCTGCTCCTGATCGACGGCGGCGAGGGCCAACTCGAGGCGGCTCGAGACGCGCTCTCGGCGGTCGGCTGGGACGTGCCGGCGGTCGCGCTGGCGAAGACCGAGGAGCGGGTGGTCACGCCCGATCGGACGTTCTCGTGGCCGAGCGACGCGCCGCACCTGCACCTCCTCCAGCGCGTGCGCGACGAGTCCCACCGCTTTGCCGTGCAGTACCACCAGACGGTCCGAGACGAGGTCAAAACGGTCCTCGACGACGTGCAGGGGGTCGGTCCCGAGACGCGAAAGCGGTTGCTCGGACGCTTCGGCAGCGTCGAGAACGTTCGGGAGGCGAGTCTGGACGACCTCGAGAGCGTCGAGGGAATCGGCGAGAAGACGGCGGAGACGATCAAATCGAGACTCTGACAGCCGTTGAATACGATTTACTGTCTTCGCCCGCTTTTCGGATAGAACGGTCGAGTTCACAGCGAGTAACGACGGAGACGAGTGTCCCGCTATCGTGGCAACAGTGAATCGCCACGTCCTCCCCAGCCGATTCGCTCACTCACACGGTTCGTTCGCTCATCCACCGGAAGACGCAGTGCGTCTTCCGAGCCATTCGCTCGTGCTACTCGCGAAGACCTCGCACAGTTTTCGTGGTGTGGCTCGCTGTTCGCTCGCCACACCACAGCGCGCGCCACTGCAGTAGCGGGCACCAGTCCGGTTCTCGAGCGACCCGTTCTCGATGCGCCGTTGAAGTCGGCGTGTAATGCGACCGTTGCGAAGGCAAGGACAGGGCTATCCCCCGGCCTGATCCATGTGTGAGTATGGCAGAGGAAGACGACCTCGACGACTTGCTCGACGAACTCGACAGTCAGGGCGACCTCGAGACCTCCCAGCAGGTGTTATCGATCCGGACCGAGAGCCGCCGGTACGACAAGCCGGTGACGATCATCGAGGGCTTCGACCTCACGAAATCCGAGATCGAATCGACCGCCTCGGACCTCAAGAGTTCGCTCGGGACGGGCGGCACGGTCGACGAGGGCCGGATCGAACTGCAGGGCGACCACCGCGACCGCGTCCCGGACCTGCTTCGGGACCGGGGATTCGACGTTCGCGAGTGAAGACGGGACGGCCGTCTCCGCCCGCCGACGCTCGAGGAGCGCTCGCCGCAGAATCGGTCGCTTCGGGCAACGGGCTATTTATGTTCCACGTTCGATAATGACGTATGCACGTTCGACCCGCGACGACCGACGACTTCGAGGCGATCACGGCCGTCGCTTGCGCCACGTGGCACGACACTTACGACGAACTCGAGGCGGACGTGATCGACCGGACGGTCGACGACTGGTACACCGACGATTCGATGCCGCTCGAGGCACCGGGAACGATCGTTCTCGTTGCGGAAGAGCGCGAGGCGCAACGCGCCTCGAAACGAAGCGGTAACGCCGCTGAAGACGGCGAGGTCGTCGGCTTCACCCACGCGGTCGCACAGGGCGACAAAGCCGATATCCTCCGGATGTACGTTCACCCGGACCGGCAGGGCGAGGGCATCGGCTCGCAACTCCACGAGCGACTGATGGCCGAACTCGAGGCCTATGATATCGAGCGAATTCGGTCGATCGACTTCGCGTTCAACGACGCCAGCCGCGCCTTCTACGAGGGACTCGGCTTCGAACAGACGGACGAGGGTGAGGTCGAGATCGACGGCGACTACTATCCCGAGGCGGTCTACACGCTCGAGTTGTAAGCCGGACCGCTGAACTGTCTCCGGGCCGCTGAACTGCCTTCCGCGCTGTTGAACTATCGCCCCGGCTCCGGCTGTCCCGATTCGCCCGATACTCGCTACTCGAGGTCGATCCCGTGGTCCGCGAGCAGCGCCCGGAACTCGCTTTCGTCGAGGATCGGCACGTCATTGTCTTCCGCGTCCTGTTGTTTCGTCGCGCCCGGGTTCTCGCCGGCGACGAGGTAGTCCGTGTTCCCGGAGACGCTGCCGGTCGCGTTCGCGCCGTGGGTCTCGACGAGATCTTGTGCCTCGCCTCTGGTCATCTCGGCGAGCGACCCGGTGAAGACGAACGTGAGTCCCTCGAGTTCGCCGCCGGTGTCGGTATCGACGTCGATTTCCTGCGGGGAGACGTGCTCGAGCACGTCGTCGACCACGGCGGCGTTCGCCTCGCTCGCGAAGAACTCGTGGATCGTCTCGGCGACGGTCTCGCCGACGTCGTCGACGCCCTCGAGCTGCCCGGGCTCGTCCTCGGCGGCCTCGCGGACGGCCTCGAACGTCCCGAACTCGCGGGCGAGTTCGCGGGCCGTCGTCGGGCCGACGTGGGGGATGCCCAGCGCGGAGAGAAAGTCGGGCAGGGGCGGCTCGCGGCTGGCGTCGATCTCCGCGAGCAGGTTCTCGGCGCTGGTCTCACCCCAGCCCTCGAGGTCGGTGAGGTCCTCGCGGTCGAGTTCGTAGAGGTCCGCGACCGTCTCGAGCAGGCCGGCATCGACGAGCTGGCGGACGCTTTTCTCACCGAGTCCCTCGAGGTCGAGGCCGTCGTCGCTCGCGTAGTACTCGATCGAGCGCCGGAGTTGCGCGTCGCAGCCGAGGCCGCCGGTACAGAACGCGATCGGGCCGTCGCGCTCGACGGGGCTGTCGCAGACGGGACACGTCTCGGGCAGTTCGTAGTGGCCCTCGCTGCCCTTCTCGACGACCTCCTCGACGTAGGGGATCACGTCGCCCGCCCGCTGCACGCGGACGGTGTCGCCGACGTTGACGTTCTTCGCCTCGATCTCGTCGGGGTTGTGCAGGCTCGCTCGCGAGACGGTGACGCCGCCCACGTCGACCGGCTCGAGCAGGGCGACGGGCGTCAGCCGACCCGTTCGGCCGACCTGTACCGCGACATCGGCGATCGGGGTGACCTCCGCGCGGGCGGGGAACTTGTAGGCGAACGCCCAGCGGTCGTGGCGCGCCGTCCGACCGAGTTCCTCCCGGGCCTCGCGGTCGTCGACCTTGATCACGACGCCGTCGATCTCGTAGTCCAGTTCGTCGCGGGCCTCGAGCAGGCGGTTGCGGTAGTCGATCGCCCCGTCGATGTCGTCGACCACCTCGACGCGGTCGTTCGTCCGCAGTCCGAACTCGGGGAAGCGCTCGAGTTCCTCTCGATGGGTGTCCTCGAGTTCGCTGGCCGCGAGCACGTCGAAGTAGAAGACCGCGAGCGGGCGCTCGGCGACGACCGAGGGATCGAGTTGGCGGATCGTGCCGGCGGTCGCGTTGCGCGGGTTCGCGAAGGGGTCCTCGCCGCGCTCGATGCGCTCGCGGTTGTGTCTCTGGAACTCGTCTTTCGGCATGTAGACCTCGCCCCGAACCGCGAGGGTCTCGGGGTAATCGCCGTGGAGTTGCTGGGGCACCGAGCCGATGGTCCGGGCGTTGCGGGTCACGTCGTCGCCCTCGCGGCCGTCCCCGCGGGTGACCGCCCGCTCTAAGCTGCCCTCCTCGTAGACGAACTCCATGGAAACGCCGTCGAACTTGGGCTCGCAGACGTACCGAACGTCGCCCGCGTGCCCGCTGGCGCGTAACTCGCGGCGCACCCGCTCGTCGAACTCCCGGACGTCGTCTTCCTCGCCGCTGTTGTCGATCGACAGCATCGGCGCGACGTGCTCGACCGTGTCGAACGCCTCGATGGGCTCGCCGCCGACGCTTCGCGTGGGGCTGTCGGGATGGGAGAGATCGAACGCGTCCTCGAGGTCGCGCAGTCGGGCGAAGAGCGCGTCGTACGTGCGGTCGGCGATCAGCGGCTCGCTCTCGACGTAGTACCGGCGGTCGTGCTCGCGAATCGCCTCCCGAAGCAGTTCGACCTGCCGTTCGGCCTCGGCCGCCGAGAGTTCCTCGAGCGGCGCGAAATCGGTCGGCGGATCCCGGAGATACGGGTTGTCTTCGTCTGCAGTCTCGTGTGTGAGCGACATCGATATCGGTCTTGCTCGGAGCTTGCTCCGCGGAGCCGTTAACGTTACTGCAGTTGCTTCGGCCCGAATCCCGCGTGCCGGCGGGGGCCTACGCCCACGGACTGTCACCGACCTCGGCGCGGACTCGCGGCCCGACCTCGATGCGGCAGTCGGCTCGCGGCGAGGCGATACACAACAGGACGTAGCCGTCCGCCCCTTCCTGCTCGGTCAGCGCCTGCGGTGACCGCCGGTACGTGAACCCCTCCGCGGCGTCGATCGGTTCGTTCGGTTCGTTCTCCTTGAGGTCGCCGTCTCCGTCCTCGAGCGCGACCAGCCGACCGACGCAGGTGATGCAGGTCCCGGTCCGACAGTCGTACGGAAGCCGGATACGGTCCCGCTGGGCCGCTTCGAGCACCGTCTCGTCCTCGGCGACGACGACCGACTCGGTCCGGCCGTCGGCCCACTCGAGGGTCACGTCGTAGTCCGTCATCGTCCCCCCGTTGGCTGCGCTCGTCGTTCGGATCGGTCGATCATAGCGTGGGTACGGTCCGCGACGGCAAAAGTCCGTGCGCGCGAGCCACGGGTGAGACGCGAAACACGATCTCCTTGTGACCGGTGTGGTTCTCCGTCCGCGACAGGGTGGCCGCAGTCCGGAATGCGGAATCAGTCCACGGTTGGCGTCGATTCGCCCGTTGTCTCGGCGGCGTCCCGGTCGGTGTCTTCCGTGTAGACGATTCCCCAACCGGTCGCCCCCATCAGGATCAGGACCAGCGGCGAGAGGATCCCGAAGAAGTAGTACGGGGCGTACTCGATCACCGGTACGCCGAGCGCCGAGGCCATGAAGGCGCCGCCCGAGCCCCACGGCACGAACGCCGACGTCGTCGTCCCCGACGCTTCGACCGCCCGCGAGAGGTTCCGGCTGTCGAGGTCGTACTCGTCGTACAGGTTCTGCAGCGTCATGCCGGGCACGACGATCGCCATGTACTGCTCCGCGGCGAGGAAGTTCATCGCGACCGTCCCCACGGCCGTGCCGGCGGTCAGGCCCGCGACGCTGCTGACGGCCCGTCCGATGTGGTACGCGATCGCCGCCAGCACGCCGGTTTCCTGCAAAATTCCGCCCAGCGCCAGCGCGGCGACGACGATCGAGATCACCCACACGGAGCCCTCGAGGCCGCCGCTCGCGAGCAGTTCGTCCGTAAGGTCGACTCCTGTTTCGGGGCCGGTCCCGAAGTGGATGGTTTCCCACGCGGCGGCGAAGCCGACGCCCTGCAGCGTGGTACTGACCGCGACGCCGGCGAAGATACCGGCTCCGAGCGACGGCAACGCCGGGAAGCCATACAGCGCAAGCGCGAACGTGATGATCAGCGGGACGAAGGTGATCGGCGAGATGACGTAGCTACTCGAGAGTCCGCCTTGAATCTCGGCGACGCGGTCGGCGGGGATCGTCCCGCTCGCGCTCAGGCCCAAGACGACGAACAGGAGCAGCGAGATCGCAAAGGAGATCGCGGTCCCGGGACGCATCGCGCGGATGTGATCCATCAGGTCCGTGTTCGTCACCGCGGCGGCGAGGTTCGTGGTGTCGGAAAGCGGCGAGTTCTTGTCGCCGGTGTAGGCTCCCGACAGGACGGCGCCGGCCGTCATCGCCTCCGAAATCCCGAGCCCGGAGCCGATCCCGATCATCGCGACGCCGAGCGTCCCGGCCGTCGTCCACGACGACCCGATCGCGAAGGCGACGACCGCCGAGAGGACGACGGTAAAGGGGAGGAATATCCGCGGCGACAGGAACTCCAGCCCGTAGTACATGAGCGTCGGGATCGTCCCGGAATCGATCCACGACGAGATGAGCATGTAGATGACGAACAGGATGAGAATGGCTTGAAGCCCGGTCAGAATACTGCGCCCGATGCCGTCGTAGAGGTCGCCCCACGAGTAGCCGAAGTAGTACCGTCCGAACAGTCCCGCGAAGGCGATCCCCCACAGCAGCGGCATCTGCGGGTCCATATCGAGCCAAATCATCCCGACCGAGAGGAACAAGAGCATTCCCGTGATGGGGACGAGCGCTTCCCCCAACGACGGCTGCTTGTCCTCTGGGATTTCGTCGTAGGTCTTCGGTGTGAAATCCAGTCCCATGTTCGGGTCGACCCGAGTTTGCGACAGCGGCTATAAATAAACCGTCATTCGCCGGTCGACTTCCGGCGTCGCAGCGACCGAACCGAGCCGGCGACCAGACCCAGTACTTTACCCGTCGGAGAGCCTACGACCGAGTAGATGGGACAGGGAACGGAGTTCGGACTGGTCGACCTCGAGGAAGCTGATACCCCGGGCGACGAGTGGGAGGAGATCGACGTCTCGGACACCGAGGCGGACCGGATCGCCCGCAAACGCGACCGCGAGTTCGAGCAGTTCGAGGAGCGGATCAAAGACGCCGAGCAGTTCAAGGTCGAGCAGTCGGTGTTCGACGACGCGACCTTCGCGGCGTTGTACAAGCTCGTCCAGGACGGCTACGTCGAGGCCTTCGGCGGGCCGCTCTCGACGGGCAAGGAGGCGAACGTCTACCACGCGCTGGGCGACGACCGCGAGGTCGCGGTCAAGATCTACCGGATCAACGCCTCGAACTTCCGGCAGATGCGTGACTATCTCGAGGGCGACCCCCGATTCGAGGGACTGGGCGGGAAGAAGAAAGACGTCGTCCTCGCGTGGACGAAAAAGGAACTGGCGAACTTAGAGCGCGCGAAAGCGGCGGGCGTGCGGGTGCCGGAACCGATCGCGACCGAGCGCAACGTACTGGTCATGGAGTACATCGGGACCGAAGACGGCCGCGCGAAGCGGCTCGGCGAGGTCCAGATCGAGAACCCCCAGACCGCCTACGAGGTCATGCGCGAGTACATGCGCCGGCTCTACTCGGCCGGCCTGATCCACGGCGACCTGAGCGAGTACAACGTCGTCTTCGACGAGGACGAGGGTCAACTGGTCCTGATCGACCTCGGACAGGCCGTCACCGTCCACCATCCCAACAGCCGCGAGTTCCTCGAGCGGGACTGCCGAAACGTCGCGAGTTTCTTCTCCCGGCAAGGGCTCGAGGTGACCGAGGACGACCTCCTCGAGTTCGTCACGAGTCCGGAACCGGACCCGTCTCGAGACTGATCCTCGAGTCGATCCCCCGAAATCTTCTTCACCACCGACTGAAAATGGGCGGACAGTGATCTCCGCTCTCGAGTGGCAGTGGCGCTGGCAGCCCCTCTCGAGAGCGGACAGTGTCGTCGCGGCGGACGACGCGGCCTAACCCGGCGACCGCGGCGGTGACGCTCCCTTCGCTCGTTTTCCGTTTGAATCGTCTTCCAGCCGCTGCAGTCGACTCCGAGACACGAATGACAGACTCACGCGAAACCGCAGATACCACTGAGACGACGCGCACGGATTCGAGTTCGCCCGCTGACCAGTTCACCGTCACTCCCTACGCCGTCGACGGCGAGATCGACTACGAGAAACTGCTCGAGCGGTTCGGGGCCGACCGGCTCACCGACGAGCAGATCGAACGCTTCCCTGACCACCCGCTGCTCAGACGGCGGACGTTCTACGCGGGCCGAGACGTCGACGAGTACCTCGAAGCCGCCGCGGCCGGCGATCCGCACGCGATCGTCACCGGTCGCGGCCCCTCGGGACCGATGCATCTGGGCCACGTCCTCCCGCTGTACCTCGCGAAGCGGTTCCAGCGGGAGACCGGCGCGACGGTCTATATCCCGCTCTCCGACGACGAGAAGTTCCTCGCGAAGGACCAGCCGTTCGACGCCATCGGCGAGCACACCCGCGAGAACCTGCGCGATATCCTCGCCGTCGGCTTCGATCCCGACCGGACGCGGATCGTCGTCGACACCGCCGACGCGGACGTGGTCTACCCGATCGCGGTCCGCCTCGCGAAGCACCTCACGCCAGCCACAGTCGAGGCCGTCTACGGCGAGCAGGACACCGTCGGCCTACAGTTCTACCCCGCTGTGCAGGCGACTCACCTCTTGCTCCCGCAACTCGTTGCCGGCCGGCAGCCGACGCTGGTCCCCATCGCCATTGATCAGGACCCTCACGTCCGCGTCTGTCGCGACGTCGCCGCGAAGGAGGCGCTGCCGGTCGAAAAGCCGGGCGCGCTGCTCGGCCGGTTCCTCCCGAGTCTCGACGGACCGGGCAAAATGAGTTCCTCCGGCGACGCGCCCTCGATCGAACTCACCGCCGATCCCGAAACGGTCGCCGAGACGATCCGGACCCACGCCTACACCGGCGGCCGAGCAACCATCGAGGAACACCGCGAGAAGGGCGGTGACCCGACCGTCGATGTCCCCTTCCAGTACCTCCGATACTTCTTCGAACCCGACGACGCCGAACTCGAGCGCATCGCGGCCGACTACCGGTCTGGCGACCTGCTCAGCGGGGAGTTGAAGGAACTCGCGATCGAGCGGATTACAGCGTTTCTCGCCGATCACCAGCGCCGGCGCGAAGAACTGGGATCGATCGAGGCCGACCTCGAGCCCTACCGGCTGACCGACGAGGAGCGGCAGCGGGCGCTCGAGCGGGCCGGCGTGCCGACGGGACTCGATCGATAGCCGTTCGATCGCGCAGTGTCTCCCGAATCGGCGTTCCCCGAACGCCTTAGTGGCTCGCTCCCACGCGAACGCGTATGAACATCGGCATCGTCTCCGACACTCACGACAACGTCGAAGCCATCGAACGGGCGACCGAGGTCTTCGCCGAGGAGGGCGTCGAGATCGTCGTTCACTGCGGCGACTTCGTCGCACCCCTGATGATCGATTACTTCGAGGGGTTCGAACTTCACGGCGTCCTCGGGAACAACGACGGCGACGTCGCGAACATCCAGGCGGCGTTCGACCGGCTCGGCGACGAGAGCCGACTCCACGGCCGCTTCGCCGACCTCGAGTTCGACGGGCTCTCGTTCGCAGTTCTCCACGGCGAGAGTAAGGCGGAGGTCGCGGCGATCGCGGCCGGCGACAGCTACGATTTCGTCTGTTACGGCCACCACCACGAGCGCGAGCTGTCGGAGGACGGGCGGACGACGGTACTCAATCCCGGCGCGCACGTGCTGGCGTCGGATCGGACGGTCGCAATCGTCGACACCCGCTCGGAGTCGGTGCGGTTCCGCTCGGTCCGCGAGTAGCGGGCTTCGACCGCGCCGCGCCTCGAGACGCGTGTGACGGTGCCACGGAACACCCGGTACTCGCGGACCAAGCGCTTAACCTCGACCAGCGAGTACCGGACTGTATGCAGCACGTGAAGATTCCGCAGGACCGCATCGGCGTTCTCATCGGTGAAGGAGGCGAGACGATGCGCGAGATCGAGGCGGAAGCCGAAGTACGACTCGACATCGACTCGGAGAACGGCTCCGTCGCCGTCGAAACCGTCGGCGATCCCGTGCTCGGCCTCAAAGGCCCCGAGATCGTCCGCGCCATCGGCCGCGGCTTCGCACCGGAGGACGCCCTGCGACTGCTCGAGGACGACATGATGTTGTTCGACGTGGTCGACATCGACGCCGCCTCGCGCAACAAGACCGACATGAAACGCAAGAAGGGCCGGCTCATCGGCGAGGGCGGCCGGACCCGGGAACTGATGGAGGAACTGACCGGTGCCGATGTCGTCATCTACGGCTCGACGCTCGGTGTCATCGGCGCGCCACAGGAGGTCGACGTCGTCCGCAGCGCCGCCGAGATGCTGCTCGACGGCGCGCCCCACGGCGCGGTCTACTCCTTCCTCGAGGAGAAGCACAACGAGATGAAACACAAGGGAATGGAGTACCACCGGTTCCCCGGCGGTCAGTCCTGATCCGTCTGTTCGCCCCGATTTCTGCTCCGTCGACCGTCTTCTCCCGCGCTCGGAGGAGTCGCCGTGTGAACCGCTTTTCGACCGATAGCTGAACCCGTTCGAATCCCCGCCGACACGTCATCTGTGCGGTGGTTCTCACACAGTGCAAGTATAAATACCCGAACAGCCACCGGTTCGAAAACGCACGACAGGAGCCACCTCTAGCGCCCCTACCTATTCAATAGGGTAAGGTTTATATAGAATAGCAAACAATCCCTCGAGTGACTATGGCTCAACAGCAGATGGGCAACCAGCCCCTTATCGTACTCTCGGAGGACAGCCAGCGCACCTCCGGGGAGGACGCGCAGTCGATGAACGTGCAGGCCGGGAAGGCGGTCGCCGAATCGGTTCGGACGACGCTCGGCCCGAAGGGGATGGACAAGATGCTCGTCGACTCCTCGGGCAACGTCATCGTCACCAACGACGGTGTCACCCTGCTCTCGGAGATGGAGATCGACCATCCCGCGGCCGACATGATCGTCGAAGTCGCCGAGACCCAGGAAGAGGAAGTCGGTGACGGCACCACCAGCGCGGTCGTCATCGCCGGCGAACTCCTCAGTCAGGCCGAGAACCTGCTGGACCAGGACATCCACGCGACCACCCTCGCGCAGGGATACCGAGAGGCCGCCGAAGAGGCCACCGAGGCCCTCGAGGAGATCGCCATCGACGTCGACGAGGACGACACCGAGATCCTCGAGCAGATCGCCGCGACGGCGATGACCGGCAAGGGCGCGGAGAACGCCAAGGACCTCCTCTCCGAGCTCATCGTCGAGGCCGTTCGCACGGTCTCCGACGACGACGGCGTCGACACGGACAACATCAAGATCGAGAAGGTCGTCGGCGGCTCCATCGAGAACTCCGAGCTCGTCGAGGGCGTCATCGTCGACAAGGAGCGCGTCTCCGAGAACATGCCCTACTTTGCCGAGGACGCCAACGTCGCGATCATCGGCGGCGACCTCGAGATCAAGGAGACCGAGATCGACGCCGAGGTCAACGTCACCGACCCCGACCAGCTCGAGCAGTTCCTCGAGCAGGAGGAGGCCCAGCTGCGAGAGATGGCCGAGCAGATCGCCGACGCCGGCGCCGACGCCGTCTTCGTCGACGGCGGCATCGACGACATGGCCCAGCACTACCTCGCACAGGAGGGCATCATCGCCGTCCGCCGCGTCAAGTCCAGCGACCAGGGTCAGCTCGCACGCGCGACCGGCGCGACGCCGGTCTCGAGCGTCGACGACCTCACCGAGGACGACCTCGGCGTCGCCGGCAGCGTCGCCCAGAAGGAGATCGCCGGCGACCAGCGCATCTTCGTCGAGGACGTCGACGACGCGCAGGCCGTCACCCTGATCCTCCGCGGCGGCACCGAGCACGTCATCGACGAGATCGACCGCGCCGTCGAGGACTCGCTGGGCGTCGTCCGCACGACCATCGAGGACGGCAAGGTCCTCGCCGGCGGCGGCGCGCCCGAGATCGACCTCTCGCTCGCGCTCCGTGACTACGCCGACTCCGTCGGCGGCCGCGAGCAGCTCGCCGTCGAAGCCTTCGCCGACGCGCTCGAGGTCATCCCGCGCACGCTGGCCGAGAACGCGGGCCTCGATCCCATCGACTCGCTGGTCGAACTCCGCAGCGCCCACGACGGCGGCGACACGGGTGCCGGTCTCGACGCCTACACCGGCGACACCATCGACATGGACGCCGAGGGCGTCTACGAGCCGCTCCGCGTGAAGACCCAAGCCATCGAGTCCGCCACCGAGGCGGCCGTAATGCTGCTTCGCATCGACGACGTCATCGCCGCGGGCGACCTCGCAGTCTCCCACGACGACGATGACGAAGAGATGCCGCCGGGCGGCGGTGGCATGGGCGGCGGCATGGGCGGTATGGGCGGCGGCATGGGCGGCATGATGTAAAACGAAGTTTTGCTCTTCGGGCGCGGCAAAGCCGCGCCCTCGGCAAAAATTCGATTAAAAGCACTCCTCCCTCCGTTCGGCCCCTTCGGGGCCACCACATCGGTCGTCGGCCCGCTCGGGCCTGCGGCCCTCGCGGAGGGAGACGGTGTCCATTACCGCTCAAATCACCGTCTCCGCCGTTTCGAGTCGGCCCATCTTTGCGTTTTGCTGTTTCGTTGTCGCGCCGAGTACCTTCGGGTGAGTGGCAAGTATTCGATCCGCGATTGGCTCGAGTCTACCGTGAGCAGCGATAGCGTAGCATATATCGGACGGTCCCGTATCCCACGCTGCCGTCGAGTCACGACGAACTAAGTGCGAGCCCGCAATATTCGCGGGTATGAACACGCTTCTACTGGACAGCGACGACGTCGACGAGCACGCTGCACTCGCGGCCGTCATCGACGCCGTCGAGGAGGCCTTCGGGGCCTTCGAGCGCGGCGACACCCAGATGCCCGCGAAATCGTACATCGACCTCCCGCAGTACAACGGCGACTTTCGCTCGATGCCGGCGTATCTCGATACCGGCGACTGGGACGCCGCCGGGCTGAAGTGGGTCAACGTCCACCCCGACAACCCCGCGGACCACGGGCTGCCGACCGTACTGGGGACGATGATCTACTCCGACCCCGAGACCGCGTTCCCGCTTGCCATCATGGACGGGACGACGCTCACGATGAAACGAACGGGTGCCGCGGCCGCCGTTGCCACCGACTATCTGGCCGTCGAGGACGCCACGACGCTCGGACTCGTCGGGGCCGGCGTCCAGTCGTACACCCAACTCGAGGCGATCAGCGAGGTGCGGCCGATCGAGGAGGTCGTCGTCTCGGACCCCGACGAGGACCGCGTCCGGCGGTTCGTCGAGACCTACGAGGACCGGTTCGACGTTCGCGGCGGCTCGATTTCGGAGGCGGGTCACTGCGACGTCTTGTCGACCGTGACGCCGGTCGAGGACCCGATCGTGGGTCTCGAGGACGTCGGCGAGCAGACCCACATCAACGCGATCGGGGCGGACGCCGCGGGGAAACACGAGTTGAGCGACGAGCTACTGGATGCGGCGCGGATCGTGATCGACGATCACGAGCAGTGTACTCACTCCGGCGAGATCAACGTCCCTTACGGCGAGGGGGCCCTGACCGACGCGGACATCCACGGCGAAATCGGCGAACTCGTCGTCGGTGCGAAAGCGGGTCGAACGGAGGAGACGGGCGTCTCCGTCTTCGACTCGACCGGGCTCGCCATTCAGGACGTCGCGGCCGCCCGCGTGGTCTACGAAAACGCTCGCGAGACCGATTCCGGATACGACTTCGGGATGATCGACACCGACCAGTAACGGTTCCGACCGCCGGTCTGCGACCAGCGCCGAATCCCGAGTGTCGTCTCGCGAAAAATACGGAACGCGGTTTTCTCGATCGTTAGTCGTCCGTCTCGACGGCACGGGACCGTTCGCTGGTCTCGCTGCCGAACGCCGTTTCGCGGAGGTCGGCTTCGATTTCCTCGAGCGACCGCCCTTTCGTTTCGGGGACGAGCCGGTAACAGAAGACGAGCGCGAACAGCGAGAGCACGCCGTAGAGCCAGAACGTGCCGGTCTGGCCGATGCCGTCGACCAGTCGGAGGAAGGTCAGCGAGACGATCAGGTTGCCGGCCCAGTTGACGACGGTGACGACGCCCATCGCCGTCCCGCGGACCTCCATCGGGTAGATCTCGGAGATCATCAGCCAGAAGACCGGGCCGAGCCCGATGGCGAAGAAGGCGACGTACAGCATCAGGCTCCCGGTCGCGACCCAGCCGATCGCGCCCGAGAGGCCGGGCAGGTAGAACACGACGCCGAGGACGGCGAGCATGACGGTCATTCCGGCCAGTCCGGTCAGCAACAGCGGACGGCGGCCGGAGCGGTCCATCAGGAACACTGCGACGACGGTCATGACGACGTTGACGGCACCGATCCCCACGGTTGCGAGGATCGAGGCGGTGTCCGCGAAGCCGGTCGACTCGAGGATCGTCGGTGCATAGTACATGACCGTGTTGATGCCGGTGACCTGCTGGAACGCCGCCAGCCCGACGCCGACGATCAGCATCGGTTGCACCCACGGCTCGAACAGGTCCTGTAGCGTCCCGGATTCGGTGCGTACCGTCTGCTTGATCTCGCGGAGTTCGTCCTCGACGTGGCTCTCGACGCGGGTGGTCGTCAGTACCTCGCGGGCGTCCGATTCGCGTCCGTGCTCGTAGAGCCACCGGGGACTCTCCGGCATGAACAGCATTCCGAGGAACAGGACGGTCGCGGGGACCATGCCGAGACCGAGCATCCAGCGCCACCCGCCGCCGCTTGCGAACACCTCCTCAGGGACCGTTCCGAGGCCGACCCAGCGCCACAGTTGGGCGCTGGAAAACGCGTAGTTCACGAGGTAGGCGATGAGGATACCGCTGGTGATCGTCAGTTGATTCAGCGAAACCAGCGAGCCGCGGATCTTGGGCGGTGAGATCTCCGAGATGTACAGCGGTCCGACGACCGACGCGAAGCCCACGCCGATCCCGTCGACGATTCGACCGATGATCAGGATCTCGACGGTCGGGGCGATCGCCATGATGAACGACCCGACGAAGAAGATGCCGGCACCGACGAGGATGAGCCGTCGCCGACCGAGCCGATCGGCGAGCCGACCGCCGAGGGCCGCGCCGACGATTGCACCGATCATCGCGCCGCTGACGACGATCCCCTCGACGAACGAGGCGTTCATCGACACGCCAAACACCGTCGTCAGTTCGAACGTGTTCCGGATGTACAACATCGCGCCGGAGATAACGCCGGTGTCGAATCCGAACAGTAACCCGTTGAGTGCGGCCAAGGCCGCGACGACGTAGACGAACGAATTCCGGCCGCTGCCGGTCGCTCCTGAGTGTGTCGTAGACATTGCTACTCTGTGTAAATTATTGTCTCACACTGTAGTTAACAAATCTAACGATGTGCGTCCGTCGTAGCCGGAGTCGACGCTCTCCCGCACGGAAAGTATCGGCGGCTTTCCGGTGTCTGGACGGTATTACCGCGTCGAAATCGGTCGTCCAGGCCTCTCACCGAGACTCGGTTACGTTCCGATTCGGCGCGGAATCGAGCCCGTCATCGACAGTTCGTCGGCGTAGTGGACGACCGGATCGCCGGTCGGCGTCGGCAGGCCGTTGGCCTCGAACAGCGTGTTCTCGTGGATCGTCACCGCGGCCGGCTGGAGCGGCCACGGATCGTGGGCGATCTCGCCGGTCAGGACGCCGTCGGCTTCCGGAGCGTAGAACCGGCGACGAGCCGTGAGCCAGTGCTCGAGCGTGTCCGGCTCGGCGGTGAAGACCTCGCCGTTCGGGCAGTAGGTCGCAGCGAACCGAGCGGCGGTATCGTCCGCCGACTCACTCGATCGGCGCTCGCTTTCGAAGGCGACGTGATTATCCTCGGTGGCTCCGACGCGCATCTTGGCGCGATAGACGGGTAATCTGGTCGCTCGACCGACGCTCGTCGCGACGAGCGAGTTCCCGATGTCGATGCTGAAGAAAAACAGGCCGGGATCGCCGCGATACCGGACGTAGGTCCGGACGTTGAGTTCGGGAAAGGCCAGCCGGGTGATCGACGGCGTCCCCCGGAGCCCTACGTTCGTGAGCACGAACGGGAGCACGCTCAGCCACGCGCGGCCGTCTCGAGTCTCGAGGGTCACCTGTCCGGGGACGTGGGGCCGGAGGTCGTCGGGATCGACCGGCCAGTGGACGAACAACCCGTCTCGCCATGTCATCGAGGCGACGTGTGGTGCTTTCGGCGACGACCCGTCTGCGAACGTCCATCGAAAGGGATCCGTACGTTGTGCGTTCATCCTCGACCAACAGTTGCTGTCCGGACCCTACGACGAGCCGGTGTATAAAATAGATAGTCTGCTGTCAGATCCGATGGTGTTTCGGCCGGCGTCGTCAGTCCGCCGGATCGACCGCGGTCCCGTCGGTCTTCTCGAGGGTGACGCCGTCCGAGCCGTCGTCTCCATCGGACGACTCGGTCGCCACGATCACCTGATCGACGGCGTCGGTCGCCCGGAGTAACAGGACGCCGAACCCGATCCGGGTGAGGGCGTCGATGTACGCCGTGACGAAGATTCCGCCGAAGGCGTCGAGCAGTCCCAGTCCCTGCCGCGAGACGAATCCCATGACCAGGTAGAAGACCCAGAGCAACAGGAGCAGGTTCCGGAGCTTCCCGAAGAGGAGCACTCGTTCGCCGCTCTGCTGGCCGGAGCGTGTCGTAATCGGCCAGATCATCAGTCTACTGTTGGGCCTCGCGAGCGCGTTCGCGTTCCTCCTCGAGATCGGTGAGGGTCTCCGTGAGCGAGTTCCGCATCGAGTCGAAGGAGCCGTAGAGCGTCCCGACCTCGTCGATCCGGTCCGTCTCGAGGTCGACCTCGAGGTCGCCGTTCCCCATCCGCTCGGCCTTGGACGCGAGCCGACGGAGGTTCAGCGAGACGTTGCCGCCGAGGACGATCCCGACGAGCCCGAGATGGAGGATGAAGATCAGCAGTAGTGCAAGCACCGACGAGGTCGCGGTCCCCTGTGGCCCGTAGACGGCCGCCGCGGTATCGTAGGTCGTGACCGTCAGCGACTCGCCGCCGCTCTCGATCGTCGCCGCCGTCCCCGCGAACTCCGTCTCCGAGCCGTCGGGGGTGCCGGTCGCGACCCCGTCCGAATCCGGTGTGACCGCGGCGAGGACGGCGTCGTCGCCGACCGGGGCCTCCTCGCCGACCGCCGCGATCGTCTCGCCGTCGGCGTTCGTGACGACCGTTCGACGCGAGTCACCGTCGGTCTCGAGAACGGACGCGAACGCGCTCGTGGGGGCCGAAACGGCGACGTATCGCTCGTCTTCGCCCTCGACGCTCGAGACGAACGAGAGCACCGAGTCCTCGCTCCCGACCGCGTCGTGGGTGCGGGGGCCGTCGGTCGCGCCCTGCACGCCGGCCGTCTCAAAGAAGTTCCCGCCGACCGCGCCGTCCGCGCTGCTCGCGCGTATCTCGCCGTCGCCGTCGAGATAGTGCATTTCAGCGATCCGATCCCCGCGAGTCGACTGGGCCGTCGCGAGTCGATCGCTGATCTCGTCGTCCGTTCCCGCTCGGACGGTCGCGTCCGCGGCGAGTCCGTTCGCCGTTTCGGCCGTCGTCTCGAGCCAGTTCGCTGCGACGTCGCTCCGGTCGTCGGTGCGATCGCTGAAGTGGTCTTCCGCGGCCGGGCCGACCGTGCCCGAGACGTGTCCCAAGAAGAGCGCGGAGACGGCGATCGTCATCACGGCGACCAGCAGGAAAATGAGACCGATCTTTACACTGTACGTTTCTCTGAGCCGATCAGGGAGATAGTCCTCGAGTGCCATAGTGTCAAACGGCGGGTGGGCAGCGCGAGGCTGCCCGACGCCTTCGTTATCCGTGGTCTCCCGCGCCAATTGAATGTGTCGGTTGGAATTACTATCACAGCTGATAATTAATCGCTGCCTCGTCTGAGCGCCGCCGACAGGTGGTAGCAACCGGATCTATGTTCGGCGACAAGTATGAAATATAAACGATAATTCTGTTCCCGAGCGAGTGATACCGGCACGGTCGGAGCGACTCGCCGTGATCGACCCGATCCGATTCGAGAGAAGCCGTCGATCCCGGGGTCGCCGAGGAACGGGCTCAGTCGTCGATCTCGATCGCCGGCCGACCGGGCTCGGCGTTCGCGAGCACGTCCTCGTCGGCGTCCTCGGCCCGGACGACGCGAACCGGCGCGTCGAACTCGCGTTCGATCAGCCAGGCGGCCGACTCGAGGGCCGCGTGTTCGGCCTCGGGCTCGAGGGTCATCGAGAGCGCTTCTCGCTCTGCCTGCAGGTCCTGTCCGTAATCGGCGGCCGCGTCGCCCTGGTCGCGGATGTGTGACTCCTGCATGAGTTCGCCGATCAGGTTGTCGGCGTCGCTCTCGATCGCGATCTCGAGGGCGTCGTACTTCCAGTCGGGCGCGATGACGACGTCGATCGCGTTCGGATCCTCGATCCCGGCGACCTCGACGATGTCGCGGATGTCCTCGCGGGTGTTCGCGACCAGCCGACGGCGTTTGGCGACGTAGTCGCGGTCGACCTCGGCGGTCGGCCACGCGGCCTCGGCGACGAACCCGTCGTTGCCGAGCGTCTCGTAGAGTTCTTCGGTGAGGTGCGGTGCGACCGGCGAGAGCAGTCGGACGACGGCCGACAGCCCGCGCTCGTACGTCTCGGCGTGGGGGTCGGTGTACTCCGCGTACTGCCGGAGCGTTCGAACGAGATCCTGGGTCTCGCGCAGCGCCTTGTTGAACGTCAGGTCGTCGTACTCGTCGCTGGCGATGGCGATCGTCGCGTCGATCTCTGCGTCGACGTAGCTCGCGATCGCGTCGTCGTCGCCGTCGGGCTCGTCGGCGATATAGCCCTCGACCATCCCCTTCAACCGGTCGAGGAAGGCGTAGGTCGATCGAACGCCCTCCTCGCTCCAGTCGAAGTCCCGCTCGGGCTGGGCGGCCTGCATCATGAACAGCCGTGCGGTGTCGGCGCCGTACTCCTCGACGATCCGCTGGGGGGAGACGACGTTGCCCTTCGACTTGGACATCTTCTCGCCCTCGAGTTGGACCATCCCCTGTGCGAGCAGGTTCGTGAACGGCTCGCGGTGCTCGAGTCCCTCGTGGTCCGCCAGGACCTTCGTGAAAAAGCGGGAGTACAGCAGGTGCATCACGGCGTGTTCGATGCCACCGACGTACTGATCGACGGGCATCCAGTCGTTGGCCTGCGCTAAGTCGAATGGCGCCTCGTCCAGTCCGGGCGAGACGTACCGCAGGAAGTACCACGAGGAGTCGACGAAGGTGTCCATCGTGTCCGTCTCGCGGGTCGCGTCGCCGCCGCAGTCCGGACAGGTCGTCTGCTTCCACTCCTCGGCGGCGTCCAGCGGATTCCCGGTGGTGTTGATGAACTCCGGCAGTTCGACCGGCAGGTCTTCCTCGGGCACCATCACGGGACCGCAGTCGTCGCAGTGGATCACCGGAATCGGCGTTCCCCAGTAGCGCTGGCGGGAAATTCCCCAGTCGCGGAGCTGATACTGCTCGGTCCACTCGGCGCTGTCGATGTCTTCGGTCAGGCGATCGCGGGCGGTCTCGCTGTCGAGGCCGTCGTACTCGCCGGAGTTGATCAGGACGCCGTCTTCCGTGTAGGCGCCTTCCGCTACGTCGGGTGCGGTCGGTTCCTCGTCGCCATCGGGTTCGGGCGCGATGACGGGGACGATGTCGATGCCGTGTTTCTCGGCGAACGCGTGGTCGCGCTCGTCGTGGCCGGGAACGGCCATCAGCGCGCCGGTCCCGACGTCCGAGAGGACGAAGTCCGCGACGTAGACCGGGATCTCGTCGCCGGTGACGGGGTTCGTCGCGGTCAGGCCCGTCTCGACGCCGTTGGGCTCGTCGCCATCGGGGTCGGCTTCCTCCTCGATGAAGTGCCGAACGTCGGCGTCTTCCGCCGCCAACTCCTCGCTGATCGGGTGGTCCGGAGCGAGCGCAAAGAAGGTCGCGCCGTGGATGGTGTCGACGCGGGTGGTGAAGGCCTCAACGTCCCCGTAGCCGTCGATGCCGAACTCGAGTTCCGTCCCCTCCTGCCGGCCGATCCAGTTGCGCTGCATCTGGCGCACCGAGTTGGGCCACCCCTCCAAGTCGTCGATGTCCTCGAGCAACTCGTCTGCGTACTCGGTGATCTTCAGGAACCACTGCTCGAGTTCGCGCTGTTCGACGGGGGTGTCACAGCGCCAGCAGAGTTCGGCCTCGCCCTCGACCTGCTCGTCTGCCAACACCGTCTCGCAGTGGGGACACCAGTTGACTTCGGCGTCGCGGCGCTCGACCAACCCTTCCTCGTGGAACCGGGAGAAGAGCCACTGGTTCCACTGGTAGTAGTCGGGTGTACAGGTGGTGATCTCTCGGTCCCAGTCGTAGCCAAAGCCCATCGACTCCATCTGATCGGTCATGGTCTCGATGCAGTCGATGGTCCAGTCGCGCGGGTTCGTGTCGCGCTCTTTGGCCGCGTTCTCCGCGGGGAGGCCGAACGCGTCCCACCCCATCGGGTGAAGGACATCGTCGCCGCGCATCCGGCGGTAGCGGGCGTACGCGTCCGTAATGGTGTAATTACGGACGTGACCCATGTGGAGTTTGCCCGAGGGGTACGGGTACATCCCGAGGACGTACGTCGGATCCTCGACGTCGTCGGGCGTCCGATAGACGTCCGCATCGTCCCACGCCTCTTGCCAGCGCCGTTCGACCGTCGCGTGGTCGTATCCCGCGTCGCTCATTTGCTTATATACCTCTAGGGCGGGACGCCACCCTATACCTTTCCATACCGCGGCCCACCGGGCCGTCGAACGGCTCCAGCGCCGGTCTCTCGAGAGCAACGCTTACGGTGACCCGCTCCCAGCTCGAGCTCGTGGGCGAACTCGCACGCGAGACCCAAGAACGCCTCCGCGACGCGTTCGCCGAGCGCCGCCCCGGCCTCGAGTGGCGCGTCGAACACCGGCTCGCCGGGACGCCGGTCGACATCGCGGGGATCGGCGACTCCCGGCTGGTACTCATCGAACTCGAGTGGCGGCGGGCCGATCCCGCCGACAACGCGGCGAAGTTGTTTCGCCACCTCGAGGCGGGCCTGCTCGACGAGTACGATTCGATCACCGTCTGTCACTGCTTTACCGAGTACTACGACCTCGCCTCGGGCGGCGTCTCCTCGAAGCGGGTAAACGCCGAGTTCGTCGGCGCGATTGCGGCCCGAGCCGTCGAGCGGTTCGCGTATCACCCCGTCGAACTCCCCCTCGAGCCGCCGAAACGGGGCGGCGACCGCCCCGACGACCTCCCGGAAGCCGTCGATGCCACCGTCGAATCGATCGACGCACGCCTCGAGTTCTAACGTCGACGAGGCCTGCGACGCGTGGGCGGAACGTTTTATCCTCGTCCCCGCAACTCTCGAGTCATGGTAGCAGACTCCACAGTCTTCGTCACGGGAGCGAGTCAGGGTCTCGGCCGCGAAATCGCCGTCGCGTTCGCCGACGCGGGTGCGAACGTCGTTCTCGCAGCCCGGAGCGACGGCATCCACGAAACCGCGGACGCGATCGATGCACCCGAGCGGACGCTGGCCGTCGAGACCGACGTGACCGATCCCGAATCGGTCGCCGACGCCATCGACGAGACGGTCGAGACCTTCGGCGGGCTGGACTGTCTCGTGAACAACGCGGGGATCGCCGGCCCGACCGCGCCGATCGAGGAGACGACCGACGACGAGTGGCTCGAGACGCTGGACGTCAACGTCGTCGGGATCGCCCGCGTCACGCGGGCGGCGGCACCGCACCTGCGCGAGTCAGAGCGGGGGAGCGTCGTCAACATCTCCTCGATCGGCGGCAAGCGACCGTACGCGAACCGGACGCCCTACGCCGCCTCGAAGATGGGCGTGATCGGGCTGACCCGGGCGCTGGCCGCCGAGTTCGGCGACGACGGCGTCACCGTCAACGCGATCTGTCCCGGCCCGGTCGAGGGCGATCGGATCCGGGGCGTCTTCGAGCGACAGGCCGAGGAAGCGGGCGTCCCCGCCGAGGCCGTCGAGGAGGAGGTGCTCGAGAGTCTCATGATCGACGATCTCGTCCCGCCCGAGGAAGTAGCCGAGGTGGCCGTCCACCTCGCGAGCGCGGCGTCACAACACGTCACCGGACAGGATATCAACGTCTCCTCGGGCGGGGCGTGGTACTAGTCGGATCAACGGCTCGAGCGGCGGTCCAGTCGGTCGAACTACTCGATGTCGATCTGTCGCGAGTCCTCACCGCTCGACACCTTCGGTAGCCGCACCGTCAACACACCGTTCTCGAAGCCGGCTGCGACTTCCTCCTCGTCGACCGGTTCCGGGAGGCGGATCCGCCGGCTCGCCGAGGTTTCGGTCCGCTCGCGCCGGATATAGCGCCCCTCGGCGTAGTCGTCCTCGTCGGTCCGGTTGGCCTCGAGGCGGAGCGTGCCGTTCGACAGCGTCAGTTCGATGTCGTCGGTCTCGTAGCCGGGCAGGTCGGCCGTGACGACGTATTCCTCGTCCGTGTCGGCGACGTCGACCGGGACCGACCCGGGGACCTGCAGGCCGCCGGCGGTCATTCCCTCCTCGACCTGACGGCTGACGCGGTCGAGCATTTCCTCGATGTTGTCGAACGGATTGCGTCGCATACTCGGTCGTAGGAGCCCGACGGGGATAAATTCTGCCCGCAACGCGACGACAGAAGGGGCGACTACTCGGGGAGGGTCACGAGGCCGTCGTCGAGCGCGTCGAGCAAGACCTCACGCGCGTGGCCGTCCGGATCGACGCCCTCGTAGACGGCTTTGACCTCGCCGTCGGCCAGCAGGAACGTCGTCCGCGCGGTCGCGCCGTCTCGCAGTTCGACGCCGAAGGCCTCGGCGATCTCCCCGTCGGGGTCCGCGAGCAGGTCGAACTCGAGGCCCTCCGAGTCACAGAAGGACCGATGGGAGTCGACGTCGTCCGTCGAGACGCCGTAGACGTCGACGCCGGCGTCCAGATACGTCTCGCGCTCGCGCTGGAACTGGTTCGCCTCGATCGTACAGCCGGGCGTGTCGTCCCGCGGATAGAAGTAGAGGACCGTCGGCTCCTCGAAGTCGGGGCTGACGGTGTCGCCGTCCTGATTCGGTGCGGTCACGGTCGGCGCGTCGTCGCCCGCAGCGAGTACCATACTCGTGGTACCGGGAGACGAGGAAAAACAAGTTGCGGTCGGTCGCCTCGTCTCCCCCTCGCCACCGGTCGGCGTGGTCTGCTCCCGTTCGCGCCTCAAGTACTTCTCCGTGATTTACAGCTCGTGAGGAGTCTCCGAGCTTATTATAGATCCCTCGCCGTAGCAATGAGTGCAGCGTGCTCGTGTCCGGGTTGGGGTAGTGGCCTATCCTTCAGCCTGTGCGGCTGAGACGCGTAGTTCGATTCTCGCACCCGGACTTTTTCGCGACGAGTAAAACGAGAGCGGAAAAGCCGGACGGCGAGATCGAATCAGACGAGTCGCGCGCAGCGGAGCGAGCACGTCTCGGCGTGGTTCGATTCTCGCACCCGGACTTCGACGCCGTGACAGCCGTACCGTCTCGAGTCGGTACCGGATGGTGCTGCCAAATCCGGTTCGCTTATACCCGCCGTGCCGGTTGCTTCGAGTATGATCGATACCGTCCTTCACACCGGTTCGGAGCACCCCAATCTTCTCTGGATTCTCGTCCCGAGTTTCCTCTCGTTCGTCGCGGGGCTCGGCGCGGCGACGTACGCCGACCGCATCCGCACGTGGATCGGCCGCGAGAACGCCGCGACGACCGACTGATCGACGACTCGGTTCGAGCGACCGCGCTTACTCGACGACGTGTTCGGTATCGTACGAGCCGAGCCGTCGGACCCAGCCGTTCTCCGCGAGGTCCTCGAGGTCCGCGATCGCGTCCGCCGTCCGCGACTCGTAGAGCCCGGCCTCGAAGTCGATGTGGAAGACGTAATCGCCGAGCCGCTGGCCGCTCGGCCGCGACTCGACGCGGGTCAGGTTGATGTCCCGGTCCGCGAAGGGCTCGAGCAACTCGAGCAGCAGGCCGGGGTAGTTCGCGTTCGGGTAGACCACGAGCGAGGTCTTCCCGCCGCCGGTCGAGCGTTCGTCGGCGGGCGCGAGCGCGAAAAAGCGCGTCGCGTTCGAGTCCTGATCCTGAATGTCTTCGGCTAACACCTCGAGGTCGCCGCCCGCGTTCGCCGGGTGGCCGATCCCCGCGACCGAGGGATCGTCGCGGGCGAACTCGACGCCCTGTGCCGTGCTCGCGACGGCCTCTAGGGTGGCGCCGGAGTGCTCGCGGTCGAGGTAGGACCGACACTGGGCCAGCGCCTGCGAGTGGCTGGCGACGGTGTCGAATTCCGGACCCTGCGCGAGTAAGGCGTGTCTGATCGGGGTGACGATCTCGCGGACGACGGCGACCTCGTAGTCGGCGACGGCGTCGAGGCTCTCGGTGACGCTGCCCTCGATACTGTTCTCGATCGGGATGACGCCGCGGTCGTACTCGCCGCTCGCGACGGCGTCGACGATCGCCGTGACCGATTGCCGGAAGTCGATCTCGTCGTCGTCGGCGATCGCGCCCGCCGCTCTGTGGGAGTAGGTTCCTTCGGGTCCGAGCGTAACTGCAGTCATTACCCGACGATAGCAGGGAACGGGTCAAAAGACCGTCGGGTTTTCCGACGCGCGGATCGACCGTCGATCGGTGCGGCCGCGATCGGTCGCAGTCCGTCTCAGTCGTCGGTCGGCGCGCCGGACGGACGCTCGCTCGAGACGAGCCAGCCACCTGAGGTCGCCCGCTCGGCGACGTGGGGCTGGAAGACCCACGCGCACAGGAGGACGATGGGGAGCATCGTCGCCGCGACGACGGAGTAGCCGGTGTGCAGACTCGGCATCAGCGGCGCGGCGTAGACGAGCGGGTAGACGATCCCGCCGACGGTACCGACACCGCCGACGACGCCGGCGACGCTCCCCGAACTGTCGGGGAACATGGCCGGGACCTGTGCGAAGATCGCGCCCTCGGCGAACGCACAGCCCATCCCGACGACGAAGCCGGCCCCGACGGCCAGCATGACCTCGCCGGTCAGGCCGGCCAGCGTCATGCCCACCATCGCGACGACGATGAAACACAGCGAGACGAACGTCCACTGCTCGCGGTATCTGCCGGTGAAGATCGGCAGGATGTTCTTCTCCTTGCGGGCCAGCAGATCGCTGACGTAGCCGCCGATCGGTCGCAACAGGCCGGCCGCGACGGAGAACGTCGCGGCGAACGTGCTCGCGAGCACGAGGTTGTTCGTGTCGAACCCTTCGCGGTAGTAGGTCGCGAGCCAGCCGTTCATCGAGAGCTCGAGGCCGAAGCTCATCACGTAGGCCAGCGCGAGCACGACGGTTCCGTAGCGCGTGGCGGTGTAGAGCCAGTCTCTGAGATTCGCGCTCGCCTTGGTCGCCTGCCGTTTCTCCTCGCTCTTCGCGGCTTCGCCGAGCACGAAGTAGGTGATCGCGAGCAGGATCGAGACGATTCCGGTGTAGAAGAACGCGGCCCGCCAGTTGCTCTCGAAGAGGGGGCCGCTCCAGCTCTCGCCGAACACGCGGGGGAGGATGAGCGCTCCGCCGGCCGCGCCGGCGTTGCCGATGCCGGCGTAGACCCCTTCGGCGGTTCCCAGTTCACCCTCCTCGAACCACTCGGAGACGTGCTGGATGCCGATGACGAACGTGATCCCCGCCGTCGCGACGATCATCCGCTCGACGAAGAAGACGGTGTACGACTGCGCGAACGCCGACGCGATCGAGAACACGCCGACGTACGCTAACACGATCGCGAACACCGTCGGCGCGCCCCAGCGGTCGGAGAGCCAGCCGGTCAGGATCCGACCGAACGGGGCCAGCCAGATGTTCGCGCTGGCCAGCAGGCCGAGTTCGGCCACCGAGAGGCCGAACTCGTCGGCCATCGGGCCGGTAAAGGGGGCGAAGGAGAACCAGATCAGGAACGAGAAGTTGAACCCGATCGTCGCCAACACCAGCGTCCGCCACTTGGTCATCTTGATCACGACCAGTCACCCCCGATGCCGCCGGTGACTCCACAGTCTGCTCGCGTCCACGACCACGGCGAATGTGACACAATAGTTTTGGATATTTCGTGTATCTTCCCCCTTCTCTCGATCAATGAATTCTTCTTTTCGATGTTTCTCCACATGTGTCACTCGGATGGTCCGGCGACTCCCGTATATACTTGATTATTAGAATCCATCCAACTATAGGGCAGTGATGGCACAAACTCAGCTAGTACTATCCCGTTTATACTTCGAACAAACGTCACATTTTCAGCAATGATGGACAGATTTTAAAATTAGACGTTGCTCCTTCGTCGAGGCACCCGCTCCGTATTCATCCCCTCTCCGTGCGCTCCGCTAGTGCTGTGACCTCTCAGCGCCGCTCTCGATCCCTGCCGACCGAGACGTATCGCTTCCGGTCGATCTGCTGCCGGAGAAAGCTACCGATCGGCCGCCTCACTCCTCGAGGTGTTCGATTCCTTTCTTCGCGACGTTGGCCTCCGTGATCTCGTTCGGCATCCAGTCCGGCTTGTCGTCGGGGGCCGTCTCCTCCCACGCCCAGCCGTCGTAGATGTGGACCTTGTCCGTTCCTTTCTCTCGGAGCTGTAACTCGACCCGTTCCGCATCCTCCTCGCTCGAGCCCGGCTCGAGCCGTCGGGCCGCTTTGAGCGCCGCTTGTCGGGGCGTGTTGCCCGAGAAGACGCTCGACTCGTCACCGCCCGATTCGCGCAGTGCAAAGTTCCGTTTACCGTCTTCGCGTACCATGATTTTCGCCTCCGTGTCAATTCAGCACACGATCCGACATAAAGATATCCCCGCAAATCGACCGACTGCGGCGGTATCTTTAAGTGTGTTGCGTGACCATTTCTCCCGCAGTAGCTGCGTTTCGAGTGCGTCGCCGTCTCGTATTTCCGGCACACTGGTCGCGTCCCGAAGTCATTCGTTGTGGCGTCGAAAACACTTAAGTATATCCTGCGGCGAAGTTCGGAATAGAATCCCGCGATGGTACGGAAAAAGAAGCTGAGTCCAAGCGGTGCGAAAGACGACGACGGTAACTACCACAACGTCCACCTCAACCTCCACGAGGACGAACTCGAGGTCGCGGGTATGGATATCGGCGACGAGGTCTTCGTCCGAGTCCGGGACGGCAAAATAATCATCCAGAAAGCAGACGACGACGACGTAGAACACGAGTTCTAGAACCCACCTTTTTACGCCTCGGGATTCGCTCGCTCCGCGAGCGAACCGCTCGGCGCAAAAATCTGGACCAAAAAGAGCCGCTCGCTCAGCCTTCGGCTTCGCTCGCGGTACAGTATCTGGACCGCCATCGCAGCAAACCGCTAAACTGAGAGACCGCCTTCCCCTCAGCGCAGCGCCTCGAGATCGAACTCGAAGGCCGAAACCGGCACCTCGAGGTCGTGTTCGACGAGCACCTTCGGGTGGACCTCGCCGATCACGCCGACTTCCTCGCCGTCGATGACGACTGCCGCGGTTCGACCCGAAATGAAGGTCGGGTGCTCGGTCGGCGGCGTCTCGAGGTCGACGTCGAAGTTGCGAGCGAGCGCCTGCAGGCGCGCCTTGGCGTCCTCGTAGCCGGCCTCGTGGTGGGCGAGGACGGCACCGACGCGGCGACCCTCCGCGACGCCGGTGTTTTCGCTCTCGTCGACTTCGGCTGCGAAGCCGATTTCGGCGAGGTTCTGCGGATACGAGCGGTGCGTGTTGCGCTCGAGGACCATCAGCAGCGAGGGCGTGACCCACGTCCGCAGCATGGTGAAGTCCTCGCTGTAGGGCTCCTTGATCGTCGCCGGCTCGCCGGCTCCGTAGGCGTCGTCGCCGGGCGCGATATCGAGCCGGTCGTAGTTCTCGCCCTCGCTGATCATGTGGAAGTTCAGCATGTCCTCGAAGCCGAGGCCGACGAGTTGCTCGCGGACCGAGCGCTCGAGCCGGGAGCGCTCGTGGCGGCCGCCGACGGTCCCGATGTCGGGATAGCGCGGCTCGAGTTCGTTGAAGCCGTAGGCCCGCCCGAGGTCGTCGATGACGTCCAACGGGTGGAGCACGTCGACGCGATAGGGCGGGATGGTGACCTCGTAGACGAGGTCGCCGTCGTCGCTCTCCTCTTTCGTGGCCTCGAGACCGGACCGCTCGGCGAGGTCGATCACCTCGTCGGGATCGAGCCCGATGCCGAGGATGGTCTCGATCCGGTCGTGAGCGACCGTCTTCGTCTTCATCGAGAGGTCGGGTCGGACGAGTTCGTAATCGGGGTACTCGACGCGCACCTCCTCGATGGTGGCTCCGCGGGCCGACAGCGCGTAGCAGACGATGTTCAGCATCTTGTCGATCGTCCACTGGTCGGTGCCCGTCATCTCGACGAACAGGTCACGGGAGTCCGTCGAGACCTCGGTCCGGCGGCCGTTGATCACCGGCGGGAACGAGAACAGCCCGAGGCTGTCGTAGATCGCCGGATACCGCTCGTACTCGCTGACCAGATCGGCGTAGGTCTGCCCCGTCTGGTGGTCCTCGAGCACGTCGGCCGGCGTCATCTCCGCGTCGGAATCGAGGGGGACGAACCGGTCCGCGTCGGGTTCGACGCCGACGTACTGAATCGTCGGGTTCCCCTCGGTCGCGGGGTTGCCCTTCAGCATCGTCAGGTCGTGAATCCCGATCGCACCCTTCGCGCGCTTGCGCCCCATCGTCGCGTGGAGTTTCTCTTGGAGTTGGATCAGCGACTCGAGGCTCTCCTCGTCCAAATCGATGTCGCGGACGACCGCGCCCGTGACGTAGGGTCGCTCGTCGGGGACCGATTCGTCCACTTCGATGGTCCACTCCGGCGAGTTCGGCGAGGGGACGTGGGTCCCTCGCGCGTCGCCGTACTGGTAGCGCATCGAGCGTGCGACCCCCTCGACGGAGAGCCGGTCGAGCCGGTCGGGCGCGAACTCGAGTTCGAACGCCCCCTCCTCGGTGCGGCCCTCGAACTCGAGGCCGAGGCCGAACAGGTCGTCGATCAGTTCGTCGTCGCTCTTCTCGTCGTGACCGGTCAGGTCGCGCAGTTCGTCGGGGTCGATATCGACCGTGGGCATCAGTAGGTCACCTCCGTCTCGCGCAGCAGTTCGAGGTCACACAGCGTCCCGTGGATGTCTCGAATGTCCTCGAAGCCGTACATCAGCATGAGCAGCCGCTCTAAGGCGAGTCCCCACGCCATCACGTCGCACTCCACACCGAGCGGCTCGAGCATCTCCTCGCGGAAGATCCCCGAGTTGCCGATCTCGACGAGTTCGCCGGTCGTCGGGTGGGTGCCGAACAGCTCGAAACTGGGCTCCGTATAGGGGTTGTAGTGGGGTTTGAACCGGATGTCCTCGATGCCGAACTGGGCGTAGAACTCCTCGAAGGTACCCATCAGATCGCGCACCGAGAGGTCCTCGGCCATCACCCACCCCTCGATCTGGAAGAACTCGAGCAGGTGCGTCGGGTCGAGCGTGTCGTTGCGATACACTTTCTCGACGCTGAAATAGCGCTGTGGCGGCTCGAGGTCGCCGATCTCCTCGCCCGAGAGGTAGCGCGTCGACAGCGAGGTGGTGTGCCCGCGCAGTGCGAGCGCCCGCGCGAAGTCCTCGTCCCACGGCGAGTGGTAGCCCTCGCCGTCCTCGCCGACGCCTTCCTTGTGCGCCCGCTCGACGCGGTCGACGAGGTCGTCCGGAAGCTCGTCGATGTGGGTCGGCTGCTCCAGGGCGAACCGGTCCCAGTGCGTGCGCGCCGGATGGTCCTGGGGCATGAACAGGCAGTCGTTGATCCAGAAGTCCGCGTCGACGTGGGGACCTTCCATCTCCTGAAAGCCCATCCCGACGAGGACGTCCTTGACGCGCTCGGACGTCTGGCGCAGGATGTGGACCTTGCCGCCGTCGAACTGTTCGGCGTCGGCCTCGACGTTGTACTCGGAGAACTCGACGTCCTCCCACTCGCCGCTCGTGAGCAGTTCCGGCGTGACCTGTCCGACCGTCTCGGCGGTCTCGATCCCCGCCATCAGCTCCGTGACGGCGCGCTCGGTCAGGGTCGCCTCGCGGACCGTCGACTCGCGTCGGTCCAGCAGACCGCGGCGCTCGAGCGACTCGAGGGTCTCCGAATCCACGTCGACGCTGTCGACCGGCGCGTCGTCCGCGTCGGCCAGTTCCTCGAGCGCGGTCGCTTCGGCGTCCGCGTCGGGGTCGGCGTCGGGATCGGCGGTGATCTCGCCGCTGTCGATCACGCCGTAGCCCTTGCGCGCGTAGTTCGAGAGCGCGATGTCGACCGCGCCGCCCTCGAGCCCCGACGCGCCGATGACCTGCCCCATCGAGACGGGGTCGGCGTCGGCGCCGGCCTCGAGTGCGGCCTCGTAGAGCCGAACCTCGGGAAGGCCGTCGGTGACGTACTCACGCCCCTCGTCGGTGAGCGCGACCGTTTCGTCGACGCGTTCGCTGACGGCGAGTAGCCCCTCGTCCTCGAGTTCGAAGACGGCCCCGGTGACGGTTTCGGGGGGGAGCTCGGTCGCCGCGGCGAGGGCATCGACGGACGTTGCCTCGTCCGCAGTCGCGGCCTCTAAGACCGCGACCTGTTGTGCTGGCAGTTGCATTCGCTTATCCGAATTGGCGTGGGTCGGTCAGTTAGCGGTTCCGACTCGAGTCGACTCGAGACCGTTGCAGTCGCCGTCGTGACGACCGATTCCATCTCTCGAGCCGACGGCGCTGACGCGGACGGTTTCGCCGCGAGCGACTGATATGGCCGCCCTCGGATCCACCGGCCCGGTTACCGGGCGAAGAAGAAGCCGGACCCCAGGACCGAACGCGGTGGCTGATCGCCGACACCGACTGCGTGGGATCCGGTTGCCATACGCGGAGGATACGACGAACAGTATAAAAACGTTGTGTTGCGGGTCACCACACGACACTCGGCCGTCAGTGGCTACTATAGCCCCCTTCGACGTTCCGGCGACCCGCGTCAGCTGTTCGATATCCGCGTCGTCTCGAGCGAGTCGGTCTCGACCCACTCGAATCCCGACTGCTCGGCGGCGGCGCTCGTCTCGGGAACCGTCACGGGCCCACACCGGTCCGCGAACTCGATGCGGGTCTCCGCGGACTCGGTCGCCGGCAGTTCGGGGAGGAACTCGTCGTCCTCGAGCAGCCCACGGACGGAGACGTTGCCGCCCGCGTCGAGCGCCGCACCGAGCGCGCGGTAGCGGTCGTCCTCGGACGGACTGTCGAGATCCGTCCCGAACGAGTCGTTGCCGACGCGCGCGGTCGTACTGGTTCCGGAGAGCGTCCCGAACTCGTCCGTCCCCGTCTCGTCGGTTCGACTCGAGTCGTCGACCGCGCTCGAATCGTCGGCCGAACTCGAGTCGCCGGACCCTGCGGTTCCGGAGTCCCGCTTCTTGGACGGGTCGGTCTCGGTACTCCGACGCCGCGAGACCGACGGAGTCCCCCGGATTTCGAACCCGTCGATCTCGCTCGAGGGGGCCGCCGTTTGCTTCGAGGCTTCCGACGATGACGCAGTCGCCGCGTCGCTCGAGCCGCCGGTCGCCGTCGCCCTCGAATCTGCCCCCGAGTCCCCACCCGGACCGGTGGCCTGCTCCGTGCCCGGGCCCGCGCTCGGTTCCGCTTCGTCGATGAGCGAGTCGACGGTCGGAGCCGGATCCGTCGGTCGGCGAGCGCCGCCCTCGAGCGCCCACGGCGGCCACGGGTCGCCGTCGCCGGCGGTGGCTCCGAGCGGTGGTGCTGTCCCGCCGTCGGCATCGGCGTCGGGAACGTACGCCTCGAGCCCGTACTTCGGCAACAACGGCCGATCGAACGCGCCGATTTGCGGGCCGTAACGATCCCGTAGCCGCTCGAGTTCGCTCGTTTCGACCAGTGCGGCCCGCCAGCGGTCGACGCCCGACGAGAGGAGGACGAACCGCACGTCGGTCGCCGCGAAGACGGTCTCGTTGAGCGTCCACAGGACGGCGGGGAAGTTATCGCCCGCGAGCGGCGTTTCGGGGTACGTAACGGCGGCCTCACGGCTTCGATCGTACGGATCGGTCGCGGTCAGTGCCAGTCCGTCCCGCGTCCCCGTGACCGAGAGCGACCACCCGATCGCCTCGAAGACGGTGGTGAGTTCCCGCTCGAGGGCCGCCTGCGAGTAGCGGGCCGCACAGGCGATCCCGCGATCGCTCCGGCAGATCGTCCGGCGGAGCACCGTCGTCCGGTCGACCGGCGTCGCGAGCGCGTCGGCCAGCGCCGACTCGAGGGTGTCGCCCTCGGCCGCAGTCCGTCGAATGTCTGCCGCCGTGACGCCGACTGCACCGAGGACGTCGGCAGAGACCAGTAGGTCGCCGTCCGAGTCACGGGAGGGCCGAGCCATCGATAGCTCACGGTTCCACAACCGGCCCTATATATCTACGTCAGACATCAAAACGCATCTCGGGTCGGATTCGAAAAAACCGGCAGCGTCGAGCCAGCGCTGGTGTTCGGCGGTTCCGTACCGAGTCGATCCGGCTCAGCGACGGCGCGGCGACTCGAGTTCGATGTCGGCCGCCTCGAGCAACTCCTCGACCTCGTCGCGTTTCTCTTGGTGCTCCTCGAGGAACTCCTTCATGAGTTGGGCGGCCTGTTCCTTGCAGTCGCCACAGAGGCGTTCGCCGCCGACGCACTCGTCGTAGACGCGCTTTGCGAACTCGTCGTCGTCGCCGGCCAGCAGGTAGGCGTAGAGTTCGTAGACGGGACACTCGTCGGCTTTCCCGCCTTTCTCGCGCTGTTCCTCGGCGGTCTCGCGGCCGCCAGTGGTCGCGGCCTTGACCTTGTCGTAGCCGTCCTCGGGGTCGTCAAGCAGCGAGATGTGACTCGCCGGGATCGAAGAGGACATCTTGCCGCCCGTCAGCCCGGTCATGAAGCGGTGGTAGATCGACGAGGGCGGCTGGAAGCCGTAGCCGCCGTTGTCGACTTCGACCTCGCGGGCGAGTTCCTCGGCCTCGGCGAGGTCCAGTTCGAACGCGTCGACGTGGCTCTCGTAGACTCGCTTTTCGCCCTCGATGGCGTCGATCAGGGCGTCGAACGCGTCGTCGGTGGCCCGCCGGTCGAAAAAGCGGGTGCGCGGCCGGACCGGTTCCATCCCCGCCTCGTTCAGTTTCGTCAGGACCGAACTCAGCGTGTCGGCGCTGACCCCGAGCTCCGACAGCGGCGTCTCCTCGAGCGCCTCGGCGACGTGGACACAGCGGAGGTCGTCGTCGTCGAAGTCGGCGGGGTCGAGTCGCTCGTAGAACTCGGCGACCAGCGCGCGCTCCTCGGGGTCGAGTTCGAAGCTGGCGTAGGCGTCGCTGACCTTGAAAAAGCGCATCCGTTCGGCGAGGTCCCGCGCCAGCCGGACGTGGGGGTCTTGGTCGGGACCGACGGGGATCACGGTCGGCTTGGGCTCCTCGAGTTGCGGGTAGAGGATGTCGGCCATCTGGGTGACGACCGACTGCATGTGCGAGACGTCGGTCTCGCCGTCGAAGCCGTAGATCGCCTGAAACTCCGAGAAGTTGGCGTCGGCACCGAGTTCGAAGGCCAGATCCTGGAGTTCGCGGTTGGTCGACTGCCGGTAGAGGGTCCCCTCCTCGAGGTCGAACCCGAGCGCGAGCAGTGAGAGCAGGTAGTCCCGGGCGTGCTCGTCGATCTCCGCCCAACTCATCCCGCGGGCGGAGTTGGCCTCGAGGTCGGCGATCAGGGCGTAGGCGTCGGCCCCCTGCTGTTGATGCCAGATGATCTCATCGAAGACCAGCTTGTGGCCGATGTGGGGGTCGCCGGTGGGCATGAAGCCCGAGAGGACGGCTGCCGGGTCGTCGTTCTGCAGCGCCTCCGCGACCGGGCGGTAGTCCCGGTGACCGAAGATCACGCCGCGGCGCATCAGGTAGTGGGGGTTCGGCACCTCCTCGAGCACCTCGTCGAACTCCTCGATGCCGAACTCCTCGAAGAGGTTCCGGTAGTCGGAGACGCTCGAGGATCCCCACGGGTCCAGCGCGACATCATCGGCACCAGCGGCCCCTCCATCGGTCAGCGGTTCCCCTGACTCGGACTCCTCGAGTGGGTCGTCTCCGGTCATTACGTGCGTTTTGGCGTGGCAGCGCGCAAAAGCCTTCGGCTTCGCCGTCGCCGAAATATTCGGCCACCGAAAGTAATGTCAGTGCGGACCGAACCTCGCTTACCGATGCAGATTCAGCTCTTCGGGCACGAGCAGGAGATCGGCGCCTCGGCGATCGACGCGGAACCGGCTGCGATCCGCGAGCAGGTGCGGGAGTACGAGGCCGGTGCGCGGACGGCGTTCGACCTCGAGGTCGAGTTCCCCGACGACTTCACGGGCGACGTGATGCGAGCGATGACCGGGATTCCGCCCGGCGAGACCCGAACCTACGGCGAGGTCGCCGCAGACCTCGAGACGGCACCGATCGCGGTCGGGCAGGCCTGTGGCCGCAATCCGACTCCCGTGATCGTCCCCTGCCACCGGATCGTCGGCGCGGACTCGCTCACCGGGTACGCGGGCGGACTGGCGTTGAAACGGCGGCTGCTCGAGCACGAGGGGGCCGCGATTCCGGGCGACTCGTAACGGTTCGGCTCCCGATCGGGTCCCGCGCCGCACCTGTTATGGTCGCTCCGACTGATACGTCGGTCATGACTGATTTTTCCGTCCTCACCGACGCCGACGTCTATTCGCAGTTCGACTACGAGCAGGTCGTCGCCGCCGTGCGCGACGCGTTCGCCGAGCGGGCCGCCGGGACGCTCGAGGCCCCGCCGCGCTGGCACGTCGACGCCGGCGAGGGGGATCTCGTGTTCACCGCGGGAGCCGTGACCGGACCCGCGAACGCGGCCGGCTTTCGGGTCTACGAGACCTTTCCCGACTCCGGCGACGAGCACACCGAACTGGTCGCGGTCTTCGACGCGACGACCGGCGGGTTCGAGGGGCTGCTCGTCGGGCACGCGATCGGCGGGCTTCGAACGGGCGGTATCGGCGGCGTCGCGATCGACTGCCTCGCCCGGGACGACAGCGAGACGCTCGGCGTGCTCGGCTCGGGGTTTCAGGCTCGAGCGCAGGTCGGCGCGGCGTGTGCGGCCCGCGGCTTCGAGGACGTGCTGGTCTACAGCCCGACCCGCGAGAGCCGCGAGTCCTTCGCCGAGACGGTCGACGGCGAAGTCGAACCGCCCGTCCGCGCGCTCGACGATCCCGAACCGGTCGTCCGCGGGGCCGACGCGCTCGTCTGTGCGACGACCAGCGAGGAGCCGGTCTTCGACCCCGAGTGGCTCGAAGCGGGGACGCACGTCACGACGATCGGCCCGCGATTCGAAGACGCTCACGAACTCCCGCTCGAGGTCGTTTCCCGCGCCGACATCGTCGCGACCGACTCGCTCCCGCAGGTCGACGCCTACGACCGGCCGTACGTCGCGTCGGGCGCGGACCGCGAGCGGATGGTCGAACTCGCCGACGTGCTCGAGAATCCCGACTGCGGACGGCGACGCGAGAACGAGATCACGCTGTTTTGCTCGGTCGGGCTGGCGGGGACGGAGGTCGTTCTCGGAAAGCGATTCCTCGAGCGGTTCGCGTAGCTCGGGCAACGGACCGGCGAGACGATTTCGAGACCGACCGGCGGCGGGCCGGCGTCAGTCGACTCGACCGGCCCGGTCGGCTGCCGATCGCAACTCCGCGAGCCGATCCGATCGGACGCCGGCGAGGACGACCGCCGCGAAGACGCGGTCGCCGTCGGGCCGCGGCGCGTCGCCGCCGAGGATGCCGGAACCGCCGATTGCTGACTCGAGGGTCCGCCGGCCCTCGGCGATCGCCCGGCGGTTGAGCCACGCCGGTGGCCCGCCGACGATCAGCAGTCCGCGGTCGGCCGTTTCGGGCTCACACTCGAGGGTGAGCTTCCCGTGGATCCCCTTTCGAACCACGGTCTCGACGGCGCTGACCGCCTCGCTCGTCTCGACGTCCGGCTCCGCCGACAGGAGCCCGAGGCCGAACCGCGAGCCGCTCGTCTCGACCGTCTGGTCGCCGTAGCCGAGCGCAACGACGGCCGACTGGTCGCCGACGATCCGGCGGATGTCGCTCGCGTCGATGACGGTCTGGGCGACCGACTCCGCCGAATCACCGCCGCTGGCGAAGACGGCCGCGACTCGCGTCGCCAGCTCGCGGTTACAGCGGTCGCGACCGTCTGCGAGCGTCTCTCCGGGGCGGAGCCAGTCCTCGTTGTCGAACGTGATGATCGCGCTCGCGACCCCGTCGAGTCGCTCGAGGGTGGCGACGGCGTTCGCCGCCGCGTTCGGTCGCGGCGGTGCATCGGTGGCGGTGATCGGCTCGCTCGAGTGCGGGCCGGTTCCCGACGGCTCTGCCGCGGCGTCGAACTCGCGGTCGGCCGGCAGCGTCGCCAGAACGTAGACCGGCGCGTCGGACCGTTGCTGGAGCGCCGACACGAGCGCCGGGACCGCACCGCCGCCGGTCGCCCCGCCGAGGCCGACCGCGACGAGCACCCCGTCGGCCGCACCCGGTGTGGCTCGGTCCGCGCGCTCGAGGAGGTCGTCGACGTGATCCCGGCCGAGAGTCCGACGCCGCTCGAGATCGCCCTCGAGGCCGCCGTCCGACCCGTCAGGGCCGTACCGAAACCGGTGGGATTCGGGGATGACGGTCCGGTTCAGGTCGCTCTCGTCGGTATCGAACGCGAAGACATCGGTGAGAAACGAGCGGTCGGTCGGCTCCGCGGCCCGGATCGCATCGGCGATCCGACAGCCCGCGCCGCCGACGCCGATCACCTCGAGTTGCATGGTGCGTTCCTCGTCCGTCGGGGTTTTCAGGATTCCGCTCGCTCGGATCGTCGCCGAACCGGGTCGGCGTGGATTTCGGTGGCCGCCGGCGGCAGCGGGGCTGAGAACCGACGACTGATGGACCGCTAAGCTAATCCGCTCAGGGTGTCAGCCGCTCGAGCGACCACCAGTCGATCCCTTCGACCCCCGTGGCGTCGTCGTCGACGAGCGCGAACACCATCGTCTTCCGGACGCCGTGGGCGAGCCGAACGTCGAGCGCCAGATCACGCGGTTCGAAGACGTAGTCGGCCGGGTGGACCCGGACGAGCAGTTCGGAGTGGCCCAACTCCTCGACGGAGTCCACGTCGGCGTAGGTCCGGAAGTCCGCCCCGAACTTGTACCCCGTCTTGGGCACCACGTCGCGCTCCCGCAGGGCCGTGTAGACGGTCAGCCGGCGATCGAACCGCTCGCCTTCGACCTCGCGGCCCCGCTCGCGGACCGTCTCGGGCTCGAGATCGATCGCGCCCCGTTCGGCGAGGTAGGCCGCCTCGAGCAGGGAACACTGCAGCGTCGGCTCGTCGTACTCTCGCCCCTCGAGGGGCTGGCCGTAGAAGGTCCGCTCGTAGAGCTCGAGCGGGGGCTCCCAGACGACGACCCGGTCGGCGAGCAGGTCTGCGGCACAGCCCTCGGGCAGTGACGCGTCGGGGGTCGACGTCCCGGTCGGATCTCGCCGGCCGACCTCGAAGTAGGTGATTTCGCTCTCCTCGTCGACGACCGCCAGTACCCCCTCCCGGAGTTCGCTGGCCGGAATATCCGTTCGCTCGCCGATGATGCGCAGGGCGTAGGCGATCTCGCCGTCACCGGGCCCCTTTCCGCGCGGGAAGACCGCGAAGTCGGCCTCGCCGCTCAGCGGCTCCTGCACCCACGGCTCCGCGGCCGGCGAGAGGTAGAACCCGCGCGACCGCAGATCCGCGTAGACGAGGAACCGAACGCCGAAGTCCTCGCCCGGTTCGCGCGCGACGAACTCCCGGAACCCCAGCCGCTCGCCGCTCTCGGCGTCGATGACCGCCTCGAGGTCGCCCCGGTAGAGCAGGTGTGCCGCCTCGACGGGTGCGAGGGCGATCTCGTTGCCCTCGAGCGGATAGCCGTAGCCTCGCGAGTCGTGATACCGCTGGCGAGCGTCGCTGCCCACGCGAACGACGCCGTCGTCGAACCGCCCCTCGAGTGCCATAGCCGGCTGTTGGCCGGCCGGGATTAAGTGGCTGCGGATCGATTCCAGAGAGCGAGTGTCACGGCATACGGGTGCGCCACCGCTTCGGCGGCGACCGGCTCGAGAACCCCGACGAAATTCGGGGATCGCTCTGCAGTCCCTCCCTCGAAAGCCCCTGACGGGCTCGACTCGCGCGCCACCCCTGCGCTCCGCATCTCACTTCGTTCGAGTGCGGTGCTCGGGGTGTCGGGCGTCGCCGACCCCGTCAGCCCCTTTCAGTCCCACCCGCAGCCGCGGCGGCTGATCGGGCGGCTATCGTACGGTGGATTTCCGCCGTTGCGTTCGATCGTGTTGTTCAGTCGTCGGCGTCGGATTCGACCTCGAGCGGTCCCTCGAGGGCTCGATCGCAGGTCGCGTCGAGACACCGGACGCCGCTGGCGGTTTCGAAGGTCGGGAGGCCACAGCCGCACTCGCCGTCGACGACGCCGGCGGGGACGGCGAAGCCGGTGTCGCAGTCGGGGTAGTGCTCGCAGCCGGCGATGAGGCCGCCGCGGCGGAGGATTCTGAGGTCGCCGTCACAGCCCGGTTCCGGACACGCCCACTCGCGGTCGAACTCCGCCTTGACCGCGGCGTCGAGGGACTCACAACCTCTGTCGAGGCAGACAGTGAAGGCGAGCCCCCGTTCGACGCGCATCTTCGGGAGCCCGCAGTCGCAATCGCAGCGCTCGTCGCGGATCGTCGCGTCCGCCGGCACGCCGTAGCGGTTGCCACAGCCCACGCAGTGGACGCCGCTCGAGCGCACGAGCGCGCCGTCGCAGTCGGGACACTCCCCGACGGGCGTGCCGGCCGCCGAGGACGGATAGTGGGCGAACCCCTCCTGTTCGTGGGCGGCGATCCGCAGCGTCTGGGTGTCCTTTTTCGCGACGAGGGTGAAGCCGTCTCGGCGCTCGCTCGAGACGCTGTCGGCGCGGGTGAGCCACGCGACGGGCTGGTAGCCGTCGCTGTCGTGGACGAGGACGGTGTTGTCGGGTTTGACGATCGTCGTCACTCGGCCGCGGTACTCCTCCCGGTCGGCGTCCTCGGCGATGACGGTGCAATCGCCCGCGAGCACGCGGATCGCGTCGTCGATCATGGCTGCGGTTGGCCGCGGTTTCGTACTTAAATCCGCGGACGATCGCCGACGGATTCCGATTTCGAATAAAATTGATGCTGGCGGTCGAACGCTTCGCTCGAGAACGACGGCCTTACTCCCCGTTCGGTCCTGCAACGGTACCGTTTCTATCGCCCGCTTGATCACCGGGCCGGTCGTCGACGGGGCCGTCGCTCGGGCCGCCGACGCCGGGTTCGCTCCCGCTCGAGCGGCCGACGTCGTCGCCGGCGATCGAGCGACTCGAGCGGCCGCGCACCGGACGTTGCGATGCCGTTCAAAATCGTCGCGGACCGTGCGAGTTCGGTCGGTCACAGCGACGGCGATCGAGGGCGAGCCACCGGCCACGGCCAGTCAGTGGCAGGTGAGTCGCCCGTCTACACAACGGATTTCACGATCGATCGCGACGATCCCGTATGGACGAGACGACCGCCGAAATCGTGCTGTTCGACGGCTTCGACGAACTCGACGCGATCGGCCCCTACGAGGTCCTCGAGAACGGGGCCGACGCCGGCGCGTCGATCGGGACGCGGCTGGTGACCCTCGAGGAGACCGCGCTCGTGACGGCGAGTCACGGGCTCCGCGTCGAGCCCGACGGGGTCCTCGGCGACCCCGACCTGCTCGTCGTTCCCGGTGGCGGGTGGACCACCGAGGGCGGCGTCCGGGCCGTCGTCGAGGACGGGCGTTTGCCGGAGGCCGTCACCGCGCGGCACGCGGACGGCGCGACGGTTGCATCGGTCTGTACCGGCGCGATGATACTTGCCGACGCCGGCCTGCTCGAGGGGCGACCCGCGACCTCCCATCGGGTCGCGATCGACGATCTCGAGGCGTACGCCGGAAGCGTGATCGACGACCGCGTCGTCGACGACGGCGACGTGCTCACCGCCGGCGGGGTCACCGCGGGGATCGATCTGGCGCTGTGGCTGCTCGAGCGGGAGTTCGGCGCGGACATCGCCGAGGCGGTCGAGACGGAGATGGAACACGAACGGCGCGGTACCGTCTTCGGCTGAGTGTCGTTCGGGCCAAACGGCTATACGCGGCGATCGAATACCCCGCCATACATGCCTGCTGTGTTGTTCGATATGGACGGCGTGCTCGTCAACAGCGAAGACTACTGGGTCGACTTCCAGCGCGAGGACATCTTCCCCGCGGCCGTCCCCGACGAGGACGTCGATGTCGCCGAGACGAGCGGGATGAACTTCCGCGAGATCTACGACTACCTCGACGCGGAGTACGGCACCGCGATTTCCCGCGAGGAGTTCATCCAGCGCTTTACCGAGGCCGCCGAGGAGATCTACACCGACCGCGTCGAACTCTTAGACGGTCTCCGCGACCTCCTCACCGAACTGGACGACCGCGGCGTCCCGACCGCGCTCGTCTCCTCCTCGCCCCACGACTGGATCGGAATGGTCACGGAACGCTTCGACCTCGAGGGCGAGTTCGACCGCGTCATCAGCGCCGACGACATCGACGCGGCGAGCAAGCCGGCTCCCGACGTCTTCGAGTACGCAGCCGACGAGATCGGCGTTCCCGCCGCGGAGTGTGTCGTCGTCGAGGACTCTGCGAACGGAATCGAGGCGGCCGCTCGAGCGGGGACGGTCGTCGTCGCCTACCGGATCGACGCCCACGGCGACATCGACCGCTCGCCGGCGGACGAGATCGTGGACTCGCCGGCCGAACTTCGGGAGCGCGTCCTCGAGACGGCAGCGTAACGCTGCCCGCGATCGCTTGCGACCGCGGGTAATCGCTGTGCTCGTTTTCTCGATCCCCATTGGCGCCGGCTCTCCCGCGACCGTTTTTCGATATTTCCGCCCGAACTGTTGAAATATCCACTGTCGCCGGGAAACGAATACAACGGTCGCAAGGTTTAGTATGCGAGCATATAACTCACTCTACAATGACGCTCTTACCGGTCGATACCGACGTTCTGGAAGACGTCTGTCGCGACATTGCCCAGGACAACTACGGATTTATCTACGTCTCCGATCAGAAGAGCGAGATCAAGTCCGCCTACGAAAGCGCCGATATCGGTCTCGTCAACGCGCGGTCGCTCTCCTCGAGCGACATGCGCAAGGCGCTGACCGAGATGACGGCCGACGAGTTCATCGACCTCGAGCAACTCCGGGACGGCGTCTTCTACGTGGATCCGTTCGGCGTCAAGGGAAACATGAACATCACCCGGGAGCTGACCAACCTGTTCGGCCAGCGGCTGGTCGTCACCGGGGAGACCCTGCGCTCGCGGTTCTCGCTCGCCATCGACGACATGGAGTTCTTCGCCGACGAACTCGACGACCGGAACTACGTGCGGCGGATCACCGCCGGTAAGCGCGACTACTACACGATCGGCCCCCAGCTCAAAGAACACGCCGACGACGTCGGCCTGGACTCGCGGCTCGAGCGGGAGGCCTCGAACGGGAAGATCGCCCACAGCGACCTCGAGAGCGTCATCGACGTCGATGCGACCGCCGACGTGATCCGGTATCTCGACCGCGAGGGGTACATCGTCGACCTCGACGGGGAGTATCTGGTCGAGGAGGCGATCGACGAGTACGCCCGGTATCTGGCCGAACGGATCGAAGACGACGTGGAGGCCGAGTTCGCGGACTCGAGTTACGTGCTCCGAACCGGCGAGTTCGAGCAGGTCGTCGAAAACGAGATCGCCAGACGATTCGACGTCCTCTCGACGGCTCGAAGCGTCCGCAGCGAGATCCTCGAGAGCACCCGCGACTCGGTCGTCGACCGGCTCGGACTCGACCGAGGGCGGGAGATGGTCGAAGCCGTCGGCCCCTTCGAGGACGTGGTCGAGGACCACGCCAGACGGATCCGGACCGACCTGAAAGCCGAGCAGGACCAGTTGCCCGGCACGCTGCCGGAGTGGGTGGAACTGGCCGCGGACCACTTCGAGGAACTGCAGGTGAGCAACGCGACGGAAGTCAACGAGTACGTCCGCGACGCGGTTCGGGACCGCTACCGGAGCCTCGTCAACGAGGAGGAGTTCGGCGGTATGGCCGCCTAACGGGCCGGAACGTATAATCGAACGCGACACACAGTCATCCTGAACGACCGACGCGACCGCAACAGAGACACAATGCCTCAAAAGTACGAATTCGAACGCATCGAAAGCGACGGACGGGAGTTCGTGATCGCCGACCCAGTCAACCAGACCGACGACCCGGTTCGCCTCGACGCCCGCTGGATCGAGGGCGACGACATCGAAGGCGAGTGGGAACGGGCCATCCGGGCGATCATCAAGACCGATCTGCTGGGATCGATGGAACTCAAGGAGGGGAACGGACGGATCGACCGCAGACGGGCGATCGAGACGCTCGCTTCGGCCAGCGACGAGGAGGGCGATATCGTCACGAGCGAACAGCAGGCCGAGGCGCTGCTCGAGTTCCTCGCCCACGAGGACATCCTGGACCTGCAGGGCGGACAGGTCGTGATGCTCCGCAACCCCAGCGACAACCCCGAGGAGATAAACGGCCGGATGATCCTCAACTGGGCGGCCGCGATCGACGCCTGCGTCGAGAAGATCTCCGAGACGATCGACCGGGTCGACGGCGCGAAGGAGAAACTCGAGAACCGGATGGCCGATATCGACCAGAGTTCCGGGAAGATCGACGAACATCTCGAAGAGACCGCACAGGAACTGAAGAGCCTCGGCACCGGCGCGGGCGTCCCGAAGGACCCCTCGACGCTCCCGGAGGAGGAGCGGGAACGCTTCAAACAGCTCAAGCGGAAGCTGATCTACCACAAGAAGATGAAGGAGGCCGATCAGGAGAACCTGGCCGAGAAGGTCGAGAGCGGTGCCGACAGGCTGGCCGACAACATCGAGATGCTGGAGTCGGCCAAGACGACCCTCGGGAACAAGCGCGAACAGGTCCGGACCCAAGCGCTCAAGAAGCAGACGTTCCCCGACGAGGCGATGAACATCGTCGACAATATGGGGGAGCTGACGACCCAACTCGCCGGCGTCGGCGGCTTCGAGGAGGAGCTAGAGAACACGGCAGACCACGAGCTAGACTCGATGGCCGACGACATCCTCAGCGATATCGGCTCGCTCGGCGAGACCGCACAGCAGACGGCCGGCGAGGAGGTCGAGGAGACAGACCCCGAAACCGAGGCCAGCGAACTCGGGATGTCGTAGGATGCGCGCAGACTCGTTGCTGCAGGGTGTTCGTCGGGTCGACGAACAGGGGGAGCGGCTCCTCTCCGTGCGGACCTTCTCGGGCTCGGAACCCGCACTGTGGGTCGACATCGCGATGGCCGCGCTCGTCGATCTCGCCGAACTACTTCGCGCCGGGGCACCGTTCCCGCCGCGACTCGAGACTGAGACCGAGGCCGAGGCCGGCGATCGGGCGGGCCGTGAGTGCCGTCCCGACGGCGGCTCCGAACCGGCAACGGGGACCGAGGGGAAGCCGGCGGAACGGGACGAGGCGGACATCGTTCGGCTGGTCCTCGAGACCGGCTACGAGCGCGGGTCGACGCCGATCGAGCGCCTCGAGCCGGCGGTCGCCGACCGCGTCGCGGCCGCCGATCGCCTCGAGACCGTCGACTCACGGGTGATCGTGCCGCTGTCGACCACCGCGCCGTACGCGCGCAACTGGCGACCGCTCATCGAGACCTTACTCGAGCGACTCGAGGGCGTCCGCGAGGACTTCGAGCGGATCGTCCGTCGAGTGCGGGCCGGCGACGCCGACGGGCCGCTCGCGACCGGCTGCGAGGCGATCGCCCAGATGCTCGAGACGCTCTCGCTGGTCGTTCGCCGGGCGGACGCCGACACCCGGTACGTGCGCGATCGGGCGGACCAGCGGCAGGACGAACTGTTATCGACGATCGAGGACGCGACGACGCAGCTACGGAGTGACGACAATGCATAACCTGACGCCAATACTGAAGCGAGATCAGCCGACGTCCCGGATCAAGATCGGAGCGAAGAAAGTCGGGCCCAACACCGACACTGTCGAGATTCGCCACAACGACAGGCGGGCGTTCTTCTACGTCGAACCGGTCGACGACTCGATCATCGACGGAATCGGGAACAAGGTCCGGATGCACCAGAACGTCGAAACCGTGTTCGGCGGCATCGACCGGGGTAAGGACTTCCTCGTCGATTCCGACGTCTCGAAACGCGATGTCGTGGAGTGTTCGTCGGCGAAGATCCACACCAGCGAGATCGGTCCCGACGACCTCGAGCCGTTCCTCCGGGAGAACGACTACCTCCTCCATCGGATGGAAGAAGTCGTCCCGAAAGGCGACGAACTGGCGACCTTCGAGGTCGCGGCGATGGAACCGACCGATTACGCCACGCTCCGGGTCACGCCCAATACCGACCTCGAGTTCATCGACGCCGGCGAACTCCGGGAGCTTCGCGCGACCAGAACGGCGGCGGGTCGCGGCCCCGGTCCCGGCGGGGCCGGCGAGGAGGGGGCTGACGACGAGGAGGTCCAGGTGTCGCTCGAGCCGAAGAAGCCGACCGTCAGCTTCGAGGAGGACGTCGCCGGGCTGCCGGAGGTCAAGCGGACCGCGGAGAACCTGCTCGCGCTGTTCGATCCAGACGTTCGCGACGAGGTCATCGACCGCTACGGCGACGAGTTCGCCTCGCGGGGCAACAGCATGCTGCTCTATGGACCGCCGGGCTGCGGGAAGACGCTCATCTCGGAGGCGATCGCCTACGAGGCGAAGTTCAACTCCCGCATCGAGGAGAGCTACGGCGAGGTCAAGTTCCTCGAGATCAAGGGCAGCGACGTGCTCTCGAAGTACTCGGGGGAGTCCGAGAAACGCGTCGAGGCGATCTTCGAGAAGGCCCACGGGATCGCACAGGACGGCTTCGCGGTCCTCTTTTTCGACGAGGTCGACACCCTCATTCCGGACCGCGGTGACGACTCCCTGCAGCGCCACGAGCGGTCGCTGACAAACGCCTTCCTGCAGGAGATGAACGAGATCGAGGACAACCTGCTCGTGATCGGGGCGACGAACATGCCGTTTACCATCGATCCGGCGGCGACCCGCCGGTTCCCGATCCAGCAGTTCATTCCCCAGCCCGACGAGACGGTCATGGCGGAGGTCTGGCGCAAACACCTCTCCGAGATGGCCGGCACGACGGGGGTCGACTACGAGCGGATCGGAGCGAAATCACGGGGGTACACGCCGGCCGAAATCGCCGACCGCGTCCTCGGGAGCGAACTCCAGCGCGAACTCGTCGAGAGCGTCCACCTCCCCGATCGGGAGCCGATCGAACCGGACACCGACTACTTCCTCGAGCGCCTCGAGGCGACCGAGCCGAAGACGATCCGCCAGTACGTCGCGAGCGTGCGGACCCAGATCGACGACCTCGAGGGCTATCCCGAACTCAAACGCTACGTCGAGGAGCAGGCCGACCGGCTGGGAATGTCCCTCGGCTCGGAGCCGTCGTCGCTCGGCCAGTTGCTCGGCGGCGACCCGGCCGCGACGGACGGGGCCGCGACGCCGGCGGAGGTGGCTACGACGGACGGAGCCGCGACATCGTCGGACGAACCGCCCTCGGAATCGGCGGCGACGGACCGGTCGAGTTCGGACATGGCCGAGATCGACATCTCGGAGCCCGACGAGGCGGACGGGGACGCCGGCTCGAGCGGAGGTGAGGGCGATGAGTGACGGCTACCGACAGGTCGGCTCCTTCGAGAGCGGCCGCGTCGACGCCGTCGGTGTCGGTGACGGAGCGATCGCGCTCGGGACCGACGACCGCGTCGTCGTGGCCACGGGCGGAGACAGCGTCGAGATCGACCACGGCGAACGGGTCGTCGATGTCGCGCTGGCCGATCGCGTGCTCGTCCTCTCGGCGGAGGCGCTGACGACCTACTCGCGGGACGGCGACCGGATTCGACAGCAGCCGGTCGGGGACGCCCACGCGATCGCCGCCGTCCCCGAGACGGGACTCGTCGGCGTGCTCGGACCGGATCGGCTCCGGGCCGTCGATATCGCGACCGGCCGCGAGCGGTTCGATATCGAGCGCACCCGGCCGGGCGGCCCGGCCGACGACGGCTTGCTCGGCACGCCCTCCGGCTTCGTGATCGCGACGTGGTCGTTCCTGACCCGGATCGACCCCGACGGCGAGGTCGCCTTCGACCGGAACCTCGAGGCCGTCGTGCGGAGTCTCGGGCGGTGTGACGGCGCGATCGTCGCCGCCCTGCAGAACGATCGGCTCGTCTCGGCCGACCTCGAGACCGGCCAGTCGCGCTGGCAGACGGAACTCGCGGCGGACCACATCGCACCGGTGGGCGACTCGTCGGTGCTGGTGACCACGGCGGACGGCATCCGCGCGGTCGACCCCACGGGCGAGACGACCTCGGTTTCGGGCCTCTCGAGCGGCGACGGGTACGCGACGGCCGACGGGTCGCTCGCCTGTGCGATCCGGGACGGGACGGTGTCGATCCACGCGCATAGCCGCGATCGACTCCGGATCGCCGTCCCGACTGACGGCGTCGGCGTCGGCGGCACGATCGACGTCGAGGTGACCAACGCGACCGACCGAGAGCGCCGCGTCTCGCTGACCGCCGCCGTCGACGGGGCGACGCTCTCGCCGAGCGAGCGGACGGCGGCCATCGAGGCGGGCGAGACGACGCTCGTGGACTTCCCGGTCGAGTCGGTCAGAGCCGAAGGCGAGACGGAAGTCGAACTCGCCGTCGACGGCTCGGTCGTCGAGCGGGCGGCGATCGATCTCGACGACGCCGCGAGCGGCGGGATCGCCGTCGAGACCGATCTCGAGGCGACGGCGATCGACCACGGCGTCGCCGAACTCGCGGTCGCCGTCGAGAACGTCGGCGGCGTGGCGCTCGAGGACGTTCGGCTCCGCGAGACGGACGGGGGAACGGACGCGCTCGAGCCCGGCGAGACGTGGACGGGATCCGTCACGCGGCCGTACGAACCCGACCGGCGGGTGTCGGTCGGCCTCGAGGTCGCCCGCGGCGAGCGCCGCCGGGAGTACGCCCCGACGTGTACGCTGCCGGCGGCCCCGACGATCGATGTCGAACCCGACGAGGACGCGGTCCGTGCGACCCTCGAGACCGACGGCTCGGTGCCCGTCGTCGATCGGCTCGTGATCGAGCTTCCGGGGGCGGGTCGCGTCCGGACCGAGGTGACCGTCGAGGGCGACGACCTGCTGCTCGTCGTCCCCCGGTTCGAGGACGGCACCGCCCGGATCGGCCTCGAGTCGATCGACGTCGACGAGCGGGTCCGGCTCTCCGGCGCGGGCCCGGGAACGCTCTCGGGTCCGTCGGGGCTCGGCGGCGCGAGCCGATCCCGGTCCGCCCGTTCTGTCCGATCCGAATCGGCCACCACGCCGTCCGCGACCGCCGACGATTCGGTCGGCGACGGCGGCGCTTCAGACGGGTCGGCGGTCGGAACCGAGCCGACGAGCGGAGACGAGCCGGAGCCGGCGAACAGTATCGAAGACCGTCCCGAGACGGCCGCTGGCGGCCCCGCAGTCGCCGATGCCGAGGAACGCCCAAGTCCCGACCCCGCCGAATCCGCGACCGGCGACGAGACCGCCGGCGGCCCTCGCATCGTCGCGACGCGGCGGCCCGACGGCGAGCGGGCCCCGGTCGGTCACGCGGTCCGCGACCGAATCGCACTCGAGAACGAGGGCGAATCGGTGGCGACCGTCGCCGTCGATATCGGCGACTCGACCGTCGATGTCGGCCGGCTCGCGGGCGGCGAGCGGACGACCCTCGAGCGCTCGGTGGCGGTCCTCTCGGGCGAGAGCGCCACCCTGCCGCCCGCGTCGATCAGAGTCGACGGGGACGTTCGCGAGCGGCTTTCCGAGCACACCATTACCGCCGACGAGGACGGCGTCGCCGTCCGGGCCACCGTCGACCCGACCGACGGGACCGTCGTCGCCGACCTCGAGAACCGCGACGACCGGCCCCGCCGGGTTCGCGGGCTCGAGATCGCCGGCCGCGCGGTCCCGCTCGAGGCCCGCCTCGCCGCCGGCGAGTCGACGACCGCGACCGCCAGCGCCGAGCGATGGGACGCGGCGGGCGTGGACGGGGCCGCGGACGCACTCGAGGGAGTGCTGGAAGTCACCGACGGGGACGGCACTGAGCGCCGGATCGATATCGTCGCGACGGTCTCGTCCGTCGCGCCCGACAGCGGCGATGACGGCGACCGGTTCCGGATCGCGATCGGCCCGGAGACGCAGGTCGCCGGCGAGTACGGAACCGTCGTGCTCGTCTTCGAGAACGAGGGCGACCGGCCGCTGTCGGATGTCGCGGTGTCGGCGACCGGCGAGCCGATCAACGAACTGTTCTACTCCGAAGCGCGCCGCGAGCGTCTCGAGCCCGGCGATCGGATCGAGCACTTCGTCGATATCGAACCCGGCGTGTCGGACCCCTCGTTCGACGCGACGGTGCGGTACGCGGTCGACGACGCCGAGCGCGAACACGCCGTTCGCGCGGCCGGCCCCTCGGTCGCGGACGAGGCCGACTGGACCGATTCCCACCGCGAGCGCTGGTCGATCGACCGCGTCGAAAACGAACCGTCGAACCGAACCGTTCCGTCGTCGCTGTCGACGTCGTTCCGACTCGAATAAGCTGATTCTCCCTGACAGTGCGCCGTCACCGACCGACCGGCCGATGGCGGGATTTCAGACGAGGAAGTCGCCGCTGACCGATTCGCGCGCGTCCCGCAGATACCAGTACATCCCGCGTGCGGTCCGGAAGACGATCCCGATGACGAGCGCCGCGTACACCGCGACCGCGCCGAACAGCGACCAGCGAGTCACCTGCAGCGCGTCGGCCCGCTGCTCGTACTCCGCCGTCACCGCCTCGGCCCGGCTCGTCTCGCCGGCGTCCTCGAACGTCGCGGTCGCGTTCTCGTAGGCGGCGTTCATCTCGTCGACGCGCTCCGCGTACGCGTCGTACTCGGCCGGGTTCAGGAACAGCGGCTGTCCGGCGATCGTGACGAACTGCTCCGCCTCCATCGCGGTCCACGTCTCGTCGGCCCGCTGGCGGGCCCGCTCGCCCGCAGACACTGACTCGGTGTAGCTCTCGAAGGCCGATTCGGCGTCCGACTCGAGCGTCGCTGCTCGCTCGTCGTCGCCCTGCAACAGCGCGACACGGGCGAGCTGGCGCTGGACCGTCGCCTCCTCGATCAGCGAGACGTTCTCGGACTCGAGGCGGTCCTCGTAGTACGCCTCCTGTTCGGCGATCACCGCATCGAGGTCGCTCTCGGCGGCGGCCACCACCGCCGAACTGTCCGCCCGGAAGGCGTCGCCCTCGAGTTCGTTCGCGTAGAGAGTCATCGTGTTGTAGGCGGCCGCGGCCTGGACGATCTCCCGCTGGGCGGACTCGTACTCGCCGGCGGTCTGTCGCTCGCTTGCGGTCTCCATCGACTCGAGGTAGAGCGAGGCGGCGCTCCCGTAGGACAGCACCCGCGTGATGTCGTCGCCCGAAACGTCGCCGGACCGCGACCGCTCGTCCATCGTGTCGATCATCGAGACGGTGCGGTCGGCGACCGTCCCGTCGTAGGACGACACGTCCGACCGGATCGGCCCGAGATCGAGCGGGACCGGCGACGCTGTGACCGTCACGGTCTCTTCCTCGACGCCGTCGCCGTCGACGACGTACGTCCACTCGTAGCTGGTCCCCACTTCGGCGTCGGGTTCGAAGGCCATCCCGAAGACGACCGGCTGGGAGTCGCCGCCGGCGAGCCGCGACGGGGACTCTTCGACCGTCAGCCACCTGTCCGGCCCGTCCTCGAGCGATATCTCGAGGTTCTCGACATCGTTGTAGCCGAGCGATTCACCGACGGTCGTCGACCGCCGTTCGGGTTCGCCGATCGGCACGTCCCCGAGGTCGATCCGACTGGGAACGTCGAGTTCCGTTCCGTGCTCGATGTCGACGGTCCCGTCGTAGCTCGCGTCACTGACGCTGAAATCCGCCGCGCTGACCGAGCCGGTCACGTCGTAGGTCCCTTCGGAGAGACCGGTGTCCGCCGTCACCGCCAGTTCGACCGTCCCGGTAGACTGTCCGTCGATCGTGTCCGGTCGGTCCGCGATCGAGACGTCGAGTCCCCGGTTCGATGCGTACGCCGTCACACCGTCGAGATCCAACTCGAGGTCGCCGCTGTTCTCGATGTCGAGATCGACCGTCTTCGTGATCGTCGAGGACGACCCGCGGGGTTCGTCGAACGTCATCTCGTCGTCGAGCGTTACCTCGCCGAACTCGGCGGGGTAGATGACACGGCTCTCGACCTCGACGGTGCGGGTCGTTCTGGAATCGCCGTTGGCCTCGAGTTGCACCTCCCACTCGAGGTCCTCGTGCTGGTCGACGCCGCTGTCGGCGTAGACGTTCCAGTTCAGCGTGGTGCCGCTCACGCTGACGCCCAGATCGGCGTCCGGATCGGTACTGACGACGGTCGCGCTGGCGTAACTCAGCCCGCCCTCGCCGGTGAGCTCCTCGATATCGGCCTCACCGGATGCGCTCCCGCCGACGAGTACGTCACCGGTGTCGAGGGGTTCGTCCTCGAGGCCGGCGATCGGGAGCCGGTCGACCTGAAAGCTGTCCGAGTCGCCGCCGGCGCTTACGGTGACCGTTCCGCCGCTCGCGTCGTCGTCGCCGCTGATATCGAGGTCGATGGTTCGCGTCGATTCGCCCGGAACGCTTCGCTGCTCCGGATCGACGTCGATGCCCGACGGCGACGAGATGTCGAGTGAGACAGAGTTGTTCCCTCTGTTCTCGACTGTGACCGAGTGCGTCTCCGTCTCGGTCCCCAGATCGACCGTCCCGCTCTCCGCGGTGACGGTGACACTGCTCTGTGCCGTCGCCCCCGGGACGGCCGCCATCGTCAGGCCGATCGCGAGAACGAACGAGACGAACAGCACTCGTTTGCGCTTAGACATCGCTATCACCCACTGCGACGACCGAGCCGACTCTGGACGCCTCGTAGGTCCGTCGCCAGAGGAAGAGCCGCGCGACGATGATCGTTCCCAACAGTCCGACGGCGACCCCGTAGCCGACCAGCACCGCGCTCGAGGCGATCGCGAGCGTCGTTCGGGTTTCGGCCACGTCGTCGGCCATCGCGCCCAGTTCCTGCTCGCGGTCGGCGAGTCCGTGGGTCGCCGCGCGGTCGCGGGCGTCCCGAATCTGACTATCAGTCGCTCGGGCCTCCTCGTAGGCCGCGAACGTCTCGAGGCCGTTGGCGCTGATGACCGCCTGCACGTCCGCGCAGTCGGCACAGTCTTCGACGAAGGTCGCGGTGGCGTTGCGCGCGGTCGCGATGGTCTCGCGGTCGCGCTCGTACTCCGCGGTCAACTGTTCGGCCTGCACCCGGAACTGGGCCGCCTCGTCGGGCATGTCCGCCCGCTCGTAGGCGGTCGCGGTCATCTCGAGGCGCTCGATCCGGTCGGGCGTTCGGTTCACGGCGTCGGCCTCCTCGTAGAGCCCGTCGCCGAGTCGCTCGTAGAACCGCGTCAGCGCGAGGCCGGCGAGGGTCGCCTGCGTCTGGTCGTACCGCTCGAGGTCGTCGATGTGTGCGCTGACGTTCTCGGCGGCGGCGAGACTCGCCTCGTACTCGCCGTCTTCGGCGCGGACGTAGGCGCGGTCGAACGCCCGCAGCGTGTCGGCGACGGCGGCGAACTCCGCGCGCTCGTCGGCCGAGAGGTCGCCGGTTACCTGCGTCTGGGACACGGCGAAGGTTCGGACCGTCTCGAGTTCGTCGTACTCTTGGTAGGCCTCGGTCCCCTCCATCGCGCGGAACGTCTCGAAGTAGTCGTTCGCGCTCTCCTCCTGTGCGGCGGCGGTCCCCCCGAAGAGGGGCACCGTCGCGACCGTCGCGACGACGAGTATCGCCGCGAGTAGCATCGACCGTCGGGTAGATCGTGTGGGCATGGCTTAGAACACCGTCCGTGAGAGCCTATCGCGGAGGGGATCGCGCTCGAACACGGCCTCGACCGCGTCGAGCAACAGCAGGGCGGTGTAGATGGTGACGATCGCCTCGTCACCGCGACCGGCGTCGCTGCCCAGTTCCCAGGCGCGTCGCAGCATCTCCTCGGCGGGCGCGGCTTCCGAGACCGACTCTCGCTGGGTCTCGACCTGTGCCGTGACGTTCTCGTACCGGTCCTTGAGCGTGTTTCGTCGGCTCATCGCGTCGGACTCGAGCCACTCGAGGACCGTCTCGAGATCACAGTCGCCCTCCCACCCGACGCCGGGATCGGGCATGTCCGCGCAGGCGGCGAAGAGATCGACGTTCCGCTTGGTCGTCATCGCGTCGTTGATCGCGTCGATAGCCGCCTCGGCGGCGGCCAGCAGCGCGTCCGCGACGGCGTCGGGCTCCGCCTCGCTGTGGGCGAAGTGATGGCCCGCGTCGGGGAGGGACTCGACCGCCTCGAGGATCGCCGTCACGACCGAGCCGTAGTACCGCGGGATGGTCGTGTCCCGCCCGCTGTGGTCGGACAGGGCCCGGACCTCACGTCGTAGTTGATCGATCCGATCCCGGTGGCTCGCGGACAGCGACCACGTGAAGCGGGCGTCGACCTCGACCTTCGTCGACCGGTCTTCGCGCACTGTCAGGACGGTTTTCCCGCCGTCGAACAGGTGATCGCGCCCGGCCGGCGCACCGATCGCGGCCCGGTACTGCCCGATCAGGAGCCCGTCGCGGGTGGCGACCCCGTCGCGGTCAGTCGTCATGCTGACGGTCCCGTAGCGATCGTCGAGCACCTTCTCCCGCGGGCTGAGTCGAAGCGGCATCGACGGCGTCTGAACACCGTCGACGCGGGAGACTAGCCGCACGCGCCCAGTGTGTGGGGTGAGGGCGAACTGTCTGTCCCCGTCCTGCGGGAAGTCGATCGTCTCAGTTCTCCCATCGTATTTCTCGTGGGAAATCTCCACGTCAACGCTCGAGCCGCCATCTCCCGGTTCGATATTGGCGACTCCATTCGAGTTCGTCGATAGCGTGGCCCCGTCGTCCCCGCGCGTAACCGTCGCACTGGGGATCGGTTCGCCGTCAGCTCGGTCGGTGACGACGAGCCCCGTCGACGGGAGCGATAGGGTAAGCGTGGCCTTCGGGTCGTGCTTACTCACCTCGACGAGGTCGGAATAGTGTGAATCGATTTCCGCGACGACCTCCCACGGCCCTTGATCCGGCACTGTGATCCGCCCCTCTCCGTCTGAGATCGTCTTATTTCGCGAGTCCTTCTTGCCGTCGTCTACTCGTTTGTAATGAATCTTCGCTCGCTTGACCAGCGGATACTCTCCGTCGGTAACCGATACGTCGATCGTAAACCCGGTGTCCCGATCGGCACCGGCCGGAACGCCGAGAAGGTAGTAGGTCACCGGTGCCAGCGCCGCACCAAGCAAGACGCCGCCGAAGGCTGGACCATGAACGCTCAGTACGAGTGAGAGCGGATCCTCAGTGAGGAGAACGACGCTCACGATCGCGACCGTCAGCGCCGGTCCGACGGCGATGAGGGCGCTCAGTCCGAGCCGCTCTTTGGTCCAATCGTCGCGGAACCAGTAGGCGCAGTAGCCGACGACGAGTCCGGCAAGTCCCGGCAGCACCAGCGGCCCGCCGAGCGTGCCCGCCTGCCCGGCGATCTCAGTAATATCACTCAGTAACCCGTTGGGGTCTTCCTCCGTCTTGCCGTTGGCAGCGCTGAGCGTCACCTTCGCGAGCCCCGCGTCGGTCGCCAGCAAGAGTTCGTCGTCCGCCGTCACCGTCGTCCCCCCGAGGTCGAGTGCGCCGTTCTCGATCGTCCCGTTCTCGAGCGCGAATCGCTCGAGGGACCCATCGCTCGCGTTGACGACGACGGACGAGACCGCGAGCCCGTCGACGCTCTGCTCGAACGAGACCGCCGAGCCGTCGTCCGCGACCGTCGCGGAGAGCGAGGCCGGCTCCGCGAGCGAGAGCGATTCGTCCTCGAGGAGCGCGTCGCTCCCGTCCGCGGCCGACAGGGTGACGCGAACGTCGCCCGCACTCGAGAGCGACGGCAGGTCGATCTCGCCGGGGCGAACTGGGTCGACGCTGTTGTTCACGTACCGGTTCCCGTCGCCGTCCTCGGCCGCGATGTCGTACTGACTGCCAGTCTCGACCAGCGGGTGCCAGAGCACGAGGTCGTCGCCGATATCGCGCAGTTCCGGCTCGAGGGGTCGCTCCGTCGGTTCCCAGCCGCCGACGGACGCCTCGAGGGCGATCCCGTCGCCGGGCGCGACCGCGCCGACGAGCCACGAGTGGTCGATCGCGAGTTGGGTGCCGTTCGCCCGAATCTCGGCCTCGGTCTCGTCGCCGCCGGCGGAGACCGTGACCGCGTCGCTTTCCGTGATCCCGACCGTGTTGCGCTGCTCGAGCGGGAGCACGACCTGTGGCTCGTCGCCGCCGTCGATCCGAACCGGGACCCCGTCGCCCGCGAACGCGATCGTGCGCAGATCGAGGGTCTCGGTCGCCGTCTGATCGCCGGCTGTGACCGTCACGGTCGCCTCGCGTAGCGACTCGTGGCCGATACCGTCGGCCAGTTCGGCGATCGCCACCTCGGCCGAGCCGTCGCTGCTATTTTCGGTCGTCGAGGCGCTCTCGTTGGCCGCAGTGACCTCGAGGGTCACCTCCTCGGGCCGGTCGTCGCCGAATTCCGAGAGGGAGACCTCGAGGAAGTCGCCGGTCCGTTCGATACCGATCTCCCCGTTGCCGTCTTGGGCCGTCGCTGCCGCCGTCGCCGGTGCGACGGTCGCACCGGCGAGTGCGAGCGCGAGGACGACGGCGACGAGTGCGCGGGTCGCGGTCGAACGGGCGTCGGAATCGAGTGTCAGTGCCGTCATGCTCACTCCGCGTTCCGTTCGACGTACGACTCGAGGTTGTCGACGATCCGGTCGAGTTCGGCGGTCGTCAGGTCCGAGCCCCCACCGCGGGACTGGCCGGCGAGGCTGTCGCCGAGCATCTCGAAATCGTCCCACGAGTGATCGAGCAGCGGATTCAGATCGAAGCCGCCGAGCAACAGGAGCACGTCCACGTCGCTACCGCGTCCGCGTTTCGGCGTGAGACTCGCCTGCCCGGCGACGTTGATGTCGTTCTTGCCGGTCCACTCGCGAAACGCCTCGTAGACGTCCGGCTCGGTGATCTCCCCGTCGTCGATCATCTGCTCGGGCGCGCGGACGATCGCGTAGGCGGCCGTCGTCGTCTCCACGTCCATCGGCACGAACGCCCCCTCGGCCGCCTGATCGAGCATGTACTCGAGTTCGTAGACGGAGCCGTTGAGGTCCGTCGCGACGGCGGGCGTGAAGTGGTAGGCGTCCATCTGTGACGGGATCGTCACGTAGTCCTTGATATCGATGACGCTGTGGGTCTCCCGGCCGGCCCCAATCATCAGATCGACCGCGGTGATGATCGCGTCGTTGATCGAGTCGTACTGATCGCCGGCGCCGGTCTCGTCGTCGTCGAGGTGGGAGTTCGACGCGAGCAACACCATGTCGGCGTTCTGCTCGTCGTCGTCGGTCCGGAGCAGCCGCGAGAGCCCGCAGATCGCGTTGAAGTGTCGCTGGGGCTGCTCGTAGTAGTAGGGCCAGACGCCCACGGCGGCGTGGATCACGCTGTCCATCCACTCCTCGGAGGCGTTGTCGTCGTTCAGGTCGCGCAACCCGTCTTTGAACTGGTCGACGACGTAGGGGATCGAGCCGTTGCCGGTGCCCCCACCGAGCGTCGCGACGTGCATGAACGCGTCCGTCGTCCCGAACTCCGTGATCCGGTTGACGATCCGATCGAGGTCCTCCCGCGCGCAGGCCTCCCCGTTCGGGAAGAAGTTCCCCGCCCCCTGCTGGGAGCCGAACTCGAGGGCGTGGGATTCGATCACGTCCTCCTCTTCGCTGGCCCCCAGTTTCGACCGGAGCCGGTCGATCGTGTTCCGCAGGTCCGCTCTGTTCGTGTTCATCACCAGAATCCGGTCGTCGATGCCCGGGTTCTCGGTGCGGTCGAAAAACTGCGATGCGATGCGGCCGCCACCCTCTCCCGAGGCGATGACGCTCCATCTCGTAAACGTGTCTGTCTGTCCCATGAATTACTTCAACTCGATCGCGTCGCCGCTGGTCGTCACGCTGTGCTCCTCGCTCAGGTCCGCGATAACGTCCCGGATGACCGACCGCGGGACCGGCGCCGTCAGGAAGTTCCGCTCGAGGTCGTCGAAGGAGAGCCGCTCGCCCGGCTCGAGGTTGTACCTGACCACGTTGGTCAGTTCGCGCTCGAGTCGATCACGCTCGAAGACGACGATTTCGCCGTCGCCGGTCTCCGTCGCGTCGTAGCCGTCCGTCTCGGCCCAGACGGCGAGCAGGCAGGGGGCGTGTGCGGACCGCACCGGCAGCTCCATCGCCGTCGACACGTGTCCCTCGTCCTCGAACAGTTCCTCGAGGCGCGGGCGGAGCTCCGACAGGTGCTCGCTCATGTCCGCGTCGGTGTCCGTACAGACCCGTTCGCGGAGGCTCTGTTCGGTGAACTCGAGATCGATCGCCGTCTCGCCGTCGACCCGGACCTCCCGCTCGATCGGCGCGAACGCGTCGTCGCCGGGCTCGGCCTCGAGCGCGTAGCTGCCGGCCGGGACGTCCGCGAACGTCGCCGTTCCGGCGACCCGCGTCTCGACGGTCGCGGTCTCGTCGTACCCCGACCCCGACAGCGACAGCGTCGCCGTCCGCTTCGAACCGCCTCGCTCGTAGGCGACCTCGACGGCGAGATCGTGGGTTTCGACGTCACCTGGCCGGAGCACCGGAACGTCGGGATCGAGTTCGACCGCCTCGTTGCGCCGGTAGTAGAGCCCGAGGAACTCGTCGGCGTTTCGCACCGGCAGGTCGTCGTCGGTGACCTCGCCCGACGCCTCGAGTTCCGCTTCGATAGTCTCGGCGACGTCGTCGTAGGCCCCCACGACGGCGGCCTTGGTGCTCGCGGTGCCGACGGCGTCGGCGAGCGACTCCGCGACCTCCCGCCACCGCTCGGTGAACCGCTCGAAGTCGTCGATCCCCTCGAGTTCGTCGACGAACGTCTCGCCGGCGATGGCCGGCTCCGCGTAGTAGCCGGGCGGCAGGTCCGCGTCTCGGAGCGGCTCGACTTCGTCCGCGAGGGTGCGCTCGAGCGCCGCGACCACGTCGACGCAGGTCCGGCGGAGGTCGGCGCGACGCCGGCTGACCTCCGACAGATCGAGCGCCGAATCCATGCCGGTGACCGCCGATTCGACCTCGTCGATCGCGTCGATGTACTCGGCGTCGACGTGTGCGGCCACGCCGGCGTCCTCGACGGCGTCGACGAGCGTCAGCACCGCGTCCCGCTCGGCGTCGAACGAGCCGGAGAACTGATCGCGGAGCCGGTCTCGCGCCTCGAGCACCGACTCGACGGCCCCGCCGAACTCGTTGCGGTCGAGGGCGTCTTCGGCCGCCTCCAGATCCCGCTCGATCGCGTCGCTGTCGGCCGGTCGCTGGTCGCCCCGTCCCATCTCGCGGACGGTTTCGATCGCCGTCTCGATCGTCTCCGTCGCGGTCGCTCTGGCGGCGTCGACCGAATCGCGACAGGTCGGGACGGACGCGTCCGGTTCTGGCTCGTCGATCGCCGCGTCGCGGCCGACGAGGTCGACCTCCTCGAGCCGGTCGAGGGCCCCGTCGATCCGGGACAGTTCGGCGGTCGCGAACGATCGGAACTCCGTCTCGACCTCCTCCTCGACGCGGTCGATCTCGGCCGCGATCCCCTCGAAGGACTGCACGTCGGCGTTCTTGACCGACTTCGTGAGGTCGAACGCGCCCGACTCGAGGTCGAACGCGACGCCCTCCGCCCGGAGATCGCCCGCGATCGACTCGAACTGTGCGTCCGCGGTGAACTCCCAATCGGGGTACGCGCCGCGGAGGTCGTTTCGCTCTCGGACCGTTTCCTGAAAGTCCTGTGCGACGGCACGGGCCCGCTTTTCGACGTACTGCTGTTCGCTCGTGCCGCTGCGGGAGACGACGCCGCGGACGTACAGCGCGATCCCGCCGACGACGATCAGCGGGATGCCGCCGATGACGAACCAGACCGCGATTTTGGAACCGTTCAAGACGAAGACGCCGGCACCGATCGCGGCCGCCAGCACGACCAGCCCGCCGATCCCGAGCGCGCTCTTCGCGTTCGATTTCATCGAATCACCTCCAGTAGCTCGGCCCCGCCGAGGGTGACGAGCAACGCAGCGCCGGCGACGGCCAGGACGAGCCCCACCAGAATCGGCACCAGCGCCGTCTTCCGGTCGTAGGACACGTTCCGGCTCAGCTTCATCGTCTCCTCGACGCGCCGCGCCGCGATCAGCGGGACCGCCGCCCCCGCGGCCACGCCGACGACGAGTCCGGCGGCGAGCGATCCCAGCGTCGCCATCCGGACCGTCGATTTGGCCTCGGTGTGTTCCGCTCCGACGGCAGTTTGGTATCGCTCGAGCGCCGTGTTCGTCTCGTTGCGCTGTTCGCTCGCGTCCGCCTGTACCGCCGCGAGCGCGCCGATCGCGCCGCTTTCGTTCCCGGCTTCGGCCTCCGCGAGCAGGTAGTTGCTCAGCGCGTCCGCTCGCTCGTTCATGGTCTCGTACGTCTCATCGAGTTCATCTAGATCCTCCTCGGCGGCCGCGAAATCCGCGTCGCCCTCCTCGAGTGCCGCGGTCGTCTCGTTCAGCGCCGCCGTCGCGTTTTCGAGCGAGCGTCGCGCCTCGAGGTACTCCTCGGCGCGGTCGTCCTCGAGTTCGGCGAGGGCCGCTTCGCCGGTGGGTTCGCCGGGAACGGTCACGGCCAGTCCGGACTCGACGTCGTTGAGGGTGACGTAGTCGTCGAACGCGACCGTCGTTCCGGCCTCGCCGGTGATCGCGACGGTGTAGACGCCCTCGGTCGTCGAACTCGGTTCGTCGCGGATTTCGAAGCCGTCGGCGCCGTCGTCGGTCAGCCAGTCGCCCTCGTACCTCGAGCCGTCGTTACAGTAGGCGACCTCGAACGTCGAGCCCTCGTACAGTCGCTCCGCACCGTCGACCCACTCGCCGTCGACATCGCCGACGACGGTCGAATCGGTGCCGGGGCAGTCGACATCGGTCGTGGTCGCACCGGCGGTTCCCGATCCGACGGCGAGTATCGCGCACACGACGACCGCGAAAAGCAGGATTCGCCGCACTCGAGTCGTCATTGCAGTCGCCCTCCGATTTCCCGATTCTTGTACCAGTACGTGACTCCGCTCGCGACCGCGGCCCCGAGCCCGAGCCCGAGCAGCGCACCGCCGGCCGCAAGCGGTAGCGTTTGCTCCGCGAGCGACGTTGCGGTGTCTGCTCCAGTCGTCTCCTCGGCGGCCGTTCCCACGGCGGAGTCGTCGGCTGCGACCGTCGCCGTGAGTCCGCCGAGGACGACGACGAGGACGAGCACGCACAGCGTGTACCGCCGTCGCGTCATGCGAGCAACTCCTCCGTTTCCGCTTCGTAGGCCTCGGCGGCCGCTTCGATATCCGCGATCCGGTCGAGGTCCTCGCGGCGGTAGGTCAGCAGCGTCGTCACCGACGCGAGGTTCCGGTCGCTCATCGCGACGCCGAGGTTGACCTCGCTCAGGTTACTGGTCCCCTCGAGGTATCGCTTGACGGTCCCGATCTCGACGCTGTGGCCGCCGGACCCGAGGTTCGACTTCGGTGCCCTGATCAGCGAAATCGCCTTCTGGGCGTCCTCGACGTCGGCCTTCGCGAGCGTCTGCTTCGCCGCCGACAGCCGCGAGAGCGCCGCGCTGTCGATATCGCGCTTTCCGACGAACGGCAGCAGATAGCCCGAAAGCGACCGCGTCATCGTCACCGAGCGACCGATCGCGGCGTACCCCGGCTCCGACTCCTCGCCGGCGACGCCGAACGACAGCGAGGTGACGATGTCCCGAACGTCGATGTCCGGCGTGTCGATGCCGTCGACCGCGCTCGGGTCGATCCCGCTCAACACCGGTCCGGCGACGAGATCGTAGATCGACGCGGCGACGTACTCGTTGTACTCGCCGAACTCGCCGCCCGCCGAGTCGAGATACGAGATGCGCTGGTTGTCGACCAGCACGATCCCGTCGACTTCGTCCTCGAGGCGATCCAGACCGTACCGGGCGTTCCACGCCTGCCGGCCGGCGCTGACGTCGTCTTCGTCGTCTCCGTCGTCGGCGGAACCGCCGACCGTGTCCGCATTCTGCGTGTTCGGCAGCACCGCCACCGCGACCACCTTGGTCCGACCGTCGGTGAACGCCTTGATCTCGCGGGCGAGGTGCGGGCCGATCCCGCAGCCGGTCCCGCCCCCGAGTCCGAGGAACAGGAACGCGAACTGGACGCCCGAGCCCGTCGGCTCGATCGCCGGTTCGGGACCGGTCTCGGCCGATGCGTCATCCTCGAGCGAGCCACCGTCGACCGGGTCGCCGTCCTCGTCTTCGGGCGCGTCGTCGAACGCCGCGCCGACATCGTTCACGAACGAGGGATCGAACTTCTCGCCGAGGATCGTCTGGACCTGCGGCGCGTGCTCGGCCATCACCTCGTCGGCATCGACCGGGTTCCGACCGAACCCGCCGGTCACCATCTCCTCGAACCCGGGCTCGGTCCCCTGGACGAGCCCGTGTTGCTCTGCGACTCCGTACTGATCTTCGGGCGGCACGTTCGAGAGGTTCTGGAGGTCCCGCATCGTCGAATTGAACACCAGCGGCCGACCGAGCGTCGAAATGTCGGCCGAATCGAACAACCCCAGCAGCGAATCGTCGGTGTAATCGAATATCGAATCGACGATCGCACCCCCCGCTTGTCCGGCCCCAACGAACAGGTACGTCATCTAGCTATCGAAAACCGTCTCGTTCAGCTCCAAATGTAGTTAACGGATCGTACATGTCTTGTCAATCAGACCACTCGAGCATCATATAATAAAGCTAATGGCCACATGTATGACCGTGTTTCCGAGTGAGATGGCCGATAGTAACGATTTTCGACTGGCAACAGGATCGCGAGATATTCCACACTATTTTGATAGAATATATCGACAATATATATCAGTGATAAGATAGTTGGGCCCGAATCCGAGTCGGTTCAGTGACTGGCGGTCGCGACCCCGCACTCGGCGACGGACGTTCGCCGTCTCGTCCGGAGTCGGCCGAAAACTCGACCTGCATTCACCGATCCGCTTCGGTCGCCAACCAGCGCGATCCGCGATTCGACCTACCCCCGGAGCCGGCGGAGCATGACGCTATACTCGTTTCGCTCGTAGAGCGCCTCGACGTGTCCGAGCACCTCGTCGGCCGCCGCGCAGAGGCCGACCGCCCGCATCGGACTCTCGCCGTCGACGCGCTGGGCCTCGGCCCGGAGGTCGTCGGCCAGCGAGAGGAAGTGACGCGGAATGGTGTGGTTGTGATCGGCCCGTACGTCGATGTACTCGCGCTCGATCTCGTCGATCCGCTCCTCGAGATCCTCGATCAACTGCCCGGTATCTGCCCCGGTGTCTCCCCCGAGCGACCGCGACAGCCGCGGCAGCAGCGTCCGATCGTAGAACGTACACTCCTGATAGATCGCGTACAGCTGCACGTCGGTCACCCCGTCCCGCTCGAGCATCGCCTCGAGTTCCCGGACCCGGTCGGCGAGATGCCGGTAGACGTCGCCGTCCGCCCGCTGAAGTTCGTCATCGAGAGCGTCGAGCCGCCGTCGAACGTCGCGCTCGCCGATGTCCGCGATCGACGCTTGCAGGTCCGCATACGCGTCGAGCGAGTCGACCGTCGACCGCAGGACCGGCGCGGTGTCGTCCGACGCCGGCTCGCTCAGCGTCTCGAGCAACTCCCGGGACTGTGGCGACTGCGGTCTGATCGAGCGCTCGAGATCGGCGGCAATCGATTCGACCGACATCTCGGTCGGTCCCGTCGCGTTCGGGTCCTCGAGCGCGATGGCCCCGCTCTCGAGGGCGTCCGCGAGTTCCGCGGTTCGGTCGGCGATATCGTCCGCCCGGAACGCGAGCGCGTCGCTTCGGTCGGCTTCGCGACAGACGGTCTCGGCCGCGGTCCGTATCCGCTCGTACTCTCTTCTGGACCGTTCCAGTTCGGCTTCGGTTTCCGAAAGTTCGGCCTCGGTCGCCGAGAGTTCGGCTTCGACCGACGCCGTTTCGCTGCCTTCGAGGACGCGATCGAACACCGGCTCGAGACCGGCGGCGATCGGCCCCTCGCGCACGGACAGCGTTCGTTTCGCCGACTGGAGCTGTGCGTCGACCGTCGGGTCGTCGATGCTTTCGACGGCGTCGGCGATAGCCCCTGCGTGCTCGAGTCGGTCGACCGCATCCTCGAGAGCGTCCTCGAGTTGCTCCTCGTCCGGGTCGGGGTCCGAGAGAACCCGACACAGATCGTCGGCGATCGGATCGGTCGGTCGCGTCCGCGAGGTGACGGCATCGGCGACCGTCGTCACCGGATGGTCCGCCGTCTCTGTCGGCTCGTCGCGGTCGTCTCGAGGGGCCACCGGCTCGTCGTCGCGCGGCTGTTCGGTGACCGGTGACGGTTCCGTCCCCTGTTCTCGTGATGGGTCTTCCTGGGCCGCTGGTGAGCGAGAGTGACTTCGATTCGTCTGCGGTCCGGCGTTTCGTTCTCGATTCGAACTGGGGTTTTTGAGTCGCCGAATGCGTTGCCGGATCTCGGAGACGAGTTCGTCGACAGTGTCGCTCGTATTCGAGTGTATCGTGGTCGAGTTCCCGCCCGATGTCTGAATCTCGAGTTCGGTGTGGCCCTTGGTTTGCTTCGACTGAACACCGGTCAGCTGATCATAGTAGATCTCTTTGTCGGAACCGCCGTCTGTCCCCGATCGGGACTCCATATCGTATTGCGCTTTTCCATGCAGACTGATCGACGTATCAGTCAGGACGATAGAGGTGTTATAATACGTATCAGACGGTTTTACCAACATCGGTGAACTGCCTGAACCGGACAACAGATTATAGATCTCGCCGCTATCGACTGCGATACCTTGCTTTGCCTTCCGTTCCGATTCGCTGACGAAGCCCTCGATAAACGGCTGGTAATTATTGTTGACTTCCCTGACGCCCCAGTACCAAATGCCGACTCCCCCAATCAAACCGAGACCGGCGAACAGTACCACGCTGTCTCCCATTACTCCGATGACAGTAAACGCGATTGTCACACCAATGATCACGAGCCACGGTGACCACCCTATCTTCCATCGGAGTCCGTTAACCTCCCCTGCCATTATATAGCGAACGAATGTACTCAAGTCCTGATTAAGCTTCTGCCCTGATATATCAGTTCAAGATTGATTTCTATCGAAGAAAGTCGTTTCTGAAAACGTGGCAGACGGAGAGTGCTATGAACCGAGTCAGAACGGTCCATATCGGTCCCGTGTGGCGGCTGCGGTCGAATCTCTGGCTGGGGGTATTGATCTCTGTCGCTGCCTCAAGCCATGTTCTCCCGTCCGAGCGAGGAAAACAGCGCCTCGACCGCGTCCCACTCCTCGCGGACGTTCTCGGCCTGTTCGCTATTGCCCTCCTGTTTCAGCCGCTGGGCCTGATCGTACATGTCCGAAAGCGACGGCATCTCCGGGTTCCACAGCGTCCCCCAGAGGTAGACGTCGTCGAGGTCGGGCGTGACGAGTTGTTTGACGTGGACGTCGACGGTTTCGATCCCCGAGACGTCGCCCGCGTCGAGGAACTCCTCGCCGGAGATGATCTCGGTCAACGTGCCGTCGGCGACGAACTCCGAGACGTCGTCCATCTTCTCCGGAGGGCCGTACGCCAGGAACGTCCCGCCCCACGCGGTCGTCGGATCGAACTCGGCCAGCTTGTTCTGGAACAGCGCGTTCCGAACGAGGATCTCGAGTTTCGATCGATCGATGGCGTTCGCCCGCGACCGTCCGAGCACCGGCGCGAGGATCACGGCCGGCGTAAACGACACGTCGGGGTTCAGCTGGTACTTGTCTTCGACCGGCCGGAAGCTGTCGGCCGGATCGAACACGTCGCCCATGATCGACATCGTCGCGTCCCGATCGAGGAACTGCGGCACCGACGACATGGTAAACGCCTCGAGAAACGCCACGAGCGGCCGGTTGATCTCCGTGTACTGCGGCGGATTGTACTCCTCGAGGCGGTCGATCCGCGGGCGGATGTCCGCCTGGACGTTCTCGAGACGGTTGTTGTCGAAGGGGATGATCGCGTCGACCGCTCGCGAGGTGCGCGCGAGTCCGACGACGCCGTTTACCTTCGCGCGGCCGCCGTACTCCGAGTACTCGGTCCCCTCCGAGGGAATGACGACGCTGCTGAACAGCGGTTTCGGGACGATCGTCTCGTCCGCGAGGACCTCCGTTCTGAGCTTCTCGGCGAGCACCGGCGTCGCGCCGCAGCCGGTGCCTTTCGTCACGCTGTGGACGAACATCACCGCTTGGGAATCTTTGATGTGATCGGTCCGCATGTCCCACCGCTCCCGGAACGGGTCGGCGTCCCCCTCGAAATCGGCCTCCATGAGCTGTCTGCCGATGTCCCATCGGTAGCCGGCCCCCGCGTAATCGTGTCGACCCGAGCCGATGATACAGTTCGGCAGCAGGTCGTTGCGGCTGTAGTCGTTTTCCTCCTGTGCGTAGTAGGTCTGCTCGAGTTCGCTGACGTTCGTGTTCAGCGCCCCGTAGCCGGCGAGGCCGCCCTCCCAGATCCGCGCGCGTCGCTCGTTGTTCTCCGACAGCGTTTCGCGGCGCAGCAAGATCGCGTCGAGGAGGTTGTTCCCCGCGCCGCCGACGCCGATGAGGAACCACTTCTTGCCGTACGAGCTATCGAGCAACTCCTCGCTCGGCGTCTCGGGCGGCGTCCCCGGTTCGGGTCCGGGCCCGGGGTCGGTTGACTCCGACTCGGACTCCGCGGCGAAGACCTCCTCGCGCAACTCCGGATACACCTGTTCGACGGAGGCCGGTTCGTCGCCGTGTGCGGCTCGGATGTGCTCGACGAGGGTCGCCCGCTCCCACTCTCCCTCCCGCGCCATACAGATTTTACAGAGATTCGTCATTCTCGATACTACCCTACCCGTACGTCGGAACTATCTAAAGGATTACGTGTGATCCGTCGGTGTTCGCGCATCGTACTCCTCCGTACATAGCGTTCGCGATTTACTGGACATTCCTGTAGTAAAATTATTGATATTTGCCCGATAACGAAAGCATTCGATCGCTCACCGCCGTCGGCACGCGGGTAACGCCGTCTCTCGCAGCGGTCGTCTTCCGCCGCCGACCCGTTTCGCAGTGATCGGCTCAGCCACCGTGGCGTTCCGCGAAGCGCTCCCGCAGCGTCTCGAGGCCGCCGGTCGGCGTCGTTCGATCGGTGAACTCGATCTCGAGAAAGCCCGGCGGGGCCCCCTCTTGCAGGTCGACCGCGGCGACGATGTCCGTCTGTCGCCGGCAGAACGCGGCCAGTTCCTTGAGGACGGCCGGTTGTGCCACGCCCGTCGGGAGTCGCTCGGTCTGACACTGAACGGTGTCGCCGCCGGTCTCGCCGTCGAGTTCCCGGAGGACGAACAGGATCTCGTCGGCGACCGACTCGGTCGTGACGTGGTTCCTGCTCCCCGCCGAGGCCGTCGACCCACCGGTCGGCGTCCGTTCGCGCGCCGACGACCCGTCGCCGCCTCTCGCCGTCTCGCTCGTGACTCCCGTCGTGTCGCCCTCGCCGCCGAGCGCGTTCCGTTCGGAAATGACGATCGCGTTCCCCTCGACGGACGCGTCCACGTCGTACTGCCGTTCGATGATCGGCGCGAGATCGGACACCAGCGCCGTCGAGACGGCGGTCGGCAACTCGACCGTGCCGCTCCCGTGCTCGATCGTGCCGATCAGGCCGCCGAGGAGGTCGACGGTGACGAGCAACTCGTCGGCGGCCTCGCGGGCGTCTCGAAGTTCCCGCTGTGCGTCGTCGAACGCACAGCGGTGCAGCGACCGGGTCGCGTCCGATACGTCGCGTTCGATTTCGGCGACTCCCTCGACCTCGTCGTGTCGCCCCGCCAGTACGAAGTCATCGACGCGATCGGCCAGCGACCCCTCGAGTCGGTCGACCAGTTCGCGGACGTCCCCCAGCGTCGCCTCGATCTCGTCTCGCAGGTCGACGATCTCCCCCTCGCGGCGACGGACGTATCGGTGGACTTCCTCACGGTGTTCGTCGACAGCCGCGGCGGCCATGGCCGCCTCACGGAGCGTCCCGTCTTCGAGTCGATCACGGACGGCCGCTTCGGCCGACCCGACGTGGACCGTCTGACCTGACGGCGGCAGTGTGAACTCGCGGTACCGGCTCGGCAGATTCACGACCTCGTAGCGCTCGCCGTCCGGCGCGGTGAGTCCCACGTCGAGTCGACCGTCGGCGAGCGCGTCCTCGAGCCCGCGACGGAGGTCCCGCTCGGCGCGATCGAGCGCCGCCCGATCCGGATCGCGATCGTCGGCCGCGACCTCGCGAACGCGGTCGACCGCGTCGGGAACGATCGGCTTGAGTCGCTCGAGGGTCGACTCCCCGATCCGATCCGCGAACGCCTCGCGGCTGCGCTCGGTCTCGACGTCGTTCCTCGCCGGTTCGTCGCTCGAGCGATCGTCGGAACTGCCGGACCCGTCGGTCGCCGTCCCGGACCGAACCCGAACGACGACCGCGGCACCGACGATCGCGAGCACCGCCGCGACGAGTGCGAGCGCGGTCGAATCGTCCGCCAGCGACAGCACCGTGCCGGATCGCCCTGTCCACTCCGTCGCGCCGATCCACGTTTCGATGGCCCCACCCCCCGACCGCACCGCGGCCGCCGCTTCTCCCACCCGAAACTCGGTCTGCATGTCGGGAGTGTCGAGGGTAGAACCGCAAAGAAGTATCGGCTATCGAACGACTATCGAACAGTTACAGCCATCGTCGGATCGTCGTTCAGGGATTACCGAACGCGAACGGTCCGCGTGTCCGTAATCGGGACCAGCGGCTCCTCGGGGAAGGCGACGCTGACGGTGAACTCGAGTTCGTCTGCGTCGGCACCGAAGACGCCGACCGGGAGGGTTTCTTCGTCGCGCAGATAGGTGTTCATGCTCGTCATCTCCACGCTATTGACGGTCACGCGGATGCCCGCTCGGGCGGGTTCGCCGACGTTTCGGACCGTGACCTCGCAGACTTCGTTCTCGCCCGTCGCGACGGTCTCGGGGAACTGGGCCCACTCGATATCGATCGCGGGCAGGGACTGTGCGCCCTCGTAGACGCCGTCGGCGACGCCCTCCGAGAGGCCGGCGTCGACGAGGCCCTCGACGCCCGCGTCGACCACGTCGCCGGGCGTCGAGAGCCCCTCCGTCGCGAGCTTGCTCGCCCGACCCGGCCCGACGCCGTCGATGGCGGTCAGCCCGACCGCGTCCTCAGCGACGCCGTTCTCGATGCGAGCCTCGACCCGCCGCGCGAGGTTCGCGGCGTGGGGGCCGACGAACCGATCGAGGAAGGCCCCGAGCGCCGAGAGGAGCCGCGTGGCGTTCTGGCGGATGACCCACGCGTCGCTGCGGAGTTCGGAGGGGGTCGACCCGCTGGCCGCGCTGCGGAGGATCGCGAGCACCTTCCGCTCGCCCGCCTCGAGGTCGTCGGTATCCTCGCCGACGAGGACCGCGCTGATCGCGTCGCGTTCGTCCTGTCGCGACGAGACGGAGTCGAACTCCGCGGCGGTCGCGACCGCCTCGAGGATGGCGCCGGTCGTCAGTTCGTCGCCATTGGCGCTTCCGCCGTCTTCGCCGCCGACGCGGTCACACAGCGCCGCGAATCGGGCCGCGGTGTCGAGCCTGAGATAGTACTTCGAAGTGAGGACGCCACGCGGCGTCGCCTCGATCGAAAGGTCCTCGCCGGTCTCGACGAAGCCGCGGTCGACCAGCCCCTCGAGACAGTCCCGGACCCGCTGGCGGAGGTTCGGAAAGTCGTAGTCGTCGGGTTTGGACTGGCCGCGGACGTAGTAGAAGGTCGTCTCGAGCCAGTCCATCACGTCCTCGAGATCGGTGATCGTCCCCATCGCGATCTCGGCGTTGAGGTGGGTTTCGAGGCTCTCGGCCAGTCGGGACTCGATCTCCTTGCCGTCCCGGAGCAGCCGGCGGTACTTGTCGGCTTCCGCCGAGTCGGAGATGACCCACCCGTAGCCGATGTCGTCGTAGCCCGGGCGGCCGGCGCGGCCGAGCATCTGGAGCACGTCGAGGGGACTCATATCGACTTCGCCCTCGAGGGGGTCGTGGTGTTTCGTGTCCCGAATCACGACACAGCGGGCGGGCAGGTTGACGCCCCACGCCAGCGTCGAGGTCGAGAAGAGGAGTTCGACGTGGCCCTCCTTGAACCACTCCTCGACGAGGTCGCGGTCGTTCTTCGAGAGCCCGGCGTGGTGGAATGCGACGCCGTCGAGCACCGATTTCCGGAGCGTGCCGTCCTCGATCTTGTCTTTCGACTCGGTGTGGAAGTCGTAGTCGCCGCGGGCGCCGATGGGAATGTCACGTTCCGCGATCTCGTCTCTGGCCTTCTTGGCAGCCTGAACGGTGTCCTGTCTGGAGGAGACGAAGACGAGCGACTGGCCGTCCTCGCGGAGGTGGGGCTCGGCCAGATCCAGCGCCCGGTAGAGCCGCCGGTACTTGTCCGCAAAGGAGTTGTCGCCGTGCGTATAGGTCTTGACGCCCGCGTTGAGTTCTACGGGTCGGTACTCCTCGCCGAACTCGAAGGTCGTCTCCTCGGGGGCGTCGAGCCACGCCGCCACGTCCTCGATGTTCGGCATCGTCGCCGAGAGCGCGACGACCCGGGGGTCACAGAGCCGGCGCAGGCGAGAGATCGTCACCTCGAGCACCGAGCCCCGGCGGTCGGCGTCGAGCAGGTGGACCTCGTCGATGACGCAGACGTCGATATCCGTGACGAAATCGTACCGTCGCGAGTCGTGTTTGCGGGTCGCCGAATCGAGTTTTTCGGGGGTCATCACGAGGATGTCCGCCCGGCGCGCCCGGCGCGGGTTCAGGTCGCGCTCGCCGGTGACGACGTAGACCGAGTAATCCAGCTCCTCGAACCGGTCCCAGTCGTCTTCCTTCTCGTTCGTCAGCGCTCGCATCGGGGCGATAAAGAGCGCGGTGCCCCCCTCGGCGAGCGACTTACAGATCGCCAGTTCCGCGAGCGCCGTCTTTCCCGAGGCGGTGGGCGCGCTCGCGACCACGTTGTCGTCCGACTCGAGTAATGCGGGCAGTGCCTCGCGTTGCATCCGGTTGAACTCCTCGAACGCGAACGCGTCGGCGAATTCGGGGAGAACCTCGGCGACCTCCATCACACGGAAACGGGGAGTGCCGGGTCAAAGGCGTTTCCTTCGAGTCGCCGCTACTGTCCGTTGATGGCGGTGGCGATCGCAGCCCCGACAGTGGCGAACACCAGCGGATAGAGAATCCCGCCAAGTACGATCGCGGGCAGGAGCGTCGGCCCGATCGAACTGGTCGTCTCGATTCCCCAAACGGACGCTTCGGTGTTGGCTTCTGCAACGACCGCGCCGAGGCCGAGAACCACGGCGTACCCGATCGTTACCGGAGCACCAGCCATGACGGCATCGCCGAGATCAGTAGTCTCCCATCGCACGGCCAGAAACGCACCGACTGCGAACAACACTAGGGGCGGGAGCACGTACAACACGTCGGCGCTTGCGCTGTTCGACTCGGCGATGAGATTGAGGATACCAGTTCCGCCGAACGAACCGGCCTGTCTGGTAGCCTCGATATCGACCATGTGGGCTTCGTAGAAGTACCACGCGACGCCCTTCCAACTGGCGACTTCGCCGTCGAGGTTCTGTCGAACTTCGGCACCGATCAGCAAATATGTGAGGAGGTACCCGATCGCGGCGGCAAAGACGCCGAGTCCCGCACTCGCCGCGACGCTCGAGCGGTTCGGAACCGAGTCGTCGGAGACCGTCGACTGTCGACTCATTGTGTCGCCTCCGGAAGCGGTTTGATATAATGTGCTTTGTGGTTCGATCTCCGTATCTGACGCGTTTCGATCGGGCTCGACATCGCCGGTTTCCGGACGACGAGACGTATTTGCGACCGAAACCGCACCACTCGTCTCGTCGGTCGCGGCGCCTGTTCGACCGCTCGAGGAGCGCCGACGGTCTCGAAAAGTGATTAATACGACGATGATGTTTGCCTTCTCGTATATGTCCGAAAACGAGAAGCCGCGGCGGATGTCGCGCCGCGGCGTGCTGTCGGCGGTCGCGGGAACCGGCGTCGCCGCCGCGTTCGGGACGGCCGCGTCGAACCGCGCGACCGGCGACTCGAGTATCGGCGATGCGACTGACGGTATCGGCGACGCGATAGACGAACTCCCGCTGGGCACCTTCGAGTCGACGCTCGACGGGTGGGGGACCGACGGTGACCTCGCGCTGTCGCGGGTCGCCCGAGGTGACCGTCCGATCGCCGTCACCGAGGGCGAGTACGCCCTCGAGGTCGCCACTGACGGCGAGTCGGTACCGACGATCTCGCGGCCCGTCACCGATCTCGACCTCTCGACGCATCCGTACTTCGTCGCCGACGTCACGCCGGGCCGGATCGACGGGACCGACGCGCCGGTCGCCTTCAGATTCCGCCTCTATCGTCCGTCGGACCTCCTCGAGGACGGGCTGACGGAGGAGCCGGTCGCCGAGTCAGAGCCGGTGACGGTTCCGCAGGCGACGCCGGGACACGTCTACTGGGACGCGAGCGACATCGATCTCGGCGTTCTCGACGCGGTTTCCCGGCTCGAGATCGGCTGGTACCCGGCCGATACCGGGTCCAATTCGTCCGATTCGCCGGACGGAACGGTCGCGTACCGCGGCGGAATCGCCCTCGATAATATCCGCGCGACCGACTCGGTCGACCCCGTGGGGCGGGCCCGACTCGCGGCGACGATGCGGGACCTCCAGTTCGACCGCGGCGCCTACGTCCGGACCGAGGTTCTCGAGGAGTTCGAGGCCGGGGAGACGGGCGCGTTCGTCTTCGCCGACGGCGAGACCGAGCCGTATCGGTTCGAGACCCTCGCCGCGGATCGGTTCCTGCTCACGGTCGCGGACGCCGAGATCGCGTTCGGCGGGGGGTGGTCCTGATGGTCGACCGCGCCGCGTCGGCGACGACCGTCACGCTGCTGCCCGGCCACAGCGAGAACAGTTCGGAAGGCGGCGACTCCTTGAACAGTGCGATGCCCGACTACGGCGGCAAGAGCCTCGACGCGTGGTTCGTCGCCGACGCCGTGACCGATCTCCCCGACGACCTCGAGGCGGTCCGGGAGATGCGAAAACATCTCCCGGAGTACGACGAGGGCCTCCGGCAGTACCGCCTCGCGAACGAGATCGACCTCTCCTTTGCGACGCCCGACGGACGGACCCTCGTGGAGCCGAGCGTCGCCCTCGAGACGAACGCGGACGAGCGGCCGTCGTACGTCGCCGTCGAAGGGGAACCGGGCGAGGAGAACGTCGTCAGGGACATCATCGAGCGCGACGACCTCGACTGGTTCGACGGGAAGGACAAGCTCCCCGCCGACGTCGAGGACAAGCGGTTCGAGAGCGACGCCGTCCGCGAGACGGTCGACGGCGTCGACGGCGTCCGCGCCGCCGTCGTCTTCGGCGGCACCGATACGTACATCGAGATTATGCGCGAGAAGTTCTACGAACTCGGGCCGGTCGAGTTCCTGGAGACGACGGGAATGGACGTCGAGGCGGTGCCCGCGTTCATCGTCCAGCCGCCGACGATGTACACCTTCCTCGAGCTCGCGGTGATGGCCGACGGGACGACCCTCGCCCGGACCTGGGACGCCAGCCCGTATCCCAAACACTACCTCTACGTCGACGAGCGAAAGCGCGACGAGACCGAGTTCGAGGAGGGAAGTCGGCTCGAGGGCGGCGAGTGGCGGCGAAACGAGAACGCCAACGAGCGGTTCGGCCGGTGGACGATGGAAGAGCAGGGCCTCCGATCGCCGTTCTCGCCGCACACGCGAGCGGGCTACGAACGATCCGTCGACGGCGCCGACGCAGCCGGGCTCGCTCCGGTGATGAGCCACGGCGAGGACGGCGACGAACTGACGGCGTCGGCGGTCAGGTCCGCGCTGCCGCCACTGTTCCCGTGGTAGGCGGTCGTCCAGTCTCGATGACACCGAGCGTGCGGACGTAAGTGGGCGGTCGGTTCGGTCTCTGCCGCGATCAGACGGCCGTTTCCTCGCTCGAGGCCGCGGTCTCCTCGAGCCGGTCGCTGAGCCGGCTGCTGGCCCGTTCGGGTTGGGGGACGCGTTCGAAGACCAGTTCCGGTTCACCGGAGCCGGCGGTGTAGACGGTCAGGTCGCCGTAACCCAGCAGGCGGCCGATGCCGGACTGGCGCAGACTGGTGTTTTGAACCCGATCGAGGCGGAACTGGGTCACGTCCCTTGAGATCACGCCTCGCTTCTTGTAGAGTTCCGTGGAGGTGATGACGTAGCGCGTGTTCGTCCAGATGAGATACCGGGCGAGCGCGATAATCACCCCGGTCACCGTGACGAGGACGCCGAGTATCGTCAGCAGCCCGACGCCGTCGGTCCCGCTCCAGCCGGCGACCAGAATGCCCGCGAGCGCGAGCCCGATCCCGACCGGGAGCTCGGTCCCCATCGCGAACGGATGCGGACGGCTCTCCCAGACGATGCTCTCGTCGTCGCTGATATGAAACCAGTCGGGCGTCGAGCCGAAGGCCATCGGCCGCGCCTATTCCGTACCCGTCCGTAAAGCTATCGGGGGAACGGACCGGTTACCCGCGACGCGGCCGATTTTCGGGCGGTTTGCTGCTCCATACCGACGTGTCACGTCGTGGCCGACTCGAAACGAGCCGCGGGACCACCACGGTTTTTGACCGCGCGGACCCATGTGGGGATATGAGCCGCGCGCGCAAGCCCGACTGGCTGAAGAGTCGCCCGCCGTCGGGACGGGAGTTCGCCGGCATCCGGGAGACGCTGCGGGACCACGACCTCCACACCGTCTGCGAGGAGGCCAACTGCCCGAACCTGGGCGAGTGCTGGTCGGGCAGAGGCGGGTCCGACGGCGATGGGTCGGGCGGCGGCACGGCCACCTTCATGCTGATGGGTGATCGCTGCTCTCGAGGCTGTAACTTCTGTGACGTTCGAACCGGTGGGATGGAGGCCCTCGACCCCGACGAACCCGAAAACGTCGCCGAAGCGATCGCCGAAATCGGGCTGGACTACGTCGTCCTCACCAGTGTCGACCGGGATGATCTCCCCGATCAGGGCGCGGGCCACTTCGCCGAGACCATCCGCGAGATCAAGGCCCGCCACCCCGGCATCCTCGTCGAGGTGTTGATCCCCGATTTCCAGGGCGAGGAGCGACTCGTCCGGAAGATCATCGACGCCGAACCCGACGTGATCGCCCACAACGTCGAGACCGTCGAGCGGCTGCAGTATCCCGTTCGTGACCGCCGCGCCGGCTACGAGCAGAGCCTGTCGGTCCTCGAGCAGGTCGGTCGGGAAAGCGACATTTACACCAAAACCTCTGTCATGCTCGGGCACGGTGAGTACGACCACGAGGTCTACCAGACGCTCGCGGACCTGCGCGAACGCGGCGTCGATATCGTCACACTGGGGCAGTATCTGCAGCCCTCGCGGGACCACCTCGAGGTCCGGCGCTACGACCACCCCGATAAGTACGAGACGTGGCGACGCGTCGCCGAAGATGAGTTAGGCTTCCTCTATTGTGCCAGCGGCCCGATGGTGCGCTCGTCGTACAAGGCCGGCGAACTGTTCGTCGACGCCGTCTTGCGCGAGGGCAAGAGCGTCGCGGAAGCGAGAGCCGACGCGCGTCGTACCCGGCCACAACAGACCGAGTCCTAAGAGCGCTCGCGACCGCGGCCACCTGCCGGGCGACGCTTCGTTCCGACCACGAGCCACGGGGAGTCCATTTCGTTTGATCGCCCGCGCCGACAGTCGCTCGCGCTCGAGAGTCACCTTCCACAACCGGAAGAAATCGGTCGACTTTGCGCACTTCTGTTCGCTGTTGTCGAGATCTGGTACGGAGGCGTACAGCCGTCCGGCAAAAATCCGACGAACAGTAACCTACTTTTGGGAAACTCCTTTATCCTGAGCGATAGTTCATTAGGGTATGTACAGGTGGGTTGTCCCGTGAGTACGTTACAGCGCGATCCCCGCGAGCGAGTACAGATACTCGACGAGGCGGGTCGGGTCCGAGAGGGTGCCGAGGTTCCGGACCTCACCGACGACCAACTCGTCGAGATGTACGAGCAGATGCGGCTCGTGCGCCGGTTCGACGAGCGAGCCGTCAGCCTCCAGCGACAGGGGCGGATGGGCACCTATCCGCCGCTGTCCGGACAGGAGGGCGCACAGGTCGGCAGCGCCCACGCGTTGGCCGAGGAGGACTGGGTCTTCCCCAGTTACCGCGAACACGGCGTCGGGCTGGTTCGGGGCCTCTCCCTCGAGCGGACCCTGCTCTACTGGATGGGTCACGAGCGCGGAAACTACATGCCCGAGGACGTCAATATCTTCTCGGTCGCGGTCCCCATCGCGACCCAGATTCCCCACGCGACCGGCGCGGCGTGGGCCTCGAAACTCCGCGACGAAGACAAGGCCTTCGTCTGCTACTTCGGCGACGGCGCGACCTCCGAAGGCGACTTCCACGAGGGGCTGAACTTCGCCGGCGTCTTCGACACGCCGAACGTGTTCTTCTGTAACAACAACCAGTGGGCCATCTCCGTGCCGCGCGAGCGCCAGACGGCGAGTGCCACGCTCGCCCAGAAGGCCACCGCCTACGGCTTCGAGGGGGTGCAGGTCGACGGCATGGACCCGCTCGCGGTGTACAAGGTCACGAAGGAAGCCCTCGAGAAAGCCAGGGATCCCGGCGAAGACGAGTTGCGGCCGACGCTCATCGAGGCGGTCCAGTACCGGTTCGGAGCCCACACCACCGCCGACGATCCCTCGGTCTACCGGACCGACGACGAGGTCGAACGCTGGAAGCAGAAGGATCCGATCCCGCGCCTCGAGACCTACCTGCGGTCGACGGGAACCCTCGACGCGGAGCGGGTCGACGCGATCGAGACGCGGATCGAGGAGAACGTGGCCGACGCGATCGAGTCGGCGGAATCGGTCGAGCGGCCCGAGCCCGAGGAGATCTTCGCCCACGTCTACGAGGGGATGCCCCGACGGCTACAGCGACAGCTCGAGTACTTCGAATCGATCCGCGAGGACCACGGCGACGACGCGCTCTTGGAGTGATACTATGGCTGCAGAATCAGGCTCGGAGAACCTCACGCTGGTACAGGCGGTACGGGACGGATTACACACCGAGATGGCTCGCGACGACGATGTCATCGTCATGGGCGAGGACGTCGGCAAGAACGGCGGCGTCTTCCGGGCGACCGAAGGGCTCTACGACGAGTTCGGCGAGGACCGGGTCGTCGACACGCCGCTCGCAGAGTCGGGCATCGTCGGGACGGCGATCGGGATGGCCGCCTACGGGATGCGGCCGGTCCCCGAGATCCAGTTCATGGGCTTCATCTATCCCGCGTTCGACCAGATCGTCTCCCACGCCGCGCGCCTGCGGACGCGCTCGCGCGGACGATACACGTGTCCGCTGGTCGTCCGCGCCCCCTACGGCGGCGGGATCCGCGCGCCGGAACACCACTCCGAATCCACCGAGGCGATGTTCGTCCACCAGCCCGGGCTCAAGGTCGTCATCCCGTCGACCCCCTACGACACCAAGGGGCTGCTGACCAGTGCGATCCGGAGTCCCGATCCGGTGCTCTTCCTCGAGCCAAAACTCATCTACCGGGCCTTCCGCGAGGAAGTCCCCGACGAATCGTACGAAGTCCCCCTCGGCGAGGCGGCCGTCCGCCGCGAGGGAAGCGATATCTCGGTCTACACGTGGGGCGCGATGACCCGGCCGACGCTCGAGGCCGCCGAGAATCTCGAAGACGAGGGGATCGACGCCGAGGTGGTCGACCTGCGAACGGTCTCGCCGCTGGACGAGGAGACGATCGTCGACTCGTTCAAGAAGACCGGCCGCGCCGCGGTCGTCCACGAGGCACCGAAGACCGGCGGACTGGGAGCCGAGATCACCGCGACCCTGCAGGAGGAAGCCCTACTGTATCAGGAAGCCCCGGTGGAGCGTATCACGGGTTTCGACACGCCGTTCCCGCTGTACGCGCTCGAGGACTACTATCTGCCCGAGCCGGCGCGCATCGAGGACGGCATTCGAGACGCCGTGGAGTTCTGATCATGGTTAGGGAATTCGAACTACCGGACGTCGGCGAGGGAGTCGCGGAGGGCGAACTGGTCTCGTGGCTGGTCGAAGCGGGCGAGACAGTCGAAGAGGACCAACCCGTTGCGGAGGTCGAGACGGACAAAGCCCTCGTGGAGGTTCCCGCGCCGGTCGACGGCACGGTCCGCGAGTTACACGTCGAGGAGGGTGCGGTCGTCCCCGTCGGGACGGTAATCATCTCCTTTGATGTAGCGGGAGAAACCGAAGGAGCAGCCGAGACGGAGACGGAATCGGAGCGAGAGCAGACGAGCGAACCCGCCGGCGTCGACGAACCGGGCGAGCCACAAGCGGAAACCGGTGACGCTGCCGGCGACCCCGGCGCGACCGGGGCGGACACCGAAGCGGTCGCGCCGCCCGACGATCGTGTCTTCGCACCTCCGCGCGTGCGCCGGCTGGCCCGCGAGGAAGGGATCGACCTCTCGAGTCTCGAAGGGAGCGGTCCCGGCGGTCGAATCACCGCGGCCGACGTGCAGGCCGCTACCGGCGGGGCCGGCGACGGCGCGGTACAGGCCCAGCCGGAGGCCGCCGAACCCGCAGCCGCAGCCACATCTGATACGGCCGGCGCTGAATCGAGCACGAGCGACTCGAGCGCTGCGAGTACCACTGGCACCGGCGAGGGATCGGCTTCCGCGGCAGGGGCCGAGGCCTCGAGTACCCAACGGACCGAGACGCCGACACAGGTCGAGTCGGCGGATCGCGACAAGACACTGGCCGCGCCCGCGACCCGGCGGCTCGCCGACGAGGAGGGGATCGACATCGATTCCGTCCCGACGACCGAGGAGCGCGACGGTGAGGCGTTCGTCACGCCGGAAGCCGTACAGGAGTACGCGAACGCCCAGCAGCGGGCACAGGAGGCGGATCGGGACGCGGTCGAAGCCGGTGAGGGGGTGGGGACGAAGGGGACCGAGTTCGCCGAGGGCGAGCGCGAACGCCGCGAGCCGTTCAGGGGCGTCCGCAAGCGGATCGCCGAGGCGATGGTCGAGTCTAAGTACAGCGCGCCCCACGTCACTCACCACGACGAGGTCGACGTAACCGAACTCGTCGAGGCACGCGAGGAACTCAAACCGCGTGCCGAGGAGCGCGGCATCCGGCTCACCTACATGCCGTTCATCATGAAGGCCGTCGTCGCGGCGCTGAACGAACACCCCGAGATGAACGCGGTCATCGACGAGGAAAACGAGGAGATCGTCTACCGCGACTACTACAACATCGGGGTCGCGACCGCGACCGATGTCGGACTGATGGTACCGGTGGTCGAGGACGCCGACCGGAAAGGACTGTTGCAGCTCTCCTCGGAGATGAACGAGGTCGTCCAGAAGGCCCGCGACAGAACGATCAGCCCCGGCGAACTGCGGGGCTCGACGTTTACGATCACCAACGTCGGAGCGATCGGCGGCGAGTACGCCACCCCGATCATCAACTACCCCGAGGCGGGCATCCTCGCGATCGGCGCGATCAAGCGCAAGCCCCGGGTCGTGGTCGACGAGGAGACGGGCGAGGAGTCGATCGAACCCCGCTCGGTACTGACGCTGTCGCTGTCGTTCGACCACCGGCTGATCGACGGGGCCGTCGGCGCGCAGTTTACGAACACCGTCATGGAGTACCTCGAGAACCCCGGCCTACTATTGCTCGAGTGATCGAAGCCAACGCTACCGAATATGGACGCACACAGTTTACGCACGACACACGCGACGGAGGAGGATAACTGATGGTCGTCGGAGACGTCACCACCGGAACCGACGTACTGGTCATCGGCGCGGGCCCCGCCGGCTACGTGGCCGCGATCCGCGCGGGCCAACTCGATCTCGACGTCACGCTCGTCGAGAAGGACGCCTACGGGGGGACCTGCCTGAACTACGGCTGTATCCCCTCGAAAGCGCTGATCACCGCGACTGACGTCGCCCACGAAGCCGCCACCGCCGAGGAGATGGGCATCCACGCCGACCCCGCGATCGACCTCGCCGGAATGATGGACTGGAAGGACGGCGTCGTCGACCAACTCACCGGCGGCGTCGAGAAGCTCTGCAAGGCCAATCAGGTCACCCTGCTCGAGGGAACCGCCCGCTTCGCCGATGAGAACACCGTCCGCGTCTCCCACAGCGGCGAGGGGCAGGGCTCCGAGAGCCTCGAGTTCGAACACGCCGTCATCGCGACCGGCTCGCGGCCCATCGAGATTCCGAACTTCGAATACGGGGACGAACCCGTCCTCGACTCGAAACAGGCCCTCGCGCTCGAGTCCGTCCCCGACTCGCTTGTCGTCGTCGGGGCCGGCTACATCGGGATGGAACTCGCGAGCGTCTTCGCCAAACTCGGGACCGACGTGACCGTCCTCGAGATGCTCGACTCGATCCTCCCGGGCTACGACGACGACCTCAAACGCCCGGTCAAGAAACGCGCGAACGATCTCGGAATCGACTTCGAGTTCGGCTATACCGCGACGGAGTGGCACGACCGCGACGGCGAGGACGGTATCCGCGTCGTCGCCGAACCGGCCGAGCAGGCCGCCGCTGACGGAGGAAGCGCCGAAACCGTCGAAGACGAACGTCTCGAACTCGACACCGAAAAGGTACTCGTGGCCGTCGGCCGCCAGCCGGTCTCGGACACGCTCGATCTCGCGGAAGCCGGTCTCGAGACGGACGACCGCGGGTTCATCGAAACCGATTCGCGCGCACGCACGAACGTCGACCACATCTTCGCCGCGGGCGACGTCGCCGGCGAACCGATGCTCGCACACAAGGGCAGCGCAGAGGGCAAGGTCGCCGCCGAAGTGATCGCCGGCGAACCCGCCGCTCTCGACCACCAAGCAATGCCGGCCGCCGTCTTCACCGATCCCGAAATCGGAACCGTCGGCATGACCGAATCCGAGGCCGAAGACGCCGGCTTCGAGACCGTGATCGGTCAGTTCCCGTTCCGCGCCAGCGGCCGCGCGCTCACGACCGGGGACTCCGACGGATTCGTCAAAATCGTCGCCGACGACGAAGACGGCTACGTCCTCGGCGCCTCGATCGTCGGCCCCGAAGCTTCGGAACTGATCGCCGAACTCGGCCTCGCGATCGAACTCGGCGCGACTCTCGAGGACGTCGCGTCGACGGTCCACACCCACCCGACGCTCTCGGAAGCGGTGATGGAAGCCGCCGAAAACGCGCTCGGACATGCGATTCACACGCTGAACCGCTGACGCGGCGACCGCCCGCGTTCCGTACTCGCGCTTCGTTTCTCACTTTCCGCTGGTAGGTACCGACTCCGAAAGAACAGACGGCTCCGGTCTCACTGCACGTACAGCGAGTACGCGATCACCACGAAGCCGGCCAACACGAGCAGACTCTCGAGCAGGATCCCCGTCGCGAGCTCGACGCCGAGGAGTTCGTACAACATGCCGGCGAGCACCAACCCGAGCGTGACGAGGCCGAACCCGCCCGCGAGATAGCCTAACGCGCGCTGGCGGGTCCGTCGATACGCCTTGAACGCGAAGTACGTAATAATGCCCCCGACCACGAGCACGAGCGTCTTGACGACGGCCAGCGCGAGCATGATCTCGGCCGAGCCGGCGGGAAATGGATTCATGTTTCCTTTCGCACCTCCGACCACAGGTCCGCGAGCCGTTCGTCCGCCGTCCGCGCCGGCCGATCGATCTGGACCGTCAGCGACCGGTCCTCGTCCAACCCGAGCGTGATCTCGTCGAACGCGACCGAGTACTTGCTCGCGTGATGTCCGTCCTGTCGAATCTCGGTCGACTCCTCGAGCAGCGTCGCCTCGGTCAGCAACTCGAGTTTCCGGTACAGCGTCGACTGCGGGATCTCACACCGCTTCGACAGCTCCGATGCGGTCATGGGTTCCTCGAGGTTTCGGATGATCTCACGGCAGTCGGGATCGTCCAGCGCAGAGCAGATCTCCTCCGCGGCCGGCGTCGATTCCGAAGCGAACGGGTCCCGGACCATTCGTCTCCACCTTGCAACGCACGTGGTTTATCGGCATCGATGCGTTCCCCGGTCTCCGCCGTCGAACCGTCGACACGAAGCCTTCTTGCGCGTGCGCGCTCGAGTGCGACTCGCGCGGGTATCATTCGGTCCGACTCCCTACAAGGGCGGGATGACCGGCCGACCTCCGCCCGCGTGACACCCTTTGCAGCCCTGAGTCGATTTGCTCGAGGAGCGACTGCATTTATTAGTATTAGTGATGCGACCCTCTCGTGGAAAACCGTGGTATGGTAGCGGGTTCCGATATCAGTCTGGTCCGACGGTCTTATATGTGTACCCGGCATCGATTGGAATGCGAACGACGTGGCGTACACCGCCACGTTCCCTCCGGCCGAAACCCGGCGCGGGGGATGTCTCACATCCACCCACGGAGTGTCCGTCGGTACGATCCGACGGCCTTATCCGTACACGAGGGTTCCACTATGGATGTGTTCGCGACCGGTGTTCCCGGTTGCGACAGTCCAGAGCCCTTATACGTGCGTGGGCGTTCAGTTGTGATCGCACACGCCCTTGCCGGATGCGATTTCCGGCTGGGCGGCGATCCGACGCCCTTATATGTACGAGGGCATTCGGATGTGAACACGAAAGATGTGATCGACGGGACGTTCAACTCGTCCCGTCATCCCGGATGGTTCCGGTCCGAAGGGGTTATATACCCCGGACGGCTTAGGAATAAATCCGCACGAGATGAGGATTCCACCCCTGCGGTCCGCCGTACAGATGGGATCTGATGTTAGCCTTGGTAGTTCGGTG